>CAVPUP010000011.1:0-447296 GCA_963708965.1 uncultured Alphaproteobacteria bacterium | reverse complement strand
TGCAGGCAAGGCTGCCAATCGTCGCCCGGGACAACCGGTCAGCCCCCTCGCCTCCCTCCTATGCCCAGCAGCGGCTCTGGTTCCTCGACCAGCTGAAGCCGGCCAACCCCGTTCTACAACATCCACCACTCGCTCAGACCTGCGACTTCGCCCCTCGACGTCCGTGTGCTGGAGCGCGCCCTCAACGAGATCGTCCGCCGCCACGAGGCGCTGCGCACCCATTTCGTCGCCATCGAAGGCCGGCCGATGCAGGTGGGTCGCGCCCGAACTCCGGCTGAAACTCGCCGGTGGTCGATCTCGGCCACTCCCGGCTCCCCGAAGCCCCAGGAGAAGCGCACTGGAGCTCGCCACCGAGGAAGCCCGCGAGCCCTTCGAACTCGGCACCGGCCCCCTGCTCCGCTGTTCCTGGCGATCCGGCTCACACCGCGGCGCTGGGTGCTGTCGCTGACCCTCCACCACATCGTCAAGCGACGGCTGGTCGCTGCGCATCCCTGTTCGGCGAACTCTCCCCGCCTCTACGAGGCCGCTTCGCCGCCGGCCGTCCCTCCCTCCCCCTGCCCCGAGCTCGACATCCAGTACGCCGACTTCGCCCTGTGGCAGCGCGGGCCACCTCCGCCGGCGCAAGCTCGAGCCGCAGTTCGCCGGCAGGCGCGAACAGCTCGCCGACCTGCCGCTGCTCGACCCTGCCCACCGACCGCCCGCGCCCGCCGGTCCAAAGCTTCGCGGGCGCCACGCACCACTTCAGCCTGCCCCCGGATCTCGTCGCGGGCCTCCGCAGGCTGTCGCAAGCGGCCGGCGCCACCCTGTTCATGACCCTGCTCACCGGCGTTCCACCCTCATCTCCCGCTACTCCGGCGAGGACGGACCTGCCCACCGGCACCCCCATCGCCGGCCGTAACCGCGCCGAGCTCGAGCGGGCTGATCGGCTTCTTCGTCAACACCCTCGTGCTGCGCACCGACCCTCGCCGGCAACCCGACTTTCACGCGAGTTGCTGGCGCGGGTGCGGAGTCGGCGCTGACGCCTACGCCCACCAGGACGTGCCCTTCGATACGCTCGTCGAGATCCTCATCCCGCCCCGCTACGCTGGGCCGCACACCCGCTCTGCCAGGTCGCTGGCGCTGTACTACGCCACAACGGCCGGCTTCGACCGGACGGGCTCGACCTCACCGTCCCCCCGGCCCGCACGCGGCACCGCGATGTTCGACATGTTCTTGACCCTGTGGGAAACGCGACGCCCGGCCTCACAGGCCGATCGAATACAGCACCCGCCTGTTCGATCCCGCCACCATCGTAGCGGCTGGTGGCCCACCTCCTGCGGCTCCTCACCGCGGTGCGTCGGCGCCCCGAATCCCCCCCGTCCAGAACGACCTGCTGAGCCCCACCGAGCGGGTCTGGTCTCGCCCGTGGAACGCCATCGAGTTCCCCTGCCCGGCCCTGACGTGCTCCCGGATGCTCGAAGCCAGGCCGCCCGCACCCCCGACGCCGTGGCGATGGTCGCCGACGGCCCGACGCTTACTACCCCGAGCTCGACCGCCGTGCCAACCAATTGGCCACCGCCTGGCACTCCGGAGGCGGTCCGGACCCGGTCGTGGTCCTCGCTCCCGCGGACGGTGGAGCTGGCGGTCGCGTTGCTGGCGATCCTCAAGAGCCGGTGCCGCCTACCTGCCGCTCGACCCCGCCTATCCCGAGAAACGCCTTGCCTGGATGTACGACGACGCCCGCCCAACCGTCGTCCTCTCCAACCTCGACACCACCCCCTTCGGTACCACAACCCTCCGCTTCGACGCCCCCTCGATCGCCGTTCAGCCGGCCACCTCTCCCGCCCCGCCCCCCGACCCGGAGCGTCTCGCCTACGTCATCTACACCTCCGGGTCCACCGGCACCCCGAAGGGCGTGCCGTGCGTTGCCGCGGCCTTTGCAACCTGGCGCCTGAGCACCAGCGGGATTTCGGCGTCGAGCCGGACGACCGCGTCCTGCAGTTCGCGTCCCCGAGCTTCGATGCCTCGATCTACGAGACGCTGCTGGGCCTGCACGGCGCCACCCTGTGCGTCGGCGGCACCGACGAACTGCGCCCCGGCCCCCAACTCGCCCACTTCCTGCGCCGCCAGTCGATCTCCGTCGTCACCCTCATCCCCTCGGCGCTGGCGACGCTCGACCCCGCCGAACTCCCCACCCTCCAGGGTGATCACCGTCGCCGGCGAGGCCTGCCCCCGCTGCGCTGGTCGCCCCGCTGGGCCCCCGGGCGCAGCTTCTTCAACCATTACGGCCCCACCGAGAGCCACGATCAGGGCGTCCCTCGCCCTCGCCCGCGACCCATGCCGCGCCCATCCCCATTGGCCGGCCCATCGCCAACGTCCGCTGCCACGTCGGCGAGCTAGACGGCACGCACGAGGTCCCCACCGGCGTGGCCGGCGAGCTGTATCTCGGCGGCGACGGCCTCGCCCGGGGCTACTGAGCGGCCCGAGCTCACCGCCGAGCGGTTCGTCCCCGCCCCCGACGGCAGCCTGCCTCTACAAGACCGGCGACCGGGTCCGCTTCCGCGGACGGCGCCATCGAGTTCCTCGGCCGGCTCGACCACCAGGTCAAGATCCGCGGATTCCGCATCGAGCTCGGCGAGATCGAGAGTTTCATCGGCCGCCAGCCGGGCGTCCGGCACGCCGGTCGTCGCCCGTCGCTGGGCAGCGGCGAGAAGGACCGGAGCCTCGCCGCCTTCCTCGTCCGCAACCATGCCAAACCGGAGGAGGCCGCCGGCGCCCATGTCGAAGCACTGGCGCGAGCTCTACAAATCCACCCTATTCCCCGGCCGGAGCAGCGGGGCCGACCCGCGCTTCAACACGATGGGCTGGGTCAACAGCTTCGATGGCGCACCCCATTCCGGACGAAGAGATGCGGCCCTGGCTGGACCACGCCGTCACCCCGCATCCTTGCCCTGAAACCGCGCCGCGTGCTCGAGATCGGCTGCGGCCCTTCGTGCTGTTCCTCTGCGTCGCCCCCACCTGCGAGCGCTATGTCGCGGACCGACCATTGCGCCGGAGGCGCTGGCCGCATCCAGGCGGGTCATCGACAAGATGCGTGCCCCTGGACCTCCCCTGTGAGGCTCATCGCACAGTCCCGCCCACGAAGCTCCATAACCTCGACGCGCTGCGGGGCGAGCGCTTCGACACCATCATCCTCAATTCGGTCGTCCAGTATTTCCCGAGGCGCCAGATCGCCGAAGGTGCTGTCGACCCTCGCCCGGGCTTCCTCCACGCCCGACGGCCTCATCTGTCCTCGGCGACGTCCGCAGCCTCCCGCTGGCTTCCCTGGGTGCTGACCAGCACTCGAACTGGACCGGCCCCCGACGCCGACATGCCGGCGCCCGCCGCCCTCCGCGACCGCATCCCGCCCGCCGCCTCGCCCGGCGACGAGGAACTGGTGGTCGATCCGCGGTTCTTCACCACCCTCACCCCCGACCTCCGCGTCGCCAGCCCTCGCCCCCAAGCACGGCCGCTACGACAACGAGCTGTCGCGCTTCCGCTATGACGTGACGCTGGTCGGTGCTGCCCGATCCGCCGCTCCCCTGCCCCCGCCTGATCGAAGTCACGAACCCTGCAGCAGGTCCGCGCCCCCACCTCGCCGCCACCTCGGCCGACAGCCAGGTCGTGACCGGCCTGATCGTGCCGCGTCGCCGCACCGCTGCGGCAGTGGACCGAACGCCAGGCCGACGGAGCAGCTCATCGCCGAAGGCGTCACGGCCGACACACTGGTCGGCGTGCTGCTCGAGCGCTCGATCGACTGGGTGGTGTGCTGCGTAGCGATCGCCAAGGCCCCTGGCGCCTACCTGCCGCTCGATCCCTCCTGGCCCGAGCAGCGGCTCAGCTACATGCTGGCCAACTCCGGCGCCGCGCTGCTGCTGACCAACCGGTCAGCAACCAGCTCCCTCTCCGCGCCCGGCACGACCCGCCTGCTGCTCGATGATCCGCCCCAACCCTCGTCATCCTCGGGCCCGACCCCAGGGCCTCCCCCTCCGATCTCGCCTATGTCGTCTACACCTCCGGCTCGACCGGCCTGCCCAAGGGCGTCGCAGTCGACTATTCCGTCATGCTGAACCGCCTCAACTGGATGTGGCGCACCTATCCCTTCCAGTCAGGCGAGGTTGGGGCGCTGAGCACGCCGACCAGCTTCGTGGATTCCCTGTGGGAAGTATGGGGGCCACTGCTGGCCGGTGTACCGGCGCTCGTCATCCCGACAGCCGTCCGCACCGACCCCCGTGCCCTGATCGACCTCCTCGCCCGGCACAAGGTCACCCGCCTCTGGCTCGTCCCCTCGATGCTCAACGCCATGGTGGAGGCCGACCCCGCCCTCGGCGAGCACCTCCCCAGCCTCGGCATGTGGGTGGTGAGCGGCGAGGCGCTGATGCCGCAGCTGGCGGAGCGCTTCACGCGGCCGCGCCCTCGGCCACGCTCTACAACCTCTACGGCATCTCCGAGGTCTGGGACGCCACCTGGCAACCCTGCGTCCCGGGCGCCAGCATCGTCCCGATCGGCAAGCCGATCGACAATGTCCGCTGCCACGTGCTGGACCGCAGGCTGCACGAAGTCCCCGTCGGCCTCCCCGGCGAGCTCTGCATCGGCGCGCCGGACTCGCCCGCTTCTATCTTGGCGATGCGGAACTGACCGCCTCCCGCTTCATCGAGCACCCGGCCGAACCCGGCGGCCGCCTTTATCGCACGGGCGACCGCGTGCGCTGGCTGCCCGAGGGTACCCTCGAGTTCCTCGGCCGCGTCGACAACCAGGTGAAAGTCCGCGCGGCGTGCGGGTCGAGCTCGGCGAGGTGGAGGCGGTGCTCGCCCGCATGCCCGACATCGCGCAGGCGGCGGTCGCCGCCTGGCCCGACCCCGCGAGCGGCCACCGTCTGGTGGCCTATGTCGTACCCTCCCCCGGCCGCGCCGTCACCTTCGGCGCCATGCGCAGCCATCTCGGCCAGCACCTGACCGACCCGATGATCCCGACCGGCCTCGTGCCGCCTCGAACGCCTGCCCCGCACCCCGAGCGGCAAGCTCGACCGGCGCGCGCTGCCCCCGCCGCAGGTGCAGCGGGAGGGGCAGGTCGCCGGGCCCCGCACCGCCCTCGAGCAGGTCCTCGCCGCCGTCTGGAGCGACGTGCTCAAGGTCCCGGCCCTCGGCATCGACGACAATTTCTTCGAACTCGGCGGCCACTCGCTGCTGGTGACCCAGATCGTTTCCCGCATCGAGGACCTGCTCGAGATCAGCCTGCCGCTGCAGGAGTTCTTCCGACTGCCCACCATCGCCTCGCTCGCCGAGGGACTCCTCGCCGATCCGGTGCGCGGCCCCGCCATCGAGCGTGCCGCGGACGTCGTCATCGAGCTGATCGCCCTCTCCAACGAGGAGGTCGAGGCCCGGTTGCGCGGCGAGTTCCCGACCGACGGCGAACCACCGAGATGACCGCCGCGGTCGAAAGCCTCGCGACCCTCGAGCTCGTTTGGACCGCCTTCGACTTTCCGACCAGTCTCCCGACCGGCGCCCTGCAACCCCCAGCCGGCCGCCCGCTGTCGCGCCCGATCGAAATCCGCTGCCGCTCGGACGGTACCCTCTACGTCCTCGATTTCGGCAGTTACGAGATGCAGGACCGGGGGGCGGCATGTCGGCGTCCCGCTCGGGTTCCCTGTGGCGCATGCATGTTTGAAGGGAGCCTCGGATGACCCCGCAGAACGACCAGCCGCCGCCGCAAGCCCGCCTGCTGTCGATCTCCCGCCTCGAACTGCCCGCCGACATCGCCGTCGCCACCAGCGACGCGCCGCCCGCCGCCCCCATCTGCCGCGCCAGCCGGCAGGTGCGGCTCGAGGGCCCGACCCGCTTCCCGGAGCGCCAGCTTACCCTGCCAGTCGAGCGCGGTGACCTCGCCGGCATCGACCCGGCGACGGTTCGCGTGGTCCGCCGCGATCCCCGCAGCGGCGAGGTCCGGCTCGTCCCGAGATCGGGCTTGAACCTGGCGCAGGGCTTCGCCTGGGCCAATGTCGACACCGATGGCGAGTATGTCGCGGTAGGCCTCCCCCGCGACCAGATCGCGCGCGACTGGCTGCTCGCCGTGGTGCGGGTGCGCGCCGCTGCGGCCAGCCTCGCGCCCGCCGCTGCTCCCCAGCGGGCCGCGCTGGAGCAAGCCTTCGCTACGGTCGACCCCGAGCAACTGCGCATCCTGCGCGAGCAGCTCGCTGCCGACGAGGTCGCGACCAGCAGCGACCCGGTCCGGCTGATGGCGACGCGGCGCGGCAAGGGCGGCGCGGTCAAGCCGCCGGACCTGCCCGGCGGCAAGGACGTCCGCACCTATCTCGCCGACCTCCGCGCCCTCCTCGATGCCCCCGCCCCGATCGCCGAGGAGGTGCTGGTGCGCGAGCTGCCTGCGGCGACCTTGCCGACCCAACGCGCCGCCGACCGGCCGCGTCTCGCCGCCATTGCCGGCGGCCCCCGGGTCGCCCCGGTGGCAGCCGACTGGTGGATGTATCACCACGACGCCGTGCATTCCGGCATCATTGCGCAGAGCCACATCACCAGCGCGAACGTCGCCGGGCTGCAGCTGCGCTACCGCCTACCGCTCGACGGACCGGTCACCTCGGTACCCGCGGTGGTCAACGGCACCATCTATGTCGGCATCGGCAACAGCCGCCGGGCGCTCGCCGGCCGCGGCGGCACGCTCTACTCGGTCGATCTCGTCTCGGGCGTGCCGCTGCAGAGCTTCACCCACAACACGCCGCCGCTCGGCGGCTCCCGCCAGGGCCTTGCCGGCATTGCCTGCACCCCCGCCGTGGTCGGCAACCGCATCTACTTCTCGGCCCTCGACGGCAAGCTCTACTGCCTCGATTCCGCGACTTTCCAGCCCGTCTGGGTCACCGACATGCGGCACGCCGATCCGCTGCACCGGCAGCCGGTGACGCACGCCGTCGCCGCCGAGGGCTGGAGCTCGCCGCTCGTCGTCAACGGCCGGGTCTACGTCGGCTGGGGCGAGAGCGAGAGCAACACCTACGGCTTCGTTTACTGCCTCGACGCGGCCACCGGCGTCGTCCTCTGGCTGTTCTGCACCACGGTGCCGCCCGGCCAGGTCGACAGCGAGCCCAATGTCGTCCCGGTCTCGGTCGCCGGCCTCTCCCCCATGCCCGCGCCTTTCCGCGTCGGCCCCGATCCGCTGCAGCGCGGCGGCTCCCCCTGGTCCTCATGCGCCATGACCCGGTGACCGACCGGATCATCGTCGGCACCGGCAACGTCCTGCCCCAGCACGCGTTGCCCCAGGTGAAATACGCACTGGGCGTGCTCTCGCTCGATGCCCGCACCGGCGGCTCGCCCCGTTTCTTCCAGCCCGCCAATGCCGACAACTACCGGCCCGACGACGACGACGTCGATGTCCCGCCCGGACCGCTGCTCTACTGGCGCGGCAACCAGCGCGTCGTCGCCATCGGCAGCAAGAACGGCTCCTTCTTCCTCCTCGATGCCGAAACCCTGCAGCCGCTGGCCCGCCGCCAGCTGCTGCCGCGCGCCGGCGGTAATGGCGGCTTCCCGGGCGACACCGGCCGCCGCCTCGATGCTGTCGATCCCCATCCGGCCGATCCCGAGGAGGGCACGCGCACCGAGAACTTCTACGGCATCTTCAGCACGGCGACGGTGTCATATCCGCTGCAGCGGCTCTTCGTCGGCGTCGGCGGCTTCGCCTTCGGCATCGGCACGCCGGGCATCGATTCCGCCTCGACGGCCTTCCTCCGCGCCCTGAATTGGTCCGACCTCACCGATGCCTGGGTCACCGCCACCGGCCCCGACGACGTCACCCGCTACGTGAACTCCACCCCGCCGATGTACTCGACGCCCGGTGAAACCGGCTTCGCTTCGCCGGTGGTCGTCAATGACGTGGTGCTGATGTCGACCTCCCGCCCCGGCCTCTACGCCTTCGACGCGGCCAGCGGCCTCTGCCTCTGGTCCGCCCCCGGCTTCGGCCCGCCGCTGCCCAACAGCTTCACGCTCGGCCCCGCCGTCTTCGGCGACTACGTCGTCGTCGGCAGCGCCGGCCTCGGGCTGATGGTCTATTCGCTGTGACCCCGCTCATGCTGCTGCGCCCCCTCCTTCCCGACAGTGTGCTCGTCTCCGAGATCGATCCTCACGCCGTCGATCTGGAGGACCTACGCAGCGAGGAGCGCCGGCAGGTCGAACGGGCGATCGTCGCCCGGCAGCGGGAGTACGGCGCCGGGCGCCTCCTGGCGCGCGAGCTGATAGGCCGGCTCGACATCGACCCCGGCCCCTTCCTCGACGGCGCCGACGGCGCCCCGCAGTGGCCTTCCGGGCTGGTCGGCTCGATTACCCACTGCCCGACGCTCTGCTCGGTTGCCGTCGCCCGCGAGGCCGATCTCCTCGCCCTCGGCATCGACATCGAGGAGGCGAGCCCGCTGAACAGCGGCTCCGAGCGGGTCGTCATGCAGTGCGGCGATCGCGCCGCCATGGCGCAGCTCTCGCATGACCTCGGCTCGCTCGCCGGGAAGCTCGTATTCTCCGCCAAGGAGTCCGCCTACAAGGCGGTCTATCCAATCATCCGCCGTTTCCTCGAGTTCAGCGACGTGGTCATCCGCGATATCGGCAACGGCACCTTCACGCCGCTCATCCGCTCGCGCCATCGATCTGGAGGACCTGCGCAGCGAGGAGCGCCGGCAGGTCGAACGGGGCGATCGTCGCCCGGCAGCGGGAGTACGGCGCCCGGTCCCGGTCCTCGCCATAACCACCCTGGCCAATCTGGCGCTCACCGTCTGCTACGTCCTCCTCGCCGCCAAGGCCGACAGCTGGGGCGGCTTCGTCGCCTCGATCCTCGGCGCCTGGGCCCTGCCCGGGGTCGTCACGCTGGCTTGGTGGCTGTTCCGCCGGACCACGAAGCGGCGCGCCGCCGCGTCCCTCGATACGCCTCCCCGCCAGCAGAATCGTTGACATCCTCCACCTCCGCGGGCGCTTATGTCGCCGGTCCCGCCTCGCCGGGACACGACAATTCGCATTCCCGGAGGCCTCCCTTGCATTCGCCCCACACCGAGCAGCAGCTGATCCAGATGCTCGCCGACGCCCAGCGCCTCGGCCGCCATGACATCGACGCCGCGCTCTTCGACACACTCGACCGCCCCGCCGCCTACCGGATGCAGGCCGGCGTGCTCGATCAGCTCGGCGAAACCGTCGGCATGCTGAAGACCGCCGTTCATCCCGACGGCGTCGGCGTGGCCGCGCCGATCTTCGCCTCGCGCGTCGGCACCAGCGGTGCATTCCAGTTGCCCGTTGCCAACGTGGTCGGCCTCGAGGTCGAGGTCGGCGTCGTGCTCGGCCGCGACCTCGGCTCCGCTGACGACATCGAGCTCGTGGAAGCCATCGACCACTACTTCGTCGGCATCGAGATCTGCGGCTCCCGCTTCATCGACCGCTCGAAGGCCAGCCCCAGTGGCGGCCTCGCCGACAACATGTCGGCCCTCGGCTACGTCATCGACCGCGGTCCGCGCGACCCCGGCGCCGACATCGAGGGCTTCGACGTCCGGCTTGAGTTCAACGGCGCCGAGATCCACTCGGCCCCGGCCAGGCACAGCTTCGGCACCGTGCTGGCATCGCTCGTCGCCTATGCCCGCAACCAGCATCCCGCCTATCCGCTGAAGGCCGGCACCATCGTCACCACCGGCTCGCTCTGCGGCCTCGTGCCGACCAGCGGCCCCGGCCGTGTTGTTGGCCAACTCGGCGCGCATGAGGTCGCCTTCGACCTCGTTTGACTTCCGGTAAGCCGGAGCCCCCCATGAAACCGTCCCGCGACATTTCCCGCCTGATCGAGATCATGGCCGCGCTTCGCAACCCCGACGGCGGTTGCCCATGGGACCTGGAGCAGGACTTCGCCAGCATCCGGAACTACACCATCGAGGAGGCCTACGAGGTCGCCGACGCCATCGAGCGCGAGGATTTCGACGACCTGCGCGAGGAACTGGGCGACCTGCTCCTGCAGCCCGTCTATCACGCGCAGATGGCCTCCGAGCGCGGCCTCTTCGATATCGGCGACGTGGTTTATGCCATAACCGAGAAGCTGATACGCCGGCATCCTCATGTGTTCGGCGAGGAGGCGGCGCGCAATGCCGGCGGCGCCAAGGCGCAAGTGGGACGAGGTCAAGGCCGACGAACGCGCCAGGAAGGCCGAGCGCAAGCAGGCGGCCCACTCGATCCTCGACGACGTGCCGCACGCCCTGCCCGCCCTCGCCCGCGCCGAGAAGCTCAGCCGCCGCGCCGCCTCGGTCGATTTCGACTGGCCCGACTGGCAGCAGACGCTCGACAAGGTCGGCGAGGAACTGGACGAAGCTGCGCGAAGCCGCCGCAGGCGGACGACAAGGCCAAGATCCACGAGGAGCTGGGCGACCTGCTGTTCGCCACCGCCAACCTGGCCCGCAAGCTCGGCGTCGAACCCGAGGCGGCGCTGCGCGACGCGAACCTCAAGTTCGACCGCCGTTTCCGCTATGTCGAGGAGCGCTCGCGCGAAGACGGCGTGCCGCTCGCCGAAGCCGGGCTCGAGCGCATGGATGGCTACTGGAACGAGATCCGCGCGAAGGATCGCTCAGGCGGCGTCTGAGCCCTCGATCCGGCCCGCGAAGCGCTCGGTGAACGCCGTCTTGTGGCGCGGCTCGACCCGCACCTCGTAGACCTGGCCGTCCTCGTCGGGCTCTTCGCGGCTGATGACCTCGGCATGGCCGTAGAGCCAGCTCGACATCGGCCCCGGCCGTGTGCGGGATGCGCACCCGATAGGTCCGCGTCTTGCCCGCCAGCACCTTCTCGATGGTCGCGAGCAGCTCATCGATCCCCTCGCCGGTCTCGGCCGAAACCGGCACCGACGCCGACCACCTTGCCCATCGGCGCGATCGTCCCGAGCGCCGGCCTGCCGTCCTCGGGGTCGCGCTCGAGCAGGTCGATCTTGTTCCACACCTCGATGATCGGCGTCGTCTCCGCCGACACCCCGAGTTCGTCGAGCACCTTCAGCACGTCCGTGGCCTGCGCCGCGTGGTCGGGGTTGGCGACATCGCGCACATGCAGGATCACATGCGCCTCGAGCACCTCCTCGAGCGTCGCGCGGAACGCCGCGATCAGGTCGGTCGGCAGGTCCGAGACGAAGCCCACCGTATCCGACAGCATCACCTCGCGCCCATGCGGCAGCGCGATCTTCCGCACCGTCGTGTCGAGCGTCGCGAACAGCAGGTTCTTGGCGAACACCCCGGCCCCGGTCAGCCGGTTGAAGAGGCTCGACTTCCCCGCGTTGGTATAGCCGACCAGCGCCACCACCTGGAACGGCACCGCATCGCGCCGCCCCTTCTGCTGGCCGCGCGTCTGCCGCACCTTCTCGATGCGCTCCTCGAGCATCTTGATCCGATCCGTGAGCTGCCGTCGGTCGCTTTCGAGCTGCGTCTCGCCCGGGCCGCCCATGAAGCCGAAGCCGCCCGAGCCGCGCTGGCGCTCGAGGTGGGTCCAGCTGCGCACCAGCCGGCTCTTCTGGTAGTTGAGATGCGCCAGCTCGACCTGCAGCACGCCTTCGCGCGTTGCCGCCCGCTCGCCGAAGATCTCGAGGATCAGCCCGGTCCGGTCCAGCACCTTGGCGCCGGTTTCCTTCTCGAGGTTGCGCTGCTGGATCGGGTGCAGCGCCGTGTCGACGATCAGCACGTCGATCTCGTCTTCCTTCACCCGCCGCTTCAGTTCCTCGACATGCCCGCCGCCGATGAAGGTCGCTGGCTTGATCTCGCGAACCCGGAAGATCTCGGAGAACACGATGTCGAAGTTCATCGCCCCCGCCAGCCCCTCGAACTCGGACTTGCGCGACTCGATGCTGTGCCCGGTGACCTGGCCCGCGCACGTCCGGCACCACGAGGCCGACACGGGTCGGGGCCTCGCGCTGGTCGATGAATCGGTCACGGCCCGCTCTTGCGGTCCTCGTCGTCGTCGAAGTCGTCGGTCATCTAGCCAATCAGTCGTCCGCTGCCTGCTCGGGATCGAACAGCTGGATCGGTGCGCCGGGCATGATCGTCGAGATCGCATGCTTGTAGACCAGTTGCGACTGGGCGTCCCGGCGCAGCAGCAGGCAGAAGTTGTCGAACCAGGTGATCACGCCCTGCAGCTTGACGCCGTTCACGAGGAAGATCGTGACCGGCACCTTCTGCTTGCGGACGTGGTTGAGGAAGGCATCCTGTAGGTTTTGCGTTTTTTCGCTGGGCATTCGCTGGCCTCTTCTTGCGGGTGACGCCCCGTCCGCTGACGGGGTGCCGGCCGCGGTCCTGTTATCGGGCATGGAGCCGCCACCCCGCCCGGTTCGCTAGTCGGTATCCCACCTCGGTAAGTATGGCACCCGCCTCCGCAGTCGTCCACTAGAGCCCCAGCGATTTTATCTTTCGATGCAATGCGCTGCGCTCCATTCCCACGAATTCCGCGGTCTTGGAAATGTTTCCGCCGAACCGTTCGATCTGCGCCAACAGGTACTGCCGCTCGAAAACCTCGCGTGCATCGCGCAGCGGCAGGCTCATCAGGTGCGCCGATGAGTCGTTGTCGCCGACGGTCGGCAGCACCTCGCCGATATCGGAAGGCAGCAGCGCCGCGGTGATCACCCCGTCAGCCGGCGCCTGGTCCTTCACCAGGATCAGCAGCCGCTCGATCGAGTTGCGGAGCTGCCGGGCATTGCCCGGCCAGTCCTGCGCCTGCAGCACCGCCACGGCATCGGGGCCGATGGAGAGGCTCCTGAGGTTGTGCAGGCGGCAGACCTGCTCGATGAACACGTCGACCAGCGGCGGGATGTCCTCGCGCCGCTCCTTCAGCGGGCGTCAGCTGCAGCGGCACGATCGACAGCCGGTGGAACAGGTCGGACCGGAACTGGCCGGCATCGATCAGCGCCGAGACGTTCTGCGAGCTCGACGAGATGATGCGGACGTCGATCGGCACCGGCCACCGCCCCGCCCACCCGGTTGAAGCGGCTTTCGACCAGCGTGCGCAGCAGCGCCTGCTGCGCCGCCGGCGGCAGCGCCGCCACCTCCGACAGATAGAGCGTGCCCCCATGCGCCCGCTCGAGCGCCCCGACCTCGGTCCTCAGCGTCCCGGTCTTCTCCCGCGTCTCGCGGCCGAACAGCACGACGCCCACTTCCTCGGGCGAATAGAGCGAGCAGTTGATCTCGACGAACGGTGCGTCCGCGCGGCTGCTCTTCTGGTGGATCAGCCTCGCGCACAGCCCCTTGCCGGACCCTGAGGCGCCGGAGATGAAGATGCGCGAATTGGTCGGCGCCGATTTCTCGATCACCCCGCGAATCTGCTGCAGCGCCTGCGACGGCCCCACCAGCTCCACCGTCTTGCTGGAGCGCTCGCGCAGGTCCGCGACCTCGTTCTTCAGCCGCGCGGCTTCCATCGCCCGCTGCGTGATCAGCAGCAGCCGGTCCACCTTGAACGGCTTCTCGATATAGTCGTAGGCGCCGCGCCGGATGGCGCTGACCGCCGTCTCGACATTGCCGTGCCCCGAGATCATCACCACCGGCATGTCCGGGTGCTGGCTCTGGAACACGTCGAGCAGTTGCAGCCCGTCGAGCCGGCTCCCCTGCATCCAGATGTCCAGGAACACCAGGCTGGGCCGGCGCCGTGCGATCTCGTTGAGGCCGGAATCGGCGTCGTGAGCCTGCCGTGCCTCATAGCCCTCGTCCTCGAGAATGCCCGCGATCAGGTCGCGTATGTCGTCCTCGTCATCGATGATCAGGATATCGAGGGCCATCAGCTCTTCTCAACCGCATGCAATCGCGGCTCCTCTTTTTCATTGTTGGGGTCTGCCCTACCCGCTGCGCCATCGTGAACGGTGCCGGCGGTCTGCTGCTCCGCCGGCGCCGCGGGGGCTGCTGCTTCCCCCTCCTCCGCCTCACCCAGCCGGCGCAATGGCAGGGTGAAGCTGAACGAGGCGCCAACGCGCCCGTTTTCATCCGGCTCGGCGTCCACCAGGTCCACCTTGCCGCCGTGTTGTTCGATGATCTTGGCGACGATCGCCAGCCCCAGTCCCGTGCCCTTGTCGCGCGTCGTAACGTAGGGCTCCAGCAACCGGTTGCGATTTTCCTTCGGCCAGCCCTTGCCGTTGTCGGAGACCGAGATGCGGACCATCTCCCCCTCCTCGCGGGCCTCCACCGTGATGCGCGGATCCTTGATCGCCTCGATGCCGGCGCCCTCGATTGCCTCGACCGCGTTCTTGATCAGATTGGTCAGCACCTGGCTGACCAGCCGGTTGTCGAAGAACGCCTGGATCGGCCCCTCCGGCAGCTGCAGCTTGATCGACACCTCGGGCAGCCGCACGCTCTCGAGGAACACCGCCTGCCGGATCGTCTCCGAAAGGTCGCCCTTCTCCAGCCGCGCCTCCGGCATGCGGGCGAACGACGAGAACTCGTCCACCATCCGCCCGATGTCGCCCACCTGCCGGACGATGGTGTTGATGCACTTGTCGAACACCTCGAAATCGTCGGCCAGCTTGCTGCCATAGCGGCGGCGCAGCCGCTCGGCCGACAGCTGGATCGGCGTCAGCGGGTTCTTGATCTCGTGCGCGATGCGCCGCGCCACGTCGGCCCAGGCGCCGGTCCGCTGCGCCGAGAGCAGGTCGGTGATGTCGTCGAGCGTCACCACATAGCCCTTGCTCTCGGTCATCGTGCCCTCGCGGGTCAGCTGCACCTGGTAGGTGCGGTAGTCCGGCCCCGAGCCGATCTCGATCTGGTCGCGCACCTGCCCGCGCCGCGAGGACTGCGCCCGCTCGATCACCGGCGCCGAGCGCCGGGATCACCTCGTCGATCCGCTTGCCCACCAGCGAGATTTCGTCGCGTTCCCACCATCTCGGCGGCGCGCAGGTTCACCAGCGTGATGACGCCGAACGGGTCGAGGCCCGACGATGCCGGCGGACACGCCCTCCACCACCGCCTCGGTGAACTGGCGGCGCTTCTCGTTGGTCTCGCTCGCCGCGATCAGCGCCAGCCGCTGCGTCTTCAGCTCCTGCGTCATGGTGTTGAAGCGGTTCGACAGGTCGCGCAGGTCGCCCCTGCCCCGCTCGACCGGCACGCGGACGTCGAGATCGCCGTCCGACACCCGGCTCGAGGCGATCATCAGGTTCCGGATCGGATCGACGAAGCGGTTGGCGAGCGCGATGCCGATCCACACCGCCGCCAGCAGCAGCACCAGCGCCAGGCCGACATACATCAGCGTGAAGGTGATCTGGAAGACGAAGCGGTTGCTCTCGTACTGCCGGTACTCGGTGATGTTCTCGTCCGTGAGGCGCATGAACTCCAGCACCTCCGGGTCCACCGGCCGCGCCACGAACAGATAGGTGTTGTCGTAGCCGCGCAGCTTCACCACCGCGCCGACGAGGTTCGTGCGGCCGGGCGAGATCAGCGTCGGCGCCCCCTCGCCCACCCCCGACGTCAGCCCTTCCGGCACCTTCGGCGCCGTGCCCGGCGCATTGATCTGCGCCTTCATCAGCGTGTCGCCGTCGGCCGAGATCAGCGAGGTGAACGGCAGCGAGCGGGTCACCGCCAGCGCCGTGAGGATGCGCTGGTACTTCACCCGGTCCGTCTGGAAGGTGCCGCGCGCCTGCTCCAGCTCGCTCGCCACCCAGATGACGTCGTCGCGCAGCACCTGCGCGTGCTCGAGCATGTACGAGCGCGCCACCAGCCGGGAGCTCTCCACCATGGTGCGCGTCCGCTCGCTGAACCACTGGTCGAGGCCCTGGTTGAGCGAGATCATCGCCACCACCGCCACCAGCAGCGCCGGCACCGCCGCCACCATGGCGAACATCGTCACCATGCGGACCTGCAGCCGGGCGCCCGCCTGCCCGCGCAGCCGCGCCTGCACCAAGCAGCGTCGCCTCGGTCAGCACCAGCGCCACCACCGACAGCACCAGCAGGCCGTTGACGATCCAGATGATGGTCCAGACCTCGGGCGTCGGCTCGATGTCCGTCGCGCCGGTCATGATCAGGAACGAGCCCGACGACACGAACACCGACAGCAGCACGATGATCAGCCCGATCGTGCGCAGCGCCTGCCGCCCCGCATCGGCGAAGCGCAGCATGCGCGCCGGCGTCGTCAGAGGCGCCAGGACAGATCCGGGCAAGGCATCGCTGGCGATTGTCGCGTCCTGCATCCAAAGTCCGGGTTCGGCGGGCCGGCCAACATGCCGATTCCCACAAGCTTCAGAACATTAGTTGCCAAAAAGTGACACTAAAGCGGGGCAGATCACCGTCCCCAGCACGTGCCTACGCGCGATTGGGTATTTTTGCAACACCCGAGCGCCTGGCAGTTCACGGTTCGGCAGGCGGCGGGCGGGGTGGATGGCGCACAGTACTACCCCTCCTTCCCCCGGGTCATCCCCGCGAAAGCGGGGATCTCCGTTTGCGGCGTCGAAGCGAAACAGAGGTTCCCGCTTTCGCGGGAATGACGACCGCGGGGACCGGGGTCGATCGGAGGGCCTCGACCAGCCCCCTCAGCCCCGCCGCGATTGCTTCACGATCTCGATGTTGTGGGTGCGGATCTTCTTGCGCAGCGTATTGCGGTTGAGCCCCAGCAGGTCCGCGGCCTTGATCTGGTTGCCGCCACAGGCATTGAGCGCCATGGCGATCAGCGGCGCCTCGACCCGGTCGAGCACCCGCTGGTAGAGCCCGGCCGGCGGCAGGTTCGGCTCGTGCTCGCGCAGCATCTGCGCCACATGGGTCTCCACCGCCGTCGAAACGTCCACCGGTCCCGTGCTGCGCCGGCACCGGCTGGCGAGTCGGCGATGTTGAGCTCGCTCTGCACGATCTCGGCCGAGATGTTCTCGTCGGCATAGAGCGCCGACAGCCGCCGCACGAGGTTCTCGAGCTCGCGCACGTTGCCCGGCCAGGAATAGTTCTGCATCAGCCGGATCGCCTCGGGCGAGATCGTCTTGACCGGCTCGCCGTCGCGCTGCGCGCTCGCGCAGGAAATGCTGCACCAGGTCGCTGATGTCGTCGATGCGCTCGCGCAGCGGCGGCAGCCGGATCGGCACGACGTTGAGCCGGTAGTAGAGGTCCTCGCGGAACAGCCCCTGCCGGATCATCTGGCTGAGGTCGCGGTGCGTCGCGGCGACGATCCGGACGTTCGACTTGATCGGCGTCCGCCCGCCGACCATCGTGTACTCGCCCTCCTGCAGCACGCGCAGCAGCCGGGTCTGGGCATCCATCGGCATGTCGCCGATCTCGTCGAGGAAGAGCGTGCCGCCCTCGGCCTGCTCGAACCGGCCGGAGGAGCGCGCCGTGGCGCCGGTGAAGGCGCCCTTCTCGTGCCCGAACAGCTCGGCCTCGATCAGGTCGCGCGGGATCGCCGCCATGTTGATGGCGACGAACGGGCCGTTGCGGCGCTTGCCGAAATTGTGCAGCGCCCGCGCCACCAGTTCCTTGCCGGTGCCGCTCTCGCCGGTGATCATCACCGTCAGATCGGTCTGCATCAGCCGCGCCAGCGCGCGGTAGATGTCCTGCATCGCCGGCGACCGGCCGACCAGCGGCATGGTCTCGCCCGGCTCCTCGGCCTTGCGTCTCGCCCGCTGGCGGCTTCCTGCGCATCGGCCAGCGCCCGCGCCACGACCGACAGCACCTCGGTGATGTCGAACGGCTTGGGCAGGTACTCGTAGGCGCCGACCTCGTTGGCGCGGATCGCCGTCATGAAGGTGTTCTGCGCGCTCATCACCACGATCGGCAGGTCGGGCCGCAGCTTCTTGATCTTGGGCATGACGTCGAAGGCATTGCCGTCGGGCATCGCCACGTCGGTGATCAGCAGGTCGCCCTCGCCGCGGCTCACCCAGTTCCACATGGTGGAGAGATTGCCGGTCGGGCGCACCTCGTAGCCGGCCCGCGTCAGCGCCTGGTTCAGCACCATGCGGATCGCGGCATCGTCGTCGGCAAGCAGCACGGTGTGGCTCATTGCGCCATGACCTCTTCAGTCTCGGTCAGCGTCGCGCCGGCTGGCGACCGGCAGCAGGATGCGGAATCGGGTGCGGCCCGGACGGCTGTCGCATGTCGACCACGCCGCCATGGTCGCCGACGATCTTGGCCACCAGCGCCAGGCCCAGCCCCGAGCCGTTCGCCTTGGTGGTCACGAACGGATCGAACAGGATCGGCAGCAGGTCCGGCGGCACGCCCGGCCCGTTGTCCTCGATGACGATTTCCAGCGGCAGCGAGATGCGCTCGGACACGCCCTGCACCGAAATGCGGATGCCCGGGCGGAACGCCGTCGAGAATCCGGATCTCCGGTTTCGGTGTCCGCTCAAGGGCTTCCGCGGCATTCTTCACCAGGTTCAGGAACACCTGGATGAGCTGGTCGCGGTTGCCCGCACACCGGCGGCAGCGACGGATCGTAGTCCTCGGTGAAGGTGATGCCCCTGGCGACGCCGTTCCGCGCCAGCAGCTTCACCCGGTCGAGCACCACGTGGATGTTGATCGGCTCGCGCTCCATCGGCCGGTCGTCGCCGAACACTTCCACGCGGTCGATCAGCTCGACGATGCGGTCGACCTCGTCGCGGACCAGCCGCGCCAGCGGCAGCTCGTCCGCCGTGACGCTCTGCTCCAGCAATTGCGCCGCGCCGCGGATGCCCGACAGCGGGTTCTTGATCTCGTGCGCCAGCATCGAGGCGAGGCCGGTGACCGAGCGCGCCGCGCCGCGGCTCACCAGCTGCCGGTCGATCTTGTCGGCCATGGTGCGCTCCTGGAACAGCAGCGCGACGCGGCCGTCGCCGTCGGAGATCGGGGTGGCGAACACGTCGACGACGCGGTCGTCGCTGGCGTCGCCGAAGCGCGAGGAGCCGACGCGCACCCGATACTCGGTCATCGGCGCGCGCCGCTCCGCCACCGCGTTCACCAGCCCGATGATCGGCGAGCCGAAGGCGATGAGGTCGTCGAGCCGCTGCCGGCTCAGCACGCTCATCGAGGCGCCGAAGAACGCCTCGGCCGCGTAGTTGACGAAGACGATCGTGTGGTCTTCGGCGCAGACGATGACCGGCTGCGGCAGCGCCTGCAGCACGGCGGTCGGCAGCTCCGGGAGGCTGGCTTCGCTCATGCCGCGACGCCCTCGCTCTGCTCCAGCAGCCGCGTGATCAGCCCCGCCACCTCGGCCGGGTTCTCGGAGCCGAGCAGCAGGCTCCGCACCGGCTTCTCGAGCGCGATGCCCGGCCGCCTCGAGATACCAGTCGAGATGCTTGCGCGCGACCCGCACCCCGATCTGCGTGCCGTACTCCGACAGCATCGCCTCGTAATGCTCGACCACCACCGCCGCCAGCGCCTCGCCCGCCGGCGCCGGCGCGGCATCCAGTCCCGCGAGCCCGGCCCCGATCTGGCCCACCCGCCAGGGCTGGCCCTGCGCCCCGCGGCCCAGCATCACCGCGGCGGCGCCCGAGAGCGCGCAGCGCCTCGCGCGCCCGCTCGAGGCTGGTGATGTCGCCATTGACCACCACCGGCACGTCGACGGCCTCGACCACCGGCCGCACCAGCTCCCAGCGCGCCTCGCCCTTGTAGAACTGCTGCCGCGTCCGGCCATGCACGGTGATCATCCGCGCCCCGGCATCGACCGCCCGCCGCGCCAGCTCGGGCGCGTTGAGGCTCTCGTCGTCCCAGCCGAGCCGCATCTTCACCGTCACCGGCAGCGGCGTCGCCGCCACGACGGCCTCGATCAGCTTCAGCGCCTCGTCCGGCACCCGCATCAGCGCCGAGCCGGCATAGCCGTTGGTCACCCGCTTGGCCGGGCAGCCCATGTTGATGTCGATGATGTCGGCGCCCGCCTCATGGGCGATCTCCGCCCCGCGCCGCATCCACTCCGCCTCGCAGCCCGCCAGCTGCACCACATGCGGCAGCCGGCCGGATTTGCCGAGCTTGCGGACCATCTCCGCCTGCCCGGTCGCCAGCGCGTTGCTGGCGATCATCTCGGAGACCACCAGCCCGGCCCCGTACCGTTCCGCCAGCCGCCGCATCGGCGCGTCCGTGATCCCCGCCATCGGCGCGAGGAAGGCGCGGTTCGGCAGTTCGTGACCCGCAATGCTCAATGCGCAGGCAAAATCAGACAAGGGTTGCCCCAGATTTGTTCATTTCGAGGAAGTGCCTGCAGAATAGTCAAAAACCATCCGCGTGCAACATCCGATCGCTGCAAGGCCGGATTGTGGCCCCCGGCCCTTGCTGGCCGCCCGCACCCCGGCTAGACCAGCGACGCGCTTGCGGAGGCTGATATTCTGCAATGATGACAGGCAGACGAACCATAGCCGCCATCGTGGTCGCCGCCGGCCGCGGCGAGCGCGCCACTGCTAGCGGACAGCTCGAACCGAAGCAATACCGCGCCCTCGCCGGCGAGCCCGTCCTCAGCCGCACCATCCGCGCCTTCCTCGCATGCCGGCGTCGACTGGGTGCTGCCCGTCATCCACGCCGAGCACGCCGAGCGCTTCGCCGCCCTCGGCCTCGCCGACGACCGCCTGCTCGCCCCGGTCCCCGGCGGCAGCACGCGCCAGGCCTCGGTGCTCGCCGGCCTCACCGCCCTCGGCCCGAAGCAGCCCGACCTCGTCCTCATCCAGGATGCCGCCCGCCCGCTGGTCTCCGCCGACATTATCGCCGGCGTCGTCGAGGCCCTGGGGCAAAGCGACGCCGCCCTGCCGGTCGTCCCGGTCACCGACACCATCAAGCGCTCGCTCGACGGGCGGACCGTCTCCGCCACCGAGGACCGCCACACGCTGTTCGCCGCGCAGACCCCGCAGGGCTTCCGCTACCCGCAGATCCTCTCGGCCCACATGCGCGCCAGCCGCCTGCCGCGCGAGTTCACCGACGACGCGGCGATCGCCGAATGGGCCGGCCTCAGCGTCGCCCTGACCCCGGGCAGCACCCGCAACATCAAGATCACCCATCCCGAGGATTTCGCGCGGGCCGAGCGCCTGCTTGGCGGAGCATCGACCATGGAAACGCGCATCGGCACCGGCTTCGACGTCCACGCCTTCGAGCCCGGCGACGCGGTCTGGCTCGCCGGCGTGAAGATCCCCCACACGCCCGGCTCAAGGGCCATTCCGACGCCGACGTGGCCCTCCACGCGCTGACCGACGCCATCTACGGCGCGCTCGGCGAAGGCGACATCGGCCAGCACTTCCCACCCTCCGACCCGCAGTGGAAGGGCGCCGCCTCCTCGATCTTCCTCGCCCACGCCGCCGGCCTCGTCGCCGAGCGCAGCGGCCGCATCGTCAACCTCGACCTCACCATCGTCTGCGAGGCGCCGAAGATCGGCCCGCACGTCGCGGCGATGAAGGCGTCCATCGGCGAGATCTGCAGCTCGCGCCCGAGCCGCATCGGCATCAAGGCGACGACCAGCGAAGAGCTCGGCTTCACCGGCCGCGGCGAAGGCATCGTCGCCATGGCTTCCGCCAGCATCGAACTGCCGAGGTCATGATGAAGCTCCCCGACGACATCGCCGGCCTCGCCGCCGAAACCATCGCCGCCCTCAGCCGAGGCCGGCCTCACCGTCGCCACCGCCGAAAGCTGCACCGGCGGCCTCATCGCCGGCGCGCTGACCTCGGTCTCGGGCTCATCCGAAGTCGTCTACGGCGGCTTTGTCACCTATGCCAACGAGGCCAAGATCGGCATGATCGGCGTCCCCTACGGCCTGCTCAAGCAGCACGGTGCCGTCTCCAAGGAAGTCGCAATCGCCATGGCCGACGGAGCCCTCGCCACCGCCGGCACCCACCTCGCCATCGCCGTCACCGGCATCGCCGGCCCCAACGGCGGCACAACCGAAAAGCCCGTCGGCCTGGTGCACTTCGCCCTGGCCACAGAAGACGGCACCACTCACGTGAGAAAGGTGTTCGCCGACCTCGACCGCGACGGAGTCCGCCACGCCACGGTGATCCAGGCACTGAACATGCTGCGCAAGGCCGCGCGCGCGTAAGTGCCCCCACTCCCTCTCCCCTGAGGGGAGAGGGTAGCGCAGCTAGGAGCGCCAGCGACGTAGCGAAGCTTGGGTGAGGGGTTCACACCCTCAGCCGGGCAACCCCTACCCGTACCGCCGATCCGCCTCATCCGCGAACGCATCGATGATCTCGTCCTGCTTCGCTCGCAAACGCCGGCTCCGCCACCGCCGCGATCAGCGGATTGGCGATCTTGAAGTCGACATCGAACCGTATCCGCGTCCCCTCGCCCTCCGGCGTAAAAGTCCACTTGCTGTCGAGATAGGCGAACGGTCCGTCCGTCGACTTGGCGGTGATCGTCAGCGTCGCGAGGTCGGCCACCACGTGGCTGGTGTAGGATTGCGTGATCGGCCCGAACTGGATCGTCATCTGCGCCAGCTGCGAGCCGTCGGGCATCTCGCGCACCTGCATCGACTTGCAGTTCGGGATGAAGCGCGGATAGGACTCGAGGTCCGAGACAAGGTTGAACATCCGCTCCGGCAGGTGCTCGGAGTGCCTCTCGAAGAACAGGTCAGGCATGGGCGAGCTTGGCCATCCGCGCGGCGCGCAACTGCTCGAAATCCTCGCCGGCATGGTGCGAGGAGCGCGTCAGCGGGCTCGACGACACCAGCAGGAACCCCTTGGCCATCGCCACCGTCGCGTAGGACTTGAACTCCTCCGGCGTCACGAAGCGCATCACCGGATGGTGCTTCCGGGTCGGCGCCAGGTACTGGCCGATGGTCATGAAATCGACGTCGGCCGAGCGCAGATCGTCCATCAGCTGCAGCACCTCGTTCCGCTCCTCGCCCAGCCCGACCATGATGCCGGACTTGGTGAACATCGTCGGATCGAGCTCCTTCACCCGCTGCAGCAGCCGGATCGAGTGGAAGTAGCGCGCGCCCGGCCGGACCTTCAGGTATTTCGACGGCACCGTCTCGAGATTGTGGTTGAAGACGTCCGGCTTTGCCGCGACCACCACCTCGAGCGCCCCGTCCTTGCGCAGGAAGTCCGGCGTCAGCACCTCGATCGTCGTCTTCGGCGTCCGCGCGCGGATCGCCCGGATCACCTGGGCGAAGTGCTCGGCGCCGCCATCCGGCAGGTCGTCCCGGTCCACCGAGGTGATCACCACATGCGCCAGCCCGAGCTTTTCGACCGCGTTGGCCACGTGCTCCGGCTCGTCGGCATCGAGCGCCGTCGGCAGCCCGGTGCGCACGTTGCAGAAGGCGCAGGCCCGGGTGCAGATCTCGCCCATGATCATCATCGTCGCGTGCTTCTTGCTCCAGCACTCGCCGATATTGGGGCAGCCCGCCTCCTCGCAGACCGTGACGAGGTTGTTCTCCCGCACGATCTGCTGGGTTTCCCGATAGATCGGCGATCCGGGCGCTTTCACCCGGATCCAGTCCGGCTTGCGCAGCATCTCGTTGTCGGGCCGGTTGGCCTTCTCGGGATGCCGCGGACGGGCGTCGATTTTGTCGATCAGTGTGACCAATGCAACTTCCTAGCCGGCGATCAGCCTGGCGATGATGAGGACGATTATGGCGCCCACGGTGGAGACGATGATCTGGGAAACGATCGGATTCCTGATCCCCAGGTTGATCTTGAGCGCCGAGAACAGGTATCCGCCGACGAACGAACCGATGACGCCGCTGATCAGATAGGTGATCAGCCCGCCGCCACCGACGATCAGGCTCGCGAGAAAGCCCGCGACCAGCCCGATGACCAGAAAGATGACTATCGAACGCGCATCCATACGACCCATTGCGAGTTCTCCCCCGTTGTTGTGCTGCGGCACGCTCATCATCTTACCCCTGAAAGCCCGACTTCGATATCGCCCCTGCGCATGGGAGCTTCAACCCCGGCGCTACTTCGCGATCACCCGCGCCACGACGATGACGAGGAGCGCACCGAGCGTCGCCGTGATGATCTGGCTGATCCAGACATTGTCGATCGGCAGGTTGATCCCCGCCGCCGACAGCACGTAGCCGCCCACCACCGCGCCGATCACCCCGACGACGAGGTTCCGCACCAGTCCGCCCCCGCCCAGCACGAGGCTCGCGAGCCATCCGGCCAACAGCCCGATGCCGAGGAAGATCAGCAGCGACGTGACGTCGCCGGAGAGGAACGGGATGTCCTGCGGTGGGACCAGCTTCTCCATCAGATGTTGAGCGCGCGCCCATAGGCGTCGAGCACGCTCTCCTTCATCGTCTCCGACAGCGTCGGGTGCGGGAAGATGGTGTGGATCAGCTCTTCCTCGGTCGTCTCGAGCCCCATGGCGATGACGAAGCCCTGGATCAGCTCGGTTACCTCGGCGCCCACCATGTGCGCTCCCAGCAGCTCGCCGGTCTTGGCGTCGAAGATGGTCTTCACCAGCCCGTCGGGCTCACCGAGCGCAATGGCCTTGCCGTTGCCGACGAACGGGAAGCGCCCGACCTTGATCTCGCGGCCGCCTTCCTTCGCCTTGGCCTCGGTCAGGCCCACGCTCGCCACCTGCGGCTCGCAATAGGTGCAGCCCGGCACCCTGTTCTTGTCGAGCCCGTGCACGCCCTTGAGCCCCGCGATCGTCTCGACGGTGACGACACCCTCGTGCTCGGCCTTGTGCGCCAGCATCGGCGGGCCGGCGACGTCGCCGATGGCCCAGAGGCCCGGCACGTTGGTCCGCCCATAGGCGTCGATGGCGATGGCGCCGCGATCGAGCTTCACCCCCAGCTTCTCGAGCCCGAGGTTCTCGGTGTTGCACTGCACGCCCACCGCCGAGATCAGCGCATCGGCCGCGATCGTCACCTTGTCGCCGGTCTTCGGCTCGACATGGGCAATGATCCCGTCCTTGGTCTTGTCGACCTTGGCCACCTTGGCGTCGGTGATAATCTTGATGCCGCGCTTCTCGAACCGCTTCTTCACGTGGGCGGCGATCTCGGCGTCCTCGACCGGCAGGATGGTCGGTAGCAGCTCCACCACCGTCACCTCGCTCCCGAGCGAACGGTAGAACGAGGCAAACTCCATGCCGATCGCGCCAGAGCCGACGACCACCAGCGACTTGGGGAACTTCGCCGGCTTCATCGCCTCGAAATAGGTCCAGATCTTGTCGCCGTCCGGCTCCATGCCGGGCAGCACGCGCGGCCGCGCCCCGGTGGCGATGATGATGTTCTTGGCCTTGTACTTGCCCTCGGGCAGTGCGTTCTTCGGCCCCGGCCACTGCGGTTCGACCGGCTTCTTGGTCATCTTCCTGACTTCGATCTCGCCCGGCGCGGTCAGCTGTGCCTCGCCCCAGATGATATCGACCTTGTTCTTCTTCATCAGGAATTGGACGCCGTTGTTCATCTGCCCGGCGATCTTGCGCGAGCGGTCGACAATGGCGGCGATGTCGAAGCCGAATTTCTCGGCCGTCAGCCCATAGTCCTTGGCGTGGCCCATGTGGCCGTAGATCTCGGCCGTGCGCAGCAGCGCCTTGGTCGGAATGCAGCCCCAGTTGGAGCAGATGCCGGCCATGTGCTCGCGCTCGACGATGGCGGTCTTGAGGCCCAGCTGCGCGGCGCGGATCGCCGCGACGTAGCCGCCGGGACCTGCCCCGATGACGATGAGGTCGTAGGAGTCAGCCATGGGGCTTCCTTTCGTCTGCCGGGTCAGAGCCCGAGAGTGGATTTGACCAGCGGGACGAGGCCCTCGCCGATCTTTCTCGTGTTGGCCGCGTCGAGGTGCACGCCATCCGCCGCGTCGGCAACCGCGACCGTCGAGGCATCGAAGAAACCGGCGCCGTACTCGTCCGCCCGCAGCTTGTACCACCTGGCGAACTGCTTGGACTCGGCGATCGCCGCCTCGCGCCCGAAATGCGACATCATCTCGGGATGGTCGCTGTCGACGAGGTGCGGGGGCGCGACGAGGATGATCTTCGGAACCGTGTCGCCCGGCTTCTGGAAGTGCCCGCGGGTGATCTGCACCAGCCGACGCATGCCGTTCGCCGCCTCCTGCGCCGTCCGGCCGTGGAACGGCTTCAGGTCGTTCGTCCCCAGCATGATGACCACCAGGTCGAGCGGCGAGTGCGACTCGAGCAGCGTCGGCAGCAGCCTTGCCCCGTTCCGGTCCGCCGCCGCATAGGCATCGTCCAGCACCGTGGTCCGCCCGCCGAGCCCCTCGGCGATCACCCGCGCCTTGCCCTCGAGCCCGCGCTCGAGTGTCGTCGGCCAGCGATCCTCATGGGCATGCCGCGGCCCGCCGGTAATCGGATTTGCGCCGTAAGTCAGGCTGTCGCCGAAGGCGAGGATCGTCTTCATTGCCCGGGCCCTTACGCCAGCATCATCACGGGATTCTCGATCAACCCCTTGAACGCGGCGAGCAATTCCGCCCCGAGCGCGCCGTCGACGGCCCGGTGGTCGCAGCTCAGCGTCACGGTCATGAAGTTGGCGGTCTTGATCTGCCCCTTCTCCGCATAGACCCGCTCCTCGCCCGCGCCGACCGCGAGGATCGTGCCGTGCGGCGGGTTGATCACCGCCTGGAAGTTCTTGATCCCGTACATGCCGAGGTTGGAGACCGCGGTGGTTCCGCCCTGGTACTCGTGCGGCGCCAGCTTCTTGTTGCGGGCGCGCCCGGCGAGGTCCTTCACCTCATCCGAGATCTGGCGCAGCGACTTGGTATCGCAGGCCTTCACCACCGGCGTGAACAGGCCGCCCGGCACCGCCACCGCCACGGCCACGTCGGCATGCTTGTGGTAGAGAATCGAGTTCCCGGCCCAGGTCGCATTCGCCGTCGGCACCTTCATCAGCGCCGCCGCCCAGGCCTTCATGACGAAGTCGTTGACCGACAGCCGGTAGGCGGGCTTGCCGTCCTTCACCGGCGCCGCCGCGTTGATCTGCTCGCGCGCCTCCAGCAGCGCATCGATCTTGCAGTCGAGCGACAGGTAGAAATGCGGGATGGTCTGCTTCGCCTCGGTGAGGCGCGCCGCCACGACCTTCCGCATGCCGTCGTTGGGCACGAGCTCGTAGCTGTCCTCCGGATAGAGCGCCAGCACCTGCTCCCGCGTCATCCCGCCCGCCATCGCGGCCCCGGCCGGAGCCGCCGCCGGCGCCTTCAGCGGCACCTTGCCCGCCTTCGCCGCCTCGACGTCCGACTTCACCACCCGCCCATGCGGACCCGAACCCGAAATGGCCCCAAGCTCGATCCCGGCTTCCTTCGCCAGCCGCTTCGCCAGCGGCGAGGCAAACACGCGCGCGCCATTGGACTTCGCCGGCGCCACGACCCCCAGCTCTCCCTTCGGGGGAGAGGTCGGCGCGCCAGCGCCGGGTGAGGGGGCCTTTGCTTCGACCTTGGCCGGCTCCGGAGCCTTCTCCTCAGCCTTCGCCGCGCTCGGGAGCCTTCGCCGCCGGCGCCGGCGCCGGCGCCTTCACGTCCGCCGCGCTCTCGCCCTCCTGCAGGATCACCGCGATCACCGCGTTGACCTTCACCCCCTCGGTGCCCTCCGGCACCACGATCTTGCCGATCTTGCCCTCGTCGACCGCCTCGACCTCCATGGTCGCCTTGTCGGTCTCGATCTCCGCGATCACGTCGCCGGAGGAGACGCTGTCGCCCTCCTTGACGTGCCACTTGGCGAGCTTGCCCTCTTCCATGGTCGGAGAGAGCGCGGGCATGGTGATGTTGATGCTCATATGTGCCTCACTCGCCGATATCTTCGTTCCAAACTTCAGGGTGCCGAGCGATGAAATCCGCCATCATCTGCTCGCAGCGCTCGTCGTGGTAATCCACCACGTCCACGCCCGCGAGCGTAAGCACGTCCTGGAACCCCTTGAAAGTCCTGCTCTCGGCCACCACCACCCGGCCGATGCCGAACTGGATGATGGCGCCCGTGCACATCATGCACGGCGAGAGCGTCGTATAGCAGGTGACGTCGCGATAGCTCCGCTGCCGGCCGGCGTTCTGGATCGCGTCCATCTCGCCATGCAGGATCGGATCGCCCTTCTGCACCCGCCGGTTGTGCCCGCGCCCGATGATCTCGCCATCGCGCACCAGCACCGAGCCGATCGGGATGCCGCCCTCGGCGAGCCCCTTCCGGGCCTCCTCATAGGCGGCATCGAGGAATTTCTGGTCTTCCGCCGAAGTTGCCATCGGCTCAGCTCCGGTACGTGACCGCATTCACGGCCGCAATGACCTCGTCGACATTCGGCAGCGCCAGCTTCTCGAGATTGGCGGCATAGGGCATCGGCACGTCCTTGCCGGTCACCCGCGTCGGCGGCGCATCGAGATAGTCGAACGCCTCGGCGACGACCCGCGCCGCGAGCTCCGCCCCGATGCCGCCCTGCGGCCAGCCCTCTTCCACCGTCACCAGCCGCCCGGTCTTCTTCACCGACTCGATCACCGTCGCCGAATCCATCGGCCGCAGCGTCCTGCAAATCGATCAGTTCCACGTCCACTCCCGCGGCCACCAGCTTCTCGGTCGCCTGCGTCGCGTAGCGCATCCCCATCGAGAACGAGACGATGGTCACGTCCCTGCCCTCGCGCGCGATCCGCGCCTTGCCGATCGGCAGCACGTAGTCGTCGACCTTCGGCACCAGCCCGGTCGAGCCGTAGAGGATCTCGTTCTCGAGGAACACCACCGGCGTATTCGAGCGGATCGCCGCCTTCAGCAGCCCCTTGGCGTCCGCCGCGCTGTACGGCGCGACCACATAAAGCCCCGGCACGTGGCTGTACCACGCCGAGTAGTCCTGGCTGTGCTGCGCCGCGACGCGTGCCGCCGCCCCGTTGGGCCCGCGGAACACGATCGGCGCCGACACCTGCCCGCCCGACATGTAGAGCTGCTTGGCCGCCGAGTTGATGATCTGGTCGATCGCCTGCATGGCAAAGTTCCAGGTCATGAACTCGACGATCGGCCGCAGCCCCGCGAACGCCGCGCCCACCGCCAGCCCGGCGAAGCCATGCTCGGTGATCGGCGTATCCACCACGCGCTGCGGCCCGAATTCCTGCAGCAGCCCCTGGCTGATCTTGTAGGCGCCCTGGTACTCGGCCACTTCCTCGCCCATGAGGAAGACGTCCTTGTCGCGCCGCATCTCCTCGGCCATCGCCTCGTTGAGCGCCTGCCGCACCGTCATCTCGACCATCTCGACGCCGGCCGGCAGGTCCGGATCGGCCGCCGCCTCGAACTTCGGCGCGGCCGGTGCCGCTGCCGCAGCGGGAGCACTCTCGGCCGCCTTCTCGGCGACCACCACCGGAGCCTCGGCCGGCTCGGGAGCGGTCTTGGCGACCGGCGCCGCCTCGAGCGTCTCGCCCTCGCCCTGCACCTGCGCGATCGGCTCGTTCACCTTCACGCCCTCGGTGCCTTCCGGGATCAGGATCTTCACCACCTTGCCGCTGTCGACGCTCTCGACTTCCATCGTCGCCTTGTCGGTCTCGATCTCGGCCAGCACGTCGCCGGGCGAAACGGTGTCGCCTTCCTTGACCAGCCATTTGGAGAGCTTGCCCTCCTCCATGGTGGGCGAAAGGGCGGGCATGAGAATTGTTGGCATGGGGATGCTCTCGAGTTAGGCCGCGCTGGGGTCGGGCTGGTGGATGCCGAAGATGTTGCCTTCGGTGTCCTTGCCGTAGAAATTCCAGCCGACCTTGGGGATTGGATGTTTGGCGAGCGCCACGGTTCCACCGAGCTCGCTGAATTTCGCGATCGCGGCGTCGATGTCGTCGACGCCGATCGTGCAGACGAAGGCGTTCACCTTGTCGCCGCTGCCGCCCTGCCGCTTCACCATGCCGCCGTTGATGCCGGGCTCGCTGTCCGGCCCGGTGGTCACCAGGTAATAGAAATCCGGCATGTATTCGGTGAAGCTCCAGCCGAACAGCGCTTCATAGAAGCCTTTGGCACGCGCCAGGTCGTCGGCATGGATCTCGAAGTGGATGGGACGCGGCATCGCCGGGCCTCAGGCCGGAGCGTAGATGTCGGTCCACAGCTCGGACGCATCCGGCTCCGGATCGGCGGTGGCGAAGTCGGCGGCCTCGGTCACGATCGCCCGGATCTCGGTCTCGAGCTGCTTCAGGCTCTCCTCGGTGGCGTAGCGCTTCTCGATGATGCGCGCCTTCACCTGCTCGATCGGGTCGCGCTCCGCCCGCATCGTCGCCACCTCGTCCTTCGACCGGTACTTGGCCGGGTCGGACATCGAGTGGCCGCGATAGCGATAGGTCAGCATCTCGAGGATGTACGGGCCCTTGCCGGAGCGCGCATGCTCGATGGCGCGCTTCGCCGCGTCATAGACCAGCCGGACATCCATCCCGTCCACCTGCTCGCCGTCGATGCCGAAGGAGATGCCGCGCTTCGAGAAATCCGGCTGGCCGGAGGCGCGCTCCACCGAGGTGCCCATGCCGTAGCGGTTGTTCTCGATGATGTAGACCGCCGGCAGGTTCCACAGCTTCGCCATGTTGAAGCTCTCGTAGACCTGGCCCTGGTTGGCCGCGCCGTCGCCGAAATAGGAGATCGAAACCGTGTTGTCGCCGCGATACTTGCTGGCGAACGCCAGCCCGGTGCCCAGCGACACCTGCGCCCCGACGATGCCGTTGCCGCCATAGAAGCGGTGCTCGTTCGAGAACATGTGCATCGAGCCGCCCTTGCCCTTCGACAGCCCGCCCTCCCGGCCGGTCAGCTCGGCCATCACCCCCTTGGGGTCGAGTCCCATGACCAGCATGTGCCCGTGGTCGCGGTAACCGGTGATCTGGGCATCTTCGCCCTTCTTCGAGGCCATCGTGACCCCGGTCACCACGGCTTCCTGCCCGATATAGAGGTGGCAGAAGCCGCCGATGAGGCCCATGCCGTACATCTGGCCTGCCTTCTCCTCGAAGCGGCGGATCAGCAGCATTTCGCGATAAGCGTCGAGTTCCTGTTCCTTGGTGAATTCGGGGACGTTGGACTTGGCCGTTCCGGCCACCGCTTTACGCGCCATGGGCAAGAGCTCCGAGATGGATGCCGCATTGTCTAAGCGGCGACCAGAGCACCGCAGGGTGCGGAACCTTAGCGCATCGTCCCCGGCTTGGCGAATCCGGCAATGACCTTAAGAAACCTCGCTATCAGTCTAAACCGGCTTCTATTTCGTCGCTTAACTCGTTTGTAGTTGATTGCAAAGATGAACCGGAAATCGGTTCTCCGGTCCTCGGATCGACCATCACCACGATATCATCGGTCTGCGACATGGAAAGCAGCGCCCGCGCCCGCTCGCTGACGATATCGGGGTCGAGACTGGATGATTTGAACAGCGCGATCCGGTGCCGGTACGAATCGATCTCCGCCTGCAACGCCGCCGACTGCGCCCCCAGCTCCCCGATCTCCGCCTCGAGCACGTCCTGGCTCTCCACCCCGAACTGCCCCGTCACCACGCTATACCCCAGGTACCCCTGGAACGCGATAAGCCCCATCGCCACCAGGACATGGCGCCAGAAAGCCGGCCGCTTGAGGCGAGTGGACAAATCGACAACCCCGATCAACAACCAGAGCCTTATAGTTCACCGGGCCTTAACACCGGGTTGCGCCAGCGAAGGCCGACCCCATTCCGAGACGTCTCCACCGGAATGACATTGATGTTATGGCGCGATGGTGCCCCACCACCCCCTCTCCCCTGAGGGGAGAGGGTAGCGCAGCTAGGAGCGTCAGCGACGTAGCGAAGCTCGGGTGAGGGGTTCAGCCCATCAGCAGCCCCTGCCCCTCCCCACTACGGTGTCACCCCGGTGAAGGCCGGGGTCCATCCTGAGATATTTCCACCTCCCCGCCGGCTGGAAGCTGGATTCCGGCCTCCGCCGGAATGACATCGAAGAAGAGGCAAGATAGTGCCACCCCCCTCTCCCCTGAGGGGAGAGGGTAGCGCAGCTAGGAGCGCAGCGACGTAGCGGAGCTCGGGTGAGGGGTTCTGCCTATCAGCAGGCACTGCCCAAGCCGACGCACGATGTCACGCCGGCGAAGGTCGGGGCCCATCCTGAGGTGTTCTAGCCGCCCCCGCCGGTTGCAGTACCTAGAGATGGATTTCGCCCTTCGCCGGAGTGACATCGAGAAAGTAGCGAGATGGTGCCTCCCCCTCTCCCCTGAGGGGAGAGGGTAGCGCAGCTAGGAGCGAAGCGACGTAGCGGAGCTGGGGTGAGGGGTTCAGCCTCTCGTTCTGCGTCCCTTGCCCCACCCTCATGCGGCCTTCGGCCACCTCACATCAAAGGTGAAGGCGAAGGAGCCGAGAACGCCGTGGTAGTGAAGCTCGAGATCGTCCCACATCGCCTTCTCCCCTTGCGGAGAGCAGAGGGAGGAGACCCGCTCACCCCCTGAGGATCGAGCGCCCCGCATACTCCGCCGACCCGCCCAGCTGCTCCTCGATGCGGATCAGTTGGTTGTACTTCGCCAGCCGGTCCGAGCGCGACAGCGAGCCGGTCTTGATCTGCCCGCAGTTGCAGGCCACCGCGAGGTCCGCGATCGTCGCGTCCTCGGTTTCGCCAGAGCGGTGCGACATCACCGAGGTGTAGCCGGCGCGGTGCGCGGTATCGACCGCCTCGAGCGTCTCGGACAGCGTGCCGATCTGGTTCACCTTGACGAGGATCGAGTTGGCGACGCCCATCTTGATGCCCGAGCGCAGGCGCTCGGTATTGGTGACGAACAGGTCGTCGCCGACCAGCTGGATCTTCTTGCCGACGAGTTCGGTCAGCGCCTTCCAGCCGTCCCAGTCGTCCTCGGCCATGCCGTCCTCGATCGAGACGATCGGGAACTTCTCCACCAGCCCCGCGAGGAACTGCGCATTCTCCTCGGGCGTCAGCGACTTGCCTTCGCCCTGCATCTCGTACTTGCCGGCCTTGAAATACTCGGTCGCGGCGCAGTCGAGCCCGAGATACACGTCCTTGCCCGCGCCGTAGCCGGCCTTCTCGATCGCCTTGACGATGTAATCGAGCGCCGCCTCGGCCGAACTGAGGTTCGGGGCGAAGCCGCCCTCGTCGCCGACGGCGGTGTTGTGCCCGTCGGCGTGCAGCGCCTTCTTCAGCGTGTGGAAGATCTCCGCGCCGATCTGCACCGCGTGCGCCATGCTCTCGGCGCCCACCGGCAGGATCATGAATTCCTGCATGTCGATCGGATTGTCGGCGTGCGCGCCGCCGTTGATGATGTTCATCATCGGCACCGGCAGCACATGCGCGTTGGCGCCGCCCACATACTTGTAGAGCGGCAGCGAGCTCGAACTCGGCGGCGGCCCGCGCCACGGCGAGCGACACGCCGAGGATCGCATTGGCGCCGAGCCGGCTCTTGTTCGGCGTGCCGTCGAGCTCGATCATCGTCCGGTCGACCTCGATCTGGTCGAGCGCGTCGAGCCCCTGGATCTCGTTGAAGATCTCGGTGTTGACGAAGTCGACCGCCTTGGTCACGCCCTTGCCGAGGAACGCCTTGCCGCCGTCGCGCAGTTCCACCGCTTCGTGCGCGCCCGTCGAGGCGCCCGACGGCACCGCGGCGCGGCCGAAGCTGCCGTCATCGAGCACCACGTCCACCTCGACGGTGGGGTTGCCGCGGCTATCGAAGATCTGGCGGCCGGTGACGTCGATGATGGTGGACATGTGTTGCCTCGCGCTGCTGCAATTCCTGTGACGGCCTCTTGTTAGAGAAGCCCCATGACAACTGGAAGAGGGGGAGGCAAAAAAGACGGGAATCCCAAGGGCTCGCCTACTGGCCGGCGGCGCCCTGCACCCGACCGTTGGCGATCAGCCAGGTGACCGCTTCCTGCACCGCCTGCAGCGAGGAGTAGCGCGGCTCGTAGCGGAGCAGCCGGCGCCCCTTTTCGGTCGAGTGGCTGGGGCTGCGCGAAATGTGCTCCCACGTCGCCTCCGCATCGTCCGGCTCCTGCCTTTCCTTCCACTGCTCGAAGGGCAGATAGCTCAGCCGCGGCTCGTGGCCGAACCAGCGGAACATCGCCTCGGCATAGCCGCGGAGGTTCAGCGCCTGCGGCGACACCGCGTTGAACGCTTCGCCCACCGCCTGTCCGCGCGCCGCGATCGCCCGCATCACCAGTTGCGCCACGTCGTCGGCATGCACGTGATGCACCGTCTCGAGCCCGAAGTTCGGCAGCACCAGCTCCTCGCCGCGGGCGATCTGCGAGAATACCTCCGCCTTGAAGTGCCCCGCCGGATTGAGCGGGGTCCAGCCGGGCCCGACGATGTGCCCGGGCCGGAACACCGTGGCCGGAAAGCCGTTGACGCTGGCCTCGCCGCAGCAGGAACTTCTCGATCGCGGCCTTCTGCGTGCCGTACTCGCCGAAGGGGTTCAGCGGCTGGTCCTCGGTCGCCGGCACCGTGGCGTTGTGCCCATAGACCCAGATCGTGCCGCAGTGGAGGAAGTGCTGCACCCTGCCCCGCAGCGCCTCGACCAGGTGCTGCGTGCTCGGCAGCGTGAAGCTGATCATGTCGATGACAATGTCCGCCTCGAGCGCGGCGATCGCCGCGCCGAAACTGCCGTCCCGATCCGCCGCGCCACGGTCGAGCGCCAGGTGCTCCACCTGCTTCCACGCACCGTTCGGCTGGTACGGAGCGCGCTGCCCGCGGCTGACATTGACCACGTCGTGCCCCGCCTCGACCAGCCGGGGAACGAGATAGGTCCCCACATGCCCGCTGCCACCGATGATCGCGACCCGCGCCATGCTTACCCTCCTGCCTTCTCGCGCTTCGTCCGCTGCACCGCCTCGTCGAGCGCCTGCAGGAACTGCGCGCGGTCCTTCGCCGTGAACCCGGCATTGTAGCCCTTGCTCTCACCCGTCTCGCGCAGATGCTGGTTCAGCTCCCGCATCGCCAGCGCCATGCCGATCGACTGCTCGGTGAATGGCTTGCCGGTCGGCCCCAGCACCGTGGCGCCCTTCTTCAGTGCCCGGCCGGCCAGCGGAATATCCGAGGTGACCACCAGGTCGCCCGGTTGCACATGCTCGACGATCCAGTCGTCGGCCGCGTCGGCGCCCTGCGGAACCATGACGTTCCGCACCATCGGATCGCGCGACGGCCGCAAGCCGAAATTGGCAACGAACGTGGTCCGCAGATTTTGACGATCAGCCACGCGCAAGACCTCGTCTTTCACGGGACATGCATCGGCATCTACATAGATTTCGAGCACAGAACGTTCCGTCGTCAGCTCATTCCCTGCACGAACCCGAGGATGTTCCCCTCCGAATCCTTGCACCACGCATTCTTCACCGGCCCGAATTCTGCCACACCGTTCACGGTCTTCAACCCCGGCAGATCGTAGTCGATAAAGCTGATCCCCCGCTCGCGCATCGCCTTCATGTCCGCCGTTAAATCATTGCTGTCGAAAGACAACAGCGTATGCTCCGCCGTCCCCGCAAACTCCGACACATAGAGGAAAGCGCTCACTCCCTTGAGCTCGTAGCTCGCCCCGTTCTCGTCCCGGCTCCGCGGCTTGATCCCGAGCATCCCCTCATACCACGCCACGGCCCGCCCCAGATCCTTGGCCGGGATCATCGCAGTCGCCTTGCGGTCGGCAAACATGGCTTCCTCCTCGCTTGTGATGCTGGCATCATCGCACGGTAATGGAGACAACGCATGGCTGAACTGACGCCCTTCGAACGCATCACCCTGCAGGTCCAGGCGCAAATCCCGCTGGTCCGCGCCATGGAGGCGGCCCTGGGCAAGGAGAAGGCGCACAAGCTGGTGCGCGAAGCGCTCGACAAGGCGAATCGCGCAGATCGTGGCGCAACGCGGCTCGCTCCTCGATATCCCGACGCTCGCCGCCGAGTTCGCCGGCTTCGGCCAGGGCATCCGCTACGAATTCGAGACGCTCGAGCAGACCGACACGCTGCTCCGCAACCAGGTCAACCACTGCGACTACGCCGAGTTCATGGAACAGATCGGCGCCCGCGACCTGGGCGAGCTGCTGATCTGCAATTCCGACTTCGCCATGGCCGACGAACTCGGCCTCAAGCTCGAGCGCACCAAGACCTGCATGAACGGCGACGGTAGCTGCGACTTCTGCTACCACGTGAAGCCAACCAGGCCCCGTCCCCTCTCCCCTGAGGGGAGAGGGTAGCGCAGCTAGGACCGAAGCGACCTAGCAGAGCTAGGGTGAGGGGTTCACCCTCTCAGTAGCGCACCCCTCACCCCCACTTCTCCCGCCAGGTCGGCACCACATCTCCCGCCGCCGGCGTCGCGAGGTACACCGCCCGCGCCATCGCCCGGCTCAGGCACACCGCCGCGGCGTGTCCGAGTTGCAGCACGTCCAGCACCGGCTCGGCGATCGGCCGCGCGCCGGTGGAAACCGAGAACACCAGGTCGCCGTCGACCTGCGTGTGCGCCGGTACCGCCCCGCGGGCGATCCCGTCCTGCGCCGCGACCGCCAGCCGCTTCAGCTGCGCCTTGCTCAGGTCCGCGTCCGTCGCGACGATCGCGATCGTGGTGTTGGCGATCGGGTTGACCCAGTCGCGCTTCGTCCGCGCCGACTGCTGGAAGCTCATGCTGCCCGGCAGCGGCCCGAAGCCGCCGAACTCCCCATCGACCTCGAACGGCGCGGCCCAGAAGTGCCGGCTGTCACCCATCGTCACGCTGCCGGTGGGGTTGGCCGCCACCAGCGCGCCGACGGTGTATCCGCCCGGCACCAGCAGCGAGGCCGAGCCCAGTCCGCCCTTGAGGTTCGCGGTCAGCGCCCCGACGCCCGCCCCGGCCGTGCCGAGCGCGAAGTCGGTGCCGGCATTCGCCAGCGCCGCCGCGCCCGAGCGCGCGATACGGGTTCTCGTCCCAGTCCTTGTCGCCCTTGTTGAGCAGGTCGAAGATGATCGCCCCCGGGACGATCGGCACGATCGCCGTCTCGACCCGAAGCCGCGGCCCATCCGGCGCAGTCCGTCGGTGACGCCCGACGCCGCGTCGAGCCCGAAGGCCGACCCGCCGGAGAGCACCAGCGCATCCACGTCCTCGACGAGCTTGTCGGGCGCCAGGAGCTCCGTCTCCCGCGAGCCGGGCGAGCCGCCCATCACATCCACCGAGGCCCGGAACGGCCGGTCGGCCACCAGCACCGTCGTGCCGGTCTTGATGCGATGATCCTCGGAATTGCCGACGCGAAGCCCTTCCACGTCGGTGATCAGGTTACGCGGTCCGGTTTTCATCCGGGCTCCCTTTCTCTTCCTTTACCAGCCACCGGGTCATTCCCGCGAAAGCGGGAATCTCTGTTCGGCCGCCTCATCCGTAAACTAAGGTTCCCGCTTTCGCGGGAATGACTCCGTGGCTGGGTCCGACGCCACCGCCCCCCATCCGCGCATTGTAATCTCAAGGGCGGGGCCCTCGTCAGATCACCCGGCCGCCGTCCACCTCCAGCGCCACGCCGGTGATCATGCTCGCCTCGTCCGAGCAGAGGAAGCACGCGGCGTTGCCCATGTCCTCGGGCGTCGAGAACCGCCCCAGCGGGATGGTCGCGAGGAACTTCGCCCGCATCTCCGGCGTGTCCTCGCCCATGAAGGTCTTCAGCAGCGGCGTCTCGCCGGCCACCGGGTTGATGGCGTTGACGCGGATGCCGAGCGGTGCCAGTTCGACGGCCATCGACTTGGTCGCCGTCACCATCCAGCCCTTAGAGGCATTGTACCAGCTCAGCCGGGGCCGCGGGCTCACCGCCGCCGTCGAGGCGACGTTGAGGATGGCGCCGGTCTTCCGCGCCTTCATGTGCGGCACCAGGTGCCGCGCCGTCAGGTAGACCGACTTCATGTTGACCGCGACCACCCGGTCGAAATCGTTCTCCGAGATGTCGTCGAGCGGCGCCGGCAGGTGCGACACGCCGGCGTTGTTGACGAGGATGTCGACCTTGCCGAACGTCGCCAGCGCCGCCGCCGCCATCTCGTTGACGCTGGCGTCCTGCGACACGTCCACCTGCTGCGCCTTCGGCCCCGAGTTCCTTCGCCAGCGCCTCCGCCGCCTCGCCATTGATATCGGCGATCATCACCCGCGCGCCCTCGGCCGCGAACTTGCGCACGATCCCGGCGCCGAACCCCGAAGCGCCGCCGGTCACGATGGCCGTCTTGCCTGATAGTCTCAATTTTCCATCCTTCCCCTCACCCGGCGCTGCGCGCCACCCTCTCCCTCAGGGGGAGAGGGGAGGTCCGTTCGCACGATCTCGCCCCAGCCCTCGTTCCCTCTCCCCTTGAGGGAGAGGGTGGCCGCGAAGCGGCCGGGTGAGGGGCAGTTCGGATCTCACCCATGCCAGCCGCCACCGTCTTCAGCACCGAAAACCCGTACAGCGCCTCGAAACCCTTCTCGCGGCCATGGCCGGATTTGCCGACGCCGCCGAACGGCAGTTCCACGCCGCCGCCGGCGCCGTAATTGTTGAGGAACACCTGCCCGGTGCGGATCGCCTTGGCCAGCCGCATCTGCCGCCCGCCGTCGCGCGTCCAGACGCCGGCGACCAGCCCGTAGTCGGTGCCGTTGGCGATCGCCACCGCCTCGGCCTCGTCGTCGAACGGGATCACCACCTGCACCGGCCCGAAAATCTCGTCCTGCGCCAGCCGGTTGTCCGGCGCGACGCCGGAAAGCAGGGTCGGCGCAAGATAGTGCCCGCCCTTCGGCGCATCGCCGCGATCACGCCCTGCCCCGCGACCTCGGCCGCCGCCGAGATCGCCGAGGAACCCGCCGACGATCTCCTTCTGCCGCTCCGACACCAGCGGACCGAGATCGAGATCGGCAACCGCCGGCCCGACCTGCAGCGCCCGATAGCGCTCGGCCATCCGCTCCAGCACCTCGTCGTGAATGCTCCGCTGCACCAGGATGCGCGAGCTCGCCGAACAGGTCTGCCCGGCATTCTGGATGCCGGCATTGACGAGGAACGGCAGCGCCCGGTCGAGATCGGCATCGGCGAACACCAGTTGCGGCGATTTCCCGCCCAGCTCCAGCGTCACCGGCACGACGTTCTCGGCCGCCGCGTGCTGCACCAGCCGGCCGACCGCCACCGAGCCGGTGAACGAGATGTGGTTGACGCCCGGATGCGCCGTCAGCGCCGCGCCGGCCTCCTCGCCCAGCCCCGGCACGACGTTCAGCGCCCCCGCCGGCAGCCCGGCTTCCTCGGCGAGCTTGGCAAAGGCGATCGCGGTGAGGCACGCCTCCTCCGCCGGCTTCAGCACCGCGGCGTTGCCCATCGCCAGCGCGCCGCGTCACCGAGCGGCCGATGATCTGCATCGGGTAGTTCCAGGGGATGATGTGCGCCGTGACCCCATGCGGCTCGCGCAGCGTGTAGACCGTGTAGCCGTCGAGATAGGGGATGGTCTCGCCCATGATCTTGTCGCGGCGCCGCCGTAGAACTCGAGGTAGCGCGCCAGCGCCACCGCATCGGCGCGCGCCTGCTTCAGCGGCTTGCCGACGTCGAGCGCCTCGATCCGCGCCAGGTCGTCCACCCGCTCGAGCACCTTCTGCCCGATCCGCGTCAGGATGCGCCCGCGCTCCGCCGCCGGCATCCGCCCCCAGTCGCCCGCCAGCGCCGCCTGCGCCGCGGCGACCGCCGCATCGATATCGGCTGCCGTGCCGCGCGGAATCTGGCCGATCACCTCGCCCGTCGACGGGTTCTCGATCGGCAGGTAATCCCCGCCCACCGGCGCCACCCAGCGGCCGCCGATGAAGCATTTGGTGGGGTCGAAGAAGAGGTTCAGGTCGGTCATGTCGCTCACGTCGTCGTGGTACGCCACAGCGCACGTCATGTCAGCCCGCTCCCTCGCAGCCAAGCGCCGCCTCGAGGTTCGGCGTCGCGGCCAGCAGTTCCCGTGTATAGGGGTGCTTGGGGCTGCGGAACACCTCGTCCGTCTCCCCCTCCTCGACGATCTCGCCCCGCCGCATCACCAGCACGCGGTCGGTGATCGAGCGCACCACGGCCAGGTCGTGCGAGATGAAGAGGTAGCTCAGCTGCAACCGGTCGGAGAGGTCGGCGAGCAGGTCCAGCACCTGCGCCCGCACCGAGACGTCGAGCGCCGACACCGCCTCATCGAGGATGATCAGGCTCGGCTCGATGATCAGCGCCCGGGCGATGGCGATGCGCTGCCGCTGCCCGCCGGAAAACTCGTGGATGTACTTCTCCGCGTCGGCGGCGGTCGAGACCCACCTCCGTCAGCGCCCGGGCGATCCGCTTCTCGCGCTCCGCCCCCTGCGGCGCCGCCGTGCCCAGCAGGTGGAACGGCTCGGTCACCAGCCGGTCGACCCGATGCCGCGGATTGAACGAGCCGTAGGGGTCCTGGAACACCACCTGCATCTTGCGCCGGGCTTCGAAGCTCGCGCCGTGCCTCGGGTCCAGCGCCTCGCCGTCGATATGGATGGCGCCGCCCTGCGATCGGCTCGAGCGCCATGATCGCCCGCGCCAGCGTCGACTTCCCGCAGCCGCATTCGCCGACGAGGCCGACATTCTCGCCGCGCTCGATCCGTGAGGTTCACCCCGTTCACGGCGCGGAACACCTCCCGCTTCGAGAACAGGCCGCGCCGCGGCAGCGGGTACTCCCGCACCACGTCCTCCACCGCCAGCACCGGCGTTCCGCCCTTCACCGCCGGCGGAGCCCGCGGCGGCACGTGCGAGGAGGCCTCGAGCAGCGCCTGCGAATACGGGTGCCTGCAGGTTGCGGAACAGCTCGACCGGTCGGCCCGGCCTCGACCACCTCGCCCGAGCCGCATGATCACCACCTTGTCGGCGAGCCCCGCCACCACGCCGAGGTCGTGCGTGATGAAGATCAGCCCCATGCCGTCCTCGTCCACCAGCCGCTGCAGCAGCTTCGAGGATCTGCGCCTGCGTCGTCACGTCGAGCGCGGTGGTCGGCTCGTCGGCGATCAGCAGCTTCGGCCGCATCGCGATCGCCATGGCGATCACCACGCGCTGCCGCTGCCCGCCGCTCAGCTCGTGCGGATAGCGGTCGAGCGGGAACCGGTCGGCCGGCAGCTCCGACCCGGTCCAGCGTCTGCCGCGCGATCGCCAGCGCGTCGCGGCGCGACATGCCGCCGTGGATCATCGCCGTCTCGGCCACCTGGTCGCCGATGGTCTTGCACCGGGTTCAGCGCCGTCATCGGCTCCTGGAACACCATGCCGACGGTGCCGCCGCGGATCTTCTGCATCTCGGCGTCGGCGAGCCCGAGCACCTCGCGCCCCTCGAGCCGGATCGAGCCCGTCGGCCTGCGCGCCCGTGCGGCAGCAGCTGCATGATCGACAGCGCCGTCATCGACTTGCCCGAGCCGCTCTCGCCGATGACGCCGAGGATCTCGCCCGCATCGACCGACAGGTCGACGTCGCGCAGGATCGGATACCGCCCGATCGCCAGCGACAGGTCCTTGACTTCGAGAAGCGCCATCAGCGGCTCCGCCTCAGGCGTGGATCGAAGATGTCGCGCAGGCCGTCGCCGAGGAGGTTCACGCCCAGCACCATCAGCACGATGGTGAGGCCCGGCACCAGCGCCACATGCGGCGCCAGCGAGATCATCGTCTGGCTGTCGGCCAGCATCTTGCCCCAGCTCGGCGTCGGCGGCTGCACGCCGAGCCCGACATAGGCCAGCGCCGCCTCGGCGAGGATGCCGAGCGCGAACTGGATCGTCGCCTGCACCACCAGCGTGTTGGCGATGTTGGGCAGGATGTGCTCGAACGAGATCCGCGCCGGCCCCTTCCCCGCCACCCGCGCCGCCATGATGAACTCGCGGTTCCACAGGCTCAGCGCCGCCGGCCGCGCGCCAGCCGCGCGAACACCGGCATGTTGTAGATGCCGACGGCGATGATCGCGTTGATCGCCCCCGGCCCGAACACCGCGGTGATCAGGATGGCGATCAGCAGCGCCGGAAAGGCGAAGATCAGGTCGTTGCCGCGCATCAGCACGTCGTCGAGCAGCGTGCCGCGCTTCGCCGCCGCCCAGAGCCCGATCGGCACGCCGATCACCACCGCCGACCGTCACCGCGATGAACGCCACCGCGATCGAGGTCCGCGCCCCGACCATGATCATCGAGAAGATGTCGCGCCCGAAATGATCCGTCCCGAACCAGTGCTCGGCCGAAGGCGGCTTCAGCTTGTTGGGGATGTTCTGCAGCGCATAGTCGTAGGGCGTCCAGACGAACGAGATCAGCGCCATCAGCACGAAGACCAGCGTGATCGCCGCGCCGATCAGGAAGTTCGGCGAGCGCAGCGCCGCCCGCACGATGCTGTCGGCGGCGAGCGGGCAATGGCGACGTCGCTCATCGCGTCGCCCTCCTCAGCCGCGGGTCGACCAGCGCATAGGTCACGTCGACGAGGAAGGTGACGAGGATCACCGCGAACACCAGCAGCATCACCACCGACTTCACCACGATGAGGTCGCGCGAGGTGATGCCCTGGAACACCAGCCGGCCGAGCCCCGGCAGGAAGAACACGTTCTCGATGATGATCGCCCCGGCGAGCAGGAACGAGAACTGCAGCCCGATGATCGTCAGCACCGGGATCAGCGCGTTGCGCAGCGCATGCCGCCACAGCGTCTGCCCGCGGCTCAGCCCCTTGGCCCGGGCCGAGCGGATATAGTCCTCGCCCAGCGTATCGAGCAGCGACGAGCGCATGACGCGCGCCAGGATCGAGGCCTGCGGCAGCGCCAGCGCGATCGCCGGCAGCGTCAGCGCCTTCAGCGCCATCAGCGGGTCGCCCCAGCCGGGGAAGCCACCCGCGGAGAACCACCGCAGGGTGATCGAGAACAGCAGCACCAGCAGCATCGCGAACCAGAAGTTCGGCAGCGCCACCCCGATCTGCGTCGCCCCCATGATCGTCACGTCGGTCGCCGAGTTGCGCTTCACCGCGGCAAGGATGCCGATCGGAAAGGCGATCAGCGTCGAGAGCGCCAGTGCATAGATGGCGAGCGGCAGCGAGATCCAGATGCGATCCGCGATCAGCCCCGCCACCGGCACCTTGTAGGTGTAGCTGATGCCGAAGTCGCCGTGCAGCAGCCCGAGCACCCAGCTCAGGTACCGTTCCCCGATCGATCCCTCGAGACCTAGCGTCTGCCGCAGCGTCGCCACCGCCTCCGGCGTCGCGTTCAACCCCAGCATGAACTGCGCCGGATCCCCCGGCACCACCTCGAGCACCAGGAAGATCACCACGCTCGCCGCCACCAGGCTCAACGCCAGCGACACCAGGCGGCCAATGACGAAGTGGCCCATCAGCGCCCACCTCGGCGTTCCCGCCGACTCATCCAGAGCGCCATCTCGAGCTTCGGCCCCTCGAAGGACCTCATCCTGAGCCCGTCGAAGGACGAGGTCCGTTCTCCGCCGCCTCTCCACCCACGGTTGTCATCCCGGCGAAGGCCGGGATCCATGTCACCACCTGTTCGGACGGCGAAACGGATCGCGGCTTTCGCCAAAATGAAATCGGTTGTTTGGAAGGGGCGGTTGGTCACGACGCTCGAACCGTCGGGGCGGGCCTCCGTGGCCCGCCCCATGTCACTCACTCTTCCCAATATACACCGGTCAGGTCGGTCGCCTGGGTCGGCGCGTTCTCCCACATGCCCTTGAGCTTGGCGTTCTCGACGCCGACCTTGGCGAGTTCGAACAGGAAGCCGACCACGTAGTCGTCCGCCAGCTTCTTCTCCGCCGCCTTGCGCAGCTCCGAGCGCTTGGCCGGGTCGGAGGTGGTGCTCAGGTCGGCGATGATCTTCTTGAACTCGTCCGACTTGTAATTGAAGTAGTAGTCATCGCGCGCAAAAATCCCGATGTCGTTGGGCTCGGTGTGCGAGACGATCGTCAGGTCGTAGTCCTTGTTCGTGAACACCTCGCTCAGCCACTGCGCCCATTCGAGGTTCGTGGTCTGGGTCTTGATGCCGACATTCGCCAGCTGCTGCGCGATGATCTCGCCGCCGCGCCGGGCATAGCCCTCCACCGGCGGCAGCTTCAGCGACAGCGTCAGGTCGGTCACCCCCGCTTCCGCCAGCAGCGCCTTCGACTTCTCCGGGTCGAAGTTCGATTGCGCCGTCAGGTCGACATAGTCGGGATTGGCGGGCGACATGAACGTGCCGATCGGCGAGCCGTAGCCGAACATGGCGCCGTCGATGATCGCCTGCCGGTCGATGGCGTGGGCGATGGCCTCGCGCACCTTCACGTTGTCCAGCGGCGGCTTGGCGTTGTTCATTGCGAGGATGGTTTCGCCCTCGGTCGAGCCGATCACCACGCGGAAGCGCGGGTCGTTCTCGAACTGAGCCACAGTCTCGGGCGCCGGGAAGTTGGGGAACGTATCGACGTCACCGGCCTGCAGCGCCGCGAACGCTGCTGTCGGGTCCGCGATGAAGCGGAAGGTCGCGCCCTCGAGCTTCACCGGCGTGCCCCAGTAGTTCGGGTTCTTGCTCGAGCGTGATGTGGTCGCCCTCGACGCGATCCTTGAACACGAACGGACCAGTGCCGATCGGGTCGATCTTGTTGTTGTCGGCGCTCTCGGGCGCCACCATCACCGCGTCGCCCCAGGCGAGATTGTAGATCAGGTCGCCTTCGGGCCGCTTCAGCGTCACCTTGACGGTTGCCGGGTCGACCACCTCGACCTTGTCGATGGCGGCATAGAGCGCCTTCTGCGCGTTCAATGAGCCCGGTGCATTGATCCGCTCGAGCGAAAACTTCACGTCGTCGGCGTTGAAATCGGTGCCGTCGTGGAAGTTCGCGCCCTCCACCAAGTGGAAGATGTAGGTGAGCCCGTCCTCGGAGATGTCCCAGGATTTGGCCAGCGCCGGTATCACGCTGCCGTCGGGACCAAATCGCGTCAGCCCCTCGAAGACGTTCGCATAGACGACCTCGTCGACTGCCGCGGCCGCCTCGGCGGTCGGGTCGAGGCTCGGCGGCTCGAGCACGAGGCCGACCTTCACATCGGTGCGCGCCTGGGCGAATGCCGGCGTCAACGCGGTAGACATCGCCAGGGCGCCGGCCAACGCCAGCACGACCAGTGAATTGCGCATGATTTTCCCTTCTGTTAGCAGCCGCTTACCCCCGCGGCCTTGACCCTGATCCTAAGACGCTTCCGCCCCGCCGTGAACCGCTTGCGTGCGCCTGCCCACGATGTCGTACCCCACACTCGGTGTCATCCCAGCGCAGGCAGGGATCCATCTCGCCACCGAGCCAGCCGATGCTTGGATCCCTGCTCTCGCAGGGATGACATCCAGTTGGAGGGGAGAATTCAGGCGTCCTCACCCCTTCGGCCCCAGCAGGTCGAGCAGCGTCAGCGCCATGACCTTGGCCGAATCCAGCATGTCGTCGACGCCCACCCACTCGTCCGGCTGGTGCGCCAGGTCGAGGATGCCGGGGCCGTAGGCGATGCAGTTCTTCAGCCGCCCGATTCGGTCGATGTGCTTCTGGTCGTAAGTGCCGGGGGAGACGACATACTCGGGCGAAATCCCCATTACCTCGCCGATGGCCTTCGCCACCGACTGCACCACCGGCGCGTCGCGCTCCGTCATCGTCGGCGAGATCGTCCACAGGTCGCGGATCTCGTAGCTGAACCCCGGTCGCTCCGCCTTGAGCCTCTCGAGCAGGTCCACCACCTCCTCGCGCACCGCGGCCGGGCTCTCCTCGATCAGGTAGCGCCGGTCGATCACGATCCGTGCCGAGTGCGCCACCACGGGCGCCGGAAATCCCGTGTATCCCGCCATCCGGCTCTGCCTGCCCGCCATGGATCGAGTTGATGTTCAGCGTCGATTGCCGAGCCCCGGCCGGCACCACCGGCATGGCGGTGCGCTTCTCGGCCAGCGCCGGATAGAGCACGTCCTCGAATTCCTGCAGCACCGCCGCCATGTGCCGGATGGCGCTGTCGCCGAGGAACGGCATCGAGCCGTGCGCGATGCGCCCGAACGTCTCGATCTCCGCCCACCACACGCCGCGGTGCCCGAGGCAGATGCGGTCCTTGTTCAGCGGTTCGGGGATGATGACGTGCTGCACGCGGCTGGGCGCGAACCAGCCCTGCTCCGCCAGGTACGCGACGCCGCCATAGCCGCCCGTCTCCTCGTCCGCCGTGCCGGAAATCTCGATGGCCCCGTTGAAGCCGGGGCAGATGTCGGCAAAAACCTCGGCCGCGATGATCGAGGCGGCGAGCCCGCCCTTCATGTCGCAGGTGCCGCGGCCATAGATCCTGCCGTCCCTGAGCTCGCCCCCGAACGGGTCGGTGGTCCAGCCGCTGCCCGTTTCCACCACATCGTGGTGCGAGTTGAAGTGAACGGTCTCGCCCCGTCCCGCGCCTTCCCGCCGCGCCACGATGTTCCAGCGCGGATGCCGGTCGCTGTCGCCGGGCTTGCCCTCTGCCCTGACGAACTCGACCTGGTAGCTACGCTTGCTTCAACCGGTTGGCGAGGTATTCGCAGATCTCGCGGTAATTGTCCCCGGGCGGATTGATCGTCGGAATCCGGATGAGGTCCTGCGTCAGCGCGATCAGTTCATCCCGCCGGGCATCGATCTCGGCGAGGAGGCGGGGCTGGATGGCGGAGATGGGGGCGAGGTCGATGGTCATGGCGCGGCAGACTGTTGCCGGCCGCGTCCACTGTCAATCGGGCAACCCGTTCTGCTCACATCGGATCGTTGCCGATGGCGAGGATGTTGCCTTCGCTGTCCTTGAACCAGGCGCCCATGTAGTCGCCCATGCGGGCGATGCCGTTCTCGGTCTTGAGCCCCGGCATGTCGTACTCCTCGAATACCACGCCGCGCTCGCGCAAAGCCTTCACGTCGGCCTCCACGTCGTTGGATGTGAACCCCATCAGCGTGTTGGGCGCCTTGCCGGCGAACTGCGTCTCGTACAGCGTGAAGCCGGTTCCCCCGCCCATCCGGTAGATGTTGCCCGTCGGGTGCTCCTCGGACGGTTCGAGCCCGAGCTTGTCGCGATACCAGGCCGTGGCCCGGTTCATGTCGCTGACGGGGATCGTAGGCGTGACACGGCGGTCAATGAGCATCTTGCCCTCCCTTGCTTCTGACGACGCGCAAGCCTACGCACCAGACCGTGACCGAACCAAGTCGGAGCCCCAGATGTCCTTTGCCAGCCGCACCCCCGGCGCTGCCGACATTCTCTACGTGATGGCCGTGGACAACGAGTACGGGCCGCACCTGAGGTCGCGAATCACGCCGGTGATGACCGGCATCGGCCCAATCGAGGCGGCGATGGTGGTCACCGACGCGCTGGTGAAGCTCAGCGCCGCCGGCCGCCTTCCGTCGCTGGTCGTGTCGCTGGGCTCCGCCGGATCGGCCAGCCTCGAGCAGACCGCCGTCTACCAGGCGAGCACCGTCACCTACCGCGACATGGACGCCTCCGCCCTGGGCTTCGAACCGGGCGTAACCCCCTTCCTCGATTTGCCCGCCATCCTGCCGCTCGGCCCCTTCGTCCCCGGCATTCCCCGCGCCACCCTCTCCACCGGTGCTAACGTCATCTCGGGCGACGCCTACGACCGGATCGATGCGGACATGGTGGACATGGAGACCTACGCGATGCTGCGCGCCTGCCAGCGCTTCAACCTGCCGCTCGTTGCCCTCCGCGGCGTCTCCGACGGCGACCGCGAGCTCGGCCATCTCGACGACTGGACGCAGTACCTCCACATCATCGACGAGAAGCTGGCGCACGCGGTCGATCTGCTCGAAGCCGCCATCGCCAACCGCACCCTCGAGTAGCTAGCGCCTGTCGCGGCGCTTCCGCTTCCAGTTCGCCCACTTGCGCTGGGCCCAGAACAGCACCCGGTTGAGCGGCCCCTGCAGGAACGGCAGGTCGAGCGCCAGCAGCAGCAGGCCGAGCGGCAGCATCCACACGCCGAGGATCGGCAGGAAGCTGAACACCCCGCCCAGGATCAGCAGCAGCCCCAGCGGAATCCGCACCAGCCGCGAGGACGGCTGCCGGATCCATTTGAGAAAGCCGTTCGAAGCCGGCAGCGCCCGCCCGATCCGGTCGAATTGTCGGTTGAGCCTCGCCGAGTTCTTGCTGTCCATCCGCTGCCCTTGTTGGTTCCATTGCGAACATGGGAACTGCGGCCGCACCTGCAACCTCCTCCCAGACATTATTTTCCGACCGTGCCCCGCCTGTGACCGGGGCCCCGGTTCGACATCGAGGCCGAACCGGCATACACTTCGGTGCATTGGCGCAGGCGCGGTTTCCGCCCGGCAGGTCCAGTGCGGTGACCGTTTCCCGCCTCCGGCAAGGAGTTGGAAATGGCGAAATTCCACGTGCTCACCAATGCCGACGCGCGGCTCGACATACCCGCTGTCCGCAAACTCAACTACGATGACCTGGTCGTGTCGCTGCGCGAAGGCTGGCACGATTTCTGGCAGAAGCCCTCGCACCTCGTGTTCCTCGGGCTGATCTACCCCCTCGTCGGCGTTGTCCTCGGCTTGTGGAGCTCCGGCGCCAACCTCTGGCCGCTGATCTTCCCGCTGGTCTCCGGCTTCGCCCTGGTCGGCCCGTTCGTGGCCCTCCCGATCTACGAGATGAGCCGCCGGCAGGAGCTCGGGCTGGACACGCACTGGCTGAGCGCCTTCGAGGTTTTCCGCAGCCCCGCCTTCGCCTCGATCGCCGCGGTCGGCGTGATGATGCTCGTCCTCTTCACCCTCTGGCTGATGGTCGCCCAGTTCCTCTGGGAACAGCTGTTCGGCCCGGGCTCACCGCAGACCTTCATGCAGTTCGTCAATGAGGTCACGACCTCCCCGCAGGGCGCCACGCTGATGATCTGGGGCAACCTGATCGGCTTCCTGTTCGCCGCAACCGCGCTCGTCACCTCCGTCATTTCCATCCCCCTGCTGCTCGATCGCGACGTCGGCGCGGCCGTCGCAGTCGGAACCTCCATCCGCGTGTTCCTCAGGAACCCGGTCGAGATCGCGGTCTGGGGCCTGATGGTCGCCGTCATCCTGCTCGTTGCGGCCATCCCGCTCCTCGTTGGGCTCGCCGTCGCGGTGCCGGTACTCGGCCACGCGACCTGGCATCTCTACCGCAAGGCGGTCGTTCCCCAGGGCGAGGTGTTAACTGCTCGTTAACGAACTCGGCGCAATCTGATCTGGCTTAAGTAGAGGGCAGGACATCCACCGACAGGTGGCCCTGCCCTCGCCCATTTCTGGAACCCCGCCAAGCAGCCCCGCGTTCACGCCTCTGTTGATGAGGAGCATTGCCATGGCTCTTGCAAGCTATGATTTCCAGGGAATGACCGAGCACGCGCAGAAGCAGCTTGGACGCCAGGTCCAGGAGCTGCTCCGCGACGCGGCGCACATCTCGGCAACACTGGGCCGCTTCGGCGCCGATGCCGGCAATGGCGTCGGACAGATGGCCCTCGAGGTCGCCGACGAGGCCATCCACAAGGGCGCCAAGGCTGCACGGATCGTGGGCAGGCAGGCTTGGCGCACCGGAAAGGCCGTCCGTGAAGACCCCATGCCCGCAGTCATGGCGGTGATTGGCGTGGCCTGCCTGCTCAACCTGGTCCTGTCACGCAGCAGGCGCTGGGAAACCCGGCACTAGCGTTACAAACGCTCCCTTAACTCCATTGTGCGCATTCTAACCATCCCGGGCTGCGGCCCGGCTTCTGGGTTGTGTCTGCGTACTGGAGTGAACCATTGGCCGGTTCCCTGAGACTGCTTGCGGCAGCAATACTGCTGGCGAGCCTCGTGTCCGGTTGCAACCTGCTCTCCTTCGGCGGGTTCTCGTCGCGCGACTGCCTGGCGCGAGCGATGTACTTCGAGTCCAACCGTTCCAGCGAAGACGGCATGCTGGCGGTCGGCACCGTCGTGATGAACCGTGTCGGCGATGCCAGCTATCCCAACACCGTTTGCGGCGTCGTCGGCCAGAAGAACCAGTTTGCGCAGGGCGTCCTGTCCAAGCCGATGTCGGAAAAGACCTCGCGCTCCCGCGCCTACTACATGGCTGACAAGGTGCTTGGCGGCGCCCGCCACCCGACGCTCAGCCGCGAGGTGAAGCACTTCCACACGGCCGGCTACCGCTTCTCCTACAACAACATGTACTACGTGCTGGAAGCGGGCGGGAACAACTTCTACGAGAAGCGCAAGGCCGGCACCTTCACCAACGACCCCTTCGCGCAACTCGCGTACTTCTAGCAGTCTAAAGGCTGATCCCCAGCCAGTTCGACAGCACGAACAGCGCTCCGAACACGATCGCCCAGAACACCCCCCAGACGATCAGCACCGAAGCGATGGCGACGGCCAGCCCGATCAGGATCCACACTCCGTCCCGTTCCAGCAGGCCGAGCGCCACGATGCACAGCGCCACCGAGGGCAGCATGTTGCCGAGCGGGATCGGCAGGAACAGCACGATCGCCATCACCACGCACACGAACCCGAGCAGGTAGACCGACGGCCGTCTTGCGAGGAACGTCAGCCGTGGCCGCATCACGCTCTCGGCCTTTGCCAGCCACGGCGATACCGTCTTCACCACCCGCTCGAAGTCGACCCGGCTCAGCGACCGGTCGGTGATGAACCTGGGCAGCCACGGGCTCATCCCCAGCATCAGTTGCACGGTGAGGAACAGCAGCGGCGCTCCCACGATCGCCGACACCCCGGGAGGCATGGGCAGCGCCGTCGGCACCGCGAAAATGAAAATGAGCGCCCCGAGCGCCCGCCGTTTGAGCGCCTGCAGCAGATCACCGATGGAGATGCGATCCTTGTCCTGGGCCTGTGCAATAGCCGCCAGGATGGCCGAGAGCCGATCGGCGCCCTCGGCCGCGTCCACGTGTTCTAGGTGAATGTCATGCTGTTCCATCGGCGCGGATCATGCGCGACGATTCCCCTGAGGCGCAAGCCATTGCAGCGCTTTCAGAAGTCTCCACCCATGTCGAATCCACCGCCATCGTCGCCGAAGTCGCCGCCGTCGCCGAACGGGTCGTCCTGCTGCTGGTCCTGATCCGTTGACTGATCGACGGGCTGCGGGTCGTCGTTCGCTTGTCCCTGGCCGGCAGATTCTGCCGCATTCGCGCCGCCCGCACCGAGGAGCGAACCAATGGCGCTGCCGAGCAGCACGCCGCCCGCGACGCCGAGCGCGGTCTGCGCGGCGCCGGCGAGAAACCCGCCGCCCTGCCCCCTATATGCCGGTTCCGGCCGATCCGGCCCACGATCCCATGGACCGCGCTGCCGCTCCGCCGGCTGCTGCGCCCGGGAGCGCTCGGCCAGCTGGGCCTCGAGTTCGTTGATGCGTTGCTCGGCAAGGGCCAGCGCCCGCTGCTCCACGATGATGGTCTGCGCCATGTAATAGGGCGCGCCCGGCTGCCGCTCGATCTCGCGCTTGATCAGTTCCTCCGCATCCCGGTCGCGGTCAGGGTTGCGACGTTCCACTTCGGCAAGGCGGTCGAACAGGCCCTCGATGGCCTGGCGATCTTCGGGATTCAGCAATTTCGCCTCCAACGTTGAGCGTGTCGAAGGACATGGTGGCCTCGCGCCCCTCCGACAATGCCACGCCCGGCCAAAATCGGCGTGGAAGTCCATCGCTACTGCATTGACGCGCTTGTGGCTCCGCGCTTCGCGCGAAGCTTGAGGATGCGCGGCGATATCTCGGAAGCGGCTCCCGATAACGGGGAGAGCGCCGCAGCGGACGCTCCTCCCCGCGAGCCTCAGGCCCCGACGAAGTCGCTCTTGCCGATCGGCACGCCGTTGTGGCGCAGGATCGCGTAGGCGGTGGTCAGGTGGAAGTAGATCTGGGGAATGGCGTTGGCCACCGTGTGCTCGAGTGCCGGCACCTGCGCATCCTCGCCGCGCACCTTGAGCGTGAGCGTCTTGTTCTCCGCGCCATCGAGATCTGCCGGCGAAAAGCTCGCCACATACTCGAGCGCCTTCGCCACGCGGCCGCGAAGGTCCGCCAGCGTGGCCTCGGTGTCCGCCCACGCCGGCGGCGTCTGGCCGGACAGCCGGGCGAGTGTGAACTTGATGCGATCGGTGGTCGACTGCACCTGGAAGCTCAGCGGCAGCATGTCGGGCGCAAGCCGTGAGCCGGGCAGCACTTCCGGCTTGATCTTGCGTTCGGCGGCATTCGCCTCCGCCTTGGCAAGGATGGCGTCGAGGTTCTTGAGATAGCGCGTGAACACGGGAACCGTGATCGCGTACATGCTGAGAGACATTCGTTTTCCCTGGGATGCGGGCCGGACGGCCCCGTAGGACGATGGTGAGCCTCTACCAGCTGTCGTCGACGCTCCGCGCGCCCGGATCGGGTTGCGGAAGACTCGGCTGGGCGTAGTCCTCCAGCTTCACCACCTCGAAGTCATATGCCGTCAGCGGCGCGCCGTCGAGTGACACGGCGCTGCACGATGAAGCGCCTGGAGCGGCGGAAATAAAAGGGCCGCAGCTTCGTCTCCGAAGCTACGGCCCTGAGAAGAGCCGACCGCACTGTTGAGGGCTTGGGGGCAGCGGTGGCATCTCCTCGCGCTCACCGGGTGCATGGGTCGTTTGCAGGGGTCCAGTGAACTGGTTTTAAACATGGGAACCCAATGCGGCAGGAGAAGTGGTTTCACTCGAAGGTGATGTTCATGAAGTTCCGGTAAGGTGCGGGAGTTGCCGAACCACCCCCGAGCCCCTAAGGATGACCTGCAACGCGGCGTCCGCGCCGCCTTGCCAACGAGAGCCGCATGGACATCATCTCCCCGCCCCCACTGGCGCAGCAGGCCTTCACGGATCCGGAGTCGGCCTGGGCCTATGTCGCCGAGATCTATCATCGCAACACCGGCTTCATCCGCGATCAGCTGATCAGCCTCACCAAGGGACACGTTCCCAAAGGCCGCGTCCGTGCCTTCTATCCGGAGGTGCAGGTCACCTCGAAGAGCTACGGCAAGACCGATTCCACGCTCCCCTACGGCTACCTCCACACGCCGGGCATCTACCGCACCACCCTCACCGCGCCGAACCTCTTCAAGCGCTACCTGATCGAGCAGTTCTCGGTCATCCTGAAGAACCACGGCGGCGCCATCGAAGTCGGGGAGTCGACGACCCGCATCCCCTTGCACTTTGCCATCCCGAGCACCGAGCGCATCGACGGTGAGGCCATCGACGCCCTGCCGATCCCGCTGCGCGACCTGTTCGACGTGCCCGACCTGCAGGACACCGACGACGAGATCGCCAACGGCACCTTCGTGCCGCCGGTCGGCGGCCCGTACCCGCTCGCCGCCTTCACCGCGCCGCGCGTCGACTACTCGCTGCAGCGGCTCGCGCACTACACCGGCACCGAGGCCGATCATTTCCAGAACTTCGTGATCTTCACGAACTACGGCTTCTACATGGATGAGTTTGCGCGTGTCGCGCAGCGCTACATGGCCGAGGGCCACCCCGACTACGAGAGCTTCATCGAGCCGGGAGGCTTCATCACCTACAACAAGCGGCTGGGCGGCGGCTCCTCGGGCCTGCGCGCCGCCCGCATCCCGCAGATGCCGGCGCTGCACCTCACCATGCCGCGCAACCGCGGCATCACCATCGTCAACATCGGCGTCGGCCCCTCCAACGCCAAGACCGCCACCGACCACATCGCCGTGCTCCGCCCGCATGCCTGGATCATGCTCGGCCACTGCGCCGGCCTGCGCAATTCGCAGGAACTGGGCGACTACGTCCTCGCCCACGCCTACCTGCGCGAGGACCATGTCCTCGATGCCGACCTGCCGGTCACCGTTCCCATTCCCGCGCTCGCCGAGGTGCAGGTGGCCCTCGAGCAGGCGGTGGCCGAGATCACCCACACCGAGGGCATCGGCACCAAGCGCATCATGCGCACCGGCACCGTCGCCACCTTCGACAATCGCAACTGGGAGCTGCTCAACCAGGCCGAGATCACCCGCCAGCTCAGCCAGTCGCGCGCCGTGGCCCTCGACATGGAATCCGCCACCATCGCCGCCAACGGCTTCCGCTTCCGCGTCCCCTACGGCACCCTGCTCTGCGTCTCCGACAAGCCGCTGCACGGCGAGCTGAAGCTCCCCGGCATGGCCTCCGACTTCTACCGCACCCAGGTCAACCGCCACTTCCAGATCGGCCTCAGAGCCATGGAAATCCTCCGCGACCAACCGCCCGAGCGCCTGCATTCCCGCAAGCTCCGGAGCTTCGCGGAGACGGCCTTCCAGTAGCGCTATTGCAATCGGCCGGGCGCATCATATCCTTGATAGAGGAGACCTGAGATGCGCCCGTCCGAGGTGTTTGAGCAGAACCGAGCATTGATCCGCGAGCTGTCGGCCGGCGTCGCACGACCAATCCGCGTGTCTTCGGTTCAGTGTTGCACGGTACCGACAAGGACGGCAGCGACATCGACATCCTCGTCGACACACTGCCCGACGCCACGCTCTTTGATCTGGGCGGTCTCCAAGTGGACCTGGAGGAAAGCCTTGGTGTGCCCGGTCCAGGTTGTGACGCCTGAGCGAACTGTCCCGATATTTTCGCGACAAGATCCTTTCCGAGGCACAGCCGGTTTGATCGATGAGCGACTGCGAGTCCTGATCTACCACATCCGGGACGTTGCGGACGAAATTGCCCTTGTTCGTCAGCACCACGAGGATGGAGGACTTGCACCGAGACGTCTTCCAGGAGCGTGGCCTGATCATGAGCCTCTACATGATCGCGGATCTGCCACTCGCGTGCAGACCGACCATCCCTCGTTCGTGGCGGCCTTGCCAGAGGTACCTTGGAGAGACATTCGCGGACTGCGAAATCGTATTGCCGCACGGCTACTTCGAGCTAGATAGCAATGTAATCTGGATGGCGGCCCTCACCGAGGTGCCGGCGCTTGCGGCGCTGCTGGTACGCGCCCTCGACGACCCTCACACCGGCTCGTAGTCAATCTCCAGAAAGCTCCCCACCTCGCGGTCCCACCGCTCGCGCACGAACTTCTCGTGCTTCGGATGTGCATTATACGCGTCGTAGGCGGCCTGGTCGGCGAACTCCATCGAGAAGCCGAACTCGTAGTCGTTCTTCGGGCTCGTCTGCCGCAACTGCTCGAACTTCTCCACCCCCGGGATCTCCTTGAGCACCATGGCGTCGCGCAGGAATGCCTTCTCCATCAGCGACCCGCGGGCATGCTTCAGAGTGAAGACAACCGTGTGCCTGATCATGGGGTCCCCTCCCTCACCATCGCCGCTTCACTGGCGGCTATTGCCGCCATATTGACGATTCCGCGACTGGTGGTCGAGGGGGCGAGGATGTGGGCGGGCGCCCGCGGTCCCATGATGATCGGGCCGACCGCCAGCGCGTTGTTCATCTCCTTGAGCAGCGTCATCGAGAGGTTGGCGCTGTCGAGGTTGGGGAACAGCAGCAGGTTCGCCTCCCCCTTCAGCACCGAGTCCGGGATGTAGCGCTGGCGCAGGTCGTCGTTCAGCGCCAGGTCGCCCTGCATCTCGCCCTCGGCGATCATGTCCGGCGCCACGGCCTTCAGCTTCCAGTAGGCCTCGCGCATCTTGTAGGCGCTGTCGCCGTCGCGCGAGCCGAAGTTCGAGTAGCTGAGCAGCGCCGCCTTCGCCTCGATGTTGAACAGCTTCAGGTGATCCCTTGCCTGCAGGGCAATGCTCACCAGCTCGTCCGCCGTCGGGTCCATGTTCACATAGGTGTCGGCGAGGAAGAACACGCCGCGCGGCATGATCAGCATCGAGAGCGCGGAAACCTCCTTCACCCCGTCCTGCAGCCCGATCACCGAGCGGATGTCGCGCAGGTGCTTGATGAACCGGCCCTGGAAGCCGCAGAGCATCGCATCCGCCTCGCCGCGCTTCACCGCCAGCGCCGCGATCACCGTGGTGTTGGTGCGCACGATCGTCCGCGCGATATCCGGCGTCACCCCGCTGCGCCCGACCAGCGAGTGGAACAGCGCCACGTAGTCGCGATAGCGCGGGTCGTCCTCGGGGTTCACCACCTCGAAGTCGCGGCCCGGCTTGATGGTCAGGCCGAAGCGCTGCAGCCGGCTCTCGATCACCTGCGGCCGCCCGATCAGGATCGGCTGCGCCATCCGGTCCTCGATCAGCACCTGCGCCGCGCGCAGCACGCGCTCGTCCTCGCCGTCGGCGAAGGCGACGCGCTTGCCCTGCCCCTGCACGCTGTCGATCACCGGCTTCATCACCAGGCCGGAGCGGAACACGAAGCGGTTGAGGCTGTCGTGATAGGCCTGGAAATCGGTGATCGGCCGCTTCGCCACGCCGCTCTCCATCGCCGCCCTCGCCACCGCCGGCGCGATCCTCAGGATCAGCCGCTGGTCGAACGGATTGGGGATGATGTGCTCCGGCCCATAGACCGCCGGCTGCCCCGATACCGACACCTCGAGCCCCGGGTCGTGCGCCAGCCGCGCGATCGCCGTCACCGCCGCGAGCTTCATTTCCTCATTGATGGCCGTGGCGCCCACGTCGAGCGCGCCGCGGAAGATGTACGGGAAGCAGAGGACGTTGTTGACCTGGTTGGGATAGTCCGAGCGCCCGGTGCACACCATGGCGTCGGGCCGCAGCTCCTTGGCCACCTCCGGCATGATCTCCGGATTGGGATTGGCCAGCGCCAGGATGAGCGGGTCCCGCGCCATCTTCGCCAGCATGTCGGGCCGCAACGCCCCGGCGGCCGAGAGCCCGAGGAAGATGTCGGCGCCCTCGATCACCTCCGCCAGCGTCGTCGCGTCGCTCTCGCGACAGAACTTGCCCCGCCAGCGATCGTTGACGTCGTTGCGCTTGTGGGTCAGCAGCCCGTCCTTGTCGGCGACCCAGACATTCTCGAGCCGCGCCCCGAGCGCCAGCAGGATGTTGAGGCAGGCGATCGCCGCGGCCCCTGCCCCCGAGGCGCAGATCTTCACGTCCTCGATCTTCTTGCCGCTGAGCTCGAGCCCGTTCAGCACCGCCGCGCCGACGATGATCGCCGTGCCGTGCTGGTCGTCGTGGAACACCGGGATCTGCATGCGCTCGCGCAGCGCTTCCTCGATCTCGAAGCACTCCGGCGCCTTGATGTCCTCGAGGTTGATGCCGCCGAAGGTCGGCTCGAGCGGCCGCACCACCTCGGTGAACTTCTTCGGGTCCGTCTCGTCGATCTCGATGTCGAACACGTCGATGCCGGCGAACTTCTTGAAGAGCACCGCCTTGCCCTCCATCACCGGCTTCGACGCCAGCGCGCCGATCGCCCCCAGCCCCAGCACCGCCGTGCCGTTCGAGATCACCGCCACGAGGTTGCCCCGCGACGTGTACTTCGTCACCGCATCCGGATCGTTGGCGATCTCCTCGCAGGGCGCCGCGACACCCGGCGAATAGGCGAGCGACAGGTCGCGCTGGTTGCCCAGCGGCTTGGTGGCCTGGATCTCCAGCTTTCCGGGCTTGGGAAACTGATGGAAATGCAGCGCCGCGTCGCGGAGCGCCTTCTTGTGATCTGTGTCGTCGGCAGACATGAAACCCTCCCCGGAAGTTCCTGTGAGTGCCACTAAACTGGGCTTATTGGAAGGCGCTGGGGGAGGAAACTTGAACCCGGGCGCATTGCCGGCCTAGGCGGCAGCCACCTGCCCCGCTACGGTCACCGGGCGCGGCGTATTGAGGGCGGTCGCCAGCTGCGTGAACGCCCCCACCTTCAGCGCCGGCGCGAACAGATAGCCCTGCGCCTGGATCACGCCGTGGGCCCTCAGGTACACCGCCTGCGCCTCGGTCTCGACCCCCTCGGCGACGATCTCCGTGCCGAGGTCCCGCGCCATGGCGATCAGCCCGTCCAGCACCGGCACCTGCGTCACGCCGGGCTTGATCATCTCGACGAACACCCGGTCGATCTTGATGACGTCGACGCCCAGCGTCTGCAGGAAGGCGAGGTTCGAATGCCCCGTCCCGGCATCGTCCATGGCGATCCGGCACCCGAGCGCGTGCAGCCCGGCGATGACGCTCTCCGCCTGTGCCAGCTTGTCGAGCGGCTGCCGCTCGGTGATCTCGAACACCAACTGCCGGTAGCCGATGGTCGAGCCGCCGAAAATCGACTGCACGTCCTCCACCACGTTGCCGTCCCGGAAGTGCCCCTCGAACAGGTTGATCGAGACCTTCATGTCCGGGAACTCGCGGCAGAGGCTCGGCGAGGTCCGTCTTCACCTGCTGCATCAGGCTGATCGTCATCGGAATGGCGAGGCCCGTGACCTCGGCATAGTCGATGAACGCCCCTGGCGGCACCACCTCGCCCGAGCGCTTCTCCCAGCGGCAGAGCACCTCGCAGCCGATCAGTTCGCCCGTCCTGAGGTTGATCACCGGCTGGTAGTAGGGTTTCAGCTCTCCCGCCTCGATCGCCCGCTCGAGGTCGAAGGCCGGCAGGTCCGAGCGCCGCACATATTGCAGCGCGAGGATCAGGAACGCCCCGCTCATCAGGCTGGACAGCAGCGTGAAGCCGGCATCGAGGTCGCCGTAGTCCGCCCGCGCCACCGCGAAGGGCACCGCCACCGAGACCCGGATCGGCAGCTCGCCCGCAAAGCTCTCCACCGCCAGATACTCGGCACCCCCGCGCTCGTCATAGGCGCGCGCATCGCCCGCGGTGACGATCTCGGCGCCGTCCGTGAGCGAGATGCGCACCATCGTGGTCGGCCTCAGGCCGGCCCTCAGGCTCTCGGGTTGGGTCTGGACGACGGGCGCAAAGGCCGACACTTTCCGGGTCTCGCCGAACCTCTGGGTGACCATCAGCACCGGCACGTCCAGGTCGCTGTACTTGACCACGGCCACCGTCTCCGGGTGGTTCGGGACCGTCAGCGGCTTCGTCAGCGCCCCATACGAGACGTGCCTGCCCAGCGCGTCGCAGTACTGCACGCCGTCGGCATTCTCGACCAGGACCTGCTTGAGAAAGAGGCTCGTCTCCATCTGCCGATGTACATTGGCGATGAAGCTGGGCGTGCAGAGCGACGGGCTGTCGGCGAGGATGCGACGGAGGGAGGTGATCGTGTCATAGGCGGTGGACTGGACCCGGCTCGCCACGGCGTCGGCGGCACCCTGCAGAACCGCTCGTTCCCGCACCCGCACATAGGAATCGAGCACGAAATCCACCGCGAGCACCGGCAGGAACGCCGCGATCGCGGCGAGCAGCATCAGCACATTGGTGTATTTCGATTTCACCGCGCCCGAATCCGCCGCTCCCCACAGGGTCAGGACTGGCTAGGGCCGTCATGGTTTACAGAATGTTAACGAGCCGGCCGTGCGCGTGCCGAAACAGGACATGCCTCGAATGCCACATCCCCGGTGTCATTCCCGCGAAAGCGGGAATCTCCGTTTCTGTCAAAGGCGCCTCGGCAACAGGGCTCCCCGCTTCCACAGGGATGACCCGGAGACTGAGCGTAGATAGGGCGCCGACGGCGCGCCCTTTCTCTATTCCTTGACGTTCAGCCGTAGGTGCAGCTCGCGCAACTGCTTCGGGGTCGCCGGCGAGGGTGCGCCCATCAGCAGGTCTTCGGCCTGCTGGTTCATCGGGAACAGCGTGATCTCGCGCAGGTTCTGCGCACCGCACAGCAGCATCACGATGCGGTCGATGCCGAACGCCGCGCCGCCATGCGGCGGTGCGCCGTACTGGAACGCCCGATAGAGGCCGCCGAACTGCTCCTCGACCTCGGTGCGCGACTTGCCGGTGATCTCGAAGGCCTTGACCATGGTCTCGGGCAACTGGTTACGGATCGATCCCGAAGCGATCTCGAAGCCGTTGCACACCGCGTCGTACTGGAACGCCTTGATGGTCAGCGGATCCTGGTTGTTCAGCGCCTCGATCCCGCCCTGCGGCATCGAGAACGGGTTATGCGCGAAGTCGACCCGCTTCTCTTCCTCGCTCCACTCGTAGAACGGGAAGTCGACGATCCAGCAGAGCTTGAACTGGTCGAGCTCGGTGAGGTTCAGGTCGAGACCGACCTTGACCCGCGCCTCGCCGGCGAACTTGTACATCTTCTCCGGGCGACCGAGCACGAAGAACACCGCATCGCCGTCGCCCAGCCCGAGCTGTTCCCGGATCGCCGCGGTGCGTTCCTCGCCGATGTTCTTGGCGATCGGACCTGAGCCCGCGCCATCCTTGAAGAAGATATAGCCGAGCCCCGGCTGCCCCTCGGCCTGCGCCCAGGCGTTCATCCGGTCGCAGAAGGCGCGCGAGCCACCGGTCTTCGCCGGAATCGCCCAGACCTCGACCTTGTCGTCCTTGGCGATCTGGTTGGCGAACACGCCGAACCCCGAGCCGCGGAAATGCTCGGTCACACCCTGCGATCTCGATCGGGTTACGCAGGTCCGGCTTGTCGGTGCCGTACTTGCGGACCGCCACGTCATAGGGGATGCGCGGCCACTCCCTGGTCACCGGCTTGCCGTCCGCGAACTCCTCGAACACCCCGGTGATCACCGGCTGTATCGTGTCCCAGACCTCTTCCTGCGTGACGAAGCTCATCTCGAGGTCGAGCTGGTAGAACTCGCCCGGCAGTCGATCGGCGCGCGGGTCCTCGTCGCGGAAGCAGGGCGCGATCTGGAAGTAGCGGTCGAACCCGGCGACCATCAGCAGTTGCTTGTACTGCTGCGGCGCCTGCGGCAGCGCGAAGAACTTGCCCGGATGGATGCGGCTCGGCACGAGGAAGTCGCGCGCCCCTTCGGGCGACGACGCCGTCAGGATCGGCGTCGAATACTCGGCAAAGCCGATCTCGCCCATCCGCCGGCGCATCGACGAGATGATCTTCGTGCGCTTGACGATGTTGGCATGCAGTGTCTCGCGCCGCAGGTCGAGGAAGCGGTACCTGAGCCGGATGTCCTCCGGATAGTCCGGCTCCCCGAACACCGGCAGCGGCAGCTCGGTCGCCTCGCCCAGCACCTCGAGCTCGCGGATGAACACTTCCACCTCGCCAGTCGGCTGCTTGGCGTTCACCGTCTCGGGCGTGCGGATCTTCACCTCGCCGTCGACCCGGATCACCCACTCGGCGCGCACCTTCTCGGCCGCCGCGAACGCCGCGGAATCCGGATCGATCACGAGCTGCGTCAGCCCGTAATGGTCGCGCAGGTCGATGAACAGCAGCCCGCCATGGTCGCGGACGCGATGCACCCAGCCGGAGAGCCGCACATTATTGCCCACGTCACCCTTGCGAAGGGCGGCGCAGGTATGGGTGCGATAGCGGTGCATCTCTGTCATTTTCTGTCTCGGGGAAAAGGCGGATTCAGGCGCGGGACAAGCGCATGCGAGCCCGCGGTTTGTCAAGTTGAGGGGCCCTCCGGCCCCGGCGGCCGCGATTCGGCGCTGGCAGGCTGCAGATTCGCCTGTTATTCAGGGCCCCGCCTGGTCTGATTGCCTGGTTTGGCTGACGAAAGAGTCCTGATGGAGCTCATCACCTCGACCGACGTGCTCGCCGCCTTCTCGAAGCGCGCCGCCGGTTTTGATTTCGTAACGGTCGACACCGAGTTCCTCCGCGAAACCACCTATTGGCCCAAGCTCTGCCTGCTGCAGGCGGCCACCACCGACGAAGCGGTCCTGATCGACCCGCTGGCGCCCGGCATCGACCTGTCGCCCGTTCTTCGAGCTCCTCGCCAACGAGAATGTCCGCAAGGTCTTCCACGCCGCGCGGCAGGACATCGAGATCTTCGTCAAGCTGACCGGCAAGGTGCCGCTCAACATCTTCGACACCCAGATCGCCGCCTCCGTCTGCGGCTTCGGCGACAGCGTCTCCTACGACAACCTGGTCCGCTCGATCACCAATGTCGAGCTCGACAAGTCCTCCCGCTTCACCGACTGGTCGGCCCGCCCGCTCTCGCGAGAAGCAGAAGACCTACGCCCTCGCCGACGTGACCCACCTGCGCGACATCTACGCCGCGCTGGTCAAGCAGGTCGACGACACCGGCCGCTGGGACTGGGTGGAGGACGAGCTGGCGGTGCTCGAGTCGATCCACACCTATGTCATCCAGCCCGAGCACGCCTGGGAGCGCCTCAAGGCGCGCCTCACCAAGCCGCGCGACGTGGCCGCGCTGAAGGCGCTCGCCGCCTGGCGCGAGAAGCGGGCCCAGGACAGCGACCAGCCGCGCAGCCGCATCCTCAAGGACGACGCGCTGGTCGAGCTCGCCATGCAGCGGCCGACCACGCCCGAGGCCTTCGACAAGCTCCGCGCCGTGCAGCGCGGCTTCGGCCGCTCGTCCGCCGCCACCGAGCTGATCGGCATCATCAACGCCGTCGAGGCGCTGCCCAAGTCCGAGCTGCCGAAACTCCCCGAGCGCCATCGCGGCCCCTCGCCCAAGGGCGCCGTCGGTGACCTCGTCCGCGTCCTGCTGAAGGCCGTCGCCGAAGAACACGGCGTCGCCTCCCGCATCATCGCCACCTCCGACGACATCGACGCCCTGGTCCTCGACGACGACGCCGACGTCCCCGCCCTCCGCGGCTGGCGCCGCAAGCTCTTCGGCGACAAGGCCCTCGCCATCAAGCACGGCAAGATCGGCCTCGCCGCCACCAAGGGCGGCGTCGTCGAGATCGACATCATCGACGACGAGGAAGAGTAGGCAGAGCGAGTACGCTTCAGCTCCGCCGGAGGCGCGCCCACTCGCGCCGTCAACGCGCACCCCACCCACAGTCGTCATCGCCCGACTTGCTCGGGCGACCCAGGCCACAGGTGGATTGCCCGCATGAAGCGGGCAATGACGACCGAGAGTGTAGTGGGTTTGGCGGGGAAGCTTGGGGCGCCTGGGGCGCTGCGCACGCCACGTGGAACGGGCCGTCGACGCCATGCTGGCCGCCCAAGACCGCGACGGAAAACCTACCCCGTAACCACCTCGGTGCCCTTCACCCCCGCCACGCCGGCGAGCTGCTCCAGCCGCGAGCGCAGGTGTTCGCCGTCGAGGAAGGCGAGTTCCGGCGCGAGGTGCAGCCTGAGCACCCCCTTCTCCACCGAGAACCGTGTCTGCGGCAGGACGCCGGGCATGGCCGCCGACATCGGGTACGCGACGCGGAACGTCGCCCCGAGCAACCGGGCGCGAACACTCGCCTCCGACCCCGAGAGTGCCAGCAGGTCCTGGCTGATGCTCTTCTGCTTCAGCCCCATGTAGCGCACCGCCAGCACCTCGGCGAGGAACGCCCGGCCGGGATGATCGACGCCCGTCAGCGAGCCGTAGGCGATCATGTCCACTGCCTGCTCGCCGCGATAGTCGGGGTGACCGCGCCAGCCGATATCGGCCAGAAGGCACGCCGCGAGCCGCAGCCGGTGCTCCTCGGCCGTCTCCGTGATCTCCACCGCGTCGAGGAACTGGCTGGTGAAGTCGATCAGGTCGGTCGCATGCGCCGGCGAGCGCGAGCGCAGCACCGACATTTCCTCCGCCGCCTGCAGCAGCGGATCGCGCTGCCGCTCCTCCGGCTCCAGCAGGCCGCAGAGATACCCCTCGCGGACACCCAGGGCGGAGAACACCACCGTGTCGAACTTGCCCGCCCGCAGGACTTCGGCCAGCACCGCCGCGCCATAGGGGATGAGATCGCGCCGGCCCGAGCTCGCGCTGTCCATGCCGGGATAGGCCTTCCCCGCCTCAGCCGCCGCGACGATCTCGTCGCAGAGCTTGGCGAGGTCCGCGGCCTTGGTCGAATAGTTCTGCACCATGTGCAGCGGATAGCCGCGCAGCAGCTGGTGCAGCTTCGCCAGCGACCGCCACGTCCCGCCGATGGCGCAGAACACGCCGCCCTGCCGCTCCAGCATCTCGGACTTCTTGAGCCGCTTCTCCGCCACCGTCCGCGCCTTGGCGACGGAGTTGTCCGAATCGTCCTGGATGCGGATGACGCCCAGTTCGTGCGTCTCGCCGACCGAATCGCGCCCCGTCTCGATCGAGGAGAGCTCCAGGCTGCCCCCGCCCAGGTCGCCGACGATGCCCTCGAAATCCGGCATGCCCGAGATCACGCCCAGCGCCGCGAAATGCGCCTCCTGCTCGCCGCTGAGCACCGTCACCGGCGCATTCATGATCTCCTCGACCGCGGCGACGAACGACGCCGAGTTGGAGGCATCGCGCACCGCGGAGGTCGCGAGCACGTGCGTCTGCCCCACCCGCATGAGGCGGCAGACCAGGGCGAAGCGCTGGATCGCGGTAAGCGCGCGGTCGATGTTCTCGTAGGCGATGCGGCCCGTCTGGGCGAGCCCGCGTCCGAGCGCGCAGGCGGATTTTTCGTTGTAGAGCGGCGTCAGGGAGCGGGCGTGGCGCTCGTAGACGACCAGTCGCACCGAGTTCGAGCCGATGTCGAGCACCGCGACGGGCTGCGCGCCCTTGATGCGGCCCTGCGCCGTCGGGTCGGCGTCGACACCCCAGTACTCATTCAATCGTCAGTGTCCTCGGTGTCGCGCCTCAGCGCGCTGCCACGGCCCGAGAGGCTCGCGTTCGTCATGAAATAGGCGTGGGCGTCGAACGGTTCCTCGCCCGCCTGGAGCCGTATCCGATCCGAGCTGCCGTCGGGGAGCACCTCCCAGCTCTGCTGGTTGTCCTTGAGGTAGCTCACCATCATGCGGTCCAGAATCTGCTTATGCACCGTCTTGTTGACGATGGGAACCATCACCTCGACGCGCCAGTCGAGGTTGCGCTGCATGATGTCGGCCGAGCTCATGTACACCTTCGCCTTGCGCGAAGGCATCGGCGCGCCCTGCCCGAAGCAGAAGATGCGGGAGTGCTCGAGGAACCGCCCGACCACCGACTTGACCCGGATATTGTCGGAGAATCCCGGGATCCCCGGCCGGAGGCAGCAGATGCCGCGCACGATCAGCTCGATCTTCACGCCCTTCTGGCTCGCGTCGTAGAGCGCGTCGATGATCTCGGGATCGACCAGCGCATTCATCTTCAGCCAGATATTGGCCGGCGCGCCGCGCTCGGCGTGCTGCACCTCGCGCTGGATGCAATCGAGCAGCGTCTGCCGCAGCGTCACCGGCGAGTAGGCGATCGCCTCCATCTCGGCCGGACGCGCATAGCCGGTGATGAAGTTGAACACCCGGCTGACGTCCCGGCTGATCGACGGGTCGGTCGTGAAATAGCTGAGGTCGGTGTAGATCTTGGCGGTGATCGGGTGGTAGTTGCCGGTGCCCGAGGTGGCAGTAGGAAACGAGCTTGCCGCCCTCGCGCCGCACCACCTGGCTCATCTTGGCGTGCGTCTTCAGCTCGATGAAGCCGAACACCACCTGCGCGCCGGCGCGCTCCAGGTCGCGGGCCCAGCGGATATTGGCCTCCTCGTCGAACCGCGCCTTGAGCTCCACCAGCGCGGTGACCGATTTCCCCGCCTCCGCCGCCTGCACCAGGGCCTCGACGATCGGGCTGTCGCGCGAGGTGCGATAGAGCGTCTGCTTGATCGCCACGACGTCCGGGTCGCGCGCCGCCTGCATCAGGAACTGCGCCACGACGTCGAAGCTTTCGAACGGATGATGGACCAGCAGGTCCTTGGCCCGGATCGCCGCGAAGATGTCGCCGTTATAGTCGCGGATGCGCTCCGGATAGCGCGGCAGGTAGGGCGTGAACTTCAGGTCCGGCCGGTCGATGTCGCAGATCCTCGACGCATCCGCGAGGCCGAGGAACCCCTCGACCTCGAAGGTCTCGTTCGACTGCACCCCCAGCCGCTCCGAGATATGCCGCCGCAACGCCCGCGGCATCTTCTTCTCGATCTCGAGCCGGATCACCTGCCCGCGCCGGCGCTGGCGCAACGCCGACTCGAACTCGACCACCAGGTCGGCGGCTTCGTCGTCGATCTCGATTTCGCTGTCCCGGACGATACGGAACGCTCCCGAACCGGTGACCTCGTAGCCCGGAAACATCTTGGTGATGAACAGGTTGATCATCGTGTCGATGGTCACGACCTCGACCCTGTTCTCCTTCGCCAGTTCCGTCGGCAGCATCACGAAGCGATCGAGGTTCGAGGGCACGCGGACCAACGCCGTGAGCGTCTGCGAGCTCCCGGGCCGCACCAGCTCGAAGGCCAGCGTAAATCCGAGGTTGGGGATGAACGGGAACGGGTGCGCCGGGTCGACGGCGATCGGCGTCAGCACCGGGAAGATCTCGTCGCGGAACAGCTTCTGCAGGTACTTCACCTGCTCGTGCGACAGGTCGCCCGCCTCGTGGATCACCACGTCCTTGGCGAACAGTTCCTCGCGCAGCTGCTGCCAGTGGTCCTGCTGCTCGAGATGCAGGTGCTGGGCGAGATTGGCGATCTCCTCGAGCTGCTCGGCCGGCGTCAGCCCGTCCGCGCTGAGCTTGGTCATGCCGGCCCGCAACTGCCCCTTCAGCCCCGCCACCCGCACCATGAAGAACTCGTCGAGGTTGTTCGCCGAAATGGAGACGAACCGCAGCCGCTCGAGCAGCGGATGATTGACGTTCCCCGCCTCCTCGAGCACGCGCATGTTGAACTGCAGCCAGCTCACCTCGCGATTGACGAAGCGGGCCGGGCTGTGGCGCAGTTCGGCCACGTCAGGTGAGCCTCGGTTTGCCGAGATCTCGGACAGTTCATTCATCGTCGTCGCCTTCCAGGTCGAACGCCATCTGGTCGTCGTCACGCTCGGCGTCGCGCCGCGCCAGCGCCTCTGCTGCGATAGTTCGGGTGATGGCGGTGCCGCGCTCAAGCGCCATGCGGTCCATCATCCCGGCGAGGACAACCGCTTCGTCCGGCGAACGCTCCATGCGGGCCACCAGGTAGGCGATGATCTTGGGATCGACCGACACCTGCCTGTCGCCGAATAGCTTCACGAACATCTGTGACAACTGGATGTCATTGCTGAGCGCCACGCCGAAATGCGCCGCGAGCCGAGCGCGGGACTTGAGATCATCGGTTGCGAAGGGCCAGTTTGCAACCGGCTCCCGCGCCGTCAGCAGCAGCGGGCGCCTGTCCCGCATCGACTGGTTGAGCAGGTGGAACAGCGCCGCCTCCTCGTAGCCCGTGCGGTCCGCATCCTCGACCACCAGCGGCCCCGTCCCGCCGGCCGTCGCCAGCTCCTCGGCCGTCGCCGGCTGCGCGAACTCCGCGCCCGCGCGCGCCGCCCAGATCCGGGCGAGATGCGACTTCCCCGCACTCGCCGGCCCCGTCACCAGCGTCAGCGGTCCCGGCCAGTTCGGATAGGCGAGGATATGCGCGTGCGCCAGCCGGTTGCCGTCGCCGACGATGAAATCCGCTTCCTCATGCGAAGGCGCATGGCCCAGGTCCAGTGCGAGTTGACCGGGCCGGGCACCGCCAATGTCGGACTGGCTCATTGCGCCTCGGTCGTCCGCTTGCGCCGTCCCGTCGTGGCCGCAGGCTTCGTCGGTTCAACCTCGACCATGAGGGTCGCCGGCTCCCTCCACTTCCACCTTGAGCGTGGAAGGCTGCTCCTCCTCGAGGCCCAGGTAAAGCGGCGAAGCCTGGTACTTCTGCAGCGCATACCGCGTCAGCACGCCCGAGATGGCGGCCAGCGGCACCGCCAGCAGCAGCCCGACGAAGCCGAACAGCAGCGCGAAGGCGAACAGCGCGAACATCAGCCACACCGGGTTGATGTTGATGCTCTGCCCGACGAGCTTGGGATAGAGGATATTCGCCTCGAGGAACTGCCCCACCCCGTAGATCGCCAGCACGATCAGGATGAACCCCCACTGGTCCGGCCAGAACTGCACCAGTGCCACCGTCATCGACAGCGCGAAGCCGGTGAGGAAGCCCACATAAGGCACGAAGCTCAGCAGCCCGCCGATCAGCCCGATGGCGAGCCCGAAGTTCAGCCCGACCAGCGACAGCGCCGTCCCGTAATAGACGCAGAGCACCAGGATCACCGAGCCCTGCCCGCGGATCACCCCGGCCATCGCCCGATCGATGTCGCCGAGAATGCCGCGAATCTCGCGCCTGGTGCTGGCGCGGCAGCAGGTCGTCGGCCTTCTTGACCATCCCCTCCCAGTCGATCAGCAGGTAGTAGGCAACCACCGGCGTGATGAACAGGACGCGCGATGGTGTTGAGCACCGTGAGGCCGCTGGCGCCAGCGTTGCCGTGATTCCACCGGCGATCTCGACGCCGCGGCCGACGAGCTCGGTCAGGCTGCCCTCGAGCTGCGCCGCGCGCTCCGGCCCGAGCCATTCGGTGAGCTGCGGCGCCCATTGCTGCAACAGGTTCTGCACTGCGGCGACATAGCCGGGCAGCCGGATGACCAGCCCGGCAACCTGCTGCGCCACCAGCGGCACCAGCGCCAGGAACAGTCCGAGGATCAGCATGATGACCAGCACGAGCGCGATCATCGAGGCCCAGGGCCGGCCGATCCTGACCTTCTGCAGCCAGTTCACCAGTGGATTCAGCAGATAGGCGAGCGCCAGCCCGACGACGAAGGGCAGCAGGATCGGCGCGAAAAACGAAGAGCAGCAGTATGGTGGCGAGGAAGAGCCCCGCCCATATCAGCAACTGATTTCTAAGCGTCATCGACCTGGCCATGCTTGCGTGACTATGGTGGAGCGGCTATCCAGCGCCCCAGAATTCTGCGGCCCCCACGGAAAACGGCAAAGCCCATGTCCGACGCCCAAAACCTGCCATCAAACGGCCTTTCGTACAAGCAGGCCGGCGTCGACATCGACGCGGGCAACGCCCTCGTGGACGCCATCAAGCCCCTGGTCCGTTCCACCCGCCGGCCCGGGGCCGACGCCGAGATCGGCGGCTTCGGCGGCCTGTTCGACCTCAAGGCCGCCGGCTTTGTCGATCCGATCCTCGTCGCCGCCAATGACGGGGTCGGCACCAAGCTCAAGATCGCCATCGAGACCGGCAGCCACCGCACCATCGGCATCGACCTCGTCGCCATGTGTGTCAACGATATCATCGTTCAGGGCGCCGAGCCGCTGTTCTTTCTCGACTACTTCGCCACCGGCAAGCTCGACGTCGCGGCCGGAACCGCCATCGTCGAAGGCATCGCCGAGGGCTGCCGCATCGCCGGCTGCGCGCTGATCGGCGGTGAAACGGCCGAGATGCCCGGCATGTATTCGGGCAAGGACTACGACCTCGCCGGTTTCGCCGTCGGCGCGGCCGAGCGCGGCACGCTCCTGCCCCGCCCCGACATCGAGGCCGGCGACGTCCTCGTCGCCATCGCCTCCTCCGGCGTCCACTCCAACGGCTACTCGCTGGTCCGCAGGATCGTCGAGATTTCCGGCATCGACTGGTACCTGCCCGCCCCGTTCGACGAGTCGAAGTCGCTGTCCGAGGCGCTGCTGACCCCGACGCGCATCTACGTGAAGCCGCTGCTCGCCGCACTCAAGGCCGGCATCGGCATCAAGGCCATGGCCCACATCACCGGCGGCGGCTTCATCGACAACATCCCTCGCGTGCTGCCCGACAACCTTTCCGCGCACATCGATCTCTCGCGCATCACCGTCCCGAAGGTCTTCGCCTGGGTCGCGCGCGTCGGCGGCCTCAGCGAACGCGAGATGCTGCGCACCTTTAACTGCGGCGTCGGCATGCTCTGCGCCGTGTCGAAGGACGACGCGAACAAACTCGTCGAACACCTTGCCCAGGCTGGTGAAACCGCCGCCATCGTCGGCGATCTCCGCCCCCGCGCAAGCGAGCCGGTCACCTTCGAAGGCGCCCTGGCCCTCTGACGAGGCCCCGGCGTATCCAGCGCCGCGGCAGGGAATCGCCGCCGATCACGCGCGCCATGCTAGAAGAGTGGACGGCGGCGTTCGAACTTCCTACGGAGGACGAACTGAGTCTTTACGATCCTCCAGCAAAGGCCCTGCTTTCGTGACCGAGTCCAAGAAGCGCGTCGCTATCCTGATCTCTGGCCGCGGCTCCAACATGTCCGCTCTCATCGAGGCCGCCATGGCGCCCGACTATCCGGCGAAGATCGTCGGCGTCCTCGCCAACGACCCCGATGCCCCCGGCCTCGCCGTGGCCGCCGATTACGGCATTCCCACCGCCTGGCGCTGGCACCGCGACTATCCCGGCCGCATCGGCTTCGAGCTCGCCATCAACGACGTGCTGAAGCTGTGGCGGGTCGAGCTCGTCTGCCTCGCCGGCTTCATGCGCGTCCTCAGTCCCGAGTTCACGCAGCAAATGGCAGGGCCGCCTCATCAACATCCATCCCTCGCTGCTGCCCCGCCATCGCGGCCTCCACACCCACCAGCAGGCGCTCGCCGCCGGCGACACCGAGCACGGCTGCACCGTCCACTTCGTCACCGCCGGCGTGGATGAAGGCCCGGCGATCCTGCAGGCACGGGTGCCCGTCCTGCCGGGCGACACCGCCGAGACGCTCGCCGCCCGCGTGCTCGCCGAGGAGCACCGAACCTACCCCGAGGCCCTCGCCATGCTGGCTCGCGGCGAGACCAGCTACGAGGGCTGATCCCAACCCTCATCCGCCCCTCACCGAACTCTCACGCCAACCCTCGTCCTGAGCGCTCCCCAACCCTCATCCTGAGCCTGTCGAAGGAGGAGGGTTGGCCCACCGACCCCTCCTTCTTCAGCCCCCGGCCCCCACCCATCACCGGAATTGATCCCACCCATCGTCAAAATCGGTTCGACGCGACTCCAAAGCCTGCCTATATGCAGCACAAACGGAGAACACAGACCAAATGCCTTTGCGTTACTGGGCCCTGATCATCTTCCTCGGAGCATTGTGGGGCTGCTCATTCCTGTTCAACGCCATCCTCATCCGCGAGCTCGGACCCATCTGGGTGTCGGCCGGCCGGGTCGCCATCGGCGCCCTTGGCTGCTGGGTGTTCTTCGTTGCCACGCGCCGCAGGCTGCCGCGCGACCCGATGCTCTACCCGCAGCTGCTCGTCCTCGGCATCCTCAACTACGCCATCCCCTTCGCGCTCTTCCCGTTCGCCGAGCAGAGCCTCGCCAGCGGCGTGGTCGGGGTCATCAACGGCCTGACGCCGATGACCACCGTCATCGTCTCGCAGCTCTGGCCCGGCGGCGAAAAGGCGACCTGGAACAAGTCCGTCGGCGTGCTGATCGGCTTCCTCGGCGCCGCCATCCTCGCCTCGCCCTCGCTCGGCGGCGGCAGCACGGAGATCTGGGCGATCGGCGCCTGCCTGCTCGCGACCATCTGCTACGCCGTCACCCTCAACTACGCCCGCCGCTTCAAATCGGTCGATTCGGCCACCGTGGCCGCCAGTTCGCTCACCGGCGCCGCGCTCGTCGCCATCCCGGTCGCCTTCCTGGTCGAGGGTGCGCCCGTCATCACGCAGGGCGAGACCTGGGCCGCGCTGCTCGCTATCGGCCTCCTCTCCTCGAGCCTCGCCTTCCTGCTGCTCTACTGGCTGCTGCCGCGCGTCGGCGCCACTAACATCTCACTCAACACCTACATCACGCCGATCTCAGCCATCCTGCTCGGCGTCGTCGTGTTGAACGAGCGCTTCGAGGCGGTTCATGTCGTCGGCATGGCGGTGATCTTCGTTGGCCTCGTCTTCATGGACGGCCGTTTGCTCAAGGCATTCCGAAAGGCGCCTGCCTGACGGCGCTACACCGGATGGGGGCCGCCCCTATCCTCCGGCTGCTGCTGGTCGATGGCGGTCGTCCGCTCCGCCGGTTCGATCTCCACGTCCTCGCGTCCTACCAGCAGTTCGGTGGGGGTCGAGATGTCGAGCACCATGCCGTTGAGGTCGCGGATCAGCCCGCGCGTCTGGCCATAGTCCATCGCCATCGGCTCCGCGACCACTTCGGCGCCGAGCGCCTGCGCCCGGGCCATCACCTCGAACACGTCGTCGACCACGAATGTCAGGTACGTCCCCTCGTGCATCCCCCAGGCATGCCGCGGCGTGAACTGGCTCACCTGGTCGATCAGCCCGATCTGCACGTTCGGCTGCCCCGGCGGCGTCAGTACCACATACCAGTCGCTGTCGTAGATCGTCTCCAGCGCAAAGAGCTGCCGATAGAACCCCACGCTGTCCGAGAGATCCTTGCAAAGAACGTTGTACAGGACGCGCTGGAGAGCAGACATCTGGGGCCTCCCCGGTAAGGAACGAGTGTAGTCAACGGCCGGCTCCATTGCCGGTTCCGCCGATTCAACCTTCCGAGCCCCCGGAAACGGGCCCTTCCACACTCGTTGGAAGGACTCCACCCACGCACATTACACCCCGAACCTGCGCTTGAGTATCTCGTTCAGCGCCGATCCGCAAGCGCGAACTCAGCCGGCGGTCACTGTCACCGGGAAACCGCGCCGCACCGAGTTCGACACCGTCGAGTCCGCCTCGGCTCGGCGGATTACCTCGCCCACGTCCACGCTCGGACCCGCCGTGACCTTCACCCGCATGTCCGCGGATCGCACCAGCAGCGGCGTTCCATCCAACTCCAGCAGGACATCCACCTCGATCGTCTCGAGCGCCACGCCCATGGCGTCCGCGACATAGCGCAGGTCGTTGCAGAAGCAGCCGCCGATGGCGAGGGCGAGCATCTGGCCGCCGTTGAAGCCCAGCCCCATGCCACCGGCCTTGCCCTCCGGCCGGTCGATGACCACCGTGTGGCCGCCGGCCCAGCCCATGGCCGCCTCGGTCCCGGGCACGTTGCGGAGGCTGACGCTCATCATGCCCAATGGCGTCAGACCCCGAGCTTGCGCTTCAGGATCTCGTTCAGCGCCTGCGGGTTGGCCTTGCCGCCCGACGCCTTCATCGCCTGCCCGACGAACCAGCCGATCAGCGTCGGCTTCGCCTTCACCTTCTCGACCTGCTCGGGGTTGGCCGCGATGATCTCGTCGACCACCTTCTCGATGGCGCCCAGGTCCGTGACCTGCTTCATGCCGCGCCGCTCGACGATCTCGGCGGGCTCGCCCTCGGGCTCCTCGGCGATGATGATCTGCAGGAGGTCCTTGCCGCCCTTGGACGAGATCGTCCCCGCCGCCACGAGGTCGACGATCCCCGCGATCTGGCCCGGCTTGATATGCGTCTCCCAGGCCGAAAGCCCCTGGCTGTTGGCATAGGCCGCGACGTCGCCGGTCACGAGGTTCGCCACCGCCTTGCCGTCCCGCTTAGTGCCGCCGAACTTCACCGCGCTCTCGTAATAGTCCGCCGTCTCGCGCTCGAGCGTCAGCACCATCGCGTCATACGGGGTCACCCCGTACTCCTTGATGAAGCGCTCTTCCTTCTCGTCCGGCAGTTCCGGCAGGTGCTGCGCCAGGCCATCGATGAACGCCTGGTCGAATTCGAGCGGCAGCAGGTCCGGATCGGGGAAGTAGCGGTAGTCGTGCGCCTCTTCCTTCGAGCGCATCGACCGCGTCTCGCCGGTCTTGGGGTCGTAGAGCCGCGTCTCCTGGTCGATCGTTCCGCCATCCTCGAGGATATCGATCTGGCGCCGCGCCTCGAACTCGATCGCCTGCCCGGCGAAACGGATCGAGTTGACGTTCTTGATCTCGCAGCGCGTCCCGAACTCGCCGCCCGGACGGCGCACCGACACGTTGATGTCGGCCCGCATCGAGCCCTGCTCCATGTTGCCGTCGCAGGTGCCGAGATACCTGAGGATCGTGCGCAGCTTGGAAAGATACGCCTTGGCCTCCTCCGAGGAGCGCAGGTCCGGCTTCGAGACGATCTCCATCAGTGCCACGCCCGACCGGTTGAGGTCGACGAAGCTCAGGTTCGGGTGCTGGTCGTGGATCGACTTGCCTGCGTCCTGCTCGAGATGCAGCCGCTCGATGCCGATCTCGATGTGGCTCGCCTCGCCCATGTCGAGCTTGACCTTGCCCTCGCCGACGATCGGGTCCTTGAACTGGCTGATCTGGTAGCCCTGCGGCAGGTCCGGGTAGAAATAGTTCTTCCGGTCGAAGATCGAGCGCTTGTTGATCTGCGCCTTGAGCCCCAGCCCGGTCCGCACCGCCTGGCGCACGCATTCCTCGTTGATCACCGGCAGCATGCCCGGCATCGCTGCATCGACGAACGACACATTGGCGTTCGGCGGCGAGCCGAATTCCGTCGAGGAGCCGGAGAACAGCTTGCTCTCGGAGGTCACCTGCGCATGGACTTCCATGCCGATGACGATCTCCCAGTCGCCCGTGGCGCCCTTGATGAAGCTCTTCGGGTTGGGTGTGCGCGTGTCGATCAGTGTCATTTCTTCATACCGTCAAGAGCTTGCGGAGGCCGACCTTGTCTATGGCATAGCCAAGCGCCTCGGTGAACTTATCCTTGCGCCAGAATACGACATAGCCGTTCCGCTCATAGAAGCGGATGGCCCCGGTCGCTCCGGCGCGTGTTTCCAGGTGCACGTGATCGTATCCCGCGGCGGCGATGTCGCGCTCCATCGCGCCCAGCAGCGCCGCGCCGACGCCCCGGCGCTGCGCCGGCGGATCGACCCACAAGTCCGACACATAGTTGTCGCCGTCTTCGCGCGCGCCCCAGCCGAGCGGCCGGCCGGCATCGTCCTCCGCGACGAGGATCCTCGCCACCTTCTCGCGACAGAACGCCTGATAATCCGCCAGCAGCCGGCTACGATCGGCGCGGCCGGCATCCAGCGCGCCATGCTCGCCCTCGCTCCAGGCAGCATAGCCGATGCGGCCGAGAACCTCGGCCTCGTCGGCGCTGGCAATACGAACCGTCAGGGGCACGTGGTCAGTCTTCTTCGTCGGCGATTGGGCCGCTATACGGGTTGAGGCGCTTCTCCAGCCGCACGCTGGTCTGCGGGTCGTGCCCCGGCGGTCCTTCGCGCTTCAGCGCCAGGATTCGGTAGCCGTGGTGCTGGTAGAAGTTCACCGCCCGCACATTGTCGCTCAGCGTATCGAGATGCACCCGCTCGGCGCCCTCGAGCTCGAGCAGCGATTCCATCCGCGCCAGCAGCAGCGTGCCGATGCCCTGGTTCTGCAGCAGCGGCGTCACGAACAGGTACGGGATATAGGCCCGTCCCCGCGCCCGGGCACACCAGCCGACCGCCGCCCCGTCGAGTTCGGCGACGATGGTCCGGTCCAGCAGTTCATGCACCGCGCCGCTCAGCCGCCGCTTCTCGTTCTGCCGGCTGGCCTGCTCGCCGGAGAGGAACGGCCGCAAATCTCGCTCCCAGGCGAAAAAGGCGATGTCGGCGAGGCGCTCGGCCTCGCTGGCCACCGCTTTGCGGATGATCATGTCCGGCAATGTCATCGCAGTCTGTGCTCCGCCGTGGTCGCGCTAGCCGTGACGCTTGCGCGCAGCGATAATGCCCTTTTCGTAGTTCACGTTCCAGTCGATCAGCGTCCGCCAGATCAACTCGGCCTGGTCCTCGTCGAGCTCCAGTTCCTCGGCCCGGCCGCGCTGCTTGGTGATGATGGATTCGATGCGCGCCGGATCATACGCCTCGTGCGGGTCCGTCTTGATCTCCGCCATGCGCGTCACGTACCGGTGCCGCTCCGCCAGGAGCGTCAGCAGCCCCTGGTCGATGCGGTCGATCTCGGCACGCACGTCTTCCTTCGTGGTGCATTCGGCGGGAGTCTTGGTCACGGGTCTCAGCTCGGCGGGACGATGTTGTTGCTGGTTTGCACCGTCGCGCCGTCGATTGCAACCGCGAGGCTGGCGCGCTTTGCGCTCATTTCGTTCATGCACGCGACGCTTTCATGGCGCCTTCACGAGAATCGGACCGTCCCGGCTCGATCGTGCCCGGGACACCGGCCGGCACCTCCCCCCTTCATGGGGGCGGCCGGGAGGGGGCCGTCCGCTAGAGCCTGCCTCCAGAACTTATCCCCCCACCCCGCACCCGTCGTATTCTCCCCCCACCTCTCCGATGCGAGGTGCCGACGGGGCATCGCGGGGAGGGTTCGGGCTGGGGATGGGCCGCTGTCCCCAGGGCCTGGTGGAAGCGTCCGCTTTGCGCACCATCGGGCCAAAAGACCGTTCGCAATGGGCGGGGCGAGAGTCCCAACCCTTGTACAGTTCGGCGGACGACCGCCACCGGGACGAAGTCCCGCCCATGCCGCACCAAGGGCGGCAAGAACAAGAGAGCAAACCCCGATGGCGAAAGCCAGTCGGGCTTCTAGTGCTGCGTAACGCCGCTCAGTTCGCGGGCGATGTGTTCCCACTCGGCCGAAACGCTGGCCGTGGCGCGCTTCCTGCCGGCGCGGCGATACCAGTAGTCGGCATTGCCCATGTCGGCTTCGATCCAGTGCAGCAGCGCATGCACCCAGTCGAACTCGAACACGCCTTCCATGGTCTGGACGATGGCGTGCGCTTCCTCCCACTCGGGCCCCACCCGCAGCCCGCCCTTCTTCATCCACCACAGCGCCTGCAGCGGCTTGGAGAGGTCCTTGGGCGGCTGTGACCAGTCGAGGGTGGTGAAAACGTCGGCCATGGAGCCACTCCTCTTGAAGGAAATCGCGGGCGACGCGGGGAGATCAACAAGTCTCAGTTTGCGCATGGCCGGCAAATAGTGCCGAAATCGCTGGTATTCAAGCGATTTCCGGATTCGCGCCGTTTACCACCACTTCTCGGGGGAGAAGTCGATGCCGGCGCTCCGCTCGATCACCCGGCCCGCCGCAAACAGCGTCTCCTCGTCGAACGGCTTGCCGATGACCTGCAGCCCGAGCGGCAGGCCGGCGGCGTCCTTGCCCGCCGGCACCGCGATGCCCGGCAGCCCGGCCATGTTCACGGTCACCGTGAACACGTCGTTGAGGTACATCTTCACCGGATCGGCCTTCATGTCCTCGTCGCCGATGCCGAAGGCGGCCGACGGCGTGGCCGGTGTCAGGATCGCGTCGATTCCGTCGTTGAACACCGCCTCGAAGTCCCGCTTGATCAGCGTCCGGACCTTCTGCGCCTGCACGTAATAGGCGTCGTAATAGCCCGCCGAGAGCACATAGGTGCCGATCATGATGCGCCGCTTCACCTCGCGCCCGAAACCCTCGGCGCGGGTCAGCTCGTAGAGGTCGGTGATGTCCTTGCCGCTGACGCGCAGCCCGTACTTCACGCCGTCATAGCGGGCGAGGTTCGACGAAGCCTCGGCCGGCGCCACGATATAGTAGGTCGGCAACGCGTACTTGGTGTGCGGCAGCGAGATGTCCCTGACCGTCGCGCCCTCGGCCTTGAGCCAGGCGATGCCCTGCTGCCAGAGCGTCTCGATCTCCGCCGGCATCCCGTCGATGCGATATTCGCGCGGAATGCCGATGGTGAGGCCCTTGACCCCGCGCTCGATCGCCGCGGCGAAGTCCGGCACCGCCAGCTCGGCGCTCGTCGAATCCTTGGGGTCGAACCCCGACATCGAGGTCAGCATCAGCGCCGCATCCTCGACCGTCCGGGCGATCGGCCCGGCCTGGTCCAGCGACGAGGCGAAGGCGACGACGCCCCAGCGCGAGCAGCGCCCGTAGGTCGGCTTGATGCCGACCGTGCCGGTCAGCGCCGCCGGCTGGCGGATCGAGCCGCCCGTGTCCGTCGCCGTCGCGCCGGCGCAGAGCCAGGCCGACACCGCGGCCGCCGAGCCGCCCGACGATCCACCCGGCACCAGCTGCGCATTGGAGTTCTCGGCCCGCCACGGGTTGATCACCGGCCCGTAATAGCTGGTCTCGTTCGACGAGCCCATCGCGAACTCGTCCATGTTGAGCTTGCCCAGCATCACCGCGCCGTCGCGCCAGAGATTGCCGGTCACCGTCGATTCGTAGCCGGGCTTGAACCCGTCGAGGATGTGGCTCGCGGCCTGCGTATGCACGCCCTTGGTGCCGAACAGGTCCTTGATGCCGAGCGGCACGCCCTCGAGCGGACCGCCCTCCCCCCTCGCCAGCTTCTCGTCGCTCGCCCTCGCCATGGCATGCGCCTGTTCACCCGTCACCGCCACATAGGCGTTGAGCTTGGGATTGGCGGCCTCGATCGCGTCGAGGTAGGCGCCGGTCAGTTCGGCCGAGGAGAAGGACTTCTGCTTGAGCCCGTCACGGGCCGCGGCAAGGGTCAGGCGGGTAAGGTCGGTCAAGGTGAACTCGCGGTAGGGGCGCGGGAATGTCGACCGCAGTTCCTATAGCCGCGTCGCGATTATCGCAACATCAGGCGACAGCCGGCTGCCCGATATGCTTCTCGAAGAACGCCGACCACTGGCTCGCGGGATAGTCGAGGAAGGGCCGCGCGGCTGAAGCCGCTCTGGCATAGAGCCGATGCGCCTCCGCCATGCCCGGACCGGTTCCGGTCTCGAGCATCAGGTGGCGATCCCCTTGGAGCGCGCCAGTTCCGTGATCGCGGCGAGCAGCGCCGAGCCGATCCGCTGCCCGCGCACTGACGGCCTTGTGTACATCCGCTTCACCTCGCCGCCCCGGCCGAGATGACCTTCAGCGCTCCGCAGCCGACGGCTTCGCCGGCCTCGTTGCGCGCCACGAACAGCGTCGTGTCTCGCCCGCCATCTGCTCGACGTCATCTTGAACTGGAATTCGAGCGGCGACAGCGGAATCAGATGGCGTTCAGCTCCGCGACCAGCCTCCGCACGTCGTCCTGCAGCGGCGTCTCGATCGCGATGCTGACCGCCATCGCCTACTCCACGACCTTGGGCACCATGAAGAAATTGTCTTCGCTGAGCGGCGCGTTGGCGACGATCTCCTCCGGATAGCCGCCGTCGCTCACCACGTCCGCCCGGCGCCGAAGCTGCATCGGCGTCACCGAGGTCATCGGCTCGACGCCGTCACGTCCACCTCGCTGAGCTGCTCGACGAAGCCCAGGATGGCGTTGAGCTCGTTCTGGTACGTCTCGACCTCGCCCTCCTCGATGCGGATGCGGGCCAGGCGCCCAATGCGCTTCACGGTGGCGGCGTCGACGGACATGGATCACTCCGAAAGGCTGGATATCGGCCGCGTTCTAGCAACGGAACGCGCCGAAGAGAAACCGAAATCAGACTTCCAGCGCCAGGCCCGGCTCGAGCGAGACGAGTGCCGTGTCTCCAAGCCGGTCCCGCAGCGCCCCCACCGCCTGCTCCACCACATGCTCCGGCGCCGCCAGCGCGATAAGCCTCGGCCCGATCCGGTCGAGCACGGCGATCGCGAGTTCCGCCACTCCCTCGCCGAACACGACCACCACGGCATCCCTGCCCCACCGTCCCGCCTTCGGCACCCCGCCGTTCAGCAGCAGGAGCGGCGACTCCCCGGCTGCCGCGACCAGCGCCCCGCCCCTGACGCCGTGCACCAGCACCTCCGGCAACTCCGCCCCATCGAGCATCGAGCCCGGCCGCCGTGGCTGCCACAGCGCCGGATCGACCTCCGGTCCCGCCTCGGCCAGCCCGAACGTCACGTCGGCCCCGGACACCAGTTCCGCTTCGTCGACCCCATCAATCCCCGCCGGATCGGCAACGAGTATCCTGCCGCCGATGTGAATGCGGATCGTGGTGCCGCCGAACCAGGTGAGTTTCATCGCTTGCCTCTTACCGACGCCACAGGTAGCCAGACCCAAGGTGCAATGCAAAGGCGTTAGCGCGTGACCGACGTTCCGACCAACCCGCTGTCCTTGCTGCCCCCTTCCGGCAAGATTCTTGGGCTCGACCTCGGCACCAAGACCATCGGCGTCGCCATCTCCGACGGCATGCGCTACTCGGCGACACCCGCTCGAGACCATCAGGCGCACCAAGTTCACCCAGGATGCCGAGCGGCTGATCCAGTTGATCGCCGAAAACCACGCCGTCGGCATCGTCCTCGGCCTGCCGCTCAACATGGATGGCTCCGAAGGCCCGCGCGTCCAGTCCACCCGCGCCTTCGCTCGCAATCTCGGGTCCCGCATCGCCATCCCCATCGTCTTCTGGGACGAGCGCCTCTCCACCTCCGCCGTCACCCGCACCCTGATCGAAGCCGACGTCCGCCGCGACAAGCGCGCCGAAGTCGTCGACAAGCTGGCCGCCAGCTACATCCTGCAGGGCGCGCTGGAGCGGCTGCGGCGGGGATAATTGGCGGAGCCGCTTGCGAAGTCCCTGGCCTCGCGCGCTAGACCCCGCCGAACCTTCGGAATGGAGCGGCATGGCTACTTCCCCGCCAGCATCGGTCACCGGCGCACAGGGAGCCGCAAGACCGGCTTTCCGCCATCGCCACCTTCTCGGCATCAGCCAGCTCAACCAGTACGAGATCGTCGACCTGCTCGATCGGGCCGAGGCCATGATCCCGATCTCCCGGCAGCCGCGGAAGATCCTGCCGACGCTCACCGGCAAGACCCAGATCAACCTGTTCTTCGAGAACTCGACCCGCACGCAGTCGAGCTTCGAGATCGCCGGCAAGCGGCTCGGCGCCCAGGTCACCAACATGTCGGTGCGGACCTCCTCGGTCACCAAGGGCGAGACCCTGATCGACACGGCGACGACGCTCAACGCCATGCAGCCCGACGTCATCGTCGTCCGCCACGGCGCCTCCGGCGCGGTCGAGCTGCTCAGCCAGAAGGTCGGCTGCTCGGTGATCAACGCCGGCGACGGCGCGCATGAGCATCCCACCCAGGCGCTGCTCGACGCCCTGACCATCCGCCAGCACAAGGGCCGCCTCGCCGGCCTCACCGTTGCCATCTGCGGCGACATCGCCAATTCCCGCGTCGCCCGCTCCAACCTGCTGCTGCTCGGGGCGATGCAGGTCCGCACCCGCGTCGTCGCCCCCCGCACCCTGCTGCCCAAGGGCGTCGAGGCGCTGACCTCCGAGGTCTTCACCGACATGCGCCAGGGCCTCGAGGGCGCCGACGTGGTGATGATGCTGCGCCTGCAGCACGAGCGCGCCAGCGGCCGGATGATCCCCTCGGTGCGCGAGTACTACCGCTTCTACGGCCTCGACGCGGAAAAGCTCGGCTACGCCAAGCCCGACGCCATCGTCATGCACCCGGGCCCGATGAACCGCGGCGTCGAGATCGATCCCGCCATCGCCGACGGCCCGCGCTCGGTCATCACCGAGCAGGTGGAGATGGGCGTCGCCGTGCGCATGGCCGTGCTCGACGCCCTGCTCGCCGATCGCGAGGACGCGGCATGACCCGGCCGCTCGTCATCATCCAACGCCCGCATCGTCGACCCCGCCACCAATCGTGACGCACCCGGCGCCGTCCTCGTCGAGAACGGCCGTATCGCCGCCATCGCCGACGGCGCCCCTCATGGCCTGCCCGAGGGCGCCGAGCAGCTCGATGCCGGCGGCCTGATCCTTGCCCCCGGCCTCATCGACATGCGCGTCTTCACCGGCGAGCCCGGCCACGAGTACCGCGAGACGCTCGCCAGCGCCGCCGAGGCTGCCGCCGCCGGTGGCGTCACCAGCTTCGTGCTGATGCCCGACACCACGCCGGTGATCGACGACGGCGCACTGGTCGACTTCGTGCGTGCGCCGCGCCGGCGCCGAGGCCTCGGTCAACATCCTGCCCGCCGCCGCCATCACCCGCGGCCTGAAGGGCGAGGAGATCACCGAGTTCGGGCTCCTCAGGGAAGCCGGCGCGGTCGCCCTCACCGACGGCCGCGCCTCGATCCAGTCCGCCGGCCTGCTGCGCGCCGCCTTCAGCTACGCCCGCAATTTCGACCTGCCGATCATCCACCACGTCGCCGACCACACCCTCGTCGGCGACGGCGTGATGAACGAAGGCACGCTCGCCACCGTCTCCGGCCTCAAGGGCATCCCGGTCCAGGCCGAGACCATCCCCCTCGCCCGCGACCTGCAGCTCGCCGCGCTGACCGGCGTCCGCTACCACGCCGCGCAGGTCTCGACCGGCGACGCGGTCGAAATGCTGGCGCTCGCCAAGCGGCGCTCGTCCGCAGTCTCGGCCGGCATCTCGATCAACAACCTCGCGCTCAACGAGAACGACGTCGCGCCCTACCGCACCTTCTTCAAGCTCTCGCCGCCGCTGCGCTCCGAGGACGACCGCCGGGCGGTGATCGAGGGCCTCAACTCCGGCGCCATCGACACCATCCACTCGGCCCACGATCCGCAGGACACCGAGGTGAAGCGCCAGCCCTTCGCCGAGGCCTCCGACGGCGCGGTCGGCCTCGAGACCCTCCTCGCCGCCGCCCTGCGCCTCGTCCACTCGGGCGACGTGCCGCTGCTGACCATCCTCCGCGCCATGACCAGCCGCCCGGCCGAGATCCTCGGCCTCGACTCCGGCCGCCTGGCCGTCGGCGCCCCGGCCGACCTCATCCTCTTCGATCCGGACTATCCCTGGGTGGTGAAGGAAGGCGGCGCTGCGCTCCCGTTCCCGCAACACCGCCTTCGAAGGCGCCCGGCATGCAGGGTGCGGTGATGCACACCTTCGTTGCAGGCCGCCGCGTCTTCAGCCATGCTTCGGCGCTGGAGGGCGCAAGCACATGAATTTCCTCATCGCCACGGTTCTGGGCTATCTGCTCGGCTCGATCCCGTTCGGCCTGTTGCTGACCCGGGCCGCCGGCATCGACATCCGCTCGATCGGCTCGGGCAATATCGGCGCCACCAACGTGCTGCGCACCGGCAATCGCTGGCTCGCCGCCGCTACGCTGCTGCTCGATGCCGGCAAGGGCGTCGCCGCGGTCCTCCTCGCCCGCTACTTCCTCACCGCCGGCACGACCCCGGTCGCGGCGGATTTCATCGCCTATGGCGCCGGCGTCGGCGCCTTCTTCGGCCACGTCTTCCCGGTCTGGCTCGGCTTCAAGGGCGGCAAGGGCGTCGCGACCTATATCGGCGTCCTGCTCGGCTGGAACTGGATGGTGGCGCTGGTCTTCTGCGGCGTCTGGCTGCTCATCGCCCTGGCGCGGCGCTACTCGTCGCTGGCCGCCCTGACCGCCGCCGCCACCGCGCCGATCTTCGCCTACACCCTCGCCAGCACCGACCAGCAGGGCTTCACCCTGGCGGCCGCCTGCGCCCTCTGAGCTTCGTCCTCTACTTCAAGCACTGGGGCAACATCCGCCGGCTGATGGAACGGCACCGAGCCGAAGATCGGCTCGGAGAAGCCAAGGGCCGGCTGACCATGGCGCGCGACGGACTGGAACTGGCCCCGTCGCAGCGCATCGCCTGGCTGCGCCTCATCCGCACCGAGAACGTCGGTCCGCAGACCTTCCGCCAGCTGCTGAACCGCGAGGGCTCGGCCGAGGCCGCGCTTGCTGCCCTGCCGGCCATGCTGCGGCGCATCAACACCCCTGCCCGCATCCCCTCCGCCTCTGAGGCCGAGGACGAGATCGCGGCGCTCGCCAGGCTCGGCGGCCGCTTCGTCGGCTCCGGCGAGCCGGACTATCCGCCCCTCCTCCGCTACATTTCCGGCGCCCCGCCGCTCGTCGCCATCGCCGGCGGCCATAGCCTCGATTGGTCGCGCACCGTGGCGATCGTCGGCGCCCGCAACGCCTCGGCTGCCGGCCAGAAGTTCGCCGGCATGCTGGCCGCCGACCTCGGCGAGGCGCGCTACACGGTGGTCTCCGGCCTCGCCCGCGGCATCGATGCGGCCGCGCACAAGGCCTCGCTGCACACCGGGACCGTCGCCGTCCTCGCCGGCGGCATGGACTGCATCTATCCCGACGAGAACATCCCCCTCGCCCGCCAGATCCTCGAGCATGGCGGCGCGCTGATCAGCGAGATGCCGCTCGGCTGGGAGCCGCGGGCCCGCGACTTCCCCCGCCGCAACCGCCTGGTCTCGGGCCTGGCGCTGGGCACTGTCGTCGTCGAGGCCGCCAAGCGCTCCGGCTCGCTCATCACCGCCCGCCTGGCGCTCGAACAGAATCGCGAGGTCTTCGCCGTCCCCGGCTCGCCGCTCGATCCGCGCGCCGAAGGCGGCAACGCCCTCATCCAGCAGGGCGCGCACCTGATCACCGGCGCCGCCGACATCATCGACGTGCTGCGCGAGGCCGATCCGGCCCGCACCACCCTGCTCGAGCCCGACTGGCTCCCCGAGTTCGACGGCGCTCGACGCCATCCCATCTTCCGGCGACGAGCGTGGCCGCCTCCTCGAGGCGCTGAGCCTCACGCCCATCCCGGTCGACGAGATCATCAAGTCAACCGGCATCCCGATCAGCCGCGTACAGACCATGCTGCTGGAACTCGACCTCGAAGGCCGCCTCGAATGGTCGAGCGGCCAGCTTGTCGCGCTCCGGCCCTGACCGGATTTTCTTCCCCCGTTGGGGGAATGCCTGACCCCGCCGACCGGCTGGTTGACAGCCATGCGCCGCTTCACCATGTTGCGCCGCGTTCGTAGGCCACTCTGAAAGTCGTCCGGCATGAAACTCGTCATTGTTGAAAGCCCGGCTAAGGCTAAGACGATCAACAGCTATCTCGGCAAGGACTATGAAGTCCTCGCGAGCTTCGGCCACGTCCGCGACCTGCCGGCCAAGGACGGCTCGGTGCTGCCCGACGAAGACTTCGCCATGAGCTGGGAGGTCGACGCCCAGTCGCGCAAGCGCCTCTCCGACATCGGCAATGCGCTGAAGAACGCCGACGAACTGATCCTCGCCACCGACCCCGATCGCGAAGGCGAGGCAATCAGCTGGCACGTGCTCGACGTGCTGCGCTCCAAGAAGCTGATCAAGGACAAGCCGGTCCGCCGCGTCCTCTTCAACGCCATCACCAAGTCGGCGATCACCGAAGCGATGCAGCATCCGCGCGACATCGATGGGCCGCTGGTCGATGCCTACCTGGCCCGCCGCGCTCTCGACTACCTCGTGGGTTTCACCCTCTCGCCGGTCCTCTGGCGCAAGCTTCCCGGCTCTCGTTCGGCCGGTCGCGTCCAGTCCGTGGCCCTCCGCCTCGTCTGCGACCGCGAATCCGAGATCGAGAGGTTCCGGGCCCAGGAATACTGGTCGATCGGCGCCCGTCTGAGCGAGAAGGGCAAGGCGTTCGAAGCGCGGCTCTATTCCGTCGACGGCAAGAAGACCGACAAGCTCGACATCGCCAACGAGGCCGAAGCCACGGCCCTCAAAGCGGCGATCGAGGCCGGCACCTTCTCCGTCAGCGCCGTCGACAAGAAGCCGACCAAGCGCAACCCCTACCCGCCCTTCACCACCTCGAGCCTGCAGCAGGACGCATCCTCGCGCCTCGGCTTCTCGCCCAGCCGCACCATGCAGATTGCCCAGCGGCTCTATGAGGACGGCGTCATTACCTATATGCGAACCGACGCCGTGCAGATGGCGCCGGAAGGCATCGAGCAGGCGCGCCGCGCCATCGTGAAGCAGTTCGGCTCGGACTACCTGCCCGAGAAAGCCCGCGTCTACCAGACCAAGGCCAAGAACGCGCAGGAAGCCCACGAAGCCATCCGCCCGACGGACATGTTCCATCATCCGGATTCCCTGCGCGGCGATCCGGACCGGCATCGCCTTTACGAGCTGATCTGGAAGCGCACGCTTGCCAGCCAGATGCGTTCCGCCGAGATCGAGCGCACCACTGCAGACATCTCGGTATTCGCCACCACCCGCGACATAGCGCTCCGCGCCGTCGGCTCCGTCGTCACCTTCCCCGGCTTCCTCGCCCTCTACGGTGTCGAGGCCAGCGCCGATCGCGAGGAAGAGGACGAGGACAGCCGCGAACTCCCGCCACTGGCTGTCGGCGACCGGCCGAAGCTCGAAGAGGCGCTGATCGAACAGCACTTCACCCAGCCGCCGCCGCGCTACACCGAAGCCAGCCTCATCAAGAAGATGGAAGAGCTAGGCATCGGCCGTCCGTCGACCTACGCCGCCACCATGTCCGTGCTGCAGGAGCGCAACTACGTCCGGCTCGAAAAGCGCGCCCTCATTCCCGAGGATCGCGGCCGCATCGTCACCGCCTTCCTCGAGAGCTTCTTCAAGCGCTATGTCGAGTACAGCTTCACGGCCAGCCTCGAGGAGCAGCTCGACCTGATCTCGGACGGCAAGCTCGCCTGGAAGGACGTCCTGCGCGAGTTCTGGAAGGACTTCCAGTCCCATGTCGAGCAGATCAAGGACCTTCGCGTCTCCGAAGTTCTCGATGCCCTCAACGACCTCCTTGCCGATCACATCTTCCCGGCCAAGGAAGACGGCTCCGATCCGCGCCGCTGCCCGGTCTGCGGCACCGGCCAGCTGTCGCTGAAGCTCGGCAAGTTCGGCGCCTTCATCGGCTGCTCGAATTACCCCGAGTGCCGCAACACCATGCAGCTCTCCGACGCGGCGACCGGCGCCACCAACGAAGCGGCGGCCGGCGACGGCATCCTCGGTACCGACCCCGAGTCCGGCCACGAAGTGTACTTGAAGTCCGGCCGTTTCGGTCCATATGTGCAGCTTGGCGAAGCCACCGAACCGAAGCGGGCTTCTCTCCCCAAGGGCTGGACTCCCGATACCCTGACGCTGGACCGCGCGCTGCAACTGCTGTCGCTGCCCCGGCCCGTCGGCAACCATCCCGAGACCGGAAAGCCGATCAGCGCCGGCATCGGCCGCTACGGCCCCTTCATCCTGCACGAAGGCACCTATGCCAACCTGCCCGATGTCGAGGAGGTGTTCACCGTCGGCCTCAACCGCGCGGTAGACCTCCTCGCCGAGAAGGCTGCGGGCGGCGGTCGCTTCGGCAAGGGCGCGCGAGGCACGCCGGCGGCGATACAGACCTTCGAGCACGAAGCCGGCCCGATCTCGGTCCGCTCCGGCCGCTACGGTCCCTATGTCAACCAGGGCAAGGTGAACGCCACGCTGCCCAAGGAGTTGAAGCCCGAGGACGTGACGCTGGAGCAGGCGCTGGAACTGATCACGGCCAAGGCCGGCTCCGCGCCTACAAAGAAATCCTCGTCGCGTACCGCCTCTGCTAAAACCCCGGCCAAGAAGGCGACGGCAAAGAAAGCGACGGCAAAGAAACCAGCGGCAAAGAAGGCCGCCAAGACAAAGACTGTGGAGGCCTGATCAATCCACGGAGCTGTTCCCGCGAAAAGCGGGAACCTCTGTTTTCAGAGCCTCCCGAGAAACGGAGATGCCCCCGCTTGTGGGCATGTCTCCGAGTGTGAAAATGGCTCAGAAAATCAAACAGACGACAAAAACAACAGCCCAACGCCAGTACTCCGTGGCCGCCCTGCCTTCGCGCGAGGCCGTCCTCGAGGCGATGGCCCGCCACCCTGATCTCGACGGCAAGCGCGAACTCGCGCGCTACTTCGGCATCAAGGGCGACATGCGCACCCCCTTCAAGGTGCTGCTGAAGGAACTCGAAGGCGAGGGCCATCATCGCCCGCACGCGCAAGCAGATCCGGCGCACCGCCGCCCTGCCCGCCGTGACCGTCCTCGACATTCCCGCCGACGCGGACCCGGACGACCTGCACGCCTTCCCGGCCCAGTGGAACGACGAGGAGGGCCAGCGCCCGCGCGTCGCCGTCCACCAGCCGAGGAACGCCCGCGTGGCCCCCGCGCCAGGCGACCGCATCCTCGCCCGCATCGACGCCGGCGACGGCGAGGTGCCGCACTACACCGCCCGGGCGATGAAGATCCTCGACAAGCCGCGCCGCGGCCAGATCGGCATCGTCCGCATGGACGAGGACGGCGCGCGCCTTATCCCCGTCGATCGCAAGCAGAAGGAGATGCGCATCGAGGGCGGCGATCTCGCCGCTGCCCGCGATGGCGACCTCGTCGAAGTCGAGGTGAAGTTCGCCGGCCGCCTGATGATTCCCAAGGCGCGAGTCACCAGCGTCATCGGCAATCCGCGCTCCGAGGGCGCGGTCTCGATGATTGCCCTGCACAACCTCGAGATCCCCTACAACTTCCCCGCCTCGGTGCTGAAGGAAGCCGAGGAGGCCCCCGAGGCCAGCCTCAAGGGCCGCGAGGACTGGCGCCACATCCCGCTCGTCACCATCGACCCCATCGACGCCAAGGACCATGACGACGCCGTCTATGCCGAGCCGGACACCGACGAGAAGAACCCCGGCGGCCACATCGTCTATGTCGCCATCGCCGACGTCGCCGCCTATGTCCGCCCCGGCACGCGCGCTCGACCGCGAGGCGTACCTGCGCGGCAACTCGGTCTATTTCCCCGACCGCGTCGTGCCCATGCTGCCCGAGCGCATCTCGAACGACCTCTGTTCGCTGAAGGAGGGCGAGAACCGCCCCTCCCTCGCCGTCCGCATGGTGTTCGACACGGAATGGCAAGAAGACGCTCGCACAGCTTTCATCGCGTGCTGTTCCGCTCCGCCGCCAAGCTCACCTACCAGCAGGCGCAGGCCGCCATCGACGGCCAGCCCGACGACAAGACCGGCCCGATCCTCGAAACCATCCTGAAGCCGCTCTGGGCCGCCTACGAGACCATGGCGAAGGCCCGCGACGAGCGTGGCCCGCTCGACCTCGACCTGCCCGAACGCAAGATCATCCTCGACGACAAGGGGATGGTGGTCGACGTTCGCGTGCCGGATCGGCTCGACGCCCACCGGCTGATCGAGGAGATGATGATCGCGGCCAACGTCGCGGCCGCCGAAACCCTGGAGAAGCGCCGCACGCGCGCTGATCTACCGGGTGCACGACACGCCCAGCCAGGAAAAGCTCGTCGGCGCTGCGCGACTTCCTCTCCTCGCTCTCGCTGCCGGCGCCGAAATCCGACGCGGTCCGTCCCGTCGACTTCAACCGCATCCTCGACAAGGCGCGCGCCGACGGCAAGATCCAGCAGGTGTCGGAGATCATCCTCCGCACCCAGGCGCAGGCCGTGTACGCGGCCGAGAACTACGGCCATTTCGGCCTCAACCTCGATCGCTACGCCCACTTCACCTCGCCGATCCGGCGCTATGCCGACCTGATCGTCCACCGCGCGCTGATCACCGCGCTGGGCTTGGGCAAGGACGGCCTGACCGACGCGCGAGATCGCCAAGCTCCCGGGAATCGCCGAGCACATCTCGATGACCGAGCGCCGCGCCATGCTGGCCGAGCGCGAGACCGTCGATCGCCTCTTGGCGCAGTTCCTCGCCGAGCATGTCGGCGCGCAGCTTCGACGGCCGCATCTCCGGCGTCACCCGCTCCGGCCTGTTCGTCCGACTCAAGGAGACCGGCGCCGACGGCTTCGTGCCCGCCTCCTCGCTCGGCGCGGACTACTACCGCCACGTCGAGGAGATGCAGGCGATGGTCGGCGACCGCACCGGCGAGACCTTCCGCATCGGCGACGACGTCGAGGTCAGGCTGCTGGAAGTGGCGCCGGTAGCCGGGGCGCTGCGCTTCGAACTCCTCACCGAAGGCACCCGCGACCTTTCGCCATCTGTCAGACGCAAGGTCAAAGCGCGCATCAGGGACCGCGGGCCAAGGCGGGCACCTACCGCAAATTTGCGAGAAAGAAGATAGCGATGGCGCTGGATATCACGGTGGACCGTGCGAGACGCTCAGTCTGGAAGGCGATTGGTAACGGCGCGATGTGCCGCTGCCCCAACTGCGGCAAGGGAAAAGTCTTCCGCTCATTCCTGAAAATCGCAGACAGCTGCAGCAATTGCGGCGAAGAGCTCAAGCACCATCGTGCCGACGACTTCCCGCCCTACATCGCCATCTCCATCGTCGGGCACCTGCTGATCGGCTACATCCTGCACCAGGAGATGACCACCCCGCTGCATCCGATGTTCTACGTCTACACCATGGTCCCGGCGGCGCTGATTCTGCCGCTGCTGATCCTCCCCTCCATCAAGGGAGCCGTGGTCGGTCTGCAGTGGGCCAACCTGATGCACGGCTTCGACCCGCGCCGGCGGACCGAGCTCCAGGACGCCTGAGCAGGCGCATACTGTTCTTGACAAGCGTGGCCAAATCCGTAGGTTGCGCGCGAATTTCCAGGGCCGGCCTGCTGTGGCCTCAGGTGAGTTGACCGCCGCGCGCCGACCGCGCGGCATTCCCTTTCAAGGAACGTGAATTATGGCCAAAGCCGTATCCCTCAAGATCAAGCTCGTGTCGACCGCCGACACCGGCTACTACTACGTGACCAAGAAGAACTCCCGCACGCAGACCGAGAAGCTGTCGTTCAAGAAGTACGACCCGGTCGTGCGCAAGCACGTCGAGTTCAAGGAAGCCAAGATCAAGTAAGGTCGGCGCTTCGCGTATTCCTCAAACGGCCCTGCGCCATGCGCGGGGCCGTTTGTTCTCATGTCACGAATACAAAACGCCCGCTGCTGTAGCAGCGGGCGTTTGCAAATAGATGGCTGGTCCGTAGCGACAACAAAGAGGCCACTCTTGTCCGCTTCGGACCAGCCGCCCTACGGACCCAGGAGTTGCGGCGGACCTGAGGATAACCGTAGGGTGTGGGGTGGAGGCCCGCCAAGGCAGCGCCCTCCGTATGTGGTTCAACCTATAGGAACCTGCGCCCGAACAAAACTGCCGGGCGAAAACGTTACTAAGACTTAACCTTAATTTCCACTTGGCGCGAGAGTATTCATCAGGCCGCGTCGAAGACGACCCGGTTGCGCCCTTCCCGCTTGGCCCGGTAGAGCGCCACATCGGCCCGCTTGAGCATTGCCTCGGGCGTATCCACCTTCGTCTCGTTCAGCGCCAGGCCGACCGAGACGGTGATGGTCAGCGGTCGCCCGTTGCCGGCCTCGAAGGTCTTGTCCGCCACCGCCTGCCGCACCCGCTCGGCGACGCCCTGCGCCTGCCGGTAGTCGGTATCGGGCATCAGCACCACGAACTCCTCCCCGCCGAACCGGCAGGCGAGGTCGACGCCGCGGATATTGCGGCGCAGCCGGTTGGCGAACTCGCGCAGCACCGCATCGCCGGTGTCGTGCCCGTGCGTGTCGTTGACGGCCTTGAAGAAATCCATGTCGATGAGCATCACCGCCATGTCGCGGTGCTGCTGCTGCGCCTTGTCCAGCATCAGCGCCAGGTGCCGGTCGAAATAGCGGCGGTTGTAGAGCCCGGTCAGCTCGTCCGTGACCGCCAGCGCCAGCGTATTGGTGACGCTCTGCCGCAGCTCCACGGCATAGCGCTGCCGCCGGATCTGGGTGCGCACCCGCGCGAGCAGCTCGTTCCGCTCCACCGGCCGCATGATGAAATCGTTGACGCCGAGGTCCAGCCCCCGCACCACGCGCGGCCGGTCGTCCTCCTCGGCGATCAGGATGATCGGCAGCGACCTGGTCAGCTCGCCCGTCCGCATCTGCGAGCAGACCCGCAGCGGATCGAACTCGCCCAGCGCCATCGACACCAGCGCCAGCTCGTAGCCGCCCCCGCTCACCGCCAGCGCCGCATCGGCCGGGTCATGCAGCACATCGACGCGGCCGAGCGCCTGACAGATAGTTGCGGATGCGCTCGGCGTGGCGCGGATCGGTGTCGACCAGCGAGGATGCGGCCGTCATCGGAGTTGATGGAATCCATCGCCCGCAGCGCATCCTCGACGGCGATCTCCTGCCCGGTCAGCGCCCGCGCCCGCAGCTCGTCGGTCAGCGACCTTCAGGCGCACCAGGCTCTTCACCCGCGCCATCAGCTGCACGTCGTCGACCGGCTTGGTCAGGAAGTCGTCGGCGCCCGACCTCGAGCCCGCGCACGCGATCGGAGGGCTGGTCGAGCGCGGTGACCATGAGCACCGGAATGTGGCTGGTCCTGCGGTCGGCCTTCAGCCGGCGGCAGACCTCGAAGCCGTCCATGCTCGGGCATCATCACGTCGAGCAGGATGATGTCGACTTCGCCGCTCGGCGCAGACGTCAGCGCCTCGGCGCCGGCCGAAGCCGTGACGACATCAAAATACTCCGCCGAAAGCCGCGCCTCGAGGAGACGCACATTCGTCGGAATATCATCGACGATCAGCACCCGTGCCGTCAAAGACCGCGAACCCCACCATTTCGGAAATCTGCCCGTTGGCCCAGTTAGTTGGCAGGTCCAATGTAGCGGGCAATCGTTTCCAAAAAGTGAGGCACGGAAATCGGTTTGGAGATGTAGCCCTCGCACCCGCCCTGGAGGATGCGTTCCTCGTCGCCCTTCATGGCGAAGGCCGTGACGGCGATGACGGGAATCGACATCAGCTCGTCGTCTTCCTTCAGCCACTTGGTCACCACGAGCCCCGACACCTCGGGCAGCTGGATATCCATCAGGATCAGGTCGGGACGATGCGCCCGGGCGAGGTCCAGCGCTTCCATGCCGTTCCGGGTCTGGATGATGGAATAGCCACGCGATTCAAGCAGATCGTTGAAGAGCTTCATGTTGAGCTCGTTGTCTTCGACGATCATCACGGTCTTGGGCATGAGAACTCGCTCTGGCCCGCGGACGGGGCCGGCGGCACTCGTGTTCTGCCCGAACTTCAGGGTAACATCAATGCCATTACCGAAAGCGCCAACACCTACCGCATGGCTCCAATTGACCAAGTCCATCCAACTCGATCCCAGGACCCTCGGCGATCTCTGCCTGCACCACCTCGCCGAGAACCCGGCGCAGCTTGCCGAGTTCATGGGCATGACCGGCTACTCGCCCGATGCGCTGCGCCAGGCAGTGGGCGAGCCCGGCCTCGACCAGGGCCTCATCGACTATTTCGCCTCCAACGAGCCGCTCCTGCTCGCGCTCTGCGCCAACAACAGCTTCCGGCCCGACGACTTCATGCGCGTCTGGGCCAGGCTCAATCCGGCGGGATGAATGCTGAGCCTCTGCCGCGACTGCCTGGAGACGACCAAAGCTTGCGAGCCGTCCCGATCGCTGCCGGCACTGCGGCTCGCCCCGGCTGATCGCCCATGACGAGCTCGACCGCCTCGCCATCGCCCATGTCGATTGCGACGCCTTCTACGCCTCGGTGGAGAAGCGCGACGACCCAAGCCTCGTCGACAAGCCGCTGATCATCGGCGGCGGCATGCGCGGCGTCGTCTCCACCTGCTGCTACATCGCCCGCCAGTACGGCGTTCGCTCCGCCATGCCGATGTTCAAGGCCCGCGAGCTCTGCCCCGACGCGGTGATCATCCCGCCCGACATGCAGAAATACGTCGCGCGTCAGCCGGCAGATCCGCACCCTGATGGATGCGCTCACCCCGCTGGTCGAGCCGCTCTCCATCGACGAGGCCTTCCTCGATCTGCGCGGCACCGAGCGTCATGCACAGGGCCACGCCCGCCGTCACCCTCGCCCGCTTCGCCCGGCAGGTGGAGAAGGAGATCGGCGTCACCATCTCGGTCGGCCTCAGCCACAACAAGTTCCTCGCCAAGATCGCGTCCGACCTCGACAAGCCCCGCGGCTTCGCGGTGATCGGCAAGGCCGAGACGGCCGAGTTTCCTCGCCCGCCAGCCGGTGAGCCTGATCTACGGCGTCGGCAAGGTCCTCGCCGAGACCCTGCGCAAGGACGGCTTCACCACCATCGGCCAGCTGCAGCAGACGCCGCCCGAAACGCTGATGCGCCGCTACGGCGAGACCGGCGCCCGCCTGGCCCGGCTCGCCCGCGGCGAGGACAGCTCGCACCGTCTCCATCGACGGCGAGATGAAGACCGTCTCCGCCGAGACCACCTTCAACACCGACCTCAAGGGCTTCGACGAGCTCTCCACCGAGCTCCTCGCCCTCTGCGAGCGCCTGTCCGAGCGCCTCAAGGCCAAGGGAATTGTCGGCGATACCGTCACGCTGAAGCTCAAGTCGGCGGGATTTCGCCTCAGGACCCGCGCGCGGCACTTGCTGATCCCGACGCAACTTGCCAACATCCTTTACGAATCCGGCACGCAGCTCCTGGCTCGCGAGGTCGACGGAACCGCCTTCCGCCTCATCGGCATCGGCGTTTCCGGCATCTCGCCGGCCAATGGTACCGATCCGGTCGATCTGATCGAGCCCGCGATAGCCCGCAAGGCGGCGGCGGAGCGGGCCATGGATCGTGTCCGGGATCGGTTCGGCAAGGATGCGGTTATCCGCGGCAAGCTGTACGATCGGACCAAGTCGCGCGCCGCCCGAGAGCAGGAAAAACGAGATCAAGAGACCTGATATGACCAGCCCCATCGATAAGCTCCGCGAATACGGCTACGAGCTGCCCCAGCCCAAGGCACCGGTTGCCACCTACATCCCGGTCACCCGCACCGGCAACATCGTCTACATCTCCGGCCAGATTTCCTCGGGCGAGCAGGGCGTCGCCGCCGGCCTGCTGGGCGACACCATGAACGTGGTGCAGGGCGCCAACGCCGCCGAGCTCGCCGCCGTCAACTTCCTCAGCCAGATCGTCCATAGCGCGGGCATCGACCTCACGAAGGTCAAGCGCGTGCTGAAGCTCACGGTGTTCGTCGCCTCGACCCCGGAATTCGCCGAGCATCACCTCGTGGCGAACGGCGCCTCGAACCTCATCGTCGGCGTGCTCGGCGAAAACGGCAAGCATGCCCGCTCGGCCATCGGCATGGCCGCCCTGCCCCTCGGCGCCGCCGTCGAGGTGGAAGGCATCATCGAAGTGGAGGACTGACACGGGCGCGGTCACAGCGGTCTGCTAACGCCTTCGGCCTCCCGACCCCAATCATTCGTCCGGAATCATGAGCGTCAAACCCGTCTTCGACCGCCCCATCGCCCACCGCGGTCTTCACGACCGGTCGAAGGGCATCATCGAGAACTCGGCCAGCGCCTTCGCCGCCGCCATCGAAGCCGGCTTCACCATCGAATGCGATGTGCAGCTCAGCCGCGACGGCGTCCCGGTGATCTTTCACGACGACGATCTGGAGCGCCTGACCGGCGTGCCCGGGCCGATCGGCGCGAAAACCATGGCCGAGCTCTGCCACCTACAAGCTCCTCGGCAGCGCTGCCGGGGACACGCCGCAGCGCCTCACCGACTTCCTCGCCCAGGTCGACGGACGCGTCCTGCTGCAGATCGAACTGAAGCGCCAGCCCGACGCCGCGGCGACCGAGGTCCTCGCCCAGACGGTCATGGATGCCCTCAAGGCCTATCGCGGCCCGGTCACGCTCGAGTCCTTCGATCCGAATCTCGTCGCCGCGCTGCAGGAAGCGCGGCGCGCAGATGCCGGTCGGCATCATCACCTACGCCTACGATGAACCAGACTGGGACAAGCGACATTTCGACCGAGAGACCAGGTTCATCCTGCGGCACCTGCTGCACTGGCCGTTGACCCGTTTCGACTTCATCTCCTGCCGGGAACAGGCCCTGGACCTGCCGGCGGTGAAGCTGTTCCGCCGGCTGGGCATGCCGGTCACCGCCTGGACCATCAAGAGCCCTGCCGCGGCTCTTGCAGTGATGGGCCGGGCCGACCAGATCGTATTCGAGGGGTTCACTCCGCCAATTGCCTGACGAGGTCCTCAGTGCCAACGTCATCGGGTCCGTCGCGGAAATCCCGGCGGATGTGTGGAATGGGCTGGCACCGGGACATGAAGGCAGGCCCGACAACCCGTTCGTGGACCACGCCTTCTTCCTCGCGCTCGAGCAGTCGGGCTCGGCCAGCCGGCGCACCGGCTGGCAACCGCAGCACCTGCTCCTCGAGGACGCAGGCGGGCACCCGATCGGCGTCATGCCGCTCTACCTCAAGTCGCACTCGCAGGGCGAGTATGTCTTCGACCACGGCTGGGCCGATGCCTTCCAGCGCGCCGGCGGCGACTACTATCCCAAGCTGCAGTGCAGCGTCCCCTTCACCCCGGTCACCGGCCCGCGACTGCTCTCGCCGACCGACGCAGGCCGAGGCGCCCTGCTCCGCGCTGCCGAGACGCGTCGCGACCCGTGCCAACATCTCCTCGGTGCACGCCACCTTCGTCGTCGAGCACGAGGCCGAGCTCGCCCGCGCCTCCGGCTGGCTGGTTCGCCACGACACCCAGTTCCACTGGCACAACCACGGCTTCGCCAGCTTCGAGGAGTTCCTCGGCACCCTCTCCTCCCGTCACCGCAAGGTGACCCGCCGCGAGCGCCGCGACGCCCTCGGCAGCCACGACCTGACGGTGCGCTGGCTCACCGGCAGCGACCTGACCGAGGCCGCCTGGGACGCCTTCTTCGAGTTCTACCAGGATACCGGCAGCCGCAAGTGGGGCCGGCCCTACCTCAACCGGCAGTTCTTCTCGCTGCTCTCCGAGGCCATGGCGGACCGCGTGCTGCTGATGATCGCCTACGACGGCGACCGGCCGATCGCCGGGACGCTCAGTCTCATCGGTCGCGACCGCCTCTACGGCCGCTACTGGGGCGCCACGCGGGACGTCCCCTTCCTCCATTTCGAACTCTGCTACTACCAGGCCATCGACTACGCCATCGCGCACAAGCTCGCCGGTGGTCGAAGCCGGCGCCCAGGGCGAGCACAAGCTGGCGCGCGGCTACGAACCCGCCACCACCCGCTCCGTGCACTGGATCGGCCATCCCGGCCTGCGCGATGCCGTCGCGCGCTTCGTCAGCCAGGAACGGGCCTCGGTGGTTCGCGAACAGCAGGTCCTCGAGCGCTATACTCCGTTCCGGCACGGCGAGAAAAACTGAGTCGCCCCTTGCGCTTACCGCTGTGGTCCTCAGAATCGCCCGACTGGACGGGCAACAGCCCAAAGCTGTATCTACCGCCTTAGGCACGCCAAACTATTCGCCGATGGCAGGCACGCTTCTTGATTGACGACGGAGATGGAATGGGCAGGCGCATCGCCATAGCAGCGATCGGAACGATGGGGGACATCCAGCCCTTCGTCGCCCTCGTCCCTCGCGCTGATGAAGCGCGGGCACTCGGTCGTGCTCTGCGCCACCAACGATTTCGAGGGCTTCGTCTCCGGCCACGGCGTCGAGTTCCGGACGCTCGGCAGCGACATCCAGGCCTTCATGCGGCAGTCGCAGTTCGACAACGTCATGTCGAAGAACTCGCTGCTCTACGCCCCGAAGCTGCTGCGCGACGGCCAGCGCATCATGAAGGAGGCCTGCCGGCACCTCTGGGCCGCGGCGCAGGACGTCGACTGCATCATCTTCCACCAGACCACCAACTTCGCCGTCGACGTGGCCGAGGCGCTGGACATCCCGGCGATCATGACCGCGTTCCAGCCGATCAACCCGACCGGCGAGTTCCCCTATTTCGGCTATGACGGACCGCCGCCCGAGCCGCTGTTCAACCGCATCAGCCTCGATCCGCTGTTCAACCGCCTGAGCTACGTGGTGCAGGCGGCGCACCAGAGCTACTACGACTTTCCCGCGCGACCGGATGCGCGCCAAGCTGCTGGGCCTGCGCAGCCGCAAGCGCTCGGGCTTCTCCAAGAACTCGCGCGGCGAACCGATCCCGGCCCTCCACGCCTATTCGCCCATCATCTCCCCCCGCCCCGGCGACTGGCCCGACAGCACCGTGGTCACCGGCTTCTGGCGGCTCGACGACATCGCCGACTGGGCGCCAGACGCCGAGTTCCAGAAGTTCCTCGATGCGGGCGAAGCCGCCGATCTACCTCGGCTTCGGCTCGATGCCCTGGGGCGCGCAGCGCAACACCGAGATCATCACCAGGGCGCTCCGCCATGGGGCGGCCGCGCCGTCGTCGGCAAGGGCTGGGGCGGCATCCGCGCGGAGGATCTGCCGGACACCGTCTATTCCATCGAGAAGGCGCCGCACACCAAGCTCTTCCCGCTGATGCGGGCCGTCGTCCATCACGGCGGCGCCGGCACCACCTATGCCGGCCTCTATGCCGGTCGGCCGACCTTCGTCGTGCCGCACTTCTTCGACCAGCCCTATTGGGGCCGGCGCGTCTACGAGCTCGGCTGCGGCCCTGCCCCGGTGCGGCTGCGCAAGCTCACCCCCAGCATCCTCGCCGCCGCCCTCGAGGAAATGGCGACCGAGACGTCGTACCAGCTCGCCGCGACCGAGCTGCGCGAGCGCCTGGTGCTGCGAGGACGGCACCGGCCTCGCCGCCGACATCGTCGAGGAGACCATCGACGACTATCCGGGCAACCCCTATGCCAGCGAGAAACTGTTTGGAGCCGCCTCGTGACCGCCTATGACCCCGGCAACATCTTCGGCAAGATCATCCGCGGCGAGATCCCGGCCCACAAGGTGTACGAGGATGCCGACGCCCTGGTGATGATGGACATCTTCCCCCAGTCCAAGGGCCACGTCCTCGTCATTCCCAAGGCGGCATCGCGCAACCTGCTCGATGCCGACCCGGCGACCCTCGCGAGGGTGATCCCCCTGGTGCAGCGGGTTGCGCAGGCGACCCAGAAGGCACTGAACCCCGACGGCATCCGCCTCGTGCAGTTCAACGAGGCTCCGGCCGGACAATCCGTGTTCCACCTGCATTTCCACGTGATCCCGGTCTATGACGGCGTCCCGCTCGGCCGCCATGCCGAGGGCGGCAAGGCCGACGACGCGGAACTGGCTGCCCAGGCAAAGGCGATCGCGGAGGCGCTCGCCTGAGGTGACGCCTGCCCGTCAGCTCACCCTTGGCCTGATCCTCACGGCTGCGGCCGGGATGATCGACGTCGTGGGTTTCATCGAGCTCGGCGGCTACTACACGTCTTTCATGAGCGGCAACACCACCCAGCTCGGCGCCAGCTTCGCCGATCTGGGAAACTGGCTCCTGCCAGCCAGCCTGATCGGCATGTTCTTCATCGGCAGCTTCCTCGGCACCCTCATTGCCGGCGCGAAGCGCGGCGGCCCGGTGGGCGTCTTTGCTTTCGTGCTGCTCGGTCTTGCCTGCACGTTCGCACTCCAGGCCACGGGCTTCTCGACGGCTCAGGCGATGCTGGTCCTCGCAACCGCCGCTGGCGCGCAGAACGCCGCCCTGCCCGCCAACGGCAGCGCCCGTCTCGGCGCCACCTTCGTCACCGGCTCGCTGTTCACCGCCGGGCAGGATCTCGCCCGCGCCGTCCAGCGCACCGCGCCGCCCCTGCGCTGGCTCCAGCACCTCTTCGTGTGGCTGGCCCTCCTGGTCGGCGCCGTCATCGGCGCGGCGGCCTATGGCGCCTGGCAGATCTGGTCGCTGCTGCTGCCCGGCGTGGTCTACGCCCTGTTCCTGATCGGCTTCGCCGTCCGCCGGCCGGCGTAAAAAAAGGCCGGGATCGCTCCCGGCCTCATTCCCTGCATGGGAAAACTCAGTTCTTTTCTTCCGCCGGCTTGTCGGCCTTCGGCTTCTTCGCCTTGGGACCGGCAATCGCCTTCGGCCGGGCCGGACGCGGCGGCACCGCGATCAGTTCCAGCTTGGCGTCGGGGCCGATGCCGACCACCGCAACCGTCACCGAGCCGCCATTCTGCAGCTCGCCGAACAGCACCTGGTCGGCCAGCGGCTTCTTGACGTACTCCTGGATCACCCGGCCCAGTGGGCGGGCGCCCATCTTCTCGTCGTAGCCGCGCAATGCCAGCCACTCCGCCGCTTCGGGCGTCAGCTCTATGGTCACGCCGCGTTCGGCCAGCTGACCTTCGAGCTGCAGCACGAACTTCTCGACGACGCGCCGCACCACCACCGGTGGCAGCGGGCTGAACGAGATGATCGCATCCAGCCGGTTCCGGAACTCCGGCGTGAACAGCCGGTTGATCGCTTCCTCGTCGTCCCCGGCCTCGCGCTTGCGCCCGAACCCGATCGGCGACTTCTGCAGCTCCATGGCACCGACGTTCGACGTCATGATCAGGATCACGTTGCGGAAGTCGACCGACTTGCCGTTGTGGTCGGTCAGCTTGCCGTGGTCCATCACCTGCAACAGGATGTTGAACAGGTCCGGATGCGCCTTCTCGATCTCGTCGAGCAGCACCACGCAATGCGGATGCTGGTCCACGCCGTCGGTCAACAGGCCGCCCTGGTCGAAACCGACATAGCCCGGAGGGGCGCCGATCAGCCGCGACACGGTATGCCGCTCCATGTACTCCGACATGTCGAAGCGCAGCAGTTCCACGCCCAGCGTATCCGCCAGTTGCTTTGCCACCTCGGTCTTGCCGACGCCGGTCGGGCCGGTGAACAGGTAAGAGCCGATCGGCTTCTCCGGCTCCCTGAGCCCGGCACGCGCCAGCTTGATGGCCGACGAGAGCGCCGAGATCGCCTGATCCTGCCCGAACACCACCGTCTTGAGGTTCTGCTCGAGATTGGCCAGGAGCTCGGAGTCCGACTTCGAGACCGACTTGGGCGGAATGCGCGCCATCGTCGCAATGGTCTGCTCGATGTCGGCGACATCGATCACTTCCTTGCGGTTCTCCGGCGTCAGCAGCATCTGGCTGGCTCCGGTCTCGTCGATCACGTCGATCGCCTTGTCCGGGAGCTTCCGGTCGTTGATGTACCGCGCGCTCAACTCGACCGCCGCCTTCAGGGCGTCATCGGTGTACTTGAGCTTGTGGTAGTCCTCGTAGTACGGCCGCAGCCCCTTCACGATCTCGATCGCATCCGTGATCGTCGGCTCGGCGACGTCGATCTTCTGGAAGCGCCGGACCAGGGCCCGGTCCTTCTCGAAGAACTGCCGGTACTCCTTGTAGGTGGTCGAGCCGATGCAGCGGATATTGCCCGAAGCCAGGGCCGGCTTCAGCAGGTTCGAAGCATCGAGCGCGCCGCCGGAGGTGGCGCCAGCGCCGATCACCGTATGGATCTCGTCAATGAACAGGATCGCATCCGGGTGCTTCTCGAGCTCCTTCATCACGGCCTTGAGCCGCTCCTCGAAGTCGCCGCGATAGCGGGTGCCGGCCAGCAGCGAGCCCATGTCGAGCGCGAAGATCACCGACTCGCGCAGCACTTCGGGCACGTCGCCCTCGATGATCTTGCGGGCCAGGCCCTCGGCGATGGCGGTCTTGCCCACGCCGGCGTCGCCGACATAGATCGGGTTGTTCTTCGAGCGCCGGCACAGCACCTGGATGGTGCGGCGCAGCTCGGCGTCCCGGCCGATCAGCGGGTCGATCTTGCCGGCCCGGGCCTTCTCGTTGAGGTTCACGCAGAAGTCGGCGAGGGCGGAGTTCTGCCCCCCGCTGCCCCGCTCGCCTTCGTCACCCTGGCCATTGCTGCCGGGGTTCTCGGCGCCGCGGACGCGCCGCTCCTCGTTCGGACCGGACTTGGTGATCCCGTGCGAGATGAAATTGACGGCGTCGAGCCGCGTCATGTCCTGCTGCTCGAGGAAATACGCGGCGTGGCTCTCGCGCTCGGCGAAGATCGCGACGAGCACATTCGCGCCCGTCACTTCTTCCTTGCCGGAGGATTGCACGTGGATGACGGCGCGCTGGATCACGCGTTGGAAGGCAGCCGTCGGCCGCGCGTCCTGCCCATTGGGCACGACGAGGCTGTCCAGCTCCTCGTTGATGAAGTCTTCGAGATCGCTCTTCAGCGCTTCGACGTCGACATCGCAGCCGTTGAGCACGGCAATGGTGTCGCGGTCGTCCGTGAGGGCGAGGAGCAGGTGCTCGAGAGTAGCGAACTCATGGGCGCGCTCCCGGGCAAGATTCATTGCCTGATGGAGCGCCTTCTCGAGTCCGCGGGAGAAAGAGGGCATATCAGAGGTTCCTATTGCTTTTCCATCACGCACTGCAACGGATGCTGGTTCTTGCGAGCTGCATCCATGACCCGGGTGACTTTGGTCTCGGCCACCTCAAAAGGAAATACCCCGCACTCCCCGACGCCGTGATTGTGAACGTGGAGCATGATCTGCATCGCGTCCTCGCGAGTCTTGTTGAAGACGTCCTGCAGAACCAGCACCACGAACTCCATCGGCGTGTAGTCGTCGTTGAGCAGCAGCACCCGGTAGAGGTTCGGGCGTTTGCTCTTGGTCTTCGGCTTCGTGATGGTAGCCGTATCAAGCTTGTTGCCGGCGCCGCCATGATCTTTGCCACCTTCGCTGCCACGCCGCGGCGGCTCATCGGCGGAGCCGGTGATGGGCAGCGGGTGGACGTGGGAGGCACGCATGGTTCGGCTCTGGGGAAGATAGGTTCGAAGCAGCATGGTGAGGCCAGTATGTAGGCAAAACCAAGCCGATGTTAAGGCCCGGAAAGCCTAATCTTTGGGCTAGGTGAACCCGTTCACTTTGCCCTAACCAAGTGCCCGATTTTTATCGCATTTTACGGAATGGTAAGGACGCTCGATCTAGCGTGTCCATGACAGGGAGCACGGTAGGTCTCGATTGGGGAGAGGCATGCCGCCGGCACCCGAGTGTTGCGTACGGGCGGACTGACGACCCGATATCTGTTGGAGTACCGGGTGCTTTCCCAAGGGCGGATTTCCTCAATCGGCGTGCTCGTCGCGCGCCTTCTTGCGGCCCTCCTGCTGGCGATCGCGGTGACGCTTCCCGCGGCCGCGGAGGCAAAGGCGCAATCGGTTCCGCGAAAGTTTGCGGGCATCGTCCTCGACGCGAAATCGGGCGAGGTGCTCTACGAGAGCTCCGCCAACGCGGCGCGCTACCCCGCATCGGTCACCAAGGTGATGACCCTCTACATCCTGTTCCAGGAGCTCGAGGCCGGTAACATCACCTTGAAGACCAAGTTCAACGTCTCGAAACACGCCGCCTCGGCGGTGCCGACCAAGCTTGGCATCAAGTCCGGCTCCACCATCACCGTCGAGAACGCCATCAAGGCCCTCGTCACCCTCTCGGCCAACGACATCGCCCGCGTGATCGCCGAGAACATCTCCGGCTCCGAATCCGCCTTCGCCAAGCGCATGACCGCCACCGCCAAAGCGCTGGGCATGAACAACACCACCTACCGCAACGCTTCCGGCCTGCCCGACAAGGGTCAGGTGACCACCGTCAGCGACCAGGCCCGGCTGGGTGTCGCGATCTTCCAGCACTTCCCCAACTACTACGAGTATTTCCAGACCAAGAGCTTCTCGTACGGCAAGCGCACCTACGGCAACCACAACCGGCTGCTGGGCTCCAACGGCGTCGACGGCATCAAGACCGGCTACACCAATGCCTCGGGCTTCAACCTGCTCACCGCCGCGCGCTCCGATGGGCACCACATCGTGGTGGCCGGCTTCGGCTTCGATTCCAGCGCCGCCCGCGACAGCAAGGTCCGCGAACTCGTCAAGACCTACCTCCGGAAGGGCCGCTCGGGAGAGCTTCCTCGAAGCGGCCCTGATCCCGCAGCCGGGCCGCAAGGGCGCCACCGTGATGGTCGCCTCGACCGACCCCGTGCCGGTCATGCCGATGCCCTATCCCGCGTTCCGCCGCCAGGCCGTTGCCGTCGCGGTCGCGCCGGTCGAGGCCGCTCAGCAGCCCGACGACATCGCCGTCGCATCCATCGGCGATGCCCCGGTTCCGGTCGCGCGTCCGGCGGATCTCGAATTCGACGAGGCGGTGCAGGCAGCCAAGGGCCTCGCGGCCCGGCCGGCCATAGCGAACGGCGTTCCCGACGGCTCGGTGGACGTGATCGGCGCCTGGTTGAGCGACACCTTCTCGCTCGGCGCCGCCCCCGCCCCGCTGGGCCAGACCCGCCCGTCCGCGCCGCTCCTGCCGCCCGTCGGCATCGGCGACGAGGGCGAGCCCATCGACCTGATGACCTCCGGCGGCATCGGCGACACCGCCCCCGACATCATCACCGAGCAGCCCGAGCCGGCGCCGCTGGCGGTCGCCGCGGTCGAGGAGCCGGCGACGGTCGCCGCTCCCGGCTGGATCGTCCAGATCGGGGCCGCCCCGACCGAGAACGGCGCCAACCAGCTGATCAGCCACGCCACCGCCAAGCTCAACAGCCTGAACGGCGTCAGGCCCTATGTCGAACGCTTCGAGAAGAACGGGCAGGTGTTCTTCCGCGCGCGCTTCGATGGTTTCGACGGCCGTGAGGACGCGGCCGGTCTCTGCAGCGAACTGAAGAAAGCAAAGATGAGCTGCCTGGCGATGCAGTCCTAGCACGCACAGGTAGCCGCCACGGGGAAGCGAGTTGTGGCAAGTGTTTGGAGTAGCCCCAATGCGCGAGACTTCTAGCCTTTCCGAGCTTGCCCGCTTCGTCGGGCAGTCGGCCTTAGCCTCAGAGGATGCCTTCGTAAGTCGGCAGGCGGTGAACGCGATGGTCGCCCGCCTCAATCCTCCATTGAAACGCCGTGGCGTCGGCGAACTGCTTGGCGCGGTCCTTGCCCTCTCGGCCCGGACCCGGCGCATGCTGCTGCCGCGCGTCGAGATCGATCTCGACGTGTTCTCTCCGGCCGGCGGGCGCGCCGTGAAGGTCACCCTGGCCCGCCGGGCAGACTGACCGGCGGAACCACGTTCACGAACCTGCGTTCGCCTCCGGGACCTACGGAGGCACGCATGGAACTCGAACAGCGGGTAGCGCTCGTTACCGGCGCAGGATCAGGCATCGGCGAGGCGGCTGCCCTGGCATTGGCCCGGGAAGGGGCCGACCTTGTTCTGGTTGGCCGTACGCCCGAGGAGCTCGAAGAGACCGCCGAGGCGGTCCGAGCCTTGGGCCGCAAGGCGCTCACCATCGAGGCCGACATTGCCGACGAGAGCGCCATGCGGGCGGGTTACGACAAGCTGCGTTCCGAGTTCGGCCGCCTCGACATCGTCTTCGCCAATGCCGGCATCAATGGCACCTGGGCGCCGCTCGATGAGCTGAGCTACGATGAGTGGAACAAGACCCAGCGCATCAACCTGGGCGGAACGTTCCTGACCGTCCACTTCGCCGTCCCGCTGATGCGGGCCAAGGGCGGCTCGATCATCATCACCTCGTCGATCAACGGCACCCGCACCTTCACCACCGGCGGTGCCTCTGCCTATGCCACCACTAAGGCCGGCCAGCTGGCCTTCGGCCAGATGGCAGCGCTCGAGCTCGCGCAGCACCGCATTCGCGTGAACGTCATCTGTCCGGGCGCCATCGAGACCGAGATCTCCGACAACACTCAGCAAAGAGACACCGAGGAGGCCAAGGTGCCGGCCGAATACCCGGAGGGCACGGTCCCACTCACCAAAGGACGCCCCGGTACTTCCGAAGAGGTTGCGGACCTGGTGGTCTTCCTGGCTTCCGACCGATCCAGGCACATCTCCGGTACCCCGATCTGGATCGATGGCGCACAGTCGCTGCTGGTCTAGCTTGTGCGCCCTACTTCGCCCCGTGGGCCATGTGCTCGAACAGCACCGGCTCGGCAGCGGTCCGGGCCAGCGCCCTGCCCGCCTCGATCCTCGCCTTGGCGCGCTCGGTCACCGGCAGGTGCAGCGCCTCGACCAGCGAGCGATACTCCTGCCGCGCGCTGAGGTGCGACATCGACGGCAGGCCCCCTAGCATCTCCTGGTCCAGCGGATCGAACACTGTCATCCCGGTGGGAAAGAGCGAGCGGAAGATCACCCGCTCGGCGATCCCGTCCGCCACCCGGCAGCCGAGCCGCACGGCGATCTTCTCGATCGCCGCCTGCACCATCTTGGTGCTGCGCGACGGCAGCATGGAGATGCGGTTGCGCACGATGACCCAGTCGATGGTCCGCCCGTCGATCGACAGCCGCTCCGTCCGGGCCCGCTGCACCAGCCGCGCATAGTGGCTCATCTCGCGCGGGTCGCCCGTCACCGGTCGACATGCGCCATCACGTCGAGGTCGATGATCGAGTCGTTGAGCGGCGTGATCAGCGTATCGGCGAGGGAATGCGCCAGCCGCGTGAGGTGCGTATCGAACCCGGGCGTGTCGACGATCAGGAAGTCGGCCTCCCCTTCGACATCGATCACCGCCTGCCGGAACAGGTCGAACTCAAGCCGCTGGTTCTCCTTGATGGAGTCCGACTTCGACAGCGGCAGGTGGAAATGCGTGGCGTGCGGCAGCTGCAGGTCGTGCGACTGCGCCCAGGCGCGCCGGTTTCGGACGTACTGCGTCAGCGTCTGCTGCCGGCTGTCGACGTCGATCGAAGCGACACGGAACCCCTGGTACATGAGATAGACGGCGAGATGGAAAGCAGTGGTCGACTTGCCGGAACCGCCCTTCTCATTGCCCACGACAATGACATGCGTCCCTGTCCTGCTCATGGTCCGTTCCCCTGCCGCCCCGAGGTCGACGCACCACCCGAGATTCGGCTGATCCCACTCCCGTCAGAAGAATGATGGGATCGCCCGTCGCCTTTCAAGACTTCTTTCACCATGTCCAGATAACGGCTGCGCGACGTCGCCTATAGACGCGCCTCGAGCGCCGCGCGATCGGCGAGGAACATAACCTGGCCGCGCCTGTTGCTCTCGTAGATGAAGTCGCGCAGCGACGGAGCTCTCGGCGGTGAAGCGCGAAATGTCCCCGAGGATTGCGACCCGGAAGCCGTACATCTGGAACTTCTGCAGCACTGCTCCGGCTAGCCCGCTGCTCAGCCAGAAGAAGTCAGTCCACCAGCCGCTCCACCGGAATCGCCACCAGGTCGACTTCCAGCCCGTAGGTCGAGCCGATGATGTCGTTCACATCCGCCTCGACCGCTATCGCCTGCCCGTCGTAGAAACCGACGTTGACGCCCTTGATCGCTGCCATCTCCATCAGATCAGCCCCAGCCTCGCCAGCTCCTCGGCGAGCTCGAGCGAGCCCTCCTCCTCGAACCCGCCGCGGTCGACATCCGCCGGAGCGTCCTTGGGGTCGAGATAGCGCCAGCCCTGGAACGGCGACTTCGGCCGCGGGATGGTGCGCACCATGTCCGGCGCCATGATGATGTCGCAGCACTTGAGCCCCTGCTCGTCCACCGCCTCCGCAGCCTGAGGATCGGCTGCCGGCAGCGCACCACGCCCGAGATCACCCAGTAGATCGAGCCCTGCCCCTCGATCTCCTCGCGGCGCTTCGGCATGGTCCGGGTGCGGTGGACATGCACGTCCTCGCCGTAGTCCGCGCCCCACCAGTGGGCGCGCTCTTCACGATAACCTTCCAGCTCCTCGAGCGTCGCCACGCCGACGCAGAGCTTGATCATATGCATCATGCGTGGCCGGCCGCCTCTTTCTTGGCCTGGATGATATCGATCTCGTCCTGCTCGACGATCCACGGCTCCTTGAGCGCCTCGGCGAGCCACTCCTGGAAGGCGGGCAGCGCATAGATCGCCTCGACATATTCCCCGGCGAGGTCGCTCACGGGAAGCGAGTAGGTCCGGATCCGGGTGGCCACCGGCGCGTACATGGCGTCGGCCGCGGTGAAGTTGCCGAACAGATACGGCCCGCCGGAACGCGAAAGCAGGTCGCCCCAGAGCCGCTCGATCCGCTTCAGGTCGCCGGCCACGGTGTCGGGATCGACCTTGCCCGGATGCGACGCGCGCAGGTTCATCGGCGCGGCGTTGCGCAGCGAGCTGAAGCCGCCGTGCATCTCCGCCGCCGCGGCACGCGCCAGCGCCCGCTCGACGCGGTTCGACGGCCAGATCCCCTTGGCCGGATATTTGTCGTTCAGGTACTCGATGATGGCGATCGTCTCTGGCACCACCAAGTCGCCGTCGATCAGCACCGGCACCTTGCCGCTCGGCGACTTCTTGCGGATGTTCTCCTGCCAGCCCTCCCCGCTGAGGAGCGCCAGTTCCTCGTCGAAGGGAATGGCGAAATGCTTCAGCACCAGCCAGGCCCGCAGCGACCAGCTGGAGTAATTGCGATTGGCGAAAATCAGCTTCATGTCAGCCCTCAAGCGCGAAAGGGCGCCGTGTGGCCTCGGCGCCCTTCCTCAATTCTCTACTCTTCGGGGACCCTTCAGGTCCAGATAGCGCTCTGAATTCTAGGCGCCGGCAACGATGGAGAAAACGAGTGACATTGCGAGCAGGCAAACCAGTGTCCAGGACACCGTCGCTACTGCCGAACGCCACCATTCCGTCTTCGAATGGCCGCGCATCAAAGCTCCTTCTATCCGTTATCGGACCGCCCGGAACGCCGCAAACGACGCAGTTCCGCACAGTAAGGAATCGTTAATCCGCGGGGCTAGGGGTGGCAAGTTGCGGAACTGCAACAGTGGATAACCGTACAAAGCGCTCAGTAGAGTCCGAACCACAGCCCCGCGAGCCCCAGGAACGCGAAGAAGCCGATCACGTCGGTCACTGTCGTCACGAACACCGAGGACGCGATAGCTGGGTCGACCTTCATCCGGTTGAGTGCCGAGCGGAATGAGAATGCCGGCGGTGCCGGCCGCGATCATGTTGATGATCATCGCCAAGCCGATGACGACGCCCAGGCTGACGTTGAGATAGCGCACCGATGTGACCGTCCCGATCAGCAGCGGCGAATATGCAGCCGTTGAGGAAGCCGCCGCTGACCTCACGCTTGATCAGCCGGCGCACCCTGCCCCGGTCGAGATCGCGCGTCGCGAGCGCCCGAACCGTCACGGTCATGGTCTGCGTGCCGGCGTTGCCACCCATCGAGGCGACGATCGGCATCAGCGCCGCCAGCGCCACCATCTGCTCGATCGTGGCGTCGAACAGACTGATGACGAACGACGCCAGCAGTCGCCGTGATCAGGTTGACCACCAGCCAGGGCGCGCGGCTTCGCACCGCCGTGAAGACATTGTCGGACAGCTCCTCGTCGCCGACGCCGCCGAGCAGCTTGATGTCCTCGGTCGCCTCTTCGTGGATCACGTCCACCATGTCGTCCACGGTCAGCACGCCGACGAGCCGCTTGTTCTCGTCGACCACGCCGATTTCGACGAGGTCGTAGCGCTCGAACTCGCGCGCCGCCTCCTCCTGGTCCTCCGTCGCATCAACCGTGCGGATGGCACCGTTCATCAGGTCTTCCATCCTGACCTGGCGCCTGGCCCGGAGGAACTTGTCGAGCGGGAACGGTGCCGAGCACGCGATAGCCCGGATCGACGACATAGAGCTGGTAGAACTCGTCGGGCAGGTCCTTCTCGACCCGCAGGTAGTCGATGGTCTGCCCCACCGTCCAGAACGGCGGGATGGCGATGAACTCGGTCTGCATCCGCCGTCCGGCGGACTCCTCGGGGAAGTCGAGGCTGCGCGTGAGGCTCAGCCGCTCGAAGGCGGGGAGCTGGGCGAGGATCTCCTCGCGATCTCCCGCGTCCAAGTCCTCGAGAATGTAGACGACGTCGTCATTGTCGAGGTTCGCGACACCGCGCGCCACGTCCTCGGCCGGCAATTCCTCGATGAGGTCGGAGCGGACATTGTCGTCCACCTCCGTCAGCGCCAGGTAGTCGAACCTGTCGCCCAGCAACTGCACGAGCTGCAGCCGCTCGTCCGCTTCGAGCGCCTCCAGCACATCGCCGGCGTCGGCCGCGTGCAGCGGCTCCATCATGGCGGCGATCTGCTCCACGTCGCCGGCCGCGAGACACGACCGGAGCTGCTCGATCCATTCGGGATTGAGGTGGTCGTCCGGGCCGCGAAGGGAGCTCGGATCGGGTCGGGTTACCCCGATTTCCGCGATTTCGGATTCTTCGGTCATGGAGACCCCGGGGAGGCTGGCGCTTCGGGTTCAAGGGTGGTGTAGCCAATCGAGTTCCGATGCGCCAGACTTGCGGGGCGCCGGAACGCGAGTTTTTGCTTCGCCTTTAGGGAGATGACGATGCCCGGGAGCCGAGAGACCGAGATCGACCGCATCCTGCGCCTCTGCGCGACGCTGGGCTTGCCCGAAATCCGCCAGTCCACCAGCTACGGCAATCCTTCCGTCAAGGTCCGCGAGAAGAACTTCGCCTCCGTGCGCGGCCCCAACGAGATGGTCCTCCACTGCCCGATCGAGCAGAAGGAGCTGCTCATGGAAGTGGCCCCCGAGATCTACTGGCAGACCGACCACTTCAAGGGCTGGCCCGGACTGCTGGTCCGGCTGGAGATCATCGGCGACGAAGAGCTCTCCCTCCGCCTCGAAGACGCCTGGCGCTTCCGCGCCCCGAGGAAACTGGCCGAGTCCTACGAGAGCAAGGCCGGCAACGCCTGAGCCTCCCCAACCACCGCGGCGAAGGCCGCGGCCCATCCAGAGGTGCTTCCACCACCACCGCGAGTATCGCCGCTACGGCGTCAGATCCCTCGGCGGCTCCAGCCCGTTGATCAGCGACGCCGTCGTCACCGTATTGGCCAGCAGGCACACGATGGTCATCGGCCCCACCCCGCCCGGCACCGGCGTGATCGCACCCGCCACCTCAGCGGCCGCCGCATAGTCCACATCCCCGAGCAGCCGCGTCTTGCCCTCACCGCGCTCCGGCGCGGGAATGCGATTGATACCCACGTCGATCACGGTCGCACCCGGCTTGATCCAGTCGCCCTTGATCATCTGCGGCCGGCCCACGGCAGCGACCACGATATCGGCCTGCCGCACCACGTCGGCGAGATTCTTCGTCTTCGAATGCGCCACCGTCACCGTGCAGTTCTCGCGCAGCAGCAGCTGCGCCATGGGCTTGCCCACGAGGTTCGAGCGCCCCACGATCACCGCGTTCAGCCCCTCGAGCGAACCCAGCGTATCGCGCAGCAGCATCAGGCAGCCGAGCGGCGTGCAGCTCACCGGCCCCGGCAGTCCGATCTGCAGCTTGCCCACGCTCGCCGGCGTGAAGCAGTCGACATCCTTGTCCGGCGAGATCGTGGCGATGATCTTGTTGGGGTCGATCTGCTTCGGCACCGGCAGCTGCACCAGAATGCCGTGAATAGCCGGATCGGCGTTCAGCTTCTCGACCAGCGCCAGCACATCCGCTTCCGGCGTATCCTCCGGCAGCTCGTATTTTTCCGAGTGCATGCCGACCTCGACGGTCTGCTTGGCCTTCTGCGACACATAGATCTGGCTGCCTGGATCGTGACCGACGATCACCACCGCAAGGCCCGGCGTGATGCCATGCTCGGTCTTCAGCCGCGCGACATGGCCGGCGATGCGGCCACGCAGGCCCTCGGCATAGGTCTTTCCGTCGATGATCTTTGCGCTCATGTCGGCTCCTTGCTGCGCCGGATATGACCCATGTCGTGGGAGCGCGCAACTCAGTATGGCGCCGTGATCTCCACCCCGGCCGCCTCGAGCGCTGCTCTCACAGCGCGCGCGATCGCAACCGCCTCCGGCGTATCGCCATGGATGCAGAGCGAGGCCGCGCCCGACTTGAGGATCGTTCCATCGATCGCCACCAGTTCGCCGGAGGTCGCAAGCTGCACGGCGCGCTCGGCGATAGCGCCGGCGTCGTGTAGCACCGCCCCCGGCTCGGACCGCGGCACCAGCAGCCCGTTCGGCTGGTAGGCGCGGTCGGCATATGCCTCCCGGACCACCGGAAATCCAAGCATCTCGGCCACCTCGACCTGCGCGCTGTCATCGATGGCGAGGATCGACAAGCTCCGGCACGAGGCCGGTCACCGCAGCGAATGCGAGCGCCGCGATCGCCGGCTCCTCGGCCGCCATGTTCGCGAGCGCCCCGTGCAGCTTCAGGTAGCGGACCGGCACCCCTTCCTCCTCGCCGATCTCCACCAGCCGCCGCACCTGGGAGCGCACCTGCGCGTCCAGTTCCTCCGGCGGCAAGACCAGCCGCCGGCGGCCGAAATGCTCGCGATCGGCAAAGCCCGGGTGCGCCCCGACCGCCACGCCACGCGCTGCGGCCGCCTGCAGCGTGTCGCGCATCGTCTGCTCGTCCCCGGCGTGCCCGCCGCAGGCGATCGAAGCCGAGGAGACGATCTCCAGCAGCGCCTCGTCGGCCCCGGTACCCTCCCCGAGATCGGCATTGAGATCGAGTTTCATTTGAGCAGTCCCTGGGCATGCACCACGGTCACCGGTTCGAAGCGAACCTCCGTCCCCGGCCGCAACTGGGCGAACCGGTCGAGATCGGCCGACACCACGGTCGCGATCCGCGGATATCCCCCCGTCGGCTGGTGATCCCGCATCAACACGATCGGCGTACCGTCACCGAGGATCTGGATATCCCCCGGCACGATCGCGTCCGACACCAGCGACAGGACACGTTGCCCGGCCAGCACACCCGCCCGGTCCACCAGCCGCACCCCCATCCGGTCCATGCGGCTCGAGACGGCGAACGCTTCGGTAACGAACCGCTGACGCGTCTCCGGATCGAACAAATCGGCATGTAGCCCCCAGATCACCCGGATCGGCCCAGCCTCGCGCGCGGCCGGCCGCGGATGCGGCGCAAAGCCGCGCGTGGCCGGCGCTGCGAAGCGACAGTACGTCACCCGCCTTCAGCAACCCGCCGCCCAGCCCGGCAATCGAGTTCGTCGCGCAACTGCCCAGCACCGGCGCCACCTCGAGCTCGCGGTCGAATCTCAGATAGCCGTAGTTGCCCCAGGCCCCCGGCTGGAATCTCGACGACGTCGCCCGGCTGCAGCACCACTCGCGCCGGCCAGGCCTTCGCCTTGCCGCTGACGCGCAGCGTAAAATCCCCGCCGTCGCCCGCCATGCCGAGCGAGCCCTGCTCCACCTCCAGCGTCAGCCCGCCGGTGAACTCGATCCCCGTCCTGCCGGCATCGCCGAGCCAGCCGCCCGCCCGTTCGAAGCCGGCGCGGTCCATCGGGCCCGAGGCGCTGATGCCATTCGCAGCAGCCCCGGCCGGCCTCTATCCTGCAGGCTGGTGAGCGGCCCCGCCCGAACGATGCGCACCACCGTCAAGGCGCCACCTCGAACACCACCTCGTCGCCCGCGGCCAGCACCGATGGCGGCTTCGCCAGCGCGTCGAAGTTGCGGAACGGCGTATGCCCGATCACATGCCACCCGGTGGGGATCGGCGTCGAGGTGATCGCTGTCTGTCCTGCCGCGAACAGCACGGTCCCGGCCGGCACCATCGGCCGGACTTCCGGCCGCCGCGGCACACTAAGACTCTCTGGATGGAAGCCGCAGTACACAAACCCGGGCGCGAAACCCGTCGCCAGCACGCGCAAGGGTTCGGCATTGTGCCTGGCTACGAACTCGCCTTCCGTCAGTTGAAGGGCCGCCGCAACGCCACCGAGGTCCTCGCCGTCAAACACCACGTCGATCCTGAACTGCCGGGCCGACCTCTCAGGTGGCCTCGGAGCCGAGACCAGCAGCCTGATCTCCCCGGCCAGCCGGTCGAAGCCGATCCTCAGGGGATCATATCTCACCAGCACCGAGACCAGGTTCGGCGCCACCTCGAGCACGCCGGGAATCGCCTCTTCTTCGACGCGGGTCGCGAAACCGACCGCCGCGCGGTTGCCGTCGTCCGACAGCTTGTCGTCGAACCGCACCAGCAGGGCCTGGTCGCCCAAGGGCAGGATTATCGGCGTCACCGAACGGGGCTCCTCCTGGCATTGTCCGTGAAATCAACCCTCCCTGTGTACGGTGCAGCGGAGGCGGATCAAGCGATTCGTGCTTCCCCGACGGTGGCTCGCCGCCTTATGGAGACCCCATGCCGATCCCCAGTTCCAAGGTCATCGTCGAAGGCCACGCCATCACTTCTGCCGACGGCATGATCGCGGCTGCGGACGGCACCATGCCTCCCGAGCTCCACAGCGAAGCCGACTGGCGCCTGTTCCAGGCGGCCCTCGACGACAGCGTCCTGGTCGTGCTCGGCCGCATCGGCCACGCACGCCACCCCAATCCCGGCCGCAGCCGGCTCGTCCTCACGCGCTCCGTGGCCGACCTCTCGCCGGACCCCAGCGATCAGCACGCGACCTTCTGGAATCCTGCAGGCATGGAGATCGCCGCCGTGCTGGACCGCCTCGGCATATCCGAAGGAACCGTTGCCGTGACCGGCGGCACCGGCACCTTCGACCACTTCCTCCCGTTCTACGATCGCTTCGTCCTCTCCGAAGTCCGCGGCCTGACGCTACCCGGCGGCATCCCCTGCTTCAGCAAGGACCATCCGCGCTTCGTCCTTCCCGGCGCCGGCCTTGAGCCGCGCGACATGGAGATAATCGATCGGGGCGTGCTGCAGACGCACTGGGTCCGAGCCGAGAAGCGCCTGCCGACCTCCTGCTGACCCAAAAGAAGGCCGCCGCGTTCGGAGACCGGCCGCGACGGCAGTTGGAGGCTTTAACTGAATCAGGAGACTGGCGCCCAGCCATTCCGGTGATGGCTGGGCCGGCCCGAGGGCCGATTGCCGTCCGCACCTATGTCCCTCGGCCGCACGAGGCATCGGCGGCCCAGTGCCTGGCCGCCACCGGAGCAGCCCGACCTCCGAACGCTGTCTGACTCCACCGCTGGGGTCAATTTCAGCCGTCATACCCATTTCGATTTACCGGCGAAACTGGACAGGCGCACGGGCAGAAGCTAAACGCTCCGCCACGGGCAGGTGGCAGAGCGGTTGATTGCTCCGGTCTTGAAAACCGGCGAACGTGCAAGCGTTCCGGGGGTTCGAATCCCTCCCTGCCCGCCATGCCCTGCCTAGGGCAGGAGCACCGACGACCCGGTCGTCTCCCGCGCCTCCAGTGCCTGATGCGCCTTCTGCGCCTCGGCGAGCGGCCAGCGGCGGTCGACCGAGATCTTGATCTTTCCCAGCCCGATCATGTTGAACAGCGCTTCCGCCCCCGTGCGCAGGTCCCCCGGCTCGCGGAAATACGAGGCGCTGGTCGGACGGGTCACGTAGAGCGAGCCCTTGTCGGCGAGGATGCCCAGTTTCGGCACCGAGACCGGACCCGAGGCATTGCCGAAGCTCACCATCAGGCCGCGCACCCGAAGGCAATCCAGCGATGGCTCGAACGTCGCCTTGCCGACGCCGTCATAGACGACGTCCACCCCCTTGCCGGAGGTGAACTCCTTCACCGCCGGCACGAAGTCCTCGGCCTTGTAGTTGATGACGTGGTCGGCGCCGTGCGCGCGCACGATCTCGCACTTCTCCTCCGACCCCGCCGTGCCGATCACGGTCGCGCCGATGGCCTTGGCCCACTGCACCAGGATCTGCCCCGTCCCGCCGGCCGCGGCGTGGACGAGAATGGTCTCGCCCGCCTGCAGCGGATGCGTCCAGTGCAACAGGTAGAACGCCGTCGTGCCTTTGAGCAGCGCAGCAGCGGCGGTTTCGTAGTCGATATTGTCGGGCAGGTGCACCGCCTTGTCGGCCGGCAACAGCCGCTCGTCGGCATAGGCCCCGACCGACCCCGAATAGGCAATCCGGTCTCCCGGCTGGAAACCCGTGACCCCGGGGCCGACGGCGATCACGTCGCCGGCGCCCTCGTTGCCGGCGACGAACGGCAGCGGCATCGGATAGAGCCCCGACCGCTGGTAGGTATCGACGAAGTTCACGCCGATCGCCTTGTGGCGCACCTTGAGTTGGCCGGGTCCAGGGGCCCCGACCTCGATCTCCTCGACCTTCAGCTGCTCGGCCCCGCCGTATTCCCGAACGACGAACGCGCGGCTCATGGCTTCTTCCTCGGTGCCGACTTCGGCCGGGCCTGGGCCCGGGAGGCCGGGGTCGATCTTTGGCCTCGGCCTCTGCGCCGAGCCCGTCTCGGCCCCGACCATCTCCGGCACAGCCGGCCTCACCGTGGCATGGCCCGGCACGCCGTTGGCTGCGGCACGCGCCAGCCGCCGCTGCTTGGCGATGATGTTGATCGCCTCGACGAGCACCGAGAACGCCATGGCGGCGTAGATGTAGCCCTTGGGAATATGGAACCCGAACCCGTCGGCCACCAGCGACACGCCGATCAGGAGCAGGAACGCCAGCGCCAGCATCTTGGTCGTCGGATGTTCCGCCACGAACCTGGCGACCGGACCCGACGCGACGAACATGATGCCCACGGCGACGATCACCGCGGCAATCATCACCTCGACATGGTCGGCCATGCCAACCGCCGTGACGATCGAGTCGATCGAGAACACCATGTCGATGATGATGATCTGGCCGATGATGGCGGCGAACGCGGAACTGGCCTGCCGCTTGAGGCTGGCCTGCTCCTCGCCCTGCTCCTCGATCTCGGCATGCATCTCGTGCGTCGCCTTGTAGATCAGGAAAGCGCCACCGAGGATCAGGATCAGGTCCTTCCACGAAGGCTCGAAGCCCGCAATGTTGAAAACCGGCTGCGTGAGCCCGATGATCCAGGAAATCACCAGCAGAAGCGCGATGCGGAAGATCAGCGCCAGAGACAGGCCCAGCCGGCGGGCGCGGTCCGCCTGCTCCTGGGGAAGTCGCGAGACCAGCACCGAGATGAAGATGATGTTGTCGATACCGAGCACCACCTCCATGACCGTGAGTGTGGCGAAGGCGGCCCACACATTGGGATCGGCAAGCAAATCAAGCATCAGCGGCTCCGGCTGGTTGCGGTGGTGGCGACATATTTAGGGCGCACCTTACCGGCTGGAAAGGTGCGCGAAAACGCCGCGCCCGCGAGTCCTTTTCCACCGAACGCTTCATCCGCGGCAAGCGTTGCCACCTGCGTGTCTGGCACCTACGGAGACCGCCTGCTAGGATATTGTTCCTGCAATCGGACTGTTTCCCTCATGGATGCATTCTCCCCTCTCTCCGCGCTGGCCGGAGGCGCCCTGATCGGGCTCGCGTCCGCCATCCTCTGGCTGGGCAATGGGCGGATCGCCGGCATCTCCGGGATATTCGGCCAGCTCCTGCCGCCCGCCCGCACCGTGCTGTGGCGCTTCGTCTTCCTCGCGGCCCTGGTTCTGGGAGCGCTGCTCGCCTCGTATCTCGTGCCCGGCCTCGGCGTCGGCGGACCAGCCGGTAAGCCCGCTGCCCTGGTGTCGGCGCCTGAGGGCTGGGGCATCCCGACTCCGGTCTGGCTGGCGGCCGCCGGCCTCCTGATCGGCTTCGGCACCAAGATCGGCAACGGCTGCACCTCGGGTCACGGCGTCTGCGGCCTGGCGCGGCTGTCGAAGCGCAGCTTCGTCGCCGTCGGCGTCTTCTTCTCGGTGGCGGTCCTCACCGTCGCAGTGACCGGAGTAGTCTGAATGAGCGCCTCGCTTCGCCTCCCCTATCTCGCCACGGCCGCCATCAGCGGCCTGCTCTTCGGCGCGGGCCTCTACGTGTCGCAGATGGTCGATCCGCTGAAGGTCCTGCACTTCCTCGATTTCGGAGCCATCCCGACCGGCGGCTGGGATCCGAGCCTCGCCTTCGTCATGCTCGGAGCCGTCGCCGTGATGTTCGTCGCGGTGCGCTACGGCCGCTCGCGCCAGGCGCCGCTCTTCGACGGGACGTTCCACGCCACCGAGTTCACGCGCATCGATGCCCCGCTGGTAGTGGGCTCGGCGCTGTTCGGCATCGGCTGGGGCATGTCGGGCATCTGCCCGGGTCCGGCCATCTCGCTGATCGCCTTCTGGCCGCCGGACCTGCTGATCTTCCTCGTCGCCCTGTTCATCGGCTCCTATGCCGGCGCCCTGATCATCCCGAGCGGCCACGACCGGCGGCTCGCAGTGGCCCGCTGACATGGCTCCGCAGGCAGTCGTCGTCGGAGGCTGGATTGGCAGGCGTCGCTGCCGCGGTCGCGCGTGGCGCGCGCGGGGCTGGATGTCCTCCACATCGCCCCGAAGGCCGCCGCCCGACCGCCGGACCTCGGCGCTGATGATGCCGAGCGTCGAGTACCTGCAGTCCGCCGGGCTGATCACCGATCCCGCCTCCGTCGGTCACCCGCTCACCCAGATCCGCATCATCGATGCCACGCCGAGGCTGATCCGGGCGCCCGAGACGCTGTTCGACAGCAGCGAGGCCGGGCTTGCCGCCTTCGGCTGGAATTTCGCGAACGCAAAACTGCTCGAAAGCTTCGAGACCGCCCGCGCCGGCCTCCCCAATCTCGAAACCCGTGAGGCGGCGGTTACCGGTGTGGAGCGTGCGGCCGGCGGCTGGCGCGTGACCTTCGACGGCGGATCGGTAACCACTCCGTTCCTTGTCGGCTGCGACGGCAAGAAGTCCTTCGTCCGCTCCGCCGGCGGCTTCCGCACCCGCGAGAACGCCTTTGCCGAGGCCGCCCTAGTCTGCGACCTCGAGCTCGGACGACCGATCGGCGGCACCTCGGTCGAGTTCCACTATCCGCGCGGCCCCTTCACCCTGGTCCCCGCCGGCGGCGAGCCGCGCCAACCTGGTCTGGATCGACGACCGCGACATCCTGAAGGATGTCCAGTCCCGCGGGCCGGAGGGGCTGCGCGCCGCACTTGCTGGAGAAATCCCAGTACCTCTTCGGCGACATCACGCCGGTGACGCCGGCGCACATGTTCCCGCCTGAGCACGCTCTCGGTGAACACCGCCGGCCACGACGGCATCGTGCTCGCCGGCGAAGCCGCGCACGCCTTCCCGCCGATCGGGGCGCAGGGGCTCAATCTCGGGCTGCGCGATGTTGCCGACCTCGCTGGAGCGCTCCAGGGCGTCGATCCATCGCGCTCCGACTGGGCGAGCCGCGCCAGCGGCGACTATGCCCGGCGGCGCGCAGGCGACCTGAACCGGACCGGGGGCATCGTGGATACCCTGTTCCGCTCGCTGCTCAGCGACTTCCTCCCCGCCCAGGCGCTCCGTGCAGGCGGCTTATGGGCCCTCAAGGTGATGCCCTCGCTCCGCCGCCGCGCCTTCAGCCTTGGCATGGGCGCACGCTAGCCCACGCTGCCGTTAGCCAACAAAAAGGGCGCCGACCGGCGCCCTTCCTTCGTTTCGTGCTGTGCCCGGCGCTTACTGCGCCGGGGCCGCCGGCTGGGCTCCATCGGTGGGAGCCGGAGCGGGCGTGGCGTTGCTGTCGAGCTGCTTGCGCAGTTCCTCGGCACGATCCTGCAACTGCTTCTCGAGCGCGCTCGGCGAGGTCGACTGCTTGTTGAACTCGTCGAATGTCATCGCCGATTCGCCGTCATACACCGCGGTGAAGCCGGCGAGATTGATGTCGATGGTCAGGTCCTTGTTCTGCCGGTTCTTGGCGGTGAGCTTCAGCGTGCTGCCCTTCTTGAGGCTGTTCACGTAGGCCTCGTTGATCACCAACTGCGTCGCGCAGGAGGTGGGATCGCACAGCATGAACGGCACGCGGATGGGCTTGGCGCCATCGATCTGCCAGGTCAGGCCGAACGGCAGCAGCACCCCGAGCGGCACCGCGGCCACGGCGAGCAGGCGGCTCTCCTGGCCCGGATCGTCGCGCAGGAGGAAAGAGCCGAGGAACTGGCCGTTCGCGACCACGACCTGGCGCATGATGCAGGCCTTCTTGCCACCGTCGATCGGGTCGCAGACCTTGAGCCAGTTCTTGGAGGAATTGGAATTGCCTGGGTTGGTCGCTTCCAGCTTGTCCGGAGTCGCGGCGGGCGCTGCCGGGGCAGCAGGAGCGGCCTGGCCCTCAGCGGGCGCCGCCGGCTTGGTGTTGTCCTGCGCCAGGGCACCATACTGGGGCAGCATCAGCGCGACGACCGCCAGGCCGGCACCAATTAGCTTCGTGAGGGTCATAGAGCTTCCTTATGGTTTCCTACCACGGTGACTCTCCGGCCACCCTGAATTTCTCGCGCCTTTGAAGGGCACGAAATCGGGCAATAACATGACCGCCACAAGTTGCGGAAGGCTTTATCCGGCAAGTGTTGCCGCAGCGCTTTGCTCCCCCGCAATTCGGGCCATCCTGGAGAGAATTGCAGCCGTCCCCTTGAGCCTTGCCTCGGGAGTTGGCCAGTCACGACTGAATACAATTTTTTGATCGGGCTTTATCCGAGCCTGCATCTGCGGATCGCCCACCATGCGGACGAGCCCGGCTGGATTGGGGAACTCGCTGGTTCCTGAGCGTGATCACCGCGCCCTTGGGACCGGCATCCACCTTCTCGACATTGGCCGTGCGGCAGAGCGCCTTGACCAGGATGGTCTTGAGCAGCGCCTCGACCTCCTCCGGCAGCGGCCCGAAGCGGTCGATGAGCTCGGCGCCCGCGGCGTCGATCTCGCGCGCGTCGGTGAGGTCGCCCAGCTGGCGATAGAGCTGCATCCTGACCTGCAGGTCCGGCACGTAGTGCTCGGGAATCATCACCGGCATGCCGAGCGAGATCGAGGGGCTCCACTCCCCCTTCTGCTCGTAGTCCTCGTTGCCGTCGCGCAGCGCCGCCACCGCCTCCTCCAGCATCGCCTGGTAGAGCTCGAAGCCGACCTCGCGGATATGCCCCGACTGTTCCTCGCCCGAGCAGGTTCCCGGCGCCGCGGATATCGAGGTCGTGGCTGGCGAGCTGGAAGCCCGCGCCCAGCGTCTCGAGCGACTGCAGCACCGTCAGCCGGCGCTCCGCCGTGTCGTTGAGCTTGCGATCCGGCGGGCGTCGTGAACAGCGCATAGGCGCGCTGCTTCGAGCGGCCGATGCGGCCCCGGATCTGGTAAAGCTGTGCGAGCCCGAAATTGTCGGCCCGATGCACCACCAGCGTATTGGCATTGGGAATGTCGAGGCCGGATTCGACGATGGTCGTCGACACCAGCACGTCGAACTTGCCGTCGTAGAAATTGTTCATGATGTCGTCGAGCTCGCCCGGCGGCATCTGGCCGTTGGCGACCACATAGCTGATCTCCGGCACGTGCTGGCGCAGGAACTCGGCGATGTCCGGCTGGTCCTTGATCTTCGGCACGACATAGAACGCCTGCCCGCCGCGATATTTTTCGCGTAGCAGAGCCTCCCGCACGCTCAGAGCATCGAAGGGCGAGATGAAGGTGCGCACTGCCAGCCGGTCGACCGGCGGCGTCGCCAGCAGGCTCAGGTCGCGGACGCCCGTCAGCGCCAGCTGCAGCGTGCGCGGGATCGGCGTCGCGGTCAGCGTCAGCACGTGGACGTTGCCCTTCAGCTCCTTGAGCCGCTCCTTGTGCCCGACGCCGAAATGCTGCTCCTCGTCGATGATGAGCAGGCCCAGGTCCTTGAACTGGACGGATTTCGACAGCAGCGCGTGGGTGCCGATGACGATGTCGACCTTGCCCTCGGACAGCTCCTGCTTGGTGTTCTTGAGCTGCTGCGCCGCGACCAGGCGCGAGGCCTGCGCGACCCGCAGCGGCAGGCCGGAGAACCGCTCGCGGAACGTCTTGTAGTGCTGCCGCGCCAGCAGCGTGGTCGGCACCACCACCGCCACCTGCCGCCCCGACATGGCAACCGCGAACGCGGCGCGCAGCGCCACTTCGGTCTTGCCGAACCCGACGTCGCCGCAGACCAGCCGGTCCATCACGCGGCCCGAGGCCAGGTCCTCGAACACGGCGTCGATGGCCGTGAGCTGGTCCTCGGTCTCCTCGTAGGGGAAGCGCGCCGCGAACTCCTCGTAGAGGCCGGAGGGCACGTCGAGCGGCGGCACCGTCGTCAGCTGCCGCTGCGCCGCGATCTTGATCAGCTGACCCGCCATCTCGCGGATGCGCTGCTTGAGCTTGACTCTTCTTGGCCTGCCACGCCACACCGCCGAGCTTGTCGAGTTCAACCATGGCATCAGAGCCATAGCGGGACAGCAGCTCGATGTTCTCGACCGGCAGGTAGAGCTTGGTGTTCTGTGCGTACTCGATCTCGACGCAGTCGTGCGGGGCGCCCGCAACATCGATGGTCTTGAGGCCAAGAAACCGGCCGATGCCATGGTCGACGTGCACCACCAGATCACCGGCCGCAAGGCTTGCGGCCTCGGTAAGCGCGTCCGACGCCTTCCGGCGCCGCTGCGGTCGCAGCAGGCGTTCGCCGAGGATGTCCTGTTCGGAAAGCACCAGCATGTTGTCGGTCTGGAACCCCGTCTCGAGTCCCAGCACCACCAGCGCAGTGGTCTCCGATGAAGTCGTCTCGGCGTCGCGCCAGTTCTCCGCCAGCCGCGGGTGCTCCAGCCCATGGTCCTTCAGCACCTGCACCATGCGGTCGCGGGAACCCTCGCTCCAACAGGCGATGACGGTGCGCCGCTTGTTCTTGCGCTCGGTGGCAAGGAGCCGGACCACGGCTTCGAACAGGTTGACGTCCTGAGCCTGCCGCTCGGCGGCAAAGGTCGGCGCCATGCGTCCACCGGCATCGTCCGCCTTGCGGCTGTCCGGAGCCTGGAACGGCGAGAGCTGGATGACGCCGCGATCCGGCGCGAGCGCGTACAGTTCGCGCTCGATCTCATAGAGTTCACCGGGCGGCACCGGCTTGTAGGGTGCACCCGAATGCGGAGTCTGCTTCTCGCTGCGGGCGTCCTCGCGGGCCTGGTAATAGTCGGAGATCTGGGCCTGCCGGTCGGCAAACGCTTCTTTCGCCTGATCGTCGAAGATGAAGGGCGCATCTTCCGAATAGGCCGCCAGGTGATCAAGATGCTCGAAGAAGAAGGCCATCCAGTGCTCGACACCGGGATAGCGCTGGCCGGCGCTGACCGCGGCGTAGAGCGGATCGTCCACCGTGTTGCCGCCGAACATGGCCGTGTAGCGGGCCCGGAACCGCTTGATCGACTCCTCGGTGAGCAGCACTTCGCTCATCGGCGCCAGTGCGATGCGCTTCAGGTTGCCGGTGGTGCGCTGCGTATCCGCGTCGAAAGTGCGGATGCTCTCGAGCTGCCGGCCGAAGAAGTCGAACCGCAGCGGCGACTCGGCGCCGGCCGGATAGAGGTCCACCAGCCCGCCGCGCACCGCGTACTCGCCGGCCTCGCGCACCGTCGGCACGCGCAGATAGCCGTTGCCCGACGCCCAGGCGATCAGCTTCTCGCTCTCGACCACCTGCCCCGCCGCGGCCGCGAAGCTCATGCCCGCAACCACGTCGCGCGGCGGCAACTTCTGCACCACGGCATTGACCGTGGTGAGCACGATGGCGCCCTTTACCGCGCCGCTCGCCAGGCTCGAAAGCGTCGTCATTCGCGCCGCGATGGTCACGCCGTTGGGCGAGACCCGGTCATAGGGCAGGCAGTCCCAGGCCGGCAGGGTCAGCACGGGATGGCCCGGCATCAGTTGCTCGAGGATTTCGGCCATGCGCTGCAGCCGTCGCCCGTCGCGCGCCACGAACACCGCGCTGACGCCCGCCTCCGGCGCGGCCTTCAACCGTTCTTCGACAAGCCGCGCGAGAACGACCGGCTGCATGCCGTCGGGGATGTTGGAAAGGGTGCGATCAGCGCGTTTGTCGGTCATTTGGACGTTCGGAAGGTGAGCAGTTCGGCAAGCAGTTCGCGGTCGGCGTCGGGCGGGGTCGGCTCCTGGCCCAGCAGCCACTTGAGCAGATCGGTGTCGGCTTCATCGAGAAGCGCCTCGAAGCGGTCGAGTTCCGTCGACTCCATCGCTTCGAGCCGCGCATCGGCGAATGGCCCCAGCATCAGGTCCATTTCCTTGGTGCCGCGATGCCAGGCGCGATAGCGCAGCTGGCGCAACCGCATAGGCAATTCTTCACCGGCGACTTTTGAGGGGGCCATGATCTGGGACGTCTCGCGAATGTTGGAGGCGTGTGTACGCGGTTCAAGGGGCGGTGTCACGCATGCTGAGGGGGTGCCTAGCTTCGCCGCCTCGGCTAACTTCCGCGGCAGGAGGTCCCGCCGACTCGTGTCCCGTCCTGTTGCACTCGATCCGCTCTTTCGCTCGCTCCATTCCATCAAGGGTGTGGGGCCGCAACTCAGCGCCTTGCTGACCCGCTTCTTCACGGCTCCCGAGGGGCAGGAAGCGATCGCGCTCGATCTGCTCATGCACATGCCGAGCGGCATCGTCGATCGGCGGCGCATGGATGGCGTGGCGCGTGCGGTGCACAACAACATCGCCACCCTCAAGCTCCATATCGACCGCCACCAGCCGCCGCCGCGCGGACGACCGCAGGTTCCGCATCGCGTCTTCGCACATGACGAGACGGGCGACATCCAACTGGTGTTCTTCCGGGCGCAGGGCGGCTGGGTGGAGAAGGCGCTCCCCGTCGGCGAAGAGCGTTATGTGTCGGGCACCATCGGCTTCTTCAGCGGCCAGAAGCAGATCACCCATCCCGACTACATCGTCGAGGTCGACAAGTTCGACAGCCTGCCGCTGGTCGAGCCGGTCTACCCGCTGACGCACGGGCTCAGCTCCAAGGCGCTGATCGAACTGACCCGCCAGGTGCTCGAAACGCTGCCCGAGCTTCCCGAATGGACTCCGCCGGAGCGACTGGAGCAGTTCAGGTGGCCGAGCTTCCGGCAGGCGATGCGGGCCTCGCACGCGCCCGACGAGCCGGACGACGCACAGCTCTGGTCGCCTGCCCGGATGCGGCTCGCCTATGACGAGTACCTGGCCGGCCAGCTCGCCCTGCTGATCGTCCGTTCGCAGCTGGTCGCGCCGCGCGGCATCGCCCGCGCCTTCACCGGCGAGATCACGTCGCAGGTGGAGGCCGCCCTACCCTACACGCTCACCGAGGGCCAGCGCCTCGCCGTCGAGGACATCCGCCACGACCTGGCGGCGCCCGAGCGCATGTCGCGCCTCGTCCAGGGCGACGTCGGCGCCGGCAAGACAGTGGTGGCGCTGATGGCGATGGCGGCGATCGCCGAGAGCGGCGCCCAATCGGCCCTGATGGCGCCGACCGAGCTCCTCGCCACCCAGCATTACCGCTCGCTCGCGCCGATCTGCGTCAAGGCCGGCGCTCGGCATCGAGCTGCTGACGGGCAAGATGCCCGCCCTCGATCGCCGCGCCGCGCTCGAGCGGCTGCGGACCGGTGAAAGCGCGATCGCCGTCGGCACGCATGCGCTGTTCCAGAGCCAGGTCGAGTTCCACAACCTCGGCCTGACCGTGGTCGACGAGCAGCACCGCTTCGGCGTCCACCAGCGCCTGGCCCTATCGGAAAAGGGCGCCCACTCGGACCTCCTGGTGATGACGGCGACGCCGATCCCGCGCACCTTGGTCCTCACCCACTTCGGCGACATGGCCGTCAGCATCCTGCGCGAGAAGCCTCGCGGGCGGCAGCCGATCGACACCGCCGTGCTGTCGATCTCGGAATACGCTCGGGTCATCCAGCGGCTGCAGACCCGCATCGAGGAGGGCGCGCAGGCCTTCTGGGTGTGCCCGCTGGTGGAGGAGAGCGAACTGCTGGAGGTCGTCGCCGCCGAGGACCGCTTCGCCGAGCTCAAGAAGGTGTTCGGCGACCAGGTCGTGCTCGTCCACGGCAAGATGAGCGCCGCCGCCAAGCAGGAGGCGATGGACCGCTTCCAGCGCAACGACGCCAAGATCCTCGTCGCCACCACCGTCATCGAGGTCGGCGTCGACGTGCCGAACGCCACCATCATGATCATCGAGCACGCCGAGCGCTTCGGCCTGGCGCAGCTGCACCAGCTGCGCGGCCGCGTCGGCCGGGGCAGCCAGCGCTCGGCCTGCCTGCTGCTCTACAAGGACCCGCTGAGCCTGACCGCCCAGGCGCGGCTCGAGACGATCAAGTCGACCGAAGACGGCTTCATCATCGCCGAGAAGGATCTGGAACTGCGTGGCCAGGGCGACCTGCTCGGCACCCGCCAGTCCGGCATGCCCGGCTACCACCTCGCCGTGCCCGACGTGCACCGGCACCTGCTCGAATGGGCGCACGACGATGCCAAGGCGGCGCTGAACCGTAACCCCGGACTGACCGGTGAGGAGGGCGAGGCGCTGCGCACCCTGCTCTACCTGTTCCGCAAGGACCTCGCCATTCCGCTGCTGCGGGCCGGCTGAGCCGCGTCAGTCCACGGCGTAGCGCCGCAAGACCTCGATATCGACATACTGCAGCACCGACTGGTGCGTTGCCTTGAGCACCACGCGCGGCGCCATGCCTGCCTCCAGCGCCTCGATCCAGCGCAGCCCCACGAGGCACCACCGGTCCCCCGCCTTGAGCCCCGGGAAGGCGTATTGCGGCATCGGGGTCGAGAGATCGTTGCCCTTGCGACTTCGAGAACGCCAGGAACGCGTCCGTCATCTCGGCGCATACCGTGTGACGGCCTTCGTCGGCCGGCCCGGTGATGCAGTTGCCGTTGCGGAAGAAGCCGGTCAGCGGGTTCATCGAGCAGGCGACCAGCGGCTCGCCGAAGACGTTCAGCTCGGGTTCGTGACTCGAAGAAGGGCTTATTCAACCGTCACGCTCTTCGCGAGATTGCGGGGCTGGTCCACGTCCGTGCCCATGAAGGTCGCGGTGTGATAGGCCAGAAGCTGCACCGGGATGGTGGCGAGAATGGGCGCAACGAAGCTGGCGACCTTCGGCAGCACGATGACTTCCGCCACCCCCTGCCCGACGACTCGGGCGCCTTCTTCGTCGGTGATGAGGATGATCTTGCCGCCGCGCGCCGCCACCTCCTGCATGTTGGAAAGCGTCTTCTCCATCAGCTCGTCCGAGGGCGCGACGACGATCACCGGCATCAGTTCGTCGACCAGCGCGATGGGCCCATGCTTCAGTTCACCTGCCGCATAGCCTTCCGCGTGGATATAGCTGATCTCCTTGAGTTTCAGCGCGCCTTCGAGAGCAATCGGGAACATCTGCCCGCGGCCGAGGTAGAGCACGTCCTTCGCCTTCGACAAGCCCTTGGCGATCGCTTCGATCTGAGCCTCGGCGCCGAGCGCCGCCGAGATCGCCGCCGGCAGCGTGACGAGGCTGCGGACCAGCTCGCCCTCCTGCGCCGCGGTCAACGTGCCGCGCGCCACCCCCGCCGCGATCGCGAGGCTTGCCAGCGCCGTCAGCTGGGCCGTGAAGGCCTTGGTCGAGGCCACGCCGATCTCGGGACCGCACAGCGTCGGGAACACCACCTGGCTCTCCCGCGCCATGGTCGATTCCGGCGAATTGAGCAGCGAGGCGACGTGCTGGCCCTGCGCCCGCGCAATAGCGCAGCGCCGCCAGCGTGTCGGCGGTCTCGCCGGACTGCGAGATGAAGAGGCTGAGCCCGTCCTGCTCGAGCGGCGGCTCGCGGTAGCGGAACTCCGAGGCGACATCGACATCGACCGGCAACCTCGCGTAGCGCTCGAACCAGTATTTCGCCACCAGCCCGGCATAGGAAGCGGTGCCGCAGGCCGAGATCGTCAGCCGCGACAGCGAGGCGAAGTCGAACGGCAATTGCTCCCGCAGTTGCCACCCTCTCGGCCGCCATGTTCACGTAGTGGCTGAGCGTGTGGGAGACCGTCTCGGGCTGCTCGTAGATCTCCTTGGCCATGAAGTGCTTGTGGTTGCCCTTGTCCACCAGCAGGGCCGAGGCCGCCGACAGCAGCGTCTCGCGCTGCACGATCGCGTCGGAGCCGTCGCGGATGGTGACGCCGTTCTTGGTCAGCACCGCCCAGTCGCCATCCAACAGGTAACTGAGGCGCGACGTGAACGGCGCCAGCGCCATGGCGTCGGAGCCCGAGGTACATCTCGGTCGCGCCGTAGCCGATGGCGAGCGGCGCACCACGCCGCGCCGCGATCAGCAGCGCCTCCTCGCCGCGGAACATGAAGGCCAGCGCGAAGGCGCCGCGCAGGACCTTCAGGGTCCGCGCCACGGCCATTTCCGGATCGAGTCCGCGGTCGAGCTCGCGCGTCACCCACAGCGCCACCGATTCCGTGTCGGTCTGCGTCTTGGGCGCATAGCCGTCCCTGGCCAGGTCCTCGAGCAGCTCGCGAAAATTCTCGATGATGCCGTTGTGGACCACGGCGACGCGCTCGGTCGCATGCGGATGCGCATTGTGCTCGGTCGGCGCGCCATGCGTCGCCCAGCGCGTATGGCCGATGCCGATATTGCCCGCGAGCGGCTCGAAGCTCAGCTTCTGCGCCAGGTTGCCGAGCTTTCCCTCGGCGCGCCGCCGGCTGATCTGGCCGCCCTCGAGCGTTGCCACGCCCGCGCTGTCATAGCCCCGATACTCGAGCCGCTTCAGCGCATCGACGAGGCGCGGCGCAACCGGTTCGGTGCCGATGATTCCGACGATCCCGCACATGGAACGTGTCCCCTACTTGCCCGATTTCGCCCGCTTGATGGCCTCCGCCCGTGCCCGCAGCTTCGGGGCATAGCCGGGTTTGTTTTCCTGCCGGGCGCGGCCCAGCGCAAGCGCATCCGCCTCGACACTATGGGTGATGACACTGCCCGAAGCGACGTAGGCGTTAGACCCGATGGTCACCGGCGCGACCAGCGAGGAATTGGAGCCGATGAAGGCCCCCTCCCCGATCACCGTCTTCGACTTGTTCACCCCATCGTAGTTGCAGGTGATGGTGCCCGCGCCGATGTTGGTCCTCGCGCCGATCTCGGCATCGCCGAGATAGCTGAGGTGCCCCGCCTTCACCCCGTCCTCGATGACGGACTTCTTCACCTCGACGAAGTTGCCCAGGTGCACGTCGCGCCCCAGTTCCGCCCCGCCCCGCACGCGGGTGAACGGGCCGACCGAGCTCTCCGCGCCGATGACGACATCCTCGAGGTGGCAGAAGGCGCGCACCGTGGCGTTGTCGCCGATCTTCACGCCCGGCCCGATCCAGACGTTCGGCTCGATCACCACGTCGCGGCCGATCTCGGTGTCCCAGGAGAAGTAGACGGTGGAGGGATCGCGTAGCGTCACCCCCGCCTTCATGAACTCCTCGCGCCGGAACTCCTGGAACGTCGCCTCGGCCTGCGCGAGCTTCCGGCGGTCGTCGACCCCGATGACCTCATCTGCATCGGCCTCGACGTACTCGATGCGGCGCCCGTCGGCATTGGCCAGCTCGACCGCGTCGGTCAGGTAGTACTCGCCCTTGGCATTCTGGTTGCCGATCCGCCCTAGCACGGACCTAAGCGCATCTGCCCGGAACCCCATGATGCCGGAGTTGCACAGCCCGACCTTCCGCTCGGCATCGGTTGCGTCCTTGTACTCGCGAATGGCGAGCAGGCGACCGTCCTCGGTGAGCAGGCGGCCATACCCCGTTCGCGTCCGCCGGCCGGAATCCGACGACGACCATATCGGCGCCAGCGTCGAGACGAGCCGTGATATCGGCCAGCGTCTCCTTCGAGACCAGCGGATTGTCGGCATAGAGCACCAGAACGTTGCCCTGAGCGGCCGAGAGCGCACCCTCTGCCTGGCGCACGGCATGGCCGGTGCCGAGGCGATCGGTCTGTTGGGAAATGCTCGCGCCAGGCGACGTGGACGCAATCGCCGCGCGAACCTCTTCGTGGTTCGGCCCTACGACAACCGAGACGGAAGTCGACCCGACAGCCGTCGCGACCCGCAATACGTGCGACACAAGTGGCAAGCCTCCCACCTCGTGCAGCACCTTGGGCATGGCGGAGCGCATGCGCGTCCCCTCGCCCGCGGCCAGGATGATCGACAGCAGTTCGGTCATGGAGCGCCCCCTTGCGGTCGTGATTTCCCCTGCGTTTGTGGCATCAAGGTGTTGGGAATCCGATAACGCGGTTACTCAGTGGTAAACTCGATTTGTGGCCTGATTCGTAAGGCCTTAGCGGGGATGCGGATTTGTCCAGGGCAGCAGACCAGTTCCGGCCGGGCGATGTGACCTTCTGGGGCATCGTCGCACTTTCCGTGTGGTCGGTGGCCGTCCTCGGCGCCAATGTCTCGGCGCTCATTCCCTCCGAGCGTCTATGCGGCACTGCACGCCTCCCGTGTCGATGGCAGCACGATGAACCAGCTCCGCTCCAGCGTCGCAGCGCTCGAGGGCGAGCAGGCCCGCATGAAGCGCGAGAACAACCAGCTGCTGCAGCGCTTTGCGCTGGCGGAAGACGCCGGCACGGCCGCAGCCCAACGCATCGGCGCGCTGGAGGCCAGCGTCCCCAAGCTCATCGAGTTGCAGTTCGCCAGCCTGCGCAGCATCGATCCGACGCCGACCGGCTCCATCGCGGCGAGGCCGCTCACCTTCGAAGTCGATGGCGGCTTCGTCGCCGTGCAGCAGCGGCCGCTGACCCCGGGCTCGGAGGTCAATCTCAAGCCCGTTCCCGCCGCCATGCCACCGGCACCCGCGGCCGTTGCCGACGGCACCGACATGGGCGTCGCACTCGGCTTCCCCGTCGTGCCGGGCGAGGCCGGAGCGCAATGGCAGGAGCTACTGGCCCGGGTGGGCACGATGCTGCTGGGCCTCTCCCCGGTGCTGGGCGAGGCCGAGGGTTCCGACGGCAAGCAACTCGTCGCCGGCCCCATCCACGACAAATCGGCGGCCATCGAACTCTGCGCCAGGCTCGACCGGCAGGGCATTCCCTGCCAGCCCGTGCCCTTCGCCGGCGATCCGGTGCCGCTGCTCAACTAGAGCTCCCCCAGCCGCGCCTTCCAGTAGGTGCGGCGTGTTTCCATGTCGGCGGCGCTTGCCAGCTTGTCGTGCTCCACGGCGACCAGCGTCTTGCCCGGGGCGCGGCTTTCGATGCTTACGGCGACGCCCGTCCCGTCCGCCAGGGCGCAGCGCCAGTGCTTGCGCTTGTCCGTCCCCGAGAGCTTCGGCCCGCGCGCATAGGCTGATCCGGCGACTTGCTCGCACCCGGTCATCAGGTCGTGCCACCTCGCCGTCACCTCGACGATGCTTCCGGGGAGCGTCCGGGTCGCCGAGACCCGGAAGCGGTCGCCCTGCTGCCCCGGCGCCCGCCGCCCGATATGCTGCTCATAGGCCACGGTGATGCTTTGCGACCACCAGCCGGTCGCGTCGCCGGTGTCCAGCACCCGCTGCGCGATCTCGCCGTGGCTCATTTCCTTGGCCCCGATTCCATCGAGAAAGGCGACCCACTGCTCCCAGCTGCGCCCCGTCTTCTCGGCGAACGGTTCGGTGTTGATCTTCCTGACCATCGGCTTTCCCTCTTCGAAAGAGACTACCGCAACTCGACCCGGCGGGGAATTCCGCACCGTTCCCCTCGCCCCGCTCATCGCCGTTCCAATTGCGATTGACAGCGGGGGCGCAATGCCTATGTTCCGCGCGCATCCGCCTAGCGGACCCGAAGCGCCCGTAGCTCAGTGGTAGAGCATCCGACTTTTAATCGGATGGTCGATGGTTCGAATCCATCCGGGCGTACCACAAGCTTCCTCCCGCTCTCCGCCGCTTCCCTTTGCAGGTCGCTCGACCCGACGAGGTTGAGGCCATTGGAACCCCTCGCCGTCGCTGCGGATTGATAGGCCGGCGCGTGAGGCGCCCTGGGTGAGGTTCATCATGAGCGCGGGATCGTTCGACAAATTTTCCAATGCAGTGTCGCGGGGGGCGGGAAGCTCGCCGGCCTTCGCGGTTGCCTGCGGCTTGATCGTCGTCTGGGCGATCAGCGGACCCATGTTTGGCTTCTCGGAAGTGTGGCAGCTCGTCATCAACACCGCGACGACCATCGTGACCTTCCTCATGGTGTTCCTGCTGCAGCATTCGCAGAACAGGGACAGCGAAGCGGTGCAGGCCAAGCTCGACGACCTCATCCTCTCCATCCACCGGGCCGACAACCGGCTGATCGGCGCAGAGCAGCTGACCGGCCAAGAGCTGCAGCAGCTTCGCCAGATGATCACCGAGCAGGTGGAGGAAGACGAGGCCGAAAAACGTGAAAATGATCGAGCACCCGGCAGGTTGGACGAAACGACCCGCTGAAAAATTGTGGCGCGAAAGCAACCAAAATCGGGTTCACGAGATTGTTGATGCACTTAACTGCGTCACAGAGGAGCCTCCCGATGAACGGTATCATCTATCTGGTCGGCCTGGTGGTCGTGATCCTGGCCATATTGTCCTTCTTTGGCCTGCGCTGAGGAGCGGCGATAATGAGCATTCCATCCATGGACGTTGTTGTCGAAGCGCCGGCCAAAGACGAAGCGTCGTATGTCGACTGGCCGGCGATCATTGGCGGTATCGTGCTGGCTTCGGCGATATCGATTGTGCTGCTGGCGTTTGGTGCGGCGGTCGGACTGAACTTCGCGAACTTCCGAGCCGGCGAGACCGTAGCGCCGATCTGGATCGCGATCGCCGCCGCGAGTTGGCTACTGTGGGTGGAGGTGTCCAGCTTCATGGCCGGCGCCTACCTCACCGGGCGCCTGCGCAAGCGCCACGGCGACGCCAGTGAACACGAGGTTGACGTACGGGACGGCGCCCACGGCCTGCTCGTCTGGGCCGGTGCCCTTGTGGTCGGTGCCCTTATCGCCGCGGGCGGCCTCTCTGCCATCGCCAACGCCGTCGGCTCGACGGCGGCGACGCTGACCACCGCGGCCTCCAACGTTGCCGGCGAAGACAGCGGCTCCGGCCAATCCGGCCGATCCACGACCTACTTCGTCGACACCATGTTCCGTCCTGCGGCGGAGGGAACCGCTGCCGCTCCCGCCACGCCCGCCGCCGGTGCCGCAACGCCTGCCCCTGGTGCCACTCCGGCTGCCGCTGACCAGGCCGGGCGCGACGAGGCCGGCAGGATCCTCGCCCAGGCCGCGGTCACCGGCTCGGTCGCCGATCCCGACCGTACCCGTCTCGGCCAACTGGTCGCCCAGAACACGGGCATGAGCCAGGAGCAGGCGACGGCACGGGTCGACGAGGTGCTGAAGGCCGTCGACGACGCCAAGGCCAAGGCCGCCGAAGTCGCCGAGACCGCGCGCCGCACCGCCGTGGTGGGTGCCTTCATCACCGCTGCATCGCTGCTGATCAGCGCCGCCGCCGCGTTCTGGGCGGCCCAGGTCGGCGGCCGGCACCGCGACGAGGGCACGGTGTTCGGCCGGATGTTCAGCCGCACCTGATCGCAAGGAGAAAACGATGTTCCGTGCACTTGGACTTTGGCTGCTGGGCATTCCGATCTGGCTGATCATCATCATTCTGCTGTTCATCCATCACTGACGGACGAACGGTGGTCGCAGGAGGCGGGCCAGGTGCCCGCCTCTTTGCTGTCAGGACCGGGGAAGCTGGACGGAGATCGAAGGCGCGGCCGCCTGCCCGATGGCATCGAGCAGTTCCGATAGCTCGTAGGGCTTGGAGATCCGCCGCCCTCCCTGCAACCCGGCCGAAACGGCGCCAGCCGAAAAAGGTTCCTGCACGGGGCTGATTGACCGACGATCTCCAGCTATTATTGCCGGCAAGCGTCGCATGCTCCACCAGCGAGGGGATATCGCCGTGAACAGCGCCAATCTGCAGCTCGAGGGTCTCTACCTCGCGATCGCCTCGATCAGCGAGACACTGGTCAACAAGGGGGTGCTGAGCCGCGGCGAACTGGACCTCGCCCTGCGCAAGGCGGAACGGCTGGCGCTGACCGACTATCGTTCCGCCGAGAACCTTCGGGCCGCCGAGCGCGACGCCGTCGCCTTTCCGGCGCGGCTGCTGCTCACCGCGAGCTCGGCCGGCGCCAGCGGCGAGTCGGCATCGTTCTCGGATCTTGCCCGCCGGGTGGGAACTCGGAAGCCGCCGACTCAGGTCGGGGAATAGTCGAGCTCGGCCTCTCCTTCGGACCACACCAGCTCCTGCCGGCCGTCTTCGCCCGGTGCGAAGATCAGTGCGATGCGGTCGGGATCGCCGTAGGTCGCCGCCACGCGCTGCGCCTCCGACCGGGCCTCGAGGCTCGATTCGAACGGCCCATAGGCCTTCCCTTCGCAATCGATCCACCAGGATCCCATGCTTTCAACCACGATGAACCAACATGTCCGCATGGATACCCCCCGCCCGGACGTTGAACTCAACTGGACTGAACTTCGTTCCCTAGCCGCGCCGGCAAATACTCATGCGCTGCGCGGCATTCAGCGGCGCGAACAGGCGAGCGATGCGCGCGGTGCCGATGCCCTCATCCAGCCTTGCGAACGCCTCGACGATCCGCGGCTCCAGCCCTGCTTCGCCCGATTCCGTTAACGAGAGCTTCGCCTCGGCGCGGTGCCAGTGATGCGCCTGCTCGAGGGTGAAGGTGGCGACGATCAGGATCTCTCCGCTCCAGCTCGATTCGAACTGGACGCGGAGGTAGCCGCACCTGTCGAGATTGCGGGCGAGGAATAGTCGCTTCTCGCGTTCGAGAATGCTCGCCGTGTCGCCGCCAACAACCGCGGCTGGGCTCGATACAAACATCGCAAAGGGGCCTGGCTGGCTTAATATTGCCAAGGACCGTAGGAGGGCAGTGTGGCTGCCAATCGGCGGCAATGGGGCGGAAACACGGTAGCGGGAATTAGCCCGCGCCCGGAAACCATAGCCCGAATGGTACGTTTCAGTACCAGGACGCGCCGCGTGCCAACCGGACGCGACGGAGAGAGGGAACAGGGCGATTTTTCCGGTTTCCCGCCCTGGCCAACGAAACGGCAGACGAGCCCTTGACCTGTCCGCGGCGTGTTCTATCCGCTCTGGCGATCACCGCGCATCTCGAGGAACGCCTGCACCAGCCCCCTGGTGGAGCTGTCGTGCCCCGTCGGCACTCTCCTTGCCTTCGACCTTGGGCAACAGGGCCTTGGCGAGCTGCTTGCCCAGTTCCACGCCCCACTGGTCGTAGGAGTTGACGTCCCAGATCGTGCCCTGGACGAACACCTTGTGCTCGTAGAGGGCGATCAGGCTGCCGAGCCGCTCGGGCGTCAGCTTCGGATACATGAGTGTGTTCGAGGGCCGGTTGCCCGGGAACATCTTGTGCGGCGCCAGCGCGTCGATCTTCGCCTTGTCGAGCCCCTGGGCGCTCAGCTCAGCGACGACCTCCGCCCGGGTCTTGCCGAGCATCAGCGCCTCGGATTGGGCCAGCACGTTGGCCACGAGCTTGGCGTGGTGCGGCGGCAGTTGCTCCTGCGGCTGCGCTGCGACGAGGAAATCGACCGGGATCACGTCGGTGCCCTGGTGGATCAGCTGATAGAAGGCGTGCTGCCCGTTGGTGCCCGGCTCGCCCCAGATGATCGGGCCGGTCGGATAGTCCACGGGCTTGCCCTCGAGCGTCACCGACTTGCCGTTCGACTCCATGTCCTGCTGCTGCAGGTAGGCCGGGAAGCGGCTGAGCCGCTGGTCGTAGGGCAGCACGGCATGGGTCGAGAAGCCCCAGGCGTTGCGGTACCAGACGCCGAGCAGGCCCATGATCACCGGCAGGTTCTGCTCGAGCGGCGTGTTGAGGAAGTGCTGGTCCATCTCGTAGGCGCCACGCAGGAACGCCTCGAAATTCTCGTAGCCCACGGCGATCGCGACGGACAGGCCGATGGCCGACCACACCGAGTAGCGGCCGCCGACCCAGTCCCAGAAGCCGAAGATGCGGTCGGGCTTGATGCCGAAATCGGCGCAGGCCTGGAGGTTGGTCGAGAGTGCCGCGAAGTGGTCGGGGACAGCCGCCTCGCCGAGCGCCCGCGGCGATCCACGCCCGCGCCGTCGCGGCGTTGGTCATGGTCTCGTCGGTGGTGAAGGTCTTGGACGCGACGATGAACATCGTCCGCCCCGGATCGAGCCCCTTCAGCGTATCGTGGATATTGGCGCCGTCGACGTTGGAGACGAAATGGACGCGGAGGTCAGGCCGGGTATAGGGCTCGAGCGCCAGCGTCACCATGGCCGGGCCGAGGTCTGAGCCGCCGATGCCGATGTTCACGACATCGGTGAAGGCCGCGCCCGTCGCGCCCTTGATCGAGCCGTCGCGGACCTGCGTCCGAGAACGCCTTCATCCGGGCGAGGACCTCCCGCACCTCCGGCATGACGTCCTTGCCGTCGATCGTGACCGGCTGGTCGCCCATGTAGCGCAGCGCCATGTGTCCGACGGCGCGGTCCTCGGTGACGTTGATGTGCTCGCCGCGCCACATCGCGTCCCGCCGCTCCTCGACGCCAGCGGCTCGCGCCAGCTCGAACAGCGCCGCCATGGCCTCCTCGTCGATGCGGTTCTTCGAGTAGTCGAGCAGCAGCTCCCCGGCCTTGGCGGAGAACTTCTGGAACCGGTCTCGGTCCTCGGCGAACAGCTGCCGCATGGGCGTCTCGTCGAGGCGCGAGCGGTGCTTCATCAGCGGGTTGAGCAGGGACTTTCTCGGGCTGGCCATGACGAAATCTCCTAGCGCACCGGCAGGTCGCCGGCGGCCCACAGGGCTCGCGTTTGTGCCGCATAATCGGCGAAGGTGCCAGCCTCGATCGCCTGCCGCGCGCCGATGCAGAGCTGCTGGTAGTAGTGCAGGTTGATCTGGCTCAGCACCATGGCGCCGAGGATTTCCTCGGTCCGCACCAGGTGGTGCAGGTAGGCCCGGCTGAAGCGGCGGCAGTTCGGGTTGGGCGACTCCTCGTCGAGCGGCCGCGGGTCGTCCTTGTGCCGCGCGTTCTTGAGGTTGATGACGCCCCTCCTTGTATAGGCATGGCCATGCCGCCCGGCCCTTGTGGGGTGGACGCAGTCGAACATGTCGATGCCGCGCTCGATACCGCCGAGGATGTCGTCGGGCTTGCCGACGCCCATCAGGTAGCGCGGCTTGTCGGCCGGCAGTTCGGGCGTGATCTCGTCCAGCACGCGGAACATCGTCTCCTGCGGCTCGCCGACCGCGAGGCCACCGACCGAGTAGCCGTCGAAGCCGATGGACTTGAGGCCCGCCGCCGACCTCGCGCGGAGCTCCGCGTCGTCGCCGCCCTGGACGATGCCGAAGAGGGCGCGGTGGGGCTGGCTGCCGAACGCGTCCTTGGAGCGCAGCGCCCAGCGCAGCGAGAGCTCCATGGCGCGCTCCATCTCCTTGCGCTCGGACGGCAGCGGGATGCACTCGTCAAGCTGCATGATGATGTCGCTGTCGAGCAGCGTCTGGATCTCGATCGAACGCTCCGGCGTCAGCTCGTAGGCGGTGCCGTCGATATGCGAGCGGAAGGTGACCCCCTGCTCGGTGAGCTTCCTCAGCTTCGCCAGCGACATCACCTGGAAGCCGCCGGAGTCGGTGAGGATCGGGCGCTGCCAGTCCATGAAGTCGTGCAGGCCACCCAGCGCCGCGACGCGCTCGGCGCCGGGGCGGAGCATCAGGTGATAGGTGTTCCCCAGCAGGATGTCCGCGCCGGTATCGCGCACCTGCTCGGGATACATGGCCTTGACGGTGCCGACGCGTGCCCACCGGCATGAAGGCCGGGGTGTGGACGTCACCGCGCGAGGTATCGATGCGGCCCCGCCGAGCCATGCCGTCGGTCGCGAGCAGGGAGAAGGAGAAATCGGTCATCCCGGCCTATTAGCTGGCCGATCGGCTCCTGTCACCCTGCCGGCCGGATCACACGCCGGAGATGACCTTGCGGTACTCGGCCTCGGGGAAGGCCTTCAGGGTCTCGCCGTGGATATTGCCACCCGCAGCAAGGCGGAGATTGAAGGTCGCCGCCGCCTCGTCACTGGGCGCATCGAGCACGCCGACCAGGTCATAGCGGCCGAAAGTCAGGTGGATCGACTCGAACGTGCAGCCAAGGGCCTTGGCCAACTCCTTGGCCTTGTCGAAGCGGTTGGCCGAATCCTTGACATTCTTGAGGCCCTGGTCGGTCCATTTGAGCAGCAAGATGTATTTCGACATTTGGCGCTCTCCTCTGCTGAAGGCTTTTCCTTCGCACCCGAAATCCTACTCCTTTCCGCCCGCTGCGGATACTGACGAGCGACCTTACGGCTTCGGCCTGTAGGTGAGGAGCACGCCGCCATTGTCGAGCCCGCGGGCCTCGACCAGGTCGAGCTTGGTCTGCGCATCTGAAGTCTTGAACAGCGGGTTACCGCGGCCGAGCAGGACCGGGGCGATGCAGAGCCGGTATTCGTCGACCAGCCCTTCGGCGAGCAGCGTCGCCAGCAGGTCGGCGCTGCCGAAGACATAGATGGTCTTGCCGTCCGCCGCCTTGAGTTTCCTGACCTGCTCCGCCGCGTCGCCCTTGAGGAGGGTCGTGTTGTTCCACTCGGCGCTCGAGAGCGTGTTGGAGATCACCGCCTTGGGCAGGCTGTTCATGGCTTCGGTGACAGCGCCCTCGCCCTCGGCATTGGGCCAGTAGCTCGCCATCCCCTCGTAGGTCTTGCGGCCGAAGAGCAGCAGGCCGGCATCCTCGAGCTGCCGCTCGCTGAGCGCCTGGAGTTCCTCGCCGAAGACGAGCTCGTGGAAACCGAGCGACCAGGGCTCCGGGCCTTCGAAGAAACCATCCAGCGTCATCAGGTTCCAGGCGATCAGCTTGCGCATTTTAGTCTCCATACTTAGGTCTATGCTTAAGTGATAGCGGAACGTGAGGATTGTCAAGCGCTTGCTTAAGTGTCAGGCGCGGAACAGCAGCGAGGCGTCGCCGTAGGAATAGAACCGGTAACCGTTCGCCGATCGCGTGCGCGTAGGCGGCGCGCATGGTGTCGAGCCCGGCAAAGGCGCTCACCAGCATGAACAGGGTCGAGCGCGGCAGGTGGAAGTTGGTCATCAGCACGTCCACCGCCCGGAACTGGAAGCCGGGGGTGATGAAGATGTCCGTGTCGCCGACGAAGGGCTGCAAGCGTCCCCGTCGCGCGCGCCGCGGTCTCGAGCAGCCGCAGGCTGGTAGTACCGACCGCAATCACCCGCCCTCCCCTCGCCTTGGCCGCAAGGATACGCTCGACCACGGCCGCGGGGATTTCTCCCCACTCGGCATGCATCACGTGATCGGCGGTGTCCTCGACCTTGACCGGCAGGAAGGTCCCTGCCCCGACATGCAGCGTCACCCGCTCGACGGTGACGCCCAGGTCGGAGAGCTGCTGCAGCAGCGACTCGGTGAAATGCAGCCCGGCAGTGGGCGCCGCCACCGCGCCGTCCCGCGCCGCATAGACGGTCTGGTAGTCGGTCTTGTCGCGCTCCTCGGTGTGGCGCTTGGCCTCGATATAGGGCGGCAGCGGCATGGCGCCGTGCGCCTTGATCGCCTCGTCCAGCACCGCGCCGCCGAGATCGAACTCGAGCGTCACCTCGCCGGTCTCGCCCTTGCCGGCGACCATGGCTCCAAGGCTGCCGTCGTCGCCCAGTTCCAGCCGGTCGAGCACGTGCAGCCGCTTCGCCGGCCGGGCGAAGGCGCGCCACGTATTGGCGTCGACCCGCTTGTGCAGGTTGAAGCTCACGGAAGCCCGGTTCTCGCCGCGGATGCGGGTGCCGGTCAGCTCGGCCGGCAGCACTCGGGTGTCGTTGACGACGAGCACGTCGCCGGCTCGGAGGATGCGCAACAGGTCGGTTACCCGACCGTCCTCGAGCGGCTCACCGGGACGGACCACCAGCATGCGCGCGGAATCGCGCGGCTCCGCGGGGTGGAGGGCGATCCGGTCGTTCGGCAGTTCGAAGTCGAAGTCGTCGACGCGCATCAGGGGCCGGTGCAGGCGACGGCCCAGGCGCCTTCGCCGGGAACGCGCAGGGTGCCGGCGGTGGCGGTCGTCCTGCCCTCGCTGGTCTTGAACAGGCGCAGCTCCGCGAGCTTCGTCGTGACGTCCGGATCGACGGCATCGACGAGGATCGTCGTGCCGGTGTCGAAGGCCTGGCCGACGCTGACGGGATCACCCGGGCCGTAGGCCGGGTCGGTGGCCCAGACCTTGTCGCCGACGGTGATCGTCATGCCGACGATCGAGATCACGCTCGGTCGCGCCCGACCAGGAAATCGAAACTGGCCCCGCCATCGGGCGAGGCACAGCTGATCCACTCCGCCGCGAGCGACGGAGTGGCGAGGCCGCAAAGGCCGATGGCGATCGCGGCCGTCCGGATCATCCGGCGATGTCCGCCGCCACCTTCACCGACACCATCTGGTCGGGGTCCTTGACCGGCTCGCCGCGCTTGATCTTGTCGACATTCTCCATGCCTTCGATGACCTTGCCCCACACCGTGTACTGCCGGTCGAGGAAGCGGGCGTCGTCGAAGACGATGAAGAACTGCGAGTTGGCGCTGTCGGGGTTCTGCGCGCGGGCCATCGAGGCGACGCCGCGCACGTGCGGCTCGGCGCTGAATTCCTGCTTGAGGTTCGGGTATTTCGACCCGCCCATGCCGGTGCCGGTCGGATCGCCGGTCTGGGCCATGAAGCCGTCGATCACGCGGTGGAAGACCACCCCGTCGTAGAAACCTTCACGCGCCAGCTTCTTGATGTGCGCGACATGGTTCGGGGCCAGGTCGGGTCGCATCTGGATCACGACGTTGCCCTTGGTCGTCTCGATGACCAGGGTGTTTTCGGGGTCGTCATAGGCCATGGCAGAAGTCCTTTGGTAAATGGTGGCCGGGCCCGAGGGCTCAGCGGTACTCGATCTTGGCCGAGATGATCTTGTCGGGGTCGACAACCGGCCGGTCGCCGTTGCCCTTCTTGATCTTGTCGACCACGTCCATCCCGGAAACGACCTTGCCCCAGATGGTGTACTGGCCGTTGAGATGCGGCGCATCGGCGAACATGATGAAGAACTGCGAGTTGGCGCTGTCCGGGTTGTTCGAGCGTGCCGCAGCAACGACGCCGCGGACGAAGCGTTCCTTGTCGGTGAACTCGGCCTTGAGATCGGGCAGGTCCGAGCCGCCCATGCCGGTGCCCGTCGGGTCGCCGCCCTGGGCCATGAAGCCGTCGATCACCCGATGGAAGACGATGCCGTTGTAAAAACCCTTCTCGGTCAGGTCGATCACCCGCTGCACGTGGTTCGGCGCGAGCTCGGGCAGCAGTTCGATGTCGACCGTGCCGTCCTTGAGCTCGAGGATCCAGTGGGGCTTGCCCTCAGCGGCCATGGTGGCCTGCGGGGCAGCGATCGAGGCGGCGAAGAAGGCGGCGATCGCCACGGCGAGAACGCCGAGGATGAGGCCGGCACGCTTGATGGGGTCGGTCATGCTTTGTTGAGAGCCTTGAGGACGATGGGAGGGACGAAGGCGCTGATGTCGCCTCCGAGCTCGGCGATCTGGCGCACGAGCGTGGCCGAGATGTGACGGACGTGCGGGCTGGACGGCAGGAACACCGTCTGCAGGTCCGGCGCCATCTGGGCATTCATGCCCACCATCTGCATCTCGAAATTGTAGTCGGTGGTGTCGCGCAAGCCGCGGATGATGAGCTTGGCGCCGTGCTGGCGCGCCGCCTGCACCATCAGGCCGGCGAAATCGACGATCTCGAACTCGGTCTCGGTCCGCTTGCCGATCGGCTCGAGCACCGCCTTCAGCAGCGCCACCCGATCCTCGTGGGAAAACAGCGGCTTCTTGGCATGGTGCGTGCCGACCGCGATCACCAGCCGGTCGACCAGCTTGCAGGCGCGCTCGATGACATCGAGATGACCATTGGTCAGCGGGTCGAACGAGCCGGGATAGAATCCCACAAGTCTGGTCACGGGCGGAGCGACTCCAATGAACGCGGCGGGTTTTGTCACGGACGCGGTTGCCATGCAAGCCGCAGCAGCCATAGGCTTTTGGAGCTACAAGCGCTTGACCGGACGTGCCGAAGCGCCCGACTGGCTTCGCCATCGGGGTTTGCTGCTGGTCTTGCCGCCTCTTGAAGCGGCATGGGCGGGACTTCGTCCCGGTGGCGGTCGTCCGCCGAACTGTACAAGGTTGGGACTCTCGCCCCGCCCATTGCGAACGGTCTTTTGGCCCGATGGTGCGCAAAGCGGACGCTTCCACCAGACCCTGGGGACAGCGGCCCATCCCCAGCCCGAACCCTCCCCGCGATGCCCCGTCGGCACCTCGCATCGGGGAGGTGGGGGGAGAGTACGATGGGTGTGGGGTGGGGGGATAAGTTCGTGGGGAGGCAAGCTCTAGCGGACGGCCCCCTCCCAGCCTCCCCCATGAAGGGAGAGGTGCCCGCCGGTGTGTTTGGCACGATCGAGCCCCAGCCTCGACTCTTCACCTCCCCCTTCATGGGGGAGGCCGGGAGGGGGCTGTCTCTCCCGCTACGTCCGCCTCTGCAACGCCAGCCACACCCCGCCAGCCATCAGGATGGCGCCGGAGACGCGGCTCATCATGCGGACGCGGGTCTCGGTCAGGAGCTGGCGCGCCCGGCCGGCCAGCAGGGCATAGATGGCGTCGGTGGTGGTGGCGACCGCCATGACGATGAGGCCGAGGATCATGATCTGCTCGAACGCCGGCCGGGTGAGGTCCACGAACTGCGGCAGGAAGGCGCCGAGGAACAGCAGCGTCTTGGGGTTGGACCAGTTGATCAGCGCCCCCTGCCAGACATAGCGCCCGAGCGGCAGGCGTCTCGCCCGGCTGCCCCATCTCCAGCCGGCCGGAGGCGGTGAACATCTTGAAGCCGATCCAGATCAGGTAGGCGGCGCCCACCAGCTTGATGACGGTGAAGGCCTCGGCGACGAGGGACATCACCGCCTCGAGGCCCGAGCGCGACGATGGTCACCATGCTGAGCATGGCGATCTCGGTGCCGAGGATCGTCAGCAGGCCGGCCTTGGTGCCGCGCGGCCAGCGAATTCGCCACCACCACGGTCACCGACGGCCCGGGGACGATGGAGAACAGGAGGCAGGCGGCGATGTAGGGGACGAGGATTGCCGGGTCGATCATCGAAAGCATCCTTGTGGCTGGCGCGCAGCCAGCCACAAGCGATGAGCTTCGGCAAGCGTCTCCTTACTCGGCTCCATCCTCCGGAGCCTCGTCGTTGCCGTTGTCGTTCTCTTCGCCCTCGGGCTCGCTGATCCGCTCGACCGACACGACCTTCTCGCCGTCGGCGGTGTTGAACACCGTGACGCCCTGCGAGGAGCGGCCGACGATGCGGATGCGGTTGTCCGGGCCGGCGTCGACCGGCACGCGGATGACCTGGCCGCCATTGGTCACCAGCATGATCTGGTCGCCGTCTTCGACCGGGAAGGAGCCGACCAGCGGGCCGTTGCGCTTGTTCACCGCCATGGCGACGATGCCCTTGCCGCCGCGTCCGGTGATCCGGTACTCGTGGCTCGAGGTGCGCTTGCCGTAGCCGTTCTCCGAGATGGTGAGGATGAACTGCTCGGCGGCGGACATCGCCGCATAGCGCTCCTGGCTCGAGCTCGCCGGCCGGCACCGCATCCTCGGCGTCCTCGGCGGTCTCCTCGCTCTCGCTCTCGCCACGCACGGCGCGGCTCATCTTGAGATAGGCGGCACGCTCCGACGACTCGGCATCGAAGTGGTGGATGATCGCCATCGAGATGACGCGGTCGCCGTCGGCGAGGTTGATGCCCCGGACGCCGGTCGAGTCGCGGCCCTTGAAGACGCGAACCTCGTCGACCTGGAAGCGGATCGCCTGCCCCTGGGCGGTCGTCAGCAGCACGTCGTCATTGGCCGTGCAGGTCGCGACATCGACGATGCCGTCGCCCTCGTCGAGCTTCATGGCGATCTTGCCGTTCTTGTTGATCTCGACGAAATCGGCCAGCGAGTTGCGGCGCACGGTGCCGCGGATGGTCGAGAACATCACGTCGAGCTGCTGCCAGGTGCTTTCATCCTCCGGCAGCGGCATGATCGAGGTGATGCGCTCCGCCTGGATCGAGCGGCAGCATGTTGATCAGTGCCCTGCCCCGCGCCTGCGGCTCGCCGATGGGCAGGCGCCAGACCTTCATCTTGTAGACCTGGCCCGCCGACGAGAAGAACAGCACCGGCGTGTGCGTGTTGGCGATGAACAGGCGGCTGACGAAATCCTCGTCGCGCGTCGCCATGCCCGAGCGGCCCTTGCCGCCGCGGCGCTGCGCGCGATAGGCCGAGAGCGGCACGCGCTTGATGTAGCCGCCATGGGTGACGGTGACCACCATGTCCTCGCGGGCGATGAGGTCCTCGTCCTCGAAGTCGCCTGCCGCTTCGTCGATGGCCGTCAAGCGCGGCGTGTTGAACTGTTCCTTGATCTCAGTCAGCTCGGTGCGGACAATCTCCATCACCCGCTCGCGCGAGCGCAGGATGCTCAGGTACTCGGCGATATCGGCGCCAAGCCCGTTGAGCTCGTCGCCGATTTCGTCGCGACCGAGCGCGGTGAGGCGGCTCAGCGTCAGGGCGAGAATGGCGCGCGCCTGCTCGTCCGACAGCCGGAACGTGTCGTCATCGCTGATCTTGTGGCGCGGATCGTCGATCAGCGCGATCAGCGGCGCCACGTCCTTGGCCGGCCAGTCGCGATCCATCAACCGCTCGCGGGCCGTTGCGGGGTCAGGCGAACTGCGGATCAGGGCGATGACATCATCGACGTTGGCCACCGCCACGGCGAGGCCGACGAGGATATGGGCGCGGTCGCGCGCCTTGTTCAACAGGAACCGGGTGCGGCGGGTCACCACCACTTCGCGGAAGTCGATGAACGCCACAAGCATCTGCTTGAGGTTCATCAGTTCGGGCTTGCCGCCGTTCAGCGCGACGAAGTTGCAGCCGAAGGAGCTCTGCAGCGGGGTGAAGCGATAAAGCTGGTTGAGCACCACGTCGGGCACCGCATCGCGTTTCAGCTCGATGACCACGCGCATGCCGTCGCGGTCGGATTCGTCGCGAATGTCGGAGATGCCCTCGAGACGCTTGTCGCGCACGAGTTCGGCCATCTTCTCGATCATCGTCGCCTTGTTCACCTGAAACGGGATCTCGGTGATGATGATCGCTTCGCGCTCCTTGCGCATCTCCTCGATATGGGCCTTGCCGCGGACGAGGATCGAGCCCCTGCCTGTCTCGTAGGCCTGCCGGATGCCGGAACGGCCGAGGATGATGGCGCCGGTCGGGAAATCCGGCCCCGGCAACACCGTCATCAGTTCCTCGGTGATAGCACCGGGGTTGTCCATCAGCATCAGCGTGGCGTCGATCACCTCGCCCAGGTTGTGGGTCGGGATGTTGGTGGCCATGCCGACGGCGATGCCGCTGCCGCCGTTGACCAGCAGGTTCGGGAAGCGCGCCGGCAACACCGTCGGCTCGCGTTCGGAGCCGTCGTAGTTGTCCTTGAAGTCGACCGTGTTCTTGTCGATGTCCTCGAGCAGGGAGTTGGTGACCTTCTCCATGCGCACTTCGGTGTAGCGCATGGCCGCCGGCATATCGCCGTCGACCGAGCCGAAATTGCCCTGGCCGTCGATCAGGGTGACGCGGAGCGAGAACTGCTGCGCCATGCGGACCAAGGAGAAGTACACCGCGTCGTTGCCGTGCGGGTGGTACTTACCGATGACGTCGCCGACCACGCGGGCCGACTTGCGATAGGGCCGGTTCCAGTCGTAGCCCTGCTCGTTCATCGAGTGCAGGATGCGCCGGTGCACCGGCTTCAGCCCGTCGCGCACGTCAGGCAGGGCCCGACTGACGATCACGCTCATGGCGTACGCGAGATAGGAATCGCGCATCTCGTCGGTGATCGAAATGGGAGCGATGTCGGAAGGCGCCGGCGCGCTGTTGTCTTCGGGCTTGTCTGTCACGGGCCGTTTTCGATTTGTCGAAGCTGCGGAGGGTCTATGCGATTCCTGGCGACAAGACCAATCTCCGCAAGGGCTTTGCGTCGCGATCGGCTCGTCTTCCACCGCATTTGCATATGGGGTGCAATCGCGCCGAATTCGAGGCCTCTATTGGTTACGTGGGATTTGAGCAACGCCGCCTCGAAAATGCCGCAAGGTTTTTAAGTCATTTCGCGAACGTCTAGACGGGGAAACCTCAACGCCATAGAAATCCGCGCCTGGAGCGGTCCGCGTGGCGTGGGGGTTGATTCTGTTGCCAAAGAAATCCGTGGGAGCCCGCCTTTGGGGTTGGCTCTTTGGCCATGACCGTTCGATCGGTTTCGGGCTCGAGTATCTCGGCCACCTCACCCTGAAGAAACCGCGCATCGTAGCGACATTCGTGGTCGTGCTGTCCATCTTCTGTGTCGCGCAGCTGCCGCGGCTCAGCGTCGATGGCGACATGCTGCGCGTCTTCGCCCACTCGGGTCACGAGTATGACGCCTATGAGCATCTGGCCGACACCTTCGGCACCTTCGAGAACGACATCTACGTCCTGGTGAAGTCGCCGAAGCTGACCGACCCCGACGGTGCTCGAGGATATCCGCGCCCTGGCGCTCGATCTGTCCAATTCCGAGTACATCACCGGCACCATGTCGGCCTTCACCCTGCGCAAGCCGGGGCCTGACGGCACGACCCTGCCGGCCGTGCCCGAGGGCCTGACCGACCCGGCCGAGGTCCAGACGGCACTGATCGATCTCCAGCAGAACGACCCGATGATGCGCAACCTCATCAATCCCGACCTGTCCGGCGTGGTGATCATCGTCTTCCCCGATCCCGCCAAGACCAAGGGCGACGGGACCAAGGCGATGATCGCGAGCTTCGCGACCTGGTCGCCGACTACCAGACCGCCGACATCGACATCGAGCTGACCGGCCCGCCGATCTGGACCTCCGAGATGCTCGGGGCCGCCGTCAGCGACCAGATCAAGTTCACCGTCTGGGGCTTCGGCCTCGGCGCGCTGATCGCCCTGTTCTCGCTTCGCTCCTTCTGGGGCGCCATCCTCGTCGCCGCGACGCCGTTCGTGGCGGTGATGTGGGTCATGGGCATCGTCGTCTTCGCGTTCGGATCGTTCTCGTTCCTCACCATCATCGTCACGACGATCATCCTGGTGATCGCCTTCGCGGAAAGTCTGTTCTTCATCTTCAACTGGCTGGCCTATTGGCGCGAGGGCATGGACCCCTACAAGGCCGTCGACGAAACCGTGAAGGTCATCGGCCCGGCGACCGCGCTGACCATGCTGACCACGCTGGTTTCGTTCGCCTCGCTGTCGCTGACCCCCGATCTCACCCTGACCCAGGGTCAGGGAATCCAGGAATTCTCGCTGGCCGGCACCATGGCCTCCCTCACCAACTTCGTCTGCCTGATGACACTGCCTGCCGCTGCTGCTGAAGCTTGCGGTCCGCCTCGGCTTCAAGCCGCCAAAGCCCAGCTTCGTCATCACTGCGCCGATCCCCGCTCGCCTGGTTCATCGCCCGCCGCTTCGGGCGGCCGATCGCGGCTCTCGCCATCGTGGTGACCGGGCTGCTGATCATCCCCTATTTCCTGATCGAGCCGCACTTCTCGTTCGAGGACTTCATGTCCAAGGGCTCGCAGGCGCTGACCGCGGCGGAAAGCATCGACGCAGGGCGTCGGCGGCGTCGCTCCGCTCTATGTCAGCGTGCCGCTCGATGAAGGCATCGCCGACGTCGGCGACATGGATTTCGCCAAGGTCAAGCTGGTGCACGAGATCGTCGAAAAGCACCTGGGCGAGAACAAGGTCATCTCGGCCGCAGCTTTCACGCACTATCAGCGAAGCCGGCTTCACCCGCGACCAGATCTTCGACGCCGTGGGCGAGTTGCAGGTCGCGCTTCGTCACCGACGACGGGTGACAAGGCGCTGGTCACCGGCTTCATGCCGCTGATCATCAGCTCCGAGGAGCTGAAGCGGCTCAAGGACAGCATCGAGGCCGACCTCGCGGCGGCGGGCATCGCAGGGCGCCGAGGTCGGCGGCTTCCGCATCATGACCACCTACGCGACCGACGACATCGTCGCAGGCCTGCAGCTCGACCTTACCTTCTCGGTGATCGTCAACCTGTTCCTGATCGGCTTCGCCTTCCGCTCGTTGCGGGTGGCCCTGGCCACGGCGATTCCGAACCTTTTCCCGGTGCTGGGCACCGAGGCGTGGCTCTATTTCTCCGGCGCCGGCCTGCAGCTGACCACCGTGTTGTCGCTGACCATCGCCTTCGGCATCGCAGTGGACGACACCACCCACTTCCTGTCGCACTACCTGCATGCGCGGCGCGCAGAAGGCTACAGCCACCTCGACGCGGTCAAGCACACCATGGAACGCATCGGCGGGGCGATCATCGCGACCACCCTCATCCTGTGCTCCGGCACGGCCATCGTCATGTTCTCCGAACTGCCGCAGGTGGCCTTGTTCGGCACCCTGTTTGTGATAACCCTCGGCTCTGGCATTGGTGGGGGACGTGTTCATCCTCCCTGCCCTGCTTGTCGCCGGGGGGCAATTCTTTCATCCGCTGGGAGGCGTTAAGAAATGAAATTTGTCGGACCCCTGACGCGTGCAATCGCGCTCGCCGGTCTGCTGCTTGCTACCCCGATGGCCGCGGCACCCGTGTTCGCTGCCAAGGCCGACGTGGAGCTGCTGAAATCCTATATTGGTAACTGGAAGGGCCGTGGCACCCTGGTGGGCGCCGACTCCGAGTCCGTCGTCTGCCGCCTGACGCTTTCCGAAGGCAACAACCAGAAGGTCAACTACAACGGCCGCTGCTCGCTCGCGGGCACCAGCCTCTCGGTCAACGGCACCCTCGCCTACAACGAAGGCGCGAGGCGCTACGAAGCCGCCATGACCTCCAACGTCACCTTCTCCGGCCTCGCCGTGGGCAAGAAGCAGGGCGACGCGCTGGTGTTCAACCTGCGCGAGCGCGAGACGGACGAGGCGGGCAACGACCTGACGGTGACGGCGGCGATCACGCTGCGCGCCGAAAAGATCAACGTCGATTTCCAGGTCCTGTTCAACGCTTCCGGCAACACCCTGAAGGCCTCGGTGCCGTTCACGAAGTAAGCCGAACAAAGCACCGGACTGAATACAGAGGCGGACCGGCCCAGCCGGCCGCCTTTTTCATCGTCTGCGAAGCCTGCCTCGGCAGCGTCCCAATGTTCGCGAGTGATGCAAAACAGGCGCCCACACCGGAGATTGCGATGAGGGGTTTAAGTGTCCGTCAACCGCAACGAGACAGGCGGCTGGCGGCAAAGGCGCGGCTAGTAATACTCGGCTGATGACCCAGTTCACAAAGCAAGAAATCGAAGCAGAGCATCGACGCCGGCGGGGGCCAAAGCAAAGGGCTCAAGGCTTGCCCGTCAGTCATGGCGATGTCTGCATTCACTGCGGTTATCCGCTGTCACACCCGCTCCCGCCCAATCAAGAGGCCGGCCTTTGCGACAGTTGCGAGTCGCAAGATAGCTGACGTTCCTAGGCGCGGCTGGTGCAATTAGCCTGCTGAAGTCGTCTTGCCAGGGTTCGCAGGCGATGCCGTAACAATCGGCGTCATGGCTGAGACAGTAGCCCGGCTGCTCGCAAAGGGGCCGCTCACAGTTGAGGCCAGTGCGCGGGGTTTAAAGGATGGGACCTCCAGCGCGATCTCTGTGCGGTGGCCAATGACGTGTAGCGCTCACCACAGCCCGGACACCTGACCTACTAATGCGAAATCGGATTATTTCCTTTACAGGTCAGCCTCCTAGGCTCACACATCACCAAGATTGAGGCCACTCGCTTCCAGTTGCAAAAGCGGGCCGATCTCTCGGCCCGTTTTGTTGTCCTTCTCAACGAGTTGGCCGGGCTTAACTTGCACTTCCCGGCCACCCACCTCAGAACGGAATATCGTCGTCCATGCTGCCGGACTCGAACGCCGGGGCGGCGCTTGGGCGGCGGCCTTCGGAGCGGTTGCTGCCGATGGACTCGCGCGGGCCGGAGAAGCCGCCCGACTGGCCCTCATTGTCGCCGCGGCCGTCGAGCATCGTGAGGTTCGAGTTGAAGTTCTGCAGCACCACCTCGGTCGAGTAGCGGTCCTGGCCCTGCTGATCCTGCCACTTGCGGGTCTGCAACTGGCCCTCGATGTAGACCTTCGCACCCTTGCGCAGGTACTGCTCGGCGACCTTGGCGAGGCCCTCGCTGAAGATCACCACGCGGTGCCACTCGGTGCGCTCCTTGCGCTCGCCGGTGTTGCGGTCGCGCCAGCTCTCCGAGGTGGCGATGGAGAGGTTCACCACCTTGCCCCCGCTCGGCAGGTTCCGAACCTCGGGGTCGTTGCCGAGGTTTCCGACGAGGATCACCTTGTTCACGCTGCCGGCCATGGCACACTTCCTTTCAAATCGTTCCCGGAGACGCGCCCGGGCAGTACTCAGGCGCGCATCCTACCGCTATCGCCGGGGCGATGCGCGCTGCATCGCACGTCCGCCCACAGTTTCGTCCGGTCGTTCCCTTTATGTTCTCTTGTTGCCGGATTTTGTCAAGCGCTGGCAGCTGTAATCGCAAGCGCCGGCGGCCTCCGATCCTGCTTGACCGAATCCCCCCTGTTCCGCTTATGTTCTCGATCAGTTGATCTGTCTCGTGATGACAGGAGCGGTGCGGCCGTGGTTAAGTTGCAAGTCCGGCGGCCGATACCCAGATGAGCAGCCGACCCCTTTTTTCAAAAACCCTGACACGATTTGGCAGAAAGCGGCTCCATAGTCGCGGCGCCCAGGTGGATTAATCGATGGCCGACAACAGAAACCCGAACCGCGACCTCGTCATCCGTGGCGCCAAGGAGCACAACCTCAAGAACGTGGACCTGAGGTTGCCCCGCGACAGCCTGATCGTGATGACCGGGCTCTCCGGCTCGGGCAAGTCCTCGCTCGCCTTCGACACCATCTATGCCGAGGGCCAGCGGCGCTATGTCGAGAGCCTCAGCGCCTATGCGCGCCAGTTCCTCGAGATGATGCAGAAGCCCGATGTCGAGCAGATCGACGGGCTCTCGCCCGCCATCTCGATCGAGCAGAAGACCACCAGCCGGAACCCGCGCTCGACCGTGGGCACGGTCACCGAGATCTACGACTATCTGCGCCTGCTGTTCGCGCGCGTCGGCATCCCCTACTCGCCGGTCACCGGGCTGCCGATCGAGAGCCAGACGGTCAGCCAGATGGTCGACAAGGTCATGGCGCTGCCCGAGGAGACGCGGCTCTACCTGCTGGCGCCGATCGCGCGCGGCCGCAAGGGCGAGTACAAGCGCGAGCTCAACGAGCTGATGCGCAAGGGCTTTCAGCGCGTGAAGATCGACGGCGAGTTCCACGACATCGAGGACGCGCCGGCGCTCGACAAGAAGCTCAAGCACGACGTGGAGGTGGTGGTCGACCGCATCGTCACCGGGCCCGATATCGCGAGCCGGCTGGCCGAAAGCTTCGAGACGGCGCTGAAGCTGGCCGACGGCATCGCCTTCGCCGAGTTTGCCGATGAGGTGGATGAGAAGGGCGAGCCAAGGCGGCTGATCTTCTCCGAGAAATTCGCCGACCCGATCTCCGGCTTCACCATTCCCGAGATCGAGCCGCGGCTGTTCTCGTTCAACAACCCGTTCGGCGCCTGCCCGGTCTGCGACGGCCTCGGCACCGAGCAGAAGATCGACCCGGCCCTCATCGTGCCCGACGTGAGCCTGTCGCTGCGCGACGGGGCGATCCTGCCGTGGTCGAAGACCTCGGCGCCCTATTACCAGCAGACCCTGCAGGCGGTGGTGAAGCACTTCGGCGCCTCGACCGGCACCGCCTGGGAGGAGCTGCCCGAGAAGGTGCAGAATGCCGTGCTGTACGGCACCGGCACGACGCCGATCAACTTCGTCTATGACGACGGCCTCAGGACCTACAAGAGCACCAAGCCGTTCGAGGGCGTGATCGGCAACCTCGAGCGGCGCTACAAGGAGACCGAGAGCGCCGGCATGCGCGAGGAGATCGAGCGCTACATGTCGCAGGCGCCCTGCCTCGCCTGCAACGGCTACCGGCTGAAGCCCGAGGCGCTGGCGGTGAAGATCGACGGGCTGCATATCGGCCAGGTGAGCGAGAAATCGATCCGCGCCGCGGCGGCGTGGTTCCTCGAGCTGCCGGCCAAGCTCAGCGAGCAGCAGAACCAGATCGGCGAGCGCATCTTCAAGGAGATCCGCGAGCGGCTCGGCTTCCTCAACGACGTCGGCCTCGACTACCTGACGCTGGCCCGCAACTCGGGCTCGCTGTCCGGCGGCGAGAGCCAGCGCATCCGGCTGGCGAGCCAGATCGGCTCGGGCCTCACCGGCGTGCTCTACGTGCTGGACGAGCCCTCGATCGGCCTCCACCAGCGGGACAATGCCCGCCTGCTCGAGACGCTGCAGCGGCTGCGCGACATCGGCAACACGGTGATCGTGGTCGAGCATGACGAGGACGCCATCCTCACGGCCGACTACGTCGTCGATATCGGCCCGGGTGCCGGCGTCCACGGCGGCCACATCGTCGCCGAGGGCACGCCGCAGGACGTGATCCGCAACCCCAAGAGCATCACCGGGCAGTATCTCTCCGGCGCGCTGCAGATCCCCATGCCGATCGAGCGGCGGAAGCAGTCCAAGAGCAAGAAGCTGCATCTCGACGGCGCGACGGGCAACAACCTCAAGGACGTCTCGGTCGACGTGCCGCTGGGCAACTTCGTCGCCATCACCGGCGTCTCCGGCGGCGGCAAGTCGACGCTGATGATCGACACCATGTACCAGGCGATCGCCCGGCGGCTGAACGGCGCGCGGGTGAACCCTGCCCCGCACAACCATCTCACCGGCCTCGAGCACCTCGACAAGGTCATCGACATCGACCAGTCGCCGATCGGCCGGACGCCGCGCTCGAACCCTGCCACCTATACCGGCGCCTTCGGTCCGATGCGCGAGTGGTTCGCCGGCCTGCCCGAGGCCAAGGCGCGCGGCTACGGCCCCGGCCGCTTCTCGTTCAACGTCAAGGGCGGGCGCTGCGAGAAGTGCGAGGGCGACGGCGTCATCAAGATCGAGATGCACTTCCTGCCGGACGTTTATGTCACCTGCGAAGTGTGCAAGGGCCATCGCTACAACCGCGAGACGCTCGAGGTGCAGTTCAAGGGCAAGTCGATCGCCGACGTGCTGGACATGACCATCGACGAGGCGGTGGAGTTCTTCGGCGCCGTGCCCTCGATCCGCGAGAAGTTCGTCACGCTGCAGCGGGTGGGCCTCGGCTACGTGAAGGTCGGCCAGCCGGCGACGACCCTCTCGGGCGGCGAGGCGCAGCGCGTGAAGCTCTCGAAGGAACTGAGCCGCCGCGCTACCGGCCGGACGCTCTACATGCTCGACGAGCCGACGACCGGCCTGCACTTCCACGACATCGCCAAGCTCCTCGAAGTGCTGCACGAGCTGGTCGACCAGGGCAACACCGTGGTGGTGATCGAGCACAACCTCGAGGTCATCAAGACCGCCGACTGGATCATCGACATGGGTCCCGAGGGCGGCGACGGCGGCGGCGAGGTCGTGGGCGTCGGAACGCCGGAGGACATCGCCGAGAACCCGCGCTCCTACACCGGCCGCTTCCTCAAGGAAGTGATGGAGCGCCGGCCGCAACGGACGGCCGCGGAGTAATCCGCGGCCCGCCGGCCGGCACGACTACTACACCCCACCGTGACAGAACGATGAAATGTGCCATGCGGTGATCGCATATCGGCACTGATCTTTGACGGATACCGCACGCGCTCGGATCGCCTCATGCTGGCTGCTGTCGCAACCGGCAAGAGGAGAGCGGAGATGTTCGTTCGAGCCGTCTGGCGCAGTTCGCGCCTGGTCGACATCAGGAAGTCGACGCGGGAGCTCGACCCTCCCACAACCCGCGATGCTCTGGGACTTTCCGGTCCCGATTTCCGGAGCATGACGCAAGGGCTGTTCGATCGCAGAACGGTAACCTTGCGCTAACCATTCGGACACCGGCCACTGCTGCCGCGCACCGAGGCATCTGATCTGTCTATTAGATGCAAACTGAATCAAACCTGAACGACGACGGTTAATGCCATGCACTGGACGCATGACGGTCCTGACCGTTTCCGGGCTGCTAAAGCGGCGGGACAGGGACTATCTGTCTCGCTGTACAACGAAAGGAAACTGACAAATGGGTATTCGCACGACGCTCAAGAAGTGGGCCGCCTACCAGCAGACCGTCCGTGAGCTCGCCGCTCTCGACAACCGTCAGCTGAGCGACCTCGGCATCACTCGCTCGGACATCCAGCGCGTCGCCCGTGATCATGCGCGCACCATCTGAAGGTACGCACCAGGGGCATAACGCTAGGATGACCCGAAGGCCCGCTTCCGAGTGAAGTGGGCCTTCTGCCTTTCTGGGGTTGGTAGTCCGCCCTGCCCTACTTCACGCCCCTGAGGGCGAGCGCGCGCTGCGCCCGCACCGAGAACAGGATCAGCGCGAGGATCGTCACCACGAACGGGATCATGTGGATCCACTCCGACGGGATCCAGTTGAAGAGCCCCGGCATGACGATCGACAGGCCCTCGAACACACCGAACAGCAGTGCCGCGAGCAGCGCCCCGACCGGGTGTCGCGCGCCGAGCAGCACGGCGCCCAGCGCGATGAAGCCGCGGCCCGCCGTCATGTCGCGCGTGAAGCCGATATAGTTGAACATCGCCAGCTGCGCGCCGCCGAGGCCCGCGAGGGCGCCGGAGACGATCAGGCTCCAGGTGCGGACCTTGTTGACCGGGATGCCCGCCGCCTCCGGTCGCCGCCGGATACTCGCCGACGCCGCGCAGCCACAGGCCCCAGGGCGTCCGGTAGAGGAAGTACCAGACCCCGAAGACCAGGAAGGCCGCGACCCAGCTCAGCACCGAGTGCCCGGAGAGGAACGCCACCAGCGTCGGCCCCACGCAGCGGGAATGCCGCCCAGGAAGCTCAGGTCGACGGCCGGGATGCCCTTCGACGGCAGGTTGATCGAGGTGCCCTTGTCGCCGCCGGTGGCGAGCGTCAGGGCGAACACCGTACCGCTCGCGGCGAGGATGTTGATCGCGAAGCCGACGAGGATGATGTCGGCCTTCATCCTGAGGGCGAAGAAGGCCATCAGCAGCCCGAGCAGCCCGCCGACGCCGATGCCGGCGAGCACCGCGACGTACCACGGGGCATAGACCGAGACGATCACGGCCGTCAGGCAGCCCACCAGCATCTGCCCCTCGAGCGCCACGTTGAGCGCGCCGGAGAGGTCGGCGATCAGGCCGCCCAGCGTCGCCAGCAGCAGCGGCGTGGTCGTCCGGATCACCGTCACGAAGAAGACGGCGGAGAAGACCGTGGTGAAAAGGTCCATCATTTCTGGGAGCCCTCCAGCGGTTGGGAGGCTGCAACGGGCTGAGGCTCGCGGCGGAAGAACCGGGTCAGCGACTTGAGGCCGGGCACGGTGAACTGCGAGGCGACGAGCAGGATGATGATGGCGGTGACGATGCCGATCACTTCCGCCGGGACGTCGGTGCGGATGTTCATCAGCTGCGCGCCCTGGCGCAGGTAGCCGTAGGCCAGCGCCACGAAGGGCACCGCCAGCGGCCGCGAGCGCGCCACGATGGCGACGAGGATGCCTTCGAAGGCGATGCCGCCCTCGAACAGCACGGTCAGCTTGCCGAAGGCCTGGCCCTGGACGAACATCGCCCCGAGCAGCCCGCCGAGGGCGCCCGACGCCGTCATGGCGGACACCATGATGAACGTCGCCTTGATGCCGGAATACTCGGCGAAGCGCGCGTTGTGGCCGACAAGCCGCAGCTTCAGCCCCCAGCTCGTCCGATAGAGCGCGAACCACACCGCAAGGACCGCGACGATCGCGAGGATCACGCCCAGGTCGATGCGCGTATTGGCGATCAGGGCGGGGAACACCGCCGTCTCGGGGAATGGGTTGGTCATCGTCATGCCCGGCTCGGCGAAATGGCGGCGGACCAGGTAGTTGCAGAGGTCGATGGCGATGTAGTTGAGCATCAGCGACGAGACGATCTCGTTGGCGCCGAGCTTGGCCTTGGCGAGGCCGGGAAGGAAGCCGTAGAAGCCGCCCGCCACCATGGCCGCGAGGATGCCGAGCGATCATGCCGAACGGGGTCTGCCCGAGCGGCGACATCACCACCCAGGTGGCCGCGAGGCCGCCGATATAGACCTGCCCCTGCACGCCCATGGCGAACTGCCGCGCCTGGAACACCAGGCTGAAGGCGAGGCCGGTGACGGTCAGCTTCGCGGCGTCGTCGATCCACAGGCCGATGGTGCGCGGGCGCCCCAGCGGCGCCAGCAGCAACTGCGAGAAGGCCTCCATCGGCGCCTTCGAGGTGAAGACCACGATGAGGAAGGTCACCGCGAGCGCGATGATCATCGCAAGGAGTGCACGGCCCGCCTCGCGCCGGATGAAATCCCAGCGCGACCGCCGCCCGAGGGTGGCACCGGTGATGCTGCTCATCGTAGCGCCGCCTTCATCTCTTCCTCGGTCTGGGTCGAAAGTCCGAGCATGTAGGTTCCAAGTGTTTCGGGGGTCAGGTCCTCGCGGTTGAGGAAGGCCGCCACGATCCGCCCGCGATACATCACGATCAGCCGGTCGCTGAGCGCCAGCAGTTCGGAGAGATCGGCCGAGCTGAGCAGCACGCCGGCGCCCTGGTCGCGGGCATCGGTGATGGTGCGCCAGATGAACTGCGTCGCCGAAAGATCGACGCCGCGGGTCGGCTGGTTGACCAGCAGCAGCTTGGGCTGTTCCGACAAGCTCGCGCGCCACCACGACCTTCTGCATGTTGCCGCCCGACAGCGTGCCGACCGCCGCATTGGGGCCGGACACGCGGATCGAGAACTGCTCGATCCGCTTGAGCGCGTTGGCGCGGATCGCCTTGAGGTCGAGCAGCCCGTTGCGGACATAGCGTCGGTCGCGCAGCTTGGTGGCGACGAGGTTCTCGGCCACCGAGGCGCCGGTCGCGAGACCTTCGGCGATGCGGTCCTCCGGAATGCTGGCGATGCCGAGGTCGCGGCGCGCCAGGACGCCGAGCGAGGCGATATCCTGGTTCGCGAGCGTGATGCGGCCGCCGGCGACGTGGTGCAACCCGGCCACCGCCTCGAGCACCTCGGCCTGGCCGTTGCCCTCGACGCCCACCAGCCCGACCACCTCGCCGGCGCGGACCTTGAGATCGAGCCCGGCGACCACTTCGTTGCCGCGCGCATTGACGACGCGGAGGCCGTCGATCTGCGCAACCACCGCGCCCTCGCCGGTGTCGGCGCGATCGACCCGCAGGGCGATCTCGCGGCCGACCATCATGGTGGCGAGGCTCTGCTCGGTGACGTCCTTGGCCTTGACCTGGCCCACGGTCTTGCCCTGCCGCATGACCGTGATCGTGTCCGAGATCTCGAGCACTTCGGGCAGCTTGTGGGCGATGAAGATGACGGTGCAGCCCTGCTCGACCAGCGAGCGCACGGCGACGAAAAGCTCCGACACCTCCTGCGGCGCCAGCACCGCGGTGGGCTCGTCGAGAATCAGGATGCGGGCGCGCCGATACAGCGCCTTGAGGATTTCCACCCGCTGCTGCTGCCCCACCGGCAGGGAGCGGACCGGCGGCAGCGGATCGACCTGCAGCCGGTACTTCTCGCTCAGCGCGCGCACGTCGGCGATCGCCTTCTCGCGATCGAAGCGCTGGCCCTGGCGCGGCTCGGACCCGAGCACCACGTTCTCGTAGACCGAGAAGGACGGGACCAGGGAGAAATGCTGGAACACCATGCCCACGCCGGCGTCGATCGCCTCGCGCGGATTGGCGAAATTCACCGGCTTGCCCTCGAGGAACAGCTTCGCCGGAGGTCGGCTGCTCGATGCCGAACAGGATCTTCATCAGGGTCGATTTGCCGGCGCCGTTCTCGCCGACCACGGCATGAACTTCGCCCTTCTCGACGGAGAGGTTCACCCCGTCATTGGCCACTACCCCGCCTGGGTAGATCTTGCCGATACTGACGGCTTCAATCAGCGGCATTCTGCGCGCCCCCGCTAAACGAGAGATCGGCGCCGCGGATCGCCCCCGCGGCGCCGACCGTGCTTGTTATCTTACTTCATCAACGTGTCGACGACGATCTCACCCGAGCCGATCTTGGCTTCGAGCGTATCGATCTCGGCCTGCAGGTCGGCCGGCACGATCTTCTTGTAGAACTCGTTCTTCGAGATGCCCACGGCGCCCTCCGGCAGCCCGAGCAGTTCGGACTTGCCGAACTCCTGCGTGCCGTCGATCAGGCCCTTGAGCGCGAGGTAGAGCGACTGGCCGACCTTCTTCTCCACCGAGGTGAAGATCACCGCGGCCTGGGCCGGGTCGGTCTGGGCGAAGATCTCGGCCTGGTCGCTGTCCACGCCAACGGCGAGCTTGCCGTTGTCGCGCACGGCCTGCAGGGCGCCGATGCCGGTGCCACCCGCGATCGGGAAGATCACGTCAGCGCCCTGCCCCATCTGCGCCAGGGCGATTTCCTTGCCCTTGGCGGGATCGATGAAGGTGTCGGCGTTGGAGTTGAGGATCTGGATGTTCGGGTTCGCGGCCTTGGCGCCCTGGTCGAAGCCGAACTTGAAGTCGGTGACGGTCGGGAAGTCGGCGCCGATGATGGTGCCGAGGATGCCGGACTTCGAGAGCTTCGCCGCTGCGTAGCCCGCGAGGTAGCCGGCCGACGAGGTCTGGTACATCACGCCGAGCACGTTCTCGCACTTGCACTTGGTGAAGTCCGGCGTGGTGTCGAAGACGATGAACTTCTCTTCCGGATACTGCGGCGCGATTTCGGTGACGTAGTCGATCATCTCGAACGTGCCGGCGACGACGACGTCGTAGCCGCCGTCCGCCGCATCGGCCAGGGCCGGCTGCCAGCGGCTGCGGTCGGGACCGGCCTCGATGATCTTGAGGCTGACGGGCAGCTCGGCTTCCGCCTGCTTCAGCCCGGCGGCCGCCGAGTCGAAGAAGCTCTTGTCGCCGAGCGTGCCGTGGACGACGAGCACCACCTTGAGCGGGTTGTCCTTGGTGTATTCCTGGGCCGAGGCGGGGATCACTGCGCTCGCCATCAAGCTGGCGGAGAGCAGGAGCCCGGCGGCTGCCTTGCCGAGACGGTTGATCAGAGACATGCGCACTCCTGTTCGCGTTTCATCTCATTGAGGGGAATAGGCGGCAGATACGGCGTAGAGGGCATCGACCTTGGCGATGTCGACTTCCTCGACGAACGTAATCTTGGGGGTGCCGAGGCGCCCCGAGGGATCGACCAGCGTCATGCCGCGCGTCAGGCCGGGCGAGAGCTCGACGCTCGAGGAGGCGACGATGGACTTCGTGATCATGGATGGGTCGAGCACGATGGCCGCGGCCAGCGGGTCGACATAGAGGAACTGGTCGGGGCTGCCATAGCGCAGCCGGGTGTTGCGGGCGTGGTCGGCGAGCGCCTTGGAGAAGTCGCGCATCACTCCCGGGCCGATGCCGGCGAAGAGCTCGTCGACGCGCGGGCCGTCCATGTAGTGCGTCGTGCACGGCTCCCACGGAACCACCACCGTCTCGACGCCGGCGGTGAGGACGACATGCGCCGCCTCGGGATCGGCGTAGACGTTGAATTCCGCGGCCGGCGTGGTGTTGCCGCGGCCGTAGACGTTGCCGCCCATGATGGTCAGCGTGCCGATGCCGTCGACGATCGAGGGCGAGAGCCGCAGCGCCAGCGCCAGGTTGGTGAGCGGGCCGATCATCAGGATGTCGACCTTCTCGCCCTTCGCGGCGGCTTCCTCGAAGGTGCGGACCAGCACGCCGACGGCGTCGTCGGAGGCCGGCTCGTCCTGCTTGGCCGGGCGCGGCGCGCCGCCGAGGCCGTCGTCACCATGGACGTATTTGGCATCGATGATCGGCTGCGTCAGCGGCCGGTCGGCGCCCCGGTGGACGGGGATGGACACGCCGAGCTGGGCGCAGACGGCCAACAGGTTGGTCGTTGCCTGGTCACGCCCGACATTGCCGAAAACCGAGGTGATGAGGTCCGGCACCATTCCGTTGGCCACCAGCATGATCAGCGCCTGCGCGTCGTCGACGCCACCGTCGCTGTCGAAAATAAACTTCCGTTTGGTCAAGGCTAGGCTACTTCTTTCTTCGTCTTGGCGTCCGCCACCCGATCCCAGAACTGACGGTAGGTAGTCGAGTAGTCGTCGCGGATCTCGCGATAAGGCCGGCGCATCAACTCCCGGTCGCGCACCAGTTGCTCGCCCGCCACCCATAGATGGCGCAGGTCCCGCCCGCTACCGGAATAAATCAGCAGCGTCTCTGGATCAGGCGTTTCCGAATATCCAGCCCCCCGAAGGTCGAAAACGGCGATATCCGCAGACTTTCCGACCTCGAGGCTGCCGATCTCGTGCTCGAGCCCCAGCGCCCGCGCGCCCTCGATCGTGGCCATGCGGACCAGGTCCTTGCTCGAGAGCGGCTGCGCCACCCCTTCGCGGTGGCTCGCGACCAGCCCGGCGACGCGCATCTCCGACACCATGTCGTAGGAATTGTTGGCCGCGACATTGTCGGTGCCGAGCGCCACGACCACCCCACTCTGCCGCAGCTTCACCGCGGGGCAGATGCCCTCGCGGCCCGACCGCAGCCCGGCCGAGGCACAGTAGGCGACGGAGGCGGCGGGCGCCCGGGCGAACACCGCGATGTCCTCGTCGCTGAGATCGAGGCAGTGCGCCGCATGGATGCGGCCGTTGAAGAAGCCGATCTTCTCGAGCGCCACGGTCGCGGTCTGGCCGTAGCGGCTCATGGTCTCGTCATTGTCCTCGGGACCGGCCGCCATGTGGAGGTGCAGCCCGACGCCGTGCTTGTTGGCGACCTCGACCTCGGCCAGCAGCAGGTCCTCGGTGTTGTCGACATAGGGCGCATGCGGGCCGAACCACGGGATCACCCTGCCGTCGGCCGAGCGCTGCTGCTCGAGGAAGGCGGTGGCCTTGGCCAGTTCCTCCTCGCCCCGCTGCTTGTCGCCGAGCTGCACGATGCCGTAGGCGATGACCGAGCGAAGGCCCGCCTCCTTCACCGCGCCGGCGATCTCCTCGGCGAAGAAATACTGGTCGCAGAAGGTGGTGGTGCCCGAGAGCGCCATCTCGGCGCAGCTGAGCGCGACGGCGGGCGCGATGTCCGACGAGACCAGCGACAGCTCGGGCTCGCGGATCGAGTTGTACCAGCCGTCCATGGTGAGGAGGCTCTGCCCTTCCGAGCGGCCGCGGAACAGCACCATCACCGAATGGGTATGGGCATTGACGAGGCCCGGCATGACCAGGTGCCCCGTCAGGTCGAGCACCTCGTCGAAGCCGGACGGGTCGGGAGTCTGGTCTCGAGGTCCGATGCCGCCGATCCGGCCGTCGCGGATGGTGACGTAACCACCCTCGTACACCGAGTTTTCAGCGTCCACGGAAAGCACCGTCGCCCCGTGGATAAGCGTTGAACCCATTTGACCCCCGTCCAGTAAACCGGTTTACATGACGATCTAACGACACGACAAACCGACTTGTCAAATCCTATCCGAGAGCTTCCACGTGAGCCTGAACCCGTTCCAAGCCGACGCCGCCATCGCCGCACGCCATGCCGAACTGCTCGCCAGAGCCGGCAACGGGATCGAGTTGCGAGCTGACGCGACTGGCGCGAGAAAAGGACCGGCGGCCGGAAGACAACCTGGGCGGCGTGATCCTCGCTTCCGAGGCGGAGACGCTCATCGAGAACTTCGGCGCTCGGCGGGATCGAGGAACTGATGCTTCTCGCCCTCACGCCGGCGCGTGCCTATGCCCGCCCGCCGGTGTCGGACTTCTTCGTGGGCGCGGTCGGCCTCGAGCGCGAAACCGGCAATCTCATCCTCGGCGGTAACGTGGAGTTTCCCGGCACGCACCTGGGCCTCACCATCCACGGCGAGGGCTTCGTCTTCACCCGCGCCGCATCGCGGGGCACGACGATCGAAACGATCGCCATCGGCGAGGCGCACCCCTGCGCCCACTGCCGGCAATATCTCTCCGAGTTCGCCGCCACCCGGGACCTGACGCTGATCGATCCGCTGGGGCACCGGCTGACCATGGCGCAGCTCTATCCGTGGCCGTTCGACCCGGACTATCTCGGCGACCCGGGCTACAGCCCCGGCGCGAAGCATGAGCTGGCGCTCGCCCCGCACGCGCTGGCGGCGAACGTCGCGGACCGCCTCCTCGATGCCGGGCGGCGGGCCCATTCCCCCTACAGCAAGTGCCCGGGCGCGGTCGTCCTCGAGCTGTCGGACGGACAGCAGCGTCGCGGGGTTCTCGATCGAGAGCGTCGCCTTCAATCCCACCATGGGACCGCTGCAGGCGGCGGTGATCAACCTCCTCGCCCACGGCTACGAGCCGGCGGACATCGTCGCCGCGACGCTCGGGACCCGGCTGGGCGGCGATGTCGACTACTCGCTGAGCGTCACCGAGCTGCTCTCCCGGCTTGCGCCTGCCGCCTCGCTGAACATCGTGGGATGGGCCTGATGCTGGATGCAGCGACGGCGAGCTGGAACGATGTCGCTGCGGCCATCGAACGCGGGCTGATCGCCATCCTGCCGGTCGGCGCGCTCGAACAGCACGGCGCGCATCTGCCGCTGGTCACCGATACCGTGCTCGCCGCCGGCGTCGCCCGCCGGATCGCCGAGGGCTGCGACGGCTTCCTGCTCCCCGCCATCGCCTTCGGCGACGCCTGGACGGCCGAGGGCTGGGCCGGCACGCTGTCGCTCTCGCCCGACACGCTGCGCGCCACGATCGAGGACATCGGCCGCGGCCTCAGGCGCATGGGGGTCAAGGGCCTGGTCACGGTCAACGGCCACTTCGGCAACCGCGAGCCGATCGGGCTGGCCGCCCGGACACTCGTCCGAACTGGGCTTCCCCCTGCTCCACCTCGACTATCCGCGGCTGGAGGAGCTGGCGAAGGAACTGATGGACAGCACCCCGGCCGGTCCGGGCTTCTATCACGCCGACGAGGTCGAGACCTCGATGATGCTGGCCCTCGCCCCCGAGACGGTGCGCATGGAGCGGGCCGCACCCGAATATCCCGAGTTTCCCGAACTGTTCGGCTCCGAGCCGATGCAGCTCTCGGCCTTCAACAAATCCGGCGTCTTCGGCGACCCGCGCCCCGCCACGGCCGAGAAGGGCGAGCAGCTGATCGAGGGCATCGCGGCCGAGAGCCTGCGGCTGATCGGCATCTGGCAGGAGAAGCACGCGATATGAGCGTCACCGACCTGCCCGACGACCTGCTCATCAATGCCGCCGACGAGGTGAAGATCCGGCAGGACCTGGTGCTGGTCGCGCTGGGGAAGCGCCCGGCGGACCGGTCGCTGCGGGTCGGCCGGCTGCTCGATGTCCACTCGCGCACCTGGCTCACGGACCAGGAGATCGTCATGCGCGGGCGGCGCATCGCCTGGGTCGGGCCGGCGGGCGAGTACCAGGGCGAGGTCAGGGAGCGCTTCCACGAGCCGGATCTCGCGGCAGTGCCCGGCTTCGGCGAGGTGCACAAGCACATCGAGTCCTCGCACCTGACGCCGGAATGGGAAGCGGCGCTGGTCATGCCGCGCGGCAATACCTGGACCTGCGAGGCGAGCCACGAGTTCTCCAACGTCGACGGCCCGCACAACCTCGAATTCTGGCTGACGGCGCGGCAGGCCGGCTCGCCGCTGAAGATCTTCCCGCAGCCCGGCTCCGCCGTGCCGCCCACCGCCTATGAATGGGGCGGCGGCTATTTCGGCCACGACGAGCAGGCGAGCTTCCTCGCGGCGAGCCCCATGGTCACCGGGCTCGACGAGGTGATGGACTGGCCGGCGGTCTGGAACCCGGAGAACCCCTCGCACAAGCGGCTCTGGGGCATGATCGAGGCGACCTTTGCGGCCCGCGGCGTGGTCGAGGGGCACGGCGCCGGCCTCCGCTCGCTCGGCGAGATCAACGCCTTCGCCGCCGCCGGGCTCGCCTCGGACCACGAGATGATGAGCGCCGAGGAAGCCTGGGACAAGCTCCGGCACGGCCTCTTCATCGAGATCCGCATCCACTCGATGACCGAGATCGTCCGCGGCCTGCTCGAGCGCGGCCTCACCGACTGGAGCCAGGTCGCCTTCGCCACCGACGACCGCAGCGCCAGCCTGACGCTCCAGACCGGAGCCACCGACCACAATATCCGCACCGCGATCGCGGCCGGCCTGGCGCCCGAGATCGCCATCCAGTGCGCGACCATCAACCCGGCGCGGCACATGCGGCTGACGCCGTGGGTGGGCTCGATCTCGCCCGGCCGCTTCGCCGACGTGGTGCTGCTCGAGGATGTCGAGAGCCTGCAGCATCGCCAAGGTCTGGGCCGACGGCGAGCAGGTGTCGGAAGGCACCACCTTCATCGGCAAGGTGCCCGAGATCGCCTGGCCGGACTGGGCGACACAGACCATCAACATCCAGCGCGAGCTTCGCGCAGAGGACTTTGCCATCAAGGCCGCGCCCGGCCGCGCCACCATGCAGGCGGCCGTGATCCGGCCGTTCCACTGGCACCCGGACTTCTACACCATGGAGCTTCCGGTGCGTGGACGGCGAGGTGCAGCGGCTCGAAAGCGAGAACCTCACCAAGTTCGCCATCGTCGACCGCTTCTCCGGCGAGGGGAAGGTCGCGAAAATGTTCTGGCGCGGCTGCGGCCCGCGCGATCCGGACACCGCCCTCGCCTGCTCCGTGGCGCACGACAAGCACAACATCTGGACCTGCGGCTCGTCCGACGCCGCCATGGCGCTAGCCGTCAACACGCTGCGCGAGACGCAGGGCGGCTGGGCCCTCGTGCACCGCGGAAAGGTAACCGCAACGGTACGCTTCGAGGTCGGCGGCCTGATGAGCCGGCGGCCGGCGGCGGAGGTCGATGCCGACATGCAGGCCCTCTACCGCGCGGCGGAGCAGGTAGACTGGATGTACGAGCCAACCTTCCGGCCGCGCTGGAACCCGGGCTTTCCCGAGCGGCTGATGTTCGCGACGCTCACCTGCGCGCCCTGGACCTGGGTGCTGGTGGCGCCATCGCCGCTGGCGCCGGAGGGTTTCGTCAACGTATCGACCGGCGAAACCCACCCGATAGTATGGTGAAACGCCCGGGAACTCGGCTACGAAACCGCTTTACTAAAGCACTTTGCTCGATCAAGCTCGGGTGGAGAGGCGTGGGGTGCAATGGCAACGATCCATGATGTGGCCGCAGGAGGCCGGGGTCTCTCCGACCACCGTTTCCCGCTACCTGAACAACCGAATCGAACTGCCGCCGGCCACCGGCGCGCGGATCGATGCCGCGATCCGGAAGCTCGACTATCGCCCGAACCTCCTCGCCAAGCACCTCTCCACCGGGAAGTCCGAGGCCGTGGGCCTGGTGCTCCCGGAAATCCGCGAGCCGTTCTTCGCCGAGCTGGCCTCCGCCTTCGAGGACGAGGCCGACCGGCACGGCTACACCGTGTTCATCTCGTCGACCCGCTCCCGCCGCGAGCGCGAGGTGGCCTCGCTCGAACGGCTGCACGACCGGCAGGTCGACGGGCTGCTGATGATGACCAACACGCCCGACGACGGCACGCTCGCGGCGCTGATCGGCAAGCGCCGGAACGTCGTGATCATCGACGAGGACATTCCCGGCGTGAACGTCCCCAAGCTGTTCGTCGAGAACGTCGAAGGCGCCTATCAGCGCCACGCGGCACCTGATCGAGCAGGGACACACCGAGATCGCCTATCTCGGCGGTCCGCTCGGCCTGCTTGAGCGTGGGGGAGCGCTACGAGGGCTACCGCAGGGCGATGGAGCAGGCGAACCTGCCGATCCGCCCCGACTATGTCGGCATGGGCAGTTTTGCTCCGGATACAGCTCGCGCGGCGGTGCTGCGGCTGCTCGCCCTGCCCTCCCCGCCAACCGCCATCTTCGCTTCCTCGGACTATATCGGCATCGGTGCGCTGCAGGCCTTGCGCGAGCTGGGCTGGCGCGTGCCCGAGGACATCTCCCTCGTCGGCTTCGACGACATGCCGCTCAGCTCGCTGCTGACGCCGCCGCTGACGGCGGTGCGCCAGCCGGTGGAACTGCTCGGCCGGCAGGGCTTCCAGACGCTGTTGGCACTGCTCAACGGCGAACCGACGGCGCCGCTCGCGCGGCTGCCGGTCGAACTCATCGTGCGCCATTCCGTCGGCGCACCCAGAAAGAAGGAACTTAGGGCGTGAACAAACGCGTGCTGATAGCCGGGGAATCGTGGGTCACCCACTCGATCCACACCAAGGGCTTCGACAGCTTCACCACCACCGAATACAACGAGGGCGTCCGCTGGCTGAAGGCGGCGCTGCAGGATGGCGGCTGGGACGTCGACTACATCCCCAACCACCTGGCGGCGCGTGATTTCCCTGCCACGCCCGAGGCGCTCGCCGCCTATGACGTGGTGATGCTCTCCGACATCGGCGCGAACACGCTGCTGCTCCACCCCGACACCTTCGTGCGCTCGGTGCCGACGGCCAACCGGCTGGTCTCGCTGCGGGAATACGTGAAGAACGGCGGTGGCCTGGTGATGATCGGCGGCTACCTCACCTTCCAGGGCATCGACGCCAAGGGCATGTATGCCGGCTCACCGATCGAGGAAGCGCTGCCGGTGACGATGTTCCGCCACGATGACCGGATCGAGTCGCCGCAGGGCGTCGTCCCGCATGTCGGCGGCGATCCCGCGCACCCGATCCTCGCCGGCGTCAGCGGCGAATGGCCGGCGCTGCTCGGCTACAACGAGGTGATGGCAAAGCCGGACGCGGACGTGCTGGTGCGGGTCGGCGGGCATCCGCTGGTCGTCGCGGGCACCTACGGCAAGGGCCGCTCGGTCGCCTTCACCTCCGATTGCGGACCGCACTGGGCGCCCCCGCCCTTCGTGGACTGGGCCGGCTACGCCCCGCTCTGGAACGGCATCGCGAACTGGGCGGCAGGCAAATGACCAAGGTCAAACAGGCTCCCGATCCCTGGCAGCGGACGACGACCGAGAACGGCTTTCCTGCCGACGAGGTGATCTCGGCGCTGCAGAAATCCATCCGCCGCGGACTCGCCGAGAACGCCTTGCTGCTGGGCTGGGAGATGTATCTCACGAGCCCCGAGATGGAGGAGATGCTGTGGAGCCGGCTCGGCGTCATCTCCGTCGAGGACGTGGGCTTCGGCAACCTCCAGGCCCCGGTGCTCATCGATACGCTCTATCACATGCACCAGCGCTACCAGCGTCCAGGGCACGACCGCTTCCTGTTCGCGGCCCACGCGATCCGCGTCATGGCGTCGGGCAAGAAGGACCGCACCACCGACGACATGGTCAACTGGGCCAAGCATTCGATGGCCTTTGGCGAGCGGATGCCGGAGATCCCCGACTTCGCCGTCGACATGCACACCGGCCGCGGCGAGGCGATGGGGCGCGACTACCTGTACTTCATCGAGGAAGCCAGCAAGGTCTCGCCCGAGATCGAAGGCAAGGACCAGAAGTACCGCGACTGGATCCTCGCGGCCCTGAAGGCCGGCAAGCTCAGCTGAACCGGCGCTGCCCTCCCCCTGGGGAGGGCAGCCTATACCGTCAGCGCGCCGTGGGCGCCGCCTGGTCGATCAGCCCCTCGGCCTTCAGGTCATCCCAGAACCCGGTCGGAATGGGCTCCTGGATGAAGCCGATATTCGCCTCGACCTCGGACGGCTTCATGCCGCCCGGGATCACCGCCACCACGGCCGGATGGGCCAGTGGGAACTGCAGCGCCGCCGCCTGCAGCGACACGCCGTGCGCCGCGCACACGGCCTGGATGCGGCGCACCTTCTCCTGCACATCCTCGTCGGCGATGCCGTAGCGATAGCGGGCATTGGGCCCCGGTCCCGTGGCGAGGATGCCCGAGGCATAGGGCGCCCCGATCACCACCGAGATGTTCTCCTCGACGCAGCGCCTCAGGCCGACGTCCAGCGCCGACTGGTCGAGCAGCGTGTAGGGCATGGCGACGATGCAGAAATCGAGCGGCACCAGCGGCGCGATGCTGACCAGCGAGTCGGCGGCGTTGAGGCCCATGCCGATAGCCTTGATCTGGCCCGAGCGCTTGAGTTCCTCGAGCGCCTTGATGCCGCTGCCCGCCATGTCCTTCATGCGCTGCGCGTGCAGCTCGCCATGCGCACCCGGCTCCGGATCGTGGATCAGCAGCGCATCGATGGTGTCGAGCCCGAGCCGCAAGAGGCTCTGCTCGTAGGCGTGCATCACCCCGTCGTAGGAATAATCCCAGACGATCTCCATGTTGAGCCCGCCGCCCCAGGGACCGCGGTCGAAGCTCAAAGGGTCCGCCGGGCGCCGGAAGTAGCGCCCGACCTTGGTGGTCAGCACGAACTCGCTCCGCGGCCGGTCGATGAGGAAATCGCCGACCCGGTGTTCACTGAGGCCAAGCCCGTAATACGGGGCTGTATCGAAGTAGCGGATGCCGCCGTCCCAGGCCGCCTTCATGGTCTGGTGCGCCACCTCGCCGGAGACCCGGGCGTACATGCCGCCCAGGTGCGCTGCGCCGAACCCGAGCGGAGGAACGCGCAGCTCCGTCGTTCCGACCCGACGGCGGTCGGTGAGCTTGATTGCCATGAGCTGGTGCCCGTCAGTAGGTGGCGCGGCCGCCGGACAGGTCGAAGACCGAGGCGGTGGTGAAGCTGTTTTCCCTGCTCACCAGCCAGGCCACCATGTTGGCGGCCTCCTCGACCTCGAGGAAGCGGCCACGCGGGATGCGGCTCAGCATGTAGTCGATGAACTCGGGCTTCAGCTCGTCGAGGATGCGGGTCTTCGCGGTGGCCGGGGTGATGGCGTTGATCGCGATGTCGTACTTCGCCACTTCCTTGCCGACCGCCTTGGTCATGCCGATGACGCCCGCCTTGGCCGCGGCATAGGCCGAGGCGTTGGGATTGCCTTCCTTGCCGGCGATCGAGGCGATGTTGACGATGCGGCCGTAGTTGCGGGCCTTCATGCCGGGCAGCACGGCGCGATTGACGTAGAAGGCGCCGTTCAGGTCGATGTCGATCACGCGGCGCCATTCTTCGAGGTCGTACTCGTCGAGCGGGGCATTCTTGCCGGCGATTCCGGCCGAGTGGACCAGGATGTCGATGCGCTCGTAGACCCGCTCGGTCTCAGCCGTGGCGGCCGCGACGGCGTCGTAGGACGCGATGTCGACCTCGATGGCCGACGCCGCGACGCCGAGCTCGGCGACCGCTTGCTCGAGCAGGTCCTTGCGCACGTCCCACAGGCTGACCTTGGCCCCCGAGTTCGATGAGGCGCCGGGCGATGGCGAAGCCGATGCCCTGCGCACCGCCCGTGACCACGGCGACCTGGCCGTTGAGATCGATCTGATTCATTCAAGACACCTATTGCTTGGAGGGAACGGCCACCGGCTCCGGCGGCCTGAATACGGTTGCGATATCGTCTGCCGTCGAGACCGGCGCCTCACGGTAGAGGAAACAGGTCGCCAGCCGGTGGCTGTCGGGCAGGTATTTCGGCGGCGGATTGTCCCAGCATTGCTCCATCACGTGCGGGCAGCGCGGTGCGAACTTGCAGCCGGCGTTCGGCCGGGATGCCGAGGTTTCCGCACTCTTGATCTCGTCGCTGCCCCAGGCGCGGGACAGGTCCGGCAAGGGGATCGAGGAGACCAGCAGCTGCGAATACGGGTGCTTCGGGCTGCCGATGACCCGCTCCACCGATCCCGCCTCGGAGACCGTGCCGCGATAGAGGATCAGGATGTTGTCGCAAATCTGGAACGCAGTGGTCAGGTCGTGGGTGATGTAGACGATCGAGATGCCGAGCTCGCGGTTCAACGTCCTCAACTCGTCGAGGATGGTGGCGCGCAGCGAGGCGTCGACCATCGACACCGGTTCGTCCGCCACGATCAGCTTGGGTCGCAGCAGCACGGCCCTCGCGACCATGATGCGCTGGCGCTGGCCACCGCTCAGCTCGTGCGGGAAGCGCCCCAGCGTATCCTGCGGCCTGAGGCCCACGCGCTCCAGCGCATCCTCGACCAGCGCCTGCACCTCGCTCTCCGAATGCGCCAGTCCATACCGCTTCGCCGGCGTCGTCAGCACGTGATCGACCCGGTAGAACGGGTTGAAGACCTCGAACGGGTCCTGGAAGATCGGCTGCACCTCGCGGCGGAACTGCCGCTGCTCGGCCGCCGACATCGCTGCGATATCCTTGCCCTGGTAGAACACCTGCCCCTGGCTCGGCTTGATGAAGCCGAGCATCATGCGCGCCAGCGTGGTCTTGCCGCTGCCGCTCTCGCCGGCGATGGCCGTCATCGAGGGGCTGCTACCGGAGAGCGATAGGGTGACGTTGTCGAGGGCGGTGAAGGCGCCGTAGCTCTTGGTGACGCCCCTGAGTTCGATGAGAGCGCTCACGGCCGCGGTTCCTCGCGGGCTGCCCAGCTCGCCGGCAATGGCGGCAGCGTCTGGTGTTCGGGGTAGAGGTGGCACGCCGCCCGCTGCCCGGGAGCGACCGGCTGCAGCTCGGGCGTCTCCCGCACGCAGCGCTCGAACGCGAAGGGGCAGCGCGGGTTGAAGCTGCAGCCCGGCGGCAGGTCGACGAGGCGGGGCGGCAGGCCGGGGATGCCGGTGAGCGCCCGCTTCACCTCGATCCCGGGAAGGCTGTCGACCAGGAGCTTCGTATAGGGGTGCTTCGGCGCCTCGATCATCTGCCGGACCGGCCCGATCTCGACGATCTTGCCGGCATACATCACGCCCACGGTGTCGGCGAACTGGGCGATCAGGCCCATGTCGTGCCCGATCAGCACCACGGCGGCGCCGAGCCCGCCCTGCAGCCGGCCCAGGGTCTGCATGATCTGCCGCTGCACCACCACGTCGAGGGCGCTGGTCGGCTCGTCGGCGACGATCACCTTGGGCTGCAGCGAGGTGGCGATCGCCATCGCGGCGCGCTGCTTCATGCCGCCACTGAGCTCGTGCGGGTAGCGCTGGGCCACCGAGGGGTCGAGCCCGACGCTGCGGAGCAGCTCGGCGACCCGGGTAGCGAGCGCCGCCCGGCTCATCCCGGGCCTGTGGGCGAGGATGGCGTCGGTGATCTGGTGCTCGAGTCGCATCACCGGGTTCAGCGCGCTCATGGCGCCCTGCGGGATCAGCGCGATGTCCCGCAGCCGGGTTTCACGCAGCTCCTTCTCGCTCATCGCGAGCACGTCGCGGCCATCCAGCAGCACCCTGCCGCCGGCGATCCTTCCGGGCGCGCGGGTGAGACGCATCAAGGCCGTCGCCATCGTGGTCTTGCCCGAGCCGGATTCGCCGATCAGTCCGAGCCTTTCGCCGGGCTTGAGCGAGAACGAGACGTTGCTCACGGCCGGCGCCGGGCCGGCAGCGGTGTCGTAGTGGACCGTCAGGTCGTCGACGACGAGGATCGGCTTGTCGCCGGCGCCCGTCGGCTGGACGGCGGTGGTCTGGTCGATGGTGGTCATCAGCGTCGGGCCAGCTTGGGATTGGCGAAGCGGTCGAAGCCGACGGAGGTCAGGAACAGACCGATGAAGATCAGCGCGATCACCACGATCGGCGGCCCCCACCACCACCAGTAGCCGCGCAGCACGGCGGAGGATTGCTGCGACCAGTAGATGGTATTGCCCAGCGTCATCTCCTCCAGCGCGCCGAGGCCCAGCGCCTCGAGGCCGATCACGGCGAGGATCGAGCCCGAGACCGTCCCGACGAAGCTGGCGACGATATAGGGCATGATATTGGGCATGATCTCGGTGAAGAGGATTTCCCACTGGCTCTCGCCGTTCACCCGCGCCACCTCGACATAGGCCTTCTCGCGGATGGTCAGCACCTGCGCGCGGACCGTACGGGTGGTGAACATCCAGCCCAGTGAGGCGACGACGAGCGCCATGGCGACCGTGGTCATCCGGTCGATATTGCCGGCGATGATCACTAGGATAGCGATCGCCGGCACCGTCAGCAGAGCATCCGAGATCACCCGGATCACCGCATCGACGATGCCGCCGAAATGGCCGGCGATGAGCCCCAGCGCGGTGCCGAGCCCCACGCCGATGAACCCGGCGATGAGGCCCATCTTCAGCGTGTTGGGTGTGGCGTAGATCAGGAGGGTCCACATGTCGCGGCCCTGCGAGTCGGTGCCGAGCAGGTATTCCGGCCCCGGCGGCCGACGGGGGCGCACGGCGCCCACCTGGGCATTCACCGCATCGACGAACCACGGCCCGATCACGCTGAACAGCACGATGCCCAGCAGGATGGCGAGCCCGAGCAGCAGCATGCCGCTGATCCGCCCCTGCTCGTAGTTGCGGCGAATGGAGGCAAAGAAGCGGTTCATCGCCGGATCCTCGGGTCGAGCAGCGGATAGATGAGATCGACGAGGAACAGCAGCAGAGCCAGCGTGACGATCAGCATCAGCACCACGCCCTGGATGACGAAATAGTCCTGCCCGCGGATCGCGACGTAAAGCAGCGAGCCGAGCCCCGGATAGTTGAAGATCACCTCGACCAGCACCGCTCCGGAAACGACAGAGCCCAGCGACAGCGCCAGGGCCGTGACCTGCGCCAGCAGCGCGTTGCGCATGCCGTACCAGACGAAGATCCGCTGCGGGTGCAGCCCCTTGGCCTCGGCGAAGGTGATGTAGTCCTCGCCCAGCACCGAGACCATCTGGCTGCGCATGCCGAGCGCCCAGAAGCCGAGGTTGCCCAGCACGATCGCGAGGCAGGGCAGGAACGCGTGCCGCAGCACGTCCTCGGTGGTCGCCCAGTCGAGCCGCATGATGCGGGTGGTGTCGACGCCGCCGGCCGGCGGAAACCATTTCAGCACCACGGCGAAGAAATAGACCAGGATGATCGCCAGGAGGTAGAACGGGATCGAGGTCAGGATCATCATGAAGGGGACGAAGGACTTGATCCCCCTGCCCGCCCCCGGCCACGCCAGCCGCGCCCCGAACAGCGACCCGGTGGCGAAGGCGATCAGCGTCGCGACGGCGAGCAGGCCCACCGACCAGGGCAGCGCGTTGGCGATCATGGTCGAGACCTTCTCGGGGAAGTTCGCGAACGACACCCCGAGGTCCAGCCGGAACAGGTCCATCCAGTAGTTGAAATACTGCGTCAGCAAGCGGCGCATCGAGGCCGTACTTGGCGCGATAGGCGGCCGAGACCGCCTGGATGTCGACGTTCTGTGCGCCGCCCGTGGCCTGCAGGCGAGCCAGCGCCGTCTGCACCGGATCACCGGGCAGCAGGCGCGGGATGATGAAGTTGATGCTCACCGCCACGAACACGATCAGCAGCAGCTGGCCGAAGCGCGTAACGAAGTAGCGGGCGAGTTCCTTGCTCATACGTCCGGATCTCGGAGGCGGTGATTTGAGCGGGTGTTGCACTCCGTCTCGGCATCGGCAATCGAAGGCGGCGGCAGATGGTGGCGGACCGCCATCCGCTCTTCGGGTACAGCTGCAGCCTATTGCGCGGGCTTGAGGTTGTGGATGACGAGGTTGAACGCCTCCCACGGGGTGTACGGCGCCACGTAGGGGTCGGCGGCCGAGGGCCAGCCGGTCCAGTAGGTGTTGTTGAACGTCACCACGTGGAATTCCTCGAGCAGGTCGATCTGCGGCAGGTCGCGCAGCGCGATGTCGAGGGCGGCGGCGGCGTCCTTCATGTAGGCCGAAGTCCGGGTTCGGGTCGGCCGGCACCGCGTCCATCCGGTCGATGATCGCTTGTCGTACTCGGGGTTCATGTAGCGCGATGCCGGCGACCAGGTTCGGCACCGGTCTCGCCGAGCGGGCGGGAGAACTTGCTGTGGTAGTGCTGCAGCGTCTCGAGCGGCTCGGAGAGGCTGCCGCAGTGGACGAAGATCATCGTGTCGAAGTTGCCGTTGGTGATGTCCGGCAGCCAGGTGTCGTCGACCGGCGCCTGCACCGCGTCGAAGCCGGCGTTCTTGAGCTGCTGGGTCAGCGGCGCCAGCGATCGGCTGGATGAAGGCCGGGGTGCGGACGTTGATGCGTGACCGGCTTGCCGTCCTTGGCCCAGACGCCGCTGTCGTTCTTGGCGTAGCCGGCCTTGGCCATGTACTCGTCGACCAGTTCCTGCGACGGGTTGGTCGAGGTCGTACTTGTCGAGCACGGCCTGCAGCGGGCCGCCCTCCGGCAGGTAGGTGCCGGCCATGTAGCCCGAGAAGGCGAAGGTCACCGGCTGGTCTGGAGCCCTCGTAGCCGATGTCCGAGATGGCTTGCGCGGTCGATCGCGTGGTTGATCGCATAGCGCAGGTTCACGTCGTTCCACGGCTCCTTCAGCATGTTGAACACCAGCGAGTAGTCGCAGCCGTCCGGAGCACCCCAGTTCGGGCCTTCGGTGTTCCACGAGGCCAGCTTGTCGTTCTGCGCCTTCGCCGCCTCGAACGTGCCGATCAGCAGCTGCCGGCCGCCGTCGACCTGGTTGGCGATGTGCAGCTGGCCCATGGCGTCGTCGCTCGACACCGGCACCAGGGTGATGCGCTTCGGCGCCGGCAGCTCGCGGAAGCCGGTCTTCGCGCCCCACCAGTCGTCGCGGCGATCGAAGATCTCCTGCTGGTTGGTCGAGGAGACCAGCTTGTAGGCGCCGGTGCCCACCGGCCAGCCCTTGGCCAGGTCGAAGTTGGTGAAGGTCGCGATATCCTGGCCTTCCCAGATGTGCTTGGGCAGGATCGGGTAGTGGTTCTCGTGCCCGAGCGCGAGGAAGTCGCGCACGAACCGCGGGGCCGGCTTGTTGAAGTTGATGGTGACGTTCAGCGGATCATCGACAGTGACATCCTTGATCCACTCCTTGAAGGCGGCCGAGCCGCCCACTTCCGGCGGGGCGTCGCGGATGGCCTCGAGCGAGAACTTCACGTCATCGGCGGTGAACTTCTCGCCGTCCGACCACTCCACCCCGTCGCGCAGCTTGATCTTGGCGCTGGTGAAGTCCGGCGCGTACTCGAAGCTCTCGGCCTGCCAGGGGATGAGCTCGCCGTTGTTGAGATTGGTGTAGAACAGCATCTCGTTGACGGTGATCTGCATCGCGTCGCGCTGGTGCGTGACCGAGGTCAGGTACGGGTGCCAGTTCTCGACGTTGGCGAACTGGGCCGGCTGGTCGCCCCATGGGGTCAGGACCAGCGTCTCGTTGCGCGGCATGTCGGCGACCTGCGCCAGCGCGGTCGATGCCATGAGCGGCAGGGTAAGCAGCGCCAGCATGGCGCTGCCAATAAGAGTACTTGCGTTTCATGTTTCCCTCCTCCTTGGTCGCCCCTCAGCGACCGGTTGTTGACCGTGGTGGGGCGAAGCCGTCCCGCCGAGCACTCGTGACCGCCTATTCTCTCCGGGTCATCCCCGCGCAGGCGGGGATCTCCGTTTCAGGTGGCCCAGCAACAGGGATTCCCGCTTTCGCGGGAATGACCCGGTGGGTGGAAGCTCCATCCGCATCTCAAAGCGCCATCTCCTCGATGGCCTCCATCGACAGGCCGTGGCCGAAGCCCGGCTCGTCGCTCACCACCACATAGCCGTCCTTGGGCACGGCCATTCCGGGGTAGTTGTTGGTCTCCTTGAGCGGCACGCCCGGCGCGCCGCCGACGAAGAACTCGCCCCAGCGCGAGTTGGGGGACGAGATAGTTGAAGTGCTGGCCATAGGGCGTGTTCATGCCCGCATGGCAGATCACCTCGAGGCCCGCGGCATCGGCGATGGCCGTGATCTTCTGCACGGCGGTGAAGCCGCCGACCCAGTGGATGTCGGGCTGGAAGATATCGACCACCCGGTCCTTGGCCGCCTCGAAGAAGGTGTAGGGCGTGTACCAGTGCTCGCCGGTCGAGAGCGTCTGCCACGGCAGCCGTTCGCGCAGCGCCTTGTGCGAGGTGTGGTCCTCGGGGATGAGGCAATCCTCCATCCACTTGAGATTGAACGGCTTCAGCCGGTGCGCCAGCCGCACCGCGAACTCGACGTCGAAGGCCATCCAGCAGTCGAGCATCAGCTCGACATGCGGGCCGATCAGCTCGCGCGCCTTGCCGACGAAGGCCTCGTTCTTGTCCAGCGCCTCGAGGCCGTCCGCGGTGCCGTAGGGGCAGGCGAGCTTGGTGGCCTTGAAGCCGAGCTCCATGTGCCAGTCGGTGTCATTGCCGGTGGCGTAGCAGAACTGCTTGTCGCGCGCCGCGCCGCCCGCCAGCTCGTAGACCGGCAGCTTCAGCACCCTGCCCTTCAGGTCCCACAGCGCCAGGTCGATGCCGCTGATCGCGTAGGAGGCGAGACCGGACGAGCGAATAGGGCGACGTGATGCGCATCATCATGTCGTAGAGCTTCTCGGTGGCGAGCGCGTTCTCGCCTTCGAGCAGCGGGCCGATGTGGTCGTTGATCAGGCTGATCGAGGGCTGGCCGTAGCCGGTGGTGCCGAACCCCCACGAGCCGTCGTCGGCCGTGACGATCACGCCCACCGCCGGGAAGGCCGCGTTCCAGGAAGCCCGCAGCGCCTTGTAGCGCGGGTAGCGCGACATCGGGTTGGCGACCTCGGCGTCCTTGGTCCAGGGCGGACGGCGCGCGGTGCCCTTCTGCTTGGCCTCCTCATACGTGCCGCCGGCAATCGGATTGGTGATTGCGAAGGCCCTGATGCTCTTGATCTTCACGAATATCTCCTGATCGTCGTCTCGTTGCCGGCGGCGCCGGTTCACTCGGGTATGCGGTAGAACTTCCTCGCGTTGTCGCGGAACAGCGCCGCCCTGTCGGCCTCGGACGCGCGCTCGGTGATCTTGGCAAAGGCCTTCCACAGCGTCGGGAAATCGCTGGTCAGCTTGTCGACCGGGAAGTTGGAGGCGAACATCGAGCGCTCCGGCCCGAAGATCTCGAGCGTCTCCAGCACCAGCGGGCGGATGCTCTCCGTGGTCCAGCTTTTGTCCAGCATGCCGAGCCCACTGATCTTGACCGCAATGTTGGGCCGCTCGGCGAGCCTCCGCATCCCCGCCTTCCAGGCTTTCCAGCCCTCGAGGTCGCGATCGGCCCACATGCCGGCGTGGTTGAGGATGATCTGCGTATCGGAAGCGGCCCCAGCCAGCTCGGCGGCCTTCTCCATCTGGTGCGGATAAAGCTGCAGGTCGAACGAGAAGTCCGCGCCGGCCGAGCTCCTTCAGCCCCTCGATCCAGCCCGCCTCGTACATCAGGTCGCGCGTGATGTAGTTGAGCTTGGGGTCCTCGTGCCGGTTCACCACCTGCCTGATGCCGCGGAAGATCGGGAAGGCCGCGTGACGGTCCAGCAGGGCCGGGAAATCGGGCGCGGCCAGGTCGCCGTTCGAGACGATGACGATCGGCACCGGGCTGCGGTCGGCGACCGCCTGCAGCGTCTCGGTTTCCTTCACTGGATCGGTGGGGAAGGCCTCGACATGCACCGCGCCGACGATCTCGACGTCCTCGCCGCCCTCCTCGAGATACTCCTCGAGCAGGTAGCTGCGCGAGATCGCGGCGTTGGCGCCGCCCTTCCCCGGCTTCTCGAAGTGCGGATAGATGCGGGTCCAGAGGTCCCACAGGTGGATATGCGGATCGACGACTTGCAGCACTGCCTGCCCCCTCAGTCCAGCCGGAACATTTCTTCGACCGGCCACGCCTTGGGCCGGGCGTCGGGATGGGTCTCCATGTGCGGCTCCATCCACTTCCACCACTTGAGCACCACCGGATCGACCCCCTCGGTCTGCGACGGCGCGTCGTCGGGCTTCTCGAGATAGGCGAACAGCAGCAGTTCGTGCCGGTAGATGGTGTAGTTGGAGACGCCCTGGGTCTTCAGCAGCGCCACCATCTCCGGCCAGATCTCGTCATGCTTGCGCTTGTACTCGGCCTCCTGGCCGGGCTTCAGCTTCATCACCCAAGCGGAACGCATCCCCTCCCCCTGTCCCCCTAGTACGGCCACGCGGGCGTTCGCCGGCGCCGCCGGCTCGTATTGCTGTGGCGGCCATGTACCGGCATAGCCGAGCCGCTTGCTGACCTCGCTGCAGGCCTCGTGGAGCCGCTCCACCATCGGCTGCACGGCCGGCCCCGGCGCCTTCTTCGACGGTCCCGAAATGCTGATCGCCCCAACCGGCCGGCCGACGCGATCGACGATCGGCACCGCCGACGCAGAACACGCCCATCACCACCTCCTGGTTGTCGATGGCGTAGCCGCGCTTGCGGATGCGGGCGAGCTCCGCCCTGAGTTCCGCCGGGTCGGTGATGGTGTTGGGCGTATATTGCTCCATCGGAGCGCTCGCGATCCGCGCCTGGTCGCTCTCGCTGAGGAAAGCCAGCATCGCCTTGGCGGTGCCGCCGCAATGCAGCGGTCCGCGCGAGCCGATGCGCCAGTCGAGCTGCATGCCCTCGTTGCCGCGGACCTTGTCGATGCACACGCACCCGTCGCCGGTCAGGACGTTGACGTTGACGGTCTCCCCCGTCTCCTGCGCGATGCTTTCACAGTAAGGCCGCGCGAGGCGCGGGAAGCGGACGCCCTCGAGCTGCAGGTCGGTGATCTCGAACAGGCGGTAGGTAAGCTGCCAGGCGCCCTCGGCGTTGCGCTCGACCACGTTCTCATCGGCGAGGTCGAGCAGCAGCCGGTGGACGGACCCGACCGGCAGCGCCAGTTGCTGGGCGACGGCGCGCACGCCCAGCGCCCCTTTACGGGCGAGCAGGTCGAGGACCTGGATGGTGCGCCTAATGCTGGACATTGCCCGACCGGCCGGATGCCGCCGCCCTCGCGCAGCAACTCCCGGCACTCGCGCCGCACACGCGAATATGCCGCTCGATACCCAGCACCTGAAATCCCTCCCTCGCGAACCTTGCGGCCCGCCTGTTCCACGCCTGGAACACCCTGTCCCATCAGTGAAACTCCCTACGAGGGAGCTGTCAACGCCCGAATTGGCACCCCCATCTTGGACGTTCGTAGGGTGCTCCCGTGGGTTAGCGGTGGTGAACCCTGCGCCAGCGCCGCCTCAGTCGCGGGCCCTGAGTTGCCGGACCCGCTCGAACGCCACGGCGATGATGATGAAGCAGCCGATGAAGGTCCCCTGCCAGAAGGCGTTGATGCCGAGCAGGCCCAGGCTGTTGCGGATGACCTCGATCAGCGCCGCCCCGACCAGTGCGCCGAGCGCCGTCCCCACGCCGCCGACGAGACTGGCGCCGCCGATCACGGCGGCGGCGATCACCTGCAACTCCATCCCCTGCCCCAGATTTGTGGTCACGGCGCCGAGCCAGCCGGTCTCGATGATGCCGCAGATGCCGGCCGTCAGCGCCGAAATGATGTAGACGGCGACCTTGATCGGCTTGACCGGAACGCCGGTCAGTTCGGCCGCGTGCTCGTTCCCGCCGATCGCATAGATGTGGCGCCCGAACCGGGTCCAGCGCAGCACGAAGCCGGTGATCGCGGCGAGGATCAGCGTGTAGATCACCGGGTTCGAGATGCCGAACACCCAGGCGCCGCCGCCGAGCGCCAGCAGCTTGTCGTGGTCCGGCCCGAACTGGAACACCACCGTATTGTTGGAGGCGACCATGGCGAGGCTGCGGGCGATCGACATCATGCCCAGAGTGACGACGAATGGCGGAAAGCCGAGATAGGCGATCAGCACCCCGTTGATCGCCCCGATGATGATGGCGACCAGCAGCGACGAGAGGATGCCGACCTCGATGCTGTAGCCGGCATGCATCACCACCGCGAGCACCATGCTGCACAGGCACAGGACCGACCCGACGGACAGGTCGATGCCGCCGGTGATGATCACCACCGTCATCCCCAGCGCGATGATGGCCGTGAAGGTGAAGTTGCGGGTGATGTTGTAGAGGTTCGACGGCGTGGCGAAGGCCTGGGTCGCGAAGCTGAGGAAGATGCAGGCGGCGATGATGGCGACCAGCACCCAGAAGGCCTGGCTGTTCAACAGCCCCGTGAGCCAGGTGTCCTGCCTCTTGGCGATCGTCTGTTCCAGCGTCACGGCCATGGTCACACCTGTTCGATCGCGCCGGTGATGAGACCGGTGACTTCCTCCGGCGAGCTCGAGTCGACGCGCTTGTCCGCGACCTTGCGCCCGCGCCGCATGACGATCACCCGGTCGGCGACCGAGAACACGTCCGGCATGCGGTGGCTGATCAGCACGATGGCGATACCCTGGTCCCTGAGGTGCCGGATGTGGTTCAGCACCTCGGCCACCTGCCGCACCGAGATGGCCGCGGTCGGCTCGTCCATCAGCACGATCTTGGCGTCCGACAGCATGGTCCGGGCGATGGCGACCGCCTGGCGCTGCCCGCCCGACATCATCCGGATCAGGTCGCGCGCCCGCGTTTCCGACTTGAGTTCAGTGAAGATCTGGGCGGCCCGCTTGTACATGCCGGCGTAGTCGAGGATGCGGAACGGCCCGACGCCCTTCCTGATTTCGCGCCCCAGGTAGACATTGGCCGCCGCCGTCAGGTTGTTGCATAGCGCCAGGTCCTGGTGGACGATCTCGATGCCGTGCCGTCGGGCATCGAGCGGGCCGCTGAAGTTGACCTCCTTGCCGTCCAGCCGGATGACGCCGCCGGTGGGCGGGAAGTTGCCCGCGATCATCTTGACCATGGTCGATTTGCCGGCGCCGTTGTCGCCCATCAGCCCGACCACCTCACCCGGCTCGAGCGAGAACGAAACGTCGGTGACAGCGTGGATGGCGCCGAAATGCTTGGAAATGTGCTCGACTTCGAGGACTGCCACGTCTTGCCGCGCCTCCCGCCCGCGACTGGCCGGATCGTCCCGACGGCCCCGGCCGTCGGCAGCCACGTCGCTGCGAAAGCTTATGCGGAGGCCCGAGCAGGCGTCAACGCGACGCCGATCCCATAGATGATATTTTTCAAGACGAACGCGTTGACGACCAGCACAGGGAGAGATTAGCTGACCCCGGCAGGGCCATCACGCAGTATGTCGTCGCGGTTCCGTTCCGCGGCACACGGCAGATTGGCCCTCCCGTCCAATGGGAGGAAAGTATGAAGGGATTGAGTTTACTGCTCATTGCCGGCCTGGCCGCCCTCATCGCCAGCCCGGCAATGGCCCAGAAGAAGCAATTAGTGATTATCGTCAAGGGACTGGACAATCCGTTCTTTGAAGCCATGCACCAGGGCTGCGAGAAGTGGAACAGCGAAAACGCCAGTTCCGAGTACGAGTGCTTCTACACCGGCCCCGCCTCGACCTCCGATGAAGCCGGCGAGGCCCAGATCGTCCAGGACATGCTGAGCAAGTCGACGACGGCGGCGATCGCCATCTCGCCATCCAATGCACCGCTGATCTCGCAGACCATCCGCTCGGCCAACCCGACCATCCCGGTCATGACGATCGACGCCGACCTCACCAAGGAAGACGCTGCGCTGCGCAAGACCTATCTCGGCACCGACAACTACACGATGGGCAAGAAGATCGGCGAGTACATCAAGGCGGCGATCCCGGGGGGCGGCAAGATCTGCACCATCGAGGGCAACCCCGCCGCCGACAACATCCTGCGCCGCGCCCAGGGCATGCGCGACGCGCTCTCGGGCCAGGAAGGGCTCGCGACGCTCGCCGGGGAAGGCGGCTGGACGGAAGTCTCCGGTTGCCCGGTCTTTACCAATGACGACGGTTCCAAGGGCGTGCAGGCGATGACCGACATCCTCGCCGCAAACCCCGACCTGAAGGCGTTCGGCATCATGGGCGGCTGGCCGCTGTTCGGCGCCCCGCAGCCCTATCGCGACCTGTTCAAGCCGATGGCCGACAAGATCGCCGCCAACGAGTTCGCAATCGGGGCGGCCGATACGCTCGGCGACGAGGTGGCCATCGCCAAGGAGGGCCTCGTGACCGCCCTCGTCGGCCAGCGGCCGTTCGAGATGGGCTACAAGGCCCCTGCCGTGATGCTCGACCTGATCGCGGGCAAGCCGGTCGAAGACCCGGTCTTCACCGGCCTCGACGAATGCACCAAGGACACCGCCGACACCTGCATCCAGCGCTAGGTGTTGCGCAGGGATGTGAGGGGCGCCCGGTGACGGGCGCCTTTCTCTTTGTTCCTCAGCCGGCGAACTGGAGCTGGTGATGAAATCCATGGGTCCCCGGGTCAAGCCCGGGGATCACGTCCCACACCCGCCGTCATCCCCGTGCTTGACCCGGGGACCCATAAACCTTGAAGCGCCTATCCCGCCGGCGCAACAGCCATCCCCAGCGTAGCCATCAGTTCTGCCGCGGCGGCCGACCCGGCCCGGTTTGCTCCGACGGTGGAAGCCGACGGCCCGTAGCCGACGAGGTGGATGCGCGGGTCCTTCACCACCTCGGTCGCGAGCCGCCCGCCCATCAGGATGCCGCCGCTCACCTCGCGCAGCATCAGCGGCGCCAGGTGATCCAGCGACGAGCGGAAGCCGGTGCACCAGAGGATCACGTCCGCGCGCTGCTCGGTGCCATCGCTCCAGCGCACCCCGGTTTCGGTGATCTCGCTGAACATCGGCAGCCGCTGCAATACGCCCCGCGCCTCCATCGCCTCGATGAGCGGGGTTCGCGGCAGGCCGGTGACCGACACCACAGAGTTGGGCGGCAGGCCCTGCCGCACCCGCTCCTCCACCAGCTTCACCGCGGCACGGCCGGCCTCTGCGTCGAATGGACCGGTGCGGAACTCCGGCGGCCGTCGCGTCACCCAGGTGGTGCTGGTGACGAGCGATATCTCGTTGAGAAGCTGGATCGCGGAGATGCCGCCGCCGACGATCACCACGTGCCGGCCGGCGAACTCGGCGGCACTGCGGTAGTCGCGCGTGTGGAGCTGGCGGCCGCGGAAACGGTCGCGGCCGGGATAGTCCGGGACATAGGGCGTCTCCCACGTGCCGGTCGCATTGATGATGCCGAGCGCCGAAAAGCTTTCCCGGTCCGTCTCGATACGGAAGCGCTCGCCGCGCCGGCAGACCACCTTCACATTGACCGGCCTGTAGACGCTGAGCCCGAAGCGCTGTTCATAGGCCGAAAAGTAGCGTGGCACCGCCACCGCCGCCTCGACATGGCCCGCGCTGGTGTCGACGGCCTCGGCGAACGCCATGCCGGGCAGGTCATGCACCCGGTTGACCGTGCTGAGCGTCAGCGAGGGCCAGCGGAACTGCCAGGCGCCGCCCGCCTCGGGCGACTGGTCGAGTACCACGAAGCCGCGTCCCACCTCGAGGCCCCGGCGCTGCAGGTGGTAGGCCGAGGAGAGGCCCGCCTGCCCTGCCCCGATGACGACGATGTCGGTCTTGATTGCGATCGCTGCCGAGGCGACGGTGCTGGCCTCGATAGGCTGGGTGTCCATGTGACGATCCTGGGCGATGGCCCTCACAGGTAGGCCGCAACGGCGCCCGCCGCAACATCGCCTGTGCTAGGGATCGTCCGAAACCGAGAGGGTCGAGCATGTGCAACGACTACGAGCAGCACGTCGCCTATTCGCAGTACCGCGCGGCCATCAGCGCGCTGGAGCTCGCGACGCCGTCCGCGGAGTCGGCCGCCGACCTGCCGCAGGCCGACGATATCCGGATCGGCGATATGGGCCCGGTGCTCCGCGCCGCCGGCAACGGCGTCGAGCTCGTCCTGATGCGGTTCGGCTGGCCGCCGCCGCGACCCAAGGCCGGTCCGGTGTTCAACTTCAAGTCGGACCGCCGGCACTTCGACAAGTCGAAGCGCTGCCTGATCATCCTCTCCGGCTTCTTCGAGTTCACCGGCACGAAATACCCCAAGGCCAAGCACCGCTTCACCCTGAAGGGCTCGCCGGTGATGGCCATTGCCGGCCTCTGGAGCGAGGATCCGGACGGCAGCCTGAGCTTCACCATGCTCACCACCGAGCCCGGCCCCGACATCGCGCCCTATCACGACCGGCAGGTCTGCGTGATCCGGCCGGAGGACTGGGCCCACTGGCTCTTCCTCACCAAGCCGGAAACGGAACTTCTTGCGCCGCTTCCCGCGGGATCGCTGGAGGTGAAGACCCTGAGGCCGGAATCCGCCTGATCACGCCGCTTCGCGCGGCAGCACCGTATAGACGCGGCCGATGAACAGCGCGAACTCGGCCATGAACTCCCTGAGGAACTGCTCGGTATCCGCCACGGTCACCTCACCCTGGTCATCCACCAGTCCGGGGGTGAACTGGATATAGGCCTCGGGTGAGTTCATCTGCGGCGCGTTGCAAAAACTCATGACGCTGCGCAGCTGCTGCTGTGCCACCGCCGTGCCGATCTTGCCGGGCGAGGCGCCGATCACCGCCGTGGGCTTCCGCGTGAAGGAGTTCTGGCCCCAGGGACGGCTCGCCCAGTCGATGGCGTTCTTCAGCGCGCCGGGGATGGAGCGGTTGTACTCGGGAGTAACGAACAGGATCGCGTCCGCCTGTGCGATCGCCTCCTTCAGCTCCTGCGCGGCCGGCGGGTAGGCCTGGTCGAAGTCACGATTGTAGAGTGGCAGGTCGCCGTAGCTGATCTCGCTCATTTCGAGCTCACGCGGGGCCAGTCTGCACCAGCGCCCGAGCCAGCTTGCGGTTGATCGACTGCGTCGACAGGCTGCCGATGAAGTAACCCACCCGGAACGTGTTCATGGGGATGCCTTTCCTGTCGCATCGACGCGAGCCCGGCTACGGAGCGTGCCGGGCGTCCTTGGGGATGCGGCGATTGCTGCGGATACGGCGAGCGGGGAGGCCACAGCCTCCCCGCCAGAGATCGTAAAGTCGCTGCCGATTAGTGCAGCTCGGGGCGACGTCCGGCGACGTCCTCATAGACCTGGGCAGCACCTTCCTTGCCCTTCTCGTAGAGGTCCGCGGCTCGGGACTTGCCCTCCTCGTACACGTCCGAGGCCACTTCGGCCGCTTTGGTGCGCACCTTGTCGGCGAGCTTTCCGGCGACCTTGTCCTCCTGCTCGGTGTGAGGCAGTGCAGCGCCGAGGGCCGCTCCGATGGCGAAGGCGAGCGCCCCGCCGACTAGCGGCTGGTCCTGGAACATGTCCATCGCCATGCGGTTCGTCCTCTCCACCTGCGCCTGCGCGGTGGAGCCGAGTTGCTGGGCCTGCTGGCCGACCTGGCCGAGGGCCTGGCCCACGCCGTGCCGCATGTCGCGCCAGCGATGGGAGGTCCAGCCCATCGCGTCACCCAGCCGGTTTCCAGCTTCGTCCTGGAAATCGCGGACGCGATGGCCGGCCTCGTCGATGAAGCCGCCGATCTTGCGACCCGTGCGGTCCATGAAGTGGCCCAGCCGGCGACCATGCTCGTTCGACTCCGCCTTGTACCGGTTCCCGGTGCTGTCCTCGAACTCGCTGTACCACTTGCCCGTCGGATCGGCCGCGTGGCTGACGCGCCGCAACCCGCCCGACACCGTCGCGTACGGGTAGTCCTCGTAGTCGAACTCGTAGTCGTAGTCGTCGGTGGTCGTGTGGCTATGCTCGGTGTGACCGCCGAACTTCGGGCCCTGGCCGGAGATCAGCCAAGCGAGGCCGATACCCATAAGGGCGACCGGAAGCGGGTTGCTGGCGACGGTGCTGCCGAGATTGGAGGCGAACTGCTGCCCGCCGTTCTTGGTGTAGCTCAGCAGTTCATCCACCAGTTGCCCTGGGGATAGCCTCTCACGGATCTCGCCGATGCGGTTCTCGATCTGCTGGCGCTGGGCTTCGACCTCTCGTTCGAGCTGGGCCGAGTCTTTTCCGTTGTTGTTCATCAGAAGGACTCCTTTACCACCTCGGCGTCGCGCGCGAGGGAGTTGGTGGTGCGGTTGAGGGTGAGGTGACTGGCCTTGTAGGCGTTCAGGCTATTCGAGATGAACGTCCAGGCAATGCCGCCGACAACCAGGGCGACGACCAGCGGCGATACGAAATCGGCCGCGTCACGCGACATGCCGAAGGCGACGAGCAGCCATGACAGGCCGGTCACCAGCGCAGCGAGGAAGATCCCCACAGCGCCAATCGCCAGCACCGCGCCGATGGCCAGCCCCTTCGAAGCGGACATGACCTGGTCGACCTTCTCGCTGGCTTCCGCCTTGGCGAGCTGGATCTCCTTGCGGAACAGGTTCGAGATATCGCTGGCGAGGTTACCCAGCAGATCGGTCAGCGGACGCTGATGTTCAAATTCCGGCATCGTCGCCTCCCACCGATCGCGAATAGTCGGACGAGCCGACCGTCGACGAAGAGCCCTGCCCGTAGGTCGTGGTGGACTCGCTGTAGTCGGTCATCCCTTCGCCGTAGGTCTGCCGGCGCGCGGCGCTGGCCGTGACGAAGCGGCTGGCAGCGAAGCCGAGCAGCGCGGCAACGCCCAGGAAGGCGACCGGCTGGCGGCGGCCGAAGTCCTGCGCCATGGCGAAGATGTCGTCCACGTCGTTCTCCCGAACGGTGCGGGTCAGGCGCTGTGCGCCGTCCGCCACCATGCGCGCATAGTGGGCGGTGCTGTCGTTCCGGGTCTCGAGCTCGCCGGCGACCTTCTCCAGCGCCTCGGAGACGCCTTCGAGCTGGCCCGCGAACATGTTCTTCTGTTCGGTGGCCATGCCCTTGGCCTTGTCGGCCACCTGGCCGATCTGGGCCTTCGCTTCCTCGCCGAGGGCCGCGGCCTGCTGTTTCACTTCCTCGCCGAGGTCGTTGAGGTCGGTCCGTGCCGTTTCGGTGAGCTTGGCCGCTTCATCTCGGGCCTTGTCGCCGGACGGGACTGTATTGACGGACGTCGGATAATCAGGGGCGCTCATCGCACAGCTCCATGTTGGAATCCCAAAGGACGGCAGTCTCAGCCGCATGGAGAAATCAATAAACTAGCGCGCAGTAGGTTCCCTGGAATCGGCGGGAAACCCTCAGTTGGGCTTAGTTCTGGACTGTCGGGCGAGCTCGCGCACGGTGAGCCAGATCTCGCGCTCGCGCCGTGCATCGGCGAGGGCACGGTGTTCGGTCGGGGCCGCTTCGACGATCGTCCGCGCCTCGGCGATGAGCCCGGCTATGGCGCCGGGATCGGCGGCAGGGTCGAGCCCCCGGTGAGCCGCCTCGATGAACGCTTCCTCGCTGTCCCGAAGCCGCACCAGATGCCGCGGCTTGCCGGCAGCGCGCAGCAGCATGCTGAGCCAGTGCCCATCCCAGGAGGGGGCGCTGGCGAGCACCGTGTTCCCCTCGAACAGCCCCACCACCCGCTCGCAGACTGCCCCGACCGGCTTCCCCTCACTGGCCAACTGCGCCAGCGAGATCCCGTGCATGGCTTCGGCCTCGTCGTCCCAGTCGGTCCAACCCGCTGCCGGCCGGATCAGGTGGGATTCCCCAGTGCCGTCCTCGAACACCCACCCGACCTCGATCGGGTAGCTCTGCTTGTTCAGCGAGGAGGCTTCGAAATCCAGGAAGACGAGCATTGGGAAAGGATTGACTAGGGGCGCTGCGTCAGCAACCCCTGAGCACTGCCCGCCGTTCCCGCGCATGCTGCAGTCTGGAGGATCCGACACCATGCCGAAGCGCTCAGCCGGCATCCTGCTCTACCGCGGCGGGCCCGGGGGTCCGGAGTTCTTCCTGGTCCATCCCGGCGGCCCATTCTGGGCCAGGAAGGACGCCGGCGTCTGGTCCATACCGAAAGGCCTCTACGAGCCCGACGAGGACGCCGCCGCCGCGGCAAGACGAGAATTCGCCGAGGAAGTCGGCACCGTTCCACCCGGCGAGCTGCTGCCGCTGGGGGAATTCCGGCAGCCGGGCGGCAAGCTGGTCGTCGCCTTCGGACTCGCGGGGGATTTCCCGTCCGAGACGCTCAAGTCGAACCACATCGAGCTGCAATGGCCACCGCGCTCCGGCCGGACGATCAGCGTTCCGGAAGTCGACCGTGCCGGTTGGTTCACAGCCGAGGAAGCCCGGGAAAAGCTGCTGCCCGGGCAGCGCCCGATCCTCGATGCCTTGCTCGAACGGCTAGCCGGCACGGGCCTCTAGCCCGACTGGCTGCGCCAGGTGCGCCTCGATGGCCGGGGCGAGATCGGCCGGCTCAACCGCGCTCGCGAAGCGGGTGACGCTACGGCCGCTGCGATCGACGAGGAACTTGGTGAAATTCCACGGGATCGTCTGCACGCCCAGCAGGCCTGGCGCCTTGCGCTTGAGCCACTGGAAGATCGGATGCGCGCCGCGGCCGTTGACCATCACCTTGGAGAAGATCGGGAAGGTCACGTCGTAGGTGACCCGGCAGAAGGCCGCGATCTCGAGTTCGGTCCCGGGCTCCTGCATGCCGAACTGGTTGCACGGGAACGCAAGGATGGTGAGGCCCTCGTCGCGATAGCGCCGGTAGAGGGCCTCGAGCCCTTCGTATTGCGGGGTGAAGCCGCACTGGCTGGCGACATTCACCACCAGCACGACCCTGCCCGCGTACTCGGACATGGATTGTTCGCGACCGTCTATGAGCGTCGCGGAGAAATCATAGAACTCAGCCACAATGTTCTACTCCTCGCGCTTGAGCGCCTCGTGGCGCTTCTGCTCGAGAGCCTGTAGCGCCTTATCGCGCTGCTTTTCGGCCTTAGTACGTCCGAACTTCACCCGGTTTTCGGCAGCCTGCTGCTCCTTGGCATCCCGCGCATTGGCCTTGCGAGCCTTCGAAAGCGACAGGATCTCGGCCATCAGACCAGCCGGCTCTGCACCACCGCCGCCTCGATGAAGCTGGCGAACAGCGGGTGCGGCTCGAAGGGTTTCGACTTCAGCTCCGGGTGGAACTGCACGCCGATGAACCACGGGTGGTCGGTGCGCTCGACGATCTCGGGCAGCTTGCCGTCCGGGGACACGCCCGGAGAACAGCAGCCCGTTCGCTTCGAGCACCTTGCGATAGTTCATGTTGACCTCGTAGCGGTGGCGGTGCCGCTCAGTGATCCGGGTCGAGCCGTAAATATCGGCGACGCGGCTGCCCTTGGCAAGCTGTGCCGGATACGAGCCGAGCCGCATGGTGCCGCCGAGGTCGCCGTCTCGGCCGAGCGCGTAACCTGCTCGTTACCCTTGGTCCACTCGGTCATGATGCCGACGATGGGCTCCTTGGTGGGCCCGAACTCGGAGGAATTGGCGCTCTTGATCCCCGCCGTGTTCCGCGCCGCCTCGATGCAGGCCATCTGCATGCCGAAGCAGATGCCGAAATACGGCACGTCCTTGAGCGCGCGCGAACCGCGCCGCCTGGATCTTGCCGGCCGAGCCGCGCTCGCCGAAGCCGCCCGGCACCAGGATGCCGTGGATATGCTCGAGATAGGGCGCCGGGTCCTCGCGCTCGAAGATCTCGGAATCGATCCAGTTGAGGTTGACCTTCACCCGGTTGGCGATACCGCCATGCACCAGTGCCTCGGAGAGCGATTTGTACGCGTCCTTGAGGCCCGTGTACTTGCCGACGATGGCGATGTTGACCTCGCCCTCGGGATTGTGGAGGCGGGCCGAGACCTCCTCCCACTTCGAGAGATCGGGCACCGGCGCATCGGCGATGCCGAAGGCGGCCAGCACTTCGCGATCGAGGCCTTCCTTGTGATAGGCGAGCGGCACGTCATAGATCGTGGAGACGTCGAGGCCCTGGATCACCGCCGACTCCCGCACGTTGCAGAAGAGCGCGAGCTTGCGCCGCTCGGATGACTGGGATCGGCCGGTCGCAGCGGACCAGCAGCACGTCCGGCGAGATGCCGATCGAACGGAGCTCGGCCACCGAGTGCTGCGTCGGCTTGGTCTTCAGCTCGCCGGCGCTCGGGATGAACGGCATCAGCGTCAGGTGGACATAGACCGCGTCGCCGCGGGGCAGTTCGTTGCCGAACTGGCGGATCGCCTCGAAGAACGGCAGCCCCTCGATGTCGCCCACGGTGCCGCCGATCTCGACCAGCACGAAGTCGAACTCGTCATTGCCCTCGCGGATGAAGTCCTTGATGGCGTCGGTCACGTGCGGGATGACCTGCACCGTGGCGCCGAGATAGTCGCCGCGGCGCTCCTTGGCGATGATGTCGGAATAGATGCGGCCGGTGGTGATGTTGTCGCGCTTGTTGGCGTGCCGGCCGGTGAAGCGCTCGTAGTGGCCGAGGTCGAGGTCGGTCTCCGCGCCATCGTCGGTGACGAACACCTCGCCGTGCTGGGTGGGCGACATCGTGCCCGGATCGACGTTGAGGTAAGGGTCGAGTTTCCTCAGCCGGACTTTGTAGCCGCGCGCCTGCAGAACCGCACCGAGTGCGGCGGACGCCAAGCCCTTGCCCAAAGAGGAAACCACGCCACCGGTGATGAATACGTACCGAGCCATGGGCCTTCACCTTAAGAGGTCGAAACTGTGATTCGGAAGGAGCCGCGGATCACCTGATCGACGTCCCCAACACAAAAAGAGAAGGGGATGTCGCCATCCCCTTCCCCGGTTCGCTGTCGCGGCGGCCTAGTTGGCGGGTGCCGCGGGTTGATCTGTGGTCGCCGGAGCCCCAGCAGCCGGCGCAGCCGGGGTCTGCGGCACTGCAAGGCCGGGGTCGCTTGCCGGGGCCGCAGGAGTCGGCATTTGCCGCCGGCGCGGTCGGAGCGGGCGCGGGCGCCGGGGTGGCCGGCGCCGGGACCGGGAGGTCGCCGGTCTGCTGCTGCTGCAACTGCTGCAGCGCATCGAGAACCGTCGTCGGAGTCTCGCCGCCTTCGGTCGCCCGCTGCAGGATCGACTGGGTGCCGCGATCGAGCTGCGAAATGAGCGTGAGCCCGATTGCGGTGGCAAAGAACAGCGCCGCGAGAATGGCGGTGGTGCGGGTCAACAGGTTGGCCGAGCCGCGCACCGAAATGAGGCCGGTCGAGTTCGATCCCATGCCGAGTCCCCCGCCCTCCGAGCGCTGCAGCAGGATGACTGCGATCAGCGCGAGCACGATGAGCAGATAGGCGACAATCAATACGTTGGCCATGTGGACCCGTGGGCTTGGTGTCTGGTTTGGCGCGCTTCTACACGCGCGCCAAACGAAATGCCAGCAGCATCGGTCGCCTTCTGAGGCGCCCGCTGGCTTCTATACCGCCGAGATAATCGCGTGGAAGTCGTTTGCCAAGAGGCTAGCGCCACCGACGAGGCCGCCATCGACATTGTCGATCCGCAAAATGTCCCGGGCATTGGCCGGCTTCATCGATCCGCCGTAGAGAATGCGGGTCGTCTCCCCGCGCTCGCCGAAGCGCTTGACCAGCCAGGCGCGGATCATTCCGTGCATCTCGCCGATATCGGCGGCGGTGGGCGTCAGCCCCGTGCCGATGGCCCAGACCGGCTCGTAGGCTATGACGATCGGGTGACCGTTGAGGCCGGCGGGCACCGACCCGGAGAGCTGGTCCGCAACGACCTCCTGCGCCCTCCCCGCATTGCGCTCGGCCTCGGTCTCGCCGACGCAGATAATCGGCGTCAGCCCGGCCGCCAGTGCCGCCAGCGCCTTCTGCTGCACCAGGGCATCGGTCTCGCCCGCCTCCGTGCGCCGCTCGGAATGCCCGACGATCACGTATTGCGCGCCTGCGTCGGCCAGCATGGCGGCCGAGATCCCGCCCGTATGCGCGCCACCGGGCGCCGGATGGCAATCCTGCCCGCCGGAGACGATGCCGCCCGGGGCCGCGATGGCGGAAAGCTGGGACAGCAGGGTCGCCGGCGGGCAGATCACGATCGTGCAGCGGGGCCGCTCGCCGTGCGTCAGCAGCTCGGCGAGCTTCTGCACCTCGACCAGCGCCGCGCTCGTTCCATTCATCTTCCAGTTGCCCGCGATCAGCGGGGTGATCTCTGACGCCACCTTGGTGCTCCTGCTGCTACTTGCCTAAAACGACTCTTTGCCATAACCCCCGTCCGGATGTGCCTTGCGGCACAAACGCGACCCTGTCTAGTATCCGCCGCCCGCCGGTCCGGCGGCCCTTGTTGGATTTGCCGATGCTCAACTCCTTCCGCTCGCTCGCCAAGACCTGGATCGGCAAGATCCTCGGGGCTTTCCTCATCGTCGGGCTTGCGGGTTTCGGCATCTCGAACGTCGTGCTGGGGCTTGGCGGCAATACCGTCGCCACCGTGGGAGGGCAGGAGATTTCGGTTCGCGATTTCCAGCGCGCCTACGACAGCCAGATGAACGCCCTGGCCCAGCAGATGGGCAAGATGCCGACCCACGAGGAGGCCCTCGCCTTCGGCCTGCCCTCGGTGACGCTCAACCGCCTGGCTTCCGAGGCGGCGATCAACAAGTTCGGTGAGAATCTGGGGCTCGGTGTCTCCGAGCAGCGCCTCGGCCAGATGCTGCGCAACGACCCCAACTTCGCCGGAACGCTCGGTGCATTCGATGCCGCCAACTTCTCGCGGATCCTGCAGCAGAGCGGCTACACCGAGAAAGAGTATCTGAACCTCCAGACCAATACCGCCAGGCGCCAGCAGCTGGCGAGTGGCCTGTTCGGTGGGTCGCCCGCCTCGCAGACGGCGGTCGACCTCGTCAATCGCTACGTCGGGCGACACCCGCACGGTGGACTACTTCGTGCTGAACTCCCAGGCCCTTCCACCGGTTGCCGATCCCACGGACGCCGACCTCGAGGCCTACCTCAAGGAGCATCAGGCGAACTTCCGCACCAGGGAGACCCGCAGTGTCGAGCTGCTCGTGCTGACTCCCGAGACCCTGGCCGCTACCAAGACCATTCCCGAGGACCAGATCGCCGCCGAGTACGAGCGGACCAAGGACAGCCGGACCAAGGAAGAGCGGCGCTCGATCAAGCAGATCGTGCTCAACACCCCCGAGCTGGAGAAGGCGTTCGCCGACGGCAAGGCCGCGGGCAAGCCCATCGGTGAATTGCTGGCCGAGACCGGAGCGGCCTTCACCGACCTCGGCACCCTGTCGAAGAACCAGGTCACCGACCCGAAGCTCGCCGAAGCCGCGTTCGGCCTCGCTGTCGACGACTATGCGATCATCGAGGGCATCGGCGGCAAGCGCGTCATCACCGTGTCGGCGATCGAGCCCGGCGGCGTGGTCAGCCTCGCCGACGCGCATGACGAGATCGCCAGGCAACTGGCGCTGAAAGAGGGCCGCGACGAGATCAACGACGTTCTCGACCAGGTCGAAGAGTTGCGCGCCGCCTTCAAGCCGCTGCCGGAGATCGGGGAGCGCTTCGGCCTCAAGACGTACGACATCGCCGTTACCCCGGGCGCCCCGGAGCTGGCGTCGCAGCCCGACATCTCCCCGCAGGACCGGGATCGCATCGCGACGGCCATCTTCAAGAACACCCTGGGCGACCTTGCCCCGACGATCTCGCTGGGATCGAACCGCAACGTCTGGTTCGACCTCAAGAAGGTCGATCCGGCGCGTGACCAGACCCTGGACGAGGTCCGCGACGCCGTCGCCACAGCCTGGACCAACGAGAAGACCGCCGAGGCCCTGGCCGCCGAGGTCACGAAGCTGACCGACCAGCTCAAGGCTGGGACGGCGTTCGCCGACGTCGCTGCCTCGATCAACCAGTTCCCCACCCTCAGCCCGCCGCTCATGCGAGATGGAACCACCCTCATCAACGGCCAGCGCCAGCCGGAGCCGGTGCTGAGCCAGAGCGTCGTCAGCGCGATCTTCAACGGCGGTCCGGACCACTTCGGTTCGGCGGTGAACAGCGACGGCGACCACGTGATCTTCCAGGTCGCGGACGTCACGCCGGCCGCCGAGGCCAGAGCCCGAGGCCCAGCAGTTCATCGAGAACTCGACCCGCGATGCGCTCTACGCCGACTTCGTCAGCGGCGTGCGCAACGAGACGGGGATGCACATCAACCAGCAGGCCCTGACCCAGCTGCTGTCGCTCGACACGCAGGGCCAGTGATGGGGGACGACCAGTTCGGCCGTTTCGCCTCCGCCTATGACGCCGGCCGCGCGCAGATCGTCTTCCGCCGGGTGGTCGCCGACCTCGAAACGCCGATTGGCGCCTACCTGAAGCTCGCCGAAGGCCGGAAGAACACCTTCCTGCTCGAAAGCGTGCAGGGCGGCGCCACGCGCGGGCGCTACTCGATGATCGGGTTCGACCCGGACGTCATCCTCAAGGTCGAGCAGGGCAAGGCCAGCATCAACCGCAACGCCGGCCACGACCCCGAGGCCTTCACGCCGATCGCCGAGGCGCCCCTCGACGCACTGCGCGCGCTGGTGGCGGAAAGCCAGGCCGATGTTCCCCCGGGGCTGCCCTCGACCGCCGCGGGCATCTACGGCTATCTCGGCTATGAGATGGTCCGGCTGATGGAAGTGCTGCCCGACCGGCACGACGCCGGCCTCGGCTTCCCCGACGCGATCCTCATGCGCCCGACGGTGCTTGCGGTCTTCGATACGCTGAAGGACGAGCTCTACCTCACCGCTCCCGTCTATGTCCGCCCCGGCGTCACCGCCCGGCAGGCCTGGGAGGGCGCACAGTCGCGCATCGACGACGCCGTGGGCCGGCTGGGCCGCACCCTGCCCTACACCTCGGCGCCGCCGAAGCTCGACGCCATCGCGGTCAAGTCGAACACCACCCCCGCCGAATACGCCCGGATGGTCGAGGAGGCCAAGGAGTACATCCGCGCCGGCGACATCTTCCAGGTGGTGCTTAGCCAGCGCTTCGAGGCGGAGTTCACCCTGCCGCCGACCGCGCTCTATCGGGCGCTGCGGCGTACCAATCCCTCGCCCTACATGTACATGCTGGATTTCGGCGACTTCGCCGTGGCGGGCTCGAGCCCGGAAATCCTGGTGAAGGTCGAGAAGGGCCAGGTCACCATCCGTCCCGATCGCCGGGACCCGGAAGCGCGGCGCGACGCCGACCCGCGACAAGGAACTCGCCGACGAACTGCTCAGCGATCCCAAGGAGCTGGCCGAGCACCTGATGCTGCTCGACCTCGGTCGCAACGACGTCGGCCGGGTCTCGAAGATCGGTAGCGTCAAGGTTACCGACAAGTTCTTCCTCGAGTACTATTCGCACGTCATGCACATCGTCTCGAACGTGGTGGGCGAGCTCGATCCGAAGCACGACTTCGTCGACGCGCTCGCCGCCGGCTTCCCCGCCGGCACCGTATCGGGCGCGCCGAAGGTGCGGGCGATGGAGATCATCGACGAACTCGAGAAGGCCCGCCGCGGCATCTATGGCGGCTGCGTCGGCTATTTCGGCGCCGACGGCACCATGGACACCTGCATCGTGCTGCGCACCGCCATCGTCGCCGACGGCAAGATCTACGTGCAGTCCGGCGCCGGCATCGTCGCGGACTTCGAAGCCCGAGCTCGAGCAGCTCGAATGCGAGAACAAGGCCCGCGCCCTTTTCAGCGCGGCGGAAGAGGCTCTACGCTACGCCGGCGAAGCGAGGGTGGGGCAATGACGCTCTGCCACGATGTCATTCCCGCGAAAGCGGGAATCCCTGTCGTGCGATGGCGACGCTTGCGTTGAAACGGAGATTCCCGCTTCCGCGGGAATGACCCGGTGGTACAAACACACCCAGGGAACCCCACACAATGCGCCTCCTCGTCATCGATAACTACGACAGCTTCACCTACAACCTCGTCCATTTCCTCGGCGAGCTGGGTGCCGACCCGACCGTCTTCCGTAACGACAAGATTACGCTCGACGAGATCGAGGCGCTGGCGCCCGAAGCGCATCGTCCTCTCGCCCGGTCCCTGCACGCCCAACGAAGCCGGCATCTGCCTCAGCCTGATCGCCCGCTTCGCGCCCACGACGCCCCTGCTCGGCGTCTGCCTCGGCCACCAGGCGATCGGCCAGGCGATGGGCGGCGAGGTCGTGCGCGCGCCCGAGCTCATGCACGGCAAGACCTCGCCGCATCAATCACACCGGCAAGGGCCTGTTCCGCGGCCTCAATTCCGGCTTCGAGGCGACGCGCTACCACTCGCTCATCGTCAGGCGCGAGACGCTGCCCGACAGCCTCGAGGTCACCGCCTCGACCGAGGACGGCCTGATCATGGGCATGCAGCATCGGCACTATCCCAGCCACGGCGTGCAGTTCCATCCGGAGAGCATCGCGTCCGAGAACGGGCATGCGATCCTGCAGAACTTCCTCAACATCGCCGGTGACTTCAACCGCAGGAAGGCTGCCTGATGGACATCAAGGGGGCACTCAACAAGATCGCGTCGCGCCAGGACCTGACCGGCGAGGAGATGCGCTCGGTCATGAACACCATCATGTCGGGCGAAGCGACGCCGAGCCAGATCGGCGCCTTCCTCATGGGCATGCGGGTGAAGGGCGAGACCGTGGGCGAGATCGCCGCGGCCGTCTCGATCCTGCGCGAGAAGATGGTGCCGGTCGAGGCCCCCGAGGGGGTCATCGACATCGTCGGCACCGGCGGCGACGGCGCCGAGACGCTGAACATCTCGACCGCGACCTCCATCGTCGCCGCCGCGGCCGGCATCCCGGTCGCCAAGCACGGCAATCGCGCGCTGTCGTCGAAGTCGGGGGCCTCCGATGTGCTGCAGGCGCTCGGCATCAAGATCGACATCGCGCCGGAAAAGATCAGCCAGTGCATCCGCGAGGCCGGCATCGGCTTCATGTTCGCGCCGACGCATCATCCTGCGATGAAGCATGTCGGCCCCACACGGGTGGAACTGGGCACGCGCACCATGTTCAACCTGCTGGGACCGCAGTCCAATCCGGCCGGCGCGCGGCGCTACATGCTCGGCGTCTACGACAAGCGATGGGTCGAGCCGGTCGCCGCCGCCCTGCTCGCCAACCGGGCCATCTCCGCCTGGGTCGTGCATGGCAGCCGACGGGCTCGACGAGCTCTCGACCACCGGCCCGAGCTTCGTCGCCTCGATCAAGGGCGGCGACCTCCGCAGCTTCGAGATCACACCGGAGGACGCGGGCCTCCCCCGCGCCAGCCTCGCCGACATCAAGGGTGCCGACCCCGCCTACAACGCCTCGCGCCTCCTGGCGCTGCTCGATGGCGCTCAAGGACCCCTACCGGGACATCGTGCTGCTCAATGCGGCCGCCGCCTTCATCGTCGCCGACCGGGCCGACACGCTGAAGGCCGGCGTGGAGCTTGCAGCCCGCGAGATCGACTCGGGTCGTGCCAAAGGCGTACTCGACAAACTCATCGCCGTTTCCAATAGCTGATCCATGTCCGACATCCTCTCCAAGATCGAAACCTACAAGCGCGAGGAGATCGCCGCGGCCAAGACGCTGCGGCCCTGGAACGAGGTGGTCGCCGAGGCGCACGACGCGCCGCCGGTGCGCCGCTTCCTCTCCGCGCTCAAGCACAAGCGGGCGAACGGCGACTTCGCCCTGATCGCCGAGGTGAAGAAGGCGAGCCCCTCCAAGGGCCTGATCCGGCCCGAGTTCAACCCGGCCGAGATCGCGCGGGCCTACGAGCAGGGCGGCGCGGCCTGCCTCTCCGTCCTCACCGACCGGCCGAGCTTCCAGGGTTCGCCGGACTACCTGATCGAGGCTCGCAACGCCACGACGCTGCCGGTGCTGCGCAAGGACTTCCTGTTCGAGACCTACCAGGTCGCCGAGGCCCGTTCCTGGGGCGCCGACTGCATCCTGATCATCCTCGCCGCCGTGACCGACGACACCGCGCGCTACCTGCTCGACGCGGCCGCCGAGTGGCGCATGGATGCGCTGGTCGAGGTCCACAACCAGATCGAGCTCGACCGGGCGCTCGGCCTCGATGCCCGAGTTCATCGGCATCAACAACCGCAACCTGCGCACCTTCGAGACGACGCTCCAGACCTCGATCAACCTCGCCGGCGGCGTGCCCGACGGGCGTGCACCTCGTCTCCGAGAGCGGCATCAACACCAATGCGGATGTGCGGCACCTCTACACCGAGGCCGGCATCGGCTCGTTCCTCGTCGGCGAGAGCCTGATGCGGCAGGACGACGTGACCGCGGCGACCATCAGCCTCCTGCGGGGCTGAGATGGCCCTGACCCACCTCAACCAGCGCGGAGAGGCCCACATCGTCGACATCGGCGACAAGGCGACCACGCGCCGCCGCGCCGTCGCCACCGCCCGGCTCGAGGCGAAGCCCGAGACCGTCGCCGCTGATCATGGGCGGCGAGCTCAAGAAGGGCGACGCGCTGGCCGTCGCCCGCATCGCCGGCATCATGGCCGCCAAGAAGACCTCCGAGCTGATCCCGCTCTGCCACCCGATCCCGCTCACCAGCGTCGCCGTGGATATCGCTGCCGACGGCGATGCCCTCCTCGTCACCGCCACCGCCGAGACCACGGCCCAGACCGGCGTCGAGATGGAAGCGCTGACCGCCGCCTCGGTGGCCGCGCTGACGCTCTACGACATGGCCAAGTCGCACGATCGCGCCATGCGCATCACGGCTGTGCAACTCGAGGAGAAGTCGGGCGGCAAGTCCGGCGATTTCCAGCCGATGATCCCGGTCGACGAGGCCATCGGCTCGCATCTTCGCCAAGCTCCCCGATCTCGGCAGCGAAATCGGTGCCGCTGGCGGCGGCGCACCGGCGCGTGCTGGAGAAGCCGCTGCCGCGCCAAGCACAGCCAGCCGCCGTTCGACGCCAGCGCCATGGACGGCTACGCCGTGCGCGCCGCCGAGGTGGTCCCGGGCCAGCCGCTGAAGCTCGCCGGCACCTCGCAGGCCGGCGCCCGCTTCGTCGGCCTGATGGACCGCGGCCAGTGCGTCCGCATCTTCACCGGCGCGCCGCTGCCGATCGGCGCCGACGCCGTGATCATCCAGGAAGAGGCGACCGCCAAGGGCAACCAGGTCAGCTTCGAGAAGGTCCCGCAGGCTCGACCAGAACGTCCGCAAGCAAGGCTTCGACTTCCTCCGCGGCACCGAGCTGCTGCCGGCCGGCGTGCCGCTGACGCCGGCGATGCTGAGCCTCGCGGCCTCGGCCAACTACCCTGCCCTGACCGTCACCCGGCGCCCGCGCATCGCCGTGCTCGCCACCGGCGACGAGCTGGTGGCCCCCGGCGGCACCCCCGGGCCCGACCAGATCGTCGCCTCGAACTCCTACGGCCTCATCCCGATGCTGTCGCGCCTCGCCGACGGACATCACCGATCTCGGCATCGTGCCCGACGACAAGGCGCGACTCGAGGCGGCCCTGCTCTCGCGCCTTCGACAGCGGCATCGACGTGCTCGTCACCACCGGCGGCGCCAGCGTCGGCGAGCGCGACTATGTCCAGGACGTGCTGCAGGACCTCGGGGTCGAGCTCGACTTCTGGAAGCTCAGGATGCGCCCCGGCAAGCCGCTGATGTTCGGCACCCGCGGCAAGACGCTGATCTTCGGCCTGCCGGGCAATCCCGTCTCGGCGCTCGTCACCGCCACGGTGATCCTCAAGCCGACCCTGCGCGCCCTCACCGGACATGCCGACCCGTTCTGGCCGCGCATCGGTGTCCCTGCCGCTCAAGGCGCTGCCCGCCCAACGGCCCGCGGCGGCACTACATGCGGGCCAGCCTCAGCCGCAGCGACATCGGCTTCCTGCAGGTCGACGCCGATCTTCGAGACCGACAGCAGCCACGCCTCCTCGCTGGCCGAGGCCGACGCCCTGATCGTCCAGCCCGAGGATCACCCCGGCGCGCCGCCGGGCGAGATCGTCGAAGTCATCCCGCTCGACTGGGACTAGCCGCTAACGCGGTTTTTACCCTCGCTGTTGCAGAACATAACTGGAACAGATATAACAACGTTCAGCCTTTGTTCCGATTCTCCCAGCGGGGCCCCATGCTGACGCGCAAGCAACACGAACTGCTCATGTTCATCCACGAGCGCATGAAGGAAATGGGCATTCCCCCCTCCTTCGACGAGATGAAGGATGCGCTCGACCTGCGGAGCAAGTCCGGCATCCACCGGCTGATCACCGCGCTCGAGGAGCGTGGCTTCATCCGCCGGCTGCCCAATCGGGCCCGGGCGCTCGAAGTGATCAAGCTGCCGGATTCGATGAACCCCTCGCTGGGCGGCCGCAAGGCGCGCTTCGAGCCGAGCGTCATCGAGGGCAATCTCGGCCGCGTCGCCGCCCCGCCCCCGCGCGCCGCCGTCACCGTTCCGCAGCGTCGACGCCAGCCGCTCGGTCACCGTCCCGGTCATGGGCCGCATCGCTGCCGGTACGCCGATCGAGGCCATCCAGATCGCACAGCCACACCATCACGGTGCCGCCCGAGATGCTGGGCGCCGGCGAGCATTTCGCGCTGGAAGTGCGCGGCGATTCGATGATCGAGGCCGGCATCTTCGACGGCGACACCGTGCTGATCAAGAAGCAGGATGCCGCCGGCACCGGCGAGATCGTCGTCGCGCTGGTCGACGACGAGGAAGCGACGCTGAAGCGGCTGCGCCGCCGCGGCAATTCCATCGCGCTCGAAGCCGCCAACCCGGCCTACGAGACCCGCATCTTCCCGCCCGACCGGGTGAAGGTGCAGGGCCGGCTCGTCGGCCTGCTCCGCAAGTACTGACGAGGCTCCTCCCGCCAACTGCCTCGATCGGGCCGGTGCCGCACCGGCCCGTTTTCTTTGAAAGGCTTACGCCTGCGGCAGATTTCCGCTAGGGAACGCGGGGCGGACGGGCTACGGTCCGGCGCCGCAGCGGGTTGTCTCAGTGGAGTGGATTCTTGTCTGATCGGGTGGATTGGGTCGCCGTCGATTGGGGCACCTCGAACCTGCGCGCCTGGGGCATCGACGCCGACGGCGAGCCGTGCTGTTCACGCGCTCCTCGCCGGATGGCATGGCGCCGCCTGACGCGCGAGCAGTATCCCTGCCGTGCTCTCCGGCCTGCTCGTCCGAGATCCACGAGCCGGTGGACGTGCTGATCTGCGGCATGGCCGGGGCCCGCCAGGGCTGGCTCGAAGCGCCCTATCTCGACGCGCCCGCCGACCTCCGCACCCTGAGCCGCGGCGCGGTCACGCCCGAAATGCCGGGCGACCAGTTCGCGCCCGCGCATCCTCCCCGGCGTCTGCCAGCGCGACCTCGGCGCCGAGGACGTGATGCGCGGCGAGGAGACCCAGCTGCTCGGCCTCTCCGCCCTGCTGCCCGGCTTCTCCGGCCTCGTCGTGATGCCCGGCACGCACAGCAAGTGGGCGATCCTCTCCGGCACGCGGCTCGAGCGCTTCTCCAGCGCCATGACCGGCGAGCTCTTCGAAATCCTCCGCATGCACTCGGTCCTCCGCCATTCGCTGGGCGGCGAACTCGAGGGCGAGGACCGCGAGATCGGCTTCGACGCCGGCCTCGACCAGGGGCTCGAGCGCCCCGAACGCCTCACCGCGACGCTGTTCAAGGTCCGCGCCGGCGCCCTGCTCTCCGGCCGCAGCCCCGCCTGGTGCGCCGGGTTCCTGTCCGGCCTCCTGATCGGCGCCGAGATCGGCGGCCAGCGCGACTGGATCGGCCAGGCGGAAGTGCCGCTGGTCGGCAGCGTCTCGCTCTGCAGCCTCTACCAGAAGGCGTTCGCACGGCTCGGCGCCCGCACCCGCATCGTCGACGCCACCGAAGCCACCCTTGCCGGCCTGAAGGCCGCGCGGCAGGGATAGCCCATGGACCACCGCCACATCATCGCGATCCTCCGCGGCATCACGCCGCCCGAAACGCTCGCAGTGTGCGAGGCGCTCGTCGCCGCCGGCATCACCATGATCGAGGTGCCGCTGAACTCCCCGGACGCGCTGAAGTCCATCGGCGACGCCGCCAAGGCCTTCGCCGGCCGCGCCCTGGTCGGCGCCGGCACCGTGCTCAGCCCCGAGGAGGTCGGATGCCGTCGCCGATGCCGGCGGCCAGTTCGTCGTCTCGCCCGACACCAACCCGGCCGTCATCCGCCGGACGCGTCGAGCGCGGCATGACCTCCTATCCGGGCGTCTTCTCGCCCACCGACGCCTTCGCCGCCATCCGCGCCGGCGCCACCGGCCTCAAGTTCTTCCCCGCCGAAGTGCTCGGCCCCAAGGGCATCAAGGCGATGAAGGCGGTGCTGCCCCCGTCGATCCCGCTCTACGCCGTCGGGGGCGCCAACCCCGACAATTTCGCCGAGTATTTCGCCGCCGGCTGCGCCGGCTTCGGGCTCGGCACCTACATCTTCAAGCCCGGCATGTCGGCGGCCGATGTCGCAGCCCGCGCCGAAGCCGCCGTCACCGCTTACGATCAAGAAAAGGCACGATGAACACCAAGGCCGAACTTTTCGTCGACAGCCGCTGCGAACTGGGCGAAGGCCCGTTCTGGCATCCCCTCCTCAAGCGCCTGTTCTGGTTCGACATCCTCAACCAGACCATGCTCAGCGCCAATGCCGACGGGCACATCGTCGACCGCATCACCTTCAAGGACACGGTCAGCGCCGCGGCCGTCATCGACGAGGACACGCTGGCCGTCGCCCAGTCGGGCACTCTGCTACGCTACGACATGCGCACCGACACCTCGGCTCCGATCGTCGAGATCGAAGCCGACATCCCGGGCAACCGCACCAATGACAGCCGCGTCGATCGCGCCGGCGGCTTCTGGATCGGCACCATGGGCCGGCGGGCGGAGGCGAAAGTCGGCGGCGTCTATCACTACCGCAACGGCGCCCTGAACAAGATCATCGATGGGCATCACCATCCCCAACTCGATCTGCTTCTCGCCCGACGGCCGCACCGCCTACTTCACCGATTGCCGGCAAGATGATCCGCAAATGCGAACTCGATCCCGAGACCGGCATGCCGATCGGCGAGTGGACGGACTTCTTCACCATCGAGGGTCTCGGCGGCGCCGACGGCTCGGTGGTCGATTCCGAGGGCTTCCTCTGGAACGCCCGCTGGAACGGCAACGCCGTGATCCGCATCTCGCCCGACGGCAAGCTCGACCGCGTCGTCGAAGCTGCCGGTGAGCCGCGTCACCTGCCCTGCCTTCGGCGGCCCGGACATGAAGACGCTCTACATCACCACCGCCCGCGAGCACATGCCCGCCGAGGAGCTCGAGCGCGAGCCGCTGGCCGGCAGCGTCTTCGCCGTGGAACTGGACGTGCCCGGCCTGCCGGAGCCCTTCATCAAGCTCTGAGGTCAGGGCGAGATTCGCCACGGCCGGTCGAGCGAAGGCACGGCCGGCCGCACCTCGAAGCGGCGGGCCTGCCCGTCCCAGCGCAGCCAGTGGGTGCCGGCGCGCGCGAGGTCGTCGGCATCGACCACCAGCGCCGCACCACAATCCCGCGGCGCCGGGCGCCGGATGATCACCAGGTCGGCGACGGCGCAATCCTCGTGGAACGCCGCGACGTCCTTGACGATCGCCACGCTGAACCCGCCCGGGATCGCCCCGAAGCACCCGAGGCTGTCGCACTTCAGCAGCTCGCCCCGGCTCGATCGTCTCGCCATAGGTCTCGCCCCAGACCTCGACCGCGAAACTGTTGGCCTTGCCCATCACCAGCCGCAACCCGGTCCCGTCGCGCATGCGCGACCGCCTGCGTGGTGTCGGCGATCAGCACGTCCGGCGGCTGGTCGAGGGCGAGGAGCAGCACCGCCGGCACCAGCGCGGCCGGTCCGAGATAGCGGTGCCAGGTCCGGAAGAAGGCGAACCAGGCGAGCGCAGCCAGCCCGAGCACCAGCGACATCGGCGTCAGCAGCGGGCTCCAGGTCAGTCCGGCGCTCCAGGCCGCGACGAATCCCGCGAGGTCCAGCATGCGATCGATCGACCAGCCCATGGCGACCAGGGGACAGCTTTCGAGCCCGAACGGCATGGCGAGGGCTGCAAGAACCGCCGCCGGCATGGTCACGAAGCTCACCAGCGGCAGCGACAGCAGGTTGCCGAGCAGGCCCAGCGGCGAGGTCTGCTGGAAGTGGTAGACCGAGAACAGCAGCGTCGCGAAGCCGGCGACGAGGCTGGTGGTGGCCGTGCCCGCGAGGTATGCCGGCCGACTTGGCCAGGAAAGACTTCTGGCTTCCTCGGCGGGCGCAGCATCTCCCAGGCGCCGATCAGCGCCACCACCGCCGCGAAGGACAGCTGGAAGCTCGGCCGGAGCACGCTCGCCGGATCGATGGCGATGATGATGATCGCGGCGATCGCGACGTTCCGCATGGTGAGCGCCCGCCGCCCGGCGATCACCGCCCCGAGCACCAGCACGATCATGATGGTCGAGCGGAGTGCCGCGACGTTGCCGCCCGAGATCGCGTAATAGGCGAGCGACGCGAGGATCGCGCCCGCGGCGGCGAGGCGCTTGGCCGAGAGCCGGCCGGTGCAGCCAGCCGCTGAGCGCCAGGCCACCGCGTAACCCGCCCATTACCAGTCCCGCGACGAGGGTCAGGTGCAGCCCGGAAACCGACAGCACATGAGCGAGGCCGGCCGTCGCCATGGTCTCGCGCGCCGCTTCCGCCACCATGCTCTGGTCGCCGGTGATCAGCGCCCGGGCGATGCCGGCCGCCGGCTGCGCCAGTGCCTTGTCGATGCGCTCGGCGATGGCCCGCCGCACGCCGTCGATGGCGTGCTCCGGCGCCGAAGCCTCGCCGGCCTGGACCCGCACAACCGCACCGGTGGAGCTGCCATAGGCGCCGATCCCGTCGAAGAAGGCGTGGAACTGCGTATCGAAGCCGTTCGGCACCACCGGTCCCGGCACCGGATAGAAGCGGATCGGCGCGCGGATGATGTCGCCGGGCGCCAGGTCCGGGCCGGTCTTCAGCACCAGCCGGGCCCGGCGGACCGGCACCGGGCGCGCCTTCTCGCCCGGGGTGATGCCGGAGACGATGGCGCGCACCCCATCCGGCTGGCGCGTCAGGACCTCGTCGACCCGCATCTCGTAGTTGCCATAGATCGGCCGCCCCAGCATCCCCGTGCCGAACAGCGCGGCATGGATGGAAAGGAGCGAGAACCCCAGCCAGCAGGCGGCCAGCAGCACGGTGATGCGCAGCGCTCCGAGGTTTCGCGAAACCAGCACCAGGCCGACCGCAAGCGCCAGCCCGGCCGCGGTCAGTGCAGCCGGCTCCGGCATCCCAGGAACCAGCAGCGAGAGCGACAAGCCCCGCAATCATCGCGAAGGGAATGAGGATGAAGAGCCGACGCTCTTCCAGCGACCGTTCGAGGCCCCGCAGCAGGCCGAGGCCGCGCCTCGAAACCCGCTCGGGCTGCCAGGCAGCCGGCAACGGCACGTCCCGCGCGACCGGCCGCGGCACGTTGCGCGTGTCGTCCACGAGGCTGCGGTCGCCCAGTTCCGTCACTCGAGCCCCCCGGTATCGAGCATTGCGTTTACGCTACACCGGCTCTGCGCCGCGAGCCAGCGGCCGCCCTTGCGCTTCGTCCGCTACGTGCTTACACACCGCGCAAGCATCGCAATCTCCGAGGTCATCCCTCTGCCATGACCAAACCCGTCGTCACCCGTTTCGCCCCCTCGCCCACCGGCTACCTGCATATCGGCGGCGCCCGGACGGCCCTGTTCAACTGGGCTTTCTCGCGCCACACCGGCGGCAAGATGCTGCTGCGCATCGAGGATACGGACCGCGAACGCTCGACCGAGGGCGCCGTGCAGGCGATCTTCGATGGACTCAAGTGGCTGGGCCTCGATTGGGACGGCGAGCCCTTCATGCAGTTCTCCCGCGCCGCCCGGCACGCCGAGATCGCCCGCGAGCTGCTGGCCCGGGGCCAGGCCTATTATTGCTACTGCTCGCCCGAAGAGCTGACGCAGATGCGCGAGGAGGCCCGCGCCGCCGGCAAGCCGCCGCGCTACAACGGCTACTGGCGCGATCGCGACCCCTCCGAGGCGCCCGAGGGCGTCGCCCCCGTCATCCGCATCAAGGCTCCGGACTCCGGCGAGATCCGGGTGCAGGACCACGTGCAGGGCGAGGTCGTGTTCAGGGCCGAGAACCTCGACGATTTCATCATCCTGCGCTCGGACGGCACGCCGACCTACATGCTGGCGGTGGTGGTCGACGACCATGACATGGGCATCACCCACATCATCCGCGGCGATGACCACCTGACCAACGCGGCCCGCCAGATCGTCATCTACAACGGCATGGGCTGGGACGTGCCGGAGATGGCGCACATCCCGCTGATCCACGGGCCCGATGGCGCCAAGCTCTCGAAGCGCCACGGCGCGCTGGGCGTCGAGGCCTACCGGCAGATGGGCTACCTGCCCGAGGCGCTCCGCAATTACCTCGCCCGCCTCGGCTGGAGCCATGGCGACGACGAGATCTTCTCGACCGACCAGTTGGTGGAGTGGTTCACCCTCGATGCGCTGAACAAGGGCGCCGCCCGCTTCGATTTCGTCAAGCTCGAGAACATCAACGGCATCTACATCCGCGAGGCGACGGCCGAGCGGCTCTATAAGGTCATGGTCGAGACCGCCGACGAGGTCGGCCGCACGGCGGACGCGGCGGGTCTCCGTGCCAACGAGGCCACCGTGCTCGCCGCCCTGCCCGAGTTGCAGCCGCGCGCCAAGACGGTGCTCGAGCTGATCGACCTGGCGCAGTTCATCTACGCCACGCGTCCGCTGCCGATCGATGCCGCGGCGGCCGGCCAGCTGACCTCCGATGCGCGCTCCAACATCGCCGCCTTCGCCGAGATGCTGCGCGGCCTCAACGAGTGGTCGGTAACGGCCATCGACGCCGCCGCCCGCACCTTCGCCGAGACCCGCGGCCTGAAGCTCGGCAAGGTTGCCCAGCCGCTGCGCGCGGCCCTCACCGGACGCACCGTCTCACCCGGCATCTTCGAGGTCATGGTGTTGATCGGGCGCGAGGAAACCATGGCCCGCCTGGCCGACCAGGTGGCCGAAACTGCTCCGTCCAGATAGGTCAGCCCTGCTCCCCATTTGTTGCAGACCCTAGGTAAATACGCTACGCCAACCAGACTGCCCCTTGTCGACGATCCGGCCCGCCCGCTCCTTACAGCCGGGCATTCGGCCGCAAAGGAGAGCGCATATGACCGACAGTGTCGCCAAACTCACCATCGGGGACCAGACTTACGAGTTCCCGGTGCTTTCAGGGTCGGTCGGCCCGGATGTCATCGATATCCGCTCCCTCTACGCCAAGACCGGGATGTTCACCTACGATCCCGGCTTCACCTCCACCGCCGCGACCGACAGCGCCATCACCTATATCGACGGCGATGTGGGCGAGCTGATGTATCGCGGCTACCCGATCGAGCAGCTGGCCGACAAATCCAACTATCTCGAGGTCTGCTACCTGCTGCTCTACGGCGACCTGCCCAACAAGGCGCAGATGGCCGATTTCGAGGAGCGGGTGACGCGCCACACCATGGTGCACGAGCAGTTGCACTATTTCTATCGCGGTTTCCGGCGCGATGCGCATCCCATGGCGATCGTCTGCGGCGTCGTTGGCGCCATGGCGGCCTTCTACCATGACTCCATCGACATCAACGATCCCGAGCAGCGCGAGATCGCCTCGATCCGGATGATCGCCAAGATTCCGACGATCGTCGCCATGGCGTACAAATATTCGGTCGGCCAGCCCTTCGTCTATCCGCGCAACGACCTCGACTATGCGTCGAACTTCCTGCGCATGTGCTTCTCGGTGCCGGCTGAGGACTTCGTGGTGAATCCTGTCGTCGCCAAGGCGATGGACCTGATCTTCACGCTCCACGCCGACCACGAGCAGAACGCCTCGACCTCGACGGTGCGGCTCGCGGGCTCCTCCGACGCCAACCCGTTCGCCTGCATCGCCGCCGGCGTTGCCTGCCTCTGGGGCCCGGCCCATGGCGGGGCGAACGAAGCAGCGCTGAACATGCTCAAGGAGATCGGTACCGTCGACCGGATCCCCGAGTTCATCGCCAAGGCCAAGGACAAGAATTCCGGCTTCCGGCTGATGGGCTTCGGGCATCGGGTCTACAAGAACTACGATCCGCGCGCCAAGGTGATGCAGGAAGCCGCCAAGCAGGTGCTCGAGCAACTGGGCGCCGACAACCTGAGCCCCACCCTGCAGGTGGCCAAGGAGCTGGAGCGCATCGCGCTCTCGGACCAGTATTTCATCGACCGCAAGCTCTACCCGAACGTCGACTTCTACTCGGGCATCATCCTCGATGCGATCGGCTTCCCGACCTCGATGTTCACGGCCATCTTCGCGCTCAGCCGCACCGTCGGCTGGATCGCGCAGTGGAAGGAAATGATCGCCGACCCGCAGAAGAAAATCGGCCGGCCGCGCCAGCTCTACATCGGCGAGCCGATGCGGGACTACACCCCGATCGCTAGCCGCTGAGCGCGAGCCAGCACGCGTTCGGCAGGATCGACAAGGGGCGCCTCGGGCGCCCCTTTCTGCATCAGGGCCCGCATTTCGCCAAAGGCAGCGACCTGCGCCGCGACCACGTCCGGCTCGGACACAAGCCGCACCAGCGGGTCGATCGAGCGCGGCGCATCGGGGTCGGCGAACTGCAGTTCCGGCACCGCCGGGCGGCCGAGGATGAGGTTGGGCAGGGCCATCACGATCGGATGCAGCAGCTGCTTCGCGCGCTTCGCCTGGTGCGGGTCGGCGACGTAGGTGACGGCCATCGGCACGCCGGAGAGCGCCAGCTCGAGCGTGATCGTGCCGCTGACCGCGAAGGCGGCATAGGCCCCCGCAAACGCCTCGCGCCGGGCGCTGCCGGCAACGATCTCCACCCGCACCGGCCAGGCTGCAGTCTCACGCCGCAGGCGCTCGACCAGGCCCGGGAGAGTCGGGATGGTGAACCCGGTGATGCGGGGATGGCCCTTTAAAGTCTCGGCCGCCTGCCGCATCAGGTCGAGGTGCCTCCGCACCTCCCCGGCCCGGCTGCCGGGCAGCAGCAGCAACGGCCCCCTCTCCGGTTGCGTTTCCCGCTGCGCGAAGCGTTGCAGCGCCGGGTGCCCAACGAAGCTCGTCGGCGGGCCACCAAGCTCGGCCATCACCTTGGGTTCGAAAGGCAGGATCGCCAGCACTTCATCGAACAGCGGCCTGAGCTGCGCGGCGCGCTCCGGACGCCACGCCCAGACGGTGGGCGAAACGTAGAGCACCATGGGCAGGTCGGGGGCAACCCGCCTTACCCGCTCCGCCACCGCCTTGGCGAACACCTGCGAGTCGATGAGCACGACAACATCCGGCCGTTGGCGCAGGATGGCGGCTGCCGTCTGGCGGATACGCCAGAGCAGCAGCGGCAGCCGCTTCAGCACGTCGCTCCAGCCCATCACCGACAGGTTCTCCATCGGGAACAGGCTCTTGAGCCCCTCCTCCTGCAGCTCGACGCCGCCGATGCCGGAGATTTCCAGCGCCACGTGCTTTCGGAGCCGCCGCACCAGGTCGGCCCCGATGATGTCGCCCGAGGCCTCGCCCGCGAGCACGAACAGCCGCAGCGGCTTAGTCGCCGACATCGAGACCGACCACGGAGATCTTGCTGATCTCGGCTTCCCGTTCGAGGGCCGGCCGATCGAGCACCAGCGTGCGCCCGGTCTCCACCGCGATCAGCCCGATACCGGCCGCTGCGGCGTTCAGCACAGTCTGCGGCCCGACGGCCGGCAGGTCGATCTGCATCTGCTGGCCGGGCTTGCTCGCCTTGCCGAGCACCAGGATGGCGGTATCGCCGATGAGCCCGCGCCGGCGGTACTCGCCCACCCGCGCGATCAGTTCATCGGTCCCGGCGGCATCCTCAGCCGCTATTACCCGCGCGCCTTGCGCGATGGCAGCCTGGCCGAGGTCGAGCCCGCCGATGGCGCGTGCTGCGCGGACCGCGATCTGTGCTGTCGCCAGCGCCGCCGCATCCGCCTCGGGCCCTGCGATGGCGCCGCGCGGTGCGAGCAGGTTGCGCACCACTTCATGGGCTCCAACGAGGCGCGCGCCGGTCAACTGCTCGAGCTGTCCGGCCAGTCCCGAAAGCGCCGAGTCACCGCCTGCCGGTTGGCCGGAACTGCCGAGCGCGCCGGAAAGCCGGACCCTGGTGGCATCGTCGAGGCTGACCGCCCCCGCGAGTACGAGGTGAGTTGCGCCGAACTCCCGCACGGCCTTGATCACCGACTCCGGCGCCGCCAGGTCGCCCGGCACCGCGTCGGCCCCCGCCGGCACCTCGATATCAGCCAGCCGGACGACGCGCACCGCATCCCCGGCATCGAGCGCGGCTCTCGCGACCAGCGGGGCCAGCGCCCCGGCGCCGGCGATGACCACGAGGCGGCGCGACATCACTCTTCGGATGGAACGTCGGCGGGGAGACAGATCGGCCGGTCGTTCGCGCCGATGATGAACTTCACCACGTCCTGCACCAGCGGTTCGTCGGCAAACAGCTTCGCGGCGTCCTCGACGCGCTCCTGCAGCGTGCCCTCGGCGGAGAAGATCATGCGGTAGGCGGCGCGCAGCGAATGGATCGCCTCGCGGTCGAACTTGCGCCGCTTGAGTCCCACGAGGTTGAGCCCCGCGAGTCTCGCGCGGTTGCCCAGGGCCATGCCGTACGGGATCACGTCGGCGTGGATCATGGAATGGCCGCCGATGAAGGCATGCTCGCCGATGCGGACGAACTGGTGCACGCCGGTCATGCCGCCGAACGCCACGTAGTCGCCGATCTGGCAGTGCCCGGCGAGCCCGACATAGGCGGCGACGATCACGTTGTTGCCGATCACGCAGTCATGCGCGACGTGGCTGGCCGTCATCAGCAGGCAATCGTTGCCGATGCGGGTCTCCATGCCGCCGCCCTCGGTGCCGGTATGCACGGTCACGCTCTCGCGGATCTGGCAGCGCTCGCCGATCACCAGCCGGCTCGGCCTCGCCGTGGTACTTGAGGTCCTGCGGCGGCTGGCCGAGCGAGGCGAAGGGATGGACGCGCGTGCCGGCGCCGATGCTGGTGTGCCCGGCAACCACGACATTGGACAGCAGCTCGACATTGGCGGCGAGCTGGACGTCCGGGCCGACATGGCAGAACGGCCCGATCTTCACCCCTTCTGCAAGCTTCGCACCTGGTTCAACGACAGCTGAAGGGTGAACGGAAATCGACAAGACTATTTCTCGCTGGGGCTGACCATGGCCCCGACTTCCGCTTCGGCGATCACCACGCCGTCCACGATTGCCTTGGCCTCGAACCACCCCATTGTCATGCGGCGGCGCAGTTTCTTGATGTGATACTCGATCCGGTCGCCGGGACGTGCGGGCTTCCGGAACTTGCACTTGTCGACGGTGAGCAGGTAGACGATGTGGTTCACGCCCGACGCCGAGCCAGCCGCGATCGCCATGGCGCCCGCGGTCTGGGCCATCCCCTCGATGATCAGCACGCCCGGAAACACCGGCTCCCCCGGGAAGTGGCCCTGGAAGATCGGCTCGTTGATCGTCACGTTCTTGATGCCGATGCCGGAATTGTCGCCGTCGACCTCGATGATCTTGTCGATCAGGAGGAAGGGATAGCGGTGGGGCAAATGCTCGAGGATCGTCCCGATGTCCATCGAGGTCAGCGTGCTCCCGGTATTGCTGGGTGCCTCAGCTTTCACGTCCACTCTTGTCCCCTTTGACTAGTCGCCTCAACGTCGCGATTTCCTGCCGCCACTTGCGCACGTCCTGCGCAGGGAAGCCACCGACCCTGGATCCGGCTGGAATGTCCTTGGTGGCGACTCCCGCCCCCATGATCACCGTCCCTCGCCCGATCGTGAGATGGCCTACCGTGGAGGCACGCCCCCCCATCAGCACCGAGTCTTCCAGTACAGTCGAACCGGACAGTCCGCAATGCGCGGCAATCAGGCAATAACGGCCGATCCGGCAGTTGTGGCCGATCTGCACGAGATTGTCGATCTTGGTGCCCTCGCCGATCACCGTGTCGCCCAGGGCGCCGCGGTCGACCGTGGTATTGGCGCCGATCTCGACCCCGTCCTGCACGATGACGCGGCCCAGTTGCGGGATCTTGCGGTTGGTGCGCGCGAGGCCGAGCCAGCCGAATCCCTCGGTGCCGATGCGCGCGCCGGCATGCAGCACGACGTTATTGCCGAGGTGGGCGTATTCGATGGTGACGTTCGGCCCGATCACCGCGTTGCGGCCGATGGTGACGCCGCGACCGATGACGCTGTTGGCCCCGATCGTGGTGTTCCGGCCGATCTCGACGTCCGCCCCGATCACCACGTTGGCGCCGAGCCGCACGCCCTCCTCGAGGAGGGGCGGCGCCCCGTCCGTGTCGAGGCTCCAGGCCGCGCCGCCGCGCGTACCGGAGGAATAGAGCCGCTCCAGCAGGTCGACGAACAGTTCGTGCGCCCGCTCGTGCACGATCGCCACGGTGCCGGGCGGCACGGAGTCCCGGAGGCTCGGATGGACGACCACGGCCGCCGCCGCGGTCTCGCTCAGCGCCGCCCGGTAGTCGGGCTGCGCCGCGAGGGCGATCTCGGTCCGGTCGGCCGTTTCCAGTTCGTCCGCGCCGGAGATCGTCGTCGCGGAAAGCCGGCGATCCTCGACCAGCGGCGAAAGCGCCAGCGACGCCAACAGCGCCTGGAGCGGGATCGGCCCCGAGGATGGATGGAAACGCGTATCGACCATGGCGTGTCATTACACAACAAAGAGGCCGCGGGGCAACCGCGGCCTCGTTGGATGCGGAGGGGCGCCGGTCCTCGACCGGCGGCCCGACTAGAGCAGCTGCTGCAGCGTCAGCGCGAAGACCTGAGTGCGGTCGTCGGTCGCCTTGTTGATGACGTAGGCGAAGTCGCCACGCAGCGGGCCGAACGGGCTGTCCCAGATCACCGAGGCGCCGACCGACGACTTGAAGTTCTCGTCGATGCTGCCCGGCGCCACGGCTACCGGCGACGCCACGTTGCCGACGCCGTCGATCAGGGCCGCGTCCGCCCAGACCGAGCCACGGACACCGTAGGTCTCGGGCAGGACCGGGATCGGGAACTCGATCTCCGCCGAGGCCGCTACGTAGCTGGTGTAGCCGAGCATTTCGGTGGAGGCGAGCGCACGTGGCCCCATGCCGTTGCTCTGGAAGCCGCGGACGATGCCGCTCGAGTAGCGGAAAGCCTCCAGCGGGCTGACCGGACCGCCGTCGAGCGAGTTGATGAGCCCCGCCTCGCCCCGGACGCTGCCGATCACGCCGTAATCGGGGAGCAGCGGCATGAAGTAGCGGGCCTTGGCCTCGGTCTTCAGCAGGTTGAAGTCCCAGCCGATGTACTGCTGCGTGAAGGTCGCGAACAGACCCTCGGTCGGGTGACGCGTATCATCCAGGCCGTTATAGGTCAGGGCGTAGCCCAGCCAGGCCTTGTTGAACGTGTCGCCATCGTTGACGATCACAGACTGGCAGAATGCCGGCGAGGTATCGCAAGTCTCGCATCCTCAACGACCTTCTGCTCGAGGCCGGTGAACAGCGATGCGGTGAGGTCACGCGTGATCGGCAGGCCGAACCGCAGCTGGCCGCCCGTGGCCGTGGTCCCGTAGATGTTGTTGGAGCCCTCGTTGACGATGCGGTGGTACGCATCGACGCCCGCCGACACCCGCAGGCCCATGAAGCGGGGCTCGGTGAAGGAGAAGTCGAAGCTCTGGCCCGATTGCGAGGCACCGACCGACGCGCGGACATACTGGCCGCGGCCGAGGAAGTTGCGCTCGGTGACCGAGAGCTCGCCGAGGATGCCCGACGTCGAGTCGTAGCCCGCGGTTGCGCCGTAGTCGCCCGTCGACTGCTCTTCCACGGCGATGTTGATCACCACCTTGTCCGGCGCGCTGCCGGGCTGCATGTCGACGCCGACGACCTTGAAGAAGCCGAGCTTCTCGATGGCCGACTTGCCGCGCTGCACCATGGAGCGGTTGAAGGGGTCGCCTTCACCGAAATCCAGCTCGCGCCGGATCACCGCATCGCGGGTCTTGTAGTTGCCGGTGATGTTGATGCGCTCGACATAGAGGCGCGCGCCTTCATCGATCAGGTAGGTCACGTTGAAGGTGCTGTTCGTCACGTCGCGGTCGATGCGCGGACGCACGTCGGCGAAGGCGTAGCCCTGCGAGGTCGCCTCGAACGCCATGTCTTCCTGGGTGCGCTGCAGGTCGGCGAGCGAATAGGTGCTGCCCTGCCCGGTCCGGATCGAGCCGGTCAGCGCATTGGGGTTGAGGCCCGGAATCGAGGTCTCGACGCCGACGTTGCCGAAGCGGTAGCGCTCGCCCTCGGACGACGGTGAAGTTCACGAAATAGGCGTTGCGCGACGGGTCGAACTCGCCCACCGCCGACGTCACGTGCACGTCGGGGTAGCCGTGGTTCATGTAATAGAGCTCGATCAGCTGCCGGTCGATCTGCAGCTGGTCCTCGCTGTAGGCGTCGTCGCGGAACAGCCAGCTCAGCAGATGGGTCTCGTGCGTCCGGATGATGGACTTCAGCGTGCCCGCGCTGATGGAATTGTTGCCGGTGAAATTGATGGCCGCGATGCCCGTGCGCGCGCCCTCGTTGACCGCGAAGATCACGCGGGTGCGGCCGCCCTCGCCCTGCTCCAGCCGCGGCGTGACGGTTACGCCCGTGTAGCCTTTGGCCAGATAGGCCTGCCGGATGCTCTCGGCATCGGCGGCGAGGCTCGCATCAGTGAAGGAGCCGCGGTCGCCGACATTGACCATGGCCAGGAGCTGCGCATCCGAGAAACCGCTGTTTCCCTCGAACAGAACCGAGGAAACGAGGCGCTGCTGCTGTTGGGCGTGAACCACCGGGACGCCGGTCAGCGCGCCGACAGGCACCGCCACGACCAGGGCGAGCGCCAGGAAAACTCCGCGCGACAGCTTGTTAAAATACGTCATGGTTCTTGTTGCCTCGTGCGACTTTTGCCGGGAATCGCCATGCACAGCACTCCCCAGCCAACTCCAGTCAGAAGGTTTTACTGGTTTTTTAACCTTGGACAAGCCGTCGGCCTGGGTGGGGTTAGCAAAAGATTGGTGGCCGTGTATTCCTGCAACACCTAGAAAACCAAGGTTATCCAAGGGTTAACGCAGTTTCCTGCCTTCCGCTGGCAAGTTGGAAAAAGGCGCTGCCATACAGGTGCCCCCAGCGTGCCGCGTTTCCGCCGCGGCACCGCCAATCGGATGAATCAATTAAAACAGATCATTGACCAACGTGAACACCATCAAAGTGAGCACGATGGCGAGCCCGAAGCGGAAGCCGATTTCCTGCACCCGCTGCGTCAGCGGCCGGCCGCGCACCGCCTCGATCAGGTAGTAGACGAGGTGTCCGCCGTCGAGCAGCGGGATCGGCAAGCAGGTTGACCAGCCCGATATTGAGCGAGAGCAGCGCCACGAGGTTGAGCAGCGCGATCGGCCCCAGCGTCGAGACCTGCTGCGAAACCTGCGCCACCTTGATCGGTCCGCCCAGCTGCTTGACGTCGCCGCGACCGACGAAGAAATCGCCCAGGAACGCGACCGTCCGGTCCATGATGAACCGCACTTCCTCGAAAGTCATGCCGACGGCCTCGATCGGCCCGGGCTTATACAGGAAGTAATCGCTCGGCTCGAAGCTGTTGCTGACCCCGAGCCGGCCGACGCGATGCTCGTTGCCGAAGCTGTCCGTCACCGACTCCGAGCGCGGCACCGCGGTCACCGTCTCCGCCCGGCCCTCGCGGTCGAGCGTGATGGTGATCTGCCGGTCGGGCGCCGTCGCGACGAGGCGCTGGAAATCATCGAAGCCCCGCACCGCGAAGCCGTCGACGGAGAGGATCTTGTCGCCCGGCAGCAGCCCGGCCGCTCTGCGCCGCCGATCCGGCGGTCACGTCCTGCAGCACCGCCGGCGCCACGTAGCGGCCATAGCCGAGCAGCAGCGCATAGAGGATGAGCAGGGTCAGCAGGACATTGGCGATCGGCCCCGCCACCACCACGGCGATGCGCCGCCAGACGTTCTTGTTGACGAAGAGATGCGGGGCCAGTTCGGGCCCGGCCTTGGCGGCGAACTCCGGGTCGGGCTGGCTCGCCGCGTTCATGTCGCCGACGAACCGGACATAGCCGCCCAGCGGGATCGCCGCCAGCCGCCAGCGGGTGCCGCGCTTGTCGACGAAGCCGAACAGCTCCGGGCCGAAGCCGATCGAGAAGGTCTGGATGGCGATCCCGTTCCAGCGCGCCACCAGGTAGTGTCCCATCTCGTGCACGAACACGATGATGGTCAGCACCAGGACGAACGGCACCACGTAGGAAAGCGGCAACAAGAGGAAGTCCATGATCGTCGTTTCCTGCGCCCTCGCCCTCAGGCTTAAGGCGCGATTGCGTTAGGATTGCGATACGGCTCGGCTACCAGAACAGGATGCCCGCCGCCACCGCATCGAACCCGCCATGCAGCCACCCTACCAGGAACAGGAATATGGTGCCGAATGTCAGGCTGTCCAACCGGTCCATCAAGCCGCCGTGCCCGGGAATGATATCTCCCGAATCCTTGATCCGGAACCGCCGCTTGATGGCGCTCTCGGAGAGGTCCCCCACCTGCCCCATGATGCTCGTGGCACTCGCGAGCAGGAGGCCGATCCACCAGGGCGAGTTCGGCACGACCCAGAGCCAGACGATCAACCCGGCCAGCGTTCCCAGCGCGAAGCCGCCGATGGCGCCCGACCAGGTCTTGCTGGGCGAGATATCGGGAGCGAGCTTCTCGCCCCCCACCTGCTTGCCGGTGAAATAGGCGCCGATATCGGTGGCCCAGATCACCGACGCCGAGGAAGATGCCGGCCCAGAAGCCCGCGTCGAACCCGCCGGGGAGCCACGAGGCCTCGCCGCGGATCTGCAGCAGCGCCACGATCACGACGCCGTAGAACACCACGCCGCCCATGCGCCAGGCGCGGAGCTCGCGTGGAACCGAAGGCGGCGACGGCCGCGGCAATGGCGATCACGCCGGCGGAGGCCAGCACCCCGAACGCGGGCAGCACCAGCGCCGACAGGGCCACCAGCCCGATCAGCACCCCGCCGACCGTGCTCAGCGGCCTCAGAGTCACCATCCGCTCCCACTCGCGATAGCAGCCGGCAAAGACCGCTCCGACCAGCGCCGCGAACACATAGGTGCCGAGATAGAGCCCGCCGACGGCCAGGATGATGAGCACCACCCCGGAGGCGACCCGGGGGCCGAGGTCCGTCCAGGACCGGCGTGCCAGTGGATTGAACTGAGGACGCGGTGCCTCCGGCTGGCTCACTGGCTCCTCGCCTCGATACCGCCAAAGCGGCGCTTGCGCGAAGAGTACTCGTCGAGCGCCCGGAGGAAGGTCGTCCTCCCCGAAATCGGGCCAGTTCTCCTCGATGAAGACCAGCTCCGAATAGGCGCCCTGCCAGAGCAGGAAGTTCGACACCCGCTGCTCGCCGCTGGTCCGGATGATGAGGTCGGGGTCCGGAATGCCCGACGTGTAGAGCGCGCCCTCGAACGGCCGTCTCGGTGATCTCTTCCGGCTTCAGCCGCCCGGCCGCCACCTCCACCGCCAGCCGGCGGGTCGCGTCGGCGATCTCGGCCTTGCCGCCGTAGTTGAAGGCGACGATCAGCTCGAGCCCGGTGTTCCGCGCCGTCTTCGCCTGCACGTCGTCGATCAGCCGGCTGCAGGCTGTCGTCGAGACCGTTGCGCGAGCCGATGATGCGGACGCGGACGTTGTTGCGCATCAGCGTCGCGAGGTCGGAGGCGACGAACCGGTGCAGCAGGCCGAAGATGAAGTTCACCTCGTCGCGCCGGCCGCCGCCAGTTCTCGGACGAGAAGCTGAACACCGTCAGATGCTTGACGCCGTAGCGGATGGAGAGGTCGACCAGCCGCCGCAGCGCCTTGACGCCCTCGACATGGCCTTCGGTCCGCTGCTTGCCGCGCGCCTTCGCCCATCGGCCGTTGCCATCCATGATGACGGCGACATGCGCCGGAATCTTGAGGCCGGCTCTGTCGTCGGCCTGGTGAGCTACGGCGGTGTCGACGGACATTGGCGCCCTCCTGGGCAGCGGCGAGGCCAGGTCAGACTAGACCTGCATGATTTCCTGTTCCTTGACGGCCACGATCTTGTCGATCTCGCCGACGGCATTGTCGGTTGCGGTCTGCACCTGCTCGCCGAGCTTGCGCCCCTCGTCCTGGCTGATGTCGCCGTCCTTCTCGAGCTTCTTGAGCAGCTCCATGCCGTCGCGGCGGATGTGGCGGACCGCGACGCGCGCCTGCTCGGCATAGTTGTGCGCGACCTTGGTCAGCTCGCGGCGGCGCTCTTCGTTGAGCTCCGGCAGCGGCACGCGGATCACCACGCCTTCGGCGGCGGGATTGAGGCCGAGGCCGGAATTGCGGATCGCCTTCTCGACGGCGCCGGCGAGCGCCGCGGTCCCAGACCTGCACGCTCAGCATGCGCGCTTCCGGCACGGTGACCGTCGCCACCTGGTTCAGCGGCATCTTGCTGCCATAGGCCTCGACCGTCACCGGCTCCGAGCAGGCTGGCGCTCGCGCGACCGGTCCTGCAGGCCCGCCAGTTCATCCTTGAGGGACGCGATGGATTTCTGCATCCGCGTCTTCAGCTCGTCCAGGGAAAAGGTCTGAGCCATGCGAAACTCCTTGATATCTCCGCGTCTTAGCCGACGCGCGTACTTCTGGCCTTGCCGGCGAGCACGCCCTTGAGGCCCTCTCTATCATCCAAGGCATACACAATTATCGGCAAGCCGTTGTCGCGGGCAAGCGCGAAGGCGGCCGTGTCCATGACCCGCAGGTCGCGCGCGATCACCTCTTCATGGCTGATCGTCTCGTAGCGCTGCGCGCTCGGGATTCTTCTTGGGATCTTCCGAATAGACGCCGTCCACCTTGGTGCCCTTGAGCAGCACGTCGCAGCGCAGTTCGATCGCCTTCAGCGCCGCCGCGGTGTCGGTGGTGAAGAACGGGCTGCCGGTGCCGCCGGCGCAGATCACGACATTGCCCTCGGAGAGGGCAGCGTCGCGCGTCGCGGGCGGTGAACGTGTCGGCGACCGTCTCCATCGGCACGTTGGAGTAGATCTTCACCTTGAGGCCCTTCTGCTCGATGGCGTCGCCGAGCGCGAGGGAATTGATGACGGTGCCGAGCATGCCCATCAGGTCGCTGGTGACCCGGTCGCCGCCCTTGGCGGCCACGGCCATGCCGCGGAAGATGTTGCCGGCGCCGATGACGACCGCCACCTCGACGCCGCTCTTGGCCACGTCGGCGATCTGGTCCGCCAGCTGATGCAGGAACTTGGGCTCGATGCCGAACGACTGGTCGCCGGCCAGCACTTCGCCGGAGACCTTCAGCAGAATCCGTTTGTAGGCGGATTTGGCCATTCGTCAGTCCCCTCGAAACCCCGCTCGCGGCGCCGAATCCGCGGCGTACGCGTGCTTATTGCACATTCGGGCGGACTGGTGACCAGCCCGCCCGAAGAAATACCCTGCAGCCGATCAGACGAGTGCCGGCCGTCGCTGCCACTTCAGCGGCGAAGTCGGTCTCTTCCTTGTCGATGCCGTCGCCGAGCGCATAGACGCACGAAGCCGGTGACCTTGATCGGCGCGCCGACGTCCTTCTCGGCGTTCTTGACCACGTCGCCGACCTTGGTCTCGCCGTCGATGACGAACACCTGCGACAGGAGCGTCACTTCCTCGTAGTACTTGCGCACGCGGCCCTCGACCATCTTCTCGATGATCTCGGCCGGCTTGCCGGATTCCTTGGCCTGCTCGGCGAAGATGGCGCGCTCGCGGGCCACCACGTCCTGGTCGATGTCGTCGGACGACACCGACAGCGGCTTGGTGTTGGCGATGTGCATGGCGAGCTGCTTGCCGAGCGCGGCCAGCTGCGCCTTGTCGCCGGTCGAACTCGAGGCCGACGATCACGCCCAGCTTGCCCAGGCCCGGCTTCACCGTGTTGTGCACGTAGGTGCCGATCACGCCGTCCTGCACTTCGAGGGCGGCGGTGCGGCGCAGGTTCATGTTCTCGCCGATCTTGGCGATGGCATCGGTCAGCTCGGCCGAGACCGAGCGGCCCGAACCCGGGTACGGCATCTCGGACAGCTTGCCCACGTCGCCGGCGGCATCGAGCGCGAGCTTGGCGACATTGCCGACGATCGACTGGAACTGCTCGTTGCGGGCGACGAAGTCGGTCTCGGAGTTCACCTCGACGATGGCGCCGCGCGTGCCCTCGACGACCGACGCCGACGAGGCCCTCGGCGGCCACGCGGCCGGCCTTCTTGGCGGCCTTGGCGAGGCCACGGGTGCGCAGCCAGTCGACTGCGGCTTCCATGTCGCCATTGGTCTCTTCGAGCGCCTTCTTGCAGTCCATCATCCCCACGCCGGTCAGGTCGCGGAGTTCCTTCACCTGCTGAGCAGTAATGGTCATTTCGATATCACCTTTCTCGCGGTCCCGCCCTGGGGACCGCGCCTTCGGGGAATGAAGTTGTCCGCGAGGCCGGCCAGAGCGCAGGACGTTCAGCTTTTCGGTCGGCGCGCAGCGTCTGGCGTGCCGGCGTCGGCTCGGCAGCGGCCAGGGCCGGCTCTTCCGGAGCCGTCTCCGGAGCGCCGAGATCGGCGCCGCGGCCGGCGGCCGAGCGGCCGATGCCGTCGATGGCGGCCCTGCGACACCAGCGAGCAGTAGAGCTCGAGGGCGCGGGCGGCGTCGTCATTGCCCGGGATGGCGAAGTCGACCGTGTCGGGATCCGAGTTGGAATCGACGATGGCGATCACCGGAATGCCGAGGCGACGCGGCTTCCTTGATGGCGTTGGCTTCCTTGTTCGTGTCGATCACGAACAGCAGGTTGGGCAGGTTCCCCATGTCCTTGATGCCGCCCAGGTCGCGCTCGAGGCGCTCCCGCTCACGGGACGAGCAGCAGCAGCTCCTTCTTGGTGAAGCCCGAGGACTCGTCCTGGGCCTCGAGCTCGCGCAGCCGCGCGATCGAGTGCGAGATGGTCTGCCAGTTGGTCAGCGTGCCGCCGAGCCAGCGGGAGTTCACGTAGTACTGCGCCGACTGCCGGGCCGCCTCGGCGACCACCGGAGCCGCCTGGCGCTTGGTGCCGACGAGCAGCACGCGGCCGCCATCGGCCACGGTGTCCGAGATCAGCTGCAGCGCGCGCTGCAGCGCCGGCACGGTCTGGCTCAGGTCGAGGATGTGGATGTCGTTGCGCACGCCGAAGATATGGCGCTCCATCTTCGGGTTCCAGCGATGCTTCTGGTGGCCGAAGTGGACGCCGGCCTCGAGCAGCTGACGCATGGAAAAGTCGGGCAATGCCATGAAATGGCTCCTTTACCGGTTATTGCCTCCGCGAGTGTTTGCGACGGGAGTTCCCGCCACCGGTTGGAACCCGAGCCTCAATGCCGGGCGCCGCGCCTCGCGTGTGAATTACGCCCGAACCTCCGGGCGCGTGCGGCATATAGGGGGTTTCGGGGGGTTAGGCAAGAGCGGGCAGGTGGTAGGGCGCTCAGGCTCCTGCCCTCTCGGCCAGGCGCCGTTCTCTCAGTCACCTCATCCTGAGCCTGTCGAAGGACGGGGTGACCTGCACCGAAGCCCGAGCCGGAACCCTCGTCCTTCGACAGGCTCAGGATGAGGGCTCTTTCCAGTTGAGCCCACTGCTAGCTCAACCGCACATCCACCACGCCATCCAGCGCCTTGATCCCGCCGGCGAGCTCCGGCGACAGCCGGTAGTCCCCCCTGAGCTCGACCTCGTACTCCCGCGCGCCGCGGTCGCGGCTGACGACGAAGATGACCTTGCCCCTGCCCCCGGGCTTGAGCTGCGCGCGGATGGGGCCGAGGCACCCGTCGCCGTCGGCGAAGACCGTGAGCTGCCGGCCGACGTTCGCGGCGGCGTCTGTCGATCAGTTCCGCGCTGCTGAGCCTCAGGCTGATGCCGTCCGGGCGCTCGTCGGCCTCGACGTTGAGGATCACCGACTTGCCCGGCTGCAGCACCTCGGAGAACAGGCTCACCTGCTCGGAGAAGGCGATCACCTCGTAGCCGCCGCTCGCGTCCGAGAGCGAGACGATGGCCATCGGCGTGCCCTTTTTGGTACGCCTGTCGTTACGGGTCGCGATCGTGCCGGCGAGCCGCCCGGCCCGCGCCCCGGCCTCCTTCACCGCCCGCTCGAAATCCGACCAGGGCTGCACCCGCAGCCGGTCGAACAGCTCGGCATACTGGTCGAGCGGATGGCCGGAAAGGTGGAAGCCGATGGCGGCGTGCTCGCGCTACAGCCGCTCGGCCGGTAGCCAGTTGGTTACCGTCTGGCTGAGCAGGATCGGCTCCGGCGTGTCCGCCGCGAACATGTCGACGATGCCGTCGGCGGCGTTGGCATTGGTGCGCTGCGCCGTGGCGACGATCGAGTCGATGGCGGCAAAGGCCTGCTCGCGCCGCGGCACCAACTGGTCGAAGGCGCCGGCATTGACCAGCGCCTCGAGCGTGCGGCGGTTGATGATGCGGGCATCGACCCGCGAGGCGAAGTCGCCGAGGTCGGTGAACGGGCGCCCTGCCCGCGCCGCGACGATGTGCTCGGCCACCGCCTGCCCCACGCCCTTCACCGCGCCGATGGCGTAGAACACCTTGCCGTCGTGCGTGTTGAACACGTCGTCCGAGCGGTTGACGCAGGGCGGCACGATCTCGATGCCGTGCTTCTTGGCGTCCTGGCGGAATTCGTTGAGCTTGTCGGTATTGCCCATGTCGAGCGTCATGGTCGCCGCGAAGAACTCGTGCGGATAGTGCGCCTTGAGATAGGCGGTCTGGTAGCTGACCAGCGCATAGGTCGCGGCGTGCGACTTGTTGAAGCCGTAGTTGGCGAACTTGGCGAGCAGGTCGAAGATCGTGTCGGCGAGGCCCTTCTTCAGCCCGTACTTGATGCAGCCTTCCTGGAAGCGCACCGCGCTGCGCGTCCATCTCGGCCTTGATCTTCTTGCCCATGGCGCGGCGCAGCATGTCGGCTTCGCCGAGCGAGTAGCCGGAGAGGATCTGGGCGATCTGCATCACCTGCTCCTGGTAGACGATGATGCCGTAGGTCTCGTCCAGCACCGTGCTCAGCGCCTCGTGCGGATACTCGATGTCCTCGTCGCCGTGCTTGCGGGCGTTGAACAGGTCGGGATGTTCTCCATCGGGCCGGGCCGGTAGAGCGCCACGAGCGCGATGACGTCCTCGAAGCGGTCGGGCTTCATGTCGACCAGCGCGCGCCGCATGCCGGCGCCTTCCACCTGGAACACGCCGGCCGTGTCGCCCACCGAGTAGAGCTCGTAGGTCTTCTCGTCGTCGATCGGGATGTCTTCGATGCGGAAGTTGCCGCCGTCGCGGTTGATCATGTCGACGGCGCGCTTGATGGTGGTCAGCGTCTTCAGGCCGAGGAAGTCGAACTTCACCAGCCCGGCCGTTTCCGACCACTTCATGTTGTACTGGCTGACCGGCATGTCCGAGCGCGGATCGCGGTAGAGCGGCGCCAGCTCCTGCAGCGGCCGGTCGCCGATGACGATGCCGGCGGCGTGGGTCGAGGCGTGGCGGTAGAGCCCCTCGAGCTTCTGGCCGATGGCGAGCAGCTCGGCGACCTGCTCGTCCTCGTCGCCCATCTGCTTGAGCTGCGGCACTTCCTTGAGCGAGCGCTCGAGCGTCCAGGGGTCGGCCGGGTTGGCCGGCACGAGCTTGGCGATGCCGGTCGACCTGCCCGTACGGCATCTGCAGCACGCGGCCGACGTCGCGCAGCACGGCGCGGGCCTGCAGCGTTCCGAAGGTGATGATCTGCGCGACCTGCGCCTCGCCGTATTTCTGCTGGACGTAGCGGATCACCTCCTCGCGCCGGTCCTGGCAGAAGTCGATGTCGAAGTCCGGCATCGACACGCGCTCGGGGTTGAGGAAGCGCTCGAACAGCAGGTTGTAGCGCAGCGGATCGAGGTCGGTGATGGTCGTCGCATAGGCGACCAGCGAGCCGGCGCCCGAGCCGCGGCCCGGGCCCACCGGGATGTCCTGCGCCTTGGCCCACTGGATGAAGTCGGCGACGATGAGGAAGTAGCCCGGATACTTCATCTTCTCGATGATGCCGAGCTCGTACTCGAGGCGCTCCCAATAGATCTCGGCGGTCTTGCCCGGCGCCGGGCCGACGGTCGCGAGGCGGCGCTCGAGGCCGGTCCGCGCCATCTCGCTCAGGGCCCGCGCCTCGGCCGCGACCGCCTCCGCCTCGCTCACGTCCGGCGCCGCCGCGAACTTCGGCAGCACCGGGTCGCGCTTCTTCGGCCGGTAACCGATGCGTTGCGCGATCTCGACCGTGTTCGTCGAGCGCTTCCGGCAGGTCGCTGAAGAGCTGCATCATCTCTTCGCGGGTCTTGAAATAGTGCTGGTCGGAGAGCTTGCGCCGCTCGGTCTGCGCCAGCACCGTGCCGCCGGCGATGGCGAGCAGCGCGTCATGCGCCTCGTAGTCGTCGGGCGCCGGGATAGATACGGCTCGTTGGTGGCCACCAGCGGCACGCCGCGCCGATAGGCATAGTCGATCAGCTTGGCCTCGTTCGCCGCCTCCTGCGGCCGCCCGTGGCGCTGCAGCTCGACATAGAAGCGGTCGCCGAACAGCTCGAGCAGCCGGTCGAGCCGGCCCAGCGCAAGCGTATCGAGATTGTTACCGAACCAGGGGTCGACCGCTCCTTCCGGTCCGCCGGAGAGGCAGATGATGCCGGCGAGGCTGTCGCGGTCCAGCCAGCCGAGCTTGGCCGCGGCGCGTCCGTTCTCGCCTTCGAGATGGGCGCGGCTGACGAGGCGGGAGAGGTTGGCGAAGCCGGTCTCGCTGGCCGCCATCATCACCACCGAGCCCTTGCCGAAGCGGCCGCGGTCGTGGCTGCGCTCCTGCATCCGGTCCTGGGTGTCCTCGACGGCCGAGAAGTCGAGCGCCAGTTCCACCCCGACCAGCGGCTGGATCCCCTTGCCCTGCGCCTTCTCGGAGAATTCGAGCGCGCCGAACAGGTTGTTGGTGTCGGCGATGCCGAGCGCCGGCTGCTTGTCCGCCTTGGCGAGGTCGAGCAGCTTGCCGAGCGGCAGCGCCCCCTCGAGCAGCGAGTAGGCGGAGTGGACGTGCAGGTGAATGAAGCCGGGGCCAGCCATGTTCGGTTCCTATCCCGGGATGCGCGAGCCGGCCAACCCGAGAACCCTTCAATCCACAGCGTCACATGAGTCTGGCGGCGATATCCATCCAGGTCAGCGAGGCGACGGAGAAGCCGCAAATCGTGGCAAAGGCCAGGAAGTCTTTTACGAAACTGAGCATCGCGTTCTCCTCTGTTTGCTGTATGTTCCTATATGTTCTTTGTTTGTTCTTGGCTAGACACATCCGTGTAACCGTTGGGTTTGTGGTTAACGGGGGCGGGAGTGAAGCGGCTCGCGGCAGTAGTCCTCCACAACCAAGGCCCCCACCCGGGCGAGTAGCGAAGCCGGGAGTGAGGCGGTTGGACCCCACCGCCCCCTCTCCCCTGAGGGGAGAGGGTAGCGCAGCTAGGAGCGCCAGCGACTTAGCGGAGCTGGGGTGAGGGGTTGAGCCTCTCGACAAGCGCCCCTGGCCCACCCCTCATCCAGCCTTCGGTCACCTTCTCCCGCAGGGGGAGAAGGAGCCGGGGCAGCATTGCGCTACCTTTCCCCCTCTCGGTCGTCATTGCCCGCTTCATGCGGGCAAGCCAGCGCCCGGCACTGGGTCGCCCGGACAAGCCGGGCGATGACGACGGAGAGATGGAGGCCGGGTTTGAGGAGCGGCGATGACGAGGTGGAACTGGGGAGTTCTCCCCCCAACTACAGCGTCAGCGGTTCAATCAACCCGTTCCGCAGCGTCACGATGCGGTTGGCTCGGCGGGCGAGGTCGTGGTTGTGGGTCGCGATCAGTGCAGCCACGCCCTCCTCGCGGATCAGGTCGGCCAGCGCCTCGAACACCACGTCGCTGGTCGCCGGATCGAGATTGCCGGTCGGCTCGTCCGCGAGGATGATGCGCGGGTGGTTGGCAGCGGCGCGGGCGATGGCGACGCGCTGCTGTTCGCCGCCCGAGAGCTCGGCCGGCCGGTGCTGCGCCCGCGGCGCCACCCCGAGAATGTCGAGCAGCGACAGCGCCCGCTTCTCGGCCTCGCGCTGGTCCTTGCCGGCGATCAGCTGCGGCAGCGCCACGTTCTCCAGCGCCGAGAACTCCGGCAGCAGGTGGTGGAACTGGTAGACATAGCCGATGGTGTTGCGGCGCAGCAGCGTGCGGCCGCGCTCGTTGAGCCGGCTGGTCGGCGATGCCGGTGATCTCGACCTCGCCCTGCTGCGGCCGCTCCAGCAGCCCGGAGATATGCAGCAGCGTCGACTTGCCGGCGCCCGATGGCGCGACCAGCGCCACGAGCTCGCCGCCCTGCACCTCGAGATCGGCCGCCTCGAGCACGCGCACCAGCGTTTCGCCTTCCCCGTAGTGCCGGTGCACCTTGGAGAGCTTCAGGTGGACGTCACTCATAGCGAAGGGCCTCGACGGGATCGTATTGCGCGGCGCGCCACGCGGGATAGAGCGTCGCGAGGAAGCTGAGCACCAGCGCCACGGCGACGATGGCAGCGACCTCGGACGGGTTGGTGCGGCTGGGCAGCGAGGAGAGGTAGAACACCTCGGGCGGGAAGATCGTCACCCCGAGCAGCGCCGAGACGAAGGCGCGGATCGCTTCGGCGTTGATCGCGATCACCACCCCCAGCACCAGCCCGATCAGCGTGCCGCCGACGCCGATGCCGACGCCGGCGATGCCGAAGATGCGCATGATGCTGCCCCGGGTGGCGCCCATGGTGCGCAGCACCGCGATGTCGGTGCCCTTGTCCTTCACCAGCATGATGAGGCTGGAGATGATGTTGAAGGCGGCGACGAGCGACGATCATCGAGAGGATGACGAACATCACCGTGCCCTGCGTCTTGCAGCGCATCGAAGAAGGTCTGGTGCTGCTGCTGCCAGTCGGAGAGGACGAGCGGCCGCTCGATCTGCTGGCCGATCCTCAGCCGCATCGCGCTGATATTGTTGGGGTCGGTGGTGAACACCTCGACGGCGCTGGCGCGATAGATCCGGTCATACGCCGCCTCCCTCGCCTCGTCGGTCGCGTCGAACGCCGGCGGCGACACGCCGGGCTTCAGCACGCGCTCGAACATGTTGAAATAGTCCTGCGCGGCCCTGCAGCGGCATGTAGAGGTAGAAGCTGTCGAACTCGGTCATGCCGAGGTCGAAGATCACCTGCACCGGATAGGATCGGATCTGCGGCGAGCGGCCGTTCGGCGTCTCCTGCCCGTTCGGGCTGACCAGCGTCACCGGATCGCCGATGTTGACGCCGAGCTTCTCGGCGAGCCGGCGGCCGATGGCGACGCCGTTCTTCGCGTCCCAGTCGTCCCAATGCCCGAGGATGGCGCCGTCGCGCAGCAGCTTCAGCTTCTCGATCGAGCTTTGCGTCACCCCGCGCGCGATGACCCCGGTGGCGTCGCTGCGCGGCCCCGAGGCCAGCGCCTGCCCCTCGACATAGGGGATCGCGGCGGTGACGCCCTGGACGCGCTCCAGTTGCGCGGCCGCATCCTCGTAGTCGGTGAAGCGCGACTCGATCGGATAGGCCGAGAAGTGCCCGTTGAGCCCGAGCAGCTTGTTGATGATCTCGGCATTGAAGCCGTTCATCACCGAGGTGACGACGATCAGCGCCGCGACGCCGAGCGCGATGCCGGTCAGGGTCAGCGCCGCGATCACCGAGACGAACCGGTCGCGGCGGCGGGCGCGCAGGTACCGCCACGCGACCATGAACTCGAAGCGGGAGAAGGCCCCCGGATCGCCCGACGCATCGCTCATTGGTTGAGCCCCTCGACCGGATCGAGCCGCGCCGCGCGCCAGGCCGGATAGAGCGTCGCGAGGAAGGTGAGGCCGAGCGACAGCAGCACGACGAGCACCACCTCGGTCGCCGTCGATGCGCGAGGGCAGCTCGCTGAGCAGGAACAGCTCCGGCGGGAAGATCGCGACGTTGAACAGGTTGGAGATCGCCGCCCGCATCGCCTCGGCATTCGCCGCCACGACGAGCCCGAGGATCAGCCCGAGAATGGTCCCCGTGAGCCCGATGGCGAAGCCGGTCATGGCGAAGATCCTGAGGATCGCCCCGCGCGTCGCCCCCATGGTGCGCAGCACCGCGATGTCCGGCCCCTTGTCCTTCACCAGCATCACCAGGCTGGCGATGATGTTGAAGGCGGCGACCAGGATGATCAGCGACAGGATCACGAACATCACCACGCGCTCGACCTGCAGCGCGGAGAAGAAGGTGGCGTTCCGCTGCTGCCAGTCGGTGATGGCGAACGGCCGGTCGAGCGCCGCCTGCAGCCTGTCGCGCATGCCCCTGATATCGTCCGGCCGGGCGACGAACACCTCCACCCCGGTCGCCTCGTAGGCGCGCTCGTAGGCGGCATCGATCTCCTCGTCGGTGGCCATGACGCCGGGCATCTCGACGCCCGGTTTCAGCCGGTCCTCGTAGAGCTTGAAATAGACCTGCGCCGCCTGCATCGGCATGTAGAGGTGGAAGCTGTCGAACTCCGGCATGCCGAGATTGAAGATCACGTTCACCGGGTAGGAGCGGATCGCCGCCGTCTTGCCGAAGGGGGTCGGCGTGCCGTTGGGGTTCACGATGGTCACCGGGTCGCCGATGGTGACGCCCAGCTTCTCGGCCAGCCGCGCGCCGATGGCGATGCCCTGCCCCGCGTCCCACTGGTCCCAGCCGCCGAGCATCGCGCGCGTCGCGCAGCAGTTCCAGCTTGCGGATCGAGGTCTCGTCGAGGCCGCGGACGACCACGCCGGTGGAGTCCGAAGTGCCCGAGGCCAGCGCCTGCCCCTCGACATAGGGGATCGCATAGCGGACGCCTTCGACGCCCTCGAGCCGGGTGACCACGTCGCCATAGTCGTCGAACGGCGCCTGGGTCGTCTGCACGACGAAATGGCCGTTGATGCCGAGGATCTTGCCCAAGAGCTCGGTGCGGAAGCCGTTCATCACCGACATCACGACGATCAGCGTCGCCACGCCCAGCGCCACGCCGACCAGCGTCAGCACGGCGATGACCGAGACGAACCGCTCCTTGCGGCGGGCCCTGCAGATAGCGGCCGGCCACAAGGAACTCGAAGCGCGAGAACGGCCCCGGCGACGCCGCTGGAGCGTCGATGGTCAAACCGTGTCCCGCCGCTGCGGCACGATCAGCGACTTGAGGCGCCCGACCGCTTCCTCGACCGACAGCGTCTCGCGCTCGCCGGACTTGCGGTGCTTGATCTCGACCGTGCCATCCTTGAGGCCGCGCGGGCCGACGATGAGCTGGTACGGGATGCCGATCAGGTCGGCCGTCGCGAACTTGCCGCCCGCCCCCTGGTCGCGATCGTCGTAGAGCACATCGATGCCCTCGCGGCCGAGCTCGTCGTAGAGCCCCTCGGCCGCCCGGTCGCTCTCGGCATCGCCGACCTTGAGGTTGATCACCACCGCCTCGAACGGCGCGACGCTCACCGGCCAGACGATGCCGGCTGTCGTCGTGCGACGCCTCGATGATCGCCGGCACCAGCCGGGTCGGGCCGATGCCGTAGCTGCCCATGTGCACCGCGACGTCCTTGCCGTCGGGACCGGTCACCGTCGCCTTCATCGGCTCGGAATACTTGGTGCCGAAATAGAAGATGTGCCCTACCTCGATGCCGCGCGCCGCGAGCTGGTGCTCGGCGTCGACCGACGCCCTGAAGGTCGCCTCGTCCGTCATCTCGTCGGTGGCTGCGAAGAGCGAGGTCCAGTCCTTGAAGATCGGCGACAGGTCCTTGCGGAAGTCGGTGTCGATCGGCGGGATCGGCTTGTCGGCCAGGCGCTGGTCGAGGAACACGGCGCTCTCGCCCGTCTCGGCAAGCACGTGGAACTCGTAGCTCATGTCGCCGCCGATCGGGCCGGTGTCGGCCCGCATCGGCACGCCCACGAGCCCCATGCGGTGGAAGGTGCGCAGGTACGCGACGAACATCCGGTAGAAGGCCTGTGTGGCGCCGGCCTCGTCGAGGTCGAACGAATAGGCGTCCTTCATCAGGAACTCGCGCGAGCGCATGGTGCCGAAGCGCGGCCGCACCTCGTCGCGGAACTTCCACTGGATGTGATACAGATTCAGCGGCAAGTCCTTGTAGGAGCGCACGTAGCTCCGGAAGATGTCGGTGACCATCTCCTCGTTGGTCGGCCCGAACAGCATGTCGCGCTCGTGCCGGTCCTGGATGCGGAGCATCTCCTTGCCATAGGCGTCGTAGCGGCCGGATTCACGCCAGAGATCGGCCGACTGCACCGTCGGCATCAGCAACTGGATGGCGCCGGAGCGGTTCTGCTCTTCCTCGATGATGCGGACGATCTTGTTGAGCACCTTGTAGCCGAGCGGCAGCCACGAGTAGCTGCCCGCGGCCTGCTGCTTGATCATGCCCGCCCGCAGCATCAACTGGTGCGAGACGATCTCGGCTTCCTTCGGCGTCTCCTTCAGGAGGGGCAGGAAGTATCGGCTGAGACGCATGAATTCTCCTCGGGAGCGCGCGGATTCGGTTGGCAAACCCTATAGCGTAATGCGGGGCAAAGTGGAGCCTGCAAAAGCGCGCGGAACTTGGGCACGCCACCACCCCTGCAACCCTTTCGGGCAGATGCCGAGTCCAAATTGATCCCGACTACAACTATGAGAAAATGCCGACCCTGCCATGCAGAATCTGCTTGGCACTTGTGGATTCAGTTGTTAGGGTCCGACGCCATAAGAACACAGGCAACCTTAAGTTGCCGGACGTCGACAACGTCAAGGGAGGAGCGCTGGCTGCCACTCATGTGTGCCTAAGACCAGCGTATTGTCGAGAAACTCATCAAAGCAGGGCTATCGGCCCTGCTTTTTTCATTTCCGCATGAAGCTTCGGTGACAAACGCCTCAGTATTCAGGCAATTTGGTCTGATGCTCGACGGCTGTAAGCAGGGCCAACACTTGCGTAGCGGGGAGCGCTCTGGAACCGGCGCCTGCCGCCGCATACCCCACCCTCCTTCGTCATCGCCCGACTTGTTCGGGCGACCCAGTTCCTTGCCTGGGTTGCCCGCATGAAGCGGGCAATGACGACCGAGAGTATAGAGGCCGGGGTGCTTAAGCGGGACCCGTGAACAAGCGTCAATCCTAGGCTTCGTGAGGCTTCGCCGTCTTCAGCCAAGAGGCTTGAAAGCCTGCTACCGCCAATACTCCTGCAGCGCCGGGTTGCTCAGGACCCACAGCACCAGCACCGTGACCACCGCCGCCAGCAGGCTGGTGATGAGCAGCTTGGGCCAGAAGCGGAAGACGCCGGCCGGGGCGCCGCGCTCCGTGCCCTCCTGCCACTCCCCGGCATCGACCTGGTTGCGCACCTTGAAGGGCAGCACGACGAACAGGCAGAGCCACCAGACGATGAAGTAGATGGCGATAAAGGTGCCGATTTGCATTGGTAGATCAGATCCGGTGGACGAACACGGTTACGTTGGGTTTGCGGCCCCAATAAGCCCCGACCTCGCCGCGGATGGCGCGCTGCAGGGCGTTGTTGACCAGTTCGGGGTCGTTGCGGCGCTTGGGCGGAATGGACTTCAGCGTGCCGGTGATCGTGCGCCGCACGATGTCGGTAAGCGTGATCGTCGTCATCCTCCACGTCCGGCAGGCCCTCCAGCACCATATCCGGTCCGGCCAGCACCTGGCCGTTCGAATTGACGCAGAGGCTCACCACGATGTGGCCGCCGAAACTCAGCCGACGGCGGCCCTTTACGCCGCTTTCCTCAGGCGTGCAGAGGATGTTGCCGTCGAGGTAGAGCTCGCCCGTCCGCACCTCGGCCGGGAACAGGTTGGTCTCCGGGAAGAGCCGGACCATGTCGCCGTTGCGCGCATGCACGACCGTGTCGATGCCATGCTGGCGCCCCAGGGTCGCGTGCGCCTCGAGATGCGCCGCCTCGCCATGCACCGGCACCAGCACCGACGGCTGCACCAGGTCGTAGAGCCGCTTCAGTTCCTCGCGCCGCGGATGGCCGGTGGTATGCACCAGCCCGTGGTTCTGCGTGATGACCTCGATGCCGCGGTCGATCAGCAGGTTCTGGATGTCGATCACCTCGCGCTCGTTGCCGGGGATCGCCCAGGACGAGAAGATCACCCGGTCGCCGGCATTCAGCGCGATCTCCGGATGCTCCTCCCGCGCGATGCGGGCAATGGCGGCCCGGGACTCGCCCTGGCTGCCGGTGCAGATCAGCACCACCTTGGAGCGCGGCAGCTCCTTGTAGGCATCCTGGTCGAGGAACGGCGGCACGCCCTCGAGCATGCCGAGTTCGCGTGCGATGCCGGTGATCCGGTGCAACGCCCTGCCCGACATCACCACCTGCCGCCCGGCCTTGTGCGCCGCCCGCGCCACCGCGATCACCCGGCCCACGTTGGAGGCGAAGGTGGTCACCGCGACGCGATGCGGCGCATCCGCGATGAGCGCGGCGAGCGTCGACGCGACCTCGTCCTCGGACGGGCTGACCCCGTCCTTCATGGCGTTGGTGGAGTCGCAGATCAGCGCCAGCGGGCTCGAGCGGTCCTCGCCGATCTCGGCGAACCGGGCGACATTGGTCGGCGGCCCGCCGGTGGGTGCGGGTCGAGCTTCCAGTCGCCGGTATGGACGCACGCGGCCGACCGGCGTCGTGATCAGCAGCGCGCAGCTCTCCGGAATCGAGTGAGCCACGTTGATCGGCTCGATGGTGAACGGGCCGACCTGGAAGGGCTTGCCCACCCACATCTGGATGATGTCGACGTTCTCGACGATATCCTCCGACGCGCGCTTGGCGGTCAGCATCGCGGCGGTGAACGCCGTGGCATAGACCGGCCGGTCGAAGGCCGGCCAGAGGTCGAGCACGGCGCCGTAGTGATCCTCGTGGCTGTGCGTCAGCACCAGCGCGAGCACGTCGTCGGCGTTCTCCTCGAGGAAGGTCGGATCGGGCAGGATCAGCTCGACACCCGGCTGCTGCGGGCCGGCGAAGGTCACGCCGCAATCGACGACGATCCACTTGCGGCTCCGCGGCGGCCCGAAGCCATAGGCGGCCATGTTCATGCCGATCTCGCCCACGCCGCCAAGCGGCACGAATACGAGTTCGTTGATCGGGGGCTTGGCCATGCTCAGTTCCTTAGACTTGCGGTCGCGCCGAAATGCACGTCACCGGCGCTGATCGCGATTCGTTGGTTGTCATTGGCGCGGACGATCAGCCTGCCGGCGTCGTCGATGGTTTCGAACACCCCGCGCACAACCTCCCCTTCGCGCGCAACCGCCACCTCCGCGCCAATGCCGGCAGCGACGCCGCGCCACAGTTCGAGAATCTCCGGGATGCCCCTCCCCCGGTTCCATACCTCGAAACAGTCGACCCAGGCATCCGAAAGCGCGGCAAAGATCGTCTCGGCCGTGAGGTCGAGCCCCAGTGCGCCGGATCGACGTCGCCGGATACGGCAAGCCCTCGGGCGCCGACGACCACGTTGACGCCGAAGCCGATCACGATGGCCATGCCGCCGTCCGGCCGCTTCTGCGCCTCGAGCAGGATGCCGGCGAGCTTGGCGCCGTCGGCCAGCACGTCGTTCGGCCATTTGAGCGCGATGCGCGCGCCCTGCCCGTCCGCGCCGTCGATGCCCAGCTTCAGCTGCGCTGCCGGCACGAGCTCGGACAGCGCCCGGTTGAGCGCCACGCCGGCGACGAACCCCAGCGTCGCCGACACCGCCGGGTCCGCTTCCGGGACGACCAGCAGGCTCGCCGCGAGATTGCCCGGCGGCGTTTCCCACGCCCGGCCGCGTCGGCCCCGGCCGGCCGTCTGCTGCAGCGCGCAGAACCAGACGTCGCCGACATCGCCGGCGGCCGCGGCTCGCGCCGCCTCCGTGCTGGTCGAGCCGACGCTGTCGAACCCATTGAGGCGATAGCCGCGCGCCGCGGCCCTCGGTCCGAGCCAGAACCCTGGCACTAGAACAGACTTCCCGCCGCACTGCGCGCGGCAGCAGCCAGCGGCGAGCCCACGGTGACGTAATAGGTGACGATGAGGAAGCCGACGGCCGCCATCACCGCGTTCAGTTCGACGCGGCACCGCGCCGAACTCGCTCTTCGGCTCGTCGAAATACATCACCTTGACGATCCTGCAGGTAATAGAAGGCGCTCACCGCGCTCGCCAGCACGCCGATGACGGCGAGGACGAACAGGTTCTGCTCGATCGCGGCGAGGAACACCTGCCACTTGGCGAAGAACCCGGCGAGCGGCGGCAGGCCGATCAGCGAGAACATCAGGATGGCGAACATCGCGGCGACGAACGGACGCTTCTGCGCCAGCCCGGCCAGTTCCGAGATGGTCTCGACGGCACGCCCATCCTCCCGGCGGAACGACAGGATGCAGGCAAAGACGCCGACGGTCATGGCAATGTAGATCGCCATGTAGACCGCGACGCCCTCGACGCCCACCGCGGTGCCCGACGACAGGCCGACCAGCGCGAAGCCGACATGGCCGATCGAGGAATAGGCCATCAGGCGCTTGAGGTTGTTCTGCCCGATGGCGGCGAAGGCGCCGAGCACCATCGAGGCGATCGAGAGGAAGATGACGATCTGCTGCCAGTCCTGCGTCACCGTGCCGAAGCCGACGGTGACGACGCGGACGAGCAGCGCCATGGCCGCAACCTTCGGCGCCGCGGCGAAGAAGGCGGTGACCGGCGTCGGCGCGCCCTCGTAGACGTCGGGCGTCCACATGTGGAACGGCACGGCCGAGACCTTGAAGGCGATGCCGGCGAGCAGGAACACCAGCCCGAAGATCAGCCCGATCGAGCGGGTGTCGAGCGCGATGGCATTGACGATCTGGTCGAGCTGGGTGGTGCCGGTGAAGCCATAGACCAGCGAGGCGCCGTAGAGCAGCATGCCCGAGCTGAGCGCGCCCAGGACGAAATACTTGAGCCCCGCCTCGGTCGCCCGCCCGTCCTCGCGCTTCATCGCCGCGATGACGTAGAGCGCGAGGCTCTGCAGCTCGAGGCCGACATAGAGCGGCATGAGGTCGTTGGCCGAGACCATCATCATCATGCCCAGCGTCGCGAGCAGCACCAGGATCGAGATACTCGAACTTGTCGATGCCGTGCTCCTTCGCGCTCGAGAGCGAGATCAAGCACGGTCGCCGCGGCGCCGCCCAGCACCAGCACCTTCATGTAGCGGGCGAAATCGTCGACGATGAAGCCGCCGTTGAACAGCAGCGCGCTGCCGGGCTGCATCACGACCAGCACCAGTGCCGCGACCAGCAGCAGGATCGCCGCGACCGCGATCGGTCCCGACCGGCTGCCCTTCCAGAACAGCGACACCAAGCAGCAGCACCACGGCGCCCACGGCGAGCAGCAGTTCCGGATAGGCAGGTGCGAGCGAAGCGAAGCTCGTGACGTCGGACAGCATGCCCGTCTCCTAGTGCGCCGTGGCGACGACCGCCGAGGCGGCGCCGATTGCATTGGCGAAGTTTTGCGCGACGAGGTTCACCGACGCGGCGGTCGCGTCGAGGATCGGCGCCGGATAGAAGCCGAAGAGGATGGTGAGCACCACCAGCGGCACCAGCACCGCGATCTCGCGCCGGTCGAGATCGAGGATGCCCTTCAGCGACTCCTTGGTCAGCGCCCCGAAGATCACCCGGCGGTAGAGCCAGAGCGCATAGGCCGCCGAGAGGATGATGCCGAAGGCCGCGAAGAACGCCACCCAGGTGTTGACCTGGAACACCGCGAACATGGTGAGGAACTCGCCGATGAACCCGGAGGTGCCCGGCAGGCCGACATTGGCCATGGTGAACACCATGAAGGCCGCCGCATAGCGGGGCATCCGCCCCACGAGCCCGCCATAGGCCGAGATCTCGCGGGTGTGCATCCGGTCATAGACCACGCCGACGCAGAGGAAGAGCGCGCGCGGAGACGATGCCGTGCGAGATCATCTGGAAGATCGCGCCGTGGATGCCGTAGATGTTGCCCGAGAAGATGCCCATGGTCACGAAGCCCATGTGCGCCACCGACGAATAGGCGATCAGCTTCTTCATGTCGGTCTGCACCAGCGCCACCAGCGAGGTGACGATGATCGCCGCGACCGACAGGACGAACACGAAGTTCGCGAACTGGTGCGAGGCATCCGGGAACATCGAGATCGAGAACCGGATGAAGCCGTAGCCGCCGAGCTTCGAGCAGGATCGCCGCCAGGATCACCGAGCCGCCGGTCGGCGCCTCGACGTGCGCCTCGGGCAGCCAGCGGTGGAACGGCCACATCGGCAGCTTCACCGCGAAGGAGGCGAAGAAGCCGATCCAGAGCCAGGTCTGCACCTCGGGCGGGAAGCGGAAGGTCAGCAGCCGCTGGATATCCAGCGTGCCCGCCTGCCAGTACATGAACATGATCGCCAGCAGCATCAGCACGGTGCCGGTGAAGCTGTAGAAGAAGAACTTGTAGGTCGCCTGGATGCGCCGCGTCCCGCCCCAGATGCCGATGATCAGGAACATCGGGATCAGCGTGCCCTCGAAGAACACATAGAACATCGCGAGGTCGAGCGTCGCGAAGGCGCCGATCATGAAGGTCTCGAGCACCAGGAAGACGATCAGGTATTCCCTGACCCGGCTGGTGATCGAACCCCAGCTGGTCAGCACCACGGCCGGCATCAGCACCGCGGTCAGCGGGATGAACAGCACCGAGATGCCGTCGACGCCCATGCGGTAGCCGATCGAGTCGCCGATCCAGTTGTAGTTCTCGACGAACTGGAAGCCGGTGTCGGTCGGGTCGAACAGGTACCAGAGCCAGAAGCTCAGCAGCGCGGTGACGATGGTCACGCCCAGCGCGATCCAGCGCGCGAGGTTCTCCGAGCGCTCGTCGCGGCCGCCGATGAACAGCAGCAGCACCGCGCCGAGCGTCGGCAGGAAGGTGATGACCGTCAGAAGGTGGTCGCTGAGGATCATCAGAGCAGTCCCCCTGCGGCGATGGCCCAGGTGAGCAGCGCCGCGATACCGATGAGCATGACGAAGGCGTAGTGGTAGAGATAGCCCGACTGCAGCTTCACCACGCGGTTGGTGACGTCCCTGACCCGGGCGCCGAGGCCCTCGGTGAGGGTCTGGTCGATCAGCCGGTCGTCAAAGCCCTTCCAGAGCACGTTGCCGAGCCAGAACGTGGGCCGGACGAAGATGCGGTCGTAGAGCTCGTCGAAATACCACTTGTTGAGCAGGAACCGGTAGAGCCCCGGATTGGCCTCGGCGAGGCGCTTCGGCATCGCCGGATCGCGGACATACATCTGCCAGGCCGCGGCGAAACCGAGAACCATCGCGACGGTCGCCGACCACTTCACCCAGACCGGCACGCCGTGCGCGGCGTCGAGCATCTCGGCCGAGACGACCAGCGAGCCCTGGAAGAAGTGCTCGACATGGTCCGCATGGCCGAAGAACTGATCGTTGAACACCACGCCGGCCAGCACCGCGCCGATGGCGAGGACGAAGAGCGGCACCAGCATCACCGGCGGGCTCTCGTGCGCATGCTCGTAGGCGCTGGCATGCTCCTCGTGCGGAGCCCCATGCGCATCCGGCTCGGTATGGGCGTTGGCATCCTGCTCGTGCACGTCATGGCCATAGCCATGCTGCGCATCGCGCGGGCTGCCGTGGAAGGTGAGGTGGATCAGGCGCCACGAGTAGAAGCTCGTGAACATCGCCGCGATCACCAGCAGCCAGAAGGCGACGTGGCCGCTCGCCTCACCCGCCGCATAGGCGACCTCGATGATGCCGTCCTTGGAGAAGAACCCGGCGAAGCCGAGCGGCGTGCCCGGGATGCCGACGCCGGTGATCGCCAGCGTGCCGATGATCATGATCCAGTAGGTGATCGGGATCTTCTTGGCGAGCCCGCCCATGTTCCGCATGTCCTGCTCGTGGTGCATCGCATGGATGACCGAGCCGGCGCCCAGGAACAGCAGCGCCTTGAAGAAGGCGTGGGTGAACAGGTGGAAGATGCCCACCGAATAGACCCCTGCCCCCAGCGCCACGAACATGTAGCCGAGCTGCGAACAGGTCGAATAGGCGATGACGCGCTTGATGTCGTTCTGCACCAGCGCCACCGTCGCCGCGAAGAACGCGGTGATGGCGCCGATCATCATCACCACCAGCATGGCGATGTCGGAGGCCTCGAACAGCGGCGACAGGCGCGCCACCATGAAGACGCCGGCGGTGACCATGGTCGCGGCATGGATCAGGGCGGAGACCGGGGTCGGGCCCTCCATGGCGTCCGGCAGCCAGGTGTGGAGCAGGAACTGCGCCGACTTGCCCATGGCGCCCATGAACAGCAGCAGGCACACCACGGTCATGGCGTGGATGTCCCAGCTCAGGAACCGCATCGTCTGGTCGGCGTGCTCGGGCACGGCATGGAAGGCGCCGTCGAAATCGAGATGCCCGAGCACCACCCAGGCGGCGAGGATGCCGAGCAGGAAGCCGAAGTCGCCGACCCGGTTGACCACGAACGCCTTGATCGCCGCCGCATTGGCGGAAGGCCGCGTGTACCAGAAGCCGATCAAGAGGTAGGACGCGAGCCCCACGCCTTCCCAGCCGAAGAACATCTGCAGGAAGTTGTCCGCCGTCACCAGCATCAGCATGGCGAAGGTGAACAGCGACAGATAGGCGAAGAAGCGCGCCCGGTGCGGGTCCTCGGCCATGTAGCCGATGGAGTAGATGTGGACGAGGCTCGAGACCGTCGTCACCACCACCAGCATCACCGCCGTCAGCGTATCGACGCGCAGCACCCAGCGCATGTCGAGCCCGCCCGACGTGATCCAGCGCATCACCTCGACCTTGGTCGCTTCGGCATGGCCGGCAGCATCGGCCGCCTCGGGCGCGAACCAGTAGCCGGTGAACACCACCCAGCTCAGGAGCGCCGCCACGATCAGCAGCCCAGTGGTGATGTACTCGCTCGTGCGATGGCCGATGATGCGGCCCAGCAAACCTGCGATCAGCGCCCCGACGAGCGGGAGGAATACGATGGCCTGGATCACGAGGGTCAGCCCTTCAGCGAGTTGACGTCTTCGACGGCGATGGTGCCGCGATTGCGGTAGAAGACGACGAGGATGGCGAGCCCGATGGCCGCCTCCGCCGCCGCCACCGTCAGGATCAGCAGCGCGAACACCTGCCCGGCGAGATCGCCGAGCTCGGCCGAGAACGCCACGAAGTTGATGTTCACCGCGAGCAGGATCAGCTCGATCGACATCAGGATGATGATGATGTTCTTGCGGTTGAGGAAAATCCCGAACACGCCGAGCGTGAACAGGATCGCCCCGACGGCCAGGTAGTGTCCGAGCCCGATTCCAGCCTGTGCGAGCATCTCAGAGCCCCTGTCCTGACTTGACCTTGACCAGTTCCGTCGCCTCGGCGCGGGTGCGGCCGCGTCTGCCGGCCGACGTCCTGGCGCTTCACGTTCCGCTTGTGGCGCAGCGTCAGCACGATGGCGCCGATCATGGCGACCAGCAGCACCCCGCCCGCCGCCTGGAACAGGAACACATAGCGCGTATAGAGCACCTGCCCGATCGCCCGGGTGTTGTGCACGCCCGCATCGATCGGGACCATCGCACGGGACGCCACGTCTGGAGAGAGCACGAAGCTGCCGCCGACCAGCAGCAGTTCCAGCAGCAGGATCAGCCCGACCACCAGCCCGATCGGCGCATATTGCAGCATGCCCTGGCGCATCGAGGCGAAGTCGACGTCCAGCATCATGGTGACGAACAGGAACAGCACCGCGACCGCGCCGACATAGACGACGATCAGGATCAGCGCCAGGAACTCGGCCCCCGCCAGCATGAACAGCCCCGCGGCGTTCACGAAGGTGAGGATGAGGAACAGCACCGAGTGCACTGGATTGCGCGACGCGATCACCATGAAGGCCGAGGCCACCGCGATGGTCGCGAACACGTAGAAGAAGAACAGCGGCAGGGTCATCTCGGTCCCTTAGCGATACGGCGCGTCGGCGGCGATGTTGGCCGCGATCTCGCGCTCCCAGCGGTCGCCGTTGGCGAGCAGCCGCTCCTTGGAGAAGTAGAGCTCCTCGCGGGTTTCGGTGGCGAACTCGAAGTTCGGCCCCTCGACGATGGCGTCCACCGGGCAGGCCTCCTGGCAGAAGCCGCAATAGATGCACTTCACCATGTCGAGGTCGTAGCGGATGGTCCGCCGCGTGCCGTCGTTCTGGCGCGGCCCGGCCTCGATGGTGATGGCCTGCGCCGGGCAGATCGCCTCGCACAGCTTGCACGCGATGCAGCGCTCTTCACCGTTCGGGTAGCGGCGCAGCGCATGCTCACCGCGGAAGCGCGGCGAATACGGGATCTTCTCGAACGGGTAGTTGATCGTCTTCTTCGGCGAGAAGAAGTACCGCATCGCGAGGAAGAAGGCGCCCACGAACTCCTTGAGGAGCATGCCGTTGAGGAATTGCATGAAGCGCATCAGACGGCACCTCCGTGCCAGCCCCAGCCCGTGAGCTGGAGAACAGCCGCGACGACGATGACCATGACGAGCGAGATGGGCAGCAGAACCTTCCAGCCGATCCGCATCAGCTGGTCGTAGCGGTAGCGCGGCACGATCGCCTTGGCCATCGCGAACATGAAGAACACGAGGCAGAGCTTCAGCCCGAACCACACCACGCCCGGAATCCAGGTGAAGGGCGGCAGGTCGATCGGCGCAGCCCAGCCCCCGAGGAACATGATCGTCGTCAGCGAGCACATCAGGATGATCGAGATGTACTCGCCCAGCATGAACAGCAGGTACGGCGTCGAGGAATACTCGACCATGAAGCCGGCCACGAGCTCGGATTCGGCTTCGGGCAGGTCGAACGGCGGCCGGTTCGTCTCGGCCAGCGCCGAGATGTAGAAGATCACGAACATCGGGAAAAGCGGCAGCCAGAACCAGTTGAGGAAGCTGAGCCACGGCACCCCGAGCATGTGGGCGAGCCCCATCTCCCGCTGCGCCACCACGATGTCGGTGAGGTTCAGCGACCCCACGCAGAGCAGCACGGTGATGATGACGAAGCCGATCGAGACCTCGTAGCTCACCATCTGCGCGGCCGAACGGAGCGCGCCGAGGAAGGCGTATTTCGAGTTCGACGCCCAGCCGCCCATGATGACGCCGTAGACGCCGAGCGACGAGATCGCGAAGATATAGAGGATGCCGACGTTGATGTTGGCGAGCGCCCAGCCCTCGTCGAACGGGATCACCGCATAGGCCGAGAGCGCCAGGATCGAGGTCACCAGCGGCGCCAGCAGGAACACGACCTTGTCGGAACTCGCTGGAATCACAGGCTCCTTGAAGACGAACTTCAACAGGTCCGCGAACGATTGGAAGCAGGCCGAACGGGCCGACCACGTTGGGGCCGCGGCGCACCTGCACGGCGGCCCAGATCTTGCGATCGGCGAGAAGGATGTAGGCTGTGAACAGCAGCAGCGCGACGAGGAGCAGCAGCCCCTTCCAGACGAAACCCACCTGCCCGCCCCATCCGAAGACCGGGACGCCCAGCAGGTAGTCCAGCGCTGAAACGACGAAGTCCATGTCGATCCCTTACTCTGCGGCCTGCCGGAGGCCGGCCTGCAGCGCGGCGCATTCGCCCATCGTCGCGGAAGCCCGCGCGATCGGGTTGGTGAGATAGAAATCCGTGATCGGCGAGGTGAAGGTCGCCGACTTGGTCTTGATCGCGGCGCCGGCGAGCTTCTTCACGTCGGCCGCCGAGCTCCGCGCGATCCGGTCGAGAGCCGCCATGTGCGGGAACTCGGCATAGAGCGCCGCCCGCAGCTGTGCCAGCGAATTGAACGGCAGCGGCTTGCCGAGCACGGCCGACAGGGCGCGGAAGATCGCCCAGTCTTCCTTGGCCTCGCCCGGCGGGAACACGGCGCGCTCGGCGAGCTGCACCCTGCCCTCGGTATTGACGTAGGTCCCCGACTTCTCGGTATAGGTCGCCGCCGGCAGGATCACGTCGGCGCGGTGCGCGCCGGCATCGCCGTGCGTGCCGACATAGACCACGAAGGCCTTGCCCATCGCCGTCATGTCGTACTCGTCGGCCCCGAGCAGGAACAGCACGTCGAGCTTGCCCTCGCCGGCGAGGCCGATCTGGTCCGCCGAGCAGACGCCGCCGTCATGCGGCACGAAGCCGATATCGATGCCGCCGACCCGGCCCGCCGCGTTGTGCAGCAGCGCGAAGCCGTTCCAGCCCTCGGCGACGTTCGGGCCGGTGACGAGCTTCGACGGCCAGCGCGATCACGTCGCGGCCGATCTGCTTGGACTTGGCGGCGCCATGCGAGACGGCGCCCTCGCCCACGATCACCAGCGGCCGCTCCGCCTTGGCCAGGATCTCGCCGAAGCGGCCCTTGCCGGCCACGAGATCGGTCAGCGCCGAGAAGCCGTTGCCCAGGTGCTCGTAATTGTAGGTCAGCGCCACCTGGTCGCCGATCACTGCGATCGGCGTGCCCTTGGCGCGCCACGCCTTGCGGATGCGCGCGTTGACCAGCGAAGCTTCCCAGCGCGGGTTGGAGCCCACGATGAGGATGGCGTCCGCCTCCTCGATCCCGGCGATCGTCGGGTTGAAGATATAGGCCGAGCGCGGCATCGACGGGTCGATCCCGGACATCGGCGGGCGGCAATCGGTCATGCCCGAGCCGAGCGCGGTCATCAGCGCCTTCAGCGCATACATGTCCTCGACCGAGGCGAGGTCGCCGGCGATGGCGCCGACCCTGTTGCTGCCGCCAGAAGCCTTGATCGCCTTGGCCACTGCCGCGAAGGCGTCGTGCCAGTTCGTGGGCCTCAGCTTGCCGTTGCTGCGGACATAGGGGCGGTCGAGCCGCTGGCTCTTGAGGCCGTCCCAGACGAAGCGGGTCTTGTCCGAGATCCACTCCTCGTTGATCGCCTCGTTGACGCGCGGCAGGATGCGCATCACTTCCGCGCCCCGGCTGTCCACCCGGATGCTCGAGCCGACCGCGTCCATCACGTCGACGGACTCGGTCTTCACCAGCTCCCACGGACGGGCCTGGAAGGCATAGGGCTTCGAGGTCAGCGCGCCGACCGGGCAAAGGTCGATGATGTTGCCCTGCAGTTCGCTCGAGAGCGCCTGCTCGAGATAAGATGTTATCTCGGCGTCCTCGCCGCGGCCAAGCAGGCCCATCTCGGCGATGCCGGCGACCTCGGTGGTGAAGCGGACGCAGCGCGTGCAGTGGATGCAGCGGTTCATCGACGTCTTCACCAGCGGCCCGAGGTACTTGTCGTCCACGGCGCGCTTGTTCTCGGCGTAGCGGTTCTTGTCCACGCCATAGGCCATGGCCTGGTCCTGCAGGTCGCACTCGCCGCCCTGGTCGCAGATCGGGCAATCGAGCGGGTGGTTGATGAGCAGGAACTCCATCACCCCCTCGCGGGCCTTCTTGACCATCGGGGTGTTGGTGAACATCTCCGGCGGCTCGCCGTTCGGGCCCGGACGCAGGTCCTTCACCGACATGGCGCAGCTGGCCTGCGGCTTCGGCGGCCCGCCCTTCACCTCGACGAGGCACATGCGGCAGTTGCCCGCCACCGACAGGCGCTCATGGTAGCAGAAGCGCGGAATCTCGGCCCCCGCCGCCTCGGCAGCCTGCATCAGCGTGTAGTAGTCCGGAACGTCGATCAGCTGGCCGTCGACTTTGATACTCGCCATTTGCCCTTACTCCGCCGCGATCGAGGGAACGGCGCCCTCGGAGGTCGAGGACCAGGTGTAGGCGTCGATGCGCTCCTCGATGACGTGCCGGAAGTTGCGGATCAGGCCCTGGATCGGCCAGGCCGCGGCGTCGCCGAGCGCGCAGATCGTGTGGCCCTCGACCTGCTTGGTCACCTCGAACAGCATGTCGATCTCGCGCTTCTGGGCGCGGCCCTCGACCATGCGTTCCATGACGCGCATCATCCAGCCGGTGCCTTCGCGGCACGGCGTGCACTGGCCGCAGCTCTCGTGCTTGTAGAAGGCCGAGAGCCGCCAGATCGCCTTGATGATGTCGGTGGACCTGTCCATCACGATCACCGCGGCGGTGCCGAGTGAAGAGCCCACTTCACGAAGCCCGTCGAAGTCCATGATCGCGTGGCGCATCTTTTCGCCGGGCACGCAGGGGACGGAAGCGCCGCCGGGGATCACGGCGAGCAGGTTGTCCCAGCCGCCGCGGATGCCGCCGCAATGCTTCTCGATGATCTCCTCGAAGGTCACGCCCATGGCTTCCTCGAAGGTCGCCGGCTGGTTCACGTGGCCCGAGACGCACATCAGCTTGGTGCCGGTGTTGTTGGCCCGGCCGATGCCGGCGAACCAGGCGCCGCCGCGGCGCAGGATTTCCGGCACCACGGCGATGGATTCGACGTTGTTGACCGTCGTCGGGCAGCCGTAGACGCCCATGGCGGCCGGGAACGGCGGCTTCAGCCGCGGCTGGCCCTTCTTGCCCTCGAGACTTTCGAGCAGCGCCGTCTCTTCGCCGCAGATGTAGGCGCCGGCGCCGTGGTGGACGACGATGTCGAAGTCCCAGCCGTTCTTGTTGTCCTTGCCGATCAGCCGCGCGTCATAGGCCTGCTGCACCGCCGCCTCGAGCCGCTGCCGCTCGCGGATGAACTCGCCGCGCACATAGATGAACGCGGTATGCGCATCCATCGCCCGGCCCGCCAGCAGCGCGCCCTCGACCAGGAGGTGCGGGTCGTGCCGCAGGATCTCGCGGTCCTTGCAGGTGCCGGGCTCGGACTCGTCGGCGTTGATGACGAGGTAGTGCGGACGACCGTCGCGAGACCTTCGGCATGAAGGTCCACTTGAGCGCCGTCGGGAACCCTGCCCCGCCGCGGCCGCGCAGCCCCGAGCCCTTGACCTCGTTGGTGATCCAGTCCCGGCCGCGCTCGATGAAAGTGGCCGTGTCCTGCCACCCGCCGCGTGCCTTGGCGCCTTCGAGGCCCCAGTCGCCGGTGCCGTAGAGATTGGTGAAAATGCGATCCTTGTCAGCGAGCATCACTGGTCACCCTCTGGCTTCTTGCCGCCGGTTTCGCGGGTCGGCGACAGCGCGCCGGCATCCGGTTCTGCATCCTTGGCGCTGCGGCGGCGCGGCTTGCCCGGGGCCTTGCCGGCATCGATCTTGCCGGCCGGAGACTCGGCGCCGGTCGCATCCTCGCGCATCGCCCGGTTCGGCTCGCCATCGGCATTGGCCGCCGCGTTCACCTCGGCGCGAGCGTCTTCCGCCGTCGCGTGCGAGACCTTGCGCGCGCCCCTTGGGCTGCTTGAGGGCCGGAGCCGCTTCCTCGGTCACCTTGCGCTGGCGGCCGGGCTTGGTCGGCTCGGGCGAGGGTTCCGGTGTCTTCGCTGCCTCCGCCGGCTTGGCGGCAGCCGCGGGCGCCGGAGCGGCAGCCGCTGCAGGCGCGCGGCGTCGCCGGCGGCGGGAACGGCATGTAGGTGCGCTCGGCGGTCGGCTTCTCGAGCAGCGTCGTCTGGCCGCCCTCGGCGGCACTGAACTGCCGCTCGACCTGCGGACCCGGCTTCACCTCGTCACCCTTGCCGGCCTCGAACTTGTCCAGCAGCAGGTTGAAGCTCTCGACCGTCAGGTCCTCGTAGGCATCGTTGCCGATCATCACCACCGGCGCATTCACGCAGGCCCCGACGCACTCGACCTCTTCCCAGCTCAGCGTGCCGGCGGCGTTGGTCTCGAACGGCTCGTGGCTGATGCGGTGCTGGCAGATGGCGCGGATATCCTCGGCGCCGCGCAGCATGCAGGGCGTCGTGCCGCAGACGAGGATATGGGCCTGCGTCCCCACCGGCTTCAGCAGGAACTGCGTGTAGAAGGTCGCGACCTCGAGCACGCGGATATAGGCCATGCCCAGCATGCGGGCGACCGTCTCGATCGCCGCGCGGCGTGACCCAGCCTTCCTGCTCCTGGGCGCGCCACAGCACCGGGATCACCGCCGACTGCTGCCGGCCTGCCGGATACTCGGCCATCTTCGTCTTCGGCCCAGGCCAGGTTCTCGGGCGTGAAAGCGAAGCTTTCCGGCTGGACGAGCATCATCTGCTAGACGGCGGACAGACATTACCGATCGACCTCACCGAACACGATATCGAGCGAACCCAGGATGGCGGCGACGTCCGCCAGCATGTGCCCGCGACAGAGGAAATCCATGGCCTGCAGGTGCGCGAAGCCCGGCGCGCGGATCTTGCAGCGGTAGGGCTTGTTGGTGCCGTCCGAGACCAGGTAGACGCCGAACTCGCCCTTCGGCGCCTCGACCGCCGCGTAGACCTCGCCGGCCGGCACCTTGAAGCCTTCGGTATAGAGCTTGAAGTGATGGATCAGCGCTTCCATCGACTGCTTCATCTCGGCGCGCCGCGGTGGCACCACCTTGCCGTCGGCGGAGGACACCGGCCCCTGCCCTTCCGGCGAATTCAGCAGCTCGAGCACCTGCTTCATGATCCGGATCGACTGGCGCATCTCGTCCATGCGGACGAGGTAGCGGTCGTAGCAGTCACCGTTCTTGCCGATCGGCACGTCGAAATCGAACCGGTCGTAGCACTCGTAGGGCTGAGCCTTCCTGAGGTCCCAGGCAACGCCCGAGCCGCGCAGCATCACGCCCGAAAAGCCCCATTTCCAGGCCTGCTCGGCCGTCACCACGCCGATGTCGGCGTTGCGCTGCATGTAGATGCGGTTGCCGGTCAGCAGTCCCTCGAGGTCGTCGAGCACCTTGAGGAACGGGTCGCAGAAGGCGCCGATATCGTCGATCAGCTCCTGCGGCAGGTCCTGGTGCACGCCGCCCGGGCGGAAATAGGCCGCGTGCATGCGGCTACCGGAGGCGCGCTCGTAGAAGATCATCAGCTTCTCGCGCTCGTCGAACCCCCAGAGCGGCGGCGTCAGCGCGCCCACGTCCATGGCCTGCGTGGTGGCGTTCAGCATGTGCGACAGCAGCCGCCCGATCTCGGAATAGAGCACGCGGATCAGCTGGCCGCGCATCGGCACTTCGAGCCCGAGCAGCTTCTCGATCGCGAGGCAGAACGCATGCTCCTGGTTCATCGGCGCCACGTAGTCGAGCCGATCGAAATAGGGAATCGCCTGCAGGTAGGTCTTGGTCTCGATCAGCTTCTCGGTGCCGCGATGCAGCAGGCCGATATGCGGGTCGACGCGCTCGACGACTTCGCCGTCCAGCTCCAGGATCAGGCGCAGCACGCCGTGCGCCGACGGGTGGATCGGGCCAAAGTTGATGGTGAAGTTTCTTACATCGACTTCGGACATCAGTTCTTCGCCTTCTCGTCGCCTGGCAGCACGTAGTCCGTGCCTTCCCAGGGTGACAGGTAATCGAATTGCCGGAACTCCTGCGGGAGCTTGACCGGCTCGTAGACCACGCGCTTGCGCTCTTCGTCGTAGCGCACCTCGACATAGCCGGTGGTCGGAAAATCCTTCCGCATCGGATAGCCGTCGAACCCGTAGTCGGTCAGCAGCCGGCGGAGGTCCGGGTGGCCGGTGAACAGGATGCCGAACAGGTCGTAGGTCTCGCGCTCGAACCAGTCGGCCCCGGGGAACATGGCGGTAATGGAGGCCACCGGCGTGGCGTCATCCGTGCTGAGCTTCACTCGAACGCGCAGGTTCTGGCGCGGGCTCAGCAGGTGGTAAACCACCTCGAAGCGCTCCTCGCGCTCCGGGTAATCCACCCCGCACACGTCGGTGATGGCGATGAAGCCCTCGTGACTGTGGAGGAACGTCGTCACGTCGACGATGGCTTCGCGCTCGACCAGGAGCGTCAGCTCGCCATAGGCCAGCTTGTGCTCGATGATCTTGTCACCGAGCGCATTTCGCGCGCGTTCGGCGAGCGCCGCGAGCGGGGACGTAATGGGGCCGTCGGTCATGGCCGGTCCTAACGTTCGATCGTGCCGGTGCGGCGGATTTTCTTCTGCAGCATCAGGATGCCGTAAAGCAGCGCCTCAGCAGTCGGCGGGCAGCCGGGGACATAGATGTCCACGGGCATCACCCGGTCGCAACCGCGCACGACCGAGTAGGAATAGTGGTAGTAGCCCCCGCCATTGGCGCAGCTTCCCATGGAGATGACGTAGCGCGGCTCCGGCATCTGGTCGTAGACCTTGCGCAGCGCCGGGGCCATCTTGTTGGTCAGCGTGCCGGCGACGATCAGCACGTCGGCCTGGCGCGGCGAGGCGCGCGGCGCCGTGCCGAATCGCTCGATGTCGTAGCGCGGCATCGACATCTGGATCATCTCGACGGCGCAGCAGGCGAGGCCGGTCTGCATCCACATCATCGAGCCGGTGCGGGCCCAGGTGATGAGCTGCGACGCGGTTGTCGCCAGGAACCCCTTGTCGGCGAGTTCGGCGTTCACTTCCGTCATGAACGGGTCGTCGGCGCCGATCGGCTTGTTGGTGGCGGGATCGATCAGGCCCTTGGGCCGCGGCGCCACCAGCGTCTGCTCACTCAATCCCATTCCAGCGCGCCCTTCTTCCATTCGTAGATGAAGCCGATGGTCAACACTCCGAGGAAGATCATGACCGCCCAGAACCCGAACCAGCCGACATCACGGAACGCCACCGCCCACGGGAACAGCAGGGCCACCTCGAGGTCGAACACGATGAACAGGATCGACACCAGGTAGAAGCGCACGTCGAACTTCATGCGCGCATCGTCGAACGCATCGAAACCGGCCTCGAAGGCCGACACCTTCTCGGGATCGGGCCTCTTGTAGGCGACGATGAATGGGGCGACGAGGAGAGCCAGGCCGATAACCGCAGCGAGGCCGATGAAGATCACTATCGGAAGATAGTTGCTGAGCAGCTCGTTCATTGGGCAGCCTAATGGTCTTAGCTCCGGCCGGGAGAGACCGGACCGTGCGGCCAGAGGGGCAATTGTGGGCCCCAAAAGCGACACGAATTCATGTGGCACGGGCTTATCCCATGCTCCCTGGTGATTCAAGGAGAACAATACCTGAGTGATGCAGTCCAGTTATTAGATTGGATTCTTGAATATCCGGAGGGCCGGAATCCCCCGGGCCCAAAAGCAAAAGGCCCCGCCGGAGCGGGGCCTTCGGTCCGGGGGCTGTCGTCCGGTCAGAAGTGCCAGTTGAGGCCGATCCTGGCGACGTGGGCGCTCTCGGAGGAATCGTCGAAATCCCACTGATACTGGTACTCGCCCTTCAGCGACAGGTTGTCGGACAGCATGAACTCGGCGCCGAGGCCCAGCGGGGCGAAGGCATCGGTCTCGGAATTGGCGCCGACGCCTGCGAGGCCGTAGAAGGCGAAGCTGTCGGAGGCGATGCCGAGCTTGCCGTGCACCTGCCCCTGCCAGCTGTCGTCATTGAGCCAGGCGACGTTCCCTTCCACGCCGGCGAGCAGCCCGCCGCCCATCAGGACGTTCACGCCGAGATCGGCGCCGAGCCCGAAGACCGAGTCCGTCTGGCCGGAGACGAAGAGGCCGGCATAGGGGCCGCTCCAGTCCACTGCGCTCATGTTCTCGATGACCGCTACCGGAGCGGGAGCCGGGTTGATGATCAGGTCGGCAGCCGAGGCCGCCGAGGTCGCGCCGGCGACCGCCGCACTGGTGACGAGGGCAAGGGTGAGAGCACGCATGTTTCAGATCCTTCGCAACTTGGGTCTGAAGGCTGCAAGCCCGAACCTCACTGTACGGTTCCGCTCAGCCGGCGCGTCGAGTCACCCCTGTGGCCACAGGGTCACAGGTCCTCAGGCCCGCAGGCTGCGTGTCAGAAGTGGAAGGTGGCGCCGAACTTCACCTGGTCGGTGGGCGCCGTGCCGCTCGAATCGAAGCCGCGGAGATATTCCGCCCTGAGCGACACATCGTCGGTGATGGCGAACTCGACGCCGCCGCCGGCCAGCGCCCCGGAGCCGTCCGCCCGCCAGGTCCCAGCCATAGCCGGCCGCTGCGTAGAGCAGCACGTCGTCGGTCAGCACCAGCCCGCCGCGACCCAGCACCTCGCCATAGGCAGTCTCGACCGCGCCGCCGCTGAGCCCCTGCAGCGTCACCTCGGCGCCGACCAGCACGATGTCGAGCTGGGCGTTGACGCCGGCATTGATTCCCAGCCCCGCCTGCCCGCCCGCGACATCGCTGTCCCGCACCGCGCCGAACACGCCGGCATAGAAGCCGGTCCAGTCGAAGTCATGCTGGGCGACCGGGATCGCCGCGTCGGTATCGATGGGCAGCGTGATGGGCTCGGCCGCGCCGGCCGGAACGACTGCGCCAGCCAGCATCGACGAGTGCCGCGATGCCGGCAGCAGACCGCATGTCGAAATTCCCTGCCATGATTCCGACATAACGCATTTGACCACGCCGTTCGTTCCGCCGCCGGCCGACGGGCCGGAAACGGGACACACGAGTGCAATATCATGGCGAGGGTTGGGCAGACACGCACCCAAGGGGCGCACTGTGTCAATCTAACGATTTAGGATCAACGAAAAGTGGCGCGAGAGACGGGGCTCGAACCCGCGACCTCCGGCGTGACAGGCCGGCGCTCTAACCAACTGAGCTACTCCCGCTTGAGCGGCTCGGCCGCGCAACGTGGCGTCCGTTTAGAGGGCGGGGTTGGGAGTGTCAAGCGCCAATATCCCGCCTTTCCAAACTCTCGCGCGCTACCCCACGGATTACCCGCCGGAGCTCGCCCCCGGACGGATATTGTGGTTGTGGCGGAAGAGGTTTTCCGGGTCCCACTTCGTCTTCAGCGCCCTCAGTCGCGCCAGCTTTTCCGGACCGAACGACGATTCGATCCGCTCCTGCCCTTCGTCGCCGATATAGTTGAGATAGACCCGCCCGGTGGCCCACGGCTTCATCGAGGCCGAGATGGCCTTCACCCGCGCGATGTTGCGCGCGTTGTCCGCCGGATCCCGCCAGCCGATGATGTAGTGGATGTTCCAGGGCGCCGTCCGCATGCCGAAGGCCGTGTCCTCCTCGCCGACGCGCGAGGGCGCCCCGCCGCCGGGGACCAGGATGATCGCGCCCTCAGGCGCCACCGGCTGGGCCGCGTGCTGCGCCAGCACGTCGATCGCCTCGTCCGGCAGTCCGGTCAGGAAATCGGCGGTCCAGTAGTTCTGGGTCCCCCGAAACTCCGGGTTGCTGGCCTGCAGCTCGACATACGGCATCGGGCGTACGGCGTTCATCGCCGGCGGCACCGCCTCGAGCAGCGGCGCCAGCACCCTCTGGCCCTCCTCCACGTCGCCGGCATAGACCACCTGGATCATCGCCACCGGCTGCCCCTGCATCGGCGGCGGAATCTCGGGAATGGGCGGCAGGACAACGAACTGCACCGCGCCGCCGAACTCATCCGGCGCAGTAGCCATGAAGTCCCGATAGGCGCGTAGCACCTGGGCCGCCTGGTCTGGCGGGTAGAGCAGCGGCCCCGCGAGAATCGTGCCTAGCGGATGCAGGCGGAAGTGGAAGGCGGTGACGATGCCGAAATTGCCGCCGCCACCACGCAGACCCCAGAACAGGTCCGCATTCTCCTCCGCCGAGGCCACCACCTGGCGACCGTCGGCCGTCACCACCTCGGCGCGCAGCAGATTGTCGCAGGCATAGCCGAACTTGCGCTCGATCCAGCCGCTGCCGCTGCCGAGCGACAGCCCCGCGATCCCGGTCGTCGCGGCGCGGCCGCCGGTCATGGCGAGGCCGAACTCCGCGGTGGCCCGGTCGAACTCGCCCCAGTTGAGCCCGGCTTCCGCCCGGCAGGTCCGTGCCACTGGATCGATCTCGATCCTCTTCATGCCCCTGAGGTCGACGCAGATGCCGTCGTCGCACACGGCGCTGCCGGTGACCGCATGGCCGCCGCCATACACCGAGATCGGCAGTCCCCGCTCCCGCGCCAGGTTGACGGCCAGAACAACGTCGGCCGCGCTGCTGCAACGCGCCACTAGAGCCGGACGCCGATCAATCATCGCATTGTAAACGGCTCGCGCCTCATCGTAGTCGGCATGATCGGGATGAATGAGAGCCCCCGCAAATCCAGGCAGTTCGAAACGCTGCAATGATAGCGTTGCCATTCCCCTGACCCCTCCCTGTTGCTCGACAAATGACGAGCAGCCCATCGCCGACCATAACTGTCATCCGCAACGATGACAAAGTCGAACGAAAGAACGATACCGGAATGTACTTAAGTGCACCATCCGGATGTCGGGGGATGCAATGGAGCTACTTGCGGGCTGCGCTTCGCTTCGCGAAGCCTGGTGGGCGGTGACGGGCTCGAACCGCCGACCCTCTCGGTGTAAACGAGATGCTCTACCAACTGAGCTAACCGCCCGGCGCCGCGCGGACGCACGGCGCTCTAACTAGGGACTTGCCCCGGATACGTCAACCGAGGCACGCTGCCCGCAAAAAGCTATGGCCCCGGCGATCACGCTCGGGGCCACGCTGTAGGCTCGGACTGCCGGGAGGCAGTGCTCTCAGTTGAGCGCGTCCTTGAGGCCCTTGCCGGGCTTGAACTTGGCCTGGTTGGAGGCCGCAATCTGGATTTCGGCGCCGGTCGCCGGGTTGCGCCCGGTGCTGGCCTTGCGCTGCGACACGGCGAAGGTGCCGAAGCCGACCAGGCGGACTTCCTCACCCTTCTTGAGCGACTCGGTGATGGCGTCGAGAACGGCGTCCACCGCTTCCCCAGCCTGCGCCTTCGTCAGGCCCGTCTTGTCGGCGACGCTGCCGATCAGATCGTTCTTGTTAGACATTGTGTTTCCTCACTGTGGGTGCCCGCCCTGGCTGGCGAACCGAAACGCCGTGACCCTTCTTCGATTCTGCCCGAAACGCAAGGAAATCCGGGCTTTTCCGCACGTCGGCCACTGGAAATTTGTTAATGCTGTGTGAATTGAGGCTCAAGATTGGCGAGCTTCGGGCGCGACTGTGGCAGCCGGGCTGCTGCGGATGCCCAAAAGCAGCGGCAGCGCCAGCAGATACACGGCTCCCGCCGACGATCCAGATCAAGCCGGGCCACGTCGGTTTCAGGGCAAAGTAGAACATCGAGAAGAACAGCGGACCGAACACCGCCGAAAGACTGACGAGGCTCGCCAGGACGCCCTGGAGCTTGCCCTGGTTGTCGGCATCGACCTGCCGCGTGGTCAGCGACTGCAGCGCCGGCATGCCGATGCCGCCCAGCGCGAACAGCGGCGCCAGCGCGAAGAGGATCCAGCCCTGGGTCGCGAAGCCGAGGATCAGCAGCGCGGTGAGCTCGCACATCATGCCGAGGACGAGCGCCCACTTCTCTCCGAGCTTCGCCGCCGCCGGCCCGGTGAGCAGGGCCTGCGCGCCGGCATGGAACAGCCCGAAGGCGCCGAGCGACAGCCCGATCATCAGCCCGTTCCACTGGAACATGTCCTCGCCGAACACCGCCCACACCGTGCCGTACATGGTGCCGACGAAGTTCATGATGACGAAGATCGCGATCAGCGGCAGCAGCGTGGTGAAGGAGAGCGCCCAGCCCAGCGGCCGGAAAGGATTGAGGGTCTTGAGGTCGAACCGCGCCCCCGGCTCGCCCTTCCGCGATTCGGGCAGCACGAACAGCGCCAGCGCGAAGTTGGCGGCATTGAGCAGCGCCGCCAGCAGGAACGGCGCCCGCACCCAGATGTCGCCGAGGATGCCGCCCAGCACCGGTCCGATGATGAAGCCGATGCCGAACATGGCATGGAACAAGCCGAAGCGCTTCGCCCGCTCCTCCTCGGCCGAGATGTCGGTGATGTAGGCGGTGGCGACCGCCATGTTGGCGCTGGTGATGCCGGCGATAGCGCGGCCGATGACCAGCATCCAGAGCTCCGGTGCCAGCGCCATCACCAGGTAGTCGATGGCCGCGCCGGCCAGCGACACCAGCAGCACCGGCCGCCGCCCGAAACGGTCGCTCAGCACCCCGAGCACCGGCGAGAACAGGAACTGCATGGCCGAATAGAGGGCCAGCATGACGCCGATCAGCGTCGCCACTTCATGCGTGTGCGCCACGTCCTCCAGCAGCCGCGGCAGGATGGGGAAGATCAACCCGATGCCGATGGCATCGAGGGTCACGGCGGCGAGAATGACGACGAGTGCCTTGTTCAACGGGAGTCCCTCTCTCCGGTTGGTGGGCCGCGTTCAATATGCGTTCGGGCAGAACTTGGCAAACCGAATTCCGCGCTTGTGGCCGCCCCCTCCACCGCCTACGGCGGTCCCCCTCCCCCGCTACGCGGGTGAGGATCACCGGCGGCGCCACCGCGTATCCTCCCTCGTTTACGGGGGAGGGGGACCGGCGAAGCCGGTGGAGGGGGCGGCCCGAGGCACCATCCAGAAACAAAAACGGCGCCCGAAGGCGCCGTTTCCTATTTCCCTGTCCTACCCTTTCAATGGAGCCCGGTCGACGCCTCGCCGTCCTCGACCGCCGTTTCCAGCGCCGCGACCGGCTTATCGTCGTCGTACTTCCATTCGATCGGCTCGGGCTGCCGGACCAGGGCGCGGCTCAGCACCTCGTCCATCCGGCTGACCGGGATGATCTCCATCCCCTGGGTCACGTTCTCCGGGATCTCCTTGAGATCGCGGGTGTTCTCCTCGGGAATGAGCACCGTCTTGATGCCCGAGCGGAGCGCTGCGAGCAGCTTCTCCTTGAGGCCGCCGATCGGCAGCACCCTGCCCCGCAGCGTCACCTCGCCGGTCATCGCCACGTCGTTGCGCACCGGGATGCCGGTCATCAGCGAGATGATGGCGGTCGCCATCGCGATGCCCGCGGACGGACCATCCTTCGGCGTCGCGCCTTCCGGCACGTGCAGGTGGATGTCGCGCGTGTCGAACAGCGGCGGCTTGATGCCGAATTCGACCGACCTCGACCGGACGTAACCGGAAGCGGCAGTGATGGATTCCTTCATCACTTCCTTGAGGTTGCCCGTCACCGTCATGCGGCCCTTGCCGTGCGTCATCACGCCTTCGATCGTCAGGATCTCGCCGCCGACCGAAGTCCAGGCGAGACCCGTCACCGCGCCGACCTGCGGCTCGGCGTCGATCTTGTCGTTCCGGTAGAACGCCGGCCCGAGATACTCCTCGAGCAGTTCCGTCGTGATCTCGACCTTCTGGACCTTCTTGGTCAGGATGTCCCGAACCGCCTTCCGCATCAGCTTGGACAGTCTCACGCTTCAGGTTACGCACGCCGGCCTCGCGGGTGTAGTTGCGCACCACCGCCATCAGATTCTCGTCGGAGATGACGAATTCCTTGGCCTGCAGCCCGTTCTCCTGCAGCGTCTCCGGGATCAGGTGGCGCCGGGCGATCTCGAACTTCTCCTCTTCGGTGTAGCCGGAGAGGCGGATGATCTCCATGCGGTCCATCAGGGGCGCAGGGATGTTCAGCGTGTTCGAGGTCGTGACGAACATCACGTCCGACAGGTCGTAGTCGACCTCCAGGTAGTGGTCGTTGAACGTGTTGTTCTGCTCCGGGTCGAGCACTTCCAGCAGCGCCGAGGACGGATCGCCGCGGAAGTCCTGGCCCATCTTGTCGATCTCGTCGAGCAGGAACAGCGGGTTGGACTTGCCGGCCTTCTTCAGCGACTGGATGACCTTGCCGGGCATCGAGCCGATATAGGTCCGCCGGTGGCCGCGGATTTCCGCCTCGTCCCGGACGCCGCCGAGCGCCATGCGCACGAACTCGCGGCCGGTCGCCTTGGCGATCGACTTGCCGAGCGAGGTCTTGCCGACGCCCGGAGGACCGACGAGGCAGAGGATCGGGCCCTTGAGCTTGCCGGTGCGCGACTGCACCGCCAGGTACTCGAGGATGCGCTCCTTGACCTTCTCCAGCCCGTAGTGATCCTCGTCCAGCACCTTCTCGGCGTAGATGAGGTCGCGCTTGACCTTGCTCTTCTTGCCCCAGGGGAGCGTCAGCAGCCAGTCGAGATAGTTGCGGACGACCGTGGCTTCCGCCGACATCGGGCTCATCGTCTTGAGCTTCTTCAGCTCGGCGTCGGCCTTCTGCCGGGCTTCACGGGAAAGCCGGGTCTTCTTGATCTTCTCTTCGAGCTCGGCCAGCTCGTTCGAGCCTTCCTCGCCGTCGCCCAGCTCGCGCTGGATCGCCTTCATCTGCTCGTTGAGGTAGTACTCGCGCTGCGTCTTCTCCATCTGCCGCTTGACGCGGGAGCGGATGCGCTTTTCCACCTGCAGCACGCCGATCTCGCCCTCCATGAGGCCGAGGATCTTCTGCAGCCGCTCCGCCACGGAGGTCGTGCCGAGCAGGTCTTCCTTCTGCTCGATCTTGATCACCAGGTGGCTGGCGATGGTGTCGGCGAGCTTGGAATGATCGGTGATCTGGCTGACGGCGTTGACCACCTCGGCCGAGATCTTCTTGTTGAGCTTGACGTAGTTCTCGAACTCGGACTGCGCCGAACGCGCCAGCGCCTCGAGTTCGGTCGCGTCGTCTTCGGGCTCCGGCAGGGTCGTGGCTTCGGCCTCGAAGTAGTCGACGGTCTGCAGGTACTTGTCGATGGTGGCGCGGCGCAGGCCTTCGACCAGCACCTTCACGGTGCCGTCCGGCAGCTTCAGCAACTGCAGCACCGAGGCGATGGTCCCGGTGGAGTAGATCTCTTCCGGCGACGGATCGTCGTCCTGGGCATTCTTCTGGGTAACGACAAGGATATGCTTGTCGTCGCGCATAACTTCCTCGAGCGCCTTCACCGACTTTTCACGGCCGACGAAGAGCGGCACGATCATGCCCGGAAAGACAACGATATCGCGTAGCGGCAGCACCGGGTAAACCCGATCGCGATCGAATCCGGCGCCGCCTTCAGTAACGTCCGACATATTTGGTCCTTTCCTGGGTGCGCGCGGGAAACATCGGGTAAGGCCCGAGGCACGCATCCGTATAGCAATCGGGCTGGTCCCCAGTTTGGCGGGCGAGCCTGATTCTGCAGATTAAATAGGGTGTCGTAGCCAAAGGGCAAGCCAACCTGCCCGATTAGGCGGCATTTGCCGCGGGAAAGCGGTCAGGTTCGCCAGCATGACCCCGCTTTGGTGCGCGTCTGTGCGCTCCGCCGGCGTTAAGGCCCCACCCCTGCTAAGCGTATATGGGTATTCCGTTGCGGCACGAAAAGGGCAGCGGACGATCAGCCGGCAGGCACCGGCACGCCGACATAGCGCGCCCGCGGCCGGATCAGATCGCCGCTGGCCGCCTGCTCCAGCATGTGCGCGAGCCAGCCCACCAGCCGCGCCAGGGTGAAGCTCACCAGCGCCGCCTCGCGCGGCAACCGATAGGCCGCGACGAGCGCCGCCAGCGCGAAGTCGATGTTCGGCGGCTCGCCCGTCAGCCGTTCCACCGCCTCGGCCAGAGCCTGGTGCCCGGCCGGCATCGCCATGTGCCGCATCAGCTCCGCCGCGCGGCTGTCGCCATCGGGATAGAGCCGGTGCCCGAACCCGGCGATCGGCCGCCCCTGCCCCAGCCACTGCCGCACCGCCTGCTCCGGCCCGACGCCGTCGGCCGCATCGAGGATGGCAAAGGCTGCGGTCGAGGCGCCGCCGTGCAACGGCCCGCTCAACGCCGCAAGGCCGGCCAGCGCGCCGGCCGCCAGCGGCGAGCCGGTCGACACCGCGACCCGCGCCGCGAAGGTCGAGGCGTTGAGCTCGTGGTCGGCCAGCAGCACCAGGCCACGCCGCAGGATGTCGGCCGCCTCGGGCCGCTCCCAGCGCGCCGCCAGCCGCTCGTGCAGCGGCCGCCCCGCCGGCCCGGTCAGCGCCCCGGCCACCGTCATGAGTACCGACCCCGCCTCCTGCCGCAGCACGGCGAGAGTCCGGCCATAGCTCGGCGCATCGCACGAGGCGCGCTCGGCCAGCACGGCAAAGGCCGGCTCCAGGCCGCTGCCGTCGCGTGACGGATTGGTATCCGATCCGGCCTGCCACGCCCCGTCCCAGAGCAGCGTCGCCACCTCCTCCAGCGTCGCGCTACGTGACAGCGCAACGGCGTCCTGCCCGCGATAGTACAGCCTGCCGCCGACGATGGTGGAGATCGCCGAACTGAGGATCGGATCGCCCCAGCGCATCGCCTCCGCCGCCACCGCCTCGGCGCTCCGGCGGCCATGGCTCCGCGCCGCCAGCCGCTCCACGTCCTCGGCGCTGTAGAGGCTTCGGCGGCTGTCCGACGGATCGGGCTTGGCCCGGATGCGGCCGCGGCTGACGCTCGCATAGAGCGATTGCGGCTTGCTGCCCAGCCGCGCCAAAGCCTCCGTCGCCGTCAGCCACATGCCACACTCACATTGATCGAATACGTCAAGATTGACGTCAATGTTACACCTCCTATCCTCGACGCGCAAACAGCGAGAGGATGACAAATGGACAACGGTCTCGAAGACGTCGTCGCCGCCGAAACGGTGCTTTCCGACGTGGATGGCCTCGCCGGCCGCCTGATCATCCGCGGCCTCGAGCTCGACTGACTCGCCGGCCGCATGCGCTTCGAGGAGGTGCTGGAGCTGCTGTGGGACGGGTTCTTCCCCGACCTGCCCGACGACCTCACGCGCCCCCTCGGCGAGGCCCGGGCCGAGGGTCTTCGGCATGATCGAGCCGGCGCTGCCGCTGATGGCCGATCGACCGCTCTACGACGCCATGCGCGCGCTGATCGCCCTGCTCCCCGACGAGAGCGACCTCGAGACGGCCCTGCTGCTCGCCGCCGCCCCCGGCGTCGCCGCTGCCCGCGCTGCTGCGCCTGCGCACCGGCGCGGCGCCGATCGCCGCCCGATGCCGCGCTCGGCCATGCGGCCGACATCCTGCGCATGTCCGCCGGCAGCGAGGCGACTGCCGCCGCGATCGCCGGCCTCGACACCTACCTCGTCACCGTCATCGACCACGGCCTCAACGCCTCGACCTTCGCCGCCCGGGTCGTCGCCTCGACGCAAGCCGGCCTGACCTCCTCGGTGCTGGCGGCGCTCGGCGCCCTCAAGGGCCCGCTGCATGGCGGCGCGCCCGGTCCGGTGCTCGACATGCTCGACGCCATCGGCACGCCCGCCAACGCCCGCCGGCTGGATCGAGTCCGACGCTCGCCCGCGGCGACCGCCTCATGGGCTTCGGCCACCGCATCTACCGCGTCCGCGACCCGCGCGCCGACGCCCTCGAAGGCGCGCTCTCGCCGGCTCAAGGCCACCGCGCCGACGCCCGCCGCCTCGAGCTCGCCGCTGCGGTCGAAGCGGCCGCCCTGGCCGCCCTCAAGCGGCACAAGCCGGACCGGGCGCTCGAAGACCAACGTCGAGTTCTACACCGCCCTGCTGCTCGAGGCCCTCGGCTTCCCGCGCGACGCCTTCACCGCCGTCTTCGCCACCGGCCGCATCGGCGGCTGGATCGCCCACGCCCGCGAGGCCAGCGCGGCAAGCTGATCCGGCCGAAGTCGAGCTATGTGGGCCGGCCGAAGCAGGCGGCTGAGGCTCGGCAGACGGCCCCCTCCCAACCTCCCATGAGGGGAGGTGCCGCTCGCGTCCTGGCACGATCGAGCCGAAGCCCCTCTTCACCTCCCCCTTCATGGGGGAGGCCGGAGGCCGTCTCAGCTGGCGTAAAGCCCTAAGCCGCCACCTTAGGCGGCAAATGCTGCCCGGGCGTCGACATCGAGATCGCTTCCTCCTCCTCCGTCATGTCCGCCGGAATATCGGCGAACAGCGGCGTCGACAGGTACCGCTCGCCGGTGTCCGGCAGCATGCAGAGGATGGTCGAGCCCTCCGGCGCCCCCTCGGCCACCTTCAGCGCCGCGGCGAACGTCGCCCCGGCGGTGATGCCGACGAAGATGCCCTCCTTCTGCGCCAGCGCCTGGGCATTCTTCATCGCGTCCGGCCCGGCGATGGTCAGCACCTGGTCGAACAGCTTCTCGTCCACCGCGTCGCCGTGATCTTGGGGATGAAATCGGGGCTCCAGCCCTGGAACGGATGCGGCTTCCATGCCGGGTGGCTGGTCGTCGCGACGCCGTCGTCGCGCCGCGCCTGCGGCTCGCCGCTGGTGAGCATCGGCGCGCCCTCGGGCTCGGCGACGATGATCTTGGTCTCCGGCCGCTTGTCGCGCAGCACGCGGCCGACGCCGGTCAGCGTGCCGCCGGTGCCGAAGCCCGTCACCCAGTAGTCCAGCCGCTCGCCCTCGAAATCGCGCAGGATCTCCTGCGCCGTGGTGCGCGAGTGGATGTCCGGATTGGCCTCGTTCTCGAACTGCCGGGTCATGAACCAGCCGTTCTTGGCCGCGAGTTCCTCGCATTTCCGGACCATGCCGTTGGCGCGCTCGCGCCGCCGGCGTCAGCACCACCTTGGCGCCGAGGAAGCGCATCAGCTTCCGCCGCTCGACCGAGAAGCTCTCCGCCATGGTGACGACGAGCGGATAGCCCTTGGCGGCGCAGACCATGGCGAGCCCGATGCCGGTATTGCCGCTGGTCGCCTCGATCACCGTCTGGCCCGGCTTCAGCTGCGCCCGACTTCTCCGCCGCCTCGATGACGCCCAGCGCCAGCCGGTCCTTGACCGAGCCCAGCGGGTTGAACGCCTCGATCTTGACGTACAGGTTGACGTGCTTCGGCGCGAGCTTGTTGATCCTGACGACCGGCGTGTTGCCGACGGTGCCGACGATATCGCTGAACTTGGCCATTGCTACCTCCACTTTTCGAGACGGAGGTTATTCGGGGGTTTTGATCACGGCAAGGTGGGGCGAGATGGGGGCTGCCGATGCAGACGACCCCCTCCCAGCCTCCCCCATGAAAGGGGGAGGTGAAGAGTCGAGGCCCTGTCTTCGATCGTGCCAAACACACCGGCCGGCACCTCCCCCTTCATGGGGGAGGATGGGAGCGGGCCGTCATGGGAGGCCGGGAGGGGGCCGTCCGCCGAGGAGAGCCCTACACCGCGTCCCCCCACCCCAGCTTCTTCGCCGCCTTGAACTCCGCCTTGCTCCGGCTCGCGACCACCCGCCGCTCGAGCCCCTCCGCGCGCGCACACATCCAGCGTCACCGAGAACTTGTTCTCGAACGGCGGCCGGATCACCCGTCCCGCCGCCGGCGCGCCAATCCCCTCGCGCGCCACCACCAGGTAGCTGAACTTCTCGTCCTCATAGCCGAGCGTCGCGCCCTTCATGCGCATGTGCTCGCGCGAGCGGGCGAGGCGTACCGAAAAATGGCACCAGTCCGGCGCCACCAGCGGACACGGCCCCTGGTGCGGGCACGGCGCGACGATGCGGGCTCCCAGCTCGAACAGCCGCGCGCGAACCGCCATCAGCCGCTCATAGTCTCGCGGCCGGCCCGGCTCGACGATGACCAGGACGCCATTGCAGTGTCGCCAAAGCCGCTCGCCGGCCTGGAGCATCGCCGTGTCCCCGAGTTCGGTCAGGGCATAGGCGCAGGTCACCAGGTCGAAGGACCGGGCAAGCTCGAAGCGCGCAAGGTCGGCTTCCATCAGTTCGGCAGGAACCGTTGCTACCGCCTTGGCGAGATTCAGGAACTCGGCATTGTGGTCCATCAGTGTCAGGGCCGCGTCGAACCGCTCCGCCACCGCCCAGGCCGCCGTCCCCGGCCCTGCCCCCGCGTCCAGCGCCGTTGCCGGCGCAAACTCCGGCGCGCGGAGGCTGAGTTCATCCAGCACCGCCGACACGGCAGCATAGGTCGCCGGCATGCGGCTCAGCGCATAGGCGACCGCATCGGCCTTACCACCGATCACCCCTCGCGAGGCCCCACGCCGGCGATAATGCTCGGAGATCGCCGACGCACTCGCAGCAAGGCCCTCGCGGCCGTGCTCGTCGGCAGCGCGGCGGATGTTCTCGGCAAGGTCGGCAGGAAGGTTGGGCATCAAGAACCTATGTCAGTCGAGCGCCGTGCAAAGCAAAGCCGAGTTCACCGATCTCACACTCTAGCAGGAATGGGTGGGTCCCCGGGTCAAGCCCACTGCTGTCCGGTTGAGTTTTGGTGGACAGGTTGCACGGTGTTGATTCTACTGGTGTTCAAGACGTTGACGCGTCACTTGGACAGCAGTTGGAGCCCCACCGTGCGGCACGAGAATAGCGTTTTCCATGCGTTGGTGAAGCAGGTTCCGTGGGGGGCGTTTGAGCGTCTGGTCGAGGCGCACCGGGCCGATCATCGGGTGCGGCGGCTGAGCACCAAGAGCCAGTTCGTCGCCCTGTTATATGGGCAACTGGCCGGCGCGGCAGAGCCTGCGCGACATCGTGGGCGGGCTGGAGAGCCACGCGGCGCGGCTCTACCACGTCGGTGGGCGGCCGGTGGCGCGCTCGAGCCTGGCCGACGCCAATGCCACCCGCCCCAGCGCGCTGTTCGGCGAGTTGTTCGCGCTGATGGTGGCGCAGGCGCAGCGCGGCTTGCGCCGGGCGTTGCGGCGAAGCCACGCATCTGATCGATTCCACCGGGCTGCGGCTCAGCGGGTTGGGCGCCCAGTGGGCCCGCTTTTCCGCCACCGCCGCAGGCGCCAAGCTGCACGTGATCTACGATCCCGATGCCGACCGGCCGGTCTATGCCGCCGTGACCGCCGCCAAGGTCAACGACATCACCCCGGCCAAGGCCATGCCGATCGAGCCCGGCGCCACCTATGTCTTCGATCTGGGCTACTACGATTACGGCTGGTGGGCCGCCATGGACCGGGCCGGCTGCCGCCTGGTCACCCGCTTCAAGACCAACACCCGCTTGACCGTCACCGCCGAACTGCCGCTCCCGCAGAGCGCCGTCGACGCCGGCATCCTCTCGGACCGCATCGGCCTGTTGCCGCAACGCCAGTCGAGCAGCCGCCAGAACCCGTTCCGCGACCCGGTGCGGGAGATCCGCGTCACCACCCAGACCGGCAAGGTGCTGCGCATCCTCAGCAACGACCTCGACGCCGCCGCCCACGAGATCGCCGCGCTCTACAGGCGGCGCTGGGCTATCGAGCTGTTCTTCCGCTGGGTCAAGCAGACCCTGAAGATCCGCCACTTCCTCGGCACCAGTGAGAACGCCGTGCGCATCCAGATCGCCGTCGCCCTCATCGCCTTCCTGCTGCTGCGCCTGGCCCAGGCCGCTCAGCGAGCCGTCAACGGCCCGCTCACCTTCGCCCGACTGGTCCGCTCCAACCTCATGCACCGCCGACGCATCGACCACCTCACCGGCCCCCCACCAACACAACCCTCCCATCCCGATCAGATGCACTTGCAATGGGGCTGAAGCCAAACCGGACAGCCGTGGGTCAAGCCCGGGGATGACGGAGTTTGTTGATCCGTCACTCCCCCCAACCACCGTCATCCCCGGGCTTGACCCGGGGACCCACGCAACACGGCGCCAAGCTCCACAAAACAGAAATCCCCGCTTTCGCGGGGATCTCACGTGCTTGAATACTACACCCGAAGCGGTCAGGCGCTGTTGCCCAGTGCCTCGTCCTTCTGGCGCTCGGCATAGATGTAGAGCGGGCGAGCGTCCTTGCCGTTCACCACTTCCTCGCTGATCACCACTTCCTCGACCCCGTCCAGCGACGGCAGGTCGTACATGGTGTCGAGCAGGATGCCCTCCATGATGGAGCGCAGGCCCCGGGCGCCGGTCTTGCGCTCGATGGCATGCCGCGCGATCGCCTTGAGCGCGTCCTCGTGGAAGGTGAGTTCCACCTCCTCCATCGAGAACAGGCGCTGGTACTGCCGCACCAGGGCGTTCTTGGGTTCGGTCAGGATCTGGATCAGCGCCGCCTCGTCGAGGTCCTCGAGCGTCGCCAGCACCGGCAGGCGGCCGATGAACTCGGGGATCAACCCGAACTTCACCAGGTCCTCGGGCGCCACTTCCTTCAGCACGTCGCCGACGCGGCGGTCCTTGGGGTCCTTCACCACGGCCGCAAAGCCGATGCCCGAGCCTTCCGAGCGCGCCTGGATGATCCGCTCGAGGCCGGCGAAGGCGCCGCCGCAGATGAACAGGATGTTGGTCGTGTCCACCTGCAGGAATTCCTGCTGCGGGTGCTTGCGGCCGCCCTGCGGCGGCACCGAAGCCACGGTGCCTTCCATGATCTTGAGCAGCGCCTGCTGCACGCCCTCGCCCGACACATCCCGGGTTATCGAGGGATTGTCCGACTTGCGCGAGATCTTGTCGACTTCGTCGATGTAGACGATGCCGCGCTGTGCCTTCTCGACATTGTAGTCGGCGGCCTGCAGCAGCTTCAGGATGATGTTCTCGACATCCTCGCCGACATAGCCGGCCTCGGTCAGCGTCGTCGCGTCCGCCATGGTGAACGGCACGTCGAGGATGCGGGCCAGCGTCTGCGCGAGCAGCGTCTTGCCGGTACCGGTCGGGCCGATCAGCAGGATGTTCGACTTCGCGAGCTCGACGTCCTGGTTCTTCGTCGCGTGATGCAGGCGCTTGTAGTGGTTGTGGACCGCCACCGAGAGCACGCGCTTGGCGCGCGCCTGGCCGATCACGTAGTCATCCAGCACCTTGCAGATGTCGGCCGGGGTCGGCACCCCGTCCGTGGACTTCACCATCGAGGTCTTGTTCTCCTCGCGGATGATGTCCATGCACAGCTCCACGCATTCATCGCAGATGAATACGGTAGGCCCTGCGATCAGTTTCCTGACCTCATGCTGCGACTTCCCGCAGAACGAACAATACAGCGTGTTCTTGGAGGATTCGCCGCTGGTGGTGTCCTTGGACATCCTGTCACTCCTGGGAGTTCGGGCTCCCATCCCGGCTAGATAGAACGCTAGCCACGGATACCTAAACAAAATGTAAGCCCGACCGACCTTAACGGCCAGCCGGGACCCACACAATCACACAAGTGTCACACGCGAGCCTGTGTTTGGATTCACCTTAACGGCTAAAGCGATCAGGTTGCCTCCGGGACCGCCCGTTTCTCGAAAACTTGATCGATCAGGCCGAAATCCTTGGCCTCGCCCGGCGACAGGAAACGGTCGCGCTCGAGCGCGTTCTCGATCTCGTCATAGGTGCGGCCGGTATGCTTCTCGTAGATCTGGTTCAACCGGCGCTTCAGGCCTTCGACCTCCTTGGCGTGGATCAGGATGTCCGTCACCTGGCCCTGGTAGCCGCCCGAGGGCTGGTGCACCATGATGCGGGAATTGGGCAGCGAACCGCGCATCCCCGCCTCGCCCGCCGCCAGCAGCAGCGAGCCCATCGAGGCAGCCTGCCCCATCACCAGCGTCGCCACCGGCGGACGGATGAACTGCATCGTATCGTAGATGGAGAGCCCCGCCGTCACCACGCCGCCCGGCGAGTTGATGTAGAGGTTGATCTCCTTCTTCGGATTCTCCGCCTCGAGGAACAGCAGCTGCGCCACGATCAGCGAAGCCATGTTGTCCTCGACCACACCGGTCACGAACACCACGCGCTCGCGCAGCAGCCGGGAGAAGATGTCGAACGATCGCTCGCCGCGGTTCGTCTGCTCGACCACGATCGGCACGAGCATGTTCATGTAGGTATCGACCGGATCCCGCATTCGAGATTGCCCCTTTTGGATATTCGAAATCAGCCTTGAAGTCGGGCCGATTGCAGGTGACACCCGCTTAACGGGCGGTAAAGCGACACATAGGCCTCAGTGTGGCAGGTCGCAATGGTGCAATATTTGCGCATTGCCACCAATTTCCGAAAGCTGCCCGGATGGGGAGGCGGGACTGACTCGGCAGGCTCGAGACGGCCCCCTCCCGGCCTCCCCCATGAAGGGGGGAGGTGAAGAGTCGAGGCGCTGTCTTCGATCGCGCCCAATACACCGGCCGGCACCTCCCCCTTCATGGGGGAGGTTGGGAGGGGGCCGTCCGCCGCCGTGCCCCCTTATATGACCCCACCCACCTGGTAATCAAGGAGTCGCCGTTTCAGGCCTAAGCCCCGAAGCTGACCGCCACGCCGCGCTTCCGGAAATACGACTGCATCAGCTTGCGGCCCTGCCGGTTGTTCTGCGCGAGCCGCGCCGGGTCGAACACCGCCTCCTTCAGCCCTCGCTTCGGCCATTGCCGTCTTCAATGCCGCGATATGCACGTCGAGATCGGCGTTGTCCGCCTTCAGCGAGGCGTAGATGTTGTCGATGGCTTGTTCGAGGGTCAGCTCGCTCACGGTGGGCACTCCAGTCTGTTTCCCCCTTGCCTAGCCGAGTTTGCCGCGGAGGCAAGGCCTTTCCGTCGCGCGCCGGCGATGTATAGCATCCCCGCAACGCCACATCCCCCAAGGTTCTCCCCCTTTGACCGAGCTCGCTGCCTTCACCCTCGCCGACCGCCGCGCCAGCGCCCATCCGCGCGAGGCCGCCTTCTATCGCGACCCCTACGCCTTCTACGATGCGGTGCACGCCGCCTCCCCCGCCTTCTTCTGGGAGAACTACGGCCACTGGTGCTTCGCCGGCTTCAAGGACGTGAACGCCCTGCTGCGCGACAAGCGCTTCGGCCGGCAGATCCTCCACCTCATGTCCCGCGAGCAACTGGGCATGCCCGAGCCGAAGCCGCACGTTGCCGCGTTCGACCAGACCGAGAAATACTCGCTCCTCACCCTCGAGCCGCCCGCCCACACGCGCCTCCGCACCCTCGTCAACCGCGCCTTCGTGTCGCGCAATGTCGAGCAGCTCCGCCCGCGTATCGAGCGGCTCGCCAACGAGCTCATCGACGGCTTCGAGGCCGACGGCCACGCCGAGCTGCTCCGCGCCTACGCCGTGCCCATCCCGGCCATCGTCATCGCCGAGATGCTCGGCATCCCCGCCGACATGGCGATGCAACTGGTCGACTGGTCCAACCGCATGGTCGCCATGTACATGCACGGCGTCACCCGCGAGACCGAGCTCGACGCCAACCAGGCCTCGATCGAGTTCATGGACTATGTGCGCTCGCTCATGGCCGAGCGCCGCCGCCAGCCGCGCGAGGACCTGCTCACCCACATGCTCACCGCCGAAGTCGACGGGGAGCGGCTGAGCGACGAGGAGGTGATCTCCACCACCATCCTCCTCCTCAACGCCGGCCACGAGGCGACGGTCCACACCACCGGCAACGGCATCAAGTCGATCCTCGAGAGCGGCCTCGACCCCAAGTCGCTGTTCGCCGACGACAGGCAGACCGAGGCGACGGTGGAAGAGTGCCTCCGCTTCGACGCCCCGCTCCACATGTTCACCCGCTATGCGCTCGAGGACGTGACGCTCGACAACGGCCTGAGCTTCCGCCAGGGCGAGACCATCGGCCTCATGCTCGCCGCCGCCAACCGCGACCCCACCCGCTTCGCCCACGCCAACACCTTCGACCCCTTCCGCCCCGACGGCCAGAACGTCAGCTTCGGCGCCGGCATCCACTTCTGCATCGGCGCCCCGCTCGCGAGGATCGAGCTGCAGGTGGCGCTGCAGACCCTGTTCGACCGGCTGCCCGGGCTGCAGGCTGGCCGAGCCGCCGCAGTACAAGAACATCTACCACTTCCACGGCCTGGAGCGGCTGGAGGTGAGGTGGTGAGTGACTGCTGGCATAGCGAGTGGCGCAGTATACCTTGTAACCAGACGCACGGGGGGCAGATCGAGCTGCCTCTCCCGCACTCGACAGGCATGGTACAGCCCGCGGCGAAGGCCGGGGCCGATCCTGGGGGCAGATGGTGCTCCCGGCGGCACCGCAAGCTTGGCAAGGCTCTCGAGCTAGCTGGATCCCGGCGCGATCCGGCCGGGACTGACATCGAAGGTGTCGAGGAGCGCCTTGCTAGACCAGCCCCGCCAGCACCTCCGGCACCAGCCCCGGCAGATCCTCCGCGATCAGCCCCGGCTTGCCCCACCGGTTCCCCGCCTCGCCGTGGATCCACACCCCGGCGCAGGCGGCCTCGAAGCCCTCGATCCCTTCCATCCCCTGCGCCAGCAGCCCGGCGATGATGCCCGCCAGCACATCGCCCGACCCCGCCGTCCCAAGAATCGGCGGTGCATTGGAATTGATCGCCGCCGCGCCCATCCGGTGCCGCGACCACCGTGTCGCTGCCCTTCAGCACCACGGTCGCACCGCTCCGCGCCGCCGCCGTCCGCGCACGCTCGACCTTCGAGCCCTCCACCTTGCCGAACAGCCGCTCGAACTCGCCCTCGTGCGGCGTCATCACGACCGGCCGGTCGGATTGGCGCGGATCGCCGCGAACAGCACGTCCGGCTCGTCCTTGAAGCTCGTCAGCGCATCGGCATCGAGCACTGTCCACGGGCCGCCCGCCAGCACCGCCAGCACATTCGCTCGCGTTGCCTGGCCCAACCCCGCCGCGGGTCCGAGCGCAAAAGCGTTGATCCGCTGGTCCTCGAGCAGCACGCGAAGCCCCACGGCCCATCCACCGGCTTCAGCATGACCGCCGTCACATGGTTGGCCTGCACTCATCAGCGCATCCTCTGCCCCGACAAGCGTCACCAGCCCTGCGCCGGTGCGCAGCGCCGCCAGTGCCGTCAGCCGACTCGCCCCGGTCTGCAGCGGCCCGCCCGAAAGCACGCAGCAGTGGCCCACGGCGTGAACTTGTGTCCCTCGGGATCCGCGGCGGCAGCCGCCACAGGTCCGGTCCATTCTGCCAGAGCTTCGGCCCGATCTCGGCCTCGACCGCCCCCGGAATGCCGATATCTTTGCAGCACCACTTCGCCGCAGTATCCCCGGCCCGGCTGCAGCAGGTGCCCGGGCTTCAGACGGAAGAAGGTCACCGTCACGTCTGCGCGTACGGCCATCCCCCGCACCTGTCCCGTGGCCCCGTCGATGCCGCTCGGCACATCAACCGACACCACCGCGGAGGCGTGGCCGACTCATCGCTGCGTGGCGGCCACCCTCGGATGAGCAGAAGCGTCTGGAGCACCGTGCAAAGTGCCCCCTCAACGTCCCGATCGAGCCCGGCGCCAAGCAGCGCGTCGACGATCACCGTCGCCCTGCCGCGCCGCACCTCGGGCGTCCTCGACCGGCACCGCCCCACAGGTCGGCAAAGTGAGCCGCATCGCCCTTCAGCTTGCTCGCGCTGGCCGAACAAGGCCACGCGCACGCGCCGCCCCTGTTCTCGCAGCTTTATCGCCGCGACGAACCCGTCCCCGCCATTGTTGCCCGGCCCGCAGAAAACCAGCACCTCGCCGTCCGGATAGCGCTCCTGCACCACCTCGGCCACCGCCGCCCCGGCATTCTCCATCAGCGTCAGCGACGGCACGCCCGCGGCCACCGCCAGCGCATCGGCGCGCCCCATCTCGGCGGGGGTGAGGAGGATGCTGGAACTGTCCATGGTGCCGGCCTGCTCTGCGAGGAATGATCCCGACGAGTTCATCCATGTGCTCGCCCACCGTCAACTCCGTCGACCGGCGCCCTTGGTCACCCCCACCCTTGTTCCCTCCCCACAAGGGGGAGGGAGACCGCTACACGCTCATCCCGCCCTTGGACACGGAGCCGACGGCTCCTTCGTCTCCCTCCCCCTTGTGGGGAGGGATCAAGGGTGGGGGTGGGCCACAGGCGCGATCCATGGCGAAGGCCCTCAAAACAAAAAAGGCCGCCCCAAAGGGCGGCCCTCAATTCACCGGAACCCCACCTCAGTGGTGGTGCTCCTCCGGAACCTCGTCCTCATCGGCGGCGATGATCTTCGACAGCTCGGCGCGGGTCATCGGCTTGTCGGTCTTCTCGGCCAGCTCGGTGACGAAATCCACGACCTTGTTCTCGAACACCGGGGCGCGGAGCGCGGCCAGCGCCTGGGGGTTCTTGCGGTAGTAGTCGTAGACCTGCTGTTCCTGGCCCTGGAAGCGGCGGACCTCGGCGATGAGCGCCTGCTGGTGCTCTTCCTCGGTCACCTCGATCTTGTTCTCGTTGCCGATCTCGGCGACGACGAGGCCCAGGCGCACGCGGCGCTCGGCGATCTTCTTGTACTGCTCGCGGGCGGCTTCCTCGGTCGTGCCCTCGTCCTCGAAGGAACGGCCGTGATGCTCCACCTCGTGCACCACGCGCTGCCAGATGGTGTCGAACTCGGCATCCACCAGCTGCTGCGGCACCTCGAACTTGTGGCCCTCGTCCAGCTGGTCGAGGATCTGGCGCTTCACTGCCTGCCGGCTCATCGAATCGAGCGCAGCGCGCATCTGGTCCTTCACCGCATCGCGCAGGCCCGTCGACGTTCTCGAGGCCGAGGCTCTGGGCGAACTCGTCGTTCAGCTCGCCGGCCTTCGGGCCGTCGACATGCAGGATCGTGACCTCGAAGTCGGCTTCCTTGCCGGCGAGGTTCTCCTGCGCGTAGTCCGCGGGGAACGTGACCTTGATGGTCCGGGTCTCGTTCTTCTTCATGCCGAGGAGCTGTTCCTCGAAGCCGGGGATGTACTCGCCGGCACCGACGGTCAGGTGCGCATGGTCGGCCGTGCCGCCCTGGAACGCCTCGCCCTTGATCGTGCCCTTGAAGGAGAGCCCGAGCCGGTCGCCGGTCTCGACGACGCCGTCCTCGCCCTTCTCCTCGTAGCCGCGCTGCTGCGCGAACACGCGCTGCACTTCGGTGTCCACGTCCTTCTCGTCGATCTCGACGACCGGACGGTCGACCTTCACGCCCTTGAATTCCATCAGCGAGACCGGCGGCAGCACCTCGTAGCTGACCTCGAAATTGAGGTCGGCATCGCCGTCGAGCACCTTGTTGATCACGTCCTGGTCTTCCGGCAGGTCGACCTTGGGCTGCGTCGCGGCGCGCTCGGAGCGCTCGTCGAGGGTCTTGGAGACGGTGCTGTTGATCGCGTCGGACAGCACTTCGGACATCGCCGAGCGGCCATAGACCTTCTTGAGGTGCGCCACCGGCACCTTGCCCGGGCGGAAACCCTTGATGTTCGCCGTGCCCTTCATCTCGTCGAGCCGGGCATCCAGCCGATCGCTGAGGTCCTTGGCCGGGATGACCACGGAGAGTTTGCGCTTGAGGCCCTCGTTGAGGGTTTCTGTGACCTGCATTGGGGTATCCCGTTGTCTCAACAATATCGTTTGGCCGAGGTTTCGCGTGAGCTGGTGCGGATGAGAGGACTCGAACCTCCACGCCTTGCGGCGCTGGAACCTAAATCCAGTGCGTCTACCAGTTCCGCCACATCCGCAAGGCGCCCCTCATGGCCGGGGTCGCGTGCATATATGGCGAAGAATGGGGGAAGGTCAAAGGGGGATGGGGGATGGCGCCATCCTCCACCTCACAGGATTTCTCGCCCGACGGGCGGCGCATTCAACCAGGCCGCCTCCTCTTCGCTCAGCGGAATGTTGAAGTCGCACTGCGCCAGCAGCTCCTCCAACCGGTACTTGGACCGACGCCTTCTGCTTGTCTTCGCGTAAGTGATCCGGCCGGCCTCAGCCGTCACCGTCAGCTCCTGCCCTTCGAAAAGTCGCAACGCATCACGCGCGACAGCGGCGCGGTAACCACGAGCGAACCGCCCGATCTGCGTAGTCGCACGGTTGCAACGGCTCAATCGCTTCGCCATGTCGTTTCCTCTGATAGACCGCTCCTGCCCATCAACCGCGCAGCCCGATACTGATTTGCCTAAGTGCGCACCATTTTGCACATTCTTTCAGCATAGTGTCAGCAGCAACGGCAGTGCAGGTTACATCCAACAGCCCTAACATCCTGACTTTCGAGCATTTTGCTCGCGTCCGAGTCGCTTGGCACGGCCCCTGCATACAACCCTGCGGCACCGAACCGGTGCCAGACTGGAGGCCTGAATGAAAAAGATCGAGGCTATCGTAAAGCCGTTCAAGCTCGACGAAGTGAAGGAGGCGCTGCAGGAAGTTGGCCTGCAGGGCATCACCGTCACCGAAGTCAAGGGCTTCGGCCGTCAGAAGGGGCATACCGAGCTCTATCGTGGCGCGGAATACGTCGTCGACTTCCTGCCCAAGGTGAAGGTCGAGGTGGTCGTGCCCCGACGATCTCGCCGAGAAGGCCATCGAGGCGATCCGCACCGCCGCGCAAGACCGGTCGCATCGGCGACGGCAAGATCTTCGTCTACTCGATCGAGCAGGCCATCCGCATCCGCACCGGCGAATTCGGCGACGACGCGCTCTAAGGGCGACCTGATTCCGCGTCGCTCGCCCGCGCTAAACACGCAAACCCAGACTTATACAGGGGAAACCTGAATGACCACTGGAAGCGACATCCTCAAGAAGCATCAAGGACGAGGACATCAAGTACGTCGACCTGCGCTTCACCGACCTGCGCGGCAAGCTGCAGCACGTGACCTTCGACGTCAGCCATGGTCGACGAGGACCTGTTCGAAGAAGGCACGATGTTCGACGGCTCCTCGATCGCCGGCTGGAAGGCCGATCAACGAGTCCGACATGGTGCTGATGCCCGATCCGGACTCGGCCTACATCGACCCGTTCTTCGGCGCCGCCGACCCTCGCCATCAACTGCGACATCCTCGAGCCGCTGACCTACCAGCCCTACTCCCGCGACCCGCGCACCATGGCCAAGAAGGCCGAGGCCTACGTCAAGGAGCTCGGGATCGGCGACACGCGTCTATTTCGGCCCCGAGCCCGAATTCTTCATCTTCGACGACGTGCGCTACTCGAACACCACCTACAAGGTGGGCTTCTGCGGTCGACTCGACCGAAGCTGCCGTCCAACAACGACACCGAGTACGAGTCCGGCAACACTCGGCCACCACATCGGGCTCAAGAAGGGCTACTTCCCGGTCCCGCCGCTCGACAGCGCGCAGGACATGCGCGGCGAGATGCTCGCGGCCATGGGCGCGATGGGCGTCGTCGTCGAGAAGCACCACCACGAAGTGGCGTCGGCCCAGCACGAGCTCGGCATCAAGTTCGCGCCGATCATCAAGGCCGGCCGACGACGTGCAGATCTACAAGTACGTCATCCAGAAGGTCGCCCAGGCCTACGGCAAGACCGCGACCTTCATGCCGAAGCCGCGTCTTCGGCGACAACGGCTCGGGCATGCACTGCCACCAGTCGATCTGGAAGGACGGCAAGCCGCTGTTCGCCGGCGACCAGTATGCCGGCCTGTCGATGGACGCGCCTCTACTACATCGGCGGCATCATCAAGCACGCCAAGGCCATCAACGCCTTCACCAACCCGACCACCAACAGCTACAAGCGCCTGGTGCCCGGGCTTCGAGGCCCCGGTGCTGCTGGCCTACTCGGCGCGCAACCGCTCGGCCTCGTGCCGCATCCCGTTCGGCCAGTCGCCGAAGGCCAAGCGCGTCGAGGTCCGCTTCCCCGATCCGCTGGCGCAACCCGTACCTCGCCTTCGCCGCCATGCTGATGGCCGGCCTCGACGGCATCAAGAACAAGATCCACCCGGGCGACCCGATGGACAAGGATCTCTACGAGCTGCCCAAGGAAGAGCTGAAGGAGATCCCGACCGTCTGCGGTTCGCTGCGCGAAGCGCTCGAGAGCCTCGACAAGGACCGCGACTTCCTCAAGGCCGGCGGCGTGTTCGACGACGACCTGATCGACAGCTACATCGAGCTGAAGATGAAGGAAGTGATCAAGTTCGAGCACACCCCGCACCCGGTCGAGTACGAGATGTACTACTCGGCCTAATCGGCGCCGATCGATACGAAAGCGGAAAGGGCCCCGCAAGGGGCCCTTTTTCTCCGCCGAAGGGTTGGTGGTCGGGAGCTAATAGGTCCCCGGGTCAAGCCCGGGGATGACGGTGGTTGGGGGAGTGACGGATCAACAAATCGGCCAAAGTCCACCGAGACGGATGACGGGGTCGGCCAAGGCGCGCGATGCCGCTCCCTACACCCCCTCCGCCAGTGCAATCAGGTCCGCCTACTTCCTCCGGAACATTCTCCGCCAGCCGAGCCGCCGCCAGCACGGCAGCCAGGCCAGTACCTTGCCCTCCGCCAGCCCGCTCGCCCTCAGGTAAGCGCCGAGATACGCCCCCGCCAGCTCCGCCGAATAATGCCGCATCAGCAGGAACGACCGGCACACATCCGCAGCCGGCGCGCCCCGCGTCGCATCCGGCCAGTCGACGATCACCGCCTCCCCGGCTCGCCCAGAACGTTGTGTGGATGGAAATCCCCGTGGCACAGCCGATCGCCGTCCGGCAGCGCTGCAAGCCGTTCCAGCAGCCGCCCCCGAACCCCCTGCCCCAGTTGCCCCGCCGCCTCGATCCGTGCCGCCACGCGCCCCTTGAGCGAACCGAACCCGGGAACCGCCGCTTCGTGTACCCGCCGGTGCAGCGCCACCATCGCCTCGAGATACCGCGGCAGCAGCTCCGGCGCTGCAGTGGCCGCCTCGCCGAAGGTCGTCCCTGCCGCCCGCGTCATGACGATCCCCCAGCGTCCGCCGAACTCGCCGGCCGCCTCTACCCGCGGCGCCGGAGCCCAGCCCCTCGACCGCAGCCAGGATCGCCGCCTCTCGAAACGCGAACTCCTTGGGCACCCCCGCACGATAGAGCTTCAAGACGAACGGCCCGTGTTCCAGCACCTCGGCCATCTTGCCGGCGCCCAGGACGTGCGCCGCTTCGATCCGCCCGCTGGCCGCGCTCGAGTCCATCGCCACCCCCGAGAAGTCCGCGGCCATAGTACGGAGGCAACCACCCCCGTCAAACGCGGCGTCAGCGCCCTCGGTCTCAGCCGTCGCGGCCTTGGCCGTCAGCAGCGCCTCCAGCTGGTCGATCGCCTGCAGCTCGTCGAACTGCACCGCCCATCCCGCCTCCATCGGCCGCACGACCTTGCCGGGCACCCCGCCCACCGCGACCGGCGTGCCGATCGGCACGATCACGTCGGCCGAGATCGCGACGCCGAGCGCGACATGTCGATGACGAGCCCGGGATCGATTGGCCGTCGGCAAGAAGCCCGTGGCATGCGTACCCGCGGCAGCACGCGCCGGTGCTCGCGCCGGTCGATCACCGTCTTCACCGCCTGGCGCTTGAGCCACGGATGCGCCTGTTGAGCACGCGCGCTCGGCTTCCGTCGAGTGGATCTCCACCGCAAAGCCGCCGACGAACTGCCGCACCACCGAGCCGCGGAGGACGCCGACCGGGAAGGCCACCGTCACCGCCTCGCCGGGCTGATCGATGACCGGCGCCATCAGCACCGGTTCGCCGCCCGAGATGCTGCGCGCGCCGGCACGCGAACTTCTTCAGCCCGCGACCTGCTGCGCGCGGCTCGCCAGCAGTACTTCCCGATCAGGTCCCCGATGAGCGGGTATCGCTTCTGGCAGGCGTGGCGTTCCAGGCGGACCGGTGCTGGCGATCGCTACCCGACCCCGTCACCACGTGCTTGACCTCATATTCGCTGACGAGGTCGTCGGCCTGCTCGGCCCCAGCACCTCGTCGAACGCCACGCCGAAGCCGCCCTCGAAGATCCGCGTCACCGTCGCCGGCGCGCGGCCGACGATCACCGGATAGCCGATCACCACCGGCCGATCGGTCACCAGCCCCGCCCCGGAGCGCGACACGTCGATCAGCATCGCCGAGATCACGTCGCCCTCGCCGAACGTGACGGTGGTCCGGGCATCGCGCGGGCGGGAGCGGATATGCTCGCGCTTGTCGCCGCGCGGCCGCCCGCGCCGGCTCAGCCATGAGATCCAGATCGCCAGCCGATCACGCGCGTTCTCGTTCAAGAGGTTGTCGCAGATGAACCCGCCGAGCCGCTGGTCCGCCACCCGGCAGCGCACCAGCCCGAAGCTGTCGAGATCGACCCAGATGTACTGCCCCGTGTAGGGCGCGGTGTCGCTCGAGATCAGCATCGCCGCCGGCGAGATGCTGTCGATCACGCACGAGGCCACCACCGGTGGGCCATCATGCGCCCCGCTGGTCGTGAAGCTTGCCTCGAGAAATCCGTCGTATCTGCCCTCGAACCGGCGATCCATAGTGCGTCCGGATGTCCTGCCGGCCGTATCCGTCTCTTCAGACATGGCCCTGCGCCCGTAATTGAACCCGGACTATAGTCAAGCCATGATGAATTTATTGTTACTGAAATCGGCGCATCTCGGCGGAGAAATACTGCGCGGAAAACAGTCTTTCGCAGGGGATCGCGAGTTTTCGCGTGCCCACGTTATCACTTCCGCCAATGCAGGACATTGAGGGGCAGTCCCAACCCTGGGTGCACTCCCCCACCACACCCCGATGTCGTCCCTGCGAAAGCAGGGATCCATGTTTCCGCCCGCACCCCTGGAGAGTCGGTTCCCAGCGCCTTCGCTGGGATGACACCGGGAAGCGCCGGCTCCGCCCGCGCCCCTCCCGCCCCGTCGCAACCTCACCCCGCCCCCTCCCCGGACGTCATCCCGAGCCTGTCGAAGGACGAGGTCCGCTCCCCGGAGCTCACCTCCCTCACTCCACCTCCCCAGCCATCGCCGCGAAAAATCCCTCCGGGGCCCTCGACCTCCCGCAGCCGCTTGCCGTCGATCTGCAGATACCGCGTGCCGATATTCCGCACGAAACTCCGATCATGCGAGACCAGCACGCAGGTCGCCTCATGCTCGAGAATTTCCGCCTCGAGCTTCTCCTGCCCCGGAATGTCGACATGGTTGGTCGGCTCGTCCATCAGGTAGAAGTTAGGCTCGCGTTAGCCGCAGCGCCAGCAACCCGAGCCGGGCCTGCTGCCCGAACGACAGTTGCGCGATCGGCCGTTCCTGCTTGTCGATCGGTGAAGCCGGCGGCCGCGAGCAGCGCCCGGCTTCGCGTGTCACCGACCTTGAACTGCCGACGATGACGCTCGCGCGTTCCGCCTTCGGGCAGCTGCGACATGTCCTGGTCGGTATAGCCAAGCACGACCGAGGGCGTGACCTTGATCCCCGGCACCCCCTCGCCGCTCGATCGCCCGGTTGAGCAGCTTCACCAATTGCGACTTGCCCGTGCCGTTGCGGCCCAGCAGCACGATGCGGTCGCCCTGGAAGATGTGCAGCTTTTCGATCCGGAACAGTGGATCGCCGACGGGCGTGGCCACCGTGACGTTCTCGACGCTCACCAGCACCTTGGCGTGGGTGCCGCTATTGGTGAGCCGGATGTCGCCGGAGCGCTCTCTGTGCACGGCAACGTCGCGCCTCGATCTTGGCGGCCCGCTCCTTGAGCTGCTTGGCCTTGCCGATCAGCAGATCGCTGCCCGAGTTGATGCCGATATTGGTGAGCTTGGCGGCCTGCTTGCGCAGCTGCTTGGCTTCCTTGAGGTCCCGCTCGAGCTTGGCCTCGTCCGCCGCATCACCCTCCTCCAGCGCCGCCGAGCCGCGCGGTAGGGCAAGCGCGAAATAGCGCGACGTCTCCGGCCGGAGGAACAGCGTCCGGTTGGTCACCGCATCGAGGAAGTCGCGGTCGTGGCTGGCGATGATCAGCATGCCGGCGGCCGAACGGTTCAGCCACTCCTCGAACTGCACTTGACGAGGTCGAGGTGGTTGGTCGGCTCGTCGAGCAGCAGCGCGTCGGGCTCGCCGACCCAGACTCGCATCAGCAGCATCAGCCGCTGCCAGCCGCCGCTCAGTGCCGTGACCAACCGGTCCCGCATCTCGTCCGGCGTCTGGAACTCGTCGAGCACCACATCGACGCGCCAGCTGTCGGTCTCGCGGTCCGCCGCCGGCAAGGCCTGCAGCACGGCGTCGTAAAGCGTCAGCTCATGCAGCGCGGCGGGCACGTCCTGCTCGACATAGCCGATGTGCAGGCCACGCGAGCGCACGATGTCGCCGCTGCTTGCCTCGGCGGTGCCGGCAATGGCGCGCAAGCAGCGTGGTCTTGCCCATGCCGTTGCCGGCCACCAGCCCGACGCGATCGCCGTCCTGCGACGACGAGGTCGAGATTGCGGAACAACGGGACGCCGCGGTGATGCTGAGGTTCTTGAGGCTGATCGAGCCCATTTATCGTCTCTCTGGAAATCTTGGGCGCAATGCGCCTGGCCTGGCGCCAGAGCGGCGCCCTATGGGCAAACCAGAGGAGATGGGACGATGCTCGTCGGACCCGCTCGGTCAGCCCTGCAACGAAAGCTGCAGGGCCTGAACAGGGCCACGCTGACGATGGGGGCGGTAATAGATGGTCATCTCACCCTCCTGTTCGCTGGCGTTTTCGACGCAAATTGCATAGCGCGACGTTCGGCTGCAGAAAGGCAATGGTCCGGTAGGACGGAGAACAGGGCTGAGGTGGTGCGCAACTGGCGGCTCAGGCGAAGTAGAACAGCGCAGAAATGGACAGTATTGCCAGGGATCGAGGCAGGGTCAGATGGGCAAGCCGGTACGCAAAACTAGTAAATCCGGCTTGCAACCACCGATTACTCAAACTCCGCGCCGATAGTTCGGTCGCTAACTCTGTACGGCGACCAGCGGCGCGCATACGGCAACTCCATACACAGACCGTATGGCGATTTTTCTAGCAGGACCGGCTTAAGAAAGTGCTTCCGAGAAGCAAACGGAATCTAAACTGCCTGCGCCAAAACGGACCCCTTCCGGCTCAGGCGGGCCGCAATCGCTGGCGGTCGAGAACCCTGCCGCTGCAAGTATTTACGGTGAGCAGGTAGACCCAAGATAGCTTGCCCTTGGTGGCGCGCGCTTCGACGCGCTGCTCGTTCTCGACGTTGAGGAAGATGTCCGAGTAGCCCTGCCGCGAGATGGCGCGGCGGAGCTGTTGGTCATCAGGCACAGCCGGAACGGGCCGTCATAGAACTCGCCGTCGCCAAAGTCGGGGATGAACTGCGCCTGCGCCGGCATGGCGGTCACGGTGGCGGCGCCCAGCACCCCGTGGCGAGCGCGATGGTACGAAGCAGCTTTTGCATGTTGGTCTCCATCGAATCAAAAATCCCGGCCCATGGGCCGGGATCGGACCGGGGAGGATCGTGTCGAACCTTAGAAGTTGAATTCGAACTGCACGCCCGGACGGTAGCGGCGGAGACGCTCAATGCGATCCACTTCGCCGGTGCACTGGTTCACGCGCATCGAGTACCAGGTGCGACCGTCACGGGCGATGATGCCAAGACGGTTGCGCGGCAGCTCGCGCACGATCTGCACGTCACGGTAGCCTTCGTTGCGGATGCCGCGGATGATCTCACGGTCGCTATAGCAGACCTGCGGGCGGATCGGACGACCGCGGCGGTCACCGTCGCTGTCGACGCCGAAGCCGACGCTCGGCTTGCCGCTGCCGTCAACGCCGAACTGGAAGTTGAACGACTGTGCCTGGGCGGCGGGAACGACTGCAATGGTCGACGCGCCGAGTGTCAGCGCGATGATTGCAGCCCGGCTGCCGGTCTTCAGGATGTTGGTCAGATGGGTCATTTTTTTGTTCTCCTTGGAGGTGAAGTCGCCGCCGGGTCTAGAAGCGTGGCCCGACCATATGGTTCCGGGGTGAACACGTGCCTAATCCCCCGTTCATCTGCGGTTCATGTTGGCGGCTTTTTTGCGCCAACGGCAGATCGCGGTGATAGCAGGCCCTGCGATGGTGGTGCCGGATTGCAAAGCGACGCGCCCGGCACTGCCTACTGGCCCGAACCGGGCCGCCCTGCGGTGATCGCTCGGCGCGGCTTGCGCCGTCCACAGCAACGGCTCTCGAACCCCACATTCACTTGCTGTTCAGCCGGTTGACGGGGAAAGCCGCGGCCTCCATATCGGGGCTTAACCTCACCAATCCCCGAATCTGCTAGTGCTGGCGGCCCGATTGCGTCCGCCTCCGCCAGGTTACCGATGGATCTGTTTTCCGACGACCCCACCAAGTCCCAATCAAGCCGGCCCCCGCCGCGCCCAAGGCCGACAAGGCCCCCAACGTTGCGCACGCCAACGTCCTACTCGGCCGCCGACATCGAGGTGCTGGAAGGGCTCGAGCCGGTGCGCCGCCGCCCGGGCATGTATATCGGCGGCACCGACGCCAACGCGCTCCACCACCTCTTCGCCGAAGTCATCGACAACTCGATGGACGAGGCGATTGCCGGCCACGCCACCCGGATCGAGGTCCAGTTCGGCGCCGACGGCTATCTGACCGTCACCGACAACGGCCGCGGCATCCCGGTCGAGAACGCACCCCAAGTTCCCCGAGCGCTCGACGCTCGAGATCGTCCTGACCACGCTGCACGCCGGCGGCAAATTCGACGGCAAGGCCTACGAGACCTCCGGCGGCCTGCACGGCGTCGGCGTCTCGGTCGTCAACGCGCTGTCCGACGACCTGATGGTCGAGGTCGCGCGCGACCAGGTGCTCTACCGGCAGACTTTTCGCGCGGCAAGCCGACCAGCGGCATCGAGAAGTCGGCAAGGTGCAGAACCGCCGCGGCACCCTGACCCGCTTCCACCCCGACCCGCGAGATCTTCGGCGGCAAGGCCGAGTTCTCGGCCGCGCGCCTGTTCCGGATGACGCGCGCCAAGGCCTACCTCTTCGGCGGCGTCGAAATGCGCTGGCAGCTGCGACGAGAGCCTTGCAACCGCCGAAGTCCCCGCCAAGGCCAGCTTTCACTTCCCCGGCGGCCTCGCGCGACTTCCTCGGCAACCGGCATCGAAGGCGAACCGCGCATCGTCGACGAGATCTTCTCGGGCAGCACCGGCAAGCCCGGCACCCACGGCGCCGTCGAATGGGCCATCTCCTGGACGCTCGGCGACGGCTTCGTCAATTCCTACTGCAACACCATCCCGACCGCCGAAGGCGGCACGCACGAACAGGGCCTTCGCACCGCCCTGCTCCGCGGCCTCCGCACCTACGCCGAGCTGACCGGCAACAAGCGCGCCGCCACGCTCACCGCCGACGACGTGCTGGTGCAGTGCTCCGCCATGCTGTCGGTCTTCGTGCGCGAGCCCGAATTCGTCGGCCAGACCAAGGACAAGCTGAGCTCGCCCGAGGCCACGCGCATCGTCGACACGGCGCTGCGCGACGCCTTCGACCACTGGCTCGCCGCCTCGCCCAACCAGGCCGGCAAGCTGCTCGACTGGGCAATCGAACGCGCCGAGGAACGCCTGCGCCGCAAGAAGGAGAAGGAAGTCGATCGCCAGAGCGCGACCCGCAAGCTGCGCCTCCCGGGCAAGCTCGCCGACTGCACGCAATCGGCCGAGCAGGGCGCCGAAATCTTCATCGTCGAGGGCGACTCGGCCGGTGGCAGCGCCAAGTCGGCGCGCAACCGCGCCAGCCAGGCCGTGCTGCCGCTGCGCGGCAAGATCCTCAACGTCGCCGGCGCCACGCGCGACAAGATGCCGCCAACCAGGCCATCGCCGACCTGATCCAGGCGCTCGGCTGCGGCACCCGCGACCGCTATCGCGAGGACGACCTGCGCTACGACAAGATCATCCTGATGACCGACGCCGACGTCGACGGCGCCCACATCGCCTCGCTGCTGATGACCTTCTTCTTCCAGGAGATGCCCAAGCTCATCGACGACGGCCACCTCTACCTCGCGATGCCGCCGCTCTACCGCATCAGCCACGGCCCCAAGGTCGCCTATGCCATGGACGACGCCCACCAGGACGAGCATCATCGCCAGCCGAGTTCAAGGGCAAGAAGCCGGACATCACCCGCTTCAAGGGCCTCGGCGAAATGCCCTACGTGCACCTGCGCGAAACCACCATGGACCCCAAGACCCGCACGCTGCTGCAGGTCAACGTGCTCGGCAGGACCTCGACGAGCACGAGGCTCTCGGTCGACCGCCTGATGGGCAACCGGCCGGAGGCACGGTTCGAGTTCATCCAGGCGAATGCGGCGTTCGTGACGGACCTGGACATCTAGTCCGAGGCGTGCAATCCGTCGGTCCCCGGGTCAAGCCCGGGGATGACGGTGGATAAATGGCTGTGACGGCGGGTGCGGGACATCAATCCCCCCACAAACTCCGTCATCCCCGGGCTTGACCCGCGGACCCACCAATGCCCAGCAACAGCACGCAACGTGCTTCAACCAACCGTCCATGCATTCCTAGTAATCGCTGTATCTGCTATCTAGCACTGAACGAAATCCGCCCCCGCACTCGCCATCCTGCTCGCGCTCCGTTCACCTTACCTTGCGCCGAATTCGGAACGCCCCGGACCCGTTGACTTGCAAGGGGTTTCCGCTATGTTCCGCCCGCGTTATGCGGCCCCGGATGGGCGGAGATCCGGTCCCGCTGGCGTACCGGCCAGTTCCCGGCTTTGTTTCGCGACCGAGCGTCGACCCGCACTTCTCAAGTAGTTGCCCGTCGACTTGCCTCCCATACTTGAGCGGACCACTGATTTGGCAAATGACTTTTCCGGGCTCGGCCTCAGCGCCAAGGTGACCGAAGCGGTTGCCGCAGCCGGCTACTACCAAGCCCACCGACATCCAGGCCCAGGCCATCCCGCTGGTCCTTGAAAAGAAGGACATCATCGGCATCGCCCAGACGGGCACCGGCAAGACCGCCTCCTTCGTGCTGCCCATGCTCGACACTGCTCGAAAGCGGCCGCGCCCGCGCGCGCATGCCGCGCACGCTGATCCTCGAGCCGACGCGCGAACTGGCCGCGCAGGTCGCCGAGAACTTCGAGAAGTACGGCAAGAACCACAAGCTCAACGTGGCGCTGCTGATCGGCGGCGTCTCGCTTCGACGACCAGAACAAGGTCCTCGATCGCGGCGCCGACGTGCTGATCGCGACCCCCGGCCGCATGCTCGACCAGTTCGAGCGCGGCCGCATCCTGCTGACCGGCGTCGAGATCCTGGTCATCGACGAAGCCGACCGCATGCTCGACATGGGCTTCATCCCCGACATCGAGCGCATCTGCGGCCTGCTGCCGCCGCGCCGCCAGACCCTGTTCTTCTCGGCCACCATGCCGCCGGAGATCCAGCGCCTGACCGAGCCGCTTCCTGCGCGACCCGGTGAAGCATCGAGGTCGCCCGCCAGAACTCGGTCGTCGAGACCATCGAGCAGCGCCTGGTCGCGGTCTCCGGCAAGCCCGAGGAGAAGCGCGCCGCGCTCGCGCCAGCTGATCCGCGCCGAGGACACCTCAAGAACGCGATCATCTTCTGCAACCGCAAGCGCGACGTGGCGACGCTCGCCCGCTCGCTGAAGCGCCACGGCTTCTCCGCCGCGCGGGCTGCATGGCGACATGGACCAGAAGAGCCGCATGGAGACGCTCGACAGCTTCAAGACCGACAAGCTGCAGCTGCTGGTCGCCACCGACGTCGCCGCACGCGGCCTCGACATCCCGGCCGTGAGCCACGTCTTCAACTTCGACGTGCCGACCCACGCCGAGGACTACGTCCACCGCATCGGCCGTACCGGTCGCGCCGGCCGCTCCGGCGTCGCCGATCACGCTCGCGACGCCGTCGGACGGCAAGTATATCGATGCGATCACCAAGCTGATCCAGCGGACATCCCCGAGGTGAAGCTTGGCGGCAGCACCGCCCCGGCGAAGGCCGATGCGGCGGAGGAGCGCCCCGAGCGCGCCGGCGCGCACCCGCCGCAGCGCACCCGCGCGAGGAAGCCGCTCGCTGCTCCGGCCCAGCGTCCGCCGCGCGAGCGTGGCAACTCCGGCCGCGCCACGTGGAAGAGCCGCCGGAGCCCGCGCCGCCACCGGAGGCGCCGGTCGAACGGCATCGACGCCAATTCGCCCGTTCGGCATCGACGGTCCGATTCCGGCCTTCCTGCTGCGGCCGAGCCGCGTGAGCTGACGCCTCCGCGGCCCTTCTACGACGACTGCGACGTATTTGCGGTGGCTATTCGCCGTGCGAACGGCGCGATAGCCGCAGGTTTTTACGCGCCATTAATTGCAGCTTGGCAGATATACGCATCTACGGCGCAACGCCGACGAAAAACCGCGGGAACAACTGTGTCAGAGCAAGAATTCAAGCGCGCCCTCGGCTATGCGAATTCGGCGATGGACCTGCTGAAGCGGGCCCTTATCCCGCCATATCCGCAGTTCTACGAGCTGCTCTACACTTACGCGACCGGCGTCAATCCGCGCTCAACGCCCGCATCAACACGATCTTCCGTGACGGCGACGCCACTGCCGACGCGGCCGAGCGCCTCTACAACGAGTTCCTGCACGCCCAGGACGCCAACGAGCGCGTCTCCAACGTCTCGGACCGCATGTCGCACCGCATCGTCGCGATGAACGACGCGATCGACAGCGCGATGACCACCGCCGGCGCCTACTCCGGACACGCTGCAGCAGGCCGCCGGCGATCTCGACGGCGAGCCGGACTCCGCCAGCGCTCGCCAGGCTGGCGACGACCCTCCTCGGCGAAACCCGCCGCATGCAGGAGGCCAACCAGCAGCTCGAGCAGCAGCCTCGCGGCCTCGCGCGACGACATCACCGCCCTCCAGCGCGACCTCGACGACGTGCGCCGCGACGCGCTGCTCGATCCGCTGACCAAGATGCAGAACCGCAAGGCCTTCGACGAGGGCCTGCGCCGCGCCGTCGACGACGCCAGGAGTCGCGCCGGCCGCTCTGCCTGATGCTGCTCGACATCGACCACTTCAAGCGCTTCAACGACACCTGGGGCCACCAGACCGGCGACCAGGTGCTGCGGCTCGTGGCGATGACGCTGAAGTCGAACATCAAGGGCAAGGACATCGCCGCCCGCTACGGCGGCGAGGAATTCGCCGCCGTCCTGCCCGAGACCGATCTCGAGGGCGCGACGATCGTCGCCGACAACATCCGCAAGGCCGTGCAGGCCAAGGAGCTGCTGAAGCGCTCCACCAGCGAGAAGCTCGGCCGCGTCACCGCCTCCTTCGGCGTCGCCATGCTCCGCCCCGACGACACGCCCTCGACCCTCATCGAGCGCGCCGACCGCTGCCTCTACGCGGCCAAGCGCACCGGCCGCAACCGCGTCGTCAACGAGACCAAGCTGCCGGACAGCGAGACCGAGGCGGCTTAGGCGCAGGCACCGCCGGGAGCGCTTCCGCGTCCGTCGCTCACGCCTTATCCTCCTCCCTCTCCGTCGTCATTGCCCGCTTCATGCGGGCAACCCACCTTCCTCCCTGGATCGCCCGAACGTGTAGTCCGAAGACATCCCTGACAGGTGTTCGGAGACATCCCTTACAGTGGCTGGGTGTGGTCGGTGGGGTCGTTGAGGTCGATTTCGGCGATCTGGTGGGCGCCGAAGCAGATGGCGAAGCGGCCGTCGGGGCGGCGGGGCCGGATGGCGAGGGTTTCGCCGCAGAAGGCGGTGGGGACCTTCCAGAGCCGGTTGCGGAAGCTGACATAGGCCTTGGTAATGCCGACGCGGCGCAGGATCTCGCCTTCGGCATAGTGCGGCTCCGGCAGGGTATCGGGGAAGCGGCGCGGCGAGGGGCGATAGCGCTCGGCCGGGGTGGCGAAGTCGAGCGCCTGGTGCGGCCGCTCGCGGTTGTACAGGTGCCGCCAGCGATCGAAGGCGGCCTCTGCGGCGGCGTAGTCGGCGAGCGGCGCCAGCGCCAGCACCTCGGCGACCAGGCTGCGGTGGAAGCGCTCGTTCTTGCCGCGCCCCTGCGGGTGGTAGGGGGTGGCGTGGATGGTCTCGACGCCGAGCCGGAGCAGCCACAGCCGGAGCGGCGTCCACTGCCCGGGCTGGCCGCCGCCCCAGGGCGAGCCGTTGTCGACATAGATCGCCTCGGGCAAGCCATGGTGGCGGAACGCCGCGGCGAGCCGCGCCTGCACCGTCTTGGTGGTCTGGTCGGCGCAGGCGCCGAGCCCGACGGCGTAGCGCGAATGATCGTCGATGATGGTCAGGGGGTGCAGCCAGGCGCCCGAGCCCAGCCGCACGCGGCCCTTGAAGTCCATCTGCCACAGCGCGTTCGGCTCCGGCCGCTCGAAGCCGCCATAGGCCCGGCCGGGACGATCGGGGGCGACGCGGCCGTGCCGCGCCAGTACCCGATGCACGGTGGAGACCGCCGGCGGGGCCAGCCCCTGGCGCGCGAGCACCGCCGCGACCTTGCGGGCGCCCCAAGCCGGATGCAGGTCGCGCACCTCGAGGATGCGCCCCTCCAACTCCGCCGCCAGCCGTCCCGGACTGTGCCGCGGCCGCCGCGAGCGATCCGCGAACTCCACCTCCCCGCCGCGAACCGCCGCAGCCACACATGCCCGGTCTGACGGCTGATCCCGAACCGCTCGCACAGCGCCGACACGTTCGCTCCGGCCAGCGACGCCAGCATCACGAACTCCCGCCGCTGCTCCTCACACCGACACCTCCCGCCAGCCCATCCCGACCTCCCTGCTGCCCAGCAGCAGTGTCAGGGATGTCTCCGAACACTGTCAGGTATGTCTCAGGACCGTACAACAAGTCGGGCGATGACGAACGAGGGTGGGGTATTAATGGGTAGAGCGGGCGCCCCCTACCCCCGCATCTCCACCCCAAGCGAGCGCAGCGCGTCCCAATACCCCGGATAGGTCTTCCCGACGCAATCCGGATCGAGGATCGAGATCCCCCCGATCTTCAGCGCCGCCAGCGCGAAGCTCATGGCGATGCGGTGGTCGGCATAGGTCTCGATGCTCGTCCGGCAGCACCTGCCCGGCCAGCCGCGGATCGGACGACGACGATGAGATCGTCGCCCTCCTCATGCGCCAGCCCCGGCCGGATGCGGTTGAGCTCCGTCGACAGCGCCGAAATCCGGTCGCACTCCTTGACCCGCAGATTGGCGATCCCGACGAACCGCACCGGCGTCTCGTTGAATGCGGCGAGCACCGCCAGCGTCGGTACCGCGTCCTGCATCTGCGAGCCGTCGATCACCGCCGGCAGGCGCGGGAACATCTTGATGAACTTCGCCGCCTCGGCATCCGGCTGGGTGAAGGCCGACATCGGCACGCCGAGGTCGATACTGCCGCCCGTCAGCGCCTCGGCCGCCCAGAGATAGGTGGCCGCCGAAGCATCCGGCTCGATCTGGAAATCCGTGGCGCGGTAGCCCGTCGGCTGCACCCGCCACGACATCTCGTCGAGCTGCTCCGCCTGGGCGCCGAAGGCCCGCATCGCCGCCAGCGTCAGGTTGACATAGCCGCGCGCATCGAGGTCCTTGCCGGTCAGCGCCACCTCGATCGGCCCGTCGCCGAACGGCGCCGCCATCAGCAGCGCCGAGACATACTGGCTCGAGAGCCCGCCATCGATCTCGACCCGCCCCCGGCCGAACTTGCCATTGGCATGGATGGTCACCGGCGGGCACCCGGTCGGCGCGCTCGCATCGATCCCCAGCGAGCGCAGCGCATCGACCAGCGGCCCGATCGGGCGCTTGCGCATCTCGTCGTCCCCATCCACCACCACCGTGCCCTCGACCAGCGTAACGGCGGCGGTCAGGAAGCGCGTCGCCGTCCCGGCATTCCCGAGCATCAGCGGCCCCGCCGGCGCCCTGAGCCGCCCTTCGCTGGTGACGACGAAGCTCGTCGCATCCGGCTCCTCGACGCGCACCCCCATCTGGCGCAGCGCCTCGGCCATCAGCTTGGTGTCCTTGCTCTTCAGCGCCCCCGTCAACCGGCTCGTCCCCTCCGCCAGCGCCGCCAGCAGCAGCGCCCGATTGGTGATCGACTTCGACCCCGGCGGAGTGACACGGCCGACCAGCGGGTGGGACGGGGGAATGATGGCTAGTGAGGGAAGGTGTGCGGACATGCTGGTGCGATTGGCACGAGGCGAGCGCAAAGGCAAGCTCGCGGGAGGTCGGGCAATGCTCAAGGCGCGTCAAACACCCCGCATCTCCCCACCCACGGTGTCATCCCCGCGAAAGCGGGATCTCGTTCGCCGACCTATCACCACGCCACGGCAATCCCGTCCCGGAATGACTCCGGCTAACAATCCCGAATGAGCACAACCGGACGCTTCTTCGTCTACATACTGGCGAGCCGCAAGTACGGCACGCTGTACACCGGCGTCACCGGCAATCTCGTCGAGCGCATCTACATCCACAAAGCCGACCTGCTCGCCGGCTTCTCCTCGCGCTACCACGTCCACAGCCTCGTCTACTTCGAGCAGCACGACGACCCGTACAACGCCATCACGCGCGAGAAGCGGATCGAGAAGTGGCTGCGTGAATCGGAAGATCGCACTGATCGAAAAGACCAACCCCAACTGGGATGATCTCTACGACAACCTGTTCACCTGACCCTACACCGGGTCGTCCCCGCGAAAGCGGGGACCTCTGTTTGCGATGGTAGGATGGAGAACGGAGGCCGGGGCACCGTCCGGGGCAACCGCCCAACGTCGCCCCACCCACGGTGTCATCCCGCGAAAGCGGGGATCTCCGTTACCCGGCCAGGCCTCAGCCCTGCGCCCGCGCCTCGGCCAGCGCCTTCAGATCCGCCGGCTTCAGCTGCACGCTCTCGCCGCAGCCGCATTCGCCGGTCTGGTTCGGGTTCTTGAAGGTGAAGCCGGACTTCAGGATGTCTTCCTCGAAATCCATCACCGTGCCGAGCAGGAACAGCGTCGCCTTGGGCTCGATGAACACGTCGACGCCCTTGTCCTCGACGTGGTCGTCGCCCGGGACCGGCTCCGCCACGTAGTCGAGCGTATAGGCCTGCCCGGCGCAGCCCGCATTCTTGATGCCGACGCGCACGCCCATCACCGGCTTGTCGCTATCCTCGATGATCTCGTTGATGCGCTCGACGGCGGCATCGGTGAGGCTCATGATCTTCAAAGGCATTCGGTCTGCTCTATCGTTGATCGGCGATATATAGCGCGAACGGCCGCGCTTACCACCAGTTCAGCGCGACCTGGGCTTCCTCGCTCATGCGCGACGGCGTCCCACGGCGGATCGAAGACCATGTTGACCGTGCACGTCCTGGATGCCCTCGACCGACCGCGCCGCGTTCTCCACCCAGCCCGGCATCTCGCCGGCCACCGGGCAGCCCGGCGCGGTCAGCGTCATGTCGATGGCGAGGTTCCGGTCGTCGTCGAGAGTCGACCTTGTAGATCAGCCCGAGCTCGTAGATGTCGACCGGGATCTCCGGGTCGTACACCGTCTTCAGCGCCCCGATCAGGTCGTCGGTGATCCGCTCGACTTCGTCGGCGGGATCGAGCCGGCGATGCTCGGCGTGATGCGCAGCGCTCCGCGGCTGGCGGCGGCGGCTTCGGGCGTCAGTTCGCGTTTCGTCTGACATCATCGCATCACGCGAAGAAGCTCCGCGCCTTCTCGATGCCGTCGACCAAGGCGTCGACATCGTCCTTGCCGGTTATATAGGGCGAAGGAGGCCCGGCAGGTAGAGGTGACGCCGAACCGTTGCAGCAGCGGCATCGGCGCAGTGCGTGCCGGCGCGCACGGCGATGCCGTAGCGGTCGAGGATCGTCGAGCCACGTCGTGGGCATGGGCGCCCTTCGATCTCGAAGGAGAAGATGCCGCCCTTGCCCGGCGCCTTGCCGATCAGCCGCAGCGAGTTGATCCGCCGCCAGCCGCTCCAGCGCGTAGTCGGTAGAGCTCCGCCTCGTGCGCGGCGACGGCGTCGCGGCCGAGCGCCCTCGACATAGTCGATGGCGGCGCCCAGCCCGATCGCCTGCACGATCGGCGGCGTGCCGGCCTCGAAGCGGTGCGGCGGCTCGTTGTAGGTGATCGTGTCGCGCGTCACCGTGTCGATCATCTCGCCGCCGCCCTGGTAGGGCTGCATGTCGGCCAGCAGCTCGTGCCTTGCCGTAGAGCACGCCGATGCCGGTCGGCCCGTAGAGCTTGTGGCCGGTGAAGACGTAGAAATCGACGCCGAGGTCCTGCACGTCGACCTTGAGGTGCACCGCGCCCTGGCTGCCGTCGATCAGCACCGGGATGCCCCGCGCATGGGCGATCTCGATGATCTCGCTCGATCGGCGTCACCGTGCCCAGCACGTTCGACATGTGGGTGACGGCGACCATCCTGGTCTTGCGGCGACAGCGCCGCCTCGAACGCATCGATGTCGAAGCTGCCGTCGTCGCGCGACGTCGACCCACTTCAGCACCGCGCCCTTGCGCTCGCGCATGGAAGTGCCACGGCACGATGTTGGAGTGGTGCTCCATGATCGAGAGCACGATCTCGTCGCCCTCGCCGATCCGCGGCCCAGCGAACGACGAGGCCACGAGGTTGATCGCCTCGGTGGCCGACCGGGTGAAGATGATCTCCTCGGGCCGCGCCGCATTGAGGAACCGCCGCGCCGCCTCGCGCGCCGCCCTCGTAGGCCTCGGTCGCCCGGTTGGCGAGCGTGTGCAGGCCGCGGTGGACGTTGGCATAGGCATGCCGATGCGCCCAGTCCATCCGGTCGAGCACCGCGTTCGGCTTCTGCGCCGAGGCGCCGCTGTCGAGATAGACCAGCCGGTTCCCGTGGATCTTCTCCTCGAGGATCGGGAAATCGGCGCGGACCTTGGCGAGGTCGAAGGTCATATCTTGTTCCTGGAGCTGCCCCTCACCCAGACCCTCTCCCCGACGGGGCGAGGCGGACCTGCCGCCATGGCACGGTCGACACCACAGTCGCGCCACCTCTCCCCTTTGGGGAGAGGCGGAGCGCGGCGTGAGGGCGAAGTCGCCTGCTCGCTACCCCCGCTCCAGCCAGTCCTCGATCACCGAAGTCAGCGCCTCATTCAGCGCCTCGTCCTCGATCGGGTCGACCAGTTCGGCGAGGAACGCCCGCACCAGCATGGTCTCGGCCTCGGCCTTCGGAATGCCGCGGCTCATCAGGTAGAACAGCGAGTCCTCGTCGAGCCGGCCGCAGGTCGAGCCGTGGCCGCAGACCACGTCGTCGGCATAGATCTCGAGCTCGGGCTTGCGACAGGATCTCCGCCTCGTCCGAGAGCATCAGCCCCTGGCTCATCAGCTTGGCGTCGGTCTTCTGCGCGTCGCGCGCCACCACCAGCCGCCCCTGCACCACCGCCTTGCGCCGCCCGCGGGCGATCGACTTGAACAGCGGCTTCGACGTGGTGTGCGGCACCGCGTGCAGCGCATCCATGCGTGATGTCCGCGTGCTGCCCGTCGCTCACGAGGTTGAGCCCGGTGACGTCGGCATGCGCGCCATTCCCCGCGTAGCGCGGGAAGAGCTGCGTGCGGCTCAGCGACCGCGCCGGCATTGATCACCAGGGTCCGCAGCTGCGCACCCTCGCCGATCTGGTACTCGTTGGTGGCGAAATGCGTCGCCTTCTTCGAGCGCGAGGTTCGACCGTGATGTGGGTGACCTTCGCGTCCTTGCCCAGCGCGATATAGGTCGCGTGGTTGGAAAGGTGCGCCTCGTCGCTGCCCGAATAGGTCTCGAGGATCACCGCGCTGCTGCCATCGGCGACGTAGATCTTGGCCGCGCCCGACGGAGTGCCCGGCCGCGCCTTCGGTGCGCCGGTCGATCTGGATCACCGGATCGACCGAGCCCTCGAGGTCCAGCGTCAGGCATTCCTGCGCCAGCGCGTTGTTGAGACGCGTAACCACATCGTCACGCGTCGTCAGCACGCCGCCCTTGCCCTTGCCGACGATCACGCCCAGCCGGAGCCGTGCCGGATTCCTGCACGACGCCATTGGCGATCATCAGCTGGTAGGCGCCGGCGACGCGCAGCGCCGGGGCGCTCGCCTCGACGGCGGCGTCCGCCAGTTCCGGCACGGTGCGCAGCAGTTGCCGCAGGTCGGTGTAGTGATAGCTCTCGACCCGCCGCGTCGGCAGCCCGGCGCCGCTCAGCCGCTCCGCCTCGGCGGTCGCGCCGCTGGCGGTCAGCTGCTCGATCAGTTTGGTTTCGGCCGGCCCCAGCCGAACGGGAACATGCATCGTCACGCGGCCTTCTCCTCGTCGAAGCCTGCATAGCCCTTCGCTTCGAGCTCGAGCGCCAGTTCCTTGGCCCCGCTCTCGACCACGCGGCCGTCCGAGAACACGTGCACCACGTCCGGCACGATATGGTTGAGCAGGCGCTGGTAGTGGGTGATCACCAGCATCGAGCGATCCGGCGAGCGGAGCGCGTTCACGCCTTCCGACACCACCTTCAGCGCATCGATGTCGAGGCCGGAATCGGTCTCGTCGAGAATGCACATCTTGGGCCGCAACAGCGCCATCTGCAGGATCTCGGCCCGCTTCTTCTCGCCGCCCGAGAACCCGACATTGAGCGCGCGCTTCAGCATGTCCGCGTCGATATGCAGCGCCTTGCCCGCCTCCTTCACCGCCCGCATGAAGTCCGGCGTCGAGATCTCGTCCTCGCCGCGCGACTTGCGCTGCGAGTTCAGCGCCGCCTTGAGGAAGGTCATCGTGGCGACGCCGGGGATCTCGATCGGGTACTGGAAGGCCAGGAACAGCCCGGCCACGGCCCGCTCGGACGGCTCCATCTCGAGGACGTTGACGCCGTCGAGCAGCACCTCGCCCGAGGTGACCTCATAGTCTTCCTTGCCGGCGAGGATATAGCTCAGCGTCGATTTGCCCGAGCCGTTGCGGCCCATGATCGCGTGCACCTCGCCCTTCGGGATGACGAGATTCACGCCCTCTGAGGATTTCACGGTCTTCGATGCGCGCATGCAGGTCGCGGATTTCGAGCATTGGGGTGGTCATTCGTAGTCTCCATTTGTCGCCCAGCCGCTCAAGGGCGGCGGGCAAAAGCTGTTCGGGCCGATCGGCCGTAGCCCACGGTGAAGGTCACGCCTGCAGCCTCAAGATCCGGTGTCGACCAGATCGAGCCTGCGCTCGATACGATCGAAGCGAAGACGAAGGGTCGCCACGTCTTCGAGCACCTGGTTCAGCAACGTCGAATGCGCGTTCTGGGTCTGCTGAATGGCCATCAGCGCCGCGTGGTGCGTACGCTGCTCCTCGCGCACCCGGGTCAAGTCTGCGCGCCGACCGTTCAGGCGTCCGGCGCACGATGTCTGAGCAGTCAGCATCGGTCCGCGGCGCTGTTGTAGTCGGCGCAACCGACCGTTCGACTTAGCGAGCCGCTCGACGGCTGGATGCGCCATCCGCCTCGCCGTCGGCCAACGTAGCCACGCGCCTTGCACCCGCCTTGAACTCGTTCGGCGTCGTACTCCGCGACGGTCTTGGCGGGTCCATCGTGCGTCCACGATCGCGTCGACCGCATGCAATGACCACCAGCCTCGATCTCGAGGCCCACAGCTGGTCCGCGTCGTGGCAACGACGCAGACTGACGTGCCCCGGCTAGGCGCATCGATTGCGAGTGCCAGCACCAGCACGCCTTCGGTCGCAATGGCCGCATGGCGCAGTTGTCGCGCGACCGAGCCACGAAACAGCCGGTCGCCGCATGTCTGCGTCGCGACTCGGCGGACTTCAGTCCGAGCCTCCGCGCAACGGCTCGAGCGCGACCGTCTTCGCCATCGTCAGCCCACGCTCCCCTCGAGCGAGATCGAGATCAGCTTCTGCGTTTCGACCATGAACTCCATCGGCAGGTGCTGCAGCACGTCGCGGACGAAGCCGTTGACGATCAGCGCCACCGCTTCCTCATCCGAGAGACCGCGCTGCTGGCAGTAGAACATCTGGTCGTCCGAGATCTTCGAGGTCGTCGCCTCGTGCTCGAACACGGCCGTGGCGTTGCGGCTCTCGATATAGGGCACGGTGTGCGCCCCGCACTTGTCGCCGATCAGCAGGCTGTCGCACTGCGTGAAGTTGCGGGCGCCCTTGGCCTTGGCGTGCGCCGAGACCTGGCCGCGATAGGTGTTGTCGGAGAAGCCCGCCGCGATGCCCTTGGAGACGATCCGGCTCGAGGTGTTCTTGCCCAGGTGCAGCATCTTGGTGCCGCTGTCGACCTGCTGGTGACCGTTCGAGATGGCGATCGAGTAGAACTCGCCCTGCGAATTGTCGCCGCGCAGGATGCAGCTCGGATACTTCCAGGTGATCGCCGAGCCGGTCTCGACCTGCGTCCAGCTGATCTTCGAATTGTCGCCCCGGCAGTCGCCGCGCTTGGTGACGAAGTTGTAGACGCCGCCCTTGCCGTCCTTGTCGCCCGGGAACCAGTTCTGCACCGTCGAGTACTTGATCTCGGCGTCCTTCATGGCGACGAGCTCGACCACCGCCGCGTGCAGCTGGTGCTCGTCGCGCGCCGGCGCCGTGCAGCCTTCGAGATAGCTCACATAGGAGCCTTCGTCGGCGATCAGCAGCGTGCGCTCGAACTGGCCGGTCTTGGCCTCGTTGATGCGGAAATAGGTCGAGAGCTCCATCGGGCAGCGCACGCCCTTGGGGATGTAGCAGAACGAGCCGTCGGTGAAGACCGCCGAGTTCAGCGTCGCATAATAGTTGTCGGAAACCGGCACCACCGAGCCCAGATACTGCTTCACCAGGTCCGGGTACTCGCGGATCGCCTCGGAGATCGAGCAGAAGATGATGCCCATCTTCTCGAGCTCCTCGCGGAAGGTCGTCGCCACCGAGACGGAGTCGATCACCGCGTCGACCGCCACCTTGGGCTGCTCGACGCCGGCCAAGAGCTCGCGCTCCTTCAGCGGCACGCCGAGCTTCTCGTACATCTCGAGCAGCGCCGGATCGACCTCGTCCAGCGACTTGGGCCGGTTCGCGCCCTTGGGCGCCGCGTAGTAGTACATGTCCTGGAAGTCGATCTTGGGGTACTTGACCTTCGCCCAGGTCGGCTCGTCCAGCGTCAGCCAGCGCCGATAGGCGTCGAGCCGCCACTCCAGCATCCACTCCGGCTCGTTCTTCTTGGCCGAGATGAAGCGGATCGTGTCCTCGTTCAGGCCCTTCGGCGCCTTCTCGACCTCGAGCTGCGTCTCGAACCCGTACTTGTACTTGTCGACATCGAGCGCGAGGACCTGCTCGACGGTCTCCTTGTCGATCTCTTCCTTCAAGGTCGGGATATCGTAAGTGGCCATTTTCTTCTTCCTATGCTGCGATGCCGTGGCGGCGCCTTGTGGCGCCCGACGACTTCGCTGAAACCCTTGAGATAGGCCTCGACATCCTCGATCGACGAGGACCAGCCGAAGCTCACCCGCATTGCACATTCGCCAAGCGCCTGCGGCACGCCCATGGCGGCCAGCACATGGCTCGGTCCGACCTTGCCCGAGGAGCAGGCGGACCCGGACGATACCGAGAGGCCCATCAGGTCGAGCCCCATCATCGCCACTGCGTTCTTCAGTCCCGGCACCGCAAAGTTCGTCACGTTGCCGATCCGGTCGGCCTTCTCGCCGAAGACCACGAGGTCGGGCGCGATCATCCGCATGCCGTCCTCGGCGGTCCGCACCAGTTCGCTCACATTGGCGTCGTAGAACCGCTCGGCGAACACCTCGGCCGCCGCGCCGAACCCGGCGATCGCGGCCGCCGACTCGGTGCCGCCACGCCGCCCGCTTTCCTGGCCGCCGCCGGGGATCAGGCGAACCTGGTCGGCATGGCCCTTCATCAGCAGCGCGCCGATTCCGGCCGGCCCGCCGATCTTGTGGCCGCTCACCGCCATCATATCGGGTGCGCGGGACGCAAAATTCGAGGGCTATCTTGCCAAATGCCTGCACCGCATCGACAAAAAGATAGTGCGGGGTCGGTCCGACCAGCACTTCGATGCGATCGACCGGCTGGATCACGCCCGGTCTCGTTGTTGACGAGGTGCACCGCGACCAGCAGGCGCATCTTCACGAGATCCGCCGTCGCGATCGCCTCCGCGATCTCGTCCACCCGGATCAGCCCGTCGGCATCGAGCCCGATCTGCTTGACCGGCAGCCCGGTGGCCTCCGCCGCCTTCAGCACCGCGGCGTGCTCGCCTTCGGACACGACGATCGCATCGACATTGAAGCGCCCTGGCGCCGCCGACGATCGCCTGGGTGATCGCCTCGGTGGCCGACCCGGTGAACACCACCTGGTCGCGCTCGGCGCCGGCAAGGCTCGCGACCTGGGCGCGCGCCTTGTCGATCAGGCCGCGCAGGGCCCGTCCGTGGCCGTGCACCGACGAGGGATTGCCCACGAGGTCGAGCGCAGCCACCATCGCCTCCCGCGCCTCCGGAAGCAGCGGGGCCGACGCGTTGTGATCGAGATAGATCGACTGCTCGCGTCATTGCCCGTAAACCGCCTTACCGCTCTCGAAGGGCCGCCTGCGACGCCGAGGCGGCCGCTCCTGCCGAAACAATTCTTGAAATCCGGCGCTCACATTCACTACAAGGAGCGCTCACCAGCAACCGGAAGCGGTTGGAAACGCCAACTGCCGCCTCGAAAACCCAGTTTAGAATTATTCGAAACTGGAGTTTTCGGCCCATGTTTTAGGGAGCGGCGGACCATTCGTCAAGCCGAGAGACCGGCCCGGGCGCGAGCAACAGCGGCGCCACCGGGAGCCGGCGGGGCCAAGGAAACCGACGTCATGCCAGAAGTCATCTTCAACGGACCTGAGGGCCGCCTCGAAGGGCGCTACCAGCAGGGCAAGGACCCCAACGCGCCGATCGCCATCGTGCTGCATCCGCACCCGCAGTTCGGCGGCACGATGAACAACCAGATCGTCTACAACCTGTTCTACATGTTCGCGCAGCGCGGCTTTTCGGTGCTGCGCTTCAACTCGCGCGGCGTCGGCCGCTCGCAGGGCCTGTTCGATCACGGCATCGGCGAACTGTCCGACGCCGCCGCGGCGCTCGACTGGCTGCAGTCGCTCAACCGCGAGTCGCGCGGCTGCTGGATCGCCGGCTTCTCGTTCGGCGCCTGGATCGGCATGCAGCTGCTGATGCGCCGTCCCGAGGTCGAGGGCTTCATCTCGGTGAGCCCGCCGGAGAACCTCTACGACTTCTCCTTCCTCGCCCCCTGCCCGTCCTCGGGCCTCATCATCCACGGCGACAAGGACCGCGTGGCGCCGCCGCAGTCGGTGCAGAAGCTGGTCGACAAGCTCAAGACGCAGAAGGGCATCACCATCGAGCAGCAGATCGTCGACGGCGCCAACCACTTCTACGAAGGCAAGATCGACGAACTGACCGAGCGCTGCGCCGACTACCTCGACCGCCGCCGCGCCGAAATCGCCGCCGGCAAGGGGCGCTAGCCTATCGACCGCCCAACGGCACCTCACGGGTCATTCCCGCGAAAGCGGGAACCTCCGTTAGGAACCCGCACTAGACGCAGTCAACAGAGATCCCCGCCTTCGCGGGGATGACCCGGTGAACAGACCGAGCAGAGCAATGGCCGCCAAGTACAAGTCCGACTTCCTGAACGTCCTCGATCAGCGTGGCTTCATCCACCAGATCTCCGACCCCGAGGGCCTCGACGCGCTCGCGGCCAAGGGGCCGATCACCGGCTATGTCGGCTACGACGCCACGGCGACCTCGCATCCACATCGGCAACCTGATCACCGTCACCATGCTCTACTGGCTGCAGGAGACCGGCCACCGGGCGATCAGCCTGATGGGCGGCGGCACCTCGATGGTCGGCGACCCCTCGTTCCGCGACGACCAGCGCAAGCTGCTGACGGTCGAGCAGATCGACACCAACATCGAGAGCATCAAGCGGGTCTACGGCCGCATCCTGCGCTATCGACGGCTCGAACCCGGCCATCATGGTCAACAATGCCGACTGGCTGCTGAAGCTCAACTACGTCGAGTTCCTGCGCGACGTCGGCCGCTTCTTCTCGGTCAACCGCATGCTGTCCTTCGACAGCGTGAAGCTCCGGCTCGACCGCGAGCAGTCGCTGTCGCTTCCTCGAGTTCAACTACATGATCATGCAGGGCTACGACTTCGTCGAGCTCAACCGGCGCTACGGCACGGTGCTGCAGATGGGCGGCTCCGACCAGTGGGGCAACATCATCAACGGCGTCGACCTCAGCCACCGCATGGGCGGCGCGCAGCTCTACGCCCTGACCACGCCGCTGCTGACCAAGTCCTCCGGCGAGAAGATGGGCAAGTCCGCCTCCGGCGCCGTCTGGCTCAACGGCGACCTCTTCTCGCCCTATGATTTCTGGCAGTATTTCCGCAACACCGAGGATGCCGACGTCGGCAAGTTCCTCAAGATCTTCACCCGGCTGCCGCTCGACGAGATCGCCCGGCTGGAAGCGCTGGGCGGCTCCGAGCTGAACGAGGCCAAGAAGATCCTCGCGACCGAAGTCACCGCCATCGTCCACGGCCGCGAGGCCGCCGAAGCAGGCCGCCGAGACCGCCCGCGCGACCTTCGAGGCCGGCGCGCTCGACCTGTCGCTGCCGACCGCCGAGATCGGCACGCAGCGAGCTCGACGCCGGCATGGGCCTGCTCGCCGCGCTCGTCGCCTCGGGCCTTGCCGCCTCGAACGGCGAAGCCCGCCGCCACGTCCAGTCCGGCGCCGTGCGCGTCAACGACCAGCCCGCCACCGACGAACGCGCCACCCTCGCCGCCGCCGACCTCCTCCCCGAAGGCGTGCTGAAACTCTCCGTCGGCAAGAAGAAGCACGCCCTGCTGAAGCCGGTGTGAAGACCGGAGGGGCGCCGCTAGATCGTGCCCCACCGCCCCCTCTCCCCTGAGGGGAGAGGGTAGCGCAGCTAGGAGCGTCAGCGACGTAGCGAAGCTGGGGTGAGGGGTTCAGCCTCTCGTCGAGCACCCCAGGGCAATTACCACGTGGGTTCCGGGCTTGACCCTGGGACCCATGCCACCACCACATTCCCCGCATTACCGCGTCACCAGCACCGGCACCTTCGCATGCGTGAGCACGTGGTTGGCCTGGCTGCCCAGCAGCAGCCGGGTGAGCCCGCGGCGGCCGTGCGAGCCCATGACGATCAGCTCGGCGCCGACCTCGTCGGCCGTATGCACGATGCCGTCGGCGGGGTACGTGTCCCGCACATGCACGCACTCGGCCTCGACGCCCAGCGCCCTGGCCTTGGCCTCCGCATCCCGCAGGATGCCGCGCCCCGCTTCCACCATCGCCGCCACCAACTCCGGCACCGGATCGACTATGGTGCCGGCGACGGTGGCGTATCCGGCCCCCATCACGGCGGTCGACTCGGTCACGTGCACGATCGTCACCGGCGACCCCACCGCCTTGGCTAGCCGCAGCCCATGCTCGAGCGCGCGCTCCCCGATATCCGAACCGTCGACTGCAATGACAATGCGTGCGTACATCGGGCTCCTCCGCTCATGGAGCAGGGATGATGCCACCCTCCGGCCCCGCGGCCAAGCCTGCGGGGCGCGCTACTCGACGCGCGGGATTTCCCTGGCGCGATACTCGAACATCCGCCGGAAGGCGCCCGGCACCAGCGCCGACATCGGGTTGATCTTGAAGTCCGGCTTGTCGAGCGGCCCCTGGATCGCGAACGTCACCCCGAACAGCCCCTCGCCCTTGCGGCCGGCGAACGGCCCCAGCAGCTTGCCGAAGGCATTGTTGAGCCCGAACAGCGGCACATAGGTGCCCGAGAGGTCGTACTGCCGCCGGTCGGTGTAGATGAAGCCGCGCGCCGTGCCGCCCACCGTGTCCCCGGCCAGCACCGCGTCCGTGATCTCCACCCGGTCCTTGCGCCGGATGAAGTCGACCTCGGCGCTGCGGAAGCCGAGCTTGTTCGAGCGCGCGATCATGGCGCGCGATTCCTGGTGGTTGCCGAGGATCTGCGCGACATTGTCCTCGTCGACGATGGCGAAGCGCCGCACCACGAACTTGCCGCGGTCGATCTTCTCATCCCGGATCGTGTCGAGCACCAGGGTGCCGTCGCCGCCCTCGACATTGGGGTAGATGTTCATCAGCCGCAGCAGCGTGCCCAGGTCGTTGAAGGCGACCACCATGCCCTTGCCGTCCGGCGTCGAGTTGGTGGTGACCGACACGTTGCGGTCGCCGCCCAGGTTCGCCTGCAGGTTCACGCGCTGGATGTCCGACCCCCGCAGCACCAGGTCGAGGTCGACGTTGAACGCCGTGGTCCGGTAGAAGCCGAGCGCGCGCTTCAGCTGCACGTCCACCGCGATGGTCTGGTTCACCGCCGTGGCCTGCGGCCCGCCGGTCGAGTCGCCGCTCAGGCTGAAGAAGCGTTGCAGCATCGGCTTCATGTCCAGCTGCTCGCCGGTCAGCTTCAACTTGTAGCCGCCGTCGATCGGCGCCAGCGACATCTGCGCATTGTCGCCCTCGCTCAGCGCGAAGCTCGAGAACTCAGCCGTCTGCAGCCCTTTCTTCGCATCGAGCTCGAGGTTGCCCGCGAGCTTCACCCCGGCGAACCCGACCTCGATCTGGCTGACGTCGATCTTGTCGCCCTCGATCTTGATCGCTGCCCTCGCCGACCCCGGCACCCCCGCCGCCTTGGTGATGCCCAGGTCCTTGATGCTCAGCGCCGCCCTCTCGACGTCCACCGCCATCTGCAGGCTGCCGTCGGGCATGGGCTTCGCCACGAACTTGATCGGCCCCGACAGGAACTCCGAAGCGTCGAACCCCATCTTCTTGAGATCGCTCGCATCGAGCGTGGCGCTCAGCAGCAGCTCCGGCGGCGGCGCGTCCTTCTCGAGCTTGCCGTCGATGACGATGTCGGCCGGGATGCCGTCGACCTGCGCCTGTCCGGTCACCTTGTACCCGGCCTGGGAGGCGAGGAAGGTCAGCTGCCCGTCGGCAATGCTGTGCCCCTGCACCGGCGCGGTCGAGCCGAAATCCTGCACCACGCCATTGATCGACATAGTCGAGCCGCTTGTTCTTGCCCGTCGCCTTGTCGTTGACGATCGTCGCCACCAGCGACAGCGACAGGTTGCCGCCGAGCGCATCGACATCCACCGGCAGCTCCGTCTTGAACGCGTCCGGCTGCTGCTTCCTGGCGAACTGCACCAGCGCCGGCACGCCGCTCGAGAGGTCCCCCGAGATCTCGTAGATCACCTCGTCCGGCGTTTCGGAGCCGATGGTGAAGGCGACATTGGCGATGCCGATCCCGCCCTGCGCGGTCGGCAGCGTCGCGCCGTCAGCCGCGATGGTCACGTCGCTGTCGCGCACCGTGAGCTTCGTGTCGCCCTCCAGCGTGATCGGCTCCATCGTGTCGATGGGCTTGATCTGCACATGGTCGCCGACGATGTCGATCGACATCGAGCCGGGCGGCAGCGGCTTGTCCTTGTCGTGCGGGTCGATCGCTCCCACCGGGAAGTTGTAACGCATCGAGGACCGCTTGAGCTTGCCGCCCACCACGTTCTTGACGAACCAGTCGCGCGTGTCGCTCGCAACGAAGGCCGGCCACACCCGCTTCAGGTCGTCGGCGGTGATGCCCTCTCCCGCCACCGTCATCTGGAAGCCCGATCCCCTGCGCAGCATGTCGATCCGGCCGGTGGAGACGATCTGCGAGCCGTCCGCCTTCCGGATCTCGAACTGGTCGATCCCCATCGCCCCATAGAGCGGCGCCGACCAGGCGCTGAGCCGCATCTGCTTGAACGGCTCCTTGGGCACCCCCAGGTCCGACGCGATCGAGATGTCGCGCCCCGTCATCGCGATGCTGACCGTGGAACCGTACTGCGGGTCGAGCCCGATGCGGAACACCCCGCTGACGAACGCGGTATTGTCCCCCACGCTCACCTGCGTCTCGCCCATGGTGAACTGCCCCATGGCCGGGTCCCACTGCACCTCGGCGATGGACGTCGCCACCGGGTAGTACGCGCCGTTCACCTTCACGTCCATGCCGGTGAGGTCGAGGTGGAACTCCCCGTCCGTCAGCTTGCCGGTAGCGCTGTTGAAGCCGACATCCATCGAGACGGACATGGTCCCGACCAGCGCCGCGACCGCCTCCTCGTCGCCCACCACGGGAGAGAATGCCGCCGGGTCGAAATTGGTGATCGAGGCATTCATGCGGGCGACGCCTGCCCTCGCCTTCCTCCCACTCGAGGTTGCCGCTCATCACGGTGCCGCCGAAACTGGCGGAGAACTTCCCCGCCGCGGACCTCGCATCCGCCCCCGGCGCGATCTCCAGCGAGATGTCCTTGAAGGTGCGGAGGATGCCGTAGAGGGCATCGTTCATGTCCAGCGTGCCGTCGCGGATCACCAGTTTCGAGAAGGTGCCCGATCTCGCCTGCTCGATGATCGAGGCGATCCCCTGCCCGGCCGCCTCGAGGTTGTAGACCAGCCAGTCATTGTCCGACCGCATGGCGAGCTTGGGGTCGGGCAGGTCCCCGGTCACGCTCACCCCCGCCGCCGAGAGCGCCGACGTCGGGAAAGGCGTCCTGGCCCTCCAGCACCTGCACCGTCCGGCTGCCGTCCGGCGCATCGATATACTTGAACTTGGCCAGCCGCGGCCCGAACAGGTCCTGGTTCACCTGCAGGTGCGGCCCCACGATGGTCACCGTCGCCCCCGGCTGGCCGACCAGCGCCCGGATCGGCGAGAAGCCGACCTCCAGCGCGTCCATGCTCACGCTGCCGCCGGTCTTCACGTCGGTATAGGTCACCGGCTTGAACTGGATCACCGGCCAGGCGAAATCCTCGAGCGCCAGGGCCATGTCGCCCAGCTCGAGCTGGCTGCCCTCCGGCATCGAGGCAAGCACGGCGTTGCGCACCTGCTGGTTGACGAACGGCAGCGGGATGGGCGTGACGAGCAGCGTGACATAGACCAGCGCCAGCAGGATGACCGGAACGGCCACCGCTGCAGCGGCTATCCTACCCAGGGTGCGCCATGCCGAGCGCTTGCGGAGCTGGGGGCCAGGGGCTGGAGTAGGTTTCACTGCTTTCCGACTTGAGGCTACCCGGTTCGGCACCTAATTGTAGAATCAACCCGAGCGGGGCTCCACCTGCCTCATGATACCGGCTGGAATGTGGCGCTGACAGCCCCTCGCCAGCACCGTTTTTCGCGTCCCCACAACCGGATAGACGAAATGCCCACACCCCCCATCGGCAGTCCTGCCCCAGATTTCGAGCTCACGACCGACCGTAACGAGAAGTTCCGCCTCAGCAATAATCGCGGGCGACCTGTGGTGCTATACTTCTATCCGGAGGACGACACCGAAGGCTGCACCGTCGAGAACATCGAGTTCTCCGAGCAGCTGCCGAAATTCCGCGAGCTCGGCATCGAGGTAGTTGGCATCTCCCCCGACACGGTCGAGAAGCACTGCGCCTTCCGCGACAAGCACAAGCTGACCGTCCCCCTCGCCGCCGATCCCGAACGCCAGGCGATCGAGGCCTACGGGCTGTGGCAGCTCAAGAAGATGTTCGGCGTCGAGTTCATGGGCGTGAAGCGCGCCACCGTGCTCGTCGACGCCGACGGCAAGGTGGCCGGCGTCTTCCACGCCACCCGCATCAAGGGCCACGCCGAGAAAGTCCTCGACGCCGCCCGGGCGCTGGTCGGAGGACGTTGACCCCCATCTTGCAGTGACCCACCGGGTCATTCCCGCGAAAGCGGGAACCTCCGTTTCGGGACCCGCATCGCGAACGGAGATCCCCGCCTTCGCGGGGATGACACCGAGCGGGTTGGGAAGGACATCTCCCACCCACCTCCCTCCCTCCGCCGTCATTGCCACCCCCCACCGGGTCATTCCCGCGAAGGCGGGAACCTCCGTTTCGGGACCCGCATCGCGAACGGAGATCCCCGCCTTCGCGGGGATGACACCGAGTGAATGGGGTTACACCCCTCAACCACCTTACTTTTCGCCTTTGTTAACCCTAACAGACCATCATCGCCCCGGGCTTCGTGGTGTTGGGGGTTGGTGCCGTGCGTGCAGAAATGGCGAGCGCAAGACCTGCGCCGAAAGTGTTTCGCGCACCTGCGAAGGCGTCTCCGGCGCCCCCCTCCCCCGGCATTCGCCCGGGACTGTTCTACGGCCTCTTCGCCGTGCTCTTCGGCACCAATTGCCTGACGCTGGTCGCCCTGCTGATGGCCCCCGACATCTCCTCCCTGCTCAACGGCCAGAACGACCGGGTCTTCGCGGCTTATGAGAATCGCATCGCGCAGCTGCGGGTGGAAGTGGATCGCCTGCACTCCCGCCACTTCGCCCAGGCCGGCGACATCAACCTGCAGTTGCAGGAGCTGACGCAGCAGCAGGAACTGCTGCTCGAGCAGCACCAGTTGGTCAGGCAGCTCGCCGAGAAGGCCGCGGAGCTCGGCATCGAGACCGCCGCCCTGACTCCGCCGGACGGTACCGGCGACAGCATTGGCCCGCTCGCTTCAAGCCCGGCGGATCTCCCCGCCGTCGGCCAGTCGATGCGCCAGATGCTGGATGAGAGCCGCCTTGCCCTCGCCGGGCTGGCAGAAACGGCGACCGACTCGACCGACGACATCCTCGACGAGCTCGGCAAGATCGGAATCAGGCCGGACCTGCCGGAGGACCTCACCGACGGCGTTGGCGGCCCGCTGCTGCCCGAATCGGACGGTGCCGACCCCGACGGCATCATCGATGACGCGAACGACGTCTACCTCGCTCTCGCCCGCTTCAGCGCCGCCCGGGGCGCCATCGAGCTCGCGCCCGTGCACCAGCCGCTGGCAAACCCCGGCCGCGTCAGTTCGGGGTTCGGCAGTCGCAAGGACCCGTTCACTGGCGGTCGCGCCTTTCACTCCGGCATCGACTTCCCGGCCCAGCGCGGCACCAATGTGCTGAGCGCCGGCTCCGGCACGGTGGGCTTCGTCGGCCAGCGTTCCGGCTACGGCAACCTCGTCGAGATCACCCACGGGGCCGGCCTGGTCACCCGCTACGGTCACCTCAGCTCCTTCCTTGTGCAGGAAGGGCAGGTGGTGGACGCCGGCACGCCCATCGCGACAGTCGGTTCTACAGGGCGCTCGACCGGACCCCACCTCCATTTCGAAGTGCGGCGCGAGGATGTCTCCGTGGATCCCAACCGCTATCTAGCGGTGGGCAAACGACTAATGCGTTTCCTTGGGGCTTGACGCGGCCCTCGATTGCGCCGAGGCAACGGCAGCGCAAATCAGCCATGCATTTAACTAGTTCAATATGCCGGTGCTGGTCTTTCCTAACTGGCGGGTTTAGCCTTCGCTTCAAATGCTGATGAACTCGGACATCCCGACGATGCTTCGGCTCCACCGCGCCATGTTCCTGGCGCGGGAGATCGACCGTGTCGAGCAGGATCTGGTCAAGCAGGGCCTCGCCCACTTTCCACGTCTCGGGCGCCGGGCATGAGTCCACCGCGCTGATCGCCGACTATCTCGGCGGCGAGGACTGGCTCCACCTGCACTATCGGGACAAGGCGCTGCTGCTGGCCCGCGGCCTGCCGGTGGTCGAGTTCTTCCGCGGCCTCCTCGCCACCGGCCCATCGCACTCCGCCGGCCGCCAGATGAGCGCGCATTTCTCCGCCCGCCACCTGAACATCGCCTCGATCGTCGGTCCTGTCGGCAACAACGCGCTCCACGCCGTCGGCAATGCCCAGGCCGTGAAATACCACCCCGACGCTCCCGTGGTCGTCTGCTGCGTCGGCGACGGAACCACCCAGCAGGGCGAGTTCCTCGAGGCGGTGGGCGAAGCCGTCCGTAGCCAGGCTCCCGTGGTGTTCGTCATCGAGGACAACCGCTGGGCCATCTCGACCCGCACCCCCGGCCAGACCTTCTTCGACCTTCCCGGTGGGCCGGCGACGAGCTTCCTCGGCCTCGAGATCCAGCGCGTCGACGGCACCGACCTCGGCGCGACCCGGACCGCCTTCGAGCAGGCCGTGAACGAGACGCCGCGCCACCCGCGGCCCGTCGCTGCTGCTGCTCGAGCTCGAGCGGCTGTCGGACCATACCAACGCCGACGACCAGTCGATCTACCGCAGCGCCGAGGATCTCCACGCCAGCACCGCGCGCGACCCGCTCGAAGCCATCCGCCAGTCGCTGCGCGAGTCGCAGATGGGCGAAACCGCCCTCGCGCAGCTCGAGACCAGCCTGATCGCCGAAGTCGCAGAGGCCGCCGCCGAGGCCCGCGCGGAAGCCGGCTCCCGAGACCGCCGGCGCCGCCAGGGCGCCCTACCCCGCCGAGTTCGCCACCCGCCGCGAGTACCGGGGCGACGCCACGGCCCCCACCCTCAGCATGCGCGAGGCGCTCAACCGCGTGCTCCGCGACCAGCTCGCCGCCGATCGCGAGGTCCACCTTCTGGGCCAGGACATCGAGGACCCCAAGGGCGACGTCTTCGGCGTCACCGCGTGGCCTCTCCACCGCCTTCCCCGGCCGCGTCCGCAACGCGCCGCTGTCGGAATCGACGATCATCGGCACCGCCATCGGGCGGGCGCTGACGGGCCAGAAGCCCGTCGCCTTCATCCAGTTCGCCGATTTCCTGCCGCTCGGCTTCAACCAGATCATCTCCGAGCTGGGCTCGATGTACTGGCGCAGCAACGGCACCTGGCAGTGCCCGGTGATCCTCATGGTGAGCTGCGGCGGCTACAAGGCGGGGCTCGGGCCGTTCCACGCGCAGACGCTGGAATCGATCCTCGCCCACGTGCCCGGCATCGACGTGGTGATGCCCTCGAGCGCCGCCGACGCCGCCGGGTTGCTCAACGCCGCCTTCGCTTCCGGCCGGCCGACGGTCTTCCTCTACCCCAAGAGCCTGCTCAACCTCTCCGACCGCCGCACCTCCGACGACACCGCCCAGCAGTTCGTCACCCCCGGCCGCGCCCGCACCGTCCGCCACGGCAACGAGCTGACCCTGGTCACCTGGGGCAACCCGCTGACCCAGAGCCTGATGACCGCCGAGACGCTCGTCGGCTGCCGGCGCCGCGCTCGACGTCATCGACCTCCGCTCCATCTCGCCCTGGGACGAGGAGTCCGTGCTCCGCTCGGTGCGCCGCACCGGCAAGCTGCTCGTCGTGCACGAAGACAACCACACCGCCGGCTTCGGCGCCGAGGTGATGGCGACGGTGATGGAAAAGGCCGGCATCCCGGTGCTCGCGAAGCGCGTCACGCGCGACGACATCCACGTGCCGTTCCAGTTCGAGCGGCAGATCGACACCCTCCCCTCCTACCGCCGGATCATGGAAGCCGCCGCGGCGCTGCTCGGCTTCGAGCTCGGCTGGGAAGCCGTGCGCGAGGAAAGCGGCCCCGCCGCCATCGCCGCCATCGGCTCCGGCCCGGCCGACGACGAGGTCGAGATCGTCGAGCTGCTGGTGAAGCCCGGCGACCATATCCGCACCGGCGACCTCGTCGCCGTCGTCGAAGCCACCAAGGCCGCCGTCGACGTGCAGGCGACCGTCACCGGCAAGGTTCTCTCGATTCCCGTCGAGCTGAAGCAGAAGCTCCCGGTCGGCGCGCCGCTGATCTATGTCGAGGCCGACCCGGCCTCCGTCGCGCGCCAGGTCACCGTCACCTCCGAGCGCATCGACAAGGCCATCCTCACCCGCCGCGCCGCCGCTGCCGGCCCAGCCGATCGAGCAGCGCACCGCGGTTGCCGTCGGCGTTGCCGGCCTCGCCGGCGTCACCGGCGGCCGCAAGATCCACAACGCCGACCTGAAGGGCAACTGGCAGACCCGCAACGCCGCCGACATCGTCAAGCTCACCGGCATCGAGAGCCGCCGCTGGGTGCTGCCGGGCGAGACCGTGCTTCTCCCTCGCCGTCGACGCGACGCGAAAGCTGCTCGACGAGCAGCAGCTCGACATCGACGACATCTCGCTGGTGATCGCCGCCACCGGCACGCCGGACATGATCACCCCGTCGCTCGCCTGCCGCGTCGCCGACGCGGTGACCACCAACGGCCGCGCCAGCCTGCCCGCCTACGACATCAACGCCGCCTGCTCGGGCTATCTCTACGCCCTCGCCCAGGCGCGCGACTACGTGACCAACCACCCGCGCGCCCGCGTGCTCGTCGTCACCTCCGAGGTGCTCTCGCCGCTCCTCGACCAGGACGATTTCAACACCGCCGTGCTGTTCGCCGACGCCGCCACCGCGACGCTCGTGCAGGCCGCCGACGGCGACCGCCCGCTGCTCTTCACCTTCGCGCAGCCCACCATCGCCGGCGCACCGGAATCCGGCGAGCTGCTCAGCGTGCCGCGCGCCGGCGAAGGCTATGTGAAGATGAACGGCCGCGAGGTGTTTGCCGACGCCGTGCGCGCCATGACGGCGACCCTCACCTCGGCCTGCGCCGCCGAGGGCATCACCATGGACGACATCGACCTCATGGTGCCGCACCAGGCCAACCAGCGCATCATCGACGCCATCGCCCGCCGCTCCGGCCGCCCGGCGCACTCGATCATCAGCACCATGGGCAATACCAGCTCCTCCACCATCCCGCTGACCCTGCTCGACGCCCTCCCCACCACCAAGCCCGGCGACCGCCTCGGCCTCGTCGCCTTCGGCGGCGGCATCACCTACGCCGCGGCCATCGCCACCGTGGGGTCAGGCCGCGCGGATTCCAACTGACGCCGCCGCATATACCGAGAGACCCTGGGTCCCCGGGGTCAAGCCCGGGGATGACGGTGGAGAAGCGGCGGCGACGATGGCTGGTGGGACGCGAACCCCAACACAAACACCGTCATCCCCGGGCTTGACCCGGGGACCCAGCAACCCAGCCAACCTACTCGACGTCCCCCACCCCGTCCGCATACCCGGTCACCCGGGCCGCCAGCGAGGCTTCCATGAACTCGTCGAGGTCCCCGTCCAGCACCGCGGCGGTGTTCGACGTCTCCACCCCGGTCCTCAGGTCCTTCACCATCTGGTACGGCTGCAGCACGTAGCTGCGGATCTGGTGGCCCCAGCCGATGTCGGTCTTGGCGGCGGCGGCGGCGTTGGCCGCTTCCTCGCGCTTCTGCAGCTCCATTTCGTAGAGCCGCGCCTTCAGCATCGCCATCGCCGTCGCCCGGTTCTTGTGCTGGCTGCGCTCGGCCTGGCACGCCACCACGATGCCGCTCGGCACGTGCGTGATGCGGATCGCCGAATCGGTGGTGTTGACGTGCTGCCCGCCGGCACCGGACGACCGGTAGGTGTCGACCTTCAGGTCGCTCTCGTTGATCTCGATGTCGATGGTCTCGTCGACCACCGGGTAGATCCAGGCGCTCGAGAAGCTGGTGTGCCGGCGCGCCGCGCTGTCATAGGGCGAGATCCGCACCAGCCGGTGCACCCCCGCCTCGGTCTTCATCCAGCCATAGGCATTGTGCCCGGAAACCTTGAGGGTCGCCGACTTGATGCCGGCCTCTTCGCCATCGTGGATTTCCATGGTCTCGACCTTGAACTTCCGCCGCTCGGCCCAGCGCGTGTACATGCGCAAGAGCATCGAGGCCCAGTCCTGGCTCTCGGTGCCGCCGGCGCCGGCGTGGATCTCGAGATAGCAGTCGTTGTGGTCGGCTTCGCCCGGAGAGCAGCGTCTCGACCTGCGCCGAGCGGGCCTCCTTCAGCACCTCCTGCAGCGCCTGCTCGGCCTCCTTCACCACCTCGGCGTCACCCTCGGCCTCGCCCATCTCGATGAGCTCGGTATTGTCGCGGATGGCGGCCTGGAAGTGCCGCACCGCCTTCACCTGGACGTCGAGCTCGTCGCGCTGCTGCATGATGGCGCGCGCCTTCTCGGGGTCAGCCCAGAATTCGGGGTTTTCGGTTCGTGCGTTCAGGTCGTCGAGGCGGGCTTCAGCTGTATCCCAGTCAAAGATGCCTCCTCAGCAGGCTTATGACCTGCTCGATTTCGGCGACAACCTTTTCGATCTCGGCGCGCATGTCTATCCTCAAATCCGTTCGGGCTCATGTAGTTGACCCTGCCCGGCCGATCAACCCGTTCTTCCCGCCCCGATCCGCCCATGATAGGCAGGGCCCGCGTTTGACGGGCATGAGGGTTTCGCCGTGGATCGGATCAGCTTCGTATCGAGCGGCACGCCTGAGGCCGAACGCCGCGGCAGCCATGCTGCGCGAGCGCTATGGCGACACCGGGCTTCGACGAGGCCGCAGGTGGTGGTCGCGCTGGGCGGCGACGGCCTGATGCTGCAGACGCTGCACCGCACCATGGACCGCAACGTCCCGGTCTACGGCATGAATTTCGGCTCCGTCGGCTTCATGATGAACGAGTTCTCGGCCGATTCGCTGGTCGAGCGCCTCGCCGCCGCCAAGCCCACCCACATCTATCCGCTCGAGATGCTGGTGAAGCAGGCCGACGGCATCGAACACCGCGCCCTCGCCCTCAACGAGGTCTCGCTCTTCCGCATGACCTACCAGGCGGTGAAGGTCGAGATCATCGTCGACGGCCATACCGCGGCTCGACGAACTGATCTGCGACGGCGTCCTCGTCGCCACCCCGGCCGGCTCCACCGCCTACAACCTCTCGGCGCACGGCCCGATCCTGCCGATCGATTCCCGCCTCCTCGCCCTCACTCCCATCTCCCCCTTCCGCCCGCGCCGCTGGCGCGGCGCCATCCTCAACAACCGCGCCATCGTCACCTTCCGCACCCGCGAGGCCGAGAAGCGCCCGGTCAGCGCCGTGGCCGACAACGTCGAGTTCCAGCAAGTGCTCGAAGTCACCGTCCGCGAAGACCGCACCCACCGCGTCACCCTCCTCTTCGACCCCGGCACGGGCCTCGAAGAGCGGGTGCTGACCGAACAGTTCCGGTACTGAGCCCTGAGATTTGGTCCCCGCGTCAAGCCCGGGGATGGAAGTGGGTGTGCAACCCGTCAGATCAACAAACTCCGTCATCCCCGGGCTTGACCCGGGGACCTATCTTAACGTGCACCATGACCATGTAGCGGTCTCCCTCCCCCTTGCGGGGAGGGGACAGGGGTGGGGGTAGCCCAAGGCGCTGAACTAAGCCGCCGGCAACGCCCTCTGCCCCTCCGGCAGCGGCATCCTTCCCCCACCGCCCGCAAACGCCTGCATCACCCCTCGCGCCGCCCGCCGCGCCAGGATGACGTTCTGCTCGCTCAGGTAGACGAACGCCTCCTCGAGCTCGGGCGGGATCACCCCCTCGTGGTCGGCGATCAGTTCCTCGGTCAGCGCCGTCACCACGAAATGCCGCGCCGCGAGGTCATCCGCCAGGTCCGCGGCCCGCGCGTGGAACACCAGCCGCGCCAGCATGTTGCGCACCGCCTCCGCCAGCCCGCAGCGCGCGAACAGCGCGTTGAGCGCCGGCCGGCTCCCCGTCTCGAGCAGCGTGAACACCTTTTCCCGCGGCGTCTCGCTGAGCTCCGCCACGCAGTCGGCGAAGAACAGCACATGCCCCTGGACGATGGCATGCAGCATGATCCGGGTCGAAACCCGCTCCGTTTCGACCATCTCCGCCGCATAGGGCGCCCGCCCCTCGGCCGCCTCGACCTCGCCGATGGCGGTGAGTGCCGTGTCGGTCGCGTCGCGCAGCAGCCGTTCGAGGCGCTTGCGGCGCCACCGCGCCGCTGACGATCCTTGTGCTGCCCAGCGCCGCCGCGACGGCCCGCACCAGCACCAGCCGCACGTCGGCCGGCAGGTCATGGCGAGCCAGCAGCGCCCCCCGCACTTCGGCATCGCCCAGCCCCTGGCCACCCGCCAGCTCGGCCAGCAACGCCGCGCCGATCGAAACATCCGCCCGACCGAGCAGCCTCAGCAGCAGCGCCCGGTCCCCCGCTCGGAATCAGCGCTGCCGCCACGCGGCCGCTGATCCGCTCGCGCATCGAGAGCGCCTGCAGCATGTCCGCATCGGCGCCCGGAATCACCGCCATCAGGTCTGCATCCACCAGCGACGGCGAATATTGCGCGACGGCCCGCGCGATGATCGGGCTGTCCTGCAGCAGCGCCAGGAGGATCGGCCGCGGCGCCTCCATCGCGTGCAGCAGCCCATAGGCCAGCGCGCCACGCACCCGCACCGAGGGATCGTCGAGGAAGCCGATCAGCGCGGCGTAGAGCGCGGCATGCTCGTCGGCCGGGCCGTGATGGTTGAGATAGGCCATCGCCGCCAGATGCGCAGCCCTGCCCCGCTCCTCGCTGTCGCGGGATTGGCTGAGGGCAACGAAGTCCTGGTAGGCGACCATCCTGAGCTCCGCGGAATCGTCCGGCGACGCTAGCGCCGCAACGCTTAAGGAACTGTTCACCCTGTTTGGTCAGGGATCCTTTACCACTGGCGCCGCCTGCCCCTGCCCGTAGAGCTGCGTGAACAGCGCCCCGGACCGGGCCTCGTCCACCGGGCTCATCAGGGTCCTGCCCTGCACCTCCCCGTCGCTCGAGAACAGCGCGGTGAAGGACATGTCGTCGGGCGAGAAGCGCGAGGGCAGCGGCGCCGCATCCGGCCACTTGCCTTCTGGTGACGCCGACATCTGCTGGGCCGCGAACCTGGGGTCTGCCGCGGCGCCGGCGCCATCGTGTTTGGCCACCAGCACGCGATAGACCTCGCGTATCGTCCGCGCTCCTCCGTCGTCGTAGAAGATCGAGCGATTGGCCCGCGCCTGCGCCGGGAACAGCTTGGCCGCGCTCTGCTCGGGGTTGGCGAGGCCGGCATTGAAGAACTTCTCGGCCCCCTGCGCCCCGAGGAAGTGCGCGATATAGAGCTCCCCAGGGCTCGGCATCCGCCCGAACTTCTGCATCAGGTAGTCGCCATTGCCCCGTGTATAGGCCGCCGCCAGGTCCGCGGCCGCCTGCGGGTCCTCGCGCAACGCGAGAACTTTCTTCCGGATCGCCTTGTCGGCGATGTAGTAGTCGCCGTCGCGGTCGATCTGGATGGCGTCGGCATAGGCCTGGTAGCCGAGCCGCGGCCCCTCCTGCTTCATCACCCTGAGCCAGGTCGAATCGATGAACTGGAACAGCCCCGTGGCGCTCGAGGTGCCGGCCTTGGCCTTCGGGTTGAGGCTGCTCTCGCGGATCGCCGTCTGCAGCAGGTAGTCGAAGTCGACATCGCTCTTCTCGCCCGCCGTGTCGATGGCATAGGCAAGGTGGTGAGGCACCGCTACAGGCAAGACGCCCATCGACTCACGCGACTCCGGCTAAGGCTTTGTTAACCATCGCCGCCAAGCGGTTAACGAAAGGTTAGCATCCGCCGTCCACCCATGCCGCCCTTCCTTCACCGGGTCATCCCCGCGAAAGCGGGGATCTCCGTTTGCGGTGTCGAAGCGAAACAGAGGTTCCCGCTTTCGCGGGAATGACACCGTGGCAAGACTGAGAGCAATGGGTCGTCGGCTCGGATGAAACTACCCAGTGCCGCCCTTCCCTCGTCATCCCCGCGAAAGCGGGGATCTCAGTTTGGGGTGCTGCAGCGAAACAGAGGTTTTCGCTTTCGCGGGAATGACACCGAGAAACGAGCAAGATCGTCCCACCACCCCCTCTCCCCTGAGGGGAGAGGGTAGCGCAGCTAGGAGCGCCAGCGACGTAGCGGAGCTAGGGTGAGGGGTTCACCCTCTCAACAGCGCCCCTGCCCGCAGCCCCCGCGCCCTTCCGCCCTCCATCAAGGCAGAGGCCCTACCCCTCCCACCGGCTGACGATATCCGCCACCACCGGCCGGTCCCGGTCCTCCGGCACCGTCGTCGGCGTCCCGATGTGCACGAACCCGACGAACTTCTCGCCGCCCCGCGCCCCCAGCATCTGCTGCGCCGCCGGATCGAAGGTGAACCAGCGCGTCACCCAGCTCGCGGCATAGCCCATGGCGAAGGCGGCGTTGCAGAGGTTGAAGCACACTGCGCCAGCCGACAGCAGTTGCTCCATCTCCGGCGCCTTGGGGTGCGGCTTGGGCGAGTGGATCACCCCGATCGTCAGCGGCGCCGGCAGGAACTGCCGCCGTTCGATCTCGAGTCCGGCCTCGTCCAGCTCGGGCCGGTTGCGCTTCGCGATCTCGGCCAGCTTCTCGCCGGCGCGGATCCGCGCGTCACCCTCGATCAGCACCAGCCGCCACGGCACGAACTTGCCATGGTCGGGCACGCGCACCCCCATGGTCAGGATCTCCTGCAGCTCCTCCGGGCTCGGCCCGGGATCCTTGAGAAAGCCGATGCCGACCGAGCGCCGGGTCTTGAGGTAGTCGCGCAATGGGGCGTTGATGGTCATATTCCGATCCTTGCAGGGGCCAGATGCTTATGACACAGCTTTTCCCCAATCCAAGCGTAGGCACGTTGCCGCGCTGACGCAGGGCAGGAAAGCGCCCGGAAACGGGGTTTAGGGGTGAAGCTAAGGCACTGGATCGGCATTCTGGGCATCGCGGCGATGCTCGTGCCCACGGTGGCGATCGCCGAGGATGCGCCTGTGCCCCTGCCGCGCCGCGCCGACCGCATGCCGGAGCCGGCCGTCCCGGATGGCCCTCCCCCGGAATCGGCCATGGTCGCACCGCCGACGCCCGCACGCGACCCCGCCGGCCGCCCCAAATCCGGAGCGGACCGGCATCCGCCGCCGCCAGGCTGCCGAGGCCGTCGCCTCCGAGCCCCAGCCCGTGACCCTCGTCGCCAAGATCACCGAGGATGGCTCCAACATTCCCGACGGGCTGGTCTGGCGCGTCTTCGAGACCCGCACCGACGCGAACGGCGACCTCGCCCTCGCCGACAAGTCCGAGGATGCGACCGCGCATTTCGAACTGGCTCCCGGCAACTACGTCGTCCACGTCGCCTATGGCCGCGCCCAGGCCACCGACACGCTGACCGTGGCCAAGGGCGGCAGCACCAAGTCGATCGTGCTCGATGCCGGCGGCATGCGGCTCAACGCGGCGGTCACCGGCGATATCGCCATCCCCATCAATCTGCTCCACTTCGATATCTACACCGCCGGCAGCGACACCGAGCGTACGCTGGTGGCGCAGAACCTCTCGCCCAGCGACGTCGTCACCCTCAACGCCGGCACCTACCATGTCGTGTCCTATTTCGGCGACGTGAACGCCGTGGTCCGCGCCGACCTGAGGGTCGAGCCCGGCCAACTCACCGAGGCGACGCTCTACCACCGCGCCGCCCAGGTCTCGTTCAAGCTGGTCTCCGAGGCGGGCGGCGAAGCGATTGCCGACATCGACTGGACGGTGAAGACCACCGACGGACAGACGGTCTTCTCCAACATCGGCGCCTTCCCCTCGACCGTCCTCGCCGAGGGCGACTACCTGGTCTTCGCCAAGCGCGGCGACCAGGTCTACAACCGCGAGTTCCAGGTCCAGCCCGGTCCTGCCCGGGAGATCGAGATCCTGACCACCGTCTACTGACGCGGCAACTCCTCCGATCGTTTCCTTGTTATGCGCCAAGGCCCGTGCTAACCGGGGCCGTATCCCCTTGCCTTGGAGACGTCGCATGGCGCGAACGCCCGTCCGGATCGCTCCGTCGATCCTTTCAGCCGATTTCGCGCGGCTCGGCGAAGAGATCAGGGCCATCGACGCCGGCGGCGCCGACTACATCCACGTCGATGTCATGGATGGCCACTTCGTCCCCAACATCAGCATCGGCCCGCTGATCGTCTCGGCCATCCGGCCGCTGACCCAGAAGCCCCTCGACGTGCACCTGATGATCGCGCCGGTCGACCCCTACATCCCCGCCTTCGCCAAAGCCGGCGCCGACCTGATCACCGTCCACGCCGAGGCCGGCCCCCACCTCCACCGCTCGCTGCAGGCGATCCGCGCCGAGGGCAAGCAGGCCGGCGTCGCCCTCAACCCCGCGACTCCGGTGTCGGCCCTCGAGCACGTCATCGACGACATCGACCTCGTCCTCGTCATGAGCGTCAATCCGGGATTCGGCGGACAGAAGTTCATAGCCGAGAGCCTCACCAAGCTGCGCCAGGCCCGTTCCCTGATCGGTCATCGCCCTATTCTTCTGGAGGTGGACGGAGGCGTGAGCGTCGACAACGCCCGCGAGCTCGCCGATGCCGGCGCCAACCTCCTGGTCGCCGGCACCTCGGTCTTTTCCGGGAACGATCCAGCTACCTACGCCGGCCGCATCGCCGCCCTGCGCAACGCCGCCACGACCGTTACCGCGTAACGCATCCGTTACGCGAAGAAAGAACGTCAAGCCCATGATACCCCGCTACTCCCGCCCCGAAATGGTCGCCGTCTGGTCCCCCGAGACCCGCTTCCGCATCTGGTTCGAGATCGAGGCCCACGCCACCACCGCCCTCGCCGACCTGGGCGTCGTCCCGCAAGGAGGCGGCCGAAGTCGATCTGGGCCAAGGGCGGCGAAGCCACCTTCGACGTCGAGCGCATCGACGAGATCGAGCGCACCACCAAGCACGACGTCATCGCCTTCCTGACCCATGTCGCCGAGATCGTCGGCCCGGAGGCCCGGTTCCTGCACCAGGGCATGACCTCGTCGGACGTGCTCGACACCTGCCTCGCGGTGCAGCTCACGCGCGCCTCGGACATCCTCGCGGCCGGCCTCGACCGTCTGCTGCGCGCCCTGCATCGGCGTGCCCTCGAGCACAAGTACGACATCACCATCGGCCGCAGCCACGGCATCCACGCCGAGCCGACGACCTTCGGCGTCAAGCTGGCGCAGGCCTATGCCGAGTTCCGCCGGGCCCAGGAGCGGCTGCAGAACGCCAGGGCCGAGATCGCCACCTGCGCCATCTCCGGCGCCGTCGGCAGCTTCGCCAACATCGATCCGCGCGTCGAGGCCTATGTCGCCCAGAAGCTCGGCCTCAAGCCCGAGCCCGTCTCGACCCAGGTGATCCCGCGCGACCGCCACGCCATGTTCTTCGCGACGCTCGGCGTCATCGCCTCCTCGATCGAGCGGCTGGCGACCGAGATCCGCCACCTGCAGCGCACCGAAGTGCTCGAGGCCGAGGAGTTCTTCTCCCCCGGCCAGAAGGGCTCGTCGGCGATGCCGCACAAGCGCAACCCGGTGCTGAGCGAGAACCTCACCGGCCTCGCGCGGCTGGTCCGCGGCATGGTGACCCCGGCGCTCGAGAACGTCGCCCTCTGGCACGAGCGCGACATCTCGCATTCCTCGGTCGAGCGCATGATCGGCCCCGACGCCACCATCACCCTGGATTTCGCCATCCACCGGCTCGCCGGCCTGATCGAGAACCTGCTGGTCTACCCCGAGCACATGAAGGCGCAACCTCGACCTGCTGGGCGGCCTGCACAATTCCCAGCGCGTCCTGCTGGCCCTCACCCAGGCCGGCATGAGCCGCGAGGACGCCTACGCCGCCGTGCAGCGCAACGCCATGCAGGTCTGGGAGCACCGCGGCGACCGCGCCGGGCTCTTCGCCCGGCTCCTCAAGGCCGACCCCGAGGTCTCGGGCAAGCTCCCGCCCGCCGAGATCGACGCGATGTTCGACGATTTCTACCACCTCAAGCACGTCGATACCCTGTTCGAGCGGGTGTTCGGGCCTGAGGCTTGAGCTAGATGCGGATAGCCGAGGCCGAAATCCTGATCCTGCCGGGGCTCGGCAATGCGGGCCCCGGTCACTGGCAGCGCCGCTGGGCCGAGCGCTTCTCCACCGGCCGCGTGGTCGAGCAGGACGAATGGGACGATCCCGACGTTCGCGACTGGACGGCCGCGATCGTCGAAGCGGTCGAGGCAGCCGACCGGCCGGTCGTCCTGGTAGCGCACTCGCTGGCGGTCTCCGCCCTGGTGCACGCCGCGCCCCGGTTCCCCGAGGGCAAGGTCCGCGGCGCCTTCCTCGTCGCGCCGACCGATCACGAGAGCGGTGCGCTCCCGCCGGCGACGCGCAGCTTCGGCAACGTGCCGCGCGATCCCCTGCCCTTCCCCTCGCTGCTCGTCGCCTCGACCAACGACGAGTATCTGTCGGCCCACCGCGCCGCCGATCTCGCGGCCGCGTGGGGGTCGGAACTGCATTTCGCGGGCAATGCCGGGCACATCAATCTCGCCTCCGGCCACGGTCCCTGGCCGGAGGGGCTGTTGATGTTCACCCGGTTGATGCAGCGGATCTGAGGCGCTAGACCTGCTGCGCAGGCAAGCCTCAGTCTCGAGCAGACGAACTGCTCGCGCGCCACGCCGATCAGTTCGGCCATCTTCTGGCGAATCATGTCGTCGGACACCGAGGCGCCCTTGGCCTTGAGATCGGCCGAAATCTTGCGGAACACGTCCTCGTCGCCGGCTTCCTGGAAGTCCGCCGCTACCACTTCGGCCGCATATTCCTTGGCGTGCTCGTCCGAGAGCCCCATGTGCTCGGCGGCCCAGAGCCCCAGCAGCCTGTTGCGGCGCGCCTCGGCCTTGAAGCGCAGTTCGGAATCATGGGCGAACTTGGCTTCCTGGCCCTTTTCGCGGTCGTCGAATGACATCTGGAGCTCTCCGCATCTCTGCCCGTAGCCGGGCACCCTCGTCGCGCTTTGCACATAAGATGGCGCAACGGCCAAATCAACAGCCGCACGAGTACGAGGTTCCAAGGCTCGCCCGGCGCCGATTCGACCCGCCTGCCACCCCCCGCGACGATAAGCGCAAATCCCCCGGACTCTCACGAAGGGGCTGTTTGCGCCCCGAGATCTCGGCCGAAACCGGGGCGAAAGGCGAAAGAACTTGCTTTCTGCCGCCGTTGTGGCGCATGAACGCGCCAAAATCCCCACAAATCGGTGAGGCACAGCTCATATGAACCGTCGCCGGAAGATCTATGACGGCAAGGCCAAGACTCTCTACGAGGGGCCCGAGCCCGGCACGTTGATCCAGTACTTCAAGGACGATGCCACCGCCGGCAACGGCGCCCGGCACGAGGTCATCGACGGCAAGGGCGTCCTCAACAACCGCATCTCCGAGTTCGTCTTCTCCAAGCTCAACGGCCTGGGCATCCCCACCCACTTCATCCGCCGGCTCAACATGCGCGAGCAGCTGATCAAGGAAGTGGAGATCATCCCGCTCGAGATCGTGGTGCGCAACGTCGCCGCCGGCTCGCTCTCCAAGCGCCTCGGCCTCGAGCCCGGCACCCAGCTGCCCCGCTCGATCATCGAGTTCTACTACAAGGACGATGCCCTCGGTGACCCGATGGTCTCCGAGGAGCACATCACCGCCTTCGGCTGGGCCACGCCGCAGGAACTCGACGACATCATGGCGCTCGCCATCCGGGTGAACGACTTCCTCACCGGCCTCTTCATGGGCGTCGGCATCCAGCTCGTCGACTTCAAGATCGAGTGCGGCCGGCTCTACGACGGCGACCTGATGCGCATCGTGCTGGCGGACGAGATCTCCCCCGACAACTGCCGCCTGTGGGACATCAAGACCCGCAACAAGCTCGACAAGGACCGCTTCCGCGAGAACCTCGGCGGCCTCGTCGATGCCTATCGCGAAGTGGCCCAGCGCCTCGGCATCCTCGTCGAGACCGACAACGCGTTGACCACCGGTCCGCGACTCGTGCAATGAGCCTTGGGCGGAGCGACCGCTCCGCCCCCAAATTCCGGAAAATCGATGAAAGCCCGCGTCACTGTCACGCTCAAAGCCGGTGTGCTCGATCCTCAGGGTCAGGCCATCCAGGGGTCGCTCAAGAGCCTCGGCTTCGCCGATGTCGGCGCCGTGCGGCAGGGCAAGGTGTTCGACATCGAGCTTGGTGGAACCGATTTGCCACAGGCTGAGGCTAATGTTCGCCTAATGTGCGAAAAGCTTTTGGCGAACACCGTCATCGAAAACTACACGATCGAAATCGCCCCTTAAGACTCACCGCCTATGGTGTTTGGCCTGCGCCGCGTAACGCGCCCAGCACCCGCAAAGACCTGATCCGATGCTCAAGACCCTGTCGCTGTCGTTCGCCTTCTTCCTCGCGCTCGGACTGCTTTTCGTCGCCTACGCCTCCGTTCCCGTCTAGGCGACGGCGCTAGTCACCCACATCGTTCCAGCCGGCTTTTCCACGCAGGGGACCCGTCCCCGGCGACATAGCCGTTCGCCCGACGATGATGGCCTGGTTGCCAATGTGCCCCTGTCGCCACGCCCCCGTGGATTAACCACCCCGGTTCAGACTCCGTTCAGCCATCGGAGTGCATTGGAGCCATGCGCGAACGTGCTCTATCGCCCGCCCGCGAACCAGCCTAACTCCCGTCCACCCCAACGGCGCCCGACGCGCAGACTGCGACTATTGAAATGATCAAGACCTTCTCGATTTCCGCCCTGTTCTTCATGTCGGTCGGCGTCGTCTTCGCCACGCACATCGGCCTGCCGTTCTAGGCCGTCATGATTGGCTCGGCGACTACGCCGCGCCAGCAAGCAGCGCGGGTAGAACTCAGCCTGTCCCCGGCCAAGCCCATCGGTGATGTTGCCCGGCCCCTCGCTGCCGCTGTTAAGCCTCTTTTGATCAAACAAGGGCGCAAGAGAAACTAGCAAGGTAGAAGTCGGTGAATGGGGGAACTCGCCGATGAACCAACGCTCTAGCCGTCTTGATTGGGTCGATGCAGCCAAGGGGCTGTCGATCATGCTCGTCGTGATGATGCACTCGGCCTACGGCGTGGGCGAGGACCTGAACGGCACCGGCATCCTCCACTACGTCATCGGCTGGGCGACGCCGTTCCGGATGCCGGAGTTCTTCCTGATCTCCGGCCTGTTCCTCGGCCCGGTGATCGCGCGGCCCTGGCTGCACTACTCCGATCGCCGGATCGTCCACTACCTCTATTTCTATGCGCTCTGGGCCGTGCTGCAGATCCTCGTCAAGGTCGGCCTCGGCACCGGCGACGCCGGCGGCGCCGCCGGGCAGATCCTGCTGGCGATCGTCGAGCCCTACGGCGTCCTCTGGTTCATCTACATGCTGGCGCTCTACTCGCTGGCCGCCAAGCTCCTCCACACGCTGAAGGTCCCGCACTGGGCGGCGTTCGCCGTCGCTGCCGCCCTGCAGATCCTTCCCGTCCACACCGGCATCTACACCGTCGACCATTTCGCCGAGTACTTCGTCTACTTCTTCGCCGGCTACGCCTTCGCCCCCTGGGTGTTCCGGGTCGTCGAGTTCGCGCAGAAGAATGCCGTCTACGCCGTCTTCTGCCTCCTGGCCTACGCCATCCTCGAGACCTTCTTCGTCTTCGCGGCGGCGCGCAGCTGCATGCCCAAGGCCATCGAGATGGGCTACGCCGCGCTCCCGGGCCTGCACCTGCTGCTGGCTTTCGCGGGCTCCCTCGCGGTCTGCGTCACCGCCGCGCTGCTGATGAAGCTGCCGCACATGGGTTGGCTGCGCTGGGTCGGCGAGCACTCGATCGTGATCTACCTCAGCTTCTCCATCCCGATGGCCGCCAGCCGCACCATCATCCTGAAGACCGGCCTCAGCGACAGCGTCAGCGTCGTCAGCGTGGCGGTGATGACGGTCGCCCTGGTCGCGCCGCTGGTGCTCTACTGGCTGATCCGGAAGACCGGCTGGGGCAGGTTCCTGTTCGAGCGCCCGAGCTGGGCCCACCTGCCGGGAACGCCCGGCAGCCGCAGCTACGTGAAGCCCGTGGCGCAGCCGGCCGAGTGATCTGCACACGGGGCGGTGAACCCGCCGCCCCCTTGCATTTGGCGCAAAGACTCACCAAAGAACGGCAGTCCCCCTGAGGAGCTGCCCATGAAAGCCGCCGTCATCGTGTTCCCCGGTCTCAACCGCGACCGCGACATGATCGCTGCCCTCACCAAGCTCGGCGGCAAGGCCCCGGCCATCGTCTGGCACAAGGACGCCGACATCCCCGATGTCGACCTGATCGTCATCCCGGGCGGCTTCTCCTATGGCGACTACCTCCGCGCCGGCGCCATCGCCGCCCGCTCGCCGGTCATGCAGACCATCCGCGAGCGCGCCGACAAGGGCGTCAAGGTGCTCGGCGTCTGCAACGGCTTCCAGATCCTCACCGAAGCCCAGCTGCTGCCGGGCGTCCTGATGCGCAACGCGTCGCTGCGCTTCGTCTGCCGCGAGGTGAAGCTCTCGGTGGAGAACGCCGACACCGCCTTCACCCGCGGCTACACCGCCGGCCAGGTGATCCGCTGCCCGGTCGCCCATCACGACGGCAACTACTTCGCCGATGCCGAAACGCTGGCCGCCGTCGAAGGCAACGGCCAGGTCGCCTTCCGCTACGCGGAGGGCACCAACCCCAACGGCTCGATCAACGACATCGCCGGCGTGTTCAACAGCGGCAAGAACGTCCTCGGCCTCATGCCGCATCCGGAGAACCTGATCGAAAGCGCCCATGGCGGTTCCGACGGCCGCGGCCTGTTCGACGGCCTGTTCCAGCAGGCCGCCTGAGCCGTGAAGGCCGCGGTCGCCTGCATCGGCCTCGCGGCGGGCCTCATCGGCCTCGCGATCGACGCCTGGATGATCTTTCCCTCGGTCATGGCGGTCAGCGCCGGCAACCCGGTGGCGCGCTCGCTCCCCGACGCCACGGTCTACTTCTGGACCTTCTTCACCCACCTCACCAATCTCTGGCTCCTGCTGGTCTATGCCGCCATGCTGAGCCACTGGCGCCGGCTGACCTGGTTCCGCCTCCCGGTGATCCAGGCCTCGGCGGCCGCCTTCATCACCCTGGTGATGCTCTTCTACCACTTCATGCTCGCGCCCACGCTCCACATGCAGGGCGCGCTGGCCGTCGCGACCTACCTCCTCCACTATGTCGCGCCGATCATCTACCTCGTCTGGTGGACCGGTTTCGCGCCGCACGGGGCGCTGCGCTGGAGCCACATCCCGGCGATGCTGCTGCCCGGCATCGCCTATGTCGCCTGGGTCCTGCTGCGGGGCGCGGTCGTCGGCGAATACCCCTACGACATCCTCGATGCCGGCAAGTTCGGATACGGAACGGTCGCGATTGGCGTCGGCATGCTGCTCCTCGCCGTAAGCCTCTTCTGCGTGTTCCTCGTCCTCGCGGACCGCTGGCTCGCCCGCCGGGCTGCCGCCTCGGTCTGAGCGGCCCTCCTTGCTTGTGACACCGCCGTGGCCCTACCATGTTCGGGTCCGGCACGATTGCGGTGAACAGACATGGGTTTCCGGTGGTCCCCCGACGACGCCTCGATGGCCGACGGGCTTCCGCCGTATCGCGAGCGAGCAGGTCAAGAAGGCCATCGCCAGCACCGAGGCCGACGATCTCCCGGCCGCCGAGCGTATCCACGACGCCCGCCGCCGCGGCAAGAAGCTGCGCGCCCTGATGCGCCTGGCGCGGCGGGATTTCGATGCGGCAGCCAGCGTCAACCGCCACCTCCGCGACGCGGCCGCCGGTCTTTCCGCCGCCCGCGATGCCAGCGTGGTGCGCCAGACGCTCTCGGACCTGATGAATTGGGCCGGACGCCCCGTGCCCACCCAGCCCCCCGGCCCGGAAGACATCGAGCAGGAGGAGCGTATGCTGCACCGCTTCGGCGACGAAATGCACGTGCTCGAGCAGCAGATGGACGCCTGGTCCCTCGACCGCATCGATCGCGAGACGATCGAAGCCGGGCTGGCCCGCACCTACCGCTCGGCCCGCCGCGCCGCGCGGCGCTGCAACGATGGCGACGCCACCGACGAGGACTTCCACGAGTGGCGCAAGCTCGCCAAGGCGCACTGGTACCAGCTCGGCCTCTTGCGGGCCGCAGCCGGCGGCATCCTCGAGTCCGAGATCGAGGCCGCCGGAAAGCTCTCCGACCTGCTCGGCAACCACCACGACCTCGCGGTGCTTCGCACCGAACTCGAGGCCAACCCGAAGCAGTTCGGCGTCCCCGTGGACCCCGGCTTCGTCGACGACGCCGCAAAACGCCGCCAGCGCCAGCTCGAGAGCCGAGGCGCGCGAGCTCGGCGCCCGGGTGTTCGCCGAGCGGCCCAGCGCCCTCAGGCAACGCTTCGCCGCCTATCTCGACAGCTGGCACCCCAGCAAGGCAGCGGCGTAAATGGCGATCGAGATCGAGCGCAAGTTCATCGTCTCGGGCGACGGCTGGCACGGCCACGTCACCCGCACCGAGCGCCTGAGCCAGGGCTATCTCACCGTCGGACGCGGTGTCACGGTCCGGGTGCGCACGATCGGCGACGACAAGGGCTATCTCACCGTCAAGAGCGGCGGTTCGGCACTGGCCCGCGCCGAGTTCGAGTACGAGATCCCGGTTTCCGACGCACGGCAACTGCTCGCCCTTTGCAGCGCCCGGCTGGACAAGACGCGGCACACCCTCGATCTCGCCGGCGGCGACTGGGTGGTGGACGAATTCGAGGGCCGGCACGAGGGGCTCGCCATCGCCGAGGTCGAGCTCCGCAGCACCACGGACGAACTCGACCTCCCCGACTGGCTGGGCGACGAGGTCACCGGTGATCCGCAATACTACAATTCCAGTCTCGCCATGCTGGCCGGCGACGGGGAAATCTGAGCCCCTGGTTGGCGCTCGGCGGCCGCATCCGCTATAGCGGGCACCAGCGGTCCCCGGATTCTGAGATGACGTACAACAACCACATCGCCATCACCCCCCAGCTCGTCGCCGACCATGGCCTGAAACTCGACGAGTACCAGAAGATCCTGCAACTGATCGGCCGCGCGCCGACCTACACCGAGCTCGGCATCTTCTCGGCGATGTGGAACGAGCACTGCTCGTACAAGAGCTCCAAGAAGTGGCTCCGCACCCTGCCGACCACCGGCGAGCGCGTCATCCAGGGCCCGGGCGAGAACGCCGGCGTCGTCGATATCGGCGACGGCCAGGCCGTGGTCTTCAAGATGGAGAGCCACAACCACCCCAGCTACATCGAGCCCTACCAGGGCGCCGCGACCGGCGTCGGCGGCATCCTGCGCGACGTCTTCACCATGGGCGCCCGCCCCGTCGCCGCGATGAACGCGCTGCGCTTCGGCGCCCCCGAGCACGAGAAGACCCGGCATCTGGTGGCCGGCGTCGTCGCCGGCGTCGGCGGCTACGGCAATTCCTTCGGCGTGCCGACCGTCGGCGGCGAGGTCGAGTTCGACGAGCGCTACAACGGCAACATCCTCGTCAACGCCTTCGCCGCCGGCCTCGCCGACACCGACAAGATCTTCTACTCCAAGGCCGAGGGCGTCGGCCTGCCGGTGGTCTATCTCGGCGCCAAGACCGGGCGCGACGGCGTCGGCGGCGCCACCATGGCCTCGGCCGAGTTCGGCGACGACATCGAGGAGAAGCGCCCGACCGTCCAGGTCGGCGACCCCTTCACCGAGAAGCGCCTGCTCGAGGCCTGCCTCGAGCTGATGGCGACCGGCGCCGTGATCGCCATCCAGGACATGGGCGCCGCCGGCCTCACCTGCTCGGCCGTCGAGATGGGCGCCAAGGGCGATCTCGGTATCGAGCTCAACCTCGACCACGTGCCGGTGCGCGAAGAGGCGATGACTCCCTACGAGATGATGCTCTCGGAAAGCCAGGAGCGCATGCTCATGGTGCTGCATCCCGAGAAGGAGGCCGAGGCCCGCGCCGTGTTCGAGAAGTGGGAGCTCGACTTCGCCACCGTCGGCTACACCACCGACGACCTGCGCTTCCGCGTCATCTGGAAGGGCGAGGAAGTCGCCAACCTGCCGATCAAGCAGCTCGGCGACGAAGCCCCGGAATACGACCGCCCCTGGACCCCGCCAGTGCCGCCCGAGCCGCTCGCCGCCGACGACATCCCGCAGATGGACATCGCCGACGCCCTGCTGCGCCTGCTCGGCACCCCTGCGCTCAGTTCCCGCCGCTGGGTCTACGAGCAGTACGACACGCTGATCCAGGGCAACTCGCTGCAGCGCCCGGGCGGCGACGCCGGCGTCATCCGCGTCGAGGGCCATCCGACCAAGGCCCTCGCCTTCACCTCCGACGTCACCCCGCGCTACTGCGAGGCCGACGCCTACGAGGGCGGCAAGCAGGCCGTCGCCGAGGCCTGGCGTAACCTCACGGCTACCGGTGCCGACCCGCTGGCGGCGACCGACAACCTCAATTTCGGCAATCCCGAGCGCCCCGAGATCATGGGCCAGTTCGTCCATGCCATCAAAGGCATCGGCGACGCCTGCCGGGCGCTCGGCTTCCCGATCGTCTCGGGCAACGTCTCGCTCTACAACGAGACCAACGGCCGCGGCATCCTGCCGACCCCGACCATCGGCGGCGTCGGCCTGATCCCCGACTGGGCCCGCATGGCCCGCATCGGCTTCGCCGCCGAGGGCGAGGCGATCCTGCTGTTCGGCGCGCCCGACTGGTGGGGCACGCACCTCGGCCAGTCGATCTACCTGCGCGACCTCTTCGGCCGCCGCGACGGCACGCCGCCGCCGGTCGACCTCGAGCACGAGAAGCAGGTCGGCGACCTCGTCCGCAGCCTCATCCGCAGCGGCATCGCCACCGCCGTGCACGACCTCTCGGACGGCGGCCTCGCCGTCGGCCTCGCCGAAATGGCCCTCGCCTCCGGCATCGGCGCCACGATCAACCAGCTCGACGGCGGCGACCCGATCCCGCTGTTCTTCGGCGAGGACCAGGGCCGCTACCTCGTCACCATGACCCGCGCGCACCTCGACCGCTTCTACGCCGAGATCTACCCCACCGCCGGCGTCTTCGCCCCGTGGATCGGCACCACCGGCGGCGACCAGCCTGACCCTCGGCGAAGCCCGGCCGATCCCGGTGGACGAACTCAAGGCCGCGCACGAAGGCTGGTTCCCGGAGTACATGGCGGGCGAGATCACCGAGGTCTGATACTGAGGGCGACCAGTCGGCATGGTAGCCCTCGACCACGGGGTCATTCCCGCGAAAGCGGGAATCTCTGTTTTCCACACGCACCGCAAACGGAGATCCCCGCATTCGCGGGGATGACACCGTGGATGGCGCACGCGCCAAAATGCCGAGTTCGTGAAACGGTGTAACAAACCCGACCGCGAGCACTATATTAGGCAATCCCAATCACGGAGAGCGATCATGACGACCAACACGGAGCGGGCGGTTCTGGCTGGCGGGTGCTTCTGGGGCGTAGAGGAGCTGCTGCGGCACAAGGACGGGATCATCTCCACCCGCGTCGGCTATTCCGGCGGCGACGTGCCGAACGCGACCTACCGCAACCACGGCACCCATGCCGAGGCGGTGGAGATCATCTTCGATCCCTCCCGCATCAGCTATCGCGACATCCTCGAGTTCTTCTTCCAGATCCACGATCCGTCGACGAAGAACCGCCAGGGCAACGACGTCGGCACGAGCTACCGCTCGGCCATCTTCTACACCTCCGACGAGCAGAAGCGCGTCGCCGAGGACACCATCAAGGACGTCGATGCCTCGGGCCTCTGGCCCGGCAAGGCCACCACCGAGCTTTCCCCGGTCGGCCCGTTCTGGGAGGCCGAGCCCGAGCACCAGGACTACCTGCAGCGCATCCCCAACGGCTACACCTGCCACTTCGTCCGCCCCGGCTGGAAGCTCCCCAAGCGCGAAGCCGCGGCCTGATCCTGTGGGCGCCCGCCCCCGGCGGGCGTCCCTCCGTTGAACCCCCTCCTCCCGCATGCCATATCTCACCCGGGCTCAATTACCGGGGAGACGCGCCATGGCCATGGCAGCCAACGAAATCGAAAAACGCATCCTGAAGGCGCTTCCCGACGCCAAGGTGGAGATCCGCGACCTCGCCGGCGACGGCGACCACTACGCCGCCACCGTCATCTCCGAGCAATTCCGCGGCAAGACCCGCGTCCAGCAACACCAGATGGTCAACGCCGCCTTCGGCGCCGACATGGGGACGGTGCTGCACTCCCTCGCCTTGCAGACAAGGGCGCCGGATTGAGAACTGTTCTCTTCGACGTCGATGGCGTCCTCGTCCACGGCTATCACGCGAGGCCCGAGAAGCAGGTGCGCTGGGACGAGAACCTGCTCGCCGATCTCGGCGTCGATCCGGAGCGGTTCAAGAACGAGTTCATCTTCGACATCTTCATCAAGCAGGTGATCGTCGGGCAGATGTCGCTGCTCGAGGCGCTGGATCGCACCCTGCCCGGCCTCGGCTATCGCGGCCCGAGCATGGCCTTCGCCGGCTACTGGCTGAGCCACGACAGCCACGTCAATCAGCCGCTGCTCGACGTGGTCGGCAAGCTCAAGGCGACCGGTGCGAAGCTCTATCTCGCCACCAACCAGGAGCACATGCGCGCCCAGTGGCTGTGGCAGACGCTCAAATTCGGCGAGCTGTTCGACGACATCTTCCACTCCGCCCGCGTCGGCCACGCCAAGCCGGCAAAGCCCTACTATCAATGGGTGAGCGACCGCATCGGACCGCAGGCGGAACCACCGCTGTTCTTCGACGACAGCGAGCCGGTCATCAAGGGCGCCCGCGAGCACGGCTGGGAAGCCGTGCAATACGACGAGCTCGAGGACGTCACCAACCACCCCTGGATCGCCGAGCGGCTGCGCTAGGCCAGAACCCGCCCCCACCACGATGTCATCCCCGCGAAGGCGGGGATCTCCGTTTCCACACATCGGTATCGGCCTTGAACAGAGCTTCCCGCTTTCGCGGGAATGACTCCGCGTTTGTAGCCAGGCCTCCGCCCCCTCTATCGTCACATGACGATGAGCCGCCTCGACAGCGCCGCATCGCGGGACTATCTATCCAGCAACGAGCCGGCTTCCTCCCGGACGATGAAAGGCATCCATATGAGCGACATCAACGCGTTCATCGACGACAAGGTGAAGAGCAACGACGTCTTCCTGTTCATGAAGGGCACGCCGGACTTTCCGATGTGCGGCTTCTCCGGCCGCGTCGTGCAGATCCTCAACTATCTCGGCGTCGACTACGACAGCGCCAATGTCCTGGAAAACCAGGAGCTGCGCGAGGGCATCAAGGCCTACACCAACTGGCCGACCATCCCGCAGCTCTACGTCAAGGGCGAGTTCGTCGGCGGCGCCGACATCGTCACCGAGATGTTCCAGGCGGGCGAGTTGCAGTCGCACCTCGCCGAAAAGGGTATTCCGGTCAAGCAGACCGCCTGACCGCCCTCCCCTTCTCGAGCCGTCGTGATTGCCCGCCCCGGCGGGCAATTTACTGCGCCGCATCAGCGTTGGTTATCGAGACCATCACCGGAATGCGTTTCCTCGCGCCGTAGTCTGGGGTGTAGGTACGCGGTCTGAACCCGCCGAGTCCCCCATGTCCACGATCGCGTCTCCCCGCACGATTGCCGCGCCACTCCTCCTGCTGATCGTCGCCGGCTGCATCCTTGCAGCGGTGACCAACGGCATCCGCACCAGCTTCGGCCTCCTGACCCTGCCGATGGCCGGCGACCTGGGGCTGTCGCCGCGAGGCCTGGGGCATGGCCATGGCCATCCAGAACCTCGCCTGGGGCATTGCCCAGCCCTTCGCCGGCGGGTTCGCCGACCGCTACGGCACGGGCAAGGTGATCGTCGGCGGCCTCCTCGTCTACGCAGCAGGCCTCGCCCTGATGGTGGTGTCGCCCACCGGCACGCTGCTCAACCTCACCGCCGGCATCGTCGTCGGCGTCGGTATCGCCACCTCGTCCTTTTCCATCGTCATGGTCGCCTTCGGCCGCAGCGTGCCGCAGGAGAAGCGGAGCCTCGTGTTCGGCGTCGCGACCGCCGCCTCCTCGCTCGGCCAGTTCGCCTTCGCCCCCATCGGCCAGGCCTTCATCAGCAACTTCGGCTGGCAGAGCACCCTCGTCTATGCCGCGGCGCTGCTGGTGCTGGTGATTCCCCTGACCTATGCGCTGCGCGGCCGCACCGAGCACCCCGCCGGGCAGGCCGACCTGCCCTTCATGCAGGCGCTGAGCCGGGCCTGGGGCCATGGTTCCTACCGGCTCCTCGTCATCGGCTTCTTCGTCTGCGGCTTCCACCTCGCCTTCATCAACGTGCACATGCCGGCCTATCTGGTGCAGTGCGGCCTGCCGCCCGAAAGTCGGCAGCTGGTCGATCGCGGTGATCGGTCTCTTCAACATCGTCGGCTCGCTGCTCGCGGGCTACCTGGGCGGCCGGCTGCCCAAGCAGTTGCTGCTCGCCTCGATCTACTTCAGCCGCGCCGTGGCCATCGGCCTGTTCGTCCTGTTCCCGGTGACCGAGTTCAGCGCCTACATGTTTGCCGCGGCGATGGGCCTGCTCTGGCTCTCCACCGTGCCGCTCACCGCCGGGCTGGTGACGCTGTTCTTCGGCGCCCGCTACATGGGCATGCTCTATGGCCTCGCCTTCCTCAGCCACCAGGTCGGCTCCTTCGTCGGCGTGTGGCTGGGCGGCTACGTCTACGATCACACCGGCTCCTACAGCCTGGTGTGGTACCTGGGCATCCTGCTCGGCCTCGCCTCGGCGGCACTGCATCTGCCGATTCGCGAGCGGGGCGCCCTCGCCTTTCAACTGAGGCCGGCGGAGTGAAGGTCGGCATCACGGAACATTTCACCACGGGCTGGGTTGTCAAAATAGGACGGTGGGGGCATCGTGTGCGCCCCTTCCGTGGCCTCCCTCCCGGCCTCCGCGAGCAATAAATGTCAGTCCCATCCGCCACCGCGCCGAATCCCGGCCGGGTTGAATTCATTGCCCTCGTCGCCGGACTGATGGCGCTCAACGCGCTGGCCATCGACGTGATGTTGCCCGCCCTGCCCTACATGGGCGAGGCGCTGGGCGTCAGCCACGAGAACGAGCGCCAGTTCGTCGTCGGCGTCTACATGCTCGGCTTCGGCATCGCGCAGCTTGCCTTCGGCCCGCTCACCGACCGCTTCGGCCGCCGCGGACCGCTCCTCGTCGGGCTCGCGATCTACGTCGTCTGCGCCTTCGCCGCGACCTTCGCGCCGAACTTCGCCGTGCTGCTGGCGCTCCGCTTCGTCCAGGGCATGGGCGCCGCCGGCACGCGCGTCATCGCCACCGCCGTGGTGCGCGACCGCTTCTCGGGTCGCGAGATGGCGGAGATCATGGCGCTGACCTTCATGGTCTTCATGGCGGTGCCGATCCTCGCCCCCGGCATCGGGCAGGTGATCCTGCTTTCCGGGCCCTGGGAGCACATCTTCCTGTTCATGGGCGGGCTCGCGACGGTGATCAGCCTCTGGGCCTATATCCGCCTGCCCGAGACCATGCACCCGGAGTACCGCCGGCCGCTGAGCCTCGCTTCGGTCGTCGACGGCTTCCGCATCGTGGTGACCAACCGCTCGGCGCTGTTCTATGGCCTCGCCGGCACGTTCCTGTTCGGCGCCATGTTCGGCTTCATCTCGGCCAGCCAGCAGATCTTCGTCGATATCTACGGCCTCGGGCCGTATTTCCCCGTCGCCTTCGCAGTGATGGCCGGCACCATCGCGATCGCCCAGTTCATCAACTCGCGCGTCGTGCGCCGCCTCGGCATGCGCCGGCTCAGCCACACCGCGATCCTCATCTACCTGGCGGCGAGCATGATCTGGCTGATCCTCGCCCTGCAGGGTCCGGTGCCCTTCCCGGTCTTCTTCGGCCTGTTCATGGTCATCCAGTTCGTCTTCGGCTGGGCCGCCTCGAACATGAACTCGCTGTCGATGGAGCCCTTGGGCAACGTCGCCGGCACCGCCGCCTCGGTCTTCGGCTTCACCCAGACCGTCGGCGGCGCGCTGATCGGCACCTATATCGGCCAGAATTTCGACGGCACCCTGGTCCCCAACGCGCTGGGCTACGCCAGCATGGGCATCATCGTCCTCATCTGCATCCTCATCGCCGAACGCGGCCGCCTGTTCGGCCTCGGCGAGCAATACAGCCGCGAGCCCGCCCCGGAGGCCGGCGAGTAGCTGTTTCCGCTAAGCTCGGCGGCTCGAGGCAGGATCATCCACCTCCACGATGTCATTCCCGCGAAAGCGGAAATCTCTGTTTCCCTTCCCCGCAAACAGAGGTCCCCGCTTTCGCGGGGATGACCCGGTGAAGGAAGCGCAACACCGCGCTCATCCCTCCGATGACTAATCGTACTTGCGGCCAACAAATATCGTCCAGCCGATCATCGGCCGGATCGTCCGCTGGTAGTGGAGCCAGTCGGCGCGGCTCTTCTCCAGCACCTCGGCCTGGTCCGGATGCTCCTTATGCTCCCGGGCCCAGGTCAGCGTCGCGTGCCGGTGGTGGCTCGCATAGCGCTCGAAATCGGCCTCCGAGCCGCTGATCGTCGCCGACACCTCGGCGCCGTGGCGCTCCATCACGCCGATCATCCCGACCGTGTCGAGCGGCAGGACTTCGCCCCGCGAGACCACCGGCGGGTGCCTGAGTGTCAGGTCGCCCAGCACCACCGTACCGCCCGGCTTCGCCGCCGCGACCATCCAGTCGAGCGCCTGGGGCACGTCCCCCAGCGCGAATGCCGCCCCGAGGCACATGACGACGTCAAAGGAGGCCGGCTGCACCCGGAAGTCCCTTGCCGACATGCCGTGGAACACCAGGCTTCCCCGCGCCGGCGGCTTCCGGCGCGCCACCTCGAGGAAGCGCGGGTTGATCTCCACCCCGACGCCCTCGATCTCGAACCGGTCCGCCCACTGGCGCATCAGCCAGGCCTTGCCGCAGCCGATGTCGAGCACGCTCAGCCCATCGCGGATGTCGCAGTAATCGTCCAGCAGCCTGAGCTTCCGATCGGTGATCGGGTTCTGGATCTCGATCTCGCGCTCGGCGATCGCCCAGTAGTCCAGCTGGTCCACGGCCGCCCTCCCCCCGAAGGTTGACGGCGGCTACTATACCGTAAACACCTCGCGCCGCAGCAGATTCCACACGTCCTCGTTAGCCGCGATGAGCAGCCCGCCGGCCCGGTGCGACGGCAGGTACGGCGATCCGTCGAACCGCGCGACATAGCCGCCCGCCTCCTGGGCGATCAGCGTGCCCCCCAGGTGGTCCCAGGGCATCAGCTTGTTGAAGGCGATGAAGTGCGTGTTGCCGCTCGCGAACAGCCGGTAGTCGTGAGCCGCCACCCGGTAGTTTGCGGCCACCCGCACCTTGGCGAGGTTGGCAAGCACCCGCGGCTTGCTCTCCGCCGGCAGGAACGCGATCGACACCGTGCCCGACCATCTGCTCGAGCGGCGGCGGCGTCGCCACCGCCAGCCGCTGCACATCGCCATCCGGCCGCCTGAGGAAGGCGCCCGAGCCCTTCTCGGCCACGAACCAGTCGTCCCCCATCGGATCGTAGATGATGCCGGCGACCGTCTCGCCATTCCGCACCACCGAGGCCATCACCCCGAACAGCGGCAGCCCGGCGGCAAAATTCGCCGTGCCGTCCACCGGATCGACCACGATGGCGAACTCCGCCCGGTCGAGCTCGTCCAGCAATGCCGGCCGCGCCGCCACCGCCTCCTCGCCCGACGAACAGCGCCTCGGGCCAGAGCCCCGCCACCTCCGCCCCGATCCGCCGCTCCGCCTGCTCGTCCGCCTCGGTCACGAGGTCGATCGCCTCGGCCTTCTGCCGGATCGCGCCGGCATCGAGCCGCCGGAAGCGCGGCAGGATCTCCGCCTTGGCGGCGTCGCGGAGGATGGTGGCGAGGCGGGTGATGTCGAAGCTGGTCATTACGGATCCCGGGTCGATCGAGGGTAGGACTGGACTATCACACCGGGCAGCGATGGCGAGCGGTCATTAAGTAGCGCTCGAAGCTAGCCTTTCTGCAGGCCGAGGAAGTCGAACAGCTTGGGGTCGAGCAGGTGGCTCGGCCGCACGTTGCCGAGCGCCCGGATCATGACGTCCTTGCGCCCCGGCATGCGCTTCTCGAGGTCGTTGAGCATCGCCTTCATGGCGTTGCGCTCGAGCCCGTCCTGGCTGCCGCAGAGGTCGCACGGGATGATCGGGAAGGCCATGGCCTGGGCGAACTTCTCGAGGTCCGGCTCGGCGCAGTAGATCAGCGGCCGCAGCACCTCGACGTCGCCGTCGTCGTTCATCAGCCGCGGCGGCATGGCGGCGAGCTTGCCGCCGTGGAACAGGTTCATGAAGAAGGTCTCGAGGCTGTCCTCGCGGTGATGCCCCAGCACCAGCGCCGAACACCCCTCCTCCCGCGCGATGCGGTAGAGGTGCCCGCGCCGCAGCCGCGAGCAGAGCGAGCAGTAGGTCGCCCCCTGCGGCAGCTTGTCGGTGACGATCGAATAGGTGTCCTGGTACTCGATCCGGTGCGCGATCCCGTTGGCATCCAGCCACTCGGGCAGGATGTGCTTGGGAAAGTTCGGCTGCCCCTGGTCGAGATTGCACGCCAGCAGATCCACCGGCAGCAGCCCGCGCCACTTGAGATCGAGCAGCAGCGCCAGCAATCCGTAGCTGTCCTTGCCGCCCGAAATCGCCACCAGCCAGCGCTCCCCGGCCCGCGCCATGCCGAACTTGTCGATCGCCTCCCGCATGTTGCGGACGAGGCGCTTCCTCAGCTTGTTGAACTCCACGCTGCGGGGCGCCGCCGCGAACAGCGGATGCGCCCCCGCAAGGTCTTCCGCGTCGGTTTCGAATTGCTGTGGGCTGGGGATCTGGTTCATGCCACGCTGATACCAAAGCCGCGAGCTTACCGGAAGCTTGCGAAGAATTTACGTCGCCGCAAGGTGCCGCCGCATTCCTTGCTGGTTCGCCAACTAGTCAGTTATGTGACAAGCCCCACGGAACCCCCAAGGAGAACCTCGTGTTCCGCTCGTTCTTTCCCCGACCCGAGCTGTTTTTCCCCGCTGCCGTCCTTTGGGTCGCACTCTGCATGCTCGCCTGGTTCACTGTCGGACCGACATTGCAAAGTGTGCTCAGCCTGGGACCATGGCTAGGCATAGCGCCGACCGAAGCGGTACCTAATCCGTTCTTCAGTTCCGACAAGGTTTGGCTATACGAGTTCGTCCTCCTCGCCGGCTACCTGTTCTGCATACCCTGGTACTGGATCGGCGGTAATCGCCGCTGGTACTCGTGGAGCGTCGTCGGCACGGTAACCATCGTCGAAATCGTCTTCTTCAACGTCCAGATCAACGCGTGGCTCAATGACTGGTATGGCAGTTTCTACAACCTCATTCAGCGCGCCCTGGAGACGCCGAACTCCATTACGTTCGACGATTACATGATCCAGATCTTCACGGTCGCCATCGTGCTCTCGGTGAGCATTACCGTGCTCGTGATGAACTCGTTCCTGAATTCCCACTACCTGTTCCGGTGGCGCCGGGCGATGTCCTTCTACTACCAGGCAAACTGGAAGCACATCCGATCGACCGAGGGAGCGGCGCAACGCATTCAGGAAGACACCGAGAGTTTCTCCTCGATCGTCGAGAGCCTCGGCCTGTCGGTCATCGACTCGGTCATGACCCTCTTGGTCTTCCTGCCGCTGCTATGGGGCCTGTCGGAGCACATCACTGAGTTGCCGTGGATCGGCCCGGTCCCGGGAAGCCTGGTTTGGGTGGCCCTGTTCTCGGCTATTTTCGGGACCGTGCTTCTGGCAGGAGTAGGGGTCAAGCTGCCCGGGCTGCAGTTCCAGAACCAACGGGTAGAGGCTGCCTACCGCAAGGAGCTGGTGTACGGCGAAGATCGTGCCGATCGAGCGGAACCCATTACCATCCGCGAACTGTTCGTCAACGTACAGAAGAACTACTTCCGGCTGTACTTCCACTACCTCTACTTCAACGTTGCCCGCTACGCCTATCTCCAGGGCTCGGTCTTCTTCCCATACATAGCCATGGGGCCATCGGTCGTGGTGGCGGCGCTCACCTTTGGCCTGTTCCAACAGGTGCTGAACGCCTTCGGGCAGGTGGCGGAACTCGTTCCGTTTCCTGGTGAACTCGTGGACGACGATCATCCGCCTCATCTCGGTCTACAAGCGACTGCGCGGACTTGAAGAAGCCATGCCCAATCCACCGGTATTCGCCAACGACTACAACGACCCTCGCTATCTCGGTTCCCGCACCGCGGCCGAGCCCGTCGACAAACTGGTGCGCGAGCCCGATACGACACCCTGAGGGGCCCAAACACGGCTACCCTCTCCCCTGAGGGGAGAGGGTAGCGCAGCTAGGAGCGAAGCGATGTAGCGAAGCTGGGGTGAGGGGTTCAGCCTCTCATCGTGAGTCCAGGATTACCCCTCACTCTCACGCCCTCATGGTGAGCCTGTCGAACCACGAGGGCGCCGCGCCAAACCACCCGCATGCCCCAAAACAAAAGGGCCGCCCCATCCGGGCGGCCCTTTCCAATTCCAAAACTCCCCCGCGCTTAGCGCGAGTAGAATTCCACCACCAGGTTCGGCTCCATCTGCACCGGGTACGGCACATCGGACAGCGCCGGGACGCGGACATAGGTCGCGGTCTGCTTGCCGTGATCGACCTCGACGTACTCGGGCACGTCACGCTCGGCCAGCTGATTGGCATCGAGGACGATCGCGAGCTGCTTGGAGCGCTCCTTGATCTCGACCTTGTCGCCGACCTTCACCCGGTAGGAGGGGATGTTCACCCGCTTGCCGTTGACCAGGATGTGGCCGTGCGACACGAACTGGCGCGCGGCGAACACGGTCGGCACGAACTTGGCGCGGTAGACGATCGCGTCGAGCCGGCTCTCGAGCAGGCCGATCAGGTTCTCGCCGGTATCACCCTTAACGCGGGCGGCCTCGAAGTAGAGCTTCTTGAACGACTTCTCGGTGATCGAGCCGTAATAGCCCTTCAGCTTCTGCTTGGCGCGCAGCTGCAGGCCGTAGTCCGAGGTCTTGCCCTTGCGGCGCTGGCCGTGCTGGCCGGGGCCGTAGGCGCGGTTGTTCAGCGGGGACTTCGGACGGCCCCACAGGTTTTCGCCAAGCCGGCGGTCGATCTTGTGTTTGACTGAATCGCGCTTCGACATCGTAATCCTTTCAGGTTGTCGAAAGTGATTGCGCCCTCCTCTGCCCGTCCTTGCGGAACGGACCGACAGATTCCTGAATGCAGGGAATCCCGGGTGCGCTCGAGGAGCCCGGGGGCTCGACAAGTGCGCGGGTGATAGAGGCCGAAGCCGCCGGAGTCAAGCTCCGCGCCGGGGCTTCAGCCCTACGCCATCCGCCTGTCGAGCGAGCGCTGGTTGCGCAGGCCCGGGAACAGCCGGCTCCACAGCACCGCGACGGCGATCGCGCCGACACCGCCGATCACCACGGCCGGCACCGGGCCGATGACGTGCGCCACCGTGCCGGCGCGGAACTCGCCCAGCTCGTTGGAAGCGCCGATGAACACCGAGTTCACCGCGTTGACGCGGCCGCGCACCTCCTCCGGCGTCCACAGCTGCATGATGGTCTCGCGGATGGTGACGCTCACCATGTCCGACGCCCCGACCAGCGCCAGCGCCGGCACCGAGATCCAGATCGTCGTCGAGAGCCCGAAGAGCACCGTGAAGGCGCCGAACAGCCCGACGAACAGGAACAGCAGCTTGCCCGCATGGTCGCGGATCGGGAACCGCGTCAGCACCAGCGCCATGAGGATGGCGCCGACGCCCGGAGCCGCGCGCAGGTAGCCCAGCTCGGCCGGGCCGGCGTGCAGGATATCCTTGGCGTAGACCGGCAGCAGCGCCACCGCGCCGCCCATCAGCACCGCGAACATGTCGAGCGAGATGGCGCCCAGCACCACCTTGTTGGAGAAGATGTAGCGGAACCCCGCCAGCATGGTCTCGAGGCTGGTCGCCTGGTGCGACTCGCGGGTCTGCGGCTTCGAGATCATCAGCACGCGAGACCATGGCGACGACCAGCAGCGCCCCGCCGGTGCCGAATGCCACCGACGGCGAGACGCCATAGAGCAGCCCGCCGACCGCCGGTCCCGCGATCGAGGCGAACTGCCAGGCGGACATGTTGGTGGTGATGGCGTTGGCCAGCGCCTCCGGCGGCACCAGGTTCGGCGCCAGCGACTGCGCGGCCGGACCCCAGAACGCCCGTGCCGTGCCGAGCACCACCAGGATGCCGAAGATCGGCCAGACCTCGTGCGCCTGCGCATTGACGAAGGCGAGGAAGCCCAGCGCGCAGAGCAGCTCCACCCCGAGGCACACCGCCATGATCAGCCGGCGCGGTGAACCGATCGGCCGCGAGGCCGGTGACGAGGATCAGCACCAGCGCCGGCAGGAACAGCGACAGCCCGACCAGCCCGAGCAGCAGCGCATCGCCGGTGACGTCGTAGATCTGCCAGGCGATCGACACCGACATGATCTGCACCGCAAAGCTCACCAGCAGCGTGGTGAGCCAGAACAGGCGGAAATTGCGGTAGCTGAAAGCGAGCTTGGAGGGTTGGGTGGCGGTGGTCGTGGCGGTCATGATGTCGCAGGCAATGCCATGCGTTAGAAAAAGCGTCAAAGCCTAACTTTTGATTGGCTCGCGGCAGCGCTGGACAGCGCCCTGCCCCGATGCTCCTGTTTCACCATGAAGGTCCAGACCATCACCTGCCGCTGCGGCAGCGTCGCAGTGGAGCTCCGCGGCGAGCCGATCGCCTCGCTCGCCTGCCATTGCGATGACTGCCAGGCCGGCGCCCGCATGCTCGCGGCCCTGCCGGACGCCGCCCCGGTCACCGACGCCGCCGGCGGCACACCGTACCTCCACTACCGCAAGGACCGCGTCCGCTGCACCAGCGGCGCCCCCCTGCTCCAGCGCCTCAAGCTCAGGCCCGACTCCCCCACCAACCGGACCGTCGCCTCCTGCTGCAACACCCCGATGTTCGTCGACGTCGACCGCGGCCTGCCGTTCTGGGTCGCCGTCTACCGCGACCGCCTCGGCCCCGCCGCACCGCTCGCTCGAGATGCGGGTGAACACAAGGTTCAACCCACCCGGCCACCCCCTCCCCGACGATGTCCCGGCCTATTCAACCTTCCCCATCTCCCTCGTCGCCAAGATGATCGCCGCCCGCCTCGCCATGCTGCTCAGCCGGTGAAGCGGCGGCTCGATCTCGCCAAAGACGCCGGCCGGCACCTCCCCCTTCATGGGGGAGGCTGGGAGGGGGCCGTCTGGCAGGGCGCCGATGCCCCTACTCCTCCCGCGTCTTCCGGTTCGGCCGCTGCCGCTCGTGCAGCCGGTCGATCGACGAGATCACCCCGCGCAGCGTCCGGATCTCCTGCGACGACAGCGTCGCCCGCGTGAACACCGCCCGCAAATTGTTCACCATGGTCGGCCGCTTGTCCTCGGTCTTGAAGAATCCCGGTCCGGTCGAGCGTCTCCTCGAGGTGCCCGAACAGCCCCAGCAGCTCCTCGCGCGGCGCGGCGGCGTCGAGCCCGCCCGAGAACGGCAGCACCTCGCCCTTGTCGGCCTGCTGCCGCCATTCGTAGGACATCAGCAGCACCGCCTGCGCGATGTTGAGCGAGGCGAACGCCGCCTCCACCGGGAAGGTCACGATCGCGTCCGCCAGCGAGATCTCGTCGTTGTAGAGCCCCCAGCGCTCGCGCCCGAACAGGATCCCCGCCCCGGCTCCCCCGGCGATATGCGAGACGATCCGTTGCCCCGCCTCCTCCGGACCATAGACCGGCTTCTGCAGGTCGCGCTGCCGCGCCGTCGTGGCATAGACCATCGAGAGGTCGGCAATCGCCGCCTCCAGCGTGGGGAACACCCGCACCTGCTCGATCACGTGGTCGGCGCGCGAGGCGGCGGCAATGGCCCGCTCGTTCGGCCAGCCGTCACGTGGATTGACCAGCCGCAGGTCCCACAGCCCGAAATTCGCCATCGCCCGGGCGGTCGTGCCGACGTTCTCGCCCAGTTGCGGTTCGCACAGGATGATGGCCGGGCTCGGCCGGAGGGTGATGGTTTGAGACTTGTCGGTCCCGGCCATGAGGATGCTCCCGTTTCGGCGGCAGATAGGGCCGAAACGGGAGCGAGATCAAGCCGACTAGGCGACCATGTGGCGGCTGAGTTCCTTCACCTTGGTGCCGCGCAGCCATTCACGGTCGAGGATCGCGAAATGCAGCTCTTCATCCCACTCGCCCTGGAACAGCGCGTGCTCGCGATAATGCGCCTCGAGGCGCATGCCCAGCCCCTTGAGGAGCCGCACGCTCGGCTGGCTCGGCGCGGCACAGCGCGCGAAAATGCGGTGCAGGCCCTGTTCCTCAAATCCAAGGTTGAGCATTGACCGCAAGGCTTCGGTGACCTCGCCGGGCTTTCTATGTTCGGGATCGAAGGCGAAGCACAATTCGGCCTGGGAGGCGGTCGCGTCGGTCCATTTCAGGCACGTGTGGCCGATCAGGCGCTCGTCGCTGTGGCGTACCACCGCGAGCGCGATGCAGTCGCCAGGGCGATTCAGGCGGGTCTGGTGGCGCATGGCTTCGAGCACGCCCTGCAACTCGGCGCGGTCTCGCGCCTTCAGTTCGACATAGCGCTGCGCCTCTGGGAGGAGATAGAAACGGGCAAGGTGGTCCAGGTCGGTCTTCTGGTAACGACGCAGGGTCAAGCTGCTGGTTTCGATGGGTAAGTCTAGTGTGCTCATATCGCCGCTCCCTTGGGGTGATCTTCAACCCCAATTAGCGAACGCTCCCAGCCCTTCCCGGTTCCGGCATTTCGGCCGGTTTTTCCCTTTTGCCGCACCTGCCCGCAGTGCCCGCGTTTCCCCTGCTCGGGGGCGCACTTAGCGCTGCCGCCCGGCCCGCCACTCCCGCGCGAGCAGGGCATAGTAGTACTCCTCCTCCCAGTTGCCCCGGACGAACACATGCTCGCGGAAATGTGCTTCCTGCCGCATGCCAAGCCGCTCCATCACCCGGCGCGATGCAAGGTTGCCGGCGCTGCAGCGGGCATAGATCCGGTGCATCCCGGCGCCGGCGAATCCCATCTCCAGCAGCCTCTGCGCCGCCTCGGTCGCAAAGCCCTGGCCGTGATAGTCGGGGTTGAGCACATAGCCGATCTCGCCCTGCCGCGACGCCGCGTCCCTCAGGATCAGCGACACCTCCCCGATCACCGCATGATCCGGCCGATGCTCCACCGCGAGGAAGATCTTCGCGCCGTCCACCGTCAGGCTGACCTGCCCGACGCGCCGCTGCAGCACCTCGGTCACCGTCTCGTAGCTCATCGGCCCGTCCGACAGGAATCGCGTCACGTCCTCGCGCTGGCGATAGGCATAGACCGCGTCCACGTCGCCGCGGGTGAAGGGGCGGAGCCGGAGGCGCTCCGTCTCGATCGGATAGTCGGGGGCGTAGTTCATTGAGCCTCGCGTGAGGTCGGGGTCGGCTTGCACCAGCGTCGCTGATGGTGTCAGCTTTGCGTATGAATTCCGGCATCGCAACCGGAGGTAAAAGATGACCGCCGCCGAGCAGCTCGCCGGTCGTATCCGCGCTCTCCTCGCAGGTCGACCGGAAATCGTCGAGAAGAAGATGTTCGGCGGCCACGGCTTCATGCTCAACGGTCACATGATGGTCGGCAGCATGAAGGGCGGGGAACTGCTTATCCGCATCGACCCGGGCGAGGAAGCGGCAGCCCTGGGTCGCCCCGGCGCCGGCCTCATGCACATGGGCGACCGGCCGATGAAGGGCTTCATCGCGGTCACCGGCCAGGGCATCGAATCCGACGAGGCCATTCGTGACTGGATCGCCTATGCGGAAGCCTATGTCCGCACTCTGCAACCGAAGTGAGCCCATGATGAGCCTCGACGACGCCGCCCAGCGCCTGCGCGAACGCTACGAAGGCGACCCGCGCATCTCCGAGAAGAAGGCGTTCGGCAGCATCCTGTTCCTGCTCAACGGCAACATGGTCGTCGCCGCCAAGAAGGACGGCCGCATGCTCTTCCACCTGGCGAAGGAAGAGCACGACGCCGCCGTGGCCCTGGAGGGCGCCAGCACCATGGAACAGGGCGGCAAACAAATGCGGGGCTTCATCTGGGTCGAAGCCTACGCCCTCGAGGACGACGAGGACCTTGAATCCTGGCTCGCCCTCGCCGAACGCTGCGCCGCCGCCCTGCCGCCGAAGAAAGCTACAGCGCCGAGAACACCAGCGAGGCGTTGACCCCGCCGAAGCCGAAGGAGTTCGACAGCACGTGGCGAAGCGTCTTCGGTTTCGCCACCTTCGGCACCAGGTCGAAGCGCTCGCCGACATCGGGATCCTCGAGGTTGCGCGTCGGCGGCATGATGCCGTGCCGCATCGCCAGCACCGAGAACACCGACTCGATGGCCCCCGCCGCCCCCATCAGATGGCCGGTGGCGGACTTGGTCGACGAGATCGCGAGATCCTTGCCGCGATTGGCGAACACCGCCTCCACCCCGGCCAGTTCGGCCGCATCGCCGACCCCGGTCGAGGTCGAGTGGGCATTGATGTAGTCGATCTCGCCCGGCGCGACCCCCGCCATCCGCAGCGCGTTGCGCATCGCCGCCTGGGCCCCTGCCCCGCCGGGCTCGCCGGCGGTCAGGTGATAGGCGTCGGCCGACGTCCCGTAACCGGAAAGTATCGCGAGCGGCGTCGCCCCACGGGCCCTCGCATGGCTCAGCCGCTCGATCACCAGCACCGCCGCGCCTTCCGCCAGCACGAACCCGTCGCGCCGTCGGTCGAACGGCCGCGACGCGCTTTCCGGATCATCGTTGAAGGCCGTCGACAGCGCCCGCGCCGCCCCAAACCCGCCCACCGAGATCGGATCGATCGAGCCTTCGGCTCCGCCCACCACCGCCACCTCCGCCTCGCCGGTCAGGATCAGCCGCATGCCGTCGCCTATCGCCTGCCCCGAGGCCGCGCAGGCGGTGACCGGCGCGCCGATCGGCCCCTTGAAGCCGTAGCGGATCGAGATCCAGCCGGCGGCGAGGTTGGCGAGGAAGCTCGGCACCGTGAACGGCGAGAGCCGCCGCGGCCCCTTCTCGATGATCGTCTCCACCGCCTGCGCCATCACCGGCGAGCCGCCCACTCCGGTGCCGATGATCGTCGCCGTCGCCGCCGCGCTCCGCCTCCGTCGCCGGGTCCCAGCCCGACTGCGCCAGCGCTTCCTGCGCCGCGACCAGCCCGTACTGGATGAACAGGTCCATCTTCTTGATGTCCTTGGCGTCGATCGCCGCCCGCGGATCGAACCCCTCCGGATCGTCCGCCTTCGAAGGAACCAGCCCCGCGATCTTGGCCGAGAAGTCGCTGACGTCGAAGCGCGTGTTGCGCACGATCCCGCTCCTGCCCGCCACCAGCCGCTCCCAGTTGGTCGCCACCCCCACGCCCAGCGGGCTCACGGCCCCCATACCGGTGACGACGATCGGATCGGACTGCGTGCTCATGCGGACTCTCCTTCGGTGTATATACACAGTGCGGGTGCGCTCATCGCCGTCCCGCGTCTTGTTTTCACAGTGCCGCCAGGCGCTTCAGTGTCGTCAGGCTCTGGCCGAAACCGTCGGCGCCGAGCTCTTCCCTGAGCTCCGCCTGCGCCCTGCGCCAGGCCGGCAGCAACTCCTGCACCAGCTCCCGCCCTTTGTCGGTCAGCGTGCAGATCCGTCCGTTGCCACGCCCGGCCGCCCGCGACGCGATCAGCCCCATGCGCTCCAGCCGGTCGAGGTTCCGCGTCAGCGTGGTGCGCTCGAACCCGCGCGCCTCCGCCAGTTCGCTCACCGTGCGATCGCCCGATGCGGTGATCAGGCCCAGCAGCGAGAACTGCGTCGAGGTGATCCCGTAACCGCGCAGATACGCATCGTACCGCCGGGTGATAGCCCGCGCTGCCATCCGGCTGTTCGACACCATGCACTGGGTGAAGTCATCCATGCCCCGATAGATGACCGTGCATATACACGGTGTCAAGCCTCGCGCCTGCGGGGGCAGCGGCTTCCCCTTGGCCGGGCCAATATATGCGGGCGACCGGCGCACTCGCTGGACATCGGTATAACCCCCGCGATAGAAGGCGCTTCCCGATCTTTTCGGCGGGGCCTCGCCCCGCTTTTTCTCTCTCGAAGAGTCCCGCTATGACGAGCGTCAACGATATCCGGTCGAGCTTTCTTTCCTACTTCGGCAAGAACGGCCACGAGCAGGTGGCCTCGAGCCCCCTGGTGCCGCGCAACGATCCGACGCTGATGTTCACCAACGCCGGCATGGTGCAGTTCAAGAACGTCTTCACCGGCGTCGAGAAACGCGACTACGTGCGCGCCACCACCTCGCAGAAATGCGTGCGCGCCGGCGGCAAGCACAACGACCTCGACAATGTCGGCTTCACCGCGCGCCACCACACCTTCTTCGAGATGCTCGGCAACTTCTCGTTCGGCGACTACTTCAAGGAGCACGCCATCGAGCTCGCCTGGGACCTGCTCACCAAGGAGTGGGGACTTCCCAAGGAGAAGCTCTCCGTCACCGTCTACCAGGACGACGACGAGGCGCACGCGCTCTGGAAGAAGATCGCCGGCCTGCCGGACGACAGATCGTCCGCCTCGGCGCCAAGTCGAACTTCTGGCAGATGGGCGATACCGGCCCCTGCGGTCCCGTGCACCGAGATCTTCTACGACCACGGCGACAAGTACTGGGGCGGCCCTCCGGGCTCGCCCGAGGAGGATGGCGACCGCTTCGTCGAGATCTGGAACCTCGTCTTCATGCAGTTCGAGCAGTTCGCCGACGGCTCGCGCGTCAGCCTGCCCAAGCCCTCCGTCGATACCGGCGCCGGCCTCGAGCGCGTCGCCGCGGTCATGCAGGGCACCAACAACAACTACGAGATCGACCTCTTCAAGTCGCTCATCGCCTCGACCATGCAGGCGACCGACTTCGACGGCGATCCGACCACTCCGAGCCTGCGCGTCATCGCCGACCACCTGCGCTCGATGAGCTTCCTCATCGCCGAAGGCGTGCTGCCCTCGAACGAGGGCCGCGGCTACGTGCTGCGCCGCATCATGCGCCGCGCCATGCGCCACGCCACCCTCCTCGGCGCCACCGATCCGGTGATCCACCGCATCGTCCCCACGCTGGTGCGCGAGATGGGCCAGGCCTATCCCGAGCTCGTCCGCGGCGAGCAGATGATCGAGGAAACCGTCCGCCTCGAGGAGCAGCGCTTCCTCAAGACGCTGAGCCGCGGCCTCGCCATCCTCGACGAGGCGACCGCCGACCTCAAGCAGGGCGACATGCTCGAGGGCGTCACCGCCTTCAAGCTCTACGACACCTACGGCTTCCCGCTCGACCTGACGCAGGACGCGCTGCGCAGCCGCGGCATCAATGTCGACCTGTCCGGCTTCGAGGACGCCATGGCGCGCCAGCGCGCCGAGGCCCGGAAGAGCTGGGCCGGCTCGGGCGAAGCGAGCGAGGACAAGGTCTGGTTCTCCGTCGCCGACAAGGTCGGCCCCACCGAGTTCCTCGGCTACGAGACCGAGACCGCCGAAGGCGTCGTCACCGCGCTGGTCAAGGCCGGCCAGATGGTCGAGCAGCTCACCGCCGGCGAGGAAGGCTATGTCGTCCTCAACCAGACCCCGTTCTACGGCGAGAGCGGCGGCCAGGTCGGCGACACCGGCACGCTCGACCGGCGAGGGCATCGCCGCCGAGGTGCTCGACACCGTGAAGCACCACGGCGTCTTCGGCCACCGCGTCAAGGTCACCGCGGGCACGCATCGGGCTCGAGACGCCGCTCAGCCTCGTCGTCGATCACCAGCGCCGCTCGGCGATCCGCGCCAACCACTCGGCGACGCACCTCCTGCACGAGGCGCTCCGCATCGTGCTCGGCGACCACGTGGCGCAGAAGGGCTCGCTGGTCTCGCCCGACCGCCTGCGCTTCGATTTCGTCCACACCAAGCCGATCACGCCGCAGGAACTGGCCCAGGTCGAGGACATCGCCAACGACATCGTGCTGCAGAACTCCGCCGGTCGAGACGCGCCTGATGGGCGTCGAGGAGGCCAAGGAGTCCGGCGCCCGCGCGCTGTTCGGCGAGAAGTACGGCGACGAGGTCCGCGTCGTGTCGATGGGCGAGCCCACCGGCAACGCCGTCGGCTGGTCGGTCGAGCTCTGCGGCGGCACGCATGTGCGCCGCACCGGCGATATCGGTCTCGATCACCGTGCTCGGCGACACCGGCGTCGCCGCCGGTGTCCGCCGCATCGAGGCGCTCACCGCCAGGGGCGCCCGCCATCACGCGCGTACCAACACCCAGCTCGTCGCCGGCACGGCCGACGCTGCTGCGCGCCCAGCCGTCCGAAATCCTCACCCGCATCGAGACCCTGCAGGACAACCTCAAGAAGTCCGAGCGGGCGCTGAGCGAGGCCAACAAGAAGCTCGCGCTCGGCGGTGGCGGCGACAGTGCCGCCGAGGCCCCCGCGGCCGAAACCGTCAACGGCATCCCCTTCGTCGGCCGCGCCGTCCGCGGCGTCGAATCGAAGGACCTGCGCGGCCTGGTCGATGTCGAAAAGAAGAAGCTCGGCTCCGGCGTCGTGACGCTGGTGCTGGTCGGCGAGGATGGCCGCGGCACTGTCGCCGTTGGCGTCACCGAGGACCTGACGAGCAAGAAGTCCGCCTCCGACCTCGTCAAGCTCGCGACGGCCGCCCTCGGTGGCCAGGGCGGCGGCGGCCGGCCCGACATGGCGCAAGGCGGCGGCCCCGACGGCTCGAAATCCGACTCCGCCATCGCCGCCGTAAGGGCCGCGCTCTAGGCGCGCGCTGGCTGCATCAGTAGGTCCCCGGGTCAAGCCCGGGGATGACGGTGGGTGTGGGGATTTCTGTCCCACACCGCCGTCATGGCCATCTATCCACCGTCATCCCCGGGCTCGACCCGGGAACCCATCGTAACCCCGCCCACTCCCCTCTCGGTGAGTGCGCCCCCTCAAACCGGATCCGGCCCCGGCCCCTGGAACCCCGTCGGCCCCGGCCGCTCCCGCCGGCCGCGATACTCCGACCAGCGCCCGGCAATCCGCGCCCTCGCGCCATCGACGAAGACGTTCGCAATCCCCGCCGCCACCACCACGCCAAGCCCAGCAATCCCGACCGCATCGGGGAACTCGGCGAAGAACAGCGCCCCGAGCAGCAGCGCCCAGACGATCTGGCTGTACTGCGTCGGCACGATCCGGCTCGCCGGCGCCTTGGCCACCGCCACGATCTGCAGCAGGTAGCCGATGCCCCCGAGCACCCCGCAGGCCACCAGCCCGACGAGCAGCGTCCAGTCCGGCAGCGTCACCCCCGTCACCAGCAGCACCGCGCCGTTTGCCGCGAGCGTATAAAGCCCCGGCATCACGAAGAGCGTCGTCCGCTTCTCCTTGCCCGAGACCATCCGCATGCAGATGATCGAGAGCGCCGCGCAGATGGCGCAGAACAGCGCCGTCAGGTGCCCCGGATGCAGTTCGCGGAACCCGGGCCGCACCACCAGCATCACGCCCACGAAGCTCACGAGGATCAGCGCCCAGCGGTCGAGCGTCACCGTCTCGCGCAGCACCAGCACCGAGAGGATCGTGGTGAACACCGGGATCAGGAACACGAGGCTATAGGCTTCGGCCAGCGGGATGCTGACGAAGGAATAGGTGATCGACACCGCGCTGATCGTCCTTAGCAGCGCGATCGCGTGCACCAGCCAGGGGTGCGCGAGCTTGAACGTGTCGCGCCAGCGCTCCTCCTTCGGCTTCACCATCGCCGCCGGGATGATCGAGAACAGCGTGGTGATGAAGCCGATCTCGAACGGCCCCAGGCTCCCGCCCAGGCCCTTTACCATCGCGTCGCTGAACGCATAGACGGCATACGCAAGCAGCGCCAGCAGCATGCCGAGCGTCGTGGGGGACAGGCTTTTCATCTGCGCTACTGGCCCGGCACCGCGGCTTTGTCTGCGGCTTTGTCGTCCACCACTTCGCTTTTCGGCTGCGCGTCCTCGCCCAGCGGTGAGCTGACCTCCGAGATCGCCGTCGCCGGACCGAACACCGAGAGCCGCGAGAAGATGCGGATGCGCGTCTCGTCCGACATCACGTTGAGGATGCCGCCGACCGCCACCACCACGAGCCCGCAATAGGCGACGAGGTCCGGATACTCGTGGAAGAAGATCGCCCCGAAGATGATCGCCCAGGCGATCTGGCTGTACTGCGCCGGCGCGATCTGGCTGGCCGGCGCCCGCCGCATCGCTGCGATGAACAGCAGGTTCCCGGTTCCACCCAGCCCGCCGATGGTCAGCAGCAGCGCGAACTCCTGCAGGCTCGGCAGGTTGAATTCCGGGATCATCAGCACGCCGTTGACGATCACCACATAGCCGAGCGGAATGCCGAGCAGGCTCACGCGCTTCTCGACCGGCGCGATCTTGCGCAGCACCGTTGTGGTGATGCCGCCCATGAACGCCGCGCCCAGCGCCGCAAGATGCCCGAGCTGCAGTTCGCGGAAGCCCGGGCGCACCACCAGCAGCACGCCGCAGAAGCTGGCGCCCAGGAACAGCCAGCGCTGCCAGGTCACCTCTTCCTTGAGGATCAGCGACGACAGGAAGACGATGAAGATCGGCGCGAGGAACGCGATCGAATAGGTCTCTGCCAGTGGAATGTGAGTAAAGGCGTAGATCACGCAAAGATTGCCGATCACCCCGCTGATGCTGCGCAGGTTGACCAGGAACGGATGGCGCACGTGCCAGAAGTGGCTCCAGCGCTCATCCTTGGGCTTGGTGAAGATCGCCGGCAGGAACGAGAACAGCGCCGTCCAGAAGGCGATTTCGAACACGCTCAGGTTCGTGCCGAAGCCCTTGATGATGGCGTCGCAGCAGGAATAGAGCAGATAGGCAACGAGCGAAAAGGCGACGCCGGCGGGCATCTGGTCGAATCCGAATGGGAGGGAGGCAGGCGCGAGATTATGTACGATCCTATACGCGGCCGATTCCGGGCCGTCGATGGGCTGGAAAGCCACACATTCTAATTATTTGGTCTGAGCGGGAACCTCTGGCGCGCCAACGGTCCGATGAGCTCGATCCGGTTGGTCCAGAGATACCCGGTAAAGCCCTCCGGCACCTGCGCCAGTTCCTCAGCCGTGTCGATCCCCGAGGTGCCGCTGTCGCCGGCTTCGTAGGGTCCCATCAGGATCACTTCCGTCCCCGCCGCCTGCAGCCGCTCGAGGAAGAGGTTCGGCCAGCCCCAGATGAAGGGCGCGAAGTTGAGCGGCAGCATGATGGTGGTGTTCCGGCACGGCTCGGGCACGGTGCCGGTCCAGCCGACCAGCTCGTATTGCAGCAGGCAGTCCACCATGCTCTTCCGCGACCAGGTGGCGATCCCGCCGATCAGCTCCGCCGCCCGGAAGGTCGGCGCATCGCCGCCATAGGCGCCCCAGATCGCCCGCCGCCATTCGGGATGCTCGCCGATGAGCGCGCCGAGCATGTCGCCCTCGCGCTGCTCGCGGCTCTTGAAGTTGACGAGGAACCGCCCTTCGGGAAACGCCGCCAGCACCTCCTTGAGTTCGGGCATCATCCCCACCCCCTTGCCGCGGAACGGATAGCTCCCGCCCCCGTCCGGGGTGTAGCCGTATCCGATGTCGAGCGTCTTCAGATACGCAAGCTCATGCGCCCGCACCTCCCCCCTCCCCTCGGTGTGGCAATCCAGCGTCCAGTCATGCATCACCGCGAACTGCCCGTCGGTGGTCGGATGCACGTCGAGCTCGACGATGTCGGCCCCGGCCGCGAACGCCGCCCGCATCGAAGGCAGGGTGTTCTCGAGATAGCCGTGGGTGGGCGGGTAAATGCGCTCCGCACTGCAGCCGTCATTGCCCAGTCCATTGTTGTCAAACGCCTGGTGCACCCCCCGATGCGCAATCAGCAGCAGGTCCCCCTCAGGCGCCCCCGCCCGCCAAGAGGCGTTGAACATATACACAGCGGCCACCAGCACCGCCGCGACCAGCAACACCCTGCGCAGCATCGACCCCCCGAATGGCAATAGATTGAATGAACGTCCCCTCACCCGTCCCGGCCTCCGGCCGAGCCACCCTCTCCCTCAAGCGGAGAGGGAAGACGGTGCCGTCATACCTTCGAAGAAGGAAGAGCAACAACCCCGATCCCGACCCAACCCCCACCTCTCCCTTGGGGGAGAGGTCGGCGCGAAGCCCCGGGTGAGGGGGCCTTCCCATGCGTGGTGCAGGCCCCTCCCCTCTCCCCTTGAGGGAGAGGGGTGGCCGCTCAGCGGCCGGGGTGAGGGGCCGTTCAGCCCCTACCCCGCCGGAATCCTCCCCACCTGCTGCCGATCGACCATCCATCCCGGATACTCCGCCGGCAGCGCGCTCACCACCTCCAGCCGCTTCAGCTCCGCCGTATCCAGCTCCACCCCCGCCGCGCCGATGTTGTCATCCAGCTGCTCGATGCTCTTTGCCCCGATGATCACCGAAGTCACCACCTGCTGGTGCAGCAGCCAGGCGATCGCGATGCGGGCGACCGACACGCCCCTGGCGTCGCCGATCTCGCGCATCACGTCGACCACGTCGAAGGCGCGCTCGCGGTTCACTGGCGGGAAGTCGAAGCTCACCCGCCGCGAGCCCTCGGGCCCCGATCCGTCGCGGCTGTACTTGCCGCTCAGCAGTCCCCCGGCCAGCGGGCTCCAGACCAGCAGCCCGACCTTCTCCTCGACGAGCAGCGGCGCCAGCTCGCGCTCCAGGTCCCTGCCGGCGATGGTGTAATAGGCCTGGAGGCTCACGAAGCGGTTCCAGCCGTGCCGGTCGGAGATGCCCAGCGCCTTGGCGATGCGCCAGGCCGCCCAGTTCGACACCCCGAGATAGCGCACGTGCCCCTGCCGCACGAGGTCCTCGAGCGCCCGCATCGTCTCCTCGACGGGGGTGAGATTATCCTGCGCGTGGATCTGGTAGAGGTCGACATAGTCGGTGCCGAGCCGCCTGAGGCTCGCCTTCACCGCATCCATGATGTGCCCGCGCGACGACCCGCGATCGTTCGGCCCGCTGCCGGTCGCTCCGTTGCACTTCGTAGCCAGCACCACATCGCTGCGCTTCCGGCCCGAATTGACGATCGCCCGCCCGGTGATCTCCTCGCTCAGCCCCTCGGAATAGACATCGGCGGTATCAATGAAGTTGATCCCAGCATCCAGCGCCCGCGCCACGATCCCGTCTGCCACCTGCTGGTCGAGTTGCCCGATGGTGGTCCAGAACCCGGCGCCGCCGAAGGTCATCGTCCCGAGGCAGAGTTCCGAGACGAGCAGCCCCGTCCCGCCGAGCGGCTTGTAGCGCATGTCAGGCGTCCCTCGCTGCAATCGCGACGTCGGCGAGCAGGCCGCGCGGAGCGTGAGGAGTCGCCGGGCAGGCAACCGCGCCGACGCCCAATTTTACCACCGATCCCACCCGCAAGACAGCCGCCGTCATCGAGTGCCGAGCGGCGCCGCCACCGCGCTTATCCTCCCCCGTTTACGGGGGAGGGGGACCGGCGAAGCCGGTGGAGGGGGCGCAGGGCCGCCGGCAGCGACGCAGCACTCCCGCCGCCGCCGCCCGCTCCCAATGTGCCCCTGATCTCTCCAAAGCCCTCATCCTGAGCCTGTCGAAGGACGAGGGCCGCCGCCGACCCGTCCATCGCTCCGTGGGCAACAGCGAAAAAAGCATCGCCCGGACCAGCCGGGCGATGCGTGCGCGTGCAAACCTCATCAGCCCCCGATCAGGCCGCCATCGCCTTCTGCAAATTCGCGTCGATGGCGTCGAGGAAGCCCAGCGTCGTCAGCCACGGCTGGTCGGGGCCGACCAGCAGCGCCAGGTCCTTGGTCATCTGGCCCGACTTCACCGTCTCGACGCAGACCCGTTCCAGCGTCTCGGCGAATTTCGCCAGCTCCGCATTGTCGTCGAGCTTGGCGCGGTGGGCGAGGCCGCGGGTCCAGGCGAAGATCGAGGCGATCGAGTTGGTCGAGGTCTCCTTGCCCTGCTGGTGCTGGCGGTAGTGGCGGGTGACCGTGCCGTGCGCCGCCTCGGCCTCGACGACCTTGCCGTCCGGCGTCATCAGCACCGAGGTCATCAGCCCGAGCGAGCCGAAGCCCTGCGCCACGATGTCGGACTGCACGTCGCCGTCATAGTTCTTGCAGGCCCAGACATAGCCGCCCGACCACTTCAGCGCCGAGGCCACCATGTCGTCGATCAGCCGGTGCTCGTACCAGATCTTCAGCTCGTCGAACTTCGCCTTGTAGTCGCTCTCGAACACCTCCTGGAAGATGTCCTTGAAGCGCCCGTCATAGGCCTTGAGGATGGTGTTCTTGGTCGACAGGTAGCACGGCACCTTGCGGTTCAGCGCATAGTTGAACGAGGCGTGGGCGAAGTCGCGGATCGAGTCGTCGAGGTTGTACATGGCGAGCGCCACGCCGCTGCCCGGCGCCTGGTACACCTCGTGCTCGATCACCTCACCATCCTCGCCGGCGAACCTGATGGTCAGCGTGCCCTTGCCGGGAAAGCGGAAATCGGTGGCGCGATACTGGTCGCCGAAGGCGTGGCGGCCGACGATGATCGGCTGCGTCCAGCCCGGCACCAGGCGCGGCACGTTCGACATGATGATCGGCTCGCGGAAGATCACGCCGCCCAGGATGTTGCGGATCGTGCCGTTCGGCGACTTCCACATCTTCTTGAGCTCGAACTCCTCCACCCGCTGCTCGTCCGGGGTGATGGTGGCGCACTTGATGCCGACGCCATGCTTCTTGATGGCGTTGGCCGCGTCGACCGTCACCTGGTCGTTGGTCGCGTCGCGGTTCTGGATGCTGAGGTCGTAATAGTCGATCTCGAGGTCGAGATAGGGGTGGATCAGCTTGTCCTTGATCGCCTGCCAGATGATGCGGGTCATCTCGTCGCCGTCGAGATCGACGACGGGGTTCTGGACTTTGATCTTGGCCATGCTGGAGCTCCTCGACGGCGGGGACAATCGGATGCCGGGCTAATAGCATGAATCCGCCGCGGCGGAAGCGGCGGAGGACTTCCCGCCCCACGCCGGCCTCCGCCCGGCCGGCAAAGGCCCCTCACCCGCCGCTGCGCGGCGACCTCTCCCCCCAAGCGAGAGGTGACGTGGCGGCTCGATCTTGCCCCAATGCCACCTGCCTCGCGGCGAAACCGGGCGGCCCGCCACAAAAGATCAGGGCGCCACGCGGGCGCCCCTTCTATCCGTAACCCCAGGCGAACCGATCAGGGCTCGCTGTCGTCGCCCTCGTCCCCCTCGGGACCGGTGAGCAGCGCCTCGGAGAGGATGCCGGCGCTCTCGCGCACCCCCTTCTCGATGATGTCGGCGACCGCCGGGTTATCCTTGAGGAACTGCCGGGCGTTCTCGCGCCCCTGCCCCAGCCGCTGGCTGTCGAAGGAGAACCAGGCGCCGGACTTCTCCACCATGCCCGACTTGACGCCGAGGTCCAGCAGTTCGCCGGTCTTCGAGATGCCCTCGCCATACATGATGTCGAACTCGACCTGCCGGAACGGCGGGGCCAGCTTGTTCTTCACCACCTTGACCCGGGTCTGGTTGCCGATCACCTCCTCGCGGTCCTTGATCGCGCCGATGCGGCGGATGTCGAGGCGGACCGAGGAATAGAACTTCAGCGCGTTGCCGCCGGTCGTCGTCTCGGGCGAGCCGTACATCACGCCGATCTTCATGCGGATCTGGTTGATGAAGATCACCATCGCCTTCGACTTCGAGATCGAGGCGGTGAGCTTGCGCATCGCCTGGCTCATCAGCCGCGCCTGCAGGCCCGGCAGGGCATCGCCCATTTCGCCTTCGAGCTCGGCCTTCGGCGTCAGCGCCGCCACCGAATCGACCACCAGCACATCGATGGCGCCCGAGCGCACCAGCGTGTCGGCGATCTCGAGCGCCTGCTCGCCCGTATCCGGCTGCGAGATCAGCAGCTCGTCGACCTTCACGCCGAGCTTCTTCGCATAGATCGGATCGAGCGCATGCTCGGCATCGACGAAGGCCGCGATGCCGCCGCTCTTCTGCGCCTCGGCCACCACATGCAGCGCCAGCGTCGTCTTGCCCGAGCTTTCCGGCCCGAACACCTCGACGATGCGGCCGCGCGGCAGCCCGCCGATCCCGAGCGCGATATCGAGCCCGAGCGAGCCGGTGGAAATCGCTTCGACCTGGGCGATGGGGCCCTCGCCGAACCGCATCACCGTGCCCTTGCCGAAATTCCGCTCGATCTGGCTCAGCGCCGCAGCCAGAGCCTTGTCCTTGTCCATCGAACCCTCAACCACCCGCAGGGGCGTCACAGCAGCCATAACAAGTCTCCCTTATTCCACTTCGCTCCGCGCCGCGCAAACGGTGGATCTGTCCATTCAATGTGCTTATTTTGTTCTCACTTTGTTTCCGAAACGTCAAGGGACAAAATGCGAACGCCCCGCCGCCTTCCCCATCGAATTGCGCGCCCACGCCTCACGCCCGCCCGGCCGCTCCCCGCCCAGAATCCGGATGCATTGCCGGCCCTGCCGCGCTATAGCCGGGCAGGCTCATAGGGGACCCGCTTCATGCATCTGATCCAGTTCGAGGACGACGACGGCGCCCGCGCGGTCGCCATGACCGACAACGGCGCCACGCGCATCGTCAACGCCGAAAGTGTCTATGCGCTCGCCCTCGAGGCCGCCGACAGCCGGCGCTCGCTCGCCGAAGTGGTGCAGTCGAAGGGCCTCGGCGCCGCGGTCGATCGCGAGGCCCTGGCCCGCGACGGGCGCCTGCTCTCCCCCATCGACCATCCCGATCCGGCGCACCTGCTACGTCACCGGCACCGGCCTCACGCATCTCGGCTCCGCCTCCACCCGCGACGCCATGCACAAGTCGAACCAGCAGGCTGCCGAGGCGCCGCTCACCGACTCGATGAAGATGTTCCGCATGGGCCTCGAAGGCGGCAAGCCCGGGCCGGGCGAGGTCGGCGTGCAGCCGGAATGGTTCTACAAGGGCAACGGCCACATCGTCGCCGCCCCCGGCCAGCCGATCCCCTCCCCCGCCTTCGCCAAGGATGCGGGCGAGGAGCCCGAGATCGCCGGCATCTACCTGATCGGCAAGGACGGCACCCCCTTCCGGCTCGGCTTCGCGCTCGGCAACGAGTTCTCCGACCACGTCACCGAGCGGGTGAACTACCTCTATCTCGCCCACTCCAAGCTCCGCGCTCTGCTCCTTCGGCCCGGAACTGCGCACCGGCGAGCTGCCGCGCAATGTCTCGGGCATGTCGCGCATCCTGCGCGACGGCAAGGTGCTGTGGGAAAAGCCGTTCCTCTCGGGCGAGGACAACATGAGCCACACCATCGCCAACCTCGAATACCACCACTTCAAGTACGACCTGTTCCGCCAGCCGGGCGACATCCACGTGCACATGTTCGGCACCGCGACGCTGAGCTTCGCCGACGGCATCAAGACCGAGCCGGGTGACGTCTTCGAGATCGAGGAATCCCAGTTCGGCCTGCCGCTGAGGAACGCCGTCGCCTGGGACCCCGAACGCCGCTTCGAAGTGCGCGCTCTGTAGAGGGCAGCACTGGACGTCCCACTCCCATCCTCCCCCATGAAGCGGGAGGTGCCGGCCAGTGTATTGGGCACCATCGAGCCCCAACGTCCCCTCTCCCCCCGGGGAGAGGGACAGGGTGAGGGGCAGTCCGAGACTCGGTGCCGCACTCGACGCCCCCCTCCCCGACCTCCCCCATGAAGGGGGAGGTGAAGAGTCGAGGCCGTGGCTCGGTCGTGCCCAGAACACCGGCCGGCACCTCCCCCTTCATGGGGGAGGTCGGGAGGGGGCCGTCTGCTAACGGCCAGATCGCTTCCATCATCGGCGTCTTTCCTCGCCACCTCGTTCTATCCGCCCCCATCTCTCCGTCGTCATCGCCCGACTTGTTCGGGCGGCCCAGTTTCGGGCGCTGGGTTGCCCGCATGAAGCGGGCAATGACGACCGAGAGGGAGCGGGTGAGTCGCTGAACTTGGCGCCGACGGGGCTGGGTGCCGTACCCGCCCCCGCCGTGATCCATCCGCAACACTTCTAAAGTCCTGATTCCATTGCCTCCTCGTCGCCCTGATTGGTGGGCGGGGTTGCCTTTCCGCGACTCGCCCCGGGCGCCGGACGGGTGAGCCACGGTGTGGAGCGCGCCGTCACGGAGGCCGCCGGCGGGCCTGCGGCAACACCAGCGTCAACCAAAGGGGCCGCTCCATGATGACCGTATCCGCCAGGACCTCAGCCGCCGAGCTGCAGGCCATGATCGATTCCGCCCGCGCGGGGGAGACGATAAAACTCGAAGCCGGCACCTTCACCTTCGACCGCACCGTGGTGATCGACCGCGACGACATCACCGTCATGGGCGCCGGCTCGGGCGCCACCGCCATCCAGCTGACCAGCCAGGCGCGCAGCGGCGGCGCCTTCAAGGTCGGCGACGCCTTCGACCACCCCCAATACCTCAAGAGCTCCTGGCTCGATCGCTCGGCGAGCGAGGGGGCGAAGTCGCTGCACCTATCCGATGCCTCCGGCATCAAGGCCGGCGACCACCTCTGGGTCGAGCTGCCGAACACCAGCGCCTATTTCAACTCCATCGGCGACTATCAGTGGCGCGAGGTGAAGCCGCTGCGCACCACCCTGGTCGAGGTCGCCGCCGTCAACGGCAACAGCGTGCGCCTCGTCAACTCGCTCGGCTTCGATTTCACCCCCGGCACCTCGGTGCGGCTGATGGACGTCACCGAGAACGTGCGGCTCGGTGGCTTCAGCATCGATTCCGGGCTCTATGCCAGCCCCGGCGAGTTCCGCAATCGCCTGCCCGAGCACGACCGCGCCAATGTCATCTCGGTCTCGGCGACCAGCCACGTGCAGCTGAGCGACATCGCCATCGAGAATGCGCCGTCGAACGGCATCACCGTGTCCCGCTCCGCCTTCCTCGAGGCCCGCAACATCGCCGTCGACGGCTCGGTGAACAAGGGCGAGGGCGGCAACGGCTACGCCTTCCAGCTCAGGGGCGTCTATGACAGCAACCTGACCGGGCTCGAGGCCTACGACACCCGCCACGCCGTGGTGTTCGCCAGCTGGACCAGCGAAGTGAACAACAAGGTCCACGTCACCCACACCAATCGCGACATCAACTTCCACGGCGGGCCCGACCACGGCAACGTGGTGGAGGTGCTGCGCTCGAGCCGCACCGAAACCGAGGCCCGCTACCTTTCGCCCACCTTCTTCGTCAATGAGGGCGGCACCAATTACGGCGCCCCGACCGAGGCGGACGTCAACGATGTCTCCTTCCGCTTCGTCACCGGCACGGTCCGGTCCGACCACCTGATCGGGGGCGACACCGGCGTCGAGTTCCACGCCCGCGAGGGACGGGACACGCTGATCGGCGGCGCCGGCGACGACCTGCTCTATGCCGACGAAGGCAACGACCGCATCTACGGCTCGGCCGGCAACGACCGGATCGACGGCGGCATCGGCGACGACGTGCTCGTCTATGCCGCGGACCGGTCCGCCTACAGCCTCACCAGGGGTGCCTCCGGGGAGATCATCGTGCGCAAGCCGGGCGGCGAGTACGACCGGGTGACGGGCGATCGAGACCTTCCAGTTCAAGGACGGCGCTGTGTCCGGCAGCATCGCCGACCTGCCGACCACGCATTTCGGCACCTCCGGAGCCGATACCATCACCGTCGGCTCGAGCCGCGACATCGTGCACGGCGGCGCCGGCTACGACCGCATCCTCTCGCCGGTGAGCCACACGCTCGGCGACGGCAACGAAGCGCTGGAACTGATCGGCACCAGCGCCGCCAACGGCACCGGCAACGGGCTCGACAACGCCCTCATCGGCAACGACGCCGCCAACCGGCTCACCGGCCTTGCCGGCGACGACCGGATCTTCGCCCGCGGCGGCAACGACACCCTCCTCGGGCGGCGACGGCGACGACGTGCTCTACGGCCAGGCCGGCAACGACCGGCTCGACGGCGGCGCCGGGCTCGACCTGCTGAAGGGCGGCACCGGCGCCGACACCTTCGTGTTCTCCACCGGCCGCGACGTCGTCCTCGACTTCTCGCTGGCCGAGGGCGACCGGCTCGACATCTCCCGCACCGGCTTTGCCAGCGAAGCGGCCTTCCTCGAAGCCTTCGGCAAGGCCGCGACCCGCGGCAGCGCCGACACGCTCGCCTGGCTCGGGCTCGATGTCGCCGGCAACGGCCACCATGTCGAGCTCCGCGCCCGCGACGCGGATGGCGATATCCTCGCCATCTCGCTCGAGGGCGTCAGCACCGGCGCCCTGCTCGCGCAGCTCCGACTGGGTGATCTGATCGAGAGATCCGCTTGCCCGTGCGGTCGGACTCGTTTACCCGACCGCACTGACATGTCAGTGTCGGCCCGTTACGATCGGGCCGGCCGAAAGGGAGCGAGAGCATGACCGCCATCACGTTCAACAAGCGCAAAGTCGGCCGCACCGACCTCGAGCTGACCGAGCTCGGCCTGGGCAGCGCCACCTTGGCCGGCATGCTGGGCACCGACGTGCCGGACGACCAGGCGCGCAGCCTGGTGAGCGCGGCGCTCGACGCCGGCATCGGCTACTACGACACGGCCCCGCATTATGGCTTCGGGCGTGCGGAGCACCTCATGGGCGACGCCCTGCGCTATCGGGATGACACGACGGCACTATCGACCAAGGTCGGTCGGCTGCTCAGGCCGGTGCGTTCCGACGCCGAGCGCACCGTCGAGCATACGTGGACCAAGCCGTTCCCGTTCGAGATCGTCTACGATTACTCCTATGACGCGATCATGCGCTCATACGAGGATAGCCTGCAGCGCCTCGGCCTCGGCCACATCGAAGTGCTCCTCGTGCACGACATCGGCGTGCAGACGCATGGCGAGGAGGGCAACAGGAAGCATTGGGCCGACCTCTCGGGCTCGGGCTACAAGGCGCTCGACGAGTTGCGCCGCACCGGCGCGGTGAAGGCGATCGGCCTCGGCGTCAACGAGGTGCCGGTGCTGCTGCAGTCCTTCGACATCGGGCAGTGGGACGTGTTCCTCGTCGCCAACCGCTACAACCTGATCGAGCAGTCGCCGCTTGAGGCCCTGTTCCCGGCCTGCGAGAAGCATGGCACCTCGGTGATCGCCGCGGGGCCGTTTGCCGCCGGCGTCCTTGCCGGCCTCAATATCTGGGGCCCGACCACCGGCGCCTATCAGGCGCCGCCGCCGCACATCGTGGAAAAGGTCACGGCCCTCCGCGCCGTCGCCGACAGGCACGGCGTCCCGCTCGGCGCCGCGGCCCTCCAGTTCGGCGTCGCCCATCCCGTGGTGGTTTCGGTCCTGACCGGCCCCAAGTCGCCGGCCGAGCTCGAAGGCATCCTCAACTGGTGGTCGACGCAGATCCCCGGCGCGTTCTGGGACGAACTGGCGGACCAGGGCCTCCTGGCAAAGGGCACCCCGCTGCCCAACGGCCGCACGGCCTGATCCCACGGGTCAGGCCAGCCCCAGTGCATCCTCCAGGTAGTGCCGGCGGATGCCGAAGAAGGCCTTGGCCTCCGCCAGCTTCCTCAGCTGCGACTGGGTCCCTGCCCCGCCTGCGTCTTGGTGCCGACGATCAGCACGTTCTTGGGCGTATGCACGTCCGAGATGAACTCGAACACCTTGGTCGCATAGCCGAAGTGCTCGAGGATCATCGCGCGCATGGCGTCGGTGACCATCTCGGCCTGCCGCTCGACGAAGATGCCGTGCTTCATCAGGAAGTCGAGCTCGTTGCCGCGGTTGGAGGTCTCGATCTCGCGGCGGATCTGCTTGTGGCAGCACGGCGCCACGACGATCAGCTCCGAGCCCGCCGAGATCCCCTTGGCGATGGCGTCGTCGGTCGCCGTGTCGCAGGCGTGGAGCGCGATCAGCACGTCCGCTCCGCTCGTGTCGAAGTTCTCGATCGTCCCCGGCGCGAAGCTCAGATTGGCCATGCCCGTGTCGCCGAGCAGTCTCATTGCAGAAGTTCACGAGCTCTTCGCGGAATTCGACGCCGATCACGCTCGTCGAATGCATGCTTTTCTGCCGAGGTAGTCGGCCACGGCGAAAGTCAGGTACCCCTTCCCCGCCCCCATATCGACGACCCGGTTCAGCCGCTCCGCCGGTATCGCCTCCAGCAGCGGCCCGAGGATTTCGACGTAGCGGTTGATCTGCCGGAACTTGTCCCCCGAGCCCTTGAGCACCGTCCCATCCGCCCCGGTGACGCCCAGCGCCGTGAGCCAGCGCCTGCCCCGCCGCCGGGATCGGGCGGGCCTTCACCCGGTCATGCGCCAGCGCCGCCGGTGCCTTGCTGCTCGCCGCCACCTGCTTCAGCCGCGGCGACTTGCCCTGGCTGTCGAACTGCAGGTCGAACGCCGGTGGTGAACAGGAACCCCTGCCGGAAGTCCGCCGTCAGCAGCTTGCGAATCTGGCCCAAGGCCCCCTTCGGCGGGTGGTTCTGCACCAGGTCCCGCGTCTGGTGGTGGAAGGTGAAGCTGAGCTTCAGCTCGCCCCGGATCGTCGCCGGCTTGATGTCGACGCTCTTCAGCGTCTCGTCGGCGCCGAACGGCAGGCGCAGCGCCAGCCGCACCAGGCTGCCGTCGGTCACGGCTGCATCGAGGGCGGCGAGGAACTGCTCGAGTTTGGAGAGGCTATTATCCATCGGTGCCATATAGGCTCCGGCGGGCCGAAAGGCTACTCCGCCGCCCCCTGCTCCACCTTGCCCAGCACGTCCTTCACCTTGGAATTGATCTGGTCGAGCGAATAGGGCTTGGGCAGGAATTCGACGCTCTGGTCGTCGGCGATGTCCTGGCGAACGCTCTCTTCGGCATAGCCGGAGACGAAGATCACCTTGAGTTCGGGCATCCGCTGCGCGGACCTTGGTCAGAAGCGTCGGCCCGTCCATTTCGGGCATCACGACGTCCGAGATCATCAGGTCGATCTTCCAGTCGAGTTCGTCCAGCACATCGAGCGCCTCGTCGCCGGAATCGGCCTCGAACACCTCGTAGCCGGTGGTGCGCAGCGCCCGCGCCGAGAAGGAGCGGACGCTGTCCTCGTCCTCGACCAGCAGGATGCGCTCGTGCCCGGTGAGATCCTTGACCGGCGCGGCCACCTGCTTGACCGGGGCCTCCCCCTCCACCGACCACGTGCCGCGGCAGGAAGATGCGGAAAGTTGGTCCCCTGGCCGACCACCGAGTTGGGATAGATGAAGCCGCCGGTCTGCTTGATGATGCCGTAGACCGTCGACAGCCCGAGACCCGTGCCCTTGCCGAGCTCCTTGGTGGAGAAGAACGGCTCGAAGATCTTCTCGAGCACTTCGGCCGGCATGCCGGTGCCGGTGTCCTCGACCTCGACCAGCACGTAATCGGCCGGCGGCATGCCGCGGTAGCCGAAGCTCGCGACGTCGCTTTGGCTGACATTGCGGGTGCGGATCGTGATCGCGCCGCCGTTCGGCATGGCGTCGCGGGCGTTCACCACGAGGTTGACCACCACCTGCTCGAGCTGCACCAGGTCGGCCTTCACCGGCCAGACCGACTGCGCATGCTCGACCCGCAGGGTGATCTGCTCGCCGATCAGCCGCTTCAGCAGCACCGTCAGGTCGTCGAGGTGGCCCGGCACCTCCAGCACCTGCGGCCGCAGCGTCTGCCGGCGCGAGAAGGCCAGCAGCTGGCGCGTCAGCCCGGCAGCCCGGTTGGCGCTGTTCTTGATCGACATCAGGTCGGCAAAGCTCGGATCGCCCGGCTTGTGCTTCAAGAGCAGCAGGTCGGCGAAACCGATGATGGCGGTCAGCACGTTGTTGAAGTCGTGCGCCACGCCGCCGGCGAGCTGGCCCACCGCCTGCATCTTCTGCCCCTGCGCGAACTGCGCCTCGAGCTTGCGCTGCTCGGTCATGTCGAGCGCGTAGATGTTGATGCGCTCCTCCGAACCCTCCGCCGCCTCGGAGCCCGAGACGTAGAGCCTGCACGGCATGGTCCTCGCCGCCCGCCAGCGCGGCGTCGATCGGCTCGATCTCGGATTTCTCGTTCAGCGCCGCGGCGACCGCCTTGTCGAAGGCCGGGCGGCTCGCCTCGGCGATCAGTTCGCCCATCGGCTTCATGTCGATCGACTGCTCGCCGCCCGACCAGCCGAAGATGCGGCTGAACGGCGCGTTCGTGCGGATGATCCGGCCATGCGCGTCGAGCGTCGCGATGGCGAACGGGGTGTCGTTGAAGAACCGTGAGAAGCGCACTTCGGAGGCCCGCAGCGCCTCCTCCTTGTCCGCGCCCTGCCGGCGATCCAGCACCAGCGTGCGCGTCTCGCCCAGCTCGCCGTCGGCCAACCGCGCCGCCCGGTGCATCAGCCGCACGGGGAAGCTGGTGCCGTTCCGGCGGACGAGGTCGATGTCGATGATCTCGGTGCGGATCTCGCCGTCGCTGCGCCCGCGCATCAGCAGGCTGGCGCCATCGCGGCGGACGATGTCGTCCAGCCGGATGGTGGCGCTCTCGAACTCGGCGAGGTCGTAGCCGAGCCAGTCAGCGAGGGTCGAGTTAAGGTACTGGATGCGGCCGGCGGCATCGGCCGAGAAGAACCCGGCGGGCGCGTGGTCGAGATAGTCGATGGCGCGCTGCAGCTCGAGGAAGGCGTTGTCCTGCCGCTCCCGGTCGCGCGAGATGTCCTCGACGGTCCACAGCACCAGCGACTTGCCGGCGCCTTCGACCTCCGGCAGCGCCCGTACGCTGACGCGATACCAGGATGGCTTCGACGATCCCGCCAGCGACCCGCCGAGCCCCCCGATGATGCGGACATCCTCGCTGGCCGGACGCCCGTCACGGGCAGCGCGGGAGAGCCGGTAGATCGCCTCACCGGCCTCGGGCTCCCCGGCGAAGAGGCGCGGCACCGAGACCGGCAGCCCGTCGCTCAGGCCCGCCTGCGAACTCGCCATAGTGGGCGTTGACGTAGGAGATCTTGCCCTCGCGGTCGGTAACCACCGCGCCGAACGGCAGGCTGTCGACGATGCCGCGCGAGAGGGTGCGGTTTTCCTCCGCCGTGCCGAAGCGGAACAGGCCGGCTGCGAGCCCGAACAGGCAGAAGACGCCCACCACGGCCAGCAGGCCGAGGAAGAGCAGGATGAGATCGGCGGGGATTCGGTCGCCCAGGGTCGAGAGCAGCACGGCGAGGACGATGAAGAAGGCGGCAAGCCCGACCACGCGCCAGATGCCCGCCACATTGCGGGGACGATCCAGCAGTGGTCTCGGGTAGTTGTCCTCGTCGAGCGGCAACGGTGCCATGCCTTGGTTTGCCCCGGGAATAGCGGCGAATCGCCTACCAGAAAAGGTCTAGCAAATGGCCTCGTTGCTTGGGTAGCCGCAAAGGCGTTATCCCAAGCCGCCACGAAGCGGGTGTGGCAGGGATATCGGGCTGTTCCGGCCGCCTCCGCGGCTATTCCGGCTTGGCCGCCGCCGCTTCCGCCGCGAGCTTCGCAGCCCGCCGCCGCTCGACCATGCCGACCGAGAAGATCGAGAGTTCGTAGAGCAGGTACATCGGCAGCGCGAGGCCGATCTGGGAGATCGGGTCGGGCGGCGTGATGAAGGCGGCGAAGATCAGGATGCCGACGATGGCATAGCGCCGCCCCTTCTTCAGCGTCTCCTTCGACACGAGCTCGATCTGCGCCAGCAGCGTCAGGATCACCGGCAGCTGGAAGCAGATGCCGAACGCGATGATCAGCGTCATGGCGAGGCCGAGATACTCGGAGACCTTCACCAGCATGCTGATCTCGGGGGTCTCCATGGAGTGGAAGAACCGCATCGCCAGCGGCAGCACGGCGAAATACACCATCGCCGCGCCCAGCACGAAGAAGACCGGGGTCGCGATCAGGTAGGGGATGAACGCCCGCCGTTCCTTCTTGTAGAGGCCCGGCGCGACGAAGCCGTAGATCTCGATCGCCAGGTACGGGAAGCCGAGGAAGATCGCCCCGAAGAAGGCGAGGCTCAGCTGCGTGAAGAAGAATTCCTGCGGCGCGGTGTAGATGAGTTCAACCGGCGCCGGCCATACCGCATCGCGATAGGGCTGCACCAGCACGTTGAAGATGTGGCCGGCGACGAAGAAGCAGGCGATCAGCAGGCCGAAGATGACGAGCAGCGCGCGGATCAGGCGCTTCCTGAGTTCGATCAGATGGTCGAGCAGCGGCGCCTCGCTGCCCGCGAGCTCGTCTTCCTTGGTGTTGGGAGCTTCGAGTTTAGGTTGGTCGACCATCGGCCTATGACTTCTTGGCCGCAGCCGGTTTCCGCTTCGTGGCGGCCTGCGCCGCAGCCGCCTCCTCCGTAACCGCAACGGGCTTCGGAGCCCGAGGCTTGCGGATCGTGGTCTTCGGCTTGGCCGGGGCTATGGCCTCGCCGGGGGCCGGGGATTGGATCGGCTTCGTCGCCTTGGCCGCCGGCTTCTTCGCCGCGGCGATCTCGGTGACGTCGACCGCCCCTTCCTTCGGCGCCTTGATGCGCACCGGACGGGCCGCCTTCACCGGCGCCTTGGCCTCCGGAGTTGGCGCCACCGGTTCGGGCGCGGCCGATGCTGGCGCGGCCGCTACAGCCGCTGTCGCAGCCGTCATGCCCGCCGCGGCCTTGATCTCGTCGACCACGCTCTCGGCGTTGGGATCGGCGGGTTTCAGCACGCCCGATGGCTTCACCTCGCCGGTCGGCGTCGTGGTGTTGAATTCCTTGCGGATCGCGTCGGCGGTCGCCTTCAGCGGCGCCGTCACCGAGTTGCGCAGGTTCGCGATCTCGTTGAGGCCGGTGGTCTTGTTGAGCTCACGCTGGAAGTCGGCGCCCATGCGCCGGATCGTCCCCGCGAACTTGCCGATGCGGTGCATGACCGCGGGCAGTTCCTTGGGTCCGATGACGATCAGCGCGACAACGCCAATCACCAGCATTTCGGTCCAGCCGACGCCGAGCATGATATGAGCTCCCGGGAGCGGCCGTTACAGCGGCCGGATCAGACGTCCTTGGCCTTCTCGGTGGTCGGCGAAGCATCGACATTGGCCGTCGTGTCCAGCCGTGCAGCCGGCGTCTGCTCCTCATCCCGCATGCCCTTCTGGAAGGACTTAATGCCGGAGGCAACTTCGCCCATCATGCCCGCGATCTTGCCGCGCCCGAACAACAGGATCACGACGATCGCGACGACGAGGATGCCCCAAATACCAGGCGCGTGCATTGGTAGTCTCCGAATGGTGCCGAACGCTCTACACTACCACGCAGAAATAGGTTCAATCGTTGTCGAACACAAGGACGTGTTCCGCCTCCTGCGCGTAGAATTGTCGCGGGCGGGGATCAATCCTCGCTGTTCTCGCCCGCATCGTCCGGCTCCAGCGGGTCCTCGTCGTCCCTGAGCGGCCCGTCGAAGGGCAGCGGGACCTGGAACCCGGGCGGCAGCCTCGAGGACAAGAGCCCCGAGCCCTTGAGCTCTTCGAGCCCCGGCAGGTCACCCAGGCTCTCCAGCCCGAAATGATCGAGGAACGCCTCCGTGGTCCCGTAGGTCACCGGACGCCCCGGCGTGCGGCGGCGGCCGCGCATCCGTACCCAGCCGGTCTGCATCAGCACGTCGAACGTGCCGCTGCCGCTCGCCACCCCCCTCACCTCCTCCACCTCGGCGCGCGTCGCTGGCTGGTGGTAGGCGATGATGGCGAGCGTCTCGAGCGCGGCGCGCGATAGCTGGCGGCTCTCCGTCTCCTCGCGCCTGCAGCAGGAACGACAGGTCGTCCGCCGTCCGGAACGCCCACTTGTCGCCGCGCCGCACGAGGTTGATGCCGCGACCGGCATAGCGCCGCGCCAGTTCCTCGAGCAGGGCCGGCAGGTCGGCGCCCTCCCCCAGGTGCGGCGCGATCTCGGCCGGCGCCAGCGGCTCCGACGAAGCGAACAGAACCGCCTCGAGGATCCTGAGGTTGCGCTCCGCGATCTCTGCATGCTCGCCGCTCTGGTCGATCTCGCTCATTGGGTGTTCTTTCCGTCGCCGGCGCGGCGGCGCATCAGCAGCGGGCCGAAGGTCAGGGTCTGGCGCAGTTCTATTTGTCCCTGCCGGGCGAGCTCAAGGCTCGAGGCGAAGCGTCGAGGCCGTCGCCGTCCGGCGCTGTTCCGGCACGCTGAGATAGCGGTCGAGATAGACGTCGAGCGGCACCCAGTCCATGCTTTGGCCGATCAGCCGCTGCAGGATCTCCCGCGCCTCCTGCAGCGACCAGACGCTGCGCTCGAACAGGTGATAATCCTGCGGGATCGCCTTCTCCCGCTGCGTCGCATACGCCTTGAGCAAGTCGTAGAGCGAGGCCTCCCAGAGGTTGCGGCGCTCAACCATCACCGGCTCCGGCTGGCCGCGGGCGAACACGTCCCGCCCCAGCCGCGGCCGGTTGACCAGCTGCATGGCCGCCGTACGCATGGCTTCCAGCCGCTTCAGCCGGAACTGCAGCAGCGCCGCCATCATCTCGCCGGTAGGCTCGTCGTCGCTGGGCGCCTGCGGCACCATCAGGCGGCTCTTGAGATAGGCCAGCCACGCCGCCATCACCAGGTAGTCGGCGGCGACCTCGATGCGCTTCTCGCGCACCGTCTCGATGAAGTGGAGATATTGCTCGGCCAGCGCCAGCACCGAGATGCGCGCCAGGTCCACTTTCTGGCGCCGTGCGAGGTCGAGCAGCAGGTCCAGCGGCCCCTCGTACCCGGCGACATCGACATACATCACTTCGTCGTCGCGCGGCGGTTCGGCCGCGAGCCAATCCGAGGAGGTGTCGTTCATTAGGCGCCAGGCTCGCTGAGTTGCGCCAACCTAGGGCGCGCCGACGCGGACCGTCAAGCAAGCCCGGCGGCGATTACCCGTTGATGGGCACGCAGTCCTGCCCGTTGGCCTTCAGCGCGGCGCAGGTCTGCGTCGCTTCCTGGAACGAGCTGACCGGCAGCACCACGCGGTACCACGTGCCCTTGGCGCCCAGGTCGACCTGGCGAACCGCGAGGGCCCGGCCATTCAGCAGCGCCGAAAGCTGGTTCTGCGTCCGCTGCAGCGCCGCCCGCGCGTCACCTTCGGTGGGCTGCGAGCTCAGCTGCACATAGGGCCCGCTGGCCGCCGCGGCCGGTGCCGACGCCGTGGGGGTCATCGGCACGAGATCCACCGGGGCCGCTGCAGGCGCCTGCGCCGCAGCCACGCGCTGGTTGCTGCCGCCGCCGAGCCGCGAGCGGTCGGCCGGTCGCGCCATCGGAACGACGGGCTGGACACTTGGGTCGATGGTCGCGGTCGCTGCCGCGTCGGGCGCCGCGGCCGCATCCGGCGCCGTCGCCAGCGCGCCGATGGCATCGGGCGTTGCGGCCGAAGGCGCAGCGGCAGTGGCTGCCGGCGTCGGCGTGCCGTCATTGGTCGGCAGTGTTGCCAGCAGCTCGGACGGCTGCACGTCAGCGCCCGGAAGCTCCGGCACGTTCGGCCGGTCGACGGGGAGTTCCTCGCTGCCGGCCACCGCGTCGTCACCCGAGACGATGCTGCCGTCCGGGCGCACGGTCACGGTGCGGACCTTGCGATTGGCCAACTCGCTTTCGCCGCTCGGCGCGGCGTCGCCGCCCACCGGCTTGGCCACGTCGGCGACGCTGGTCTCGGCGCTGTCGTCGCGCGACACCAGCTGCTCGTTGGCCGGCGGGGTGGCGTTGCCACCCAGTTCGTTGAATACCACCGAGCCTTGCGTATCGGGCTTTGCAGGCACCGCCGGCGGCGCTTCCTTGGCGGGCGTGGAATCGGCAGAGAGCACCGGCACATCCGCATCGCCACCGTCGCGGCTCATGCCGAGCACCCAGTAGAGCCCGAAGCCGGCCGCCAGCAGCAGCGTCCCCGCTACGGCCATGGCCACATACTGGCGCAAGCCGCCCTGCAGCAGGCCACGGCGCTCGGGCTTCGCCTTGGGGCGCTTGTAGGAATTGCGGTCACCGACGAAGCCCTTGTCGATGCGGCCGACCTCGGCGCCCGAGGCTGCGGCCGCCGCGAGAATGGCTGCTTCGGCCGAGGGCACCTCGGGCTCGGTTTCCTTGATCGTCGCGCGCCGCGGCGCAAAGCCGGTCGTCAGCGGCGGAACCGTCGGGGCGGGCGTCGGTGCGGCGGCCTGTGCCGGCGCAACTGGGGCCGGCGCGGCCTGAACCGGATTTTCCGGGGCCGAGAGCTCGACGCGCACGGCTTCGCCGATCAGGCTCTCGATCTCGTCCATCGGATCGCGCTCGACCGGCGCGGCCGACTGCGTCCTCGGCGGCGCGCTGAACACCGGCGCCGAAGGGGTGCGGTTCCCCTCGGGGGCGGCCGCCACGGGCGGGTTGGGCCGCGGAACCTGGGGCGGCGGCACGTTCACCGGCCGCTGCGGTGCAGCCGTGACCCCGGCTGGAGGGCTTACCGGAGGCGGCGGCGCCTGCACCGGCGGTCGCGGCGCGACTACCGGAGCCGATGCCGCGGGAGCTGCCGGCTTGCTGGCGCCGATGCCATCGAGTTCGGCCGCGATCAGGTCGGCGATCGGATCGTCGTCAGGTTCACTGGGCAGGGCCGGCCCCGAACGGGCGGCCGCGGCCGGGGGTGCGCCAACGGGCGAACGCGGCGGCGCCGTCGGGATCGCCCTGGGCGGCTCGCTGGCGAAGCCAAAATCGAAATCGAAATCCTTGGCGCCGGCCGGCCCGTTACCGACGGTTCCGCAGCACTGGTCTCAACCGGCCTGGTCGCCTCGAAGCTCGGCTCGGTGCGGCTCGGCTTCGCCGGCTCGGTGATGTGCAGGCCGGGCCGGAGATCGGTGTGGGCAATCTTCGGCTCAAGGCCGGGCTCAGGCCTCGCCTCGGGCTCGGGCCGCTGAGCCATTGCAGGCGCCGCAGCTTCGGACGGAACGGGCCGCCGTGACAGCACCGGACCCAGGATTTCCCGCTCTTCGTCGTCTTCCGGCTCCTGCCGGCCGATCGAAGCGGCAGGCCGGCTCTCCGTCGGCATCACGGGCCTCGGCGCCACCGGCGGCGGCACCTGCGCCGGAACAGGCTGATCCATGCCCGGAATCCGCAGCACGCCCGGGGCAGCCGGAGGTGGCGTCGCAACCGGCTTCTCGACCGGCGCCTCGACGTCAGGAGCAGCAGCGGATGCCGGCGCGTCCATCCCCGGAATACGGACGCTCGGCGCTGCCGGTCGCGGCGCGTCCTGGTGCGCAGTCTCTGGATTTGACACGAGCCTGGGCGCCGGCTTGGCGTCACCCTCGCCCTCTTCCGCAGAACTGGCCATCAGCTTGGCAAGCTCGGCGATCAGGTCATCGGATTTACCCTGGCCATCAGACATATGCGGCGGTCTCGCTGTCATGAAATAAAGCAGCGCCCCTAATACTCAACCCCAGAACTCGCTGCGATTCCCCGCCGAGCGAGTCGGCGACTCTCCATAGTAATGCGCCCGAATTATGAAAGCTCTTCGGGGGTAGATACTCCGAGCAGGGTCAGTCCGTTGACCAGCACCTGGCGGACGGCGCCGACAAGGGCGAGTCGTGCCGTCGTGAGCATTGGATCATTGGCGTTAACAAAGCGTAAGGCAACATCCTGATTGCCCTTGGCCCAGAAGCCATGGAAGGCGCTCGCCAGCTCGTAGAGGTAGAACGCCACCCGGTGCGGCTCGTGCGCGCTTGCCGCCGATGCCACGATCCGCGGCCACTGCGCCAGCGCCCGGATCAGTTCGAGGTCCGCGTCCGTCGAGAGCAGCGTCAGATCCGCCGCCGCCAGTGCCGCCGGCGACACGTCGAGCCCGGGCAGCTCTTCGGCGACCTTGCGGAACACCGAGTAGCTGCGAGCGTGGGCGTACTGCACGTAGAACACCGGGTTGTCGCGCGTCTGCTCCTTCACCACGGCGAAGTCGAAGTCCATCGCCGCGTCGTTGCGCCGGTAGAGCAGCATGAAGCGCGTCGCGTCGGAGCCCACCTCCTCCACCACGTCGGCGAGCGTCACAAGGTCGCCGGAGCGCTTCGACATCTTGAACGGCTCGCCGTTCTTCAGCAGCCGCACCAGCTGGCAGATGCGCACATCGATCTCGGCCTCGCCATGCGACACCGCCTTCACCGCCGCCTCGAGCCGCTTCACGTAGCCCGAGTGGTCGGCGCCCAGCACGTTGACCATGTGGTTGAAGCCGCGCAGGTACTTGTTGCGGTGATAGGCGATGTCGGCGGCGAAATAGGTGTAGCTGCCGTCCGACTTGACCAGCGGCCGGTCGACGTCGTCGCCATACTGGGTGGCGCGGAACAGCGTCTGCTCGCGATCCTCCCAGTCCTCCGGCGTCTTGCCCTTGGGCGGCTCGAGCCGGCCCTCGTAGATCATCCCCTGTTCGCGCAGCCACTGCAGCGTCAGGTCGATATCGCCGCCCTGCCCGTGCAGTTGCCGCTCCGAGAAGAACACGTCGTGGTGGATGTTCAGCTTGGCGAGGTCGGCCTTGATGAGCTCCATCATCGCGACCAGCACCCGGTCCTTGACCAGCGCCAGCGCCTCGGCCTCGGGCTTCTGCAGCAGCGTGTCGCCGAACTCCTTGGCCAGCGCCTGCCCCACCGGAACCAGGTAGTCGCCCGGATAGAACCCCGAGGGGATCTCGATCGTCTCGCCCAGCGCCTCGCGATAGCGCAGCAGCGTCGAGCGGGCGAGCGTGTCGATCTGGCTGCCCGGCGTCGTTGATGTAGTACTCGCGCGTCACGTCGAAGCCGGAATAGGCCATCAGCGAGGCCAGCGCATCGCCGAACACGGCGCCGCGCGTATGGCCCACATGCATCGGCCCGGTCGGGTTGGCCGAGACATACTCGACATTCACCCGCGCGCCCCTGCCCGACATCGGAGCGGCCGTAATCGGCCCCCTGGTCCGCCGACCGATTTGCAGCGCCCGGTGCCAGATCGGCGTCGCCAGCCGGAAATTGAGGAAGCCGGGACCAGCCACCTCGACGCTCGCCACATCCTCATCCGCCTTGAAATGCTCGGCCAGCGCCGTCGCGATTTCGCGCGGGTTCTTCCCCAGCGGCTTCGCCACCACCATCGCGGCATTGGTCGAGAGATCGCCATGCCCGGCATCGCGCGGCGGCTCCACCGTGAAGCGCGCCAGCGCATCCTCGGAGATCGAGGGATAGAGCGCCTTGAGTGCATCGGCGACACGGGAGGCGAAGATCGCGAAGACGTTCATGTCGGTCTCTTGAGTGCCATGATTGGCATGGTCGTGTTGGCCACCGGGTCATTCCCGCGAAGGCGGGAACCTCGGTTTGCCGATACCGGATGGTCCGGAACGGAGATTCCGGCTTTCGCGGGAATGACACCGAAGCGCGTGGCAGTCGCGTGCCCTACCCCAAACCCCTTTGCCCGTCAAACAAACGCGCATGCTGCTCCAGCGCATAGGGGTCCGTCATCCCGGCGATGAAATCGGCGACGATCCGCGCCCGTGCACCCCGGTCGGCGGCTGCCGCGCCGCCTCGCCCCAGTGGCCGGGCATCGCGCCCGTCACCATGAAGTGGTCGAACAGCATGCTGACCACCGTCTGGCTGCGCCGCACCGGCGCCATCACCTGCTCGCTGCGATAGACCCGCTCGAACAGGAACCGCTTCAGCCCCTGCTCCCGCTCCCCCAGCTGCGGCGAGAAGCTGATCAGCGTCCGCCCGGCATGGCGAACGTCATCGGCGCTCTCGGGCGCCGCCGCAGCGATCAGCCGGGCGCTCTCGGCGATCACGTCCTCGATCATCCGCGTGATCACCCGCCGCTGCACCTCATGCGCCTGCCGGGCCGGATCGATGTCGGGCCAGCGCTCCAGCACCTCGGCCACCAGTGGCCCGATCAGCGGTACCTCCACCAGCTCCGGCAACCGCAGCAGGCCCGCCCGCAGCGCATCGTCGAGGTCATGCGCGTCATAGGCGATGTCGTCGGCAATGGCGGCCGCCTGCGCCTCGAGGCTCGCATGAGTGGAAAGCAGCAGGTCCGCGCTTGCGGGAATATCGTCATGCCCCACCGGCAGCCCCTCGCGCTGGTAGCGCCCGATCGGCCGCCCGCCGGCATCGACCAGCGGCCCGTTGTGCTTGAGGATGCCCTCGAGCGTCTCCCAGCTCAGGTTGAGCCCGTCATGCTCGGCATAGCGATTCTCGAGCCGGGTGACGACGCGGATCGCCTGCATGTTGTGGTCGAACCCGCCCCACTCCTTGAGCTTCTCGTGCAGCACCCGCTCGCCGGCGTGGCCGAAGGGTGTGTGGCCGAGATCGTGCGCCAGCGCCACCGCCTCGGCCAGGTCCTCGTCGAGCCGCAGCGCCCGCGCGATCGAGCGCGCCATCTGGCTGACCTCGAGCGTATGCGTCAGCCGGGTGCGGAAATGCTGGCCCTCATGGTGCAGGAACACCTGCGTCTTGTGCTGCAGCCGCCGGAACGCCGTCGAATGGATGATGCGGTCGCGGTCGCGCTGGAACTCGGAACGCGTGGGGCTGAGCCCCGGGTCGTACAGCCTGCCGCGGCTCCGCGACGGGTCCGAGGCATAGGCGGCGGGATCGCGCATTATCGGGTCAGACCCTTTTCATCGCCGTTTGGCGATACTAGATTACTTGTGCGGCCGCACTCCTGGCGGCTGGAAGGCACCGTATGTCCGAAGCTGCTCTAGCATCCACTCCTGTCGTTTTAACAGACCGCGCCGCGAGGCGGATCGGCAAGATCCTCGCCAAGCAGGGCGAAGGCACCGTGCTGCGCATCGCCGTCGCCGGCGGCGGCTGCTCGGGCTTCCAGTACGAGTACAAGATCGTCAAGGAAGCGCCCGCCAACGACGACCTCGTGCTCACCAAGGACAACGCCACGGTGCTGATCGATTCGCTCAGCCTCGAGTTCATGGGCGGGGCCGAGATCGACTATGTCGACGACCTGATCGGCCAGAGCTTCCAGATCCGCAATCCCAACGCCGTCGCCGGCTGCGGTTGCGGCACCAGCTTTGCCGTCGCCTGACCATCCTGCCGGCCTTGCCTCGCCGGCCCCGGCCCGCTAGCCTCCGCCTCCGGATTGGGGAGGAATACTCATGGACTTGGCTAGCCGGATCGATTCCGTCGTCGATCGTGCAATCGAAAATGAGAAGATCGTCGGATCGGTGACGCTGGTGAAGCGCCACGGCGAGTATGCTTTACGCCCGCGCCGCGGGCTGGTTCGACCGCGAAGCCAAGGTGCCAATGCGCCGCGACGCGATCTTCCGCCTCGCCTCGGTGACCAAGCCCATCGTCGCGGCAACGGCGCTGGCGATGATCGAGCGCCGCCTCATCGGCCTCGACAACCTGGTCAGCGACCACCTGCCCTACTTCCGGCCCAGGACCAGCGACGGCCGCGAGGCCCGCATCCTCGTCCGGCACCTGCTCAGCCACAGCTCGGGACTGGGCTATCGCTACACGCAACCCGGCGATCACCACCGGCCTGCAGCAGACCGATCTCGACCACGAGGCCAACCTGACGCTGATCGCCGAGGAGCCGCTGCTGTTCGAGCCCGGCAGCGGCTGGGAGTATGGGGTCAACATCGACGTCCTGGGCGCGATCATCGCCAAGATCCACGGCGGCACGCTGGGCGACGCCGTCGAGCACTACATCACCGGCCCGCTCGGCATGAACGACACGGCCTTCGAGGTCCGCGACCTCGACCGGCTGGCGGTGCCCTATTGCGACGGCCCGCCGGGCCTCCGCCGCATGTCCGACCCCGACGTGCTGATCAACCCGCAGGGCGAGCGCACCAACTTCTCCCCCGGCCGCATCTTCAACCCCCGCGCCTTCCAGTCCGGCGGCGCCGGCATGGTGGGCACGGCCGACGACCTGATGACCTTCTTCGAGGCGATCCGCATCGGCGGCGGCGACGTGCTGCGGCCCGAGACGGTCGAGATGGCGCGCGCAGAACCAGATCGGCGACCTGCCCCGGCGGCCGCAGGACGCCGGCCAGCGCTTCGGCTTCCTCTGCGCGCCATCGTCGACGACCCCGAGGCGGCCGACAGCCCGGTCGCCCGCGGCACCCTGCGCTGGGGCGGCGTCTACGGCCACGAATGGTCGGTCGATCCGGCGAGCGGCATCACCGATTCTCTCGATGACCAACACGCCCTACGAGGGCTGCAACGGCCAGTACCGCTACGATATCCGCGATGCGGTTTACGGCAGGGTGGCGGATCGGTAGGCTCCCCCACCAAAGGGGAATCTCCGCATGCGCATCGCCACCTGGAACATCAACGGGGTCAAGGCCCGGCAGGCACTTCTTCTCAAGTGGCTTGAAGAAGTCTCGCCCGACATCGTGTGCCTGCAGGAGATCAAGTGCATCGACGAGGCGTTCCCCGCGCCTGGAGATCGACTCGCTCGGCTACAACATCGAGACCTTCGGCCAGAAGAGCTGGAACGGCGTCGCGATCCTCTCCAAGCATCGCTTCGACGAGGTCACCCGCGGCCTGCCCGGTGACGACACCGACGAGCAGTCGCGGCTGATCGAGGGCGTGTTCTCGGTCGAGGGCGGCGCCGTCCGCGTCTGCAACATCTACCTGCCGAACGGCAATCCGGTCGGCACCGACAAGTTCACCTACAAGCTGAGCTGGATGGATCGCCTGCACACCTTCGTCGAGGGCCGGCTGGCGCTCGAGGAACCGTTCATCCTGCTCGGCGACTACAACATCATCCCGTCGCCGCTCGATGCGCGGAACCCCAAGCAGTGGGTGGGCGACGCCCTCTTCCGCCCCGAGAGCGCCGAGCGCTGGCGCGCCCTGGTCAACCTCGGCCTCACCGACGCGCGTCCGCGCCGTCACCGACGAGCCCTCGTTCACCTTCTGGGACTTCAAGACCTTCGGCTGGGACCGCGACGACGGCATCCGCATCGACCACCTGCTGCTCTCCCCGCAGGCCGCCGATCGCCTCAACAACGTCGTGGTGCACCGCGAAGTCCGCGGCCAGGAAAAGCCGAGCGACCACGTGCCGGTCGAAGCCGACTTCGCGTTCTAGAGATGGTTCCCGATCTCGCCGAGATCGAAGCCACGATCGCCCGCATGGAGGCGCGCTACCGCGACGATCCGCTGTTCGCGAGCTACCTGCGCTTGCACGAGCAGTTTGCGGCGGACCTCAGCGACCCACGCGATGTCGCGTTGTCGAAGGCGGCAGCACTGATGCTGGTGAAGTTTGCCAGTGGCGATCGCGCCAAGCCCTAGTGCACGTTGCTTGCAGCCGGCGTCGCCGTGCCGCTGTTCGACTTGGCGATGGCGCTCACCTTGCCCTCGGCGACCTGCACGGCGTCCTCGCGGCTCCGCTCGAGGTACTTGCTCACCGTGGCGCGCGCCGCCTGCACCTGCGTGCCGATATCGTCGGCAAACCCACGCAGGTCGGCCGGCAACAGCAAAATCACAAGCAGTATCAGGATGATCGGGACACGCATGGCAGCCTCAACGGAACAACGCCCCGATGGTTGCCACACCCCGGCTGAATTGCGCATGAACGAGCGTGGTTAAGGGTGGAGCCCGTCAGGTCCCAGGCCCAGTCCTCTCCCCACCCACGGCGTCACCCCGGCGAAGGCCGGGGCCCATCCTGAGCTGCCTCCACCATCACCGCCGGCGGAAATACCTCAGGCTGGGTTCCGGCCTTCGCCGGAATGACATCGAGGTGATGGCGAAATGGTGCCGCAGCGCAGAGAGCACGATGGCGCCGCAACTCCCTTCTCCCCTTGAGGGAGAAGGTGGATCGGCCGAAGGCCGAGACGGATGAGGGGTGAGCCAAGGGCGCCCGGCCCAGCCCCCTACAGCCCCCCGAACCGCGTCCCGATCGAATCCGCCAGTTGCACGGCCCGGCTGCGCTGCTCCGCCGTCGCGATCGACATCGCATTGTCGAGCAGTTCCCCGATCCATTCCTGGTCCGGTGTCCCGGCCGCGCGGCGCGAGGCGACGGTGAGCCACATCAGGCCCTCCACCTGGTCGGCCTGCAGGCCCAAGCCGTTGAACAGCATGTTGCCGAGCTTGGCCTGCGCCGGGGCGTGCCCCTTCCGGGCCGCGAGATTGAGCCAGCGGGCGCTCTGCAGCGGGCTGTCGCCGAGTTCGGCGTCGTCGAGATAGAGCTCGCCCACCTTGTACTGCGCATCGGCGTCGCCGAAATACGACGCCGCGTGCATGATCAGCCGGTTGGAATAGTCCTCGTTCTTCGGGATTCCCGCCTCGGGCAACCCGTTACGGTAGTACTCACCGATCTTCAGGAAGGACTGCGCGACGATATCGGCCTCGACGCCCCGGGGCGCCGCATCCGCATGTTCGTCGGCGATCTGGCTGAAATAGCCGAAGGCCTTCACCGGGTCCTTCTGCACGCCCTCGCCGCTCTCGTACATCAGCCCGAGCTGGTAGAGCGCCATCGGCTGGCCGGCCAGCGCCGCGCCTTCCAGGGCCGCGATCAGGTCCTTGCTGGAAACGCCGCCGCCGGCGCCATCCAGCCGGTTGGCCATGGCGAGCGCCGCGTCGGCCGCGGATTCCGGCACGGCCGGAATCGCGGGCAGCACGCCGGCAGTCTGCGCCGCGGCCGGAAGGCTGGCGCCCGCCGAAGCGAGCGCCGCCAAGATCATAACGGAAACAAGAGCCTTGGCCCTAAATGTCCGCATACTGCTCCTTCTCGCCCTTGGCACCGGGGTTGGTCAGCGCACCATACCGCGCCGGCCCGACCAGTTGGGCATACTTCCAGATCGCGCCCGAGCCATACTCGGTTTCGCGCGGGGACCAGGCGGTCTTGCGCCTGGCGAATTCCTCCTCGGACACGTTCACCGAAATCTCTCCGGTGGTGGCATCGAGGGTGATGATGTCGCCGTCCTTGATATGGGCGATGGGGCCGCCGATCGCCGCCTCCGGGCCGACATGGCCGATGCAGAAGCCGCGCGTCGCGCCGGAGAACCGGCCGTCGGTGATCAGCGCGACCTTGTCGCCCATGCCCTGGCCGTAGAGCGCCGCGGTGGTCGACAGCATCTCGCGCATGCCCGGGCCGCCCTTGGGGCCCTCGTAGCGGATGACGAGCACGTCGCCTTCCTTGTACTCGCGCTTCTCGACGCACTCGAAGCACTTCTCCTCGGTGTCGAACACGCGCGCCGGGCCGACGAAGCGCAGGTTCTTGAGGCCCGCGACCTTCACGATCGCGCCGTCGGGCGCGAGGTTGCCCTTGAGCGACACCACGCCGCCGGTCGGCGAGATCGGGTTCGAGGTGGCGCGGATCACGTCCTGTTCGGTGTTGAACTTCACCTTCTCGAGGTTCTCGGCCACCGTCTTGCCGGTGACCGTCATGCAGTCGCCGTGCAGGTACCCGCCCTCGAGCAGCGCCTTCATCACCAGCGGGATGCCGCCGGCCTCGAACAGGTCCTTGGCGACATACTTCCCGCCCGGCTTCAGGTCGCCGATATAGGGCGTCTTCTTGAAGATCTCGCCGACGTCGAACAGGTCGAAGTCGATGCCCGCCTCGTGCGCCATCGCCGGCAGGTGCAGCGCGGCATTGGTCGAGCCGCCGGTCGCGGCCACCGTCATGGCGGCGTTCTCGAACGCCTTGCGGGTGACGATCTGGCGCGGGCGGAGCTGCTGCTTCGAGCAGTTCCATCACCTGCTCGCCGGCCTTGGCGCAGAGCGCGTCGCGGATTTCGTATGGCGCCGGGGCGCCACAGCTATAGGGCAGCGCGAGGCCGATCGCCTCGGCCACCATGGCCATCGTGTTGGCGGTGTACTGGCCGCCGCACGAACCGGCCGACGGGCACGCCACGCGCTCGAGCTCGTCGAGCGTCTCGTCGTCCATCTTGCCGACCGAGTGGAGGCCGACCGCCTCGAACAGGTCCTGCACCACCACGTCGCGGCCGCGGAAGCGGCCCGGCAGGATCGAGCCGCCATAGATGAAGATCGACGGCACGTTGAGGCGGATCATCGCCATCATCATGCCCGGCAGCGACTTGTCGCAGCCGGCCATGGCGACGAGCGCGTCATAGGAGTGGCCGCGCATGGTGAGCTCGACCGAATCGGCGATCACGTCGCGGCTGGCGAGCGAGGACTTCATGCCGGCATGGCCCATGGCGATGCCGTCGGTCACGGTGATGGTGGTGAACTCGCGCGGCGTGCCGTGGTTGGCGGCAACGCCCTTCTTGACCGCCTGCGCCTGGCGCTGCAGGGAGATGTTGCAGGGTGCGGCTTCGTTCCAGGCGGTGGCGACGCCGATCAGCGGCTGGTGGATCTGCTCGCTCGTGAGGCCCATGGCGTAAAGGTACGACCGATGCGGCGCGCGCTCGGGACCTTCGGTCACATGTCGGCTGGGAAGGCGTGATTTGTCGACGTAATTGCTATCCATTGCCTCGTCCTGCTTGTCCGGCCGGAACCCTCCGGCGCCTCTGAATACGGGCGTCGTTATGGTCGTCAGCCTGGCAAGGCACAAGGGCGGTCAGCTCGCGATCGGTTCGCCATTAAGAGCGAATTCAACCGGCTATCTTGTGCCGCCCTGTGTTTCCTCTCCTCTGCTTCTTTTAGGGTCACATTGTGGCGCGGTTCTTCAGCAAAATGTTGATGCCCGCCGCCCGCAAGGGGATTCAGAACCGCTGTTGCAAAAACGTCACGAAAGACGGCAACGACGGACCGCAAGATAATGGTTTTCCGCGAAATTTTTGCGTAGCCGCGCTCAACAGGACGCAGCCGTGGAAGGGCCCGATGCACGGGCGGTAGCCCCCAGCGCCCCCTCTCCCCTGAGGGGAGAGGGTAGCGTAGCCGGGAGCGTCAGCGACCTGGCGGAGCTGGGGTGAGGGGTTCAGAGGCTGGTCTAGGTACCCCTGGCCCACCCCTCGTCGGGCGCTTCGCACTTCCTTCTCCCTCAGGGGGACAAGGAAGCCGTGGCGCCAGCGAACTCTCTGCGCTGCGTGGGGCCGCGCCCCTAGCTCAGCCGCGCCAGTGCTTCCGCAATCCGCTTCCGCCGATCCACCGCCTCGGCGCGCCGCTGCCGCTGCTCCTCGATCACTTCCTCGGGCGCCTTGGCGACGAACTGCTCGTTACCGAGCTTCTTGTCGATCTTGGCGATCTCGTCGTCCTGCTTCTGCATGTCCTTGGCGAGACGCGCCCGCTCGGCGGCGATGTCGATGACGCCCGCGAGCGGCAGGGCGAAGGTCGCCTCGCCCAGCACCAGCTGCGCCGAGTTCGGCGGCACGTCCGCGCCGTTCTCGACGCTCTCGAGCCGCGCCAGCCGGGTCAGCGCCGAAAGGTGCGTCGTGACCCGCGCGCCGGTCTCGGCGCCCGCGCCGACGACCACCAGCTTCACCTTGGCGCCCGCCGGCACGTTCATCTCCTGGCGCACCGAGCGGATGCCGGTCACCAGCGACACCAGCCACTCGAGCTCGGCATCGGCCGTCGGGTCCTCGAGACCCGCGAGGTCCGGCCACTCGGAGACGATCAGCAACTGCTCCCGCGCCGGCCCGGCCTTGCCGGTCTCGGCCCAGAGCTCCTCGGTCACGAACGGCATGAACGGGTGCAAGAGCTTCAGGATCTGGTCGAGCACGAAGGCCGCGGTCGCCCGCGTCTCGGCCTTCTCCGCCTCGTCCTCGCCGGTGAGCACGGGCTTCGCCAGCTCGACATACCAGTCGCAGAACGTGCCCCAGACGAAGTCGTAGGCCGAGTTGGCCGCCTCGTTGAACTTGAAGTCCTCGATCGCCTTCGTCACCGCGCCGACGGCGCGCGCCGTCGAGCCGACGATCCACTTGTTCAGCGCCAGCTTGTTGCCGCGCGGATCATAGCCTGCGACCCGGACGCAGCCGTTCATCTCGAGGAAGCGCGCCGCGTTCCAGAGCTTGGTGACGAAGTTGCGATAGCCCTCCACCCGGCTCATCGAGAGCCTGAGGTCGCGCCCCTGCGCCGCCATCGCCGCCAGCGTGAAGCGCGTCGCGTCGGCGCCGTAGCCGTCGACCAGCTTCAGCGGATCGATGACGTTGCCCTTGGTCTTGCGACATCTTCTGGCCGTGCTCGTCGCGCACCAGCGCGTGCACGTAGACCGTGTGGAACGGCTCCTCGTGCAGGAACTCCAGCCCCATCATCATCATCCGGGCGACCCAGAAGAAGATGATGTCGAAGCCGGTGACCAGCACGTCGGTCTGGTAGTACTTGCGCAGCTCCGGCGTGTCGTTCGGCCAGCCCAGCGTCGAGAACGGCCACAGCGCCGAGGAGAACCAGGTGTCGAGCACGTCCTCGTCGCGATGCAGCGGCGCCGGTGCGCCGCCACCTGCCGCGAACTCGCTCGCCGCCTGCACATAGTCCGGCGAAGTCAGGCCTGCGGAGTAGAGCTCGATCGCCCCGCCGTAGTACGCCTCGGCCTGCTTGATCGCCTCGGCCTCGCTCCCCGCCACGAACACCTTCGGACCGGCATTCGGGTTGTTGGCTTCCGGGTCGTTGGCGAGCCGCGGCCCGTACCACGCCGGAATCTGGTGGCCCCACCAGAGCTGGCGCGAAATGCACCACGGCTTGATGTTCTCCATCCAGGAAAAGTACGTGTTCTCCCAGCTTTGCGGCACGAACTTCGTGCGACCCTCGCGCACCGAGGCGAGCGCCGGCTGCGGCCAGCACCTCGGCGTTCACGAACCACTGGTCGGTGAGGATACGGCTCGATGACGACCTGCTTGGTCTTCTCGTCGAAGGGCACCATGATCTTCTTGTCCTCGACCTGGACGAGCACGCCCGAGGCCTCGAGCTCGGCGACGATCCTGTTCCGCGCCTCGAACCGGTCGAGCCCGCGATAGGCCTCCGGCACGTTGTCGTTCAGCTTCGCCGTGGTGGTGAAGATGTTGATCGGCTCGAGCCCGTGCCGCGCGCCGACCTCGAAGTCGTTGAAGTCATGCGCCGGCGTGATCTTCACCGCGCCCGAGCCCAGCTCGGGGTCCGCATATTCGTCACCGACGATCGGGATGCGCCGGCCGACGAGCGGCAGGATCGCGTGCTTGCCGATCAGGTGCTTGTAGCGCTCGTCCTCGGGATGCACCGCGACGGCCACGTCGCCCAGCATGGTCTCGGGCCGCGTCGTCGCGACCGTGATCGTCTCCTCGCTGCCCTCGATCGGGTAGCGGAGGTGCCACATCTTGCCGTTGGTCTCGATGTTCTCGACCTCGAGGTCGGAGATCGCCGTCTCCAGCCCCGGATGCCAGTTCACCAGCCGCTTCGCGCGATAGATGAGCCCCTTCTCGTAAAGCCCGACGAAAACCTTGCGAACCGCCTCCGACAGCCCCTCGTCCATGGTGAAGCGCTCGCGCGACCAGTCGGCCGAGGCGCCGAGGCGCCTGAGCTGGTTCATGATGGTGCCGCCGCTCTCGGCCTTCCACTCCCACACCCGCTCGAGGAATTTCTCGCGGCCCATCTCGCGGCGCCCGGGCTGCTGGCGTTCCATCAGCTGGCGCTCGACGATCATCTGCGTCGCGATGCCGGCATGGTCGGTGCCCGGCTGCCACAGCACGTCCTTGCCGCGCATGCGCTCGAAGCGCACCAGAATGTCCTGCAGCGTGTTGTTGAGCGCATGCCCGATATGCAGCGAGCCCGTCACGTTGGGCGGCGGAATGACGATCGAGAACGTCTCCGCCCCGGGCTTCGCCCCCGCCCCGGCCTTGAACGCGCCGGCCTCCTGCCACGTCTCGTAGATCCGGCTCTCGACGGCGGCCGGCTCGTAGGTCTTCTCAAGCATGTAACTGTCCAACGGCAATCGCCCGCCCATGGCGCGAAACGCGCGAGGCAGGCCTGGGGATCTGGTGGCTAGGTCTTAAGCAAAGCCGGGGGAGTGAAGTCAACACAATCGCATGTGGGGCGCGGCACGGATGAGCGCAAGCGCCCTTGCCTACCCCTCATCCGGCGCTACGCGCCACCTTCTCCCTCAAGGGGAGAAGGAAGGAGAGTTTGTTGCTCCTTTAGTACCCACAAGCACCAACCTTCTCCCCTGAGGGAGAAGGTGGCTCGGCCGCAGGCCGAGACGGACAAGGGGTAAGCCCCAGCCGCGATGTCCTACCTTCCGCCGCGCGACACCCGGGCGATCTCCTGCTCGACCATCCGCTCGACGATCGAAGGCAGGTTCTCGTCCAGCCACTCCTTCAGCATCGGGCGCAGCATCTCGCGCATCATCTGCTCGATGGTCACCCCCGAGCCGACCGCGGTGAGCCCGCTGAGGCGCCCGAAAGTGCTCTGCACCGCCGACTGGGTCGCCGGCTCGAGCAACTGCTCGGCTAGGTCGCGCGTGAGGGTCGGGTCGGGCAAGGGTGCGGCCTGCGCCACCGAGGTCGCGGGGCGCGGTCCCGGACGCTCCGGCACCTGCACCGGCGGCAGCCGCGGTGCGGCCTGCACCGTCGGCGCGGCCGGAACGGGAGCGGCGGGCTCCTCCACCTCCTCCGCCTCGAACGAAATATCGTCCGGGTCCACCAGCTCGAGGTCGGTGTTCGGCAAAGCCGGTTCCCCGATCAGCTCGTTGAAGCTCAGCCCGGGACGCCCCTGGTCCTCGGCCGCCGTATCCCTGAGGATCTGCTCGGCCGAGAGCGCCAGCGGCTCGGGCTCTGGTTCAGGCTCGGGCTGCGGCGCCGGCTCCACCGGCCGCGGCGGCACCGGGGCAAAGCTGCGCGGCACGATCGGTGGCGCGGCCGGCGGACGCGTCACCGCGCCGGCGTCGTCATCGGCAATGATCTGCCGGATAGACGACAGGATCTCGTCCATCGAGGGCTCCTTGGGCGCCGGCTTGCTCATAACTGCCTCACTGATACCGCCTACCGCACGGCCACTATTGCGCCGGATTCGGCCACAACCGAATCGATGCTACCCAATGTAGTCCAAGCTATCGGGGTTTGTGAATCAGTGGCCTACCAAGGCTGGGGTCTTCCCCCAGGGAATTTGCGGCCATCCTGGCGCCGGCAACACCCCGAAAAGCAAAACCCGCCGGCGTTGCCACCGGCGGGTCAAGCAATCCGAAAAACCCGGCCTATTGCTCGATGGCGCGCAGCTCCTGCCACACATCCTCGACCGTCGCGATGTAGCCGTCGGCGGAGTGCACCTGCACACCCAGCCGCAGGTCCTCGGCGGAGAGCCGGCCCGCTGCCGACAGCAGTGCGAAGGAAGCGATGCTGCGGGTGGTGCGCGCGTCGATCAGCGCCTCGCGCGCCGTGGTGAGCTCGGCCCGGGCGTTCAGCACGTCGAGCGTCGTCTTCTGCCCGACGTCCCGCTCCTGGATCGTACCCTCCACCGCCAGCTGGCTCGAGGCGACGGCCTGCTCGGCCGACTGGATCTGCGAGATGGAGTTCTGCAGCGTCGCCCACGCGGCGATCACCGACTCGCGGATCTGGTCGCGGGCCGAGAGCGCGTCGACCTCGCTCTGGATTTGCTGCAGGTTCGCCTTGCGCACCCCGGCGCCAAGCGCCCCGCCGGCATAGAACGGGATGGTCAGCGTCAAATTGACCGAGCCCGTAAGGCCGCCGGCCGTCGGGTCGCCGAAGCAGCCCACGCCGCAGATCGTGCCGATCAGGTCGAGCGTCGGGCCGAAGGCGGCGGATGCGGCATCGGCGCCGGCCTGCGCCACGCGGATCGACGCGCGCGCCGAGAGCAGCGCCGGATGGTTGGCGTCGGCCGAGGCGATGGCGTTGTCGATCGAGGTCGGCAGCGCCTTGCCGAAGTTGAACTCGGGGCTGAGATTGGTCGGCTTGTGGCCGATCCAGCGCACATACGAGGCCTGGCTGGTCTGCAGCGAGGCGATGGACGAGCGATAGAGCGACACCGCCGCCACCTGGCGCGTCTGCGCCTGCGACACGTCGAGCTTGGTGCCCTCGCCCAGCCGCAGCCGGTCCTGCGCCGAGGTCAGCTGCGCATCGTAGAACGTCATGTTCTCGGCGCGCAGCTGCACGAACTCGGTATCCCGAATCACGTTGAAATAGGCCTGCGCCGCCGACAGCAGCACGTTCTGCTCGGCATTGCGCAGGTTGTACCGGCTGAGTTCGGTCAGCGCCCGGGCCTGCTCGATATCGGCCTCGGTCCTGAGATTGTCGAACAGCCTCTGCCGGTAGCTCGCCCCTACCCTGAGCGAGCGGCTGGTTGAGAAATCCCCTGCGCTGGGCGCTGAAAACCCGGCACCGGCTTCGATGCTGGCCCCGATGCTCGGCAGCTTGCCGGCCTTCGCCTGGACGATTCCCTCGGCGGTGGATTTCACCTGAAGCAGGGCCGAGATGATGTTGGGATTGTTGCTGTATGCCGCCGCGAGTGCCGCGCGTACGCTCTCGGCCTGAGCCGCCGCAGGAGTTAAGGAAATCGCAACGGCAAGGGCGCCCGCCCGCATTGCCCCCAGATAACGCATAAACACACCTCCGACAGCCCGCGAACACTATGCTGGGCACTGATGCTGCACAACCTTCCAGGGGCCCAGGTACAGCAATTTACATTAATTTGCCGGCAACGTGATTCGACGGCAACACTGATGGTGAGCGGCTGGTTAGCACATCACCCGGTTGCCGTATCCTAGAATACGAAGGAGTCGCTACTTGCCACCGGCGCCAGCGGCGGCAGCGTGGTGTTGAATTCCGACCGGCGCGCCACTTCCTCGCCGGTCCGCACGAAGACGCTCGCCGAGGGCGAACCGTCTCCGCCGACCAGCGCCACGAGTCGCCCCCCGTCCCGCAGCAGGCGGAACAGGCCCGACGGAACCTCCGGCACCATGCCCTCGATCATCACCACGTCGTAGCTGTCCGGCGCCTCGCCGCTGCCGTCGAGCGGCCCGCTGACGACCCGCGCGTTGCTGGCCCCCATTTCCGCCAGCGTCGCGCGCGCGATCTCGGCCAGCCCCGCCTCGCTCTCGAGCGCCGTCACCTGCTTGCCGAGCAGCGCCAATACCGCGCTCGAATAGCCGCTCCCCGCCCCGACATCCAGGATCACGTCGTCCGGCCGGATATCCGCCAGTTGCACCAGCTTCGCGAACGGCGCAGGCGAGGCCAGCGCCCTGCCCCCATCCAGCTGGTGGACGACGTCGGCATAGGCCAGCGCCCGCTTCTCCTCGGGCAGGAATTTCTCGCGCGGCACCGTGCCCATGGCCTGCAGCAGGCGACGGTCGGTCACGTTGCTGGTCCGTAGCTGGTTGTCCACCATGCGACGGCGCGCCGTCTCGAAATCGGCCATTTCGGATCCCCGGTATCGGATTGTCGAGCGGTGATAGCCCCCGCACGCCCGGCGGGCAAGGGACCAGCCCGGCCGATGCACCCTTACCGTGGTCGCGGGACCATGAAGAGGCCCCGTCGCTGCGGCCCGGGCCCACGAAATCCGCCAATGAGTTTGTTTGTGAGCAGCAACAGCGGGCGCGACAACGTCACGCGCCACTTCAGCAAGTCCCTGAGGTGTTTTGGGAAAGATTGGCTCCGCGAGTAGGACTCGAACCTACGACCCAGCGGTTAACAGCCGCTTGCTCTACCAACTGAGCTATCGCGGAACACGGAGCGCCTTGCTCAAGGCAGCGCCCGTGTACCGGGTTTGATTTCCTTTGCCAAGCCTGTTTTTCCGCTCTTTCAGAAGTCAGTCGAAACGAGCGGCGCCCGCGATGGCGCGGCGGCGCATTTCCTCGAGTTCCTCGGGAGTGTTTACGTTGGCAAAGGGATTGGGGGCATTGCCGGCCGACCAGTCCGCGATCTTGGCGCCTAGCTCCGCCGCCAGCCGCTTTGGGCTGTGCGGCGCCGTGCCGCGCCTGACCCTCTCCGGCAACTCCTCCAGCGCGTCGAGCCGCCAGATCGCGTTGGTGGGATACACCTGCCCCCCATGAGCGGCCACCGCGGCAGCCGCGCCGCCAACCAGCGCGCCGACCAGCCGCTCGACATAGTTCAACGGCAGGAACGGCGTGTCGACAGCGACCGTAACCAGCAACCCGCCACGCGCGCCGCTCCGCTGCAACCAATCCACCGCGGCGCAAACCCCGGCCAGCGGCCCGCCATACTCCCCCTCGAGGTCGGCCACCGCCACCATCCCGGGCCCGAGCCGCAGCAGGCCCGCATCATGCCGGCCGTGCGACACCAGCAGCGGCTCGCATTCCGCGAGTCTCGCCGCCACCCGGTCGAGCAGCCGCCCGCCGCCTACAATCAGCTCGGATTTGAGCGCCCCACCCAGCCGCTCGCCGCGCCCGCCGGCGAGGATCACCGCGGCAGGCATAAGGCGGCCCGCGAACAATCAAGCATGTGCATGGAGAGAGAAGATAATGGAGGCCACGTCCGGAATCGAACCGGAATACACGGATTTGCAATCCGCTGCGTAACCACTCCGCCACGTGGCCCCACGGGGGCGGTTCATAGGAGAGAACCGCCGCCCGCGCAAGCCGCAGGCGTTACAGGGTCGTAGCATTGTTAAAGAGATGACCCCGATCGGGTGCCGGCAGGGAAAGGACCACCGGGCTGAAGCAGACATCCTCCCCCATGAAGGGGAAGTGCCGGCCGGTGTGTTTGGCACGATCGAGGCCAAGAACTCGACTCTTCACCTCCCCCATCATGGGGGAGGCCGGGAGGGGGCCGTCTCGATTAGGATTTGAAGCCCCTCACGCGCGCGAAGACGGCGTGCTCCGCGCCCGCGGCAGGCCGCCCATCAGCCCCAGCGCCTCCAGCGCCTCTTTCACCTCGGCGAGGCTATACGGCTTCTCGAAATACCGGGCGCCGAGCGGCAGGCCGGGCGGCGGCGCGCTGCGGGGCTTCGAGACCACCATGATCTCCACTGTCGGCCAGCGGCCGCGCACGGTACGCGCCAGCACGTCGCCGTCCAGCGTCCCGGGTGCCTCGTAGTCGCAGAAGATCGCCACCACCCCTGCCCTGCCCTCGAGGTGCGCCATAGCCTCGTCCGAAGTGAAGGCGACCAGCGCCTCGAATCCGGCAGCCTCGAACATCTGGACGGCCCCGAGCATCACCATCGGCTCGTTTTCGAGAACAAGCACGATAGGGCGGCTGCTTCCGGTCATAGTCACTATTGTCGTCCCTTCATCCGGCGCTCTCGCCGCCAACCCATACGAACCGGTCCGACGAATCACGATCTGACCCCGCTGAGATTTTTGCGATGAAGGGAGGCAAAAGCGGGACCGAACCCGACGGTCCATACCCGGCCCCCCAATAATCAAGGTGACGCCCGTCAACGCGGCGCGCAGAGATTCGATGCAAGCAGAGCAGATCGGGTCCTGCGGCGGGGATTAGGAAAGACGGCGCGCCAGCCTAGCCCGAACAGCGTTGATTCCCCGGATACGTGCCTAATTCTTAGTCAGCCGCCGGCGCCCGGAAAGCCGCGCACGGTTTCGCCATAATGCAGCCACCCGGCCGCCCCGCCCGCCACAAGCCTTATGCGCGTAAAGTCGTATGTGCCGCCGCGGCTGGTGCGCTTTCGCACGTTCACTGCGCGCCATAGTTCAATCCATTGAGCTATGCGGCACACGCATGCCACCTATGAGAACCCCGTCCTTCTCAGTTCGCCGGCCAGCGAACAGGCTTTCTCCATCGGATGACGACAGCATCGTTCGTCCGGTTGGCAGGTCTTCGAACTAATGTTCGGGCCCGTTTCTCTTCAAGGGCGAAGAGAACGCGGGACGTGCTTTGCAGAATGCGGGCCGGGGCGCCCGCAGCAGTGAGAAATACATAGCGGTCACGATCGTTCTGCCTACTCGGGCGGAATCGATATTGATCGTTCTTTTGAAAGAGGACCCGTCGTGGCCAGGATCAGCGTCTTTGGAATTGGATATGTCGGCATCGTATCCGCAGCGTGCCTAGCCGACGACGGCCATGAGGTCATCGCGGTGGACCTCGATCCCGCCAAGGTGAGCGCCGCCAATGCCGGCCGGCCGCCGATCGTCGAGCGCGACCTGGACGAGGTCCTCGCCCGCGCCGTGGCTTCGGGGCGCCTGCGCGCCACCACCGACGGCCGCCAGGCGGTGCTCGACACCGATGCCAGCTTCGTCTGCGTCGGCACCCCGAGCGACGAGAACGGCGCGCTCGGTCTCAAATACGTGGAGGCGGTCTGCGCCGACATTGGCACCGCGCTGGCCGCCAAGCAGAGCTTCCACTCCGTCATCATCCGCTCGACCATCGTGCCCGGCACCATGGACGAGGTCTGCATTCCCGCCCTCGAGCAGGCCAGCGGCATGCGCGCCGGGCAGGATTTCGGCGTCGGCTACTACCCCGAGTTCCTGCGCGAAAGCACCGCCATCGCCGACTACTACGACCCCGGCCTGATCGTCTTCGGGGCGCTCGAGGAGAAGACCGAGGCGATCCTTAGCGCGAGGTCAACGAGCGCCTGCCCGCCCCCTGCAACGTCGTCTCGCTGCGGACCGCCGAGGTGGTGAAATACGCCAGCAACTCCTGGCGCGCCGTCAAGGTCACCTTCGCCAACGAGATCGGCAACATCGCCAAGGCCGCCGGCGTCGATGGGCAGCAGGTGATGGAGCTCATCTGCGCCGACACCAAGCTCAACATCTCCCCCTATTTCATGCGGCCGGGCTTCGCCTTCGGCGGCTCGTGCCTGCCCAAGGACGTGCGCGCCCTGCAGCACCTGGCGCGCAGCAAGGGCGTCCCCTCCCCGCTGCTCAACTCGGTGCTCGTCGCCAACAAGGCGCAGATCGACCGAGCCGAGAAGATGATCGCCAATGCCGGCGGCAAGAGCATCGGCCTCGTCGGCATTTCCTTCAAGCCCGGCACCGACGACCTGCGCGAAAGCCCGCTGGCAGAGCTCGCCGGCCGCCTGATCTCCAAGGGCCTCGATCTCAGGATCTACGACCCCTACGTCACCCGCGCGGTCACCAGCAACGCCACGGGCCTCGGGCCGGGCAACGAGGTGGTCCCCGGCCTCGCCGGCCGCCTCGTCGCCGATATCGACGAGCTCATCGCCAGCTCCGACGTGATCCTCGTCGGCAACCGCTACGAGGAGGCCATCGCCCCGCTCAACGCGGTCTCCGAGTACCGCTCGCTCGTCGACCTCACCCGCATCAATGCCTCGCTGCGCTCCAACGGCATCTACGAAGGCATCTGCTGGTAAGCGCCATGACCATGCTCGCCCACGGCATCTACATCCTCTCCGCCGCCGCGATCGCGAGCGCAGTGCCGGCGTCCGCCTTCTCGGGCGGCGCCGGGATCTTCCTGACGCTGGGGGTCATCGGCCTCTGGCGCTACGGCTGGGCGCTGGTCAACTTCGTGCGTGCCCACCTCTATATCCGCGTGGCCTATCCGCGCCGCCGTGCCGCTGCCGAGGTCACGTACGCGCGGCGCCGCCCGGCGCACGCCTTCTTCCTCGTCACCAGCTACAAGATCGACGCCGCGATAACGGCCAAGGTCTACCGCTCGATCTTCGAGGCAGCGCGGCGGTCGCGCGGCGGCGCCACTGTCGTTGCGTCGGTGGTCGACCTGGCCGACGAGCGGCTGATCCGCGCCGTCGCCTCCCAGATGCTGAAGGGCATCGACGCCGTCGAGCTGGTGATCGACCGGATCGACGGCACCGGCAAGCGCGATGCGCTGGCCACGTCGCTGCGCTCGATCGCCCGGCGCTACCCCACGGCCGAGGACGTCGTGCTGCTGGTCGACGGCGACACCCGCGTTCCGGCCGACATCGTCGAGCGCGCCGCGCCCTTCTTCACCAGCCCCGGCATGGGCGCCCTCACCACCGACGAGGCCGCCGACATCGAGGACGCGCCGATCTTCCGCGACTGGTTCCGGCTGCGCTTCACCCAGCGGCAGATGATGATGTCCTCGGTGGCGCTCGGCGGCCGCGTGCTGACCCTCACGGGCCGCATGTCGGTGTTCCGCGCCGATCTCGCGACCGACCCCGACTTCATCGCCGCCATCGAACAGGATCATATCGATCACTGGCGGCTCGGCCGCGTGCGCTTCCTCACCGGCGACGACAAGTCGACCTGGTACTGGCTGCTCAAGCGCGGCTACCAGATGGGCTACCTGCCCGACGTGCGCTGCGTCTCGATGGAAACCCAGCCCAAGCCCGGCTTCGTCGACAGCGCCGTCACCCTGATGCGCCGCTGGTTCGGCAACATGCTGCGCACCAATGGCCGCGCCCTGGCGCTCTCGCCGTCGCAGGATCGGCTTCTTCGCCTGGTGGTCGATCCTCGACCAGCGCGTCTCGATGTGGACGACGCTGACCGCCCCGGTCGGCATCGCGCTCTTCTCGTTCTTCGTCGATCCGCTGATCGCCCTCGCCTACGTCGCCTGGGTGATGGCCACCCGCTACGCCTATTGCTGGCTGCTCGCCAGCTTCCGCGGGCCCTTCCCGATCAGCTACCCGTTCCTGCTCTATTTCGGCCAGCTCTTCGGCGCCGCCATCAAGACCTCGGTGCTGTTCCGCCTCGATCGGCAGCGCTGGACCCGGCAGGCGACCAGCCTCAGCCGCACCGGCGGGATCGTCGGCGGCCTGCGCTCCGCCTCGTCGACCTACATGCATCTGCTCGCGGTCGGCCTGCTGGTGGTGGGCGTCATCTTTGTCACCGGGCTGCTCAGCCCCTTCCCCGTTCAAGCCAACTGAGGGCTCCCCGACCATGACCGAAGCACGCGCAGACATCGAAAACCTCGTGCCCCCCGCGCACCGGCGAAGCGCCGAACCGCCCGCCGCCGACTACTCGCTGCATGGCGAGCATCCGGTCATCCGCCTGCCCTTCAACGTGGTGATCCACGGCCGCTCCTTCGTCGGCAACGGCCTGTCGATCGTCGGGGCCGACGCCACCGGCCTCATCGACCCGCAGCTGCACGGCCGCGTCATGGTGGTCACGCTGGTGTTCAGCTTCCCCGGCTATTCCATCAGCCTGCCGGTCGACGCCGCGATCGGCGCCGGCGCGCCGAAGTCCGGCACCGTGTCGTTCCGCTTCCTCGAGCCGACCGGCCCGCACCTGCCGCAGCTGCGCTACATCCTCAATTCCTATGTCGGCGGCGACCTGATCGGCGTCGACGGGCTGCTCGCAGCCGAAGAGCGCGACAGCGGACCGCAGATCGGCCGAAGCCCCGCGCGCGAGAAGTCGTTCGCGGCGCTCCATCATGCAACGGGCTGCGCTGGGGCGCGCTGGCCGGCGTCGGCCTGTGCCTCGTCGGCTTCGTCGGCGCGAAACTCTACGAGCGCATGTTCGTGGCGCCGGTCTCGGGCCTCTCGACCATCTCGCTCGAAGGCATGGACCTGCGCGCCATCAGCGCCGGCCAGCTCGACTTCGTCAATCCGGAAGCGCAAGCGCGGCGACATCGCCTTCGCCATCCGCACCACCTCCGGCGAAGTCCTCGCCGTCTCGATGCCCTGCGACTGCGTGGTCGCGCCGGGCAGCGCCCAGGGCGGCGCCACCGTGCTCGCCGGCGACACCGTGATGACCGTCGCGCCCGCCGATGCCCCGGTGGTCGTCTCGACCCAGGTCGATAGCCGCGGCCTCAAGATGCTGGCCTCCGGCGCCAGTGCCGAAGTCCAGATGCCCGACGGCACCCGCACCACCGCCGCGCTCGATCCGGCCGACCTGCCGGGCCTGCTCCGCACCGTCACCGACGCCGCCGTCATCCCGGTCGACCTCGTCCCCGCCGACGCCGCTCGCCGCCGAGGCCATCGGCCAGCCGGTCGACGTCCTGATCAAGGCCGACCCGCTTTGCCGGGGTGAGCCGCTTCTTCTCCCTCAACGCGACAAACAACAGGGGCTAGTACATGAAAGCCATCCATCCGGTCATCTTGTGCGGCGGCGTGGGAACGCGGCTCTGGCCCCTGTCGCGCAGCCAGCAGCCCAAGCAGTTCCAGCCCATCAGCAACGACAGCATGGTGACGTTCTTCCAGACCACCGTGCAGCGCCACCGCGGCGAGCTGTTCCACGATCCGGTCGTGTCGGTAGCCGGCAGCCATCTCGACACCGTTCGCCGCCAGCTGCGCGACGTGCAGCGCAACGCCCGCATCATCGCCGAGCCGGTGGCGCGCAACACCGGCCCCGCCGTGCTCTCGGCGGCGCTGCTGGTCTCCCGGGCCGATCCCGACGCGATCCTGCTCGTCTGCCCGTCGGACCACGTGATCAACGGCGATCTCAACGGCCGCGTCCGCTCCGCGCACCAAGGCGGCCCGCGACGGCATGATCGTCACCTTCGGCATCAAGCCCCGCTACAACGAGACCGGCTACGGCTACATCCTCGATGGCGGCGAGTTCTCCGGCTACCGCAGCGTCCACAAGGTCGACCGCTTCATCGAGAAGCCCAACGCGCAGACCGCGCAGACCCTGATCGAGACCGGCCTCGCCTACTGGGCCTCCGGCATCTCGATGATGCGCGCCGACACCCTGATCGAGGAATACCGGCGCTTCGACCCGGTGACCTTCGGCGCGGTCAGCGCCTCGCTGGCCGAGGCGGAGGAGGAGGACGGCGCCCTGCTCCTCGAGGAGACGAGCTTCGGCACCTCCGAGAGCCTCCCGACCGAGCGGGCCGTGTTCGAGAAGTCCAAGGCCGTCGCCCTCGCCCCCACCGACGTGGATTGGGACGACGTCGGCGCCTGGGCCGCCTTCCACAACATCGGCGCCAAGTCCCCCGAGGGCAACGTCGTGACCGGGGACGTGATGATGGTCAACTCCACCAACTCCTACGTGCGCGGCAGCAACGACCGGCTGGTCGCCGTCGTCGGCGTCGACGACCTCGTCGTCGTCGACACCGCCGACGCGCTCCTCGTCACCACCAAGGACCAGTCGCAGGACGTCAAGCTGGTCGTCGAGCAGCTGAAGTCCCAGAACCGCCGCGAAGCCGAGGACCACAGCTTCGGCCTCACCGACTGGGGCAAGCAGGGCAAGCTCGCCTCCGGCGCCGGCTACATGCTGCGCCACCTCACGGTGAACCCCGGCGCGATCCTCCCCATCGAGAGCGGCGCCGAGTACCGCCGGCTGCTGGTCGTCGCCCAGGGCAACGGCACGCTCCTCATGGGCACCCGCCGGCGCGAGGTGAAGACCGGCGCCACCTTCGAGGTCGGTGCCGAGCAGTCGGCGAGCGTCACCAACGACGGCACCGGCCCGATGCAGGTGATCGAGGTCGCCTGCCATGTCGATGGCCCGATGACGCATCTCACCCCGCTGGTCGAGCTGGCCAAGGTCGCGGCGGACGGGAGCCGCGAGCATGCATAACGCCACCCTCCGTGCAGCCCTGTTGGCCGCCGTCTGCGGCATGCCGCTGGCAGCCGGCGGCGCCGACTACGCACGGACCCTTTCCCTCGAGAAAACCGTCGCCTCGCTCGAGGCGATGGCCAAGGCCGGCCGTTCCGCCTTCGACCTCCAGGCGGCGGCCGCGCCACTCGGGCTTGCCTTCGACGGGGAGCCGGCCGCGCCGGCTCCCTACCCCGCCCTCTCGCCGGCCGAGACCGGCCTCGTGCCGGTCGACCTCCTGATCTCCCAGCTCGCGGTACAGACCGGCGCCGCCCCGCTCATCGCGCTGCGCCAGGCGCAGGCCGGCGCCGACGTGCTGATGCTGCAGAGCGGCACCGCCAGCCTCGCCACCCTCCGCGAGGCCGCGGAGGCCGCCGGCCTCGGCAGCGCCATCGAGAAAACCGGTAACGGCTATGTTGCGCATCTGCCCATCGCCGTCTGGCAGGGCGCGACCCTGTTCCTGCAGCCGGGCGAGACACTGCTGCTCGAGCGCAGCTCGGGCGCCTTCCTGCTCTCCGCCGGCCGTCTGATCGCCAGCGAGGCCGAGATCCGCGGCACCGGCGCACCCAACCCGCGCCTCGCCGACTTCAATCCCTTCGTGCTCGTCTCCAGCACCGGCAGCGCCCGGCTCGAGCAGTCGCGCTTCTCCGATCTCGGCGGCACCGGCCCCATCGCGGGCATCACCATCCTCCACACCGGCTTCTACAACAGCGACGGTCCCTCCGTCGTCCGCGGCAACCGCTTCGAGAATGTCGCCTCCGTCGCGCTGGTCGGCACCAGTGAGGCCCGCGTCGAGAACAACACCTTCGCCGCCACGCCGAACCAGGCCCTCCTGGTCGACGGCGGCAAGGACGTGCGGATAATCGGTAACGTGATCGTTGCCGATGCGGCCGCGCACGGCATCAAGCTGACCGGCGGCGCCACCGATGTCGCGATCGCCGGCAACATCGTCATCGGCGCCGGCCTCAACGGCATCTTCGCCAATGCCGGCACCACCGAGCTCGACATCGCCGGCAACCTCATCGCCCGCAGTTCACGCTCCGGCGTCAGCGTCGCCTCGGCCGACTGCATCGCGCTCACCGGTAACCTCGTCGTTGCCAATGCCCAGTCCGGCATCGCCGTGCGCGACAGCGCCGGCGTCTCGGTGCGGCAGAACCGCCTGATCGCCAACGGCAGCGCCGGGATCAGCGTCGCCCGCCAGCCGCATTTCGGCGTCGTCGACATCGCTTCCAACGAGCTCGACGGCAACCAGGTCGGGCGTCAAGGGCACCACCACGGCGCGCCTCCGCTTCGCCGCCAACGATTTCTCGAACCAGGCCCCGCGGCTGTTCGACGGCGAGCTGGTGCAGTTCGCCACCCAGTTCTTCGACCTCGGCGACAGGCGAAACAATCATCGACGGGCTGCAGCTCAGCGCCGGCGCGCCCGCCGGCGGCTGGCGCCCCACCAGCTGTGGCTTCGAGGGGGATAACTGATGGTCTTCTCGTCTGAAACGTTCCTGTTCCTGTTCCTGCCGGCCTTCCTCGCCGCCTACTACCTGACCCCGGTCAAGTATCGGAACATCACGCTCCTCATCGAATCCTACCTGTTCTACGGCTGGTGGCGCTTCGACTTCCTGCTGCTGCTCGTCGCCAACACGCTCTGGGGCTACGTCTTCAGCCTGCTCGTCGGCAAGTACAAGGGCACGCCGAAAGCCAAGCTCTACCTCGCCATCGGCGTCATCGGGCACCTCGCGGTGCTCGGGGTCTTCAAGTACCTCAACTTCTTCATCGACAGTTTCGCCGTGCTCTGGGGCACGACGCCGGCCGAGCTCGGCATCCACTGGCAGCTGCTGCTGCCGATCGGCATCTCGTTCTACGTCTTCCACTCGATCAGCTACCTCGTCGACATCTATCGCGACGAGGCCAAGGTCCCCGCCAACATCATCGACTTCGCCGCCTTCCTCGCGCTCTTCCCGCAGCTCGTGGCCGGCCCGATCCTGCGCTACAAGGACCTCGCGCCGCAGTTCGAGAAGCGCGAGCACAGCTGGGACCTGTTCAACGCCGGCTGGCAGCGCTTCCTCATCGGCCTCTCGATGAAGGTGCTGATCGCCGACAGCGTGGCGCCGCTCGCCGACGCCATGTTCTCGGTCCCGAACCCGACCCTCGCCGAGTCCTGGCTCGGCGCCCTCGCCTACACCATGCAGCTCTATTTCGATTTCGCCGGCTACTCGGCCATGGCGATCGGGCTGGCGCTGATGCTCGGCTTCCACTTCGCCGAGAACTTCAACATGCCCTACATCAGCCGCTCGATCACCGAGTTCTGGCGGCGCTGGCACATCTCGCTGAGCACCTGGCTGCGCACCTACCTCTACATCCCGCTGGGCGGCAACCGTAAGGGCGTGGTCCGCACCTACGTGAACCTGTTCCTCGTCATGCTGCTCGGCGGGCTGTGGCACGGGGCCAACTTCACCTTCATCCTGTGGGGCGCCTGGCACGGCGGCATCCTCGTCGTCGAGCGCCTCACCGGGCACGATGCCCGCGCCCCCTCCCTCTGGTGGTCCCTGCCCGTGACCTTCGCCGCCGTCGTCATCGGCTGGGTCATGTTCCGGGCCCCGCATGTGGGCGACGCCTTCCAGATGTACGCCGGCATGTTCGGCCTCAACGGCATCGGCATCCGTCCCGAGACCGCCTGGATGGTCAGCCGCGAGGCGCTGACCCTGCTCGTCGTCGCCATCGGCGTCACCATCGCCGAGCCGCGCCTGCGGCACCTGTGGGAGCCGCAGATCAGCGTCGGCCCCGACGGCGCGGCGGTCGCGACCACCAGCCTCGTCAAGGCCGTCGGCCTCAGCACGCTGGCCGTGCTCTGCCTGATGCGCCTCGCCGAGCAGACCTACTCCCCGTTCCTCTACTTCCAGTTCTGAGGAGGCCAGCATGCCTGCAAGAACCCTCGTTGCCGCCCCGGCCTTCGCGCTTCCCGTGCTGTTCCTCGGCTATGCCGTGGTCGCCAACTACGAGTTCGTCTCCGGGCTCGGGCGCGACATCGCCGAGATGCCGAAATCCGCCTCCGCCTATCTCAACGGCGAAGCCGCCATCCAGATCGACGACTACTACAAGAAGATCATGCCGCACCGGCTGCCCTCGATCGACGTGATGGGCGCCGCGCGCTACCTGCTGTTCAGCGAAGGCCGCCGCGGCGTCGTGGTCGGCGAGGACGGCTGGCTCTTCTCCCGCGAGGAGTTCGAGGCCCCGCTCGGCCGCACCGCCGACCTCGAGGAAGCGGAAACCGGCATCGACGCGGTCCGCGACGAGCTGGCCGCCTACAACGTCAAGCTGGTCGTCGTCCCGGTGCCGGCCAAGGCCGACATCTATGCCGAGCACGCCGGCGCGAGCGTCATCTCCGCCGATCTCGTCCAGCTCTACGAGGAGTTCCGCCAGCTCCTCAATCGCCAGGGCATCGCCAATGTCGACACCCGCCCCGGGCTCATGGACGCCAAGGAAGCGGGCAAGCTCTTCCTCACCACCGACACGCACTGGACCCCGCTCGGCGCCAGCGTCGTCGCCGACAGCGTCGGCCAGTCGCTCGGTTCCACTGGCGACGGCGCGTACATGCTGGCCGAGGCCGCGCCTGCCGAGCGCGAGGGCGACCTGTCGAAGTTCATCGTCACCGGCGGGCTGGCCCCGCTGGTCGGCCTGGGGCCGGAGATGGTCACGCCGTTGGAAGCGGCCTCTCCCTCCGCTTCCGCCGACGTCGATATCTTCGGCCCCTCCTCCATCCCCTACGTGCTGGTCGGCACCAGCTACAGCGCCAACGACCTCTGGAGCTTCGGCGACAGCCTGAAGGCCGCGCTCGGCGCCGACGTGCTCAACGTCGCCGAGGAGGGCCAGGGGCCGATCGCCCCGATGCGCGCCTTCCTCGCCAGCGATGCGCTGAAGAACTCGCCACCCGAAACCGTAATCTGGGAGTTCCCGGTCCGCTATCTCGGCCAGCCGGGGCTCTGGACGGCCCAGCCGAAGGGGACCGCATCATGACCCGGCGCCTCCTTCTCGCCGCGGTGCCGCTGCTGCTCCTGGTGGAGGCCGCTCCAGCTGCCAATTTCAGCCGGGTGCCGGTCTCCCTCACCAGCACCAGCGAACGCGCGGCGCCCATGGCTCCCCGCGCCAAGTCGAAGGCGAAGCCCGCCCGCGCCGCCAAGCCCATCGATCCGATGCAGGAGATCCGCAAGCGCATGGTTAGCGGCGCGAAAGTCTCCGGCAAGGAGCTGCCGCACCCTCGCCGACTCCGGCGATGATCTCGCCGCCTTCAACTACGCCAAGCGCATGGAGGCCGCCGATGATCCCGAGCTGCTCGACACCGCCGCCCGCTACTATCTCAAGTCGCTGAAGCTCGGCCGCATCTCCGCCACGCGCCCGCTCATCCGCGTGCTGCAGGCCGGCGCCCTCGACGAGGCCGCCGAGAACCGCGCCGACGCGCAGAAGACGCTGGACCGGCTCGCCGACAAGGGCAACGAGGCCGCGCAGCGCGGCATGCTCGACATGTACCGCGCGGAAAAGCCCTTCGGCCCCAATCCCGAGCGCCTCGAGCAGCTGGTCGCCGCCGTCGCCGAGGCCGGCGATGCCCAGGCTGCGCTCGACCTCGCGGTGGACATGCTGAGCGGCAGCCCCGACGCCGAACAGACCCTGAAGGCCCGGAAATATCTCGGGCTCGCCGCCGCCTCGGAAACCCTCGGTATCCGCACCATCGCGGAGAACCTGCTGCGCGGGCTCGACGCCCCCACCATCGCCCTCGTTTCGGAGACATCGCCATGATCCGACCGCTCGCCTTGGCGGCCACCTGCGCCGCCCTGCTGGCCGCGACCCCGGCCCTCGCCGATTCCGCCTTCGGCTGCCGACACCTCGAGAACCATCCCACCATGCCCGCGGTCGAGGGCAAGGACGGGTTCTTCTTCCGCGTCTTCGCGGACCTCCGCATGCAGCACCCGTTCACCGACCGGGCGACCGAGCACATGGCGCGGCTCTCCGAGGCCTTGCGGGCGCACGGCACCACCCTGGTCTACGTGCCCATCCCGACGAAAAGCGTGACCATGCCGACCTTCCTGCCGCCGGAAGCAGAGCTCTTCGGCTTCAACAACCAGGTGGCGACGGCCGTCTACGAAGACCATATCGACCGGATCCGGGCCAAGGGGGTCATCGCCGTTGACGTGCTCTCGGCGCTGCGCACCGACGATGCCACCAACCCGCCCTTCTTCCGCTCCGACTTCCACTGGACGGCCTACGGCGCGCAGAAGGCCGCCCACGCCATCGGCGACGTCATCAAGACCCTGCCCGACTATGCCGAGGTGACTCCGGTCAAGTTCGAGACCAAGCCCATCGGCTCGGATCTCGCCGTCTCCGGCATGCGCCGCGAGCTCCAGGCCTATTGCGTGCTCAACCTGCCCCCGGTGGTCAGCACCATGTTCGAGACCGTCGAAGTGGCGAGCGCCGACGCCGACCTCGACATCTTCGGCGACGGCGGCGCCGAGGGCGCCGCCAGCGACGAGATCGCCCTGGTCGGCACCAGCTTCTCCGACACTGTCGGTCCCAACTTTTCCGGTTTCCTCGCCGAGTACGCCGCCATGCCCGTCACCAACATGGCGATCACCGGCGGCAACCAGTTCGGCGCCATAACCTCCTACATCACCTCGCGCGAGTTCGAGCAGCGGCGGCCCCGTTACCTGGTCTGGGAGAACCCGGTCTACAACAACCTCGCCCAGTTCGGCACCGGCCCGATGCTCGAGCTGATCGCCGCCGCGCGCAACGAATGCGAGCCCGTGGCCAGCTCGACAGCCGAGCTCGCTCGACCGGCACGCTCGAGGTCGACCTGTCGGCCGCCGCCGTCGACGAGAACCGCGTGCTGCTCGCCGACGCCGGCGACAACGGCAGCCGCGACGTCGTGGTGAAGTTCATCGCCAAGGACGGCCGCACCTTCGAGCGCGAGGTGCATCGCGGCGACCGCTTCCGCGGCACCGGCCGCTTCTACATCCCCTTCGACACCCTCGACAGCCTCGAGCTGGAGAAGGTCTCGATCAAGTTCGACCGCCTGTCCGCCGACACGGCGTCCGTTTCCCTGTGCACTGCCTAAAGGAGGCACCCATGCTTCATAAGAACCCGATCACCATTGCCCTCGCCACCCTGCTTCTGGCCTCGGCCGCCCCCGCCATGGCGCAGGATGACGGCCTCTACGACGCCCCTGTCGATCCCAACTCCGCCTTCGTGCGCGTGCTGGCTCCCGGCAGCGCCGTGGCGATCGTTAACGGCACCAGCGTCTCGGACATCACCGACGGCCTCTCGGCCTATGTCAACGTCGCTCCGGGCGATGTCCCGGTGGAGGCCGCCGATGCCTCCGGCACGCTCACCGTCTCTCCCGGCACCTATTACACCTACGCCTGGACCCCGTCGGGCGAAGCAGCCGTCCTGCGTCGACCAGCCGGCGACCGATCCGAGCAAGGCCACGGTCTATTTCTACAACCTCTCCGACAAGCCGACGGTCGATCTGTTCGTGCCCTCCGCCAAGGTGAAGGCGATCGAAGGCGTGGCCGCCGGGGCCGGCATGTCCGTGCCGCTCAAGGCGCCGCTGACGCTCGACTTCGAGGTACAGGCCGATGGCGCGCCGATCGCCACGGTCGCGGCGGTCGACCTGAAGCGCCGCGGCGGCGTCTCGATCATCCTCTCGGGCTCGGACGGCAACTACACCGCCAGCGCCGTCCAGAACGCCTTCCACCGAGCCAACTAAGCCTCGACGCTCAAAGCCAACCGGAGGCCGAAATGCCCGCTCGCCGTACTTCCCCGTTCGCTGCCGCGCTCCTGCTGGGCATTGCATTCGCCCAGCCCGCGGCCGCGGCCCCGGTCGAGGTCACCTTTCTGCCTCCGGCCATCCCCCCGCAGCCGATCTGCGTCTCGAACCGGAACGATCCGGGCCTGCTCGAGCGCTGGAGCTCGTGGGATCCGGCCACGCTCCCCTCCGGCGACCCCAAGGACGTGATCCGCGATGCCAAGCTGCTCGCCGAGCGCAACCCCTCGGCGAACTTCCAGCTCGCCGACGGCATGCTGGTCGCCGCCTCCCGGATGAAGGCGGCGAAGGTGCCCGACGTTGTCGTCGACCGCATCAACCTCCACTTGAAGGCCGCCAAGATCCCGCAGCTGCGCGAGACCGGGCTGGTCGAGAAGCTGGAAGCGGAGTCGGACAGCCTGAACTCGCGCGCGCTCAACACGCTCGGCGAGCTCTATCTCAATGGCATGGTGGTCCAGAAGGACCGGGAGAAGGCTCTCGACTACCTGACCCGCGCCGCTACCGCCGGCAATGCCGACGCCCTCCTCCGGCTCGCCGGCATGACCGTCGGCGGCCAGGAGGTCCCGGGCTGGCAGCTCGACCCCAAGCTGGCCGTCACCATGGCCTTCGGCGCCCTAGTCGGAAAGCTCGACCCCGAGATCTGCGGCCGGCTCGAGCGCATCGCACGTGAGTATTCCAAGGGCGAGGTGGTCGCGATGGACCACGTCGTCGCCGAACAGTGGTTCCGGCTGGCGGCCGACCTCGGCGACCCGGCCGCCGCCTGGCGCGTAGCGCAGCTCCATCTCGAGAGCGAGTTGATCGTCAAGGACAACGACGCCCTGCTCAAGTACCTGCAGATGGCCGCCGACGGCGGCGTCGGCGCCGCCAAGGTCGAGCTCGGCGAATTCTACGAGGCCGGCGCGCTCCTCCCCGGCGACAAGGCGAAGGCCGAGGCGCTCTACGCCGAGGCCGCCGAGCTCGGCACCCGGCTTGGCCTCCTCCGCCTCACCACCCTGCTCGAAAAGGAGACCACCCCCGAGGGCATCGAGCGCTATCGGGCGGCCCTGAACCAGCTCACCGGCATGCCGCAGCCCCCCGGCTGGGCCTATTCCAAGCTCGCCAAGCTGATCCTCACCGAGAAGGGCCGCTGGGCCGGCGAAGCCGAGGCCAAGGCGCTGCTCGAGAAGGGCGTGGCGCTCGAAGACGCGGACTCCGCCCAGCTCCTCGCCTCCATCCTGCTCCGCCACCGCGACGAACCGGGCGTGTTCGAACAAGCCACCGAGTTGCTCGGCCTCGCCGTCAGCGGCGTCGGCAAGATCGACCCGATGACCGACCTGGGCCAGGCCTATCTCTGCCGCGCCCCCAAGGGTTCGGACCTCAGGCTCGCGACCTTCTGGCAGGGCGTCGAGGAAGCGGCGGGCAATTCCAGCGAGATGCTGGCGCCCGACGTGATCCGGGCGCTCCAGCCCGACACCGATCCCCTGCTCCTCGCGCAGCTGCAGACGCACGCCCTCTACGGCCGGCCGAACTCGGTCGCCTACTACATCGACTACCTGCGCCACAGCGGCGCCAGCTCCGAGGTCCTCGACTTCTGGCGATCGCGTGCCGAGGTGCCGTCGGTGCTGCAGGCCGGCGCGCGCTACAACATCCAGGCGTCGCCGACCCCCGAGACCCTGGCCGAAGGCCTCGCGGCGCTGAAGAAGGCGCGCGAAGCCGGCGTCCAGCGCGCGTCGCTCGACCTCGGCTCGGTGCTCCTCGACTACTTCCCCAATGACGAGGCCAAGCGCGAGGAGGCCATGGGCCACCTGCAGGAAGCCGCTCAGCACGGCATCGGCGAAGCCATCCTCCGCATGCTGCCGATCATGCAGGAACAGGGCATCGGCCCCGAGGACCTGCTCAGCCGCTACGACCAGGCGATCGACGAGCGCGGCGACGCCGACGCGCTGATCTTTGCCGCCTCGACCACCCTCGACCTCGCCAAGCGCCGCGACTACCTCTATCGCGCCGCGAGCGTGCTCGACTGCACCTTCCAGAACACCCTCCGGCTCGCCAGCGCCTTCGTCGGCACCGAGGACAGCGCCGAAACCGAGCGCTGGCTGCAGGTAAGCCAGCGGCTCGCCGGCGACGACGGCTGGCGCCACGTGGCCATCGGCGACCGCTACATGGCAATGGGCGGCCCCGAGCAGGCGCGGACCGCCCTCGCCCTCTACGAAGAAGGCGCCCGCCTCGGCGACGGCTCCGCCCTCGGCCGTCTGGTCAAGATCTACGCCGACCCCGCCAACCGCGACTATGCACCGGCCAAGGCCGTGGCGATGTTCAAGCGCCTGATCGACCAGGCCCCGGTCACCGACCTCGCCGACCTCCACGAGAAGGTGCAGAAGGCCCCGCCCGCCATCCGCACCGCCGTGATGCACGACGTCGACTGGTCCGCGCGCTACGCCACCGCCGCCGCCGGCGGCGATATTGTCGCCATGCGCGAGCTGGCGCTCTATCTGCGCTCCACCGGCAAGGACGCGGCCACGGCCCGCGAGGCCAGCACCTGGCTCAAGCGCGCCGCCGAGGGTGGCGACGCCGTCGCCATGGTGGAGCTGGCGAAGGCCTACGCCATGGGCATCGGCATCGCGCCCTCGATCCAGCAGGCGACCGTGCTGCTCAAGGACGCCGCCGGCCTCGGCAACGAGGAAGCCCGCGACCTCCTCGCCACCATGACGATGGAGAACTGACATGTTCCGACTGCTCGCCATAGGCACCGCCATGACCCTCCTCGCCGGAGGCGCCCTGGCGGCGAAGAGCGAAGCCGAGACCTTCGCCTGCACCGCCGCCCCCGAACCGGTGGTCTCCCTCAGCTACGGCAGCCGCTACACCGACGCCAGCAAGACCCGCTCGGACCTCGACGAAGCCTCGAACGCCCGCGTCGACGAGGTCCTGCGCCCGGTCGAAAGCTTCGTCGGCCAGCTGATGAAGATGGCCAACGCCGCCGTGCTCGACGACGACCCGGCCAAGGCCGCCTGCGTCACCGACTGGCTCGCCCAGTGGGCCGATGCCGGCGCGCTCCGGGACCTCGAGACCATGAACGTCCGCCTGTCCATCCCGGCGCGCCATGCCGGCCTGGCGCTGGCGCTGCTCGAGGCCGAGACGGTAGCGCCGCTCGATCCCGGCAAGCGCCGCCGCATCGTCGACTGGCTCTCGGTCGCCGCGGCCGAGACGCGCACCTTCTTCGACACCGAGGCGCCCCCCAACGCCAGCCGCAACAACCTCCGCGCCTGGGCCGGCCTCGCCGCCGCCGCCATCGGCCGCCTCGACAACGATGCCGCGCTGCTCGCCTGGTCCCGGCAGAGTTTCGAGCTCGTCGCCTGCCAGGCCGCGCCCGACGGCAGCCTGCCGCTGGAGATGAACCGGGCCGACCGCGCCCTCAACTACCAGCTCCACGCCACCGCCCCGCTGGTGGTGACCGCCGAACTGCTGCGCGCCACCGGCTATGACGGCTACGCCGCCTGCGACGGCAGCCTCGGCCGCATCGCCGCCTTCACCATCGCCGCGGTGCAGGACCCCGAACTGGTCGAAAAGCTCAACGGCAAGCAGCAGACCTTCTCTACCGGCAAGCAGAAGCTCGAGCCCTACATGCTGGCCTGGGTCGAGCCCCTGCTGCGCCACCGCCCCGACGCCGCCACCGAGGCCTTCATCGGCGATCTCCGCCCCCTCGGCCACGCCAAACTGGGTGGCAACCTCACCGAACTGGGCGACTGGACCGCGCGGCTCCCCTCTCCATCAAGCTGAGTTCCGCCGCGTTCGAATGATGCATCAATAACCCCCGATCGGACGAGAACATACCCTGCACAACACTCCCATGCAGTCGCAGCCTCCGTCGTCTCGCACCAGTATCCACAGTTTGTTTATTACGAAGCGTCGAAAGAATTGTTCTTCGTTTTCGAATCAGCTATTTTCTTCTTCTAAGCAGTCTCGGCAAGGCAACTGAACGAGACTGTATCGAATCTTCGCGTCAAGCGCTCCTCACTGGCGCCGCGCGTCGATCATGGGCCCGAACGTCCTGTCACGAGTTCGGAGGCAATAATCCCCTCGACGCAAGTCGAGGGGATTCCCTTTTGGAGCCCTCTTTGTCCTCCCCCGCTGCGCGGGGAGGATCAGCCCCACACACCAACCGTTAGCTGCGTCCACCAATCGCATCCGTACCGCCGCCGAATCCGCTAAGCTCACGGCTCAATCGGTCGGAGGGGTCCCATGTCCTTTGGTTTGAGTGCCGAGCTCCTGGCGCGCATCCAGTTCGCGTTCACGGTCTCCTTCCACTTCCTGTTCCCGGCATTCTCCATCGGGCTCGCGTCCTATCTCGCGGTGCTCAACGGGCTGTGGCTGTGGCGGCGCGACCCGGCCTATCTCCGCCTCTTCGACTACTGGAAGCGCATCTTCGCCGTCACCTTCGGCATGGGCGTCGTCTCCGGCATCGTCATGAGCTACCAGTTCGGCACCAACTGGGCCGCCTTCTCCGACAAGGCCGGGCCGATCATCGGCCCGCTGATGGGCTACGAGGTCCTCACCGCCTTCTTCCTCGAAGCCGGCTTCCTCGGCATCGCGCTGTTCGGCCGCCAGCGCGTCGGCGACGCGCTGCACATGTTCGCCGTGATCATGGTGGCGCTCGGCACCCTCCTCTCCGCCACCTGGATCCTCGCCGCCAACAGCTGGATGCAGACCCCCGCCGGCTACGTGATCAACGAGGTGGGCCAGTACGCCCCGGCGGACTGGCTGCAGATCATCTTCAACCCCTCGTTCCCGTACCGGCTGGTGCACACCGTGCTCGCCGCCTTCCTCACCACCGCCTTCGCGGTGGGCGCGGTCGGCGCGCTGCACCTGCTCCGCCGCGACGGCGACCGCCAGGCGCGGATCATGTTCTCGATGGCGATGTGGATGGCGGCGCTCGTCACCCCGATCCAGATCTTCGCCGGCGACCTGCACGGGCTCAACACGCTCGAGCACCAGCCCGCCAAGATCGCCGCCATGGAGGGCCACTACGAGACCCACCAGGGCGCGCCGCTGATCCTCTTCGGCATCCCCAACGACGAGGAGGAGCGCACCAACTACGCGGTCGAGATCCCGCTGCTCGGCTCGTTCATCCTGACCCACTCGCTGGAGGGCGAGGTGAAGGGCCTCAAGGCCTTCCCGCCCGACGAGCGCCCGCCGGCGCTCATCCCGTTCATCACCTTCCGCCTGATGGTCGGCCTCGGCTTCCTGATGCTCGGCGCTCGGCCTCTGGTCGCTCTGGGCGCGCTTCCGCGGCACGCTCTACACCAGCCCGGCGCTGCATCGGGCCGCCGTGATCATGGGCCCCTCCGGCTTCCTCGCCGTGCTCGCCGGCTGGTACACCACCGAGGTCGGGCGCCAACCCTTCACCGTCTACGGCCTGCTCCGCACCTCGGAGAGCCTTTCCAACATCGACGCCGAGGCGGTCGGCGCCTCGCTCATCGGCTTCATCCTCGTCTACTTCTTCGTCTTCGGCGCCGGCACCTTCTACATCCTGAGGCTCATGTGGAAGCCGCCGGTCGGCGAGGACGGCGAACTCGAGCAGGCGCCGACCCGCACCGCCGGCATCACCCCGGCGCTCCAGATCGAAGCGACGGGAGGCGACCATGGTCATTGAGCTCAGCTTCGTCTGGGCCGGCATCATCGCCTTCGCCGTCCTGGCCTATGTCGTGCTCGACGGCTTCGATCTCGGCGTCGGCATCCTCTTCCCGTTCTTCCCCTCGCACCATGACCGCAACGTCATGACCAACTCGGTCGCCCCGGTCTGGGACGGCAACGAGACCTGGCTGGTGCTGGGCGGCGGCGGGCTGATGGCGGTGTTCCCGCTGGCCTATGCCACGGTGCTGCCGGCGCTCTACATGCCGATCATCCTCATGCTGCTCGGCCTGACCTTCCGCGGCGTCGCCTTCGAGTTCCGCTTCCGCACCGTGCGCTGGCGCGCCGTGTGGGACTGGGGCTTCTGCCTCGGCTCGCTGCTCGCCGCCGGCATGCAGGGCATCGCGCTCGGCGCCCTGGTGCAGGGCATCCATATCGAGAACCGCGCACTATGCCGGCGGCTGGTGGGACTGGCTGACCCCGTTCAGCCTCACTCACCGGCCTCGCGCTGGCGGTCGGCTATGCGCTGCTCGGCGCCACCTGGCTCAACCTCAAGACCTCGGGCGAGCTGCAGCTCAAGTCGCGCCGCATCGCCATGTATACCGGCGTCGCCACGCTCGTCGCTCATCGGCATCGTCAGCCTCTGGACCCCGTTCCTCGAGCCGATCTACTTCGAGCGCTGGTTCGGCTGGCCGACCGCCTTCTTCTCCGCCTTCGTGCCGCTGCTCCTGGCGCTCTGCGCCCTGGCCATGTGGCAGGGCCTCGTCACCGGCAAGAACCTGCAGCCCTTCCTCGCCGCGCTCGGGCTGTTCGTCCTCTGCTTTGCGGGCCTCGGGATCAGCTTCTATCCCTACATCGTGCCCGGCGCGCTAACCATCGAGGAGGCCGCGGCGCCCGAGGCCTCGCTCGCCTTCCTGCTGGTCGGCTCAGTCGTGCTGATCCCGATAATCCTGGCCTACACCGGCCTACGCCTACTGGGTCTTCCGCGGCAAGGTCGACCCGGAGGAGGGCTATCACTGATGCCCCGGCTCGCGGTGCGGCTGATGTGGTTCGTCGGCATCTGGGCGGCCGGCGTCCTCGCCGTTGGCATCGTCGGCTACGCCATCAAGCTGGCGCTCGGGGCGTAGGCTGGCTTCTCCGGGGCGACCTCATCCTGACTCCCGTGGACCTCGTCCTTAGCCTGTCGAAGGACGAGGTCCGTCGCATCGCGTGCTCTCCACTCCCACGATGTCATTCCCGCGAAAGCGGGAACCTCTGTTTCCCTTCGACACCGCAAACGGAGATCCCCGCTTTCGCGGGGATGACCCCGTGCAGGAAACGAAGCACTCCCTCACCGTCCCCCACGTAAGCCCCACTCACCCGCCGCTCACATAGCAGCCGCCACCATCCGCCTTGATGTGGGTGCAGATCGCCGCCGCGTGTTCGGTCGACTTCGCCGGCAGGCGAACAAGGTAGATATCGCCCTCGAATTTGATCTCCAGCTCCGCACCGCCGAACAGCTCCGCCCACCGGCCCCTCGCATAGTCCAGCGACCGTTCCGCCTCTTCCTGCGTCGGCTGGCTGGCGAGCTGCACGAAGGCGGCGCCGCCCGCCACCGGAAGCGGCGCGGTCGGCGACACCTGGATGCTGGCGACCGCAACGCTCTGCCGCACGAGCTCCCCGCGGTTGATGCCGAGCTCGTTGAGCTCGGCGGCCGAGAAGACGTGCATGCTGTCCGGCGGGGTGCGGAGCATGTACGACACCACCTTCCGGTCCACCCCGAAATCCTGCAGTGCCTCCAGCACGTCGCCCAGCATCGATTGGGCGGTGACCATGTCCGTCTCCGCCGAGAGCTGGTGCACGCCCAGCTCGCCCTCGGCGCGACGGTTGCTGCCGGCAAGGAAGATGTAGGCGCAGGCCGAGTAGCAGCCGCTGCCGGCCGGAATGAAGGTCTGCAGCCCGCGCCGCTGGATTTCGCGGGCGACCACCAGCGCGCTGTCGACCCGGCCCCCATCGCTGCTGAGGATCACCGTCCGCGCCGAGGGGCGTGCCGCCATCGCCCGATCGAAATCGGCCGGCGTCGCGCCGGTGATGTCGCCGTCGAGCTGGATGGCGTCGGGCTGCTCCGGCGGCAGCGAGAACGAGCTCGCGAGCTCCGGCACCGCATCCCCGTCATCCCGCGACAGCGGCTTGAAGTGCGAGCCGATCCAGAACGAAGCCATCCCGCCCTCGTCGGCATAGCCCTTGCCCCAGGCCAGCGAATAACCCACGGCCTGCGCCCCGGCGCTCATGAACATGGTGTAGAACGAATAGTCCCCCAGCGTGCCGCTCACCACAAAGCGGTTGTCGCTGAAACTGTCGTGCTTGATCTTGCGCTCCGCATCGGGCTTCGCCACGGACTCGTAGAGTTCGCGGAACGTGTGCTGCCGCAACGAGGCCCGCATCGTCTCGAGCGAGATCTCGCCGTCCTCGCTGGCATAGGACATGCCGACGTCCGTGGGGGTCCGTATGGAGAGCAGCCGGCCGGGAATGGTGATCGCGACATGCCCCCGCTCGTCACTGACCCGCTCCATGCCGAACCGCTGCTTGAGCTGCGTCGCGAGGTTGCGCAGCACCTTCTGCTCGAACGCCGTGAGGACGCCGCTGCCAGACCGATTCTGGCTCTTCTGGAACGCCACCAGCGCGTTGAACGTGCCGTGCCCGAAGCGACCGTCCGCCAGGTGCTTGTAGAAGCCGAGCAGGATGAGGTCGGTCTGCGTCTCCACCCGCTGGGCGGCAGGCAGCTTCTGGAACCAGGCCTCGCTGGTCTCGAACGAGGCCAGCGCGGTTCCTGCCGGCGCCCACAGGAGCATCAGCAATATGATGAGCTTAAGGGAGGTCCGCATACAGGTAACCGAGCCGCAACTGATCGCATTGTGGCGCAGTTCGGTGTCACGAACAATCACGCTCCACAGCGGAAATCAGATCGAGTAGCCGGTATCCCAGTCAAAGATGCGGGCATAAAGGTCGTCCGCCATGCGCACCGGATCCTGTTGCCCGCCATGCAGCACGACATCGGGCTTCTCCGGCACCTCATACGGGCTCGAGATGCCCGTGAAGTTCTTGATCTCGCCGCGGCGCGCCTTGGCGTAGAGCCCCTTGGGATCGCGTGCCTCGCACACCTCCAGCGGCGTGTTCACGTAGACTTCCGTGAACTTGACGTCGCCGGCGATCTCCCGCGCCAGCCGCCGCTCGTTGCGGAATGGGGAGATGAACGAGACGAGGACGATCAGTCCCGAATCGGCCATCAGCCGCGCCACCTCGGCTACCCGGCGGATATTCTCCACCCGGTCCTCGTCAGTGAAGCCCAGGTCCTTGTTGAGCCCGTGCCGCACGTTGTCGCCGTCGAGGATGTAGGCGTGCCGCCCCTCGGCGGTGAGCCGCTTCTCGACCAGGTTGGCGACCGTCGACTTGCCGGAGCCCGAGAGCCCGGTGAACCACACCACCTGCGGCGTCTGCCCCTTCATCTCGGCGCGCACCCTGCGGTTCACGTCGAAGGACTGGTAGCTGAGGTTCTGCGCGCGCCGCAGCCCGAAGTCGATCACCCCTGCCCCGAGCGTCGCGTTCGAGATGCGGTCGATCAGGATGAAGCTGCCGCCGAGCGGGTTGTCGCGGTAGCTGTCGAAGGCGATCGGCTTGTCGGTCGCGATGGTGACCGTCCCGACCTCGTTCATCTCCAGCGTCTTGGCCGCGCTCTCCTCGAGCGTGTTGACGTTGGTGCGGAACTTGAGCGCCGTGATCGAGGCCGGCACCACCTGCGCACCGAGCTTCAGCAGGTACGACCGGCCGGGCATGGCCTGCTCGTCGCTCATCCACACCAGCCGCGCCTGGAACTGGTTGGAGAAGTCCGGCACCTTTCCCGGATGCGCCAGCACGTCGCCGCGCGACACGTCGATCTCCCGGTCGAGCACCAGCGTGACCGCCTCGCCGGCGATCGCCTCGCTCAAATCCCCGTCCATGGTGACGATGCGGGCGATCTTGGCGGGCTTGCGCGACGCCGCCACCAGAATTTCATCGCCAACCCGCAGACTTCCGTTGGACACCGTGCCTGCAAAACCACGGAAATCGAGGTCGGCACGGTTCACCCACTGCACCGCTGAAGCGCATCGGCTTCTCCGTGCGATCCGTGGCCACCTCGATGCTCTCGAGATACGGCACTAGCTGCGGCCCGTTGTACCAGGGCGTCGCTGCGCTCGGCTTGACGATGTTGTCGCCCTTCAGCGCCGAAAGCGGAATCGCCACGAGAGTTTCGAAGCCCAACTCCTTGGCGAAGCTTCGGTATTCAGTCTCGATCGCATTGAACACATCGGCGTCGTAGCCGACCAGGTCGATCTTGTTGACCGCCAGGACCACGTGCTTCACGCCGATCAGGCTGAGGATGAAACTATGCCGCCGCGTCTGCGTCAGCACCCCCTTGCGCGCATCGATCAGGACGATCGCCAGATCCGCATTGGACGCGCCCGTCGCCATGTTGCGCGTGTACTGCTCGTGCCCGGGCGTATCGGCGACTATGAACTTTCGCTTGTCGGTCGAGAAGAACCGGTAGGCGACGTCGATGGTGATCCCCTGCTCCCGCTCGGCCGCGAGCCCGTCGACCAGGAGCGAGAAGTCGATGCCCTCCTCCCCCGTGGTTCGGTTGCGGCTCTCCTTACGCAGCGAGGCGAGCTGGTCGTCGAGGATCAGCTGGCTGTCATAGAGCAGCCGACCGATCAGCGTCGACTTGCCGTCATCCACGGACCCGCAGGTGAGGAAGCGCAGCAGCGTCTTGTCCGTCTGCTCGGCCAGCCAGAGATCGAGCGCGGTTTCGGCGGACGCGGTGGCGGGAATGCTGGACATCAGGACTTCCCCTCACCCGGCGCTGACGCGCCACCCTCTCCCTCAAGGGGAGAGGGAAGATAGTGCCCCATACGTCCCCTCTCCCCTTGAGGGAGAGGGGTGCCCGAAGGGCGGGGTGAGGGGCAGTTGCGTAGCAGGGCATGCATCAGAAATACCCCTCCTGCTTCTTCTTCTCCATCGACCCCGCCTGGTCGCTGTCGATCAGTCGCCCTTCGCGCTCGGAGGTCCGCGAGGCCTGCATTTCCATGATGATCGAGGGTAGATCACCCGCATCGGAGCGGATAGCGCCGGTCAGCGGGTAGCAGCCGAGGGTCCGGAAGCGCACCATCTCCTCGTGCGGCCGCTCGCCGTCGAGCAGCGGATAGCGATCGTCGTCGATCATGATGAGCGTGCCGAGCCGCTCGACCACAGGGCGGGGCCTGGCGAAATAGAGCGGCACGATCTCGATCCCTTCCGAGTAGATGTAGGTCCAGATGTCGAGCTCGGTCCAGTTGGACAGCGGGAACACGCGCATGCTCTCGCCCGGTGCCAGCCGCGTGTTGAAGATGCGCCAGAGCTCGGGCCGCTGGTTCTTGGGGTCCCAGGCGTGCTGGGCGTTGCGATGCGAGAAAATGCGCTCCTTGGCCCGCGACTTCTCCTCGTCGCGACGCGCGCCGCCGATTGCCGCATCGTAGCCACCGGCATTCAGCGCCTGCCGCAAAGCCTGCGTCTTCATGATGTCGGTGTAGCGGGACGAGCCGTGGTCGAACGGGTTGATGTTGTTGGCCAGCCCCTCGGGATTGGTGTGAACCAGCAGCTCGAACCCGTGCTCCGCCGCCATGCGATCGCGGAAGGCGATCATCTCGCGGAACTTCCACGTCGTGTCGATGTGGAGCAGCGGGAACGGGATGCGGCTCGGATAGAACGCCTTGCGCGCCAGGTGCAGCAGCACCGAGGAATCCTTGCCGATCGAGTACATCATCACCGGCCGCTCGAAGCTCGAGGCGACCTCGCGAAAAATCTCGATGCTCTCGGACTCTAGCGCTTGCAGATGGCTGAGACTACGCCGGCCGGCAGGGGTCATGGGGTGGGGAACCGTGTTGCGTCGTGGTCGTTGCATACGCGCTTGGCTTTTGCCCGACAAGCCGCGCCCATGGCTCAAAAAGGCAAGGAATTGTGGCCGTTTGCGTGTTTCCGTCCGAGCAAAGTCAAGCCTTGTTCCCTCCGCCGGATCGCGGAAACGGGGGCCGCGGAACCGGCCGGGCTAAGGAAAATCTATTTCAGTCGCGCTGCAGGGAACGCGCCACGGTCCGCTGGCGCACACGGATTTCTGCGCCGCGCACGCTATCGGCAATAGCATGTTGCCGATCCAGCGGGCGCCGAAATGCCTTACTATTCCGTCCCTTGGCCCTTTCCATCGCCCGCCGGGCCCCTTACTTTCCCGGCATCCCAACGAGCCTCCCGAGCCAATGACCAATTTCCCTGACGTCATCTCCGCCATCGGCAACACCCCGCTCATCCGCCTGAATCGGGTCTCCGAGGCGACCGGCTGCGAGATCTGGGGCAAGGCGGAGTTCCTCAATCCGGGACAATCGATCAAGGACCGGGCGGCGCTGTTCATCGTCCGCGACGCGGAGCGCGAGGGCCTGCTGCGCAAGGGCGGCACCATTGTCGAGGGCACGGCGGGCAACACCGGCATCGGCCTCACCATGGTCGCCAACGCGCTCGGCTACAAGTCGGTGATCGTCATCCCGGAGACGCAGAGCCAGGAGAAGAAGGACGCGCTGACCCTGCTCGGCGCCGAGCTCATCCAGGTGCCGGCCAAGCCCTACAGGAACCCGAACAACTACGTGAAGGTCAGCGGCCGGCTGGCGGAAAAGCTGGCCCGCGAGCTCCCGGGCGGCGCCATCTGGGCCAACCAGTTCGACAATGTCGCGAACCGCGCAGGCCCATATCGAGGGCACTGGCCCCGAGATCTGGGAACAGACGGGCGGCAAGGTCGACGGCTTCATCTGCTCCGTCGGCTCGGGCGGCACCCTCGCCGGCGTCTCGATGGCGCTGAAGGCCAAGAACCCCGGCGTCCAGATCGGCATCGCCGACCCCGAGGGCGCGGCGCTCTACAGTTATTACACCAGCGGCGAGCTGAAGAGCTCGGGCAACTCGATCACCGAGGGCATCGGCCAGGGCCGCATCACCGCGAACCTCGAGGGCATTGAGGTCGATCGCGCCTACCAGATCCCGGACAGCGAGGCCCTGCCCTACATCTTCGACCTGCTCGAGTACGAAGGCCTCTGCCTCGGCGGCTCGTCCGGCATCAACATCGCGGGTGCGGTGCGGATGGCACGCGATCTTGGGCCGGGCAAGACCATCGTCACCGTGCTCTGCGACTACGGCAACCGCTACCAGTCCAAGCTCTTCAACCCCGACTTCCTCCGCGCCAAGAACCTGCCGACGCCGCACTGGCTCGAGCAGCCGGCGGCGACGGACTGGAAAGCCGTGCTCGAGGCGGAGCCGATCGCATGACCGAATTCCTCTTCCGCGATGACAGCTACCTGCAGTCGCTCCCCGCTACCGTAACTGCCGTTACGCCCGACGGCGGCATCGTCCTCGACCGGACGATCTTCTACGCCACCTCCGGCGGACAGCCGGGCGACACCGGCCGGTTGGAGCTCGCCGATGGCTCGTTCATAAACCTGTCAGGGACCATTCATCCGGATGGCGACAAGACGGCGATCCTCCACCTCGCCGCCCCGGACCAGCCGACACTGCAGCTCGGTGATTCCGTCATTGCTCACCTCGACTGGGAGCGGCGCTACCGGCTGATGCGCATGCACACCGCCCTGCACCTGCTCTCGGTCGCCTTCCCCTTCCCCGTCACCGGCGGCTCGGTCGGCGAGGACAAGGGCCGGCTGGACTTCGACATGCCGGAAGTACCTGAGAATATTGAGGAACTGGAAGAGGAACTGAACCGCCTTGCAGCCGGCAATCACGCGGTAACTTCCGAGTGGATCACCGACGCCGAGCTCGAAGCCAACCCGGGCCTCGTCAAGACCATGAAGGTCAAGCCGCCCATGGGCCAGGGCCGCGTCCGTCTGGTCCGCATCGGCGACGTGGACCTCCAGCCCTGCGGCGGCACCCACGTCGAGAACACCAGCGAAATCGGACGCTTGCGCCTCGGCAAGATCGAGAAGAAGGGCGCCGTGAACCGCCGGGTCTCGGTGCTCTTCGGCTAGAGCGGTTTCAGGAAAAGTTGCAGACTTTTCCGGTTCGAAAACGCGATAACTGAATAGCGCCTACTCGATCGGCGGCGCGTAGAGCAGCCCGCCGTTGCTCCACAGCGCATTCTGCCCCCGCAGCACCGCCGCCCCGCTCGCCGGCCCGAAATTGCGCTCGAAGATCTCGCCATAGTTGCCTACCGCGCGCACCACATGGGCGATGAAGTGCTGGTCGAGCCCGATCGCTGGCCCGAACGAGCCCTCGATCCCCAGCAGCCGCCGGATCCGGTGCGTCTTGGCCGCCGACAGAGAGTCGATGTTGAGCGAGGTCACCCCGGCCTCCTCGGCATTGATCAGCGCGAACAGCGTCCACTGCACGATGTCGAACCACTGGTCGTCCCCTGCCCGCACCACCGGGCCGAAAGCCCCCTTCGAGATGCGCTCGGGCAGGATGCGGTGCGTCGCCGGCTCCGGCAGGCTGCGGCGCACGGCATTCAGCCAGCTGGCCGGCGCCGACACGGCATTGCAGAGGCCCGACTGATAGGCCACGGCTAGGTCCTCGCGATCCTCGTAGAGCAGTTCCGAATAGGCCGCCTGGGTGGTGAAAAAGAACTCCCGCAGGTTCGCCAGCTGCTCCGGCTCGTCCGCGATGCAGATCTTCACGTCGTCGAGCTCGTAGGCCGAGACGACGCCGAGCGCCTGCGGCACCATGATCGCCTGCCCGTCATAGAACGAGTTGGCGACGTAGTTGGCGCCGTATCCGGTATCGCGCCGCATCGTCCATGGCGCGTTGCGGGCAATCAGGTCGATGCTTCCGGTCTGCAACTGCGCGAAGCGGCTGTCGCCCGACAGCGCCACGAACTCCATCTTGCTGGCATCGTTGAAGATGGCGACCGCCACGGCCCGGCAGAAGTCGACGTCGAAGCCGGTCCAGCGCCCGTCGGGACCCGGCTGGGCAAACCCGGGCAGCGGGTCGGACGACGCGCAGATCAGGTGGCCGCGGTCGCGGATGGCCTGCAGGGTCGGCCCGGCGGCGGCCGGCTTGGGGGCCTGTGCCGAAGCGAACGAAGCCAGCAGCATGGACGACACGACGAGTACGCCGACGAGGAAACGCCGAACCGCCGCTACCGCTATAGTCAAATCCGAACTCCCCACTGGCCGGCGCAATATCGGGAGCCGCGCCAGTGGGGTCAAGCTCGTAACAGGACTGCGAACAGCTCGCGCGCTCGCTGCGCTAGTGCAGGATCTGGCTGAGGAAGAGCTTGGTGCGCTCGTGCCGCGGGTTGGAGAAGAACTCCTCGGGCTCGTTCTGCTCGATGATCTGGCCCTGGTCCATGAAGATGACGCGGTTGGCCACCTGCCGCGCGAAGCCCATCTCGTGGGTCACGCAGATCATGGTCATGCCGTCCTCGGCGAGATCGATCATCACCTCGAGCACTTCCTTGACCATCTCGGGGTCGAGCGCCGAGGTCGGCTCGTCGAACAGCATGATCTTGGGGTTCATGCAGAGCGAACGCGCGATGGCGACGCGCTGCTGCTGGCCGCCCGAGAGCTGGCCGGGGTATTTCTTTGCCTGGTCCGGAATCTTCACCCGCTCCAGGTATTCCATCGCGGTCGCTTCCGCCTGCGCCTTGGGCACGCCGCGCACCCAGATCGGCGCCAGCGTCAGGTTCTGCAGGATCGTGAGATGCGGGAACAGGTTGAAGTGCTGGAACACCATGCCGACTTCGCGGCGCACCTCGTCGACCCGTTTCAGGTCGGACGTCAGTTCGGTGCCGTTGACGATCACCCGGCCCTTCTGGTGCTCCTCCAGCCGGTTGACGCAGCGGATCAGTGTCGACTTGCCCGAGCCCGACGGCCCGGCGATGACCACCCGCTCGCCCCGCATCACCCGCAGGTTGATGTCGCGCAGCACGTGGAAATCGCCGAACCACTTGTTCATGCCGATCAGTTCGATCGCGACGTCGGTGTCGGAGATCGTCAGGTTGCGGCGATCGATGTTCCGGTCGACGACCAGGGTTGATACGTCCGACATGGCTACCTCTTGTGCCCGGTGTTGAGCCGGCGTTCCCAATAGCGGGAATAGCGGGAGATGGAGAAACAGAAGATCCAGAACACGGCCGCGGCGAAGACGTAGCCGGTGACCGCCTGGGTCGGCGACGCCCACTCGATGGCGTCGTTCTTGGTCTTCACCGCCTCGAGCAGGTCCTTCATGCCCACGATGTAGACCAGCGACGTGTCCTTGAAGAGCGAGATGAAGTTGCCGACGATCCCGGGGATCACGTGCTTCAGCGCCTGCGGCAGGATGATGAAGCCGGTACGCTTCCAGTAGCCCAGCCCCAGTGCCGCTGCCGCCTCGTACTGTCCGCGTGGAATGGCCTGCATGCCGCCGCGGACGACCTCCGCCATGTAGGCCGACGAGAACAGCGTCACGCCGACCAGCGCGCGCAGCAGTTTGTCCACCGTCGTGCCCTGCGGCATGAACAGCGGCAGCATGATCGAGGCCATGAACAGCACGGTGATCAGCGGCACCGCGCGGACCATTTCGATGAAGCAGATGCGAGAGCGACTTGATGATCGGCAGCTTCGACTGCCGGCCGAGTGCCAGCAGGATGCCCGAGCGGCAGCGAGACGCAGATGCCGACGACCGAGATGATCAGCGTGACCAGCAGCCCGCCCCACATCTCCGTCGGCACGTAGCGCAGCCCGAACATGCCGCCGGCGAGCAGGATGATCGAGACGATCGGGAACGGGACGAAGAACAGGAAGGCGTTGAGCGCCTTGAACGGCACCCGCGGCCAGAGCAGCGGGACGATCAGGAGGGCGAACAGCGCAAACACCAGGTTCGGCCGCCAGTACTCCGCCATCGGATAGAAGCCGTAGATGAAGAACTCGATCTCGCTGGCGATATAGGCCCAGCATGCGCCGACATTCTCGACCCGGCACTGCTCCACCGTACCGCCGGGCGGCACGGCGTTGCCGATCAGGAAGCCGTAGAGCGGCGGAATGATCCATAGCAGGAACAGCATCGCGAGGACCGTCAGGATGGTGTCCGAGACGCTGGCGAACAGGTTCTTCCTCAGCCAGGCCCAGGCGCCCGCCTCGCGGCGCGGCGCCGGTTCGGCGGCGCTGATCTCGGAACGGACGAAAGCAATGTCTGTCATCCGCCCTCTCCTATCTTTCCACCAACGCCACGCGGGCGTTGTACCAGTTCATGATCGCCGAGGTTCCGAGCGACAGGATCAGGTAGACCAGCATGGTCATGGCGATCACCTCGATCGCCCGCCCGGTCTGGTTGAGCGTGGTTCCGGTGAACACGTTGACCAGCTCGGGAAAGCCGATGGCGGCGCCCAGCGAGGAGTTCTTGGTCAGGTTGAGATACTGGCTGGTCAGCGGCGGGATGATCACCCGCATGGCCTGCGGAATGACGACCAGCCGCAGCCGGTCGCCCTCCTTGAGCCCGAGCGCCTGCGCCGCCTCGGTCTGCCCCTGGCTCACCGCCTGGATGCCGGCGCGCACCGTCTCGGCGATGAACGAGGCGGTGTAGATGGTAAGGCCGAACACCAGCGCCACGAATTCGGGCGGCAGTTCCAACCCGCCCCGGAAGTTGAAGCGGTTGAGGACGGGTGGGTCGAAGGACACCGAAGCTCCGGCCAGCACCCAGACCATGCCGACCACCACGGCCGTGATCCGCGAGGCCTGCAAGGAACACCGGGAAGCGCTTGCCGGTCTGCTCGAGGCGGCGCTTGGACCACATGCCGATGCTGATCCAGATGGCGATGCCGAGCGCCAGCGCGATCCAGACCCAGGCGAACTGCTCGTCGGGGATCGGACGCGGCACGAACAGGCCGCGCTGGTTGATGAAGGTATCGAGCGGCAGCGCGATCGAGTTGCGCACCGCCGGCATCGCCTTGAGGACGGCGAAGTACCAGAAGAACAGCTGCAGCAGCAGCGGGATGTTGCGGACGGTCTCGATGTAGACCGTCGCCAGCCGCGAGACGAGGTAGTTCGACGACAGCCGCGCGATGCCGATGGTGAAACCCAGGATCGTGGCCAGCACGACGCCGATGGCCGAAACGAGGATGGTATTGGTCAGCCCGACCAGGAACGCTTCCCAGTAGAAGGAGGTGCGGTCGAAGGGAAACAGCGAGAAGCTGATCGCGAAGCCCGACGTCTTCCACAGGAAGTCGAAGCCCGTGGTCTTGTTCTGGGCCTTGAGGTTGATCGCGGTGTTGTTGACGATCCAGATCAGGAACGCGCCGACCAGGACTGCGACAATGATCTGGTAAATCACGCCCCTGACGACGGGGTCATTCAGGAATCTCGTTCGCGGCGGCGCCTGAGGCACCGTGTCCATGCTTGCCATAGGGCTTAGATCCCTCTGCCCGGAATTTAGACCAAGTCAGGCAGGCGCGCACAAATCCGACCCACCGGACCGACGGGAGGCCGGCGCCGCACTAGCGGCGCCGGCACGGCTCGGTTACCGGATAGGCGGAGAATACTGGATGCCACCATCCTTCCAAAGTGCATTCAGGCCCCGCGCCAGCCCGATCGGAGTCGACGGTCCGACGTTCCGCTCGTAGGTCTCGGAATAGTTCCCGATGTGCTTGATGATCTGGTATGCCCATTCCTTGGTCAGGCCGATTGGCGAGCCGAAGTCGCCCTCGACGCCCAGCAGGCGCTTGATGGCCGGGTTATCGGAAGCCAGCATGTCGTCGACATTGGCCTGGGTGACGCCCAGTTCCTCGGCTTCGAGCAGGGCGAAATAGGTCCAGCGGGCGATGTTGAACCAGCCGTCGTCGCCCTGGCGCACCACGGGACCGAGCGGCTCCTTGGAGATGATCTCGGGCAGGATGATGTGATCGTCCGGATTGGCGAACTTGGAGCGCTCGGCGGCAAGCGCCGAGGAGTCGGTGGTGTAGACGTCGCAACGGCCGTCCTCATAGGCCTTCACCACCTCGTCCTGGTCGACGAAGACCACCGTGTTCTTGAAGTCCATGTTGTTGGCGGCGAAGTAGTCGGCGGCATTCAGCTCGGTGGTGGTGCCGGACTCGATGCACACGGCCGCGCCGCTCAGCTCCAGCGCCGAATTGATGTTGTCGGCCTTGCGGACCATGAAGCCCTGGCCGTCATAGAACAGCGTGCCGACGAACTTGATGCCGAGCTGCGTGTCGCGGCTCATCGTCCAGGTCGTGGTGCGCGACAGCACGTCGATTTCACCGGCGCTGAGCGCCGTGAAGCGCTCCTGCGCGGTGAGCGGCGTATAGCGGACCTTGTCGGGGTCATTGAAGATCGCTGCCGCCAGGGCGCGACAATAGTCCACCTCGAGGCCGGCCCAGTTGTTATTGGAGTCGGGCGCGGAGAAGCCCGCCACGCCGCCGGTCACGCCGCACTGCACATACCCCTTGGCTTTCACGGCATCGAGCGTCGGCGAGGTCGTCGTCTGAGCCATCGCGGCAGTCGCGGTAAGGCCCAGACCCGCCGCGAGAGCGACGGAGAGAAGCTTATTCAGCATTGGCTAGTTACCCTTGTTTCCTGACCCTGTTCGACCGGCAGATCATGGCCCCAAACCAGCATGCCGGCCGCACCTCCAGCTTGGTGGGCCGGAATGATGCTGTTAGCATCGAAACGGCAATCTACGGTTGCGTCAAGCTCTATGGCCGGAATGGGGCAGCGATCCTGACTGTTTATTGTTCACGCGCAGCTTGTGGCTGCATTTTAGGCAGGACCCCAAAATGACCAGCAAATCCCGGACAGACGGCCGTACCGCTTCGCCCGAAACCATACTGACGCACACCGGAAGAAACCCGAAGAGAATTCAAGGGATTTGTGAACAGCCCCGTGTTCCGCGGCTCTACTGTGCTGTTCGAGAACCTGGACGAGCTTGGAAGATTACGACTCGCCTTATCGCTACGGCCGCAACGACAACCCCACTACCCGCTCGCTGCTGACCGCCGTCACCGAGCTCGAGGGCGCCGCGGGCACGGTTGCCGCGCCATCGGGCCTCGCCGCGATTACCACCGCCTTCCTCTCGGTGGTCGAGGCCGGGGACGAGATCCTCGTCACCGACAGCGCCTATGAGCCCACCCGGATGTTCTGCCACGACATGCTCACCCGCATGGGAGTGACGACCCGGTTCTACGATCCGCGCATCGGCAGCGGCATCGAGGCGCTGTTCACCGACAGGACCAGACTGGTCTTCGTCGAGAGCCCCGGATCGCTGACCTTCGAGGTACAGGACCTGCCGGCCATCGTCGCGGCGGCGCGGAAGCGCGGCATCGTGGTGATCGTCGACAATTCCTGGGCAACGCCGCTCTTCCACAAGCCGCTGGAGCTCGGCGCCGACATCGTGGTGCACGCCGGCACCAAGATGTTCGTCGGGCATTCCGACGTCATGATCGGCACCGCATCCGCCAACGAGGCCCTGTGGCCGCAGCTGAGTCGCGGCCACCGCCGGCTTGGCATGTACGCCTCGCCCGACGACTCCTACCTTGCGGTCAGGGGGCTGCGGACACTCGCGCTCCGGATGAACGAGCACCAGGCCAGGGCGTTGGAGTTCGCCGGCTGGCTCGAGCAACTCCCGATGGTGCGGCAGGTCTTCCACCCGGCCCTGCCGAGCAATCCCGACCATGCCATCTGGAAGCGGGATTTCACCGGCTCGGGCAGCCTGTTCTCGATGCTGCTCGACAGCAAGCCGCGCGCCGCCGTCGCCGCCATGGTCGACGGTTTCGAGCTCTTCGGCATGGGCTACTCCTGGGGCGGCTACGAGAGCCTCTGCCTGCCGATCCATCCCGGCCGCATCCGCACGGCGACCAAATGGGAGCACGAGGGCTGCATGTTTCGCATCCACATCGGCTTCGAGGGCATCGAAGACCTGAAGGCGGACATGGCTGCCGCGCTCGACCGCTTCGAGAAGGCTACGGCCTGACCTTGCCGCCGCCCTTGATCAGGCGGCGCACTGCCCAGAGCGCGCGCTGCCGGATCTCGCCGGCAGGCGTCACCTCGAACACCCAGCCGCGCCGCGCGAAGAAGTAGCGCACGGCGTAGGCGCCGAGCGTTCCGACCACGACGCCGCCCAGCACGTCGGTGGGATAGTGCGCACCTTCCACGACGCGCGACAGGCCGATCGCCGTCGCGAAGGCCAGCATCCAGGGCAGCAGCCTCGGCGAGACGAAGCCGATCACCAGGGCGAAGGCGAAGGCCGTGGTGGTGTGGCCGGAGGGGAAGCTCTGGTAGGTGAAGTCGTTGAAGACGTTCCGGAAGTCGAGCGAGCCGACCTCATCGAGCAGTCTGGGGCGGCCGCGCCCGATGGCGCGCTTCATGAGATTGCTCAGCAGCCCCGGCAGGCCGACGCCGAGCAGGATGAAGCCGAACAGCGCCGCCATCTGCTTGAGCGCCACGCGCGGCGTCAGCTTCGGCATGATCCGCGCGAGTCCGGCGCAGATGAGCCACGCGATGAGCGAGGGATAGAGGATCCAGTCCGAGACGCCGTAGCCGGTGATATAGGCAAACACCCTGCGCACCGGATCGGGCAGCGCCTGGGCCCAGCGCGAGGTGCTCGCATCGAAGAACGAGACGGCGACCAGCAGCACGATGAAGGCTGCGGCAACCATCCAGGCGGTGCGGCGGTTCAGGAGGCGAGGCCAAGGGTGGGAGAGATCGCTCATATGCACTTCATGTTGCGATTGCACGAGCCGCGTCAATCCGGCTTTCACCGCGCCGCACCAGCTTGCTCTTTCGGCGAACACCCGATAACGGATGGGCGATAGTTCGGGGTATAGCTCAGCCTGGTAGAGCACCGGTTTTGGGAACCGGGGGTCGAGTGTTCGAATCACTCTGCCCCGACCATCTGGACGAGCAAGCGATTGTAGCTTGTGAGTCATATTGTCCGGACTGGGTTTCGCTGCGAGGGCGGCGAACTCGGCGCTCAGTTCTCCCTGCGTGTTGTCAAAGGGCCCGCAACCGGGAGAGCCGTTCGCGGCCGGCAAGGTAGTCGTCCACCCGCCGCCCCTGACCACCGCCCTCGCGACGCCTTTCAGCTGCGGGAACGCCGCCACCGTCAGGCGGAGGCTGCCGGCCGCGACCGGCTTTGGGACGAGTTGCAGCCACGGAGTACCGGCGAAGTCGACCGGCGACGCGGACTGAATTGCGCCCTGCACCATTCAGTGATCTTCTTCCGGGGCGCGGAAGCTCGTCCGGAATTGGTACGTCTCGATCAGGGCTTCGGACCCCGGCCACTGGTAGGTGATCGTGACCGCCCTTGTCGCTGTAGGAGACAACAGCGGCGTAGGCCGCAAGACGATGTTTGTCTTGCTCCGAATGCCTGCTATCGCAGGGCTGAAAAACGCCACATCAAGCTGGTGGGTCGTGCTGACGAGACTAGCACCCTATCACCTGGGGCGGCGGGCGAGATGTAGGTACTGGTCGTCAAACTCGGCGATATGCACCAGCTGATCCCAATCGAGGATGGTCATGCGCGCGCCGCTCCACTTGATCAGCCCCTTGTCCCGCATCTCCTGCAGGATACGGTTGGCGTGCACCACCGAGATGCCAAGGGCATCGGCGAGGTCTGCTTGCGTGATCGGAAGATCGTAGGCGTCGCCGCTGGCCTTGCCGACCACACTCAGGCGCACCTGCAGTTCGCAGATCAGGTGGGCGAGCCGCGCCAGCGCCGACAGCCGGCCCAGCCCCACGATCCATTCCCGGTGCATCGCTCCATCCAGCAAGGTCGACAGCCACAGCATTCGGGTCAGATGCGGATAGCGCCGCGTCAGTTCTGCCAGACCGGCGTGCGGGAAGGCGATGATCGTGCAAGGACCAAGCGTTCCGACGGAGTGGTCCATGCGCTTGAGCAGGAAGCCGTGCAGATCGACGAAGTCCCCAGCGATATGGATTGCCGTGATCTGTCGCCCGCCCTCGCCCATCATCCGGTAGCGAATGCAAAAGCCATCGGTGACCAGGGTGCTGGTGGTGGCAATATCGCCCTCGGAGATGATGTCGCTACCGCCAGCGAGGGTCCGGGCCGGGCCGGCGAGATCCCGCAGCGCTTGCCGCTCTTCCTCGCTCAGGACGTCACGGGCAGCGAGGCGATCGAACAGTGGCCGGAGCGCCTCCTCGGAGGTGGTCATCAGAGCCGCATTCCGCTTCTGCGCGTTGCCATTTCCGCCTCCATCCTCTCCAGGTTGCCCAAGGTTCCAGTTCACTCCCGCTTACCGGTCCTCATCCAGCTTCGAGCCGCGCCGCGGCTTCTCCGACCGGTAGCCCACCCTCAGCACGATCGGACCGCCAGCATTGTTACGGATGCGGACCTCAATCGTATCCTCCTTGCCGGCCTCAAGCATATCCCTGAGCAACCCGGCCAAGGTTCGCCGCGCCTCCAGTTCGGCGGCCTCGAGGCTGGGAAGGTCGAGCCCGTCCTCATCCCGGAAGTCGCCGGTGCTGTCGTGAATGTCGAAATAGTATCGCGCCATGCCCCCAACCTCGCGTGAGGAACCTTGCGAACGAAGCTTCGCTCCTTGGGTGCCTCGATCGGCCCGATCACTTCCGCTTGTGCCAGCCGGAGGGCCCGGCCTCGAGTCTCGTTGCAACGGCCCACGCAGTAATTCGGCCGAACTATCATTTGTGATATCGGCCTCAACCGGTGCCTGTAGGGTGCCTCTGAGACCGGATTGAGTGGCCGTCCGGCGGGCGGCGTTGGCAAGCACTGCGAGCCGGGCGGCGAACTCCGCAACAACCAAGAGGTCAGGAACGGGATGCGGAGATGAAGCGCGGAACCGACTTTGTGAATGGATGGCTGATCCGGGAGCGGCCCGATGGCGGCTTCGAGGTGTTCGACGGCCACGGGGTGGTCGAAGGTCCCTTCAACACCAATGAAGCCGCGTTCGCGGCAGCCATAAGACTGCCCCGCCCGATTGATGTCCGCACGCTTCGACAAGCCAGGAATGGGCCTGAACAGCGGCCCTAGGGGCTGCAGGCGGCGAATCCGGGAACTCGCGGCTGAACTTCCTTCGTTGCATCCCAACTCCCCAGCTCCGTCAAACACCTTGTTTCGGTGTCCACGAAACCGGCAGCAGCTCAGACCTCCAGCTTCGCCTCGGCGCACATCGCGCTTCTCCCCCTGGCCCGCTCCCTCAAGGCCAGCCCTCGAGAGCTTCGGAAACCGTTGGATCACCTCAAGGTCGAGGCAGCGTTTGACCTGAAAGTCGGCGCCGCGATTTATCGCAGGACGGACGTCATTCCGGTCGGCGTCTTGGCAAGCTAACTCGTCCATTCTGATCCTTTGCTGGGGCGGTCAATCCGAAGGGGTTGACCGCCCCTTCCTTTTGTCTGAAATGCCGTCGACACCCTTCGGACAGCAGGACTCCCAAAAGCGACAGAAGGGCTCGAAAGAGCGCCAGAAAACCCTTACGATTTAGTGGGACTCCGACAACAGGACTCGAAAGCTACAGCGATGACGGCACGTATCTTCCGGCCCGCACCCAATGCGATGCAGTCCGGCCGCGGCAAATCGAAGGAGTGGGTTCTGGTCTATGAGCCTGCGACTCCCCGCGAGATCGAGCCGCTGATGGGCTATACCTCGACCACCGACACGCGGGCGCAAATCCGCCTCACCTTCGATACGCAGGCGGAGGCCGAGGCATATGCGAAGAAGAACGGCATCGCCTACAAGGTGATGCCGGAGCATCGCACGACCGTGAAGCGCGCCAGCTACTCGGACAATTTCCGCTACGACCGCAAGACGCCCTGGACCCACTAGCGGGCCGCCCTGCAGCGGCCCGCGCTACACTGCCCTCAGCGCGTCAGACCTCGCTGAACTTCGTCCACTTGCCGTCATTGCGGCTCGACTTGATCGAAGCGGCGATGAACTCCACCCCCTCGACGCCGTCGGCGAGGCTCGGCAGCAGTGGTGCCACCTCCTCACCCTCTCCGCGGATGACCTGCGCGAACTGGTGGTAGAGCGTCGCGAAGGCCTCGAGATAGCCCTCCGGATGGCCGGACGGCACGCGGACGTTCATCGATGAGGCGGCATTGCCCGAGATGGCGCCGCCGCGGGTCAGCAGCTGCTTGGGCTTGCCGAATTCGGTGAACCACATGTAGTTCGGGTTGTCCTGCCGCCACTCGAGGCCGGCCTTGTCGCCGTAGACCCGCAGCTGCAGCCCGTTCTCGCTGCCGACCGCGACCTGGCTCGCCCACAGCATGCCGCGCGCCCCGCCCTCGAAGCGCAGCAGGATGTGGACGTTGTCGTCCACCTGCCGTCCCGGAACGAAGCTCTGCAGGTCGGCGCTCACCGCCTCGGTCCTGAGCCCGGTGACGAAGCGCGCGAGGTTGTAGGCGTGGGTGCCGATATCGCCGATGGCGCCGCCGGCGCCGGAGCGCTTGGGGTCGGTCCGCCAGGAGGCCTGCTTGTTGCCGGGGTCGGCTTCGACCGCCAGCCAGTCCTGCGGGTACTCGACCTGCACGACGCGGATGTTGCCGAGCACGCCGGATTGCACCATCTCGCGGGCCTGCCGCATCAGCGGGTAGCCGGTGTAGTTGTGCGTCAGCAGGAACTTCGCGCCGTTCTTCGGCTTCACCGCCGCGAGCGCTGCGCGCGTCCTCGAGCGTCGAGGTCAGCGGCTTGTCGCAGATCACGTGGATGCCGGCTTCGAGGAACGTCTTGGCCGGGCCGAAATGCACATGGTTCGGCGTCACGATGGAGACGGCCTGGATGCCGTCGGGACGGGCCGCTTCCTTCGCCGCCATCTCCTCGTAGCTGGTGTAGATCCGGTCCTCGGCGAGACCGAGATTCCTGCCGGATTCCCTCGCCGTCTCCGGATTGGACGACAGTGCGCCCGCTACCAGGTCGTAGTCGCCATCAAGCCGCGAGGCGATGCGGTGCACATAGCCGATGAAGGCCCCCGTCCCGCCGCCAACCATCCCCAGCCGAATGCGCGGCGCGCCGTTCTCTGCCATTTCCTGCTCCCTTGTTCCTGTCCCTGCACCCACGGTGTCACCCCGGCGAAGGCCGGGGTCCAACTCGCAGCCCGCTCGAGCGGAGGAATGGATCCCGGCGTCGCCGGGATGACATCGCGGTGGGGTGCGAGCCTGTGCTCAGCTCAGCCCGAGAATCCTGCGGTTGGCCGCCGTGTCGGTGCCCGACGACGCGAAGTCGTCGAAGGCCTTCTCGGTCACGTTGATGATGTGGCTCGCGATGAACGGAGCCCCCTCCTCGGCGCCCTGCTGCGGCGACTTGATGGCGCATTCCCATTCGAGCACCGCCCAGCCGTCGAAGCCGTACTGGCTCAGCTTGGAGAAGATGCCGGCGAAATCCACCTGGCCGTCACCGAGCGAGCGGAACCGCCCTGCCCGGTTCACCCAGGACTGGAAGCCGCCATAGACGCCCTGCTTGCCGGTCGGGTTGAACTCGGCGTCCTTGACGTGGAACATCCGGATCCGGTCGTGGTAGAAATCGATGTACTGCAGGTAGTCGAGCTGCTGCAGCACGAAGTGGCTCGGATCGTAGAGCAGGTTGGCGCGCGCGTGGTTGTTCACGCGCTCGAGGAACATCTCGTAGGTGACGCCGTCGTGCAGGTCCTCGCTCGGATGGATCTCGTAGCAGACGTCGACGCCGTTCCGATCGAACTCGTCGAGGATCGGCGTCCAGCGCCGCGCCAGCTCGTCGAACGCCTCTTCCACGAGCCCCGCCGGGCGCTGCGGGAACGGATAGAGGAACGGCCAGGCCAGCGCGCCCGAGAAGGTCGCGTGCGCCTTGAGCCCGAGGTTCTTCGAGGCGGCGGCGCACCACTTGAGGTGCTGCACCGCCCACTCCTGGCGCGCCTTGGGGTTGCCGCGCACCGACGGGATGGCGAAGCCGTCCGACAACGTGTCATAGGCCGGATGCACCGCGACCAGCTGGCCGATGATGTGGCTCGCGAGCTCGGCGATCTCGAGCCCGTGGCTGTTCACAGTGCCCTTCACCTCGTCGGCATAGGACTTCGACGTCGCAGCCTTTTCCACATCGATGAAATGCGACACCCAGGTCGGGATCTGCACGCCCTTGTAGCCGAGGTCGGCCGCCCATTTGCAGATGTTGTCGAGCGTGTCGAACGGCGCCTGCGTCCCCGGCGAACTGCGCCAGGAAAATACCCGGCCCCTTGATCGTGCGCATGAAATCCCTCCCCCGCTGAGCCGGGTTCTGCCCCGGGCACCGCTGACATTCAGTTGGTTACCTTCATGGTCAGGGATGAACTGTCAAGGCGAGGACGCATCCAATCCTCGCCCCGCTACTTGGTGGCCATCTCAAGCCACTGATCCTCGTTGAGCACCAGTATCCCAAGCTCCGCGGCCTGCTTGAGCTTGGAGCCGGCGCCGGGGCCGGCCACCACGATGTCGGTGTTCGTCGAGACCGAGCCGGCGACCTTGGCGCCGAGCCGCTCGGCCATCGCCTTGGCCTCGCCGCGCGTCATCTTCTCGAGGCTGCCGGTGAACACCACGGTCTTGCCGGCGACCTGGCTGTCGGCCGAGATGGTCGACGACGTAGGGCTTGGGCTGCACCTCGGCCAGCAGGTCGTCGAGCACCTCGTCGTTGCGCTCGTTGCCGAAGAAGTCGACGCAGCGCGCCGATCACCGTGTCGCCGATGCCGTCGATCGAGGGGAACACCGCGTGCACGTCGCCATCGTGCTCGGCGGCGCCGTGCCGACTCGCGGAACGTCCTCGACGGTCGAGAAGGTCTCGCGCGAGCAGCGCCGCCGTGGTCTCGCCGACATGGCGGATGCCGAGCGCGAAGATGAAGCGGTCGAGCTCGGGCTCGCGGCGCGCGTCGATGGTGGCGAACAGCTTGTCGAGCCCCTCATAGGTGCGCTCCTCGGCGCGCGAGCACCTTCTTGCGCGTCGTGCCGCGTGGCCTCCTCGCGCAGCCGCGCCTGCTCCTCGCGGCGCTCGTGCAGCGCCTGCTGCACCGCCTCGCGGTTGGTCCTGCAGCGTGAAGATGTCGGCCGCGGTCTTGAGCAGCCCTGCTCGAAGAACAGCTCGATGTTCTCGGCGCCGAGCCCCTCGATATCGAGGGCGCCGCGCGACACGAAATGCTTGAGCTGCTCGACCGCCTGCGCGGCGCAGATCAGCTCGCCGGTGCAGCGGCGGCGCGAATCCTCCTTGCCGGTCTTCTCGTTGAGCTCGCGCGTCGCCGGCGAGCCGCAGACCGGGCAGGTATGCGGAAACTCGTAGGGCACGGCATCGGCCGGGCGCTTCTCGAGCACCACGCGGACGATCTGCGGGATGACGTCGCCGGCGCGCTGGATCACCACCGTGTCGCCGATGCGGATGTCGGCGCCCGTCGCGGATCGGCTGGCCGATGCTGTCGAAGCCCTTGATGTAGTCCTCGTTGTGCAGCGTGACGTTCGACCACCGTGACGCCGCCGACGCGTGACCGGATCGAGCCGCGCCGACCGGCGCCAGCGTGCCGGTGCGGCCGACCTGGATGTCGATCTGGCGCAGCACGGTCGTCGCCTGCTCGGCCGGGAACTTGTGCGCGATGGCCCAGCGCGGCTCGCCGGTGACAAAGCCCCAGCGGCGCTGCAGCTCGAGCTGGTCGACCTTGTAGACGACGCCGTCGATGTCGTAGCCGAGCGAGGAGCGCTGCGCCTCGATCAGCCTGGTACTGGCGCGATCAGCTCGTCGACCGAGGTGGCGCGGATCATCAGCGGGCTGATCTTGAACCCCCAGTCGGCGAATTTCTGCACCGCCTCGAACTGCGTCGGCGCCGGGTCGCTCGGTCGTGTAGCCCCAGGCGTAGGCGAAGAACTTCAGGTTGCGGCTGGCGGTGACCGAGGGGTCCTTCTGGCGCAGCGAGCCGGCGGCGGTGTTGCGCGGATTGACGTAGTCCTGCCCGCCGACGGCGGCCGAGCGCGCCTTCAGCGCCTGGAACTCGGCATAGGTCATGTAGACCTCGCCGCGGATCTCGATGACCTCGGGCCAGCCCGTGCCCTTCGAGCCTGTGCGGGATGTCGGCGATGGTCTTGAGGTTCTCGGTGATGTCCTCGCCCACCGCGCCGTCGCCGCGCGTCGCGCCCTTGCACGAACACGCCGTTCTCGTAGCGCAGCGAAGCCGAGAGGCCGTCGATCTTGGGCTCGGCGGTGAAGGCGAGCTCGAGCTCCTTGTCGCGCTCGAAGAAGCGCATGGCCGCGCTCGGCGAAATCGGCGACGTCCTGGTCGGTGTAGGCCTTGGCGAGGCTCAGCATCGGCACGGCGTGCCGCACCTTGGCAAAACCCTCGGCCGGCGGCGCGCCGACCTTGCCGGTGACGCTGTCCGGACGCCTCGAGTTCGGGGAAGGCGTTCTCGATCGACTGGTAGCGCAGCTTCAGCGCGTCGTACTCGGCGTCGGTGATCTCCGGCGCGTCCTGCTGGTGATAGGCGAGGTCCGCCGCCACCAGTGCCTCGTGCAGCCGGTCGAGCTCGGCCCTGGCTTCGGCTTCCGACAACCCCTCGACTTCGCGATCCGCGATACTCATCACCAACCTGCCCGTTGCTCATCCTCGCCGCGGCTCAGGATGAGGAGAACCCGAGCCCGGTCAAGAGTCACGAAACTTCCGATATCAGCCTGCCGGCTGCGGCGCGCGCCTCGTCGGTCACCTTGGCGCCGGCGAGCATGCGGGCGACCTCCTCCTGCCGCGACTTGCCGTCGAGCCGGCGGACATGGGTGCGAACGAACGCCCCCTCCTCTATCGCCTGCTTCTCGATCAGGAGGTGGCTCTGCGCCCGCGCCGCCACCTGCGGCGCGTGGGTGACGGTGAGCACCTGCACGTTGCCGGCGAGCCGCGCGAGGCGCCGCCCGATCGCGTCGGCGACGGCGCCGCCGACGCCGGTGTCGATCTCGTCGAAGATCAGCACCGGGGCCGAGCCGCGGTCGGCCAGCACCACCTTGAGCGCCAGCAGGAAGCGACTCAGCTCGCCGCCGGAGGCGACCTTGAGCAGCGGGCCGGCAAGCGTGCCGGGATTGGTCTGCACGTGGAAGGCGATCTGGTCGTAGCCGCTGACCGAAACGCGGGCGGTGTCGACCTGCATGTCGACGATGAAGCGGGCGGAGCCGAGCTTCAGATCCGGCAGCTCGGCCTCGACGGCCCGCATCAGGTGGCCTGCCGCCTCGGCGCGGGCGGCGCTGAGGGACGCGGCTGCTTCGGCATAGCTTTCGCGCGCCGCCGCGGCGGTGGCCTCGAGCGCCTTGAGCGTCGCCTCGCCGCTTTCGAGCGCCTGGAGGTCGGCCTCGTAGCGCGCGAGGACTTCGGGCAGCGCGTCGGCGGTGGTGTGATGCTTGCGGGCGGCGGCGCGGAGGGCGAAGAGCCGCTCCTCGACCCGCTCGAGGTCGGCCGGATCGAACGCCATCTCGCGCTTCAGCAGCTCGAGCGCATCGGAGGTGGCGTCGAGCGAGATCAGCGCCGCGTCGAGCGCCTCGACCATCGGCTGGAAGACCGCAGCGCCGGCCTCCACCTTGCGCGACAGCCGCCGCATCAGGCTGGCGAGCGCCTGCCCCGGCGCCATCGGCCCGTTGAGGATCTCGTCGGCATCGCGGACTTCCTCGGCCGCGCGCTCGAGCTGCATCAGCCGCTGCCGGCGGTCCGCCAGCGTCTCCTCCTCCCCGACCTCGGGGGACAGTTCGGACAGTTCCGCGACCACGTGGCGGGCATATTCCTCGCGCGCCGCGGCCTCGGCGATCGCCCCGCGCTGGCCGCTGACCGCCGCCTCGGCCTCGACCAGCGCCTCGTGGCTCGCATAGACGGCCGATACGAGCGCCTCGTGGCCACCGAAGGCGTCGAGCGCCGCCCGGTGGGTGGCGACGTCCACCAGGGCCCGATCATCGTGCTGGCCGTGGATTTCCACCACCAGTCCGCCGATCGCCTGCAAGAGGCCCGCGGAGACCGGCTGGTCGTTGATGAAGGCGCGGGTGCGGCCGTCGGCGAACTGCACGCGCCGCAGGATGATGTCGTCATCGTCGGCGATGGCGTTCTCGCGCAGCGCCTGCCGGGCCGGGTGGCTGCGTCCGAGCTGCAGCACCGCTACGACCTGCCCGCTGTCGGCCCCGGCCCGGACCAGCGAAGCGTCGCCGCGCCCGCCGAGCGCCAGCGTCAGCGCATCGAGCAGGATGGACTTGCCCGCCCCGGTCTCGCCGGTGAGCGCGGTCAGCCCGCCCTCGAGCGCGAGGTCGAGCTGGTCGATGAGGACGATGTTGCGAACCGAAAGCGCACTGAGCATCCGGAGCTGCCCCTTGGAGACCCTGACGCCGGCCGGGTGCCGGCGCGCCGCGGGAAACTAGCGTGCACCAGAACAAACAAGCAACAGAATTGTGCCGACGTCAGGCCCGCTTGAGCTTGGCGAGGCTGCTGCCCTCGTTCAGTTGCGGGCTCACGCCCTGCTTCTGCAGGAGATCGAAGGCCTGCTTGTACCAGGTCGAATTGGGGTAGTTGTGCCCGAGCACGGCCGCCGCGGTCTGCGCTTCGCTGACCAGACCAAGCGCGAGATTCGCCTCCGTCAGGCGGTACAGCGCTTCCTCGATATGCGTCGAGGTCTGGTAGCGCTCGGCCACCACCTTGAAGCGGTTGATCGCCGCCGCATACCGGCCGTTGCCGAGATAGTAGCGGCCGACCGACATCTCCTTGCCGGCGAGCTGGTCGACGCCGATGACCATCTTGTCGCGAGCGTCCTTGGCGTACTCGCTCTCGGGATAGTTCGCGATCAGCAGGCCGTAAGTGTCGATCGCGTCCTGCGAGATCTGCTGGTCGCGCGTGATGTCCTTGATCTGCCCGAAGTAGGAATTGCCCTTGAGGTAAAGCACATAGGGCAATTCCTTGGAGGTCGGGAACAGCGCCATGTAGCGGTCAGCAGCCAGAATCGCCTCGGAGAACTTGCCGATGCGGTAGTTGGCATAGACCTCCATCAGCTTCGCCTTCTCGTTGTACTCCGAGTAGGGATGCTGCCGCTCGAGCTTGGAGAGCGTGGTTATCGCAGTGACGTAGCGCTGCGCGTCCATCTCCCCGAGCGCCTGCTGATACAGCGTCTCCGGCGGGATGATCGGCTCTTCCTTGATCTTGGGCTGGCCGAACAGGTTGCAGCCGGCGAGCAGCACAACCATGGAACCGACGGTGGCAACGCGCAGGAGGCGGCCCGAAACTTTTGCATGCTGTGAGATCGTCACGACGGGCCTGTCCCCTTACGTCACCCGAAATGGAGCGGGCGGACTAACAAACAAATAAGTTCAAAACTGTGGCCGGGGCTTAGCCGACCGACCTGAGATACGACTTCACGTCCATACCTTCCGGCGTGTCGTCGAGACCGTCGAAGGCGTAGGGCAGGTCTTCGGCGGATACAATCTCGTAATTCGCCTCGCTCGCGAACAGCCCGTGCAGAACCAGGGCATTCAGCGCATGCCCGCCCTTGTAGGAGCGGAAGCGACCATAGATGGGAAGCCCGCACAAGGCGAGATCGCCGATGGCGTCGAGCAGCTTGTGCCGCACGAACTCGTCCTCGTAGCGCAGCCCGCCCGGGTTGAGGATGCGGTCCTCGTGCACGGTGATGGAATTCTCCATCGAGGACCCGAGCGCATAGCCCGCCTGCCGGAGAATTCTAGCATCGCGCACGAAGCCGAAAGTGCGGGCCCGCGACACGTCGTCGAAATAGCGGCGCGGCGTCCAGTCGAATATCATCCGCTGCCGGCCGATGACGCGGCTGTCGAAATCGATCTCGAGGTCGAACAAGCGCCCGTTATAAGGCTCGAGCGCCGCCGAGGCCTCGTTGTTGCGCACCAGCACCTGGCGCATGATCTTGATGTAGCGCCGCGGCGCGGGCTGCACCGAGAGCCCGACCGCCATGATGCCCTCGACGAACGGCCAGGCGCTGCCGTCGATGATTGGGCACTCCGCCCCGTTGAGGACCAGATGCGCATTGTCGACGCCCAGGCCCGAGAGGGCCGAGACGACATGCTCCACCGTCGCGACCGAAACGCTCTCGCCCAGGTCGATGGTCGTGCAGAGCGTCGTCCGCGTCACCCGGGAGAAATGCACCGCCACTGGACCGACCTTGCGGCCATCGTCGAGGATGCGGGTGATCGTGTAGCCGTTGTCAGGCGCAGCCGGTTCGATCGAGAGGGTCACGGGAGCCCCGGAGTGCACTCCGAACCCGCTGAATTCGAGCGCGTTGGCCAACGTACGCTGCCGCGCCGAAAGCTTATTCATGCTAAAAGGACTCCAGCCCTGTGCATCCCCCACCCACTCATAGACAATAAAATCCCGGTGCGGAAGCGGCACCGGGACTGTGATTCAGGGGGTATTCAACCCGCGACTACCCGTGTTTCCGGAGGAATGCCGGGATCTCGATATGCTCCTTCTGGGCGGGCTGCCCGACCGGGCGGCCATGCGCATCGAGATGGCCCCGAGCCCCTTCTGGAGCGGAAACACGCGTATTCCGGGAGGCTCCGGCCTCGATGGCGCTGCGCGCCGTCGCGTCGTCGGCGGGAGCTTCCTGCCGCACCGGCTCGGCCGGCTTCAGCCCCAGCCCCACGTTCGAGGCGAGCCGCTTGAACAGGGCACGCGCGTTGCGGGGCTCCTGCTCCTGCTTTTCTTGCTCGTGCAGTGACCGTCTTGCAACATTGGGAAGTTCCTCCGTACGCGGCATACGGCGCTGCCCATCGGGCCGCTCGGCGCTGGACGGTACGTAAACGCTCGGGATCGGTGCATCAATGATCCGAGGAGCTTCCTCCAGCTGAGTCGCGGCCGCCGCCGGGATGTACGGCTCGACGGTGATTCCGTCGTCTTCCTGGTAGTCGTCGTAGTGCGGCTCGGCATGGGTGATGGCTTCCGCCACCGCCTGCTGGACCTGCTCCTCGAGTTCCGGCTCGTCATCGGCCACACTCGCGTGCGCCTGCTGCTGCCGCTCCGGCATCGCCTGGCGCAGCGCCGCAGCCTGCAGCGGCTGCCGGGACGGATTGGCCTTCATCGGCTCGAGCGCCTGCACCATGGTGGCGTCGGTGCCGGTGGCGACGACGGACACGCGGATGGTGCCGGTCATGTCCGGATCGAAGGTCGCGCCCAGGATGATGTTGGCATCCGAGTCGACTTCCTCGCGGATGCGGCTCGCCGCCTCGTCGACTTCGTAGAGCGTGAGGTCGGGACCGCCGGTGATCGAGATCAGCAGCCCGCGCGCACCCTGCATCGACACATCGTCGAGCAGCGGGTTGGCGATCGCCGCCTCGGCCGCGTGACGCGCCCGATCGTCGCCGGAAGCCTCGCCCGTCCCCATCATCGCCTTGCCCATGCCGCGCATGACGGCGCGCACGTCGGCGAAGTCGAGGTTGATCAGGCCTTCCTTGACCATCAGGTCGGTGATGCAGGCGACGCCCGAATAGAGCACCTGGTCGGCCATCTTGAAGGCGTCGGCGAAGGTGGTCTTCTCGTTCGCGACCCGGAACAGGTTCTGGTTGGGGATGACGATCAGCGTATCGACATGCCGGTGCAGCTCGTCGATGCCATCCTCGGCCAACCGCGCGCGACGACTGCCTTCGAAGGAGAACGGCTTGGTCACGACGCCGACGGTCAGGATGCCCTGCTCGCGCGCCGCACGCGCCACCACGGGAGCCGCGCCGGTGCCGGTGCCGCCGCCCATGCCGGCGGTGATGAACACCATGTGCGCGCCGCTCAGGTGGTCGTTGATCTCGTCAAAGCTCTCTTCGGCCGCTGCCCTGCCCACTTCGGGATGGGAGCCGGCCCCGAGGCCTTCGGTGACCGAGACGCCGAGCTGGATGATCCGCTGCGCGCTCGACAGCGCAAGCGCCTGCGCGTCGGTGTTGGCGCAGACGAAATCCACGCCGGAAAGGCCGGAGGCGATCATGTTGTTGACCGCGTTGCCGCCTGCACCGCCCACCCCGAACACGGTGATGCGGGGCTTCAGTTCTTGAATGTCCGGAATGGTGAGGTTGATGGTCATGATGGCCCCATGAGTGGCGTGTGGGACCAGTATTAGTCGCCAATTCGTTAACCAGACCCTAACAATCGACCCATTTCGGTTAACCGATTGGCAATTTGCAAGGGCGCGTAAAGGTTTGGTTACGTTACGTTAAGCATGAAGTGGAGGGTGCCGGCGTATGTGGTTCACACCCCTGGTACGCCCTTCGGGCAGCTTCTGCCTCAATGGGAGAAGGAAGAGGCGGCACGATCTCGCTTCAGTCCCGATGTACGAGTTTGCCCCCTTCCTTCTCCCCTTGAAGGAGAAGGTGGCCCGAAGCGCCGGATGAGGGGTGGGCCGAGGCGCAGAACCCTCAGAAGCTCGTCTTCAGCCAGGTTCCGACTCGTGCGAGGTAGCCGTCCGTCCCGGTGAGCTTCGTCGTGCGGCGGGGTTCGGAATATTCCTGCCCGCAGACCTGCGGGTAGATCAGCATCCCTGCGACGGCCGCGAAGGCGGGCCCCTTGGCCATGTCGGCGAGCCCGGAGATTCCCATCGGCCGGCCGTTGCGTACGTTGCGCGCGAGGATTCGGCGGGCGACTTCCGGCAGGCCGGTGAGTTCGCTGGCGCCACCAGTGAGGACGAAGCGGCGACCGCAGACGTCCATCATGCCGGTGGCCTGCATCCGATCCTTGATAGCGGTCAGCACTTCCTCGACGCGCGGCCGGATGATGCGAGTGATGTGCGAGCGCGGGATCTGCCCCGGCGCCTCGTCGCGGCTGGCGCCCACCGGCGTGATGGGAATCAGGTCGCGCTCGTCCGCCTGCCCGGGCAGGACCGAGCCGTACATGGTCTTCAGCCGCTCGGCATCGGCGATTCCCACCGAGAGCTGGCGCGCGATGTCGATGGTGAGGTGATGCCCGCCGATGGCGATCGCGTCGGTATAGACGAGGTGGCCCTCGGCGAATACCGACACCGTGGTGGTCGCGCCGCCGAAATCGAGGCAGGCGACGCCGAGCGAGCTCTCGTCGTCGACCAGGGTGGAAAGGCCCGAGGCGTAGGGCGTCGCCATCAGCGCCTCGATCTGCAGGTGGCAGCGGTTGAGCACCAGTTCGATGTTGCGCATCGCCAGCGTCTCGGCCGAGATGACCGCGACGTCGACCGAGAGCTTCTCGCCGACCATGCCGCGCGGGTCCTTGATTCCCTTCTGCCCGTCGAGCGCGTAGCCGATCGGCAGCGCATGGACGATGGCGCGCTCGGGGCGGACGGAGCGCCCGTTCACGGCGCGCAGCACGCGCTGGATATCGGCCCGCTCGACCTCCTGCCCTCCGAGATCGACGGTGGCCGAGAAGGTCTCGGAGCCGAGCCGGCCCGCGGTCACGTTGACGATCACCGACTGCACGGTGACGCCGGCGGCGCGTTCGGCCATGCCGACCACCGTGCGCACCGCCTGCTCGGCCCGGTCGAGATCGGTGATCACGCCGCTCTTCACCCCGGCGGACGGGCCGTAGCCGAAGCCGACGACCTCGACATTGTGGGTCCGGCCCTTGAGGGACTTGCCTTCGGCCCGCGGCACCAGCCGGGCGATGACGCAGCAGATCTTGGTCGAGCCGATATCGAGCACGCTGACGAGCGAGGTGCGTCCGGGCTGCAGGGGCTTGAGCCGCGCGGTCATGGCATCGGTCATCATCGTCAGTTCATTCCGCTTGGGGCGACGGTCTTCTTGGGGGCCTTGCCAGAGGCCTGCGCCAGCTGCTCGGCCGCCAGCTCGCCGGGCTTGAGGGTCACGAGGCCGGGGACACGCAGGTCGATCTGGGTCACGTCGCGATCGAGCAGCGCATATTCCTGCTGGTACATCTCCAGCCGGTCGAGCGCCTGCGCCACGCCGGTCTCGGGCAGTTGCACCCGCAGCCCGTTGCGATAGATCAGGTCCCAGCGCCGGTCGCCGATGCGGCTCAGCGCCGCAAGGCCGTTCGCCAGGGCCTGATGGCGGCCGAGGACGCGCACCATGGTCACGGCGTCGTCGTTCGCGCCCTGCCCGATCACCAGCGGCAGGTCGGTATAGGAGGCGATGTCGGTGCCGATGCGGCTGCCGCGCTCGTCGATCAGCCAGGTGGTGTCGCCGACGCGCCAGCGGGCGACCGGCACCTTCTCGACGACGTTGATGACGATCTGGTTGGGATAGATCTTCCTGACCGTGGCGCTCTCGACGCCGCGCAGCCATTCGAGCCGCGCCTGCGCCTTCTGCGCGTCGAAGGTCAGCGTCGAATTGCCGGCGCCGAGCGTCACGAGCGAGACGATCTCGCGGTCGGCGGTGAGCGACTGGCCGGAGATCTGGATCGACTTGATCCCGAATCCCGCCTGCGCGAACTCGCCCTGGATGAACTGGTAGACTGTGCTGCCGACGGCCGCGACTCCGTCACGCGCCTGGTAGACGCCGACGATGAACAGCAGCGCCAGCAGCGCGCCGGCGAGGCGGACGATCAGGCGCTTGTGCAGCACCCAGACGTGGCTGACGGTGACGAGCGCGCGGCGGCCCGGGCGGAATATGGGAACAGGCAGATGGCGAGGATCGACAAGCTGGGCGTTGGCGAAACTCTTGGCCCCTACCTGTTGCAACTCGCATCCTCCACCATCCAGGACACCAGTTCCTCGAACGAATGGCCGGCATGGCGGGCCTGTTCGGGAACCAGCGACGTCTCGGTCATGCCTGGCTGGGTATTGATTTCGAGGCAGACGAGTTCCCCGTCTTCCCCGACCTGATCGTTGAAGCGGAAATCCGTCCGCGATACGCCCCGGCACCCAAGCGCAGCATGCGCCTTGAGCGACATCTTCTGCACTTTGTCGTAAATTTTCGGTTGAACTTGTGCCGGAATGACGTGGCGGGAGCCGCCATGTGCGTATTTTGCCTCGTAATTATAGAAGGCGAGGTCGGTGACGATCTCGGTGACGCCGAGCGCCACGTCGCCCATCACCGCGCAGGTCAGCTCGCGGCCGGAGATGAAGCGCTCCACCATCACGTCCTCGCCCATGCCCCAGTCCTCGCGCAGCAGTTCCTGCGGCGGATGCGACTGGTCGGCCTTGACGATGAAGACGCCGAAGCTCGAGCCGTCGGCGATCGGCTTCACCACATAGGGCGGCGCCATGACGTGTCCCCGCGCCACCTCGGCGCGGTTGGCGATCACGTGGTCGGTCACCGGGATGCCGGCGGCCTTGAACACGATCTTGGCCTGGTGCTTGTCCATCGCCAGCGCCGAGGCGAGCACGCCCGAGTGGGTGTAGGGGATGCGCAGGAACTCGAGCACGCCCTGGATCGTGCCGTCCTCGCCGTAGCGGCCGTGCAGCGCGTTGAAGGCGACGTCGGGCTTCAGCTCCCGCAGCCGCTCCGCGATGTCGAAGCCGACATCGACCTCGGTGACCTGGTAACCGCGAGTTGCGCAGCGCCTCGGCGCAGCCCTTGCCGGAGGAAAGCGACACCGGCCGCTCGTTCGAGACGCCGCCCATGAGGACGGCAACGTGCTTGGTCATCTGAGACTTCCCTCGAGGGAAGGCCCCCTCACCCGCCGCTACGCGGCGACCTCTCCCCCAGAGGGAGAGGTGATCTGTGGCACGTTCTCGCCCCAGCGTCCCCTCTCCCTTGGGGGAGAGGGACAGGGTGAGGGGGCCTTGCAACAACATGGTTGGCACTACACCGCCCCCGTGAACACGTCGCCATCCATGAACTCGCGGACCTCGCGGCCGGGGACGAAGTGGCCCATGCGGCGGATTTCCCACTTCAGCTCGATGCCGTGCTTCTCCCGCACCTTCTGGCGCACCATCTCGCCCAGCGTCTCCACCTCGAAGGCGTCGGCGTCGCCGAGGTTGAGGAGGAAGTTGGCGTGCAGTTCCGACATCTGGGCGCGGCCGAAGGTGAGCCCCCTGCCCCCGGCCTCGTCGATCAGCCGCCAGCTCGAATGGCCCTCGGGGTTCTTGAAGGTCGAGCCGCCGGTGCGGGCGCGGGTCGGCTGCGAGCTTTCGCGCTTCTCGGTGATCTCCCGCATCCGCTCGAGGATCGCCTCGCGGTCGCCGGCAAAGCCCTGGTAGACGGCGGAGGTGAACACCGCGCCGCGCGGACCGTTCGACTTGCGGTAGAGGTAGCCCATGTCGGCATTGCTGAGCGTCACGATCTCGCCCTGCCGCGTCACCGCGCGCAGCTCGACCATGCGGTCGCGCGTCTCGGTGCCGTAGCAGCCCGCGTTCATGTAGAGCGCGCCGCCGATGCCGCCGGGAATGCCGCGATAGAAGGTGAGCCCGTCGATCCCTGCTTCCGCCGCGGCAGTCGCGACCTTCACGTCGGGCAGCGCCGTGCCGACGCGCAGCCGGTGGCCGTCGAGGACGTCGACCGCGCCGAAACCCTTGGCCGACAGCCGGATCACCACGCCGTCGAGCCCGCCGTCGCGGATCAACAGGTTCGAGCCCAGCCCGATCACCGTCACCTTGATGTCGGCCGGCAGGTGCTTGAGGAAGAACGCGAGGTCGGCCTCGTCGGCCGGCTGGAAGAACAGCTGCGCCGGCCCGCCGACCCTGAACCAGGTGACTTCGCTCAGCGGCTGGTTGTGGATCAGCTTGCCGCGGACTTCGGAAATCCACGGATCGAGGGACGGAATGAGGTCGGGCCAGCCTGTCGTCATGACGTTCATGCGAGTTCCGGCTCCTCGCCCATCAAGGCGCCGAGCTCGGCCGGCAGGGCGGCGCCCATTGCGTGATGTTGCCGGCGCCGAGGCAGACGACGTAGTCGCCGTCTTCCGCGCGCTCGGCGATCAGCTGCGACAGAGACTTCGGGCTTGTCGAGCACGCGCGCATCGCGGTGGCCGCGGGCGCGGATGCGCTGCACCAGCTCTTCATGCGTCACCCCCTCGATCGGCGCTTCGCCGGCGGCGTAGATCGGCGCGACGATCACCGTGTCGGCATCGTTGAAGCAGGTGGCGAAATCGTTGAACAGGTCGTGGACGCGCGAATAGCGGTGCGGCTGCACCACTGCGATCACGTCGCGCCGGGTCGACTGCCGCGCCGCCTTCAGCGCCGCCGCGATCTCCACCGGGTGGTGGCCGTAGTCGTCGATGACGGTGATGCCACCGACAACGCCGGTCCGGCTGAAGCGGCGCTTGACGCCCGAGAAGCCCTTCAGCCCCTTGCGGATCGCCTCGGCCGGAACCTTGAGCTGGTCGGCGACGGCGATGGCGGCCGTGGCATTGAGCGCGTTGTGCTCGCCCGGCATCGGCAGCTCCAGCCCCTCGATCCGGAGGTGCGTCATGCGGATGCGGTCGCGGATCTCGACGGCGAAATGGCTCACCCCGTCATAGACCTCGAGATCGACCAGCCGCACGTCGGCCTGCGGGTTGCGGCCATAGGTGATGACGCGGCGGTCGCGGATCTGGCCCACCAGCGACTGCACCTCGGGATGGTCGAGGCACATCACGGCGAAGCCGTAGAACGGCACGTTCTCGATGAAGTTGAGGAACGCCTGCTTCACATGGTCGAAGTCGTGGTAGTGGTCGAGGTGCTCGGGATCGACATTGGTGACCACCGCCACGTCGGCCGGCAGCTTGACGAAGGTGCCGTCGCTCTCGTCGGCCTCCACCACCATCCACTCGCCGTCGCCCAGCCGGGCATTGGTGCCGTAGGCATTGATGATGCCGCCGTTGATGACGGTCGGGTCCAGGCTGCCCGCGTCGAGCAGCGCCGCGACCAGCGTCGTGGTGGTGGTCTTGCCGTGCGTGCCGCCGATGGCGATGGCGTTCTTGAACCGCATGATCTCGGCCAGCATCTCGGCGCGCCGCACCACCGGCAGGTTCCGCGCCCGCGCGGCCATCAGTTCGGGATTGTCCTTCTTGATGGCGGACGAGATCACGACCACGGTGGCGTCCTTGAGGTTCTCGGCCTTCTGGCCGATCTCGACGTCGATGCCCATCCGCCTGCAGGCGCTGCACGTTCGGGCTCTCGGCGCTGTCGGAGCCGCGGACCTTGTAGCCCTGGTTGTGCAGGATCTCGGCGATGCCGCTCATGCCGATGCCGCCGATGCCGACGAAATGCACCGGTCCGATATTGCGCGGCATCTTCATGTACGGGTTCCCTTCTGGGCGAGACGTTCTGCAACGTCGGCGAGGTTGTTCACGGCGTCGGGCTGGCCGAGCGATCTGGCTGCGGCTGCGGCTTGCTTGAGGCTTGCCGGATCAGCGAAAAGTGAGACCAAGCGGGTGCCAAGCGATTGCGGCGTAAGCGTGGCTTGCTCGGCGATCCAGCCGCCCCCCGCGGCGTCCATCACCAGCGCGTTGTTCTTCTGGTCGGCATCCAGAGCACCCGGCAGCGGCACGAGGATGGCAGGCCGCCCGATGGCCGTGAGCTCCGCGACGCTCGAGGCGCCGGAGCGAGAGATGACCAGATGCGAGGCGGCGATGCGCTCGGGCAGGTCGTCGAAGAACGAGGCGAGCTCGACATTCACCTTGGCCTGCCGGTAGGCCTCGGCGACCTGGTCCAGGTCCTCGGGCCGGCACTGCTGCGTGACGCGAAGTCGCGCGCGGATCTCGGCCGGCAGACCCGCGATCGCAGGCGGCACCAGTCGGGCGAAGATGGCCGCGCCCTGGCTGCCGCCGAAGACCAGCAGCCGGATGGTGCCCGATGCGTCGAGTTCCGGATAAGGCGTCTCCGCCACGGCCCGCACGCGGTCGCGCACCGGGTTGCCGACGAGGAGGCTCTTGTGCGCGAACGGCTCGGCCTTCGCGGTCCTCTCGAAGCTCAGCGCAATGACCCGCGCCATGCGGCCCAGTGCACGGTTGGCGCGCCCCATCACGGCGTTCTGCTCGTGCAGCACGCCGGGGATGCCGAGCAGGCTCGCGGCGACGAATGGCGGATAGACCGGATAGCCGCCGAAGCCGATGACCGCATCCGGCCTGATCGCGCGCAGCTTGCCGAGCGCCACGCCGATGCCGCCCAGAATCTTGAACCCGGCCGAGACGAACCGCACCGGATCGCGGACCGAGGGGGTGGCGGAGGGGACGATGTGGGTCGCGCTCGCCGGAAAGCTGTCGCCATAGGCGGCCACGCGATGGTCCGTCATCAACTGCACGTCATGGCCGCGCCGGCGCAATTCCTGCGCCAGCGCCATCGCGGGAAAGAGGTGGCCTCCGGTACCACCGGCCATGAGGACAAATCTGCTCATTCGGCGGGGGATAGCACCGTAGCACGATAGGCGGGAAGCCCGGTTGCCAGCCGCTCCTCCGGCTTCTTGCGCGTGAGGGCCAGCATCAGGCCCATTGCGAACGCGATCGCCAGCATCGAGGTTCCGCCATAGGAGACGAAGGGCAGCGTCATGCCCTTGGGCGGCATGAGGTTGAGATTCACCGCCAGGTTGATGCAGCACTGCAGCCCGAACTGGACCGCCAGGGTCGAGGCCGCGAGGCGCGCGAAGAGGCTCGACTGCTGCTGCGCGCCGATCAGCGCCTTCACCACGATGAAGGCGATGAGCCCGACGAGGCAGAGGCAGAACAGGATGCCGAACTCGCCCGCCGCGGCCGAGAAGACGTAGTCGGCGTGAGCGTCGGGGATGACCTTCTTGGCCAGCGATTCACCCGGCCCCCGTCCGAACCAGCCGCCCTCGAGCAAGGAGCTCAGCGCCTTGTCCACCTGGTAGGTGTTGCCGCCCTCGGGGTTGATGAAGCTGTCGATGCGCCGCGCGAAGTGCGGGAAGATCGTATAGGCCGCGAACATCAGGCCGATGGCCCCTGCCCCGAGACCGACGATCACCAGCCACGAGATGCCCGACAGGAACAGCAGCGACGCCCAGGTGGCGAGCACCAGCGCCGTCTGCCCGATATCGGGCTGCAGCAACAGGCCGCCCACGATGGCAGCCATGAACCCGGTCGCGATCGAGCGCGCCGGCACGCCCTTGTTCTTCATGCTCTCCGAGAACAGCCACGCGCCGATCACGGCATAGGCCGGCTTCACGAACTCCGAGGGCTGGATGGTGTTGCCGAGCAGCGACACCCAGCGCTTGGCGCCCTTCACCTCGACGCCGAACCGCAGCGTCAGCCACAGCAGCAGGGTGAACACCACCAGCACGCCGAGCGCGAGGAAGCGGGAGGCGCGGTGCGGCAAGAGCGACGTGGCGAGCATCACCGGCAGCGCCAGCGTCGCGAAGATCGCCTGCCGGATGATGAAGTGCCAGGGGCTCAACCCCAGGCGCTCGGCCACCGGCGGACTCGCCGCAAAGCTCAGCAGCACGCCCGCCAGCAGAAGCAGGATCAGGGCGACCAGGAGCCCCTTGTCGATGGTCCACCACCACTCCGCAATGGGGGTTTTCCGCTCGCGTGAAAACATGTGCCGTCGCCACCCAACCCGGCGGTCTCCCAGACCGCAAATCGGAGCGATTCTAGCAACGGGTTGGTTACCAAGTTCGTACCGGGAGTCGCGTTTTGCGAGTCGGCCGCAAACTCACGGTGGCGGACACGCGCCTCAGCGCAGCTTCAGCGAGCTCAGGCCGATCAGCGCCAGCACGAAGGAGATGATCCAGAAGCGGATCACCACCTGGCTCTCGGTCCAGCCCATCATCTCGAAATGGTGGTGGATCGGGGCCATCTTGAACACCCGCTTGCCGGTCAGCTTGAACGAGGCCACCTGCACGATCACCGACACCGCCTCGAGCACGAACAGCCCGCCGATGATGGCGAGGACGATCTCGTGCTTGGTGGCGACGGCGATGGTGCCGAGCGCGCCGCCCAGCGCCAGCGAGCCGGTATCGCCCATGAAGATCTGCGCCGGCGGGGCGTTGAACCACAGAAAGCCGAGCCCGGCGCCGATCAGCGCCCCTGTCACCACCGAGAGTTCGGCGGTGCCCGGCACGTAGTTGAGCAGCAGGTAGTCGGCGAAATTGGCGCTGCCGACGAGGTAGGCGATGAGCCCGAAGCAGGCCGCCGCCACCATCACCGGCACGATGGCCAGCCCGTCGAGGCCGTCGGTGAGGTTCACCGAATTGCCGGCGGCGACGATGACGAAGCCGCCGAACAGGACGAAGAACCAGCCGAGGTTGAGCGCCAGCCCCTTCACGAACGGGAAGAACAGCGAGGTCGAGGCCCCCGGCTCGCCGAGGACGGAGATGAAATAGCAGGCGATGGCGGCGATCACCGCCTCGAGAGCCAGTCGCTGGCGGCCGGAAAAGCCGTTGTGCGACATCTTCTTCACCTTGAGGAAGTCGTCGTAGAAGCCGATCGCGCCGAAGGAAATCGTCACGAACAGCACGACCCAGACATAGCCGTTCGAGAGGTTCGACCAGAGCAGCGTCGAGATCACCGCGCCCGCGAGGATCATCAGCCCGCCCATCGTGGGCGTGCCCTTCTTGGTCAACAGGTGCGCCTGCGGCCCGTCCTCGCGGATCGGCTGGCCCCTGCCCTGGCGGATCTTCAGGCCCGAGATCATCCCCGGCCCGAACAGGAAGACGAAGAACAGCGCGGTAACCACCGCGCCGGCCGTCCTGAAGGTGATGTAACGGAATACGTTGAAGGCGGCGAGGCTATCGCCCAACTGCCCGAGGAAATAAAGCATCCGAAATGAGTCCCGACGGTGATGGGTCCAGGTTGCTAGAAGCGCTCGCGGATTTTCTGGACCAATGACGCGAGCCGGACGCCTTTCGATCCTTTGACCATAACTGCGTCGCCGTGCGCAAGGCCGGAGAGCAGCGGCTCGGCAATCTCGTCCACCGTTTCCACATGCATGAGAGCGGGTGAGTCGCGGTCGTTTTCGGCGCGTCGCGCCAGCTCGGCGGCGAGGGATTTCATCACCGGACCAACGAGATAGATGCGCTCCGCCCCGGTGCCGAGCGCCGCATCGGCGAGCCCGGCATGCAGCTGCGGCCCCTGCGGCCCCATCTCCAGCATGTCGCCCAGCACCAGCACCTTGGTGCCCGCCGGCGGCTTCATCGAGCCGTAAAGCTCGAGCGCCGCATGCATCGAGGCGAGGTTGGCGTTGTAGCTCTCGTCCACCAGCAGCAGCGGCTTGTCCTCCGGTCCGAGCCGGGTGGTGAGGCCCCTGCCCTCGGGTGCGCCGAACCTGGCGAGCGCTTCGAGCGCCACCTTGGTTCCCTCGCCGGCGAGATGCGAGACCGCCAGCGCCGCAACGGCATTGGCCACCATGTGCCGGCCGGGCACGCCGAGGCGGAGGTGATAGGACTTGCCCTCGTGCCGCACGTCCGCAGCGGTCTGGTTGCCGAGCTGGCTCACGCCGGCGATCCACCAGTCGGAACTGTCGTCGAAGCCATAGGTCACGACCCGGCCGACGCCGGCGGCGCGGGCATGGGCGAAGAGGATGTGGAGGTAGTCGTGGTCGGCGTTGAGCAGCGCCGTGCCGCCGGGCTCGAGCCCGAGGAAGATCTCGGCCTTGGCGGCGGCGATGTCGGCGACGGAGTTGAAGAACTCGAGATGCGCCGCGGCGACGGTGGTGATCACCGCGACATGCGGGCGGACCAGCTTCACCAGCGGCGTGATCTCGCCGGCGTGGTTCATGCCGATCTCGAACACCCCGAACTGCGCCTCGCGCGGCAGGCGCGCCAGCATCAGCGGCACGCCCCAGTGGTTGTTGAAGCTCTTGATCGAGTAGTGCGTCTCGCCCGCGGCCGAGAGCGCCGTGCGGATCGCCTCCTTGGTGGTGGTCTTGCCGGCGCTGCCGGTGACGGCGACGATCATGGCGCGGCTGCGGCTCGCGCGCCGCCTGCCCCAGCATCTCCAGCGCCTTCAGCGGATCGTCGACGACGATCAGCCCGCGCCCGCCATGCGCGTCGAAACCACGCCTCGGAAACGATCGCCGCCGCGGCGCCGGCCTCGAGCGCCTTGCCGACGAAGTCATGGCCGTCATGCGTATCGCCCTTGATGGCGACGAACAGCGCCTCCGGCTCGATCTCGCGCGAGTCGATCGATACCGAGGAGATCGGCCCCTCCGACAAGCCCTCGGGCCGGCCGCCGGTGGCTTTGACGACCTCGGCGACGGTCCAGAGTGGTCTCATCGGTGGCTACATCCCTTTCAGCGTCTCCAGCACCACCTCGTGGTCGGAGAAGTGGTGCTTCGTCGTTCCGATGATCTGATAATCCTCGTGGCCCTTGCCCGCAATCAGCAGCACGTCGCCGGGTTGAAGTGCCGCAATCGCCGTTTCGATTGCCTCGCGCCGGTCGCCGATCTCGGTGGCCTTTGTCGCAGCCAGCATGATCTGCTTGCGGATGATGGCAGGATCCTCGGTGCGCGGGTTGTCGTCGGTGACGATGACGCGGTCGGCCATACGGTTGGCGACCTCGCCCATGATCGGGCGCTTGCCCTGGTCGCGGTCGCCGCCGGCGCCGAACACCACGTGCAGCGGTTGCTGGCATAGGGCCGCAGCGAGGCGAGCGCAGTCTCGAGGGCCACGGGCTTGTGCGAATAGTCGACGAAGATCGCCGCGCCGTTATGCTGCGCCACGAGTTCCAGCCGACCCTTGGCACCCTTCAGCGTTTCCAGCGCCTCGAGGGCACGCTGCTGGTCGGCGCCGGTGCTGACGGCGAGCGCCAGAGCCACCAGTGCGTTGCTGACCTGGAACGCGCCGGTCAGCGGCAGGTGGAAGCTCGCCGGCTCGCCGATCATGCGGCCGTTGACCCGCTGGCCGTAGCCGTCGTTGACGATGGAGTTGACCTCGAAGAACGCGCCCTCGGTGCCCACGGTCAGCAGCTTCGCGCCGCGATCGAGCGCCGCGAACAGGAACGGCAGATGCTCGGGGTCATCGACATTGACAACCGCCGACGCCGTCTTCGGCGATCAGCTCGCGGAACAGCCTCAGCTTGGCCTCCCGGTAGGTCTCCATGTCGAGGTGGTAATCGAGATGGTCCCGGCTCAGGTTGCTGAACGCCACGGCATTGAAGCGCAACCCGTCGACGCGCCGCTGGTCCAGCCCCTGGCTCGAGGCCTCCATGGCGACATGGTCGATGCCCCTGGCCTTGAGACCCGCAAGGTCGCGGTGCAGCGACAGCGCGTCCGAGGTGGTGAGTTCGCGCGGCTCGATGCCGGCATCCGTCTCCACCCCGACCGTCCCGAGGCTTGCCCCGGCGATCCCGCTCGCCGCCCAGATCTGGCGCACGAAGGAAACGATGGACGACTTGCCGTTGGTGCCGGTGACCGCGACGGAAACCTCCGGCTGCGGCGCGAACTGCCGGGCCGCCGCCCGTGCGTAGGCGGCGCGCACATCGCCGACCAGCACCACCGGCACGCCGGGATCCTCGGCCGGTGCGCGATCGCTGACCATGGCAACGGCGCCGCGGCCTACCGCCTGCGCGGCAAACTGGTCGCCATGCGCGCGGGTGCCGGGCACCGCGAAGAACACCTCGCCCGGCCCGATCGCCCGGCTGTCGGCGTTCACGCCCGCCACCTCGAGCGCCGGCACGGCTGCCGCCTGGCTGCCCTCCAGCAGCTCGCTGAGGGAAAGGGGCAAGTCCTCGATGCCTTCCGTAGCAGACCTAGCGAAGTTCGACTGGGACAAGATTGTCATCCAACATTTGGCTGAAGTCGGGACTGATCCCCAGCATGGGCGCGACGCGCTGCACGATGCGCCCCGTCACTTCGCCGGCATTCCAGCCCGCCGTACGGCCGGACTGGGGGTTCTCGCTCTGCGGTTCATCGACAAGGATCACCATGGCATAGCGCGGGTTGTCCAGCGGGAAAGCGGAGGCGAACACGGCGAGCGAACGGTTGGAGGAGTAAACCCTGCCTACCACCTTCTCGGCGGTGCCGGTCTTGCCGCCCAGCCGGTAGCCGTTGGCGATCTTGTTCATGCGCGAGCCCGAGCCTTCCAGCGCATTGAGGCGCATCAGGTAGCGGACCTTGGCGCTGGTCGCGGGCGAGATCACCGGCTCGTAGAGCGCCTTCGCCTCCGCCAGCGAGCGCTTGTAGAGCGTCGGCGGCACCATGTAGCCGTCATTCACGAACGCGGACATCGCCCGCACCATGTGCAGCGGCGAAATCGAGAGCCCGTGCCCGAAGCTGGCGGTGGCGGCCACGATCTCGGAGAACTTTGCCGGAACGTTCGGCTTGCGCATCTCCGGGCAGCTCGAACGGCACCGACTGGTCGAAGCCGAGCTTCGTCAGGAAGGCCCGGAACTCGTCCTTGCCCATGGCCTCCATGATGCGGATGGTGCCGATGTTCGACGAGTACTTGTAGATCTCCGGCACCGAGAGGATCCGGTGCTTGCCGTGGAAATCGTCGATGGTGAAGCGGCCGAAGCGGATGCCGAAGCGCGCGTCGAAATTGTCGCTGATGCGCACCCTGCCGCTGTCGATCGCCCCGGCCAGGGTGACCGTCTTGAAGGTCGAGCCGAGCTCGTAGATGCCGGACGTGATGCGGTTGAAGCGCTGGTTCTTCGCGCCGTTGTAGTCCTGGAACAGGGTCGATGGGTCGTTCGGATCGAAGTCCGGCAGCGAGGCCAGCGCGACGATCTCGCCGGTCCTCACGTCCATCATCACCCCGGCCGCCGCGACGGCCTTGTAGCGGGTGAGCGAGTCCGCGAGCTGCTCGTACATGATGTGCTGGACGCGCAGGTCGATCGAGAGGTTCACCGGCGTCAGCTCGTTGCCGCGGGCGAGGCCGATGGACTGCAGCAGCGCCAGGTCCTCGTCGTCCATGTGCTTTTCGATGCCCATGGTGCCCTGGTTGTCGATGTTGACGGCCCCCAGGATATGCGACGCCTCGGCGCCCGAGGGATAGAAGCGCTTGCTCTCGGTGACGAAGTCGAGCCCCGGGACGCCGAGCTGGAAGATCCTGTCTCGGATCGCCGGAGTGAGCTCGCGCTTGACCCAGACGAAGCCCTTGTCGCCGGTCAGGCGCTTGCGCAGCCAGTCCTCGTTCAGGTCCGGCAGGACGGTGCGCAGCTTCTGCACCGCTTCCTCGACATCGACGATGCGCCGCGGCTCCGCGAACAGCGACGGCACGCGGATATCGACCGCCATCTCCAGCCCGTTCCGGTCGAGCAGCGCCGGCCGGGTGGCGGTGATCACGTCGCGCTCGACGCCCTCGATGGTCGAGTCGGTCACCGTCGCCCCAAGCTGGATCAGCCGCGCCGGCGACGACGATGAAGACCAGCAGCAGCGCCGCGATCACCCACCGGATGCGGGCCTTCGTCAGGTTTCCGCGCGCCTTGCGGCCGCCGTCGAGCGAAATGGTGGCTTCGGTAATCAGCGCCATCTAGTTGGCCTCGATCAGTTGCCCGATCGGGTCGATGCCCGAGTCGAGCGAGTCCAGCAGCGCGTCGAGCGCCACCGTATCGGGCGCCGCCGGCCGCATCGGCAGGTTGTCCATGCGTCCGAACTGCTCCTGCCGCGTCGGCAGCAGGCCCAGCGCCTCCTGATGACGCGCCACGATCGGCGCGACGTGCGCAGGCTGGTTCAGGTAGGACCAGTCGGCCTGCAGCAGGCTCAGCTCGCCCTGCTGCCGTTCGATCTTGCGCTCGAGCGCCGCCTTCTCGCTGGCGATGTCCTCGACCGAATATTTCAGCGCGTAGACACCGACGAGCCCGACGAGGCTGGTGCAGAACAAGAGGACGTTGACGGTCTTGATCACCGGGCGCCTCCGATCCGCGGCACCCCGAGATTGGCATGGCTGACGGCCCGCGCCGGCGCGCCCGTGCGGCGACCCGAGCGCAGCGTCGACGACCGCGCGCGCGGGTTGCGCGCCTCCTCGGCGGCCGAGGGCTTCACCGCCTTCGTCGACCGGCGACCAGCGCAGCGGCTCGGTCTCGACCTGCGGCAGGTGCCGGGACTGGGTCGGCGCACCCTTTGCGGGATCGAAGAAGCGCTTGACGATCCGGTCTTCCAGCGAATGGAAGGTGACCACAGCCAGCCGCCCGTCCTCGCCCAGCAGCCGCTCCGCTGCGAACAGGCCTTCGACCAGCTGGTCGAGTTCGCCGTTCACCGCGATGCGCAGCGCCTGGAAACTCCGCGTCGCCGGATGTGCCTCGCCGGGCTTCCGGCCGATCGCCTTCTCGATCAGGCGCGCGAGTTCGGTGGTCGTGGTGATCGGCGCCCGCGCTCGCGCCGCGACGATGCCGTGCGCGATGCGGCGCGACTTCCGCTCCTCGCCGAAGGCGTAGAGCAGGTTCGCCAGCTCGCTTTCCTCGAGCGTGTTGACGAGATCGGCAGCGGACTCCCCCTCGGCGCTCATCCGCATGTCGAGCGGCCCTTCGCGCATGAACGAGAAGCCGCGCTCGGCCTCGTCGAGCTGCATCGAGGATACGCCGATATCGAGCACCACGCCGTCGACAGGCCCGCCGGCCAGTTCATCCAGCTCGGAAAAAGTGCCTTCCACGAAGCTGAATCGACTCGGAAATTCTTCCTGGAGCCTCTGGGCGATCGGCGCCACGGTGGGATCGCGGTCGATGGCGATGACGGAGGCGCCGGCCTCGAGCAGCGCGCGGGAGTAACCGCCTGCCCCGAAGGTCCCGTCGAGAATGCGCGCCCCCTCGAGAGGCGCCAGGGCTGCGAGCACCTCGGCCAGCAGGACCGGCACGTGCGGCCCCTGCTGCTCGCTGGCTTCCGGCTTGCCCATGATCGGCTGTTACTCCACTCCGGCTACTGCCGGCACGCACGATTGGCCCATGATCAGGCTGATTCCGCACTTTGCAGAGGCGAGATTAAGATTCTGTTGAGCCTATTCGCAGTGGCGGATCAGTCGAGGAAATGGTCGCCAGTTGACCTGTAAGCCGGGTTCTGTAGGGCGGGGAAATCCCCGCGCGGCGGCCATTCATCTTGAGGCGCCATTGCTGGCGACTTCATGCAACCAACCCGGACGACCGGCCTCGAAATCGGCCTGGGGCTCTCGCCCCGCGTCGTCCCTATTTGGTCTTGCTCCCGGTGGGGTTTGCCGTGCCGTCCCTGTTGCCAGGTCCGCGGTGCGCTCTTACCGCACCCTTTCACCCTTACCCGTCCGAAGGCGGGCGGTTTGCTTTCTGTGGCACTTTCCCTGGGGTCACCCCCGGCGGCCGTTAGCCGTCACCGTATTTCGATGGAGCCCGGACTTTCCTCCCCGCTTGCGCGGAGCGGCCACCCGGTCAACTGGCGAGGCGGCATATGGCGTCGGTCACCCGGCCCCGTCAAGCTGCCCGTTTCATGATCTGCTGGTAGGCATTGTTGATCGATGCCATCCGGGCGGTGGCGACCTCGATCAGTTCCTCCGGCACACCTTTCGCGATCAGGCGGTCCGGGTGGTGCTCGGCGACCAGCGACCGGTACACCCGCTTCACCTCATCCTTGTCGGCGGTCGGGGCGAGACCGAGGACGATGTAGGGGTCGGCCCCACTATCGAACAGGATGTGCTGCGCCGTCAGTTGCTCGAAGCGCGCGTCATCGAAGCCGAAGATGTCGCTGACGCTCTTCAGGTATTCGAGCTCGGCCTCGTGGATCATCCCGTCGGCCGAGGCGATGTAGAACAGCCCGTCGAGCACATGCTCGAGCGTGTCCGGACTGTCGATGAAGATGCGCCGTATCTTGCGGGCATAGAATTCGTAGCCGGCCACATCCTGCTGCGCGAGGCGGAACAGCCTGTCCACCTGCTGCTCGATGCCCGGCGGAATGTCGACGGTCCGCTGGAAGGCGCGGAGCTCGGAGGCGGTGACCACGCCGTCCGACACCGCCATCTTCGCCGAGAGCGCAATCAGCGCGAGGGTGAAGGCCGCGTCACGCCCTCCCGGCAACCAGGTATCCGGGTCGAGCACGTTCGCGAGCGAACCGATGATGCCGGTCCGATCCGAAACAGAGCCAACGAGCGCGCCCAGCCGTTGCCAGACCGAGGACATGAAACTCTCCGATTTGCCGGCACAATACCCGCCGATCGGGAAATGAAAAGCCTTGCTACAGGCAGCAGATTGCACGGCGGACCCTGGCGCGAGGCAGCGTTCCGGAGCGGGAAAGCGCTAGAACATGAAGAAGGTGTTGGCCGGGGCGACGCGGCGGACACGGTTGGGGCCCTGGTC
>CAVPUP010000010.1:0-456879 GCA_963708965.1 uncultured Alphaproteobacteria bacterium | reverse complement strand
GCCGATGGCCAATTCGCTGGATGCGGTGTCCGATCGCGATTTTGTGCTGGAGACGCTGTCCGCGGCGGCGATCTGCGCCGTACATCTGTCGCGCTTTGCCGAGGAGATCGTGGTCTGGACCTCGCCGCTGGTCGGCATGGTTCGTCTGTCAGACAAATTCACCACCGGCTCGTCCATCATGCCGCAGAAGCGCAACCCGGACGCGGCGGAACTGGTGCGCGCCAAGACCGGCCGCGTAATCGGCGCGTTGACCGCGCTGCTGATCGTGATGAAGGGCCTGCCGCTCGCCTATCAAAAGGACATGCAGGAGGACAAGCAGGGCGCGATGGAGGCATTCGCGGCGCTCTCACTCGCGATCCGCGCCATGACCGGCATGGTTTCGGATCTTGTGCCCGATGAAGCGCGGATGAGGCTTGCTGCCGGCGACGGCTACGCGACCGCGACCGATCTCGCCGACTGGCTGGTGCGGACCTTGAAAATGCCGTTCCGCGAGGCTCACCATGTCACCGGCCGCATCGTCGCGCTGGCCTCGAAGCAGGGCGTCGCGCTGCATGAATTGCCGCTGAAGGCGATGCAGGAGGTCGAGCCGGACATCACGGCTGACGCGCTCAAGGTGCTCTCGGTCGAATCTTCTGTGAAGAGCCGGACCAGTTTTGGCGGCACCGCGCCGAAGAATGTGGCGGCGCAAGCCAAGGCCTGGGCCAAGCGGCTCGAAAAACAACGAAAATAGGGTGGAAGGAACGAATTTCGCTGCAATTTCGTGGGACGGCTGCTCTCGCCATCGCAAGGCAATCTTTGTATGGTGCGGCCCGCATTGGGGATATTGTCGTGATCAGTAATTTCCGCCCGGCGCCGGGATGGGCTGTGGTGCTCTTGAGCGTGGTTGCGCTGTCGCTGGCTGGTTGCGGCCGCAAGGGCCCGCTCGATCTGCCGCCGACTGCGAGCAACGTGCCGCCTGCTCGAGCCGCCGCGACCGATAGCGAGGCCGAGAACGCCGCCAAGCCGAGCGTGTTCAACCCGACCTACGGCGTCGACGCCACCCCGGCCGCGCCCCGCGGCGCCAAGAAACCGTTTATCCTCGACCCATTGCTCGGCGACCCGTACCAAGCCAAGTAAGACCTCGTTCAAGACCCTTTGGCCTGCCATGAATTACTTCGACTATCGCAACGGCGTGCTGTACGCCGAGGCGGTCAATCTGTCTGGCCTCGCGGACGCCGTCGGCACGCCCTTCTATTGCTATTCGACCGCGACCCTGGAGCGGCATTTCCGCGTCTTCACCGACGCCTTCGCCGGCGAGAAGGTGCTGGTCTGCTACGCCATGAAGGCCAATTCCAACCAGTCGGTGCTGCGCACGCTGGCGAAGCTTGGCGCCGGCGCCGACGTGGTCTCGGGCGGCGAATTGAAGCGCGGCGCTTGCCGCCGGCATTCCATCGCAGAAGATCCTGTTCTCCGGCGTCGGCAAGACCGAAACGGAACTGCGCGCCGCGCTGGCCGCCGACATCCTCTGCATCAACGTCGAGTCCGAGCCGGAGCTCGAACTGCTCTCGAAGCTCGCGGTCGAGACCGGCCGCACCGCGCGCGTTTCCGTGCGCGTCAATCCTGATGTCGATGCCGGCACGCATGCCAAGATTTCAACCGGCAAGTCCGAGAACAAATTCGGTATTCCGATCGCGCGCGCGCGCGAGGTCTATGCCCGCGCCGCCAAGCTGCCGGGCATCGAGGTGACCGGCACCGACATGCATATCGGCAGCCAGATCACCGATCTCGCGCGCATGGAAACCGCGTTCCGCATCCTCGCCGAATTCGTGCAGACGCTGCGCGCCGACGGCCACGACATCGCGCATATCGATTTCGGCGGCGGGCTCGGCATTCCCTACTACATGGACCGCGAGGCGCCGCCGGCGCCCGACGCCTATGCCGCCATGGTCAAGCGCGTCACGCATAATCTCGGCTGCACGCTGATGTTCGAGCCGGGGCGGATGATCGTCGGCAATGCCGGTATCCTCGTCACCAAGGTGCATCTATGTGAAGCATGGCGAGGGCAAGAATTTCGTCATCATCGACGCCGCGATGAACGATCTGATCCGCCCGACGCTCTATGAAGCGCATCACGACATCCTGCCGGTGCGACAGGCCGGTGCCGGGATGCGAAGCACCATGGTCGCCGACGTGGTGGGCCCGGTCTGCGAAACCGGCGATTACCTCGCGCTCGACCGCACGCTGCCCGAGCCCAAAGTCGGCGACCTGCTGGCGATCATGACCGCCGGCGCTTACGGCGCGGTGCAGTCTGGCACGTACAACACGAGGCCGCTGATCCCCGAAGTGCTGGTCAAGGACGACCAGTACGCGGTGGTGCGTCCGCGCATCGATGTCGATGCGCTGATCGCGATGGACAAGCCCGCGCCGTGGTTGTGAGGCGAAGCCGTTGCGCCCCAACAGCAACTCACCGCCGTCGTCCTGGCGAAAGCCAGGACCCATTACCCCAGTGCCTGGTTTGGGCCCGTCATTGCGAGCGAAGCGAAGCAATCCATGGCTCAGCAAGCTGAGATCATGGATTGCTTCGTCCCTTCGCTCCTCGCAATGACGAGGCTACGTATTCGCGCATCCCATCCGCTGGTGGTTATGGGGCCTGCGCAGGGACGACAGGAGTGTTGGCGCGACGCGCTACTTCCCCGTCACGCCGCCCTTGGTCCCGCCGACCACAACGCCGGCCGCCCTCTCGATCGGCACGATCGCGGAGGTGAAGTCCGAATCCGGGCCCATCTCCTTGATCACGGTCTCCCACAAGCGACCGACCGCTTCCGCGACTTCCATCGACAGCCCGAGCGAGCGCATCTCGTCGACGCGAGCCGCACGTCTTTCACCATCAGTCCCGTCGCGAAGCCGAAATCGAAGCTGCGCGGCAGCACCGAGCGCGGAAACTTGTCGCGGCTCGCGGTATTGAGGCCCGAGCCCGAATTGATGACGTCGATCATCACCTTCGGATCGAGCCCGGATTTCACGCCCATCACCACCGCTTCCGAGGTCGCGACCATCGCGGTCGCCGACAGGAAATTATTGGCGAGCTTCATGGTCTGGCCGGAGCCCGGCTTGGTGCCGATGAAGAAGGGCTTGCCGATCACTTCCAGCGCGGCCTTGATGGCCTCGTAATCGGCCTTCGGGCCCGACACCATCACCGCCAGCGTGCCCTTTTCCGCGCCGCCGACGCCGCCGGAGACGGGGCTGTCGATCTGCACGATGTTCTTCTTGGCGAGGATGTCGTGAATCTTCACCGCCATCTGCGAGCCGACGGTCGAGAGATCGACAAAGCGTTTGACCTTTTTGCCCTCGATCACGCCGTCCTTGCCGGTCGCGACATCGAGGGACGCCTGCAACGAGGGCAGGCTCGCCATGACGGTCTCGGTGCGGTCGGCGACGTCCTTCGGTGACGAGGCGGCCTGCGCGCCGAGCTTGACCAGTTGGTCGACGACTTCCTTTCGCGTGTCGAACACGATGAGTCGATGCTTCGCCTCGATCAGGCGGCGGGCCATGGGAAAGCCCATATTGCCGAGGCCGATAAATCCGATGTCCATGGTTTTTTTCCTTTGTGCGTCATTGCGAGGCAGCGAAGCATATCCCGCTGTCGCCGCGAGAGGGGATTCTGGATCGTTTCGCTGCCCTCGCAATGACGGGGGATGGTTCAGCGGTTCGCTTCTCTCAAGCTCTTGTCGATCTCGGCGAACACTTCGCGCGCGATGCGAAAACTGTCGACGGCGGCCGGCATGCCGCCATAGATCGCGACCTGCATCAAGATCTCGCGGATCTCCTCGCGGGTGACGCCGTTGGTGCGCGCCGCGCAGATGCGCGCGCAGCTCATGCGGCCGGTTGAGGATCGAGATCATCGCGATGTTGAGCATGCTGCGCGTCTTGCGCGGCAGTTCGTCACGGCCCCGACCCCGCCCCCCAACAATATTCGTTGAGCAAGTCCTGGAACGCCGCGTTGAAACCGTCGACATTTTTCAAGGCATTGTTGACATAGGTCTCGCCCAGTACGGCTTTGCGAATTTCCAGGCCCTTGTCGTGTGTTTTCTGGTCCATGACGTCTCCTCTGGCCGGTCGCGGCGGAATTTAGGGGCTTGCAGAGGTATAGTCACGCCTTCGTGTTATGCGCGATTGTGGTGGGATCCCGTGAGGAACGGATGCCTCACTGCCGCCAATGTGCTAGGGTGTCGTTCGGTCGACACGGAGAGATTGCTGAACGGCGCAACCCCCAAGCCGCCAGAGCCGGCACATGATGCGGATGCCCTCGCGCGGTTGAAGCTGTCGCAGGCTCTTCAACGCGCCCGATATGCGATCGCTTGGGAAAGCGCATGGCCGCACTTGGCGCGGCTATTGACCGTCATTGGGCTGTTCCTGGTGGTATCGTGGGCCGGTTTGTGGCTGGCGCTGCCGTTTCTGGCGCGCGCCGTCGCGCTCGTCATCTTTGCTCTGCTCCTGGTCGCGGCGGTCTGGCCGCTGATCTGGTTTCGCTGGCCGACCCGCGAACAGGGCCTGAGTCCGGCTCGACCATGGTTCCGGCATCCGGCATCGTCCTGCGACCGAATTGACCGACACGCTGGCGACCAAGGACCCGGTTGCGCTGGCGCTCTGGCAGGCGCAGCGGGAACGTACGCTGGCCTCGATCAAACGTATCCGCGCCGGCTTACCGTCGCCGCGGCTTGCGATCCATGATCCCTGGGCGCTGCGTGCGCTGGTCATGGTGATGCTGGTCGCTGCCAGCTCGCGGCCGGAGATGAGCGTGCGATGCGCATCGCCGCGGCCTTCGACTGGAACGGCGTGCTGTCGCCGATAAATGTCCGGGTCGATGCCTGGGTCACGCCGCCGATCTATACCGCCAAGCCGCCGATCATCCTCTCGGCCGCGAACAAGGAAAGTGCCGCCTGCCCGAATTCGGGACCGTTGCCGGTGCCCGCCGGCAGCACGCTGATCGTGCGGTCGAGCGGCGGTACGCTGGATGTCGTCGCGGGCGGCGGCGTCACCGAGGCTGCGGCGACCGAACAGGCGCCGAAGGGAACCAACGAGAAGCACTTCACGATCGCTGGCGACGGCACCGTGCATGTCCGCGCGCCCTCCGGTCAGCCGCAGTGGAAATTCACCGCGACGCCCGATCGCGCCCCGACCATCGCGCTGGCAAAGGATCCGGAACGGCAGGCCCGCGGCTCGCTGCAAATGTCCTACAAGATCGAGGACGATTACGGCGTCACCGAAGCGCAGGCGCGTTTCGTCCGGGCAGGCGACGCGCCCGATGGCGCAAAGGGGGACGGCGCAAAGGCGGCGCGTCCGCTGTTCGAGCCGCCGCAATTCCCGCTGGTGCTGCCGAATGCGAGGACCCGTAACGGCGTCGGCCAGACCGTAAAGGATCCGCATTGATCTGGGCGGTCGCACCGCCGAGGGTCGAGACCAGGACGATATGGCCATGGCGGGCGGCGGCGGTGATGTTGCGGTCCAGCGTCTCGCCGCCGACGATGTCGACGATGCGGTCGGCCCCGTGGCCGCCGGTGAGTTCATCGACACGGGCGACGAAATCCTCCCTGTCGCGCCGGATGACCGCGGCCGCGCCGAGGCCGAGCACATAGGCGGCCTTCGCCTCGCTGGAGACGACGCCGATCGGGTTCGCTCCATGCAGGCGCGCCAGTTGGATGGCGGCCCCGCCGATGCCGCCCGCGGCGCCATGGACCAGCACCTGCATGTCGGGCGCGAGCCCCGCCCGCATCACCAGCGTCTGCTGCACGGTGAAGAAGGTCTCGGGGAGGGAAGCGGCGCTGAGCATGCTCCAACCGGCCGGGACCGGCAGCACCTGCCCGGCGGAGACGGCAACGTACTCGGCATAGCCGCCGCCATTGGTGAGCGCGATCACCAAGTCGCCGGGGGCGAAGCGGGAGACGCCGTCGCCCAGGGCGACGATCTCGCCGCCGACCTCGAGGCCGGGGAGGGGGGAGGCATCGGGCGGCGGCGGATAGGCGCCGCGGCGCTGGGCGATGTCGGGCGCGTTGATGCCGGCGGCAGCGACTCGGATCAGGACTTCGCCCGGGCCGGGTTGAGGGACCGGGATGGTGGTGGGCTGCAGGACGTCGGGGCCGCCGGGGGCGGTGATGGCGATGGCGAGCATGGCTGAGGGGGCGGTCATGGAGGGAGTTTGGTGGAGGAGGGGAGGGTTGGCAACGGTTCGTGCCAGGCCCTCGTGGTTCGACGGCCTCACCATGAGGGCTGAGAGATTGGGGTTTTCCAGGATCTCTCCACGGACCTCATCCCAATCTCTCATGGACCTCATCCTGAGCTTGTCGAAGGACGAGGTCCTTCCACCAGTGCCTCCTCGAGGGGCTGAACCCCTCACCCGAGCTTCGCTACGTCGCTTCGCTCCTAGCTGCGCTACCCTCTCCCCTCAGGGGAGAGGGGGGCCGTGCTTGTGGCGGCCGCTCACGCTCCGATGACGAAATCTTGAAACCCGGTCACCGGGCCAGGACCGCTCCCCCAAGGGTTGCGCTCACTCCCGAGGGGGGTAGAATCGGCGCAAAACCTTGGCACGGAGAGGCTCATGTTCGACGACGATGCGGTCAAGAAGCCCAAGGGGCATGAGGTCGGGATGCCGATCGATACGATGTCGGTCAGCGAGCTCGAGGAGCGGATCGCCATGCTGCGCGAGGAGATCGCGCGGCTGGAGCTCGCCATCGCGGCGCGGCAGCGGACGCGGGCGGCGGCGGATTCGGTGTTCAAGATGTGAGCGGGAGGCCGTTCAGAATTCCGCAAGGTTAAGAAAGCGAGTCTCGTTTACCTACAATTAACGGATGCTCGTTAACTTCAGGGGTGTCCAGTTCCTGGACTTCACAGAGCGGTTTCTCCCTCTGTTTGACGCCTCCCTGTCAACTTTCGAGAGCCGTTTCGACGGCTCTTTTCTTTTGCCCTTCGAAGGCGCAGGCTGTTAAGCCTCCGGCAAGATGCGGAAGCGCACTGTCCTGGGGTCCGGTGGTCGTGTCAGCCGGACCTGTTTCCCACGAGCTTGAGAAATCTTGGACGACCGAAGGGACAAATCACCGGCAGTGGCCATTGGTCCGCGCATCGTCGCGTCGGGCGGGTTCGATGCGCTCTATCGCGAGGGCATGGGGCTGATCGAGGAAGTGGCCGCCTATCTCGACGGCGACGGCCGCTCGGAGAGCCGCGGACTGCCGCGCGAGGCGTCGTTCGTCTACGCCACCGAGAGCATGCGGCTCACCACCAGGCTGATGCAGCTCGCGTCCTGGCTGCTGCTGCAGCGGGCGGTGAACGAGGGCGAGCTCAGCGCCAGGGACGCGCGCAACGAGAAGGAGAAGGTCCGCTTCTCCGCCACCCCGTCGGATCGCGGCGGGCCGGGCTTCGGCGACCTGCCGCAGCGCCTGCTCGACTATATCGGCCGGGGCGACCGGCTGTTCGACCGGGTGCAGCAATACGACCGGCTGGAGCGCGGCGGCGTGCCCGACTATGCGCCGAGCGCCGAGAACGGCATCGCCGACCAGCTGGCGCGATTGAAGAAGGCATTCGGGCGGCTACAGGAGTAGGGCGCCCGCTCTCGCAAAAGAAAAAGCCCGGCGCGATGGCCGGGCTTTCTATCGGTCTGGAACCGTCGGCTTAGAAACCGAGGCCCTTGAACTTGTCCTTGAACCGGGTGACGCGGCCGCCGCGGTCCATCAGGTTGCCCTGCACGCCGGTCCAGGCCGGGTGGGTGGTGGGATCGATGTCGAGCTGCAGCGTGTCGCCTTCCTTGCCGTAGGTCGAACGGGTCTGGTAGGTGGTGCCGTCGGTCATCGCCACGGTGATCGTGTGATAGTCGGGGTGGATGTCTTTCTTCATGGCGCTGCCTCAAATCAAACGGGCGCCGCGGGCGCCCGGAAAAGCTCGTAACAGGATTGGCGGGCTTCATAGAGAAAAACCGTGCCGTCCGCAAGGGGAGCGGGTGCGGCGATGTGAGTTTCCAAGCGGGTTGCGGCGCGTGTGCGACCTGCCTATACCGAGGTCACCTTGACAAGCCTGAACAACATCGGGGACGCCGGCTCGACCCCTCGGCTCGGCGCCAAGGGCGCGGCGCTCCTCTCCGGCCAGCGCGACCTGCGTCCGATCCGCCGGCTCGCCCCGTTCATCTTCCGCTATCGCTGGCGGCTGGGGCTGACGCTCGCCTTCCTGCTGATCTCCTCGCTCTCCTCGCTGGCCATCCCGGCGCTGGCGGGACGGATCATCGACAAGGGCTTCCTCGAAAAGAACCTCGACGCGGTGGCGCAGTACGGCATCATCGCGATCCTCGTCGCGGCGGTGATGGCGGCGGCGAGCGCCGGGCGGTTCTATTTCATCTCGATCCTCGGCGAGCGGGTGCTGACCGACCTCAGGCGCTCGGTGTTCGATCACCTGCTGACGCTCGACGCGACCTTCTTCGACCTGCACCGGGTGGGCGAGCTCACCTCGCGACTCAACGGCGACGTGGCGACGATCCGCGGCGCGGTGGGCTCGAGCCTCTCGATGATGCTGCGCGGGCTGGTGACGCTGATCGGCGCGGTGATCCTGATGTTCCTCACCAGCCCCTACCTGGCGCTCACCATCGTGGTGGTGGGGCCGCTGGTGGTGCTGCCGGTGGTGCTGTTCGCGCGGCGGCTCAGGCGGATGTCGCGACGCACGCAGGACGCGATGGCCGAGATGTCGGCCATGGCGACCGAGGCGCTGGGGGCGACCAAGACGATCAAGAGCTTCGTGCAGGAGCCCGAGCAGTCGCGGCTCTACGGCCGGCGGGCCGAGGATTCGTTCCGCGCCGAGGTGACGCGGCTCGGGACGCGCGCGCGGGCTGCTCGGCGGCATGATGTTCCTCGCGACGGCGGGGCTCGTGGTGCTCGTCTGGTGGGGCTCGAAGGCCGTGTTCGACGGCATGGTCACGGCGGGCGAGCTGGCGCAGTTCATGATCTACGCGCTGATGGCGAGCAACGCGCTGACCAACCTCTCCGAGATCATGGGCACGCTGCAGACCGTGTCGGGGGCGACCGAGCGGCTGGTGGAGATCCTCGATACCGAGCCGGCGATCAGGGCGCCGGAGCATCCGGTGGCGCTGCCGGTGCCGCCGCGCGGCGACGGTCGCCTTCGAGGACGTGAGCTTCGCCTACCAGACGCGCGACGACGAGAGCGTCATCGCCGACATGGGCTTTGCCATCGGCAAGGGCGAGACGGTGGCGCTGGTCGGCGCCTCGGGCGCCGGCAAGTCGACGATCTTCGCGCTGGTGCAGCGGTTCTACGACGTGAGCCGCGGGCGCGTGCTGGTCGACGGCATCGACGTGCGCGAACTCGATCCGGCGGCGCTCAGGCGGCATTTCGCCTATGTCGAGCAGGAGCCGACGATCTTTGCCGGCTCGATCGCCGACAACATCCGCTTCGGCAAGCCCGAGGCGACTTACGAGCAGGTCGAGGCCGCGGCGCGGGCGGCGCTGGTGCACGACTACGTCATGGACCTGCCCAACGGCTACGATTCGGTGGTGGGCGAGCGCGGGGTGATGCTGTCGGGCGGGCAGAAGCAGCGCCTCGCCATCGCCCGCGCCCTGCTCAAGGACGCGCCGATCCTGCTGCTCGACGAGGCGACCTCGGCGCTCGACGCCGAAAGCGAGCGGCTGGTGCAGATGGCGCTCGAGCGGCTGATGCAGGGGCGAACGACCCTGGTCATCGCCCACCGGCTGGCGACCATCCGCGACGCCGACCGGATCCTCGTGCTGGAGAAGGGGCGGCTCATCGACCAGGGCACGCATGACCAACTGGTGCGGAAGGGCGGGAAATACGCCGAGCTCGCGAAGCTGCAGTTCCGGTACGAGCCGGTGCTGAACGTGGCGGAGTAGGCGCCAGGGCGCTGCCGAGAGGCTGAACCCCTCACCCTGGCTCCGCTAAGTCGCTGGCGCTCCCAAGCTGCGCCACCCTCTCCCCTCAGGGGAGAGGGGAGACGAAGGAGGTGGAGTGAAGGGACTGTCTCGCCCCTCCGCCTACTCGGTCAGCTTGAACTCGATGCGGCGGTTGCGGCGGTAGGCTTCTTCGCTGTCGCCGGGGTCGATGGGGGTGAACTCGCCGAAGCCGGCGGGGACCAGGCGGTTGGCGGGGACGCCTTCGGCGATGAGGTATTTCGCCACCGCGATGGCGCGGGCGGCCGAGAGCTCCCAGTTGGAGGGGAACTGGGCGTTGCTGATCGGGCGCTTGTCGGTGTGGCCGTCGATGCGCAGCACCCAGTGTACGTCCGGGGGAATCTGGGTCTGGAGGTCCTTGATGGCTGCCGCGAGCTTGGCCAGCTCGGTCTGGCCTTCGGCCGAGATGGCGGCCTGGCCGGCGTCGAACAGCACTTCGGACTGGAACACGAAGCGGTCGCCGACGACGCGCACGTCGGCGCGGCCCTCGAGCACCTGGCGCAGCTTGCCGAAGAAATCGGAGCGATAGCGGCTCAGGTCCTGCACGCGCTGGGCGAGCGCCAGGTTCAGCCGGCGGCCGAGGTCGGCGATCTGGGTGCTCTTCTCGGTGGTCTGCGCCTCGGAGGCCTGCAGGGCCTGCTCGAGCGCGCCGATCTGGGTGCGGAGCGCCGCGAGCTGCTGGTTGAGCAGCGCGACCTGGGCGCCCGCCTCCTGCGAGAGCTGCTCCTTGGCGTCGATGTCGGCCTGCAGCTGGGCGATCTGGGTGTCCTTGCCGTCATTGCCGGTGCCGAAGCCGGCGACCTGCGCGGCCAGCCGGTCGCGCTCGCCGGTGGTGCTGGCGAGGGTCGCCTGCAGGGTGGAGATGGTGCTCTGCAGGTCGCCCGAGTTGCCCTTCTCGAGCTGCAGCAGCTCGGTCAGTTCGGCGATCTGGGCGTTGAGCCGGGTCATCGCCGTGTCCTTGCCGCTGATCTCCTGGCCGAGGAAGAACTGGCTCAGCATGAACATCGAGAGCAGGAAGATGATGACGAGCAACAGGCTCGACAGGGCATCGACGAAGCCCGGCCAGTAATTGGTCACCTGGGAGCGGCGCGAACGGGTGCTTACCGCCATTGGTCATTTCCTTGCCAAGAGGTATTGGCTGAGGCCCCCTCACCCGACTTGCGGCCGACCTCTCCCCCAAGGGAGAGGTGGCGTGGTGGCGCGTTCGTGCCGCCCTTGCACCTCTCCCTTGGGGGAGAGGTCGACGCGAAGCGTCGGGTGAGGGGGCCTTCCTCGATGTGTCCTCTGGCTTGCATCAGTTCGGCGGCCGGTCGGAGTCGCCCTCGCGCAGCATGGCTTCCATCAGCTCGCGGAGCTTCTTGTTGGTTTCGCCCTGTTCGATGATGTGGCCGCGCAGGTCCTCCTGCTCGGCCCGGATGTGCTTGACCAGCCCGTCGATGCCGCGGGCCAGCTCGGCCATGGCGCGGATGGCGTTCTGCGAGGAATTGGAGTTCTGGAGCGTCGAGCCGAACTGCGCCAGCATGGCCGACATCTCGTCGCTGGAGACGCCGAGGCCGGTGGCCTGCAGCTGGGTGATCGGGTGGTCGAGCTCGGTCATCGAGGTCATCCAGTCCTCGAGGTCGGTATAGAAGGCATTCTGCGCCTGGCTTGCCTGCAGGTCGAGGAAGCCGAGGACCAGCGAGCCGGAGAGGCCGAGCAGCGAGGCCGAGAAGGCGGTGCCCATGCCGCCGAGCGGGGCGGCGAGGCCTTCCTTCAGGTTGCTGAACAGGGTGGCCGTATCGCCGGCGGTGGCATCGAGCGCCTGGATGGTCGAGGCGACATGCGTCACCGTCTCGAGCAGGCCGTAGAACGTGCCGAGCAGGCCGAGGAAGACGAGGAGGCCGGTGAGGTAGCGCGAGGTGTCCTTGGCCTCGTCGAGGCGGTTGCCGACCGAGTCGAGGATCGAGCGCATCGAGGAGGGGGTGATCACCGCCTCGCCGAGCCGGTCGCGGAGGAGATTGGCCACCGGCGCCAGCAGCCGCGGCTGGCTCGCCGGCATCCGGCCTTCCTGCAGGGAATTGACCCAGTTGATCTCGGGAAACAGCCGGATAACCTGGCGGAAACTCAGGATGATGCCCACCGCCAGGGTCAGCAGAATCAGGCTGTTGATGAACGGATTGGCCCAGAAGAAGATATAGAGCTGGCTGAACAGGATGACGCCGATCAGGGCGATAAGCACCAGGAAGATCAACATCTTCACCAGGTACACAGCAGGGCTCGCCAGCCGGTACGGGTCGTAGCTCTGCGACATCTCGCTGCCCTTTAGATCGATATTCGCTAAGCAGACTAAGGTGCTTTGCCCGAAGCGCGCAACGTCCGCCGCCCGTGAGGCCCCGTTAACCCCATGAAATGGCGGCAAGGTGGCGCTGGCGCGGCGCTGGTCAGGCGACGGAGCGGATGATCTTCAGCAACTGGCCTTGGATTGTTTCGTTGCCGGTGACCACCTGGCCGTTCCAGATCGAGCCTGGGGCGCCGGCGAAATCGGTGAGCGCGCCGCCGGCTTCGCGGACCAGCAGCGAGCCCGGCGCCACGTCCCAGGGCTTGAGGCCCGCTTCCCAGTAGGCATCGAAGCGGCCGGCGGCGAGCCAGGCGAGATCGGTCGAGGCGGAGCCGGTGCGGCGGATGCCGGCGACGGCCGGGGTCACCTGCGCGAGCTGCTTCAACTGCAGCACGTCGAGCGCGCGGCCCTGCGAGTTGATGCCGGTGACGACCACTGCGTCGGCGAGGTGCCGGCGGTTGGCGACGCGGAGGCGCTTGCGATCATTGAGCCAGGCGCCGCCGCCCTTTTCGGCGGTGTAGAGCTCGTCCATCGCCGGGTTGTAGATCACCGAGGCGACGATCTCGTTGTTGCGCTCGAGCGCGATGGCGCAGGCGAAGAGCGGGATGCCGTGCAGGAAGTTGGTGGTGCCGTCGAGCGGATCGACGATCCAGCGGTGCAGCCCGTCCGAGCCCTTCACCTCGCCGCCTTCCTCGCCGAGGAACGAGTAGGTGGGCCGCGCCTTGCGCAGTTCCTCGAAGACGATCTGCTCGGCCCGATGGTCGGCGGCCGAGACGAAGTCGGCCGGGCCCTTGACCGAGACCTGCAGGTTCTCGACCTCGCCGAAATCCTTCGAAAGCGAGCGTCCGGCCTTGATGGCGGCCTGGACCATGATGTTCAAAAGCGCCGAGCGCATGGGGAAGTACTCCGCGCGGGGGAAGGGGAGGAGGGGAGGGCCGGGTTGTGCCCCAGAAGCGGGGGGAGTTCAAGGGGCGCGGGGGCGTGTCCCTGGGAGCAGGGTGGGTGAAAGTGCCGGTAGACCAGGTCGGTCGCTTCCCGAGCTATCCTGCTTCCCACGATGTCATTCCCGCGAAAGCGGGAACCTCTGTTCCCTTCGACGCTGCAAACGGAGGTCCCCGCTTTCGCGGGGATGACCCGGTGAAGGAAGCGCAGCACTGCGCTCATCCGACCCGGCGACCCCGTGAAGGTTCAGCCACCCCTTTGCCAAATCGTGAACCGCCCTAATTCGTCGGCGTCGCCGGCGCCTCGGCGCCGCTGTCGGCGACCTTGGTGGGCGGGGCGGAGGGCCAGAAGCGGGCACGTTCCTCGGCCTTGGCCAGGGTCTCGGGCGGGAGCGCGGCGAGGAGCTTGTCGAGCTGCGGATCGGTAAGGCCCTGGCGGCGGGCCAGCGCCCGCCACATCGCCGCATCCTCGGGGTCCGGCTCGGCGCCCTCGCCGACGGCGCGCAGCTTGGCGTAGCGGTTCTGCGCCACGGCATTGCCGGCGGTGGCGGCTCGGAGGTACCAGCCGGCTGCCGCCGTCCTGTCCTGCGGGACGCCCTTGCCGAGGTAGAGCAGCGTTGCATAGTCGACCTGGGCGGAGACCAGCCCGTCCTCGGCCGCGAGCCGGAACTGCTCGGCCGCCGCCGCGGGATTGGGGGCGAGGCCGGCGCCTTCCAGCAGCATGCTGGCGTAGTCGTAGCGGGCTTCGGGGATGCCCGACTCCGCCGCCTCGCCGATCAGTGCGGCGGCCTTGGCGAGGCTCGGCTCGGCATAGATGCCTTCGACGTGGAGGAGGCCCAGATTGTACTTCGCCATCATGTTGCCGGCGTCGGCGGCGGTCTTGAACAGCTCGGCGGCGCGCTTGCGATCCTTTTCGACGCCGCGGCCATCCTGGTAGAGCGTCGCGAGCTCGAAGGTGGCGAGCGGGTCGCCGTTCTGGCTGGCGAGGCGGTACCACTCGGCGGCACGCGTCAGGTTCTCGCCGACGCCGAGGCCCTTGGCGTAGATCTCGGCGATCAGCGTCTGGGCCGCGCGGTCGCCCTTTTCGGCGCGCGGCAGGGCGAGGTCGAGGGCGGTGAGGTAGTAGCCGCGCTGATAGGCGCCATAGGCCTCGTCGGCGCGCTCGCCGAAGATCTCGCCGCTGATGGTCTCCGCCTCGCTGGAGCCCTTGGGCAGCAGCTCGTTGGGCACCGGGCCGATGGGAAGTTCCACGAGGCCGAGATTGTCGAAGCGCTGGTCCTGCGGGCGCAGGTCGTCGAAGCCGGCCTGCTGGGCGACGGCCGGGGCGGCGAGCAGGGGGAGGAGGACGACGAGGCGGCGGATCACTCGGCGCGTTCCTCGAGGCGGAGGGGGAGGCCGATGAACTCGCAGCCCTCGGGCTCGTAACGCTCGAGGCTGGCTTCCGGATCGGAGAGGACGCTCGGGATTTCCATGGTCTCGGCCCACCAGCGCGCCATTTCGCGTTCGTCGGGGCTTATGGGGCCGGAAAGCGGCCCAAATAGGATGTAGTCGACGCCGGCCTCGGCCTTCTGCATGGCGTCGTGGCGGGAGCGGCTGTCGCCGATGCCGACGATCATGCCGGGCTTCAGCGCCGCGACGGCCTCCTTCACCGCCTTGATGCCGCCGGTGACGTGCAGGCCATCGACCCGCAGCGCCTTGGCGAGAGCGGGGTCGCCCTCGATCAGCACGGCGGTGCCGGCGGCCTGGGCTTTCGGCGCTACGGCCTGGATCAGCGCGCGGTAGTCCGGCTCGGCCAGTTCGCCGCGGGGCAGCAGCAGGGCGGAGATGGCGGTTGCCGCGGCGACGCGGTCCAGGGCCTGGTTCAGCTGGTCGGCGGAGGCGCCGGCGGGGGCGATGAGGAAGATTTCGACGGACATGGCCGGTGTTATAGCGGCCCCGGCGCGGATGTGGAGGCGGATTCTTGGACTTGCGGATGTTGGGGTGAACTTCCCCTCACCCTGGCCCTCTCCCCGGAGGGGAGAGGGGACGTTGGGGCGAGGACGGTGCTCAGGCGGCCTGGTCGAGGCTGGGCTGCCACTGGCCGAGCGCGGCCAGCGAGTTCATGTGGGCGCGATGCGCGAAGGCCTGCTGGGCGGCGGCGACGTTGCGCGGGTCGCCGTTCCAGGTGAGGAGCGCCGAGGTCTGCAGCGCCCGGCCGTAGGAGAAGGTGAGGGCCCAGGGCAGGGAATCGATCCGGTTCATGGCGGAGAGGTGGGCGGTCGCCTCCTCGTCGGACTGGCCGCCGGAGAGGAAGGCGATGCCGGGCACCGCCGCCGGCACGAAGGCGCGGAGCGTGTCGACGGTGCGGGTCGCGACCTCCTCGACGCTGGCGCGCTCGCGGGCGCGGATGCCGGGGGTTACCATGTTGGGCTTGAGCAGCATGCCGGAGAGATCGACGCCGGCGAGGCGCAGCTCGCGGAACACCGCCTCCAGCGTCTCGCTGGTCACTTCCTCGCAGCGCTCGATGGAGTGATCGCCCGGCTCGCCGTCGGCCAGCACTTCCGGCTCGACCACCGGCACGATGCCGGCTTCCTGGCAATACATGGCGTAGCGGGCGAGGACATGCGCATTGGCGCGGATGCCGTTGCGGGACGGGGCCTGGCTGGTGATGGCGATGACGCCGCGCCACTTGGCGAAGCCGGCGCCGAGGTCGGCGTAGTGGGCGAGTCGGTGGCGCAGCCCGTCGAGGCCCTCGGTGATCTTCTCGTCGCGGCTGCCGGGAATCGGGAAGGCGCCGCGGTCGACCTTGATGCCGGGAATCACGTCGGCTTCGGCGAACAGCTCGCGGAACGGGGTGCCGTCCTTGGCGTGCTGCTCGAGCGTCTCCTCGGTGAGGATGACGCCGGAGATGTACTTGGTCATCGCCTCGGTGGAGCGGAACAGCATCTCGCGATAGTCGCGGCGCGATTCCAGCGTCACCGGCAGGCCGATCAGGGCGAAGCGCTTGGCGATCGTGCCTTCGGATTCGTCGGCAGCCAGGATGCCCTGGCCGCGGGTGACGAGCTTGCGGGCGATTGCATTGAGTGAGGCCATGGCGGGGAACTCCAATCAGCAATTTGCCGGAGTATGCCGCGGCGGCGGGGGCGGGGAAATTGGACGTTCTGGTATCAGACGAAGGGTGGAGGGGAGTCGCCGGAATCACTACGCGGGACGGCCCCCTCCCGGCCTCCCCATGAAGGGTTTTGGCAGGGTCGAGCCTCAGCCTCGATTCTTCACCTCCCCCTTCATGGGGGAGGATGGGCGGGGGCCGTCCGCTGGCCGCTCAGCCCTTCAGCGCCTCGATCCCGGGCAGGGGCTTGCCTTCCATCCATTCGAGGAAGGCGCCGCCGGCGGTGGAGACGTAGGTGAACTGGTCCTTGACGCCGGCATGGGCGAGCGCCGCGACGGTGTCGCCGCCGCCGGCGACGGAGACGAGCTTGCCGGCCTTGGTGCGGGCCGCGACGTGGCGGGCGATCTCGACGGTGCCGTGGTCGAAGGGCGCGAGCTCGAAGGCGCCGAGCGGGCCGTTCCAGACGACGGTCTTGGCCTCGTCGATGGCGCCCTTGATGCGCTCGATCGAGCCGGGGCCGATGTCGAGGATGATGCCCTCGGGGTCCATGGAGTCGACGCCGTAATAGCGGTGCGGGGCGTTGGCCTCGAAGTGCCAGGCGACGGTGGCGTCGATCGGCAGGATGAAGGCGCAGTGCTGCTGGTCGGCGCGGTCGCGGATCTGGTTGGCGGTCTCCGCCAGGTCCTTCTCGGCCAGCGACTTGCCGACGCCGAGGCCGCCGGCGTGGAGGAAGGTGTTGGCCATGGCGCCGCCGATCACCAGCGCCTCCACCTTGCTGCATGAGATTGTCGAGCAGCTCGAGCTTGGTCGAGACCTTGGCGCCGCCGACGATGGCGATCACCGGCCGCTGCGGATCGCCGAGGCCGCGCTCGAGCGCCGACAGTTCCTCCTGCATGGCGCGGCCGGCGGCCGAGGGCAGCAGGCGGGCGACGGCCTCGGTCGAGGCATGGGCGCGGTGGGCGGCCGAGAAGGCGTCGTTGACATAGATGTCGCCGAGCGAGGCCATGCGGCGCGCGAGCTCGGGGTCGTTGGCCTCCTCGCCGGGGTGGAAGCGGGTGTTCTCGAGGACGAGGATGGAGCCGGGGGGCACCCGGTCGATCTCCTCCTTCACGGCGGCGACGTCGGTCCAGTCGGTAGCGATGAAGCCGACCGGATGGCCGACGAGCTCGACCACGGCGGGGACCACCGGCTCGAGCGAGAACTCCGGATCGACCTTGCCCTTGGGGCGGCCGAAATGGCTGAGGATGATCGCCTTGCCGTCGACCTTGATGATCTCGCGCAGGGTCGGGATCAGCCGCTCGATGCGGGTGGCGTCGGTGACCTTGCCGTCGGCCATGGGGACGTTGAGGTCGGCGCGCACCAGGACGCGCTTGCCCGAGAGGTCGAGGTCATCGAGGGTCTTGAAGGCGGCCATGGGACGATCCGCTGAAAGAAGGAGTGTCGCTGCTATAGCAAGGATTGCGCGCGGCGCAACAGCGGAGCGGTGGTCAAACCTCATCCCGCGAGGTGACTGAGGGATCGGGAGGCCTTTGACCCACAACTTCCAGTTCGTCATTGCCCGCTTCTTGCGGGCGAAGCCGCAATGCCACGGGGCTGGGTCGCCCGAACAAGTCGGACGATGACGACTGAGAGAGTAGGGAAGCTCGCTCCTACAGCGTCTTGGCAAACGCCGCCGTCACGTCGGCCATGCGGTTGGAGAAGCCCCATTCGTTGTCGTACCAGCCGAGGATGTTGACGAAATTGCCGTCCATCACCTTGGTCTGGTCGAGCAGCATGGTGGCCGAGTGCGGGTCGTGGTTGAGGTCGTGCGAGACCAGCGGGTAGTTGGTGACGGTCATCACGCCCTTGAACGCCCCGTTGGAGGCGGCGATCAGCGCGTCGTTGATTTCCTGCGGCGTGGTGTTGCGCTTGGCCACGAACTTGAGGTCGACGAGCGACACGTTCGGGGTGGGGACGCGGATCGAGATGCCGTCGAGCTTGCCCTTGAGCTCGGGCAGCACGAGGCCGATGGCCTTGGCGGCGCCGGTCGAGGTCGGGATCTGGCTCAGCCCCGCGGCGCGGGCCGCGGTACAGGTCCTTGTGCATGGTGTCGAGCGTCGGCTGGTCGCCGGTATAGGAGTGGATGGTGGTCATCATCCCCTTCTCGATGCCGACGAGGTCGTTCATCACCTTGGCCATCGGGGCGAGGCAGTTGGTGGTGCACGAGCCGTTCGAGATGACGACGTGCTCCTTGCCCAGCTGGTCGTGGTTGATGCCGTAGACGACGGTGAGGTCGGCGCCTTCGGCGGGGGCCGAGACGATCACCTTCTTGGCGCCGGCGGCGAGGTGGGCCGAGGCCTTTTCCTTCGAGGTAAAGATGCCGGTGCACTCGAGCACGATGTCGACGCCGAGCTCCTTGTGCGGCAGCTGGCTCGGATCCTTGACGGCGGTCACCCGGAAGGTCTGGTTGCCGGCCGTGATGTTGTCGCCATCGACCTTCACCTCATAGGGGAAGCGGCCGTGCACGCTGTCGAAGCGCAGCAGGTGGGCGTTGGTCTCCACCGGGCCGAGATCGTTGACCGCCACCACCTCAATGTCGTTGCGACCGCTTTCGACGATGGCGCGCAGGATGTTGCGGCCGATGCGGCCAAAGCCATTGATTGCGACGCGTACGGCCATGATGGCTCCTTGAGGAATTCTGGGAAGAACGAGGCGAGCGCGGTTCTTACAACTGCGCCATGACAGCTTCAACTACGGCGTTGGCGGTGATGCCGAAATGCTCGTACAGCGCATCGGCCGGGGCGCTGGCGCCGAACGAGTGCATGCCGACGAAGCGGCCCTTCTCGCCGAGCAGCTTGAGCCAGCTCATCTCGATGCCGGCTTCGATGGCGACGCGGGCCCTGGGCTTGCCGATCACCTCGTTGCGGTAGGCTTCGGGCTGGGCGGCGAACAGCTCCATCGAGGGAACCGAGACCACCTTGGCGGCGATGCCCTTCGCCTTGAGCAGATCGAGGCTCGCCACCGCGATCGAGACTTCCGAGCCGGTGGCGAAGATGACGACGTCGGCGTCCTTGTCGCCGGCAATCACATAGGCGCCCCGGGCGCTGAGGTTGGCGTCGGCATCGGTGAGCCGCAGCGGCGGCAGGTTCTGGCGGCTGAGCGCCAGGATCGAGGGCTTCTCGGCCTCGAGGGCGATCTGCCAGCATTCGAGCGTCTCGACGGCGTCGGCGGGGCGCAGGACCAGGAGGTCGGGGATGGCGCGGAGCGTCGAGAGGTGCTCGACGGGCTGGTGGGTCGGGCCGTCCTCGCCGAGGCCGATCGAGTCGTGCGTCATCACGTAGATGACGCGCTGGCCCATGATGGCCGAGAGCCGGATCGCCGGGCGGGCATAGTCGGTGAAGACGAGGAAGGTGCCGCCATAGGGGATCAGCCCCTGGTGCAGCGCGATGCCGTTCATCGCCGCCGCCATCTCGTGCTCGCGGATGCCGTAGCGCATGTAGCGGCCGGTGCGATCCGTGGCGGTGAAGGGCAGCGTCTCGGGCGTGTTGGTGAGGTTGGAGCCGGTGAGGTCGGCGGAGCCGCCGATGGTCTCGGGCAAGAGCTTGTTGATCACCTCGAGCGCCATCTGGCTCGACTTGCGGGTCGCGACCTTGGGCTTGTCGGCGACGAGCTTCTTCTTGAACTCGGCGATCGCGTCGTTCCAACCGGCGGGCATCTCGCCCTTGAGCCGGCGCTCGAACTCGGCGCGCCTGTCGAGCGGAGCGGCGGCGAGCCGGCCTTCCCAGGCGCCCCGCTGGTTGGCCGAGCGGATGCCGGCGGCGCGCCAGGCGGAGAGCGTATCGGCGGGGATCTCGAAGGCCGGATAGGTGATGCCCAGCCGCTCCTTGGCGGCCTTCAGTTCCTCGGCGCCGAGCGGCGAACCATGGACGCCGTGCGTCCCCTGCTTGTGCGGCGCGCCGTAGCCGATGATGGTCCTGGCGGCGATCAGGGTCGGCTTGTCGGTCGAGCGCTTGGCGGCGAGCAGCGCGTCCTCGACCTGCGCCTGGTCGAGCCCGTCGATCTCGATGGTGTTCCAGCCGCAGGCCTGGAAGCGGGCGATCTGGTCGGTCGAATCCGCGTTGGAGACGGCGCCGTCGATGGTGATGTTGTTGTTGTCCCAGATGACGACGAGCTTGTTGAGCTTCAGGTGCCCGGCGAGCGAGATCGCCTCCTGGCTGATGCCTTCCATGAGGCAGCCGTCGCCGGCGATGACCCAGGTCATGTGGTCGACGAGCTCGGTGCCGAACTCGGCGGCGAGCTTGGCCTCGGCGACCGCCATGCCGACGGAGTTGCCGACGCCCTGGCCGAGCGGGCCGGTGGTGGTCTCGATGCCGGCGGCGTAATGGTACTCGGGATGGCCGGCGGTCTTCGAGCCGAGCTGGCGGAACTGCTTGATCTGGTCGATCGTCATGTCCTCGTAGCCGAGGAGGTAGAGCGAGGCATAGAGCAGCATCGAGCCATGGCCGGCCGACAGCACGAAGCGGTCGCGATCCGGCCACCAGGGATCCGTGGCGTCGAACTTCATCACCTTGGTGAAGAGCACAGTGGCGATGTCGGCGACGCCCATCGGCAGGCCGGGATGGCCCGAATTGGCTTTCTCGACCGCATCCATGGCGAGGGAACGGATGGCATTCGCCATGTCGTTGGCGGCGGCGGAATTGGTCATGAATCAAGCTCTCGGCTGTGCTGCAGGCCCGGAATACCGGGTGCCCCGAACCCTCCTGCCGAGGCGGGTTGACGCTTAGCAGGTTCCCCCGACCTGTCAATCTCGGGGAGGACGGCCGGCGGCGTTAGCACCAAGGCCGAGCTTTGCGCTATAGTGGTAAGTGGAATTGCTCCTTTTTCGGATGGTGACGATGCACGAGCTGAATGCCGAAGACGGATATGAAAGTGCAGCGGGACGGCTCGATCGCGCTTTTTCGCGGCTTGAGGCCAGCGTCCGGAGCCTCAACGGCCGGATTCGCGCCCATGCGCGGATCGAGGCGGACACCCAGAAGCTGGTCAGCGAGCGATCGCGGCTGGCCGCCGAACTCGACAAGCAGAGCGCCCGGGCCAAGCGGCTCGACGACAGTGCGGGCGAGGTGGCGCGGCGGCTGGTGGTGGCCATGGAGTCGGTGCGCGAGGTGCTCGCCAAGGGGGAGAACTGAGATGCCCGAGGTCAATGTCGACATCAACGGCCGCAAGTACCGCATGGCCTGCGAGGAGGGGCAGGAGCAGCACCTGCTGACCCTCGCCGACCGCTTCAACCAGCATATCGAGCTGTTCAAGGGCACCTTCGGCGAGATCGGCGACAACCGGCTGACGGTGATGGCCGGGATCGCGGTGCTCGACGAACTGGCGGAAGCCGAGCGCAAGATCGAGCAGCTGAAACAGGATGTCGCGGGCCTGTCGCGCGCCGGCGAGCAGATCTCGCACGAAGCCGAGGAGCTGGAGCGGCGGTTTGCCAAGCGGCTGAACGAAGCGGCGCGCAAGATCGAGGCGATCGCCACGGCGATCGACGAGACGGGCGCGGCGGGGAATGTAGGGGTGCCGGGGTAGGGGGACCATCACACCACTTCCTCGATGTCTCAGGATGGGCCCGGCCTTTCGCCCGGGTGACGTCGTGGGTGCGGAGCGGGGTGCGCTGCTCACAGTCTGAACCCCTCACCCGAGCTCCGCTACGGACCCGTAGGGTCCTAGCTGCGCTACCCTCTCCCCTCAGGGGAGAGGGGTGATGGAGCGGCGACACGATGGTGTTAGCCGGGTTGGTCCCCCAGGTACCCTCTCCCCTCAGGGGAGAGGGTAGCGCAGCTAGAACCTAGCGGAGCTGGGGTGAGGGGTTCAGCCTCTCGACTGCGCTGCGGCTCCCCGCAGCCTCGGTGGCGGGGCGGAGGCCGCCTCAGTTCTTCCTGACGATGCACGCGCCGCCGGCGGACTGCAGCCTCTGGCACAGGTCGTCGGCGGCTTCGCGGGTCTGGCGGCCGATCATGGCGATGTAGCGCAGGCGGGGGCCGAAGTTGGGGTTGCGGGCCTGGAGCAGCATCAGCTGCTCGCTGCCGAGCAGTTTCGGATAGGCCTTCTGCACGCGCTCGAAGCGGCGGATGGTGATGGCTTGGGAGAAATCCTGCGCCAGCATCACGCCCCAGGGTTGCCATTGGCTCGGCGGGCGGTCGAGTTGCGGGACGCTCTCGCGTTCGGCCATGCGCACGCAGGTGGTGACGAAGTCGGCGTCGTTGCCGAGGGCGAGGTCGACCTCGGGGGGCTCGTCGGCGAGCCAGGCGTCGACCGCGAGGCCGGTGATGGTCTCGACATAGGAGCGGGTTTCCCACGGCAGGTAGCCGCCGGCGGCGGCGTAGCGGGTCAGCCGGCCCTCGCCGCCATTGTAGGCGGCCGCCGCAAGGCCGAGATTGCCGTACTTGCCGACGAGGAACTGCAGGTAGTCGGCGGATTTCGCCAGGGCCTCGGCCGGATCGAAGCTGTTGCTGAGGCCGCGGAGCCGGGCGGTCGAGGGGATGAACTGGGCGATGCCCTCGGCGCCGGCGACGCTGACGGCATGCGCATCGAACCGGCTTTCCTGCCAGATCAGGCGGGCGAAATAGCCGGTGGGGAGGCCATGCCGCCAGGCGAAGAACTGGATGGCGCGGCAGGTGTCGCGGAAATAGTGCTGCTGGCCGATGCAGACGGCCGCCCAGGCAGGAGCGGCGGGGTGGAGGGCGTGGCAGGAGCGGACCTCTTCGGCCGGTGCCTCTGGTCCAGCCGGGCGCGCGACCGCGGCCGCGGAGAGGAGCAGCAGGCCGGCAAGCGCGATCCGCAACAGGCTTCGCATGACAAAAGGGTAGGAGAGGCGGGGAATTGCGGCAAGCGGGGGCGCGATCAACTCCGCTTGGGGCGATTGCTGGGCGCCGGTGCCTGGGCAAGGGGGCAGTAGCCGAAACTAGGTCTTGGCGAGACGGCCTTCGGGACCCTATATTGTGATTGCTGCCCGGCGCGTGCTGGATCATTTTTCCCCGGGGCCGTACTGATCCTGAAGGGAGCTGTCCCCGCCTGGACCCGTGGGTTCAGGCACACGGCGCCCACCTACGTAAGTAGGTTCCCGGGATCTGTATCCCACGGCCAGGGCGGCACCTGTTGCTGCGCCAGAAAGCCCAATGAGCGACGAAAAGATCGAAGAGGCGAAAGCGGCGCTCCGCGCTGCCGCGCACAAGAAAAGAGCCCACCTGCATCCCCAATCGCGCTCGGAGGCCGCCGAGGCGGCGGCCAGGCACTTCTTCTCGGAAGTGGCGCTGCGGCGCGAGGACGTGGTGGCCGGCTACTGGCCGATCCGCGACGAGATGGACATCCGCCAGCTGATCGCCAAGCTGATGGATGCCGGCCAGGCGCTCTGCCTGCCGGTGGTGCTGGGCGACGACCAGCCGCTCGAACTTGCGCATGTGGATGGACGGCGCGCCGCTGCTCGAGGCGGGCTTCGGCACGCTGGCGCCGCCCGACGATGCGCCCAAGGCCAATCCCGACGTGATCCTGATGCCGCTGCTCGGCTTCGATGCGCAGCGGCACCCGGCTCGGCTATGGCGGCGGCTATTACGACCGCACGCTCTCGGCGCTGGGCCGGACGCCGAAGCTGATCGGCTTCGCCTTTGCCGTGCAGGAGGTCGACCATATCCCGCGCGACGGGCACGACGTGCCGCTCGACGCGGTGGTGACGGAGAACGGCGTCCGGTATTTCGAGCATCCGGCGGCCACGCCGTGAGGATATTGTTTCTTGGCGACGTGGTGGGCCGCTCCGGCCGGGACGGCGTGGCGGACCGGCTGCCCGGGCTGATCGAGCGCTTCCGCTTCGATTTCGTTGTCATCAACGGCGAGAACGCCAGCCATGGGCGCGGGCTGACCGAGGGGCATTTCGGCGAGCTCAAGGCGGCCGGCGCCGACGTGGTGACGCTCGGCGACCATGCCTTCGACCAGCGCGATACGCTCAGCTACATCGCGCGCGAACCGACGCTCTTGCGGCCGATCAACCTGCCGCCCGGCACGCCCGGGCGCGGTGCCAACCTCTACGAGAGCCGCAGCGGGCAGCGCGTGCTGGTGGTCAATGCGCAGGGCCGGGTGTTCATGAGCCCGATCGACGACCCGTTCCGGGCGGTGGAGGCGGCGATCGCCGCCTGCCCGCTGCACGAGCAGGCCGATGCCATCATCGTCGATTTCCACACCGAGGCGACCTCGGAGATCCAGGCCATGGGGTTCTTCCTCGACGGCCGGGCGAGCCTCGTCGTCGGCACGCACACCCACATCCCCACCGCCGACCACCGCATCCTGAAAGGCGGCACGGCGCTGATGGCGGATGCCGGCATGTGCGGCGACTTCGACTCGATCATCGGCGTCGACCACGAGGAGCCGCTCAACCGCTTCCTCACCGGCATCGCCAACGGCCGCTTCACCCCGGCCGAGGGCGAGGCGACGCTGTGCGGGGTCGCCATCGAGACCGATCCGCGCACCGGCCTGACGGTGCGGATGTGGCCGGTCCGCATCGGCGGCACGCTGGCGCAGGCGGAGCCCGAATTCTGAGCCGCTGGATCGGGCTGCCTCGTCGGTGACGCTTTATTTTCGCTCGGTGCATGCCTATAAGGCCGCATCAAACCGTCACGATCGCATCAAGGGGTATCTGAATGGCCGGCCATTCGCATGCCAAGAACATCATGCACCGCAAGGGCAAGTCCGATGCGGCGCGCTCCAAGGTCTTCTCCAAGCTGGCGCGCGAAATCACCGTCGCCGCCAAGCTCGGCATGCCCGACCCGGCGTTCAACGCCCGCCTGCGGCTCGCCGTCACCAACGCCCGGGCGCAGTCGATGCCCAAGGACAATATCGACCGCGCCATCAAGAAGGCATCGGGCAGCGAGGGCGAGAACTACGAGGAGATCCGCTACGAGGGCTACGGTCCGGGCGGCATCGCCATCATCGTCGAGGCGCTGACCGACAACCGCAACCGCACCGCCTCGAACGTGCGCTCGACCTTCTCCAAGAACGGCGGCGCGCTGGGCGAGACCAATTCGGTCGGCTTCATGTTCGACCGCGTCGGCGAGATCGACTACCCGGTCACCGCCGGCAGCGAGGACAAGGTGATGGAAGCCGCCATCGAGGCGGGCGCCGACGACGTCGAGAGCGACGAGGACGGGCACTGGATCTACACCTCGTTCGAGGCGATGAGCGAAGTGGCCGCGGCGCTCGAGAAGGTGCTGGGCGAGGCGAGCTCGGTCAAGGCGATCTGGAAGCCGCAGAACAGCGTGCCGGTCGACGCCGAGAAGGGCGAGTCGCTGCTCAAGCTGATCGACATCCTCGAAGAGGACGACGACGTGCAGAACGTCTACGCCAATTTCGAGCTGAGCGACGAGGACATGGAGCGCCTCGCTTCCTGAGCTCAGGCGGCGGCGGCCGGTAGGCTGTCGCATGGGGGATGGGCGAGACCGCGACGCGGTTGCGCCCGCCTTGCTTGGCCGAATAGAGCTGCTGGTCGGCCAGCCGGAACAGCTCGGTGAAGCGGCAGGCGCTGCTCGAACACGGCGCCGCCGACGCTCACCGACAGCTGGCGCTGCGTTCCGTCGGGCGCGAAGCTGGCGCGGTTGACGGTCAGGCGGATGCGCTCGGCCACCGCCGCGGCGGTGATGGGCGTGCTCCCCGGCAGGAAGATCGCGAACTCCTCGCCGCCGATGCGGCCCACGAGATCGGGCTTCGCGCAGCACGCTGCGGATCGAGGCGGCGATGATCTGCAGCGCCTCGTCGCCGCGATCGTGCCCAAAACTGTCGTTGATCGACTTGAAATTGTCCGCGTCGACCACGAGCAGGGCGCCGCGCGTGTCGCGCCCGGCCGACGTCACCTCGTCGAGATAGCCCTCGACCATCGCGGTGAAGGCCGCCCGGTTGAGCACCGAGGTCAGCTGGTCGGTGGAGGCATAGCGCCGCAGCTGGTCATGCGCGATGGCGAGCTCGCGCAGCTTGTACATCAGGAAATAGCTGATCGGCACGGCGAGGACGGTGGGCAGCAAGAGGTCGATCAGGATGGTCCGGAGACGGCCGGCCTCGTCCAGCGTATCGAAATAGAAGGAGTTGACGAGGAATGCCGCGGCGATGCAGAACGCGGTGATGCCGAACGTCGCCAGGTAAACCCGGCCCATACCGCGGGCAGAGAAATCCACTCCGTTCGCCTTTCCTGCGAGACAAGGCGGCCAACTAAGCAGCGGCAGCTGAACACCCCCCTAATTCCGATGGTGACAATCTACCGGTGGTCGCGTAACCCTCCGGCCGGTTGAAATGTTTTCGTTTCGTTCACAAGCCGCTTGGTAGGTTCGGCCGCTTGGCCTAATGCTCGGACATGACGGCAATGGTACGAATCATCGGCATCGACCCGGGGCTGAGGCGCTGCGGCTGGGGAGTGATCGAAAGCCAGGGCAACCGGCTGGGCTTCGTCGCCTGCGGCACCATCACGCCGCCGACGGACGGGTCGCTGGCGGACCGGCTGGTGGAGCTGCATCGCGGCATCGCCGGCGTGCTCGACGCGCTTCGCCCCGGACGAGGCGGCGGTGGAAGAGACCTTCGTTTCGGCCGGCGCCCGCTCGGCGCTGCAGCTGGGGCAGGCGCGCGGCGTGGTGCTGATGACGCCGGCGCTCCGGGGGCTGCCGGTGGGCGAATATGCCGCCAATCTCATCAAGAAATCGGTGGTGGGCACCGGACATGCCGACAAGGGCCAGATCCAGATGATGGTCAAGATCCTGCTGCCCGCCGCGGACTTCAAGGGCGCCGACGCGGCCGACGCGCTGGCGATCGCCATCTGCCACGCGCATCACCGCGCCATCCGCCGGCTCAGGGTGCCGGCATGATCGGCAAGCTCAAGGGGCTCGTCGACGGCTTCGGCGACGATTTCGTGCATCTCGACGTCAACGGCGTGGTCTACGAGGTCTCCTGCTCGGCCAAGACGCTGGCGGCGCTGCCGCAGGTGGGGCATGCGGCGCTGGTCCATACCGAGATGATCGTCCGCGAGGACATGATCCGGCTCTACGGCTTCTTCAGCGAGGCGGAGAAGGCGTGGTTCACCACGCTGATGACCGTGCAGGGGGTCGGCGCCCGCGTGGCGCTCGCCATCCTCTCGGTGCTGACCCCGGCCGAACTGGCGAGCGCCATTGCGCTGCAGGACAAGGCGATGGTCGGCCGCGCCAACGGGGTGGGGCCGAAGCTGGCGGTCCGCATCCTCACCGAACTGAAGGGCAAGGCGCCGGCGGCCGGGGCGATCGATGCCGGCGTGCTCGGCCTCCAGGCGGCGCTCGGCGACGGGGTTGCCGCGGGCAACGTGGCGGACGCGGTCTCGGCGCTCACCAATCTCGGCTATTCGAGCGCCCAGGCCTCGGCGGCGGTGGCGCGGGTCGTCGGGCGCGAGGGCGAGGAGGTCGCGACCGACAAGCTGATCCGGCTGGGGCTGCAGGGAATTGAGCAGCTAGCCTTGCGATGCGAGATATTCCTTACTACATCTGTGATAGAAGTAAGGAGACTGAGACAGTTGGCTGGAGAAAGCCTGTTCCGCTGTCAAGGAGCGACAGGCTCATACCGGTCAGGAGGTCGATCCAGCAAGGGGCAGACCGCAGCTGGTCGCCCAAGGAGGTCGCGGGACATTTCTCGGCCTGGAAGAGGGGACGCAGGTGGAGTGGATCGTCGACGACGGAAAAGTGACGGTGAAGCCGCGGAAACTGCGAGCGCGATCGATCTGGATGGCATCCTCGGGCCGCCGCCAAGCGGCGATACGCATGTGACGGTAGAAGAAATGAACGAGGCCATCGGCGATGCCATCGTCGATCGATACGAGCGCTCGCTGAAGAAATGATCGGCGTCGACACGAATGTCTGGTGCGGTTGTTCGTGCCGGTGGAGCCGCAACGGGAGGCGTCGATCGCGTTCTTCGGCGAGCGTTCGCCGGCGATCCGCCATGTCTCGCTCGTAGTGCTTGCCGAGTTCGCCTGGGTCTGCGTCGCCGCTACAAGTATGGATTCGACAAGATCGGGCAAGCCATCCGATGGATGCTCGACTCCGATGACTTCGTCGTCGAGAACCGTGGTCTCGTGGAGTGGGCGCTCGCCAACTATACGCGGTCGCGGATCGATTTCTCGGACCTCTTGATTTCGAGGGCGGGGAACTCGCTGGAGCACCTCAAACCGTCACCTTCGATATTGACGCCGCTGAAATACGTCCCCGGCATGGAACTCCTCAAGTGACCGATCTCACCTCCGCCGCACGCCGGCCGCGACGATCCGCTCGACGTCTCGCTCAGGCCCTCCGGGTTCTCCGAGTTCATCGGCCAGGCCGAGGCGCGGGCCAATCTCGAGGTGTTCATCGCCGCCGCCAAGCAGCGGAAGGCCGCGCTCGACCACGTGCTGTTCGTCGGCCCGCCGGGCCTCGGCAAGACGACGCTGGCGCAGATCGTGGCGCGGGAGCTCGGGGTCGGGTTCCGCGCGACCTCGGGGCCGGTGATCGCCAAGGCGGGCGACCTCGCGGCGCTGCTGACCAATCTCGAGGAGCGGGATGTCCTGTTCATCGACGAGATTCACCGGCTGAACCCGGCGATCGAGGAGATCCTCTATCCGGCGATGGAGGACTACCAGCTCGACCTGATCATCGGCGAGGGCCCGGCGGCGCGCTCGGTGCGGATCGATCTCGCGAAGTTCACCCTGGTCGGCGCCACCACTCGCGCCGGGCCTGCTGACCACGCCGCTGCGCGACCGCTTCGGCATCCCGATCCGGCTCAATTTCTACACCCCGGAAGAGCTGGTGAAGATCGTCGAGCGCGGCGCGCGGCTGCTCGGCGTCGGCATGGCGCCGGATGGGGCGATGGAAGTGGCGCGCCGGTCGCGCGGCACGCCGCGCATCGCCGGCCGGCTGCTGCGCCGCGTCACCGATTTCGCGCTGTATCGACGGGGCCAAGGAGATCACCCGGGCGGTCGCCGACAAGGCGCTGCTGCGGCTCGACGTCGACGCGCGCGGGCTCGACCAGCTCGACCGGCGCTACCTCAAGGTGATCGCCGAATTCTACAACGGCGGCCCGGTCGGCATCGAGACCATCGCCGCGGCGCTCAGCGAGCCGCGCGACGCGCTCGAGGAGATCGTCGAGCCCTATCTGATCCAGCAGGGCTTCATCCAGCGCACCCCGCGCGGCCGCATGCTGACGGCGCTGGCCTTCCAGCACCTGGGGCTCGCGACGCCGCAAGGGTTCGTGGGGATGCAGGGGAGCCTGTTCGAGGAGCCGGAGGAGTGACGGTGAGCCGCTTCACCGTCCGCGTGTACTACGAGGACACCGATTTCTCCGGCAACGTCTACCACGCGGCGTACCTGCATTTCTTCGAGCGGGGGCGGACGGAGTTCCTGCGCGAGCGGGGGGTGCACCATTCGGAGCTGGTGAAGGACGGCGTGGCCTTCGCGGTGCGGAAGATGAGCGTCGACTTCAAGGCGGCGGCGCATATCGACGACCTCCTGGAGGTCGTGACGGAGGTGGCTTCCAGCACTTCGGCGCGGCTCAACCTCGTCCAGTCCATCCTGCGGGACGGGGTGGAGATCACGCGCGCCGAGGTGCAGGTGGTGGCGATCCGGACCAGCGGCGGTGTGGCGCGGATGCCGCGCGAGCTGCTGGCGGCGTTGAGCGCATGAGAAAAGGGCCGCCGGCGAACCGGCGACCCTCGCAGTATCGGCAGCCCTTACATCGCGGCGGGCTTGACCTGGCCGCGGATCTCGCCGTCGGGGTACTTGGCGGTGTGGACGTTGAAGTACCACATGCCGCCCTGCAGCTGGGTGATCTGCTCGTCGGTGAGCGTGGCGCTGCCCTTGATCGGGCTGGTCAGGGGCGGTTCGATCGGCACCACCGGCGGAGCGTTGGCGCCCTCGGCCGCCGGGCCGTGGAAGTGCGCCGCGGTGGCCTCACCGGTCAGGCCTTCATAGGTGATGTTCCAGTCGAACTTCTTGGTGGCCGTATCGAGCGTGGCATCGACCTTGCCGCTGCCTTTCGACTCGGTGGGCGGCACCTCGGAGGCAGGCTTCAGATCGGCGCTGAACTTGACCTGTTCGGCGAAGGCGGGCGTGACCGACAGCGCGAGAACCGCTGCGGCTGCGAACGTCAATTTGCGGGCGAGGCTGGGTTGCATCGAAGCTCTCCGAATCTGTTGGTGGCGGTCGAACGGGCAGGCTGCCCGTCCGACGGCCTCGAAGGAGGAACTTAGCTTCGGCATGGGGGTTGCGCCGCGCTGAACTGCCGCGATCACAGGAATGCGAGGAATCGCTTTTTTAACCTCTTGTTGACGATAATTGGGGCACTGGCCCAAAAGGCCGCGAAAGGTCCGGATCTCCGGGTTTTTCTCTTAAATTTGACAAATTTGGCCCCGACGACCGCGGAATCAGTTTCTTCGGCCGTGGGGGCCGGGCTGAAAAGGACCCGTGTATGGAAGCCATGGATGCCGTTGGCGCGGTTGCTCCGCATGCCGACCTCTCGATCTGGGCGCTGTTCTGGCAGGCCGATCTCGTCGTCAAGTCGGTGATGGTGGGGCTGCTCGCGGCTTCGGTCTGGTGCTGGGCGATCATCGTCGACAAGTCCATGCTCTACGGCCGCGCCAAGCGCGACATGAACCGCTTCGAGCGGATCTTCTGGTCGGGGCAGTCGCTGGAAGAGCTCTACCAGCAGATGTCGGAGCGGCCCTCGATGGGGTTGGGCGCCGTGTTCGTCGCCGCGATGAAGGAGTGGAAGCGCAGCCACGAGCAGAACGCCTCGAGCTTCCTCGGCGTGCAGGGGCGGCTCGAGAAGGTGCTGGACGTGGCGATCGCGCGGGAAAGCGACGCGCTCGAGAAGCGCCTCGGCTTCCTCGCCACGGTCGGCTCGGCCTCGCCCTTCATCGGCCTCTTCGGCACGGTGTGGGGCATCATGAATGCCTTCACCGCCATCTCGGCGGCCTCGAGCACCAATCTCTCGGTGGTCGCCGGCCCGATCGCCGAGGCGCTGTTCGCGACGGCGCTGGGCCTGCTCGCCGCCATCCCGGCGGTGATCGCCTACAACAAGCTCTCGGGTGACGCCAACAAGATGATCGGCCGGCTCGAAGGCTTCGCCGACGAGTTCTCGACCATCCTCAGCCGGCAGCTCGAAGCCCGGGGTGCCCGCTGATGGCGATGGCGGTTTCCAGCGGCGGCGGCTCGGGCGGGCGGCGGCGCGGCCGGCGGCGCGGCGGCGCCAAGCCGATGAGCGAGATCAACGTCACGCCGATGGTCGACGTGATGCTGGTGCTGCTCATCATCTTCATGGTGGCGGCGCCGCTGATGACGGTGGGCGTCCCCATCGACCTGCCGCAGACGCAGGCCAAGCAGCTCAATGCCGAGCAGAAGCCGGTGACCGTCTCGGTCACCAATGAGGGCGGCATCTTCGTCGGCGATCAGCCGGTAGCGATCGACGACCTCGTGGCGCGCGTCGCCGAGAGCGTCACCAACGGCACCGAGGACCGCATCTATGTGCGCGGCGACATGGCGGCCAATTACGGCGCGGTGATGCAGGTGATGGGGGCCCTGTCGGGCGCCGGATATTCCAAGATCGGCCTGATCACGGAACAAGCGCAGGACAGGTGAGGCCAATGCGCACCGGCCTCCTGGTTTCAACTATTGCCCATGCCGCGCTGATCGTCTTCGCGATCATCGGCATCAGCATGGGCGGGAAGCTGGAGCCGACGCCGGTCGAATCCATCGCCGTGGACCTGGTGCCGATCTCGGAATTCTCCAACATCCGGGTCGGCTCGCTCGACAGCACGATCGTCGAGACCGAGACGCCGTCGGCGGTCGAGGACGATACGCCGGCCGAGCTGGCGCAGCCCACCGGCAATACCCAGGAAGACCAGCCCAAGCCCGCCGACAATCCCGACCCGACCCCGGCTCCCACCGAGCAGACGGCGCCGGCGCCGGCGCCGGCCGAGCCGGTGGTCGAGCCCGAGCCGAAGCCGGCGCCGCCGGAGCCCGCGGCGGTCCGGCCGCCGCAGCCGCAGCCCGAACCGACCCCGGTCGCGGAGGAGCCGCCCGCCGAGCCGGTGGAAGCCGAGCCGGCGCTCGCCACCCCGGTCGAGACGCCCGATCCAGCCGAGGCCGCGCCGCGCCCGGTGACGCGGAACGCCGCGCTGGCGGAGAAGCGCGCCGCCTACCAGAAGCAGGTCGAGGCGGAGAAGAAGCGGGTGGCCGAGGCCAAGAAGAAGGCCGAGGAAGAAAAGAAGAAGGAAGCCGAGCGCAAGAAGGCCGAGGAGCAGAAGCGCATCGAGCAGGCCAAGGCCGACCAGGCCCAGAAGCTCGCGGACGAGGTGGCGAGCATCATCAACAACGAGCAATCGCGCGGCGCGACCACCGGATGCCGGCGGCGAGCCGACGCTCGGCCGGGCCGACGGCCGCTCGGCGACGCTCAGCCAGTCGGAGATCGACGGGCTGGTGGCGCAGATCCGCCAGTGCCTCAACGTTCCGGCCGGCGCGGCCGAGGCCGGCCTCGTCACGCAGCTCGAGTTCAGCATCGACGGCGGCGGCATGGTGCGGCAGCAGCCGCGCATCATCAACGCGCCGGCGAGCCCGCTCGAGCAGGCCCTGGCCTCCGCAGCCCAGCGCGCCGTCATGCGTTGCGGTCCTTATATCGTCGCCAGCCAGGAGGTCCGCGCGACCTTCGATCCCCGGCAGTTCTAGGCAGGATTTGACCCGAAGCGCCGAGCGCGCATCGACCACGGAGACATGCACATGACCCTGATCACCCGGCGCAACGCGCTCAAACTCGGACTCGCCGGTGGCGCGCTGGCGCTGGCCACCCCGTCGCAGGCGCTGGTGGAAATCGTCGTCACCGGCGGCAACTTCACCCCGCTGCCGATCGCCATCCCGGATTTCGCCTCCTCGGACCCGGCCTTCGGCGCCGAGATCGCCGAGATCGTGCGCGCCAATCTGAGGCGCTCCGGCCTGTTCGCGCCGCTCGATCCGAACTCCCTGCCGGTGCGGGTGGGCGACGTCACCAACGAGCCGGACTTCGCCACCTGGCGCGGCGTCTCGGTCGATGCGCTGGTGATGGGCGCGGTGGAGCGGGGCGGCGAGGTCACCTCTTCGGTGCGCGTCTGGGACACGCAGGCGTCGGCGCAGGTGGTGGGCAAGTCCTACCGGACCGATCCGCAGAACTACCGGCGCATCGCCCACATCGTCTCCGACGCGATCTATGCCTCGCTGTCCGGCGGCTCGGGCTATTTCGACACGCGGGTGCTCTACGTGGCCGAGAGCGGCCCCAAGGCCAACCGGGTCAAGCGTCTCGCCATCATGGACCAGGACGGCGCCAACGTGCAGTACCTGAGCTCGGGCAAGGCGCTGACGCTCGGGCCGAAGATCTCGCCGCGCGGCGACAGCGTGGTGTTCACCTCCTACGAGGACGGCACCCCGCAGGTCTATTACGCCGGGCTCGGCGGGGCGTCGAAGAAGCTGATCCAGGGCGCGCCGATGTCGTTCGCGCCGCAGTTCTCGCCCGACGGCAACACCGTCGTGTTCTCGGTCTCGAACGGCGGCACCACCAACATCTATTCGGCCGGCGTCGGCAGCGGCAACCCGACCCAGCTCACCAGCGGCGCGGCCATCGACACCTCGCCGAGCTACTCCCCGGACGGCTCGCGCATCGTGTTCGAGAGCGACCGCGGCGGCGCCCCGCAGATCTACATCATGGGCGCGGGCGGCGGCGGGGCGCAGCGCATCTCCTACGGCGAGGGCAGCTACTCGACGCCGGTCTGGTCGCCGGTGGGCGACCTCATCGCCTTCACCCGCCAGTCGGGCGGCCAGTTCCACATCGGCACGATGAAGCCGGACGGCTCGGGCGAGCGGATCCTCTCGTCCTCGAACTCGGTGCAGGAAGAGCCCGACCTGGGCCCCGAACGGCCGCGTCATCATGTTCTCGCGCGATCCGGGCGGCGATGCCGGCCCGGGGCTGTGGTCGGTGGACATCTGGGGCCGCAACGAGCTCAACATCCCGACGGAGTTGTTCGCGTCGGACCCGAGCTGGTCGCCGCTCAGGGGGTAGGGGGAAGTTCAGTCCCAGCAAGCAGGCAGCCCCGGCGAGGGCCGGGGGGCAGGCGGACCGTTGCGATGTCTCACAAACGCGCGACGCTTCGTGGCTAGGCACGCCGCAGGGGCGTAGTCTCATTCTCCGGGTGCGCAGGCTTTCCGCGCGCCCGAGTAGGAGAACGCACCATGAAACTGCTAACACCGACATTGCTGGGTGGAGCCCTGCTCATGGCCTCCACCGGTTTCGCCGTGGCCGCGAACGTGCACCTCTACACAGGAGCTCCCGGCCAGCCCAACCAGACAATCGGCTCCGCCGTCACCGGCGATGCGACGCCGGGACACGCCGCCGATGCCCCGGGTTCGGCCTTCAACCCGGACGGGAACGCCGGCACCCACTACGCCGGAACGCAACCGCAGAACTCCAACAATTCCCACAGCGTGTCCCAATACGACGTCGCCGGATTTCAGCAGTCCCACAATCACCTCTAGGGCGGCGCTTCTCGCTGGGGCCTCTGCCCCAATCCTCAAGGGTCGGTCGGTCTCCGAACCGGCCCTTGCATTTGCGCAACACGCGGGGAAGCCCCAGATTCCGGCCACATTCCGGCCCGATTCAACAAGAATTAACCACACCCGCCAACGCGGCCTTAAGATAACCGCGAGTAAAAACGCACCAGCAAATTTTCGACTTTCAGGAGATCGAACCGGATGCCTTCCGTAACGCCCATCCTCGCCGTGCTGCGGACTGCCGCACTGGTGGTCCTCGTGGTCGCGGTGGCGGCCTGTGCGCGCAATGGTGCTGGTGGTACCGGCGTCGGTAATCTCGGGCCGGGCGGCGGCGCCCCCGGCAGCCAGCAGGAATTCCTCGTCTCGGTCGGCGACCGCGTGTTCTTCGAGACCGATTCGTCGAACCTCACCCCGACCGCCATGGTGACGCTCGACAAGCAGGCCACCTGGCTCAACCGCTACGGCAACTACCGCATCATGATCGAGGGCCATGCCGACGAGCGCGGCACGCGCGAGTACAACATCGCGCTCGGCGCCCGCCGTGCCGCAGTGGTGGTCAGCTACCTGCAGTCGAAGGGCGTGAACCCCGCCCGCATCACCTCGAAGTCGTTCGGCAAGGAGCGCCCGGTGGCGATCTGCAACGACATCTCCTGCTGGTCACAGAATCGCCGCGCAGTGACGGTGGTACAATAGCTTCGGGAGGCTCGAGGGGGGCGGTCACGTCAGTTCGGCAGCCTGCGTAATCCCCGAGCCTCTCGACTGGAGGCAGGGCGCCGGGACCCGCGATATGGGCCCGGCGCTTTCTTTTTGTCGAAATCATGCGCTAATGCCGCCTCCGCCGCACGCTGAAGGTGCGGCTTTCGTATTGACGGAGCTTTGATGGTGCCGGTCACTCGTTTCCGCGGCCCGACACGGCCAGCGGTTTTCCTCCTAGCGCTTGCGGGCAGCCTTGCCGCGCCGGCGCTCGTTCATGCCGCTTCCGGCGAGAATTGGCTCGCCAACCCCGCCGCGACGCTCGCGGCCCCGCAGCCTGAGCGCATCCATGTGGCGCAGAACCGGCAGCAGCCGGCCGCCGAGCTGATGGTGCGCATCCAGGACCTCGAGCAGATCATCCGGCAGCTGACCGGACGCATCGAGGGGCTGGAGTTCCAGCTCACGCAGATGCAGACGCAGCTGCAGAAGATGACCGACGACAACGAATTCCGGTTCCAGCAGCTGGAAGGCGGTGCGCCGGGAAAACCCCAGGCGGCAGCGCCAACTGACGGCGCGACGCCGTCACCTGCCCTGCCGCAGCAACAAAGCCCGGCCATCGCCGAGCAACCCGCCGCCGGTCTCGCGACCCCCGATGCAACCGAGCCGCCCGCGACCGAGCGACGGCGAGCCGATGGATTTCGGCCTCGGCGAGTCGCACGATCCGCTGCTCAGGGGAGGCTCAGACCAGTTGGGCAATCTCAGCGGCGAGGACGCGCTCAGCAACCGCCCGCTCGACCTGTCGCTGGGCAGCGGCGAGATCTCCGACGGCGACGCCAAGGCGCAGTATGCCGCCGGCTACGACGCCATGACGCGCGGCGACTACGCCTTCGCCGAGGAGCAGTTCAACCAGTTCATCGCGCTCTATCCCGACGACCCGCAGGTGGCCGATGCGATCAACTGGCTGGGCGAGGCGCTGATCCAGCGCGGCGCCTTTACCGACGCCGCGCAGGTGCTGGCCGACGGCTACACCAAGCACAAGGACAGTAAGCGCGCGCCCGACATCATGCTGAAGCTCGGGGTGGCGCTGGCCGGCGCCGAGCAGCTCGATGTCGCCTGCCGCACCTTCTTCACGCTCAGGCAGCGCTATCCGGACCTGTCGCCGGCCTTCCAGCAGAGGCTCGACGCCGAGGCCCAGAAGGCGAAATGCCCGGTGACCTGATCATCGACACCAATACCTTGTTCGCGCCGCTCAGCGGGCGGCGCGGCGTGGGCCTCGCGGTGTCGGGCGGGCCCGACAGCATGGCGCTGATGCTGCTGGTGGCGCACTGGCGGCATCAGCGGCCCGACATTCCCCCGATCTTCGTCTATTCCGTCGACCACGGCCTGAGGCCGGAAGCGGCGGCGGAAGTGCGCCAGGTGCTGGCCGAGGCCGAAAAGCTCGACCTGCCGGCGCGCGGCCTCCGCTGGGAGGGACCGCGGCCCAATGCCGGCCTGCAGGCAGCGGCGCGCAAGGCGCGCTATCGGCTGATCGGCGAAGCGATGCAGGCCGACGGCGCCGACCTGCTCGTCACCGGGCACCATCTGGGCGATCAGGCGGAGACGGTGCTGATGCGGCTCGCGCATGGCAGCGGGGTCGAGGGGCTGAGCGGCATGGCGGAGTTCGCCTTCGTCGAGGGGGTGGAGATCTTCCGGCCGTTGCTGGCGGTCGATCCGGCCGTCCTGCGAGCAGGTGGTGGCGGCCGCCGGCGTTGCCGTCGTGGACGATCCGAGCAACCGCGATGCCGATTACGAGCGGGTGCGCTGGCGGCAGATGCTGCCGCGGCTCGCCGAACTGGGGCTCGATGCCAGCCGGCTCTCGAGCTTCGCCCGCCGCATGGGAGAGGTGGACGACCTGATCGAGGCCGAGGCGGAGCGCGCGATCCGGGAGAGCGTGCACCTCGAGCCGGGCCGGCGCGCCGAGTTCCCGCATCGGATGCTGCTGGAGCTCGGGCGGCCGGTGGTGGTGCGGCTGCTGTCGCGGCTCCTCAAGCAGGTCGGCGATGGCAAAAAACCCAATGCGCTGAGCCGCATCGAGCAGCTCGAACGCCGTTTGCGCCAGGCCCCGGCCCTCAAGCGGACATCATTGCATGGTTGCCTCGTCTCGAGCGACGGTACCACGGTGACCATCGCCAGGGAGCCCGGCCGGACCTCCGGCCGTTCCTCCGGTGCGCAGCCCGCGGCTGCCGTGACGCGGAATTAACCGCGTAAACCTACGCTATCTCGACTTTTGGGCCGAACGGTCGCACCAGTCGCGGGGCGTGCTACCCTTGTAAGGCCCCGGACCGAGGCTTACATTCTGCCAAACTCGCCGGCCGCCGATGCCGGCTTTCAGGACAGGATTTGATGAACGTCAATTTCCGGAACTTCGCCATCTGGTTGGTGATTCTGTTCATGCTGATGGGCCTGTTCCAGGTCTTCCAGTCGTCGACCCGCAATATCGCGGTGTCCGACAAGAGCTACAGCCAGTTCGTGCAGGACGTGGACGCGGGTAGCGTGCAGTCGGTGACGATCACCAACGACGTGGTTTCGGGCGTGCTCCGCGACGGCAGCAAGTTCGAGACGGTGCTGCCGCAGGGCGCCGACGTCATCAACCGGCTCGAGGATCGCGGCGTGCAGATCACGGCGCGCGAGCCCGAGGGCAGCCCGTTCTGGGGCGTGCTGCTGAGCTCGTGGCTGCCGTTCCTCGTCATCATCGGCGTGTGGTTCTTCTTCATCCGGCAGATGCAGGGTGGCGGACGCGGCGGCGCGATGGGCTTCGGCAAGTCGCGCGCCAAGCTCCTCACCGAAACGCAGGGCAAGGTGACGTTCGAGGACGTCGCCGGCGTCGACGAGGCCAAGCAGGACCTCGAGGAGATCGTCGAGTTCCTGCGCGATCCGGGCAAGTTCCAGCGGCTGGGCGGCAAGATCCCGCGCGGCGTGCTGCTGGTCGGCCCGCCGGGCACCGGCAAGACGCTGCTCGCCCGCTCGGTCGCCGGCGAAGCGAACGTGCCGTTCTTCACCATTTCCGGTTCGGACTTCGTCGAGATGTTCGTCGGCGTGGGCGCCAGCCGCGTCCGCGACATGTTCGAGCAGGCCAAGAAGAATGCCCCGTGCATCATCTTCATCGACGAGATCGACGCCGTCGGCCGGCACCGTGGTGCGGGCCTCGGCGGCGGCAACGACGAGCGCGAGCAGACCCTCAACCAGCTGCTGGTCGAGATGGACGGCTTCGAGGCGAACGAGGGCATCATCCTGATCGCCGCCACCAACCGTCCCGACGTGCTCGATCCGGCGCTGCTGCGTCCGGGCCGCTTCGACCGCCAGGTCGTGGTGCCGAACCCCGATTTCCTCGGCCGCGAGAGGATCCTCAAGGTGCACGTCCGCAAGGTGCCGCTGGCGCCCGACGTGGACCTCAAGGTGCTGGCGCGCGGGACGCCCGGGCTTCTCCGGCGCGGACCTGATGAACCTCGTCAACGAGGCGGCGCTGCTGGCGGCGCGGCGCAACAAGCGCTTCGTCACCATGGCCGAGTTCGAGGACGCCAAGGACAAGCTGCTGATGGGCGCCGAGCGCCGCACGCTGGTGCTCACCGAAGAGGAAAAGAAGCTCACCGCCTATCACGAGGCCGGGCACGCGCTCTTGGCCATCAAGATGGACGCCTCCGACCCGATCCACAAGGCGACGATCGTGCCGCGCGGCCGGGCCCTGGGCATGGTGATGCGCCTGCCCGAGAAGGACCAGGTGTCGCTCACCCGCCGCAAGGCCTATGCCGACCTCGCCGTCGCCATGGGTGGCCGCGTCGCCGAGGAGGAGATCTTCGGCTACGACAAGGTGACCTCGGGCGCTTCGGCCGACATCAAGATGGCGACCGGCCTCGCCCGCGCCATGGCCACCGAATGGGGCATGTCCGACAAGCTCGGCCCGCTGCTCTACGGCGACAACCAGGACGAGGTGTTCCTCGGCCGCTCGATGATGCAGCGTTCGGTCCACATGTCGGACGAGACGCAGAAGGTGGTCGACGAGGAAGTGAAGCGCTTCGTCGACGAAGGCTACCAGACGGCGCAGCGGGTGATCCGCGAGCATATCGATGGCCTGCACACCATCGCCCAGGCGCTGCTCGAGTTCGAGACGCTGACCGGCGACGAGATCCGCGGGCTGATGGAAGGCAAGACGCCGCTGCGGCCCGACCGACACCGACACGCCGGCCAAGTCGACCGGCGTTCCGACGGCCGGCAAGGCGGGCCGCAAGCGCCCCGACGCCGAGCCGGGCGGTGCGCCCGAGCCGCAGCCGGGCAGCTGACATCCATCCGAAAGGGCCGTCCGCGAGGGCGGCCCTTTTCTTTGGCCATCTACCGAAGTGACTAGCCAAGCCCGATCCCGCGCCGTCCGGCGCGGGAGTATCCTCAGTGCCCATACCCGGGGCCAGGTTCGTTGGCCGCATTGCCGCCCGTATTGGTCGGTTAACGAAACGGTTCCAATCTGTTTCATATGCCGCCCAGCAGGGGTTAGAACCTGAGTCGGCCGGCAAGAGGGCATCACATGGCGCGCAAGTATTTCGGCACGGACGGCATCCGCGGGCTGGCGAACGGCGACAAGCTGACGCCGGAGCTGGCGATGCGCGTCGGCATGGCGGCGGGCCTCAAGTTCGTCAACGGCGACCACCGCAACCGCGTCGTCATCGGCAAGGACACGCGCCGCTCCGGCTACATGATCGAGAGCGCGCTCACCGCCGGCTTCACCGCGGTGGGGATGGACGTCTACCTGCTCGGCCCGATGCCGACGCCGGCCGTCGCCATGCTCACCCGTTCGCTGCGCGCCGATCTCGGGGTGATGATCTCGGCCTCGCACAACCCGTTCGACGACAACGGCATCAAGCTCTTCCGCCATGACGGCTACAAGCTCTCCGACGCGCTCGAGGACGACATCGAGAAGCTGATGGATTCCGACATGCTCGGCTCGCTGTCGCGCGGCCAGAACATCGGCCGGGCGCATCGCGACGAGGCGGCCCAGACGCGCTACATCGAATATGCCAAGCGCACGCTGCCCAAGAACGTCGATCTGAGCGGCATGCGGGTGGTGCTCGATTGCGCCAACGGCGCGGCCTACAAGGTGGCGCCGACGGCGCTGTGGGAGCTCGGGGCCGAGGTGTTCACCATCGGCGACAAGCCGGACGGCTACAACATCAACGACAAGGTCGGCTCGACCGCCCCCGATGCGCTGATCGCCAAGGTCAAGGAGCTGCGCGCCGATATCGGCATCGCGCTCGACGGCGACGCCGACCGCGTCATCATCGTCGACGAGAAGGGCGAGATCGTCGACGGCGACCAGTTCATGGCGGTGATCGCCGAGAGCTGGCATGCCCGCGGCGAGCTGCAAGGGCGGCGGCCTCGTCGCCACGATAATGAGCAACCTCGGGCTCGAGCGCTATCTCGTCGGCCTCGGGCTCGGGCTCGAGCGCACCCAGGTGGGCGACCGCTACGTGCTCGAGGCGATGCGCGCCAAGGGCTTCAACGTCGGCGGCGAGCAGTCGGGCCACATCATCCTCTCCGATTTCACCACCACGGGCGACGGGCTGGTCGCGGCGCTGCAGCTGCTGGCGGTGGCGAAGCAGGCCGGGAAGCCGGTGTCCGAGGTCTGCCGCCGCTTCGACAAGGTGCCGCAGCTGCTGCAATCGGTGCGCTACAAGGACGGCAAGCCGCTCGAGAACAAGCTGGTGCAGCAGGCGATCAAGGAGAGCGAGGCCCGCCTCGGCACCAGCGGGCGCCTGGTCATCCGCGCCTCGGGCACCGAGCCGGTGATCCGCGTGATGGCCGAGAGCGACGACGAAGGGCTGGTCGCGGCGGTGGTCAACGAGCTGACGGCGACGATCAAGAAGGTGGCGTGAGGGGCAGGGCGCCCGTTGCCCCCTCAGCCGCCCTTCGGGCACGCCGGCTTTCGCGGTAACAATTCTGGTGTTGGGAGGTGGCATGGGTCCCCGGGTCAAGCCCGGGGATGACGCGGGTGTGGACGTTGAGAGTTCAACTCCGTCTCCGCTGACCCGAGACGTCATCCGCACGCGAGCATGACGACGGTCTCGCAGAACCTCGCACCGCCCCCATTCATACCCTGTTAGGGTTAAGCCTTAGGGTTAAGCCGGCTTTAAGGAAGCCCCGGCATACTGGGCCCACTCGACTGGTGTCGTGGTGGCAAAGGGGCTCCGTGATATGCGTAAACTTCTCGCTTCGGCGGCGGTAGGAACCGCTGCGCTGCTGGCCGGCCAGGCGGTGGCCGCCGACCTTCCGCTCTACGAGATTCCGGAAGTCGACTACGGCATCGGCGGCTCGTTCTACCTGCGCGGCAGCGCGGCGCTGAACTGGCACTGGGCGCCGATCGTCTACCAGCCGAACGACCCGATCGCGACCGATCGCGAAGTGGTCGAGGGCGGCTACGGCTACAGCTGGGGCGCCGGCTTCGGCTACGAGATGGGCACGGGGCTGCGCTTCGACGGCACCATCGACGGGCTCGAGACGAGGGGCCTCAAGATCAGCAAGGACGACGGCAACCTCGCCGACGGCGACTACACGCTGATGCTGCGCTCCACCATCGCGCTCGCCAACGTCTACTATGATTTCGGCTTCAGCGGCGACGGCTTCGGCTACACCGGCGAAGGCGCCTTCGGCTATGTCGGCGCCGGCGTCGGCGTCGCCTGGAACCACGCCGAGGTCAACTCGCCCTATCTGGCGCCGGTGCCGGTGCAGACCGGCGGCAATGTCAGCGCCGCCGGCGCGGTGATGGTCGGTGTCGGCTACGACATGGGCAAGTGGGTGGCCGACGTTGGCTATCGCGGGCTCTACATCAACCAGATCAACAACGCGCCGACCGATCCGTCGACCGACAATTACTACGAGATCGACGACAACTGGATCCACGAGCTGCGCGGCACGGTGCGGTACCGGTTCAACTAGGGGCGGGCGGCCAAGACGGCCCCCTCCCATCCTCCCCCATGAAGGGGGAGGTGCCGGCCGGTGTCTTGGGCACGATCGAGCCCCAGCCTCGACTTTTCACCTCCCCCTGCATGGGGGAGGTTGGGAGGGGGCCGTCCGCTTGATTGTGCCCCTCGGTTACCCCTACTCCCCCAACTGAAACCGCTCGAAGCGGCCCAGTTCCTCCTCGATCAGCGGCTTGTGCGCCGCGCTTCCTGTGCCGATCCAATGCCAGGCCTGGATCAGCAGCTTTCCCGCTGCCCGGTCGGTCTTCAGATCCAGCGCCGCCACCACTTCGTCGCCGACCAGCACCGGCAGCGTGAAGTAGCCGAACTGGCGCTTCGCCTTCGGCACATAGGCCTCGAACACGTGGTCGTAGCCGAAGAAGAGGTTGAGCCGCCGCCGCTGGATCACCAGCGGGTCGAAGGGCGAGAGGATGTGGACCAGCGGCTCGGCTTCGGGCGGCGGCGCCTCCAGCGTCTCCGGCTCGACGTAGTGAAGCGTGGCGTCGCCCTCGATGCTGACCGGCACGAGCGTCTTCCTCCGGACGCGGCGCTCGATCAGCTCCGCCAGCCCCGGGCTGAACCGCAGTTTCGGGTGCATGACCGAGGGGCCGCTGATCAGGCCCTGGGCGCGCAGCGCGCGGTCGAGCAGGTATTCGTCCACCTGGCGCTCGGTGGCGGCGCGGGGGCGGCGGTTCCAGCCGAAATGGCGGTCCAGCAGCTCGTAGGTCTTCACCATGCCGTTGCGCTCGGAGATGGTGAGCTCGCCGCTGTAGAAGCCGTATTGCAGCACGCGCTTCGATGGCTTGCGGCTGCCCCAGGGGTGGGTCTTTTCCACCAGTTCGTCGGTGTCGATGTCGCGGATGGAGATGGCGCCGTCCTTCCGGATCTGGCGCAGCAGGCGCCTGAGGTCCCTGGGGTCTGCATCGGCATACCAGCGCATCGGCTCGCTGAGGTGCCGCTTCATGTCGCCGAGGAAGAAGCGGATGTCGGCGGTGGGGATATAGGCGAGGGCGTGCGTCCAGTATTCGAACACCGACTTGTCGACCGATTGCGCCGTGGCGAGGTCGGACCGGCGGTAGGCGGGGATGCGGGAGAAGAGGATGTGGTGGTGGGCCCGCTCGATGACGTTGATGGTGTCGATCTGCACGTAGCCCAGGTGCTGCACCGCCTGCCGGGTGGCCTCGGGTCCGGCGCCGAACGGCTCGCGCTCGTCGAGCCGCTGGGCCCGCAGCCAGATGCGGCGGGCATCGCGGATGGCGAGGGCGATCGGTTCTTTCACCACTTCAGCTCGCCCTTCCGGCCTTGCTTCGACTCACGGATTCATTCCCGCGAAAGCGGGAATCCGTTTCCTGCGTACTGCCAACGGAGATCCCCGCTTTCGCGGGGATGACCCGGTGTTCCTGGTGCCCCGGTGTTCCTGGTGCCACTGCATTCTCGCTGCTCCGACAAGCCTAACGCACTAGCCTGCCAGGCCGTGTCAGGCTTTCTCACTTGACCCACATGCCCCTGAGCTGCGCGCCGATATCGACGCGCGGCGCGGCCGGGGCGATGCCGCTGATCGCGGCCGGCGTCACGGCGGGCCAGAACAGGTCCTCGAACAGCGGCAGCATCGCCTTGGTGATGAAGCGGGTGCGCTGGGCGTAGACGTGCTTGTCGCCATAGGCGGTCTGCTGGTGCACGTAGAAGCGCTGCGGCAGCATCAGGTGCAGCTCGTCGCGGGCGCGGGTCATGGCGACGTAGAGCAGGCGGCGCTCCTCCTCGAGCTCGTGGGTCGAGCCGGTGCCGAGGTCGGAGGGGATGGCGCCGTCGACGACGTTCAGCACGTGCACGTTCTTCCACTCCTGCCCCTTGGCCGAGTGGATGGTCGAGAGGATCAGGTAGTCCTCGTCGAGCAGCGGCACGCCGGCCTGGTCGGAGGTGGCGTCGGGCGGATCGAGCGTCAGCTCGGTGAGGAAGCGCTCGCGGCTCGGGTAGCCGGAGGCGATCTGCTCGAGCTGGTAGAGGTCTTCCTTCCGGACCTCGGCATCCTCGTAGAGCTGCTCCATCAGCGGCTCGTACCAGAGCCGGGCGCGCTGCAGTTCGGCCGGCCAGCCGGCGCCCTGGCCGAGGTGCGCGACGACTTCCAGCAGTTCCGGCCAGGCTTCCGAGCCGCGCGGCGGCGGCGGGGCGGCGAGGAGTTCCGCCAGTGGATCGGCGCTGTCGGCGAGCCGGTCGAGCACCTTGCCGGCGGAGGCGGGGCCGATGCCGGGGAGCAACTGCAGCACGCGGAAGCCGGCGACGCGGTCGCGCGGATTGTCGACGAAGCGCAACAGCGCCAGCATGTCCTTGACGTGCGCGGCGTCGAGGAATTTCAGCCCGCCGAACTTCACGAACGGGATGTTGCGGCGGGTGAGCTCGATCTCGAGTTCGGCCGAGTGCGAGGAGGTGCGGAACAGCACCGCCTGCTGCTTCAGCGCCGCGCCGCCCTCGCGGCAGGCGAGCATGCTCTCGACCACGTAGCGGGCCTGGTCGGCCTCGTTCCTGACGGTGACGAGCCGCGGCTTCTCGCTGGCCTGTCGCTCGGTCCAGAGGTTCTTGGTGAAGCGCTCCTTGCTCTCCGAGATCACGGCGTTGGCCGCCTCGAGGATCGGCTGCGTCGAGCGGTAGTTGCGGTCGAGCGTCACGATCCGGGCGGGCGGCGCGAAGGCGGCGGGGAAATCGAGGATGTTGCGCACCGTCGCGGCGCGGAAGGAATAGATCGACTGCGCGTCGTCGCCGACCACGGTCAGCCCGTCGCCCGTCGGGCTTCAGCGCCAGCAGGATCGAGGCCTGCAGCCGGTTGGTGTCCTGGTACTCGTCGACCAGCACATGGTCGAAGCGGGCGCCGAGGTCGGCGGCGATCGCCGGCTCGCGCATCATGCGCGGCCCAGTAGAGCAGCAGGTCGTCGTAATCGAGCACCTGCTGGCGCTGCTTTTGCTCGACATAGGCGCCGAACAGCTGGCGCAGCTGCGTCGGCCCACATCGCGACCCAGGGGAAGGCGTCCTTGAGCACCGTCTCGAGCTCGTCCTGCGCATTGACGACGCGCGAGTAGATGGCGAGGCAGGTGCCCTTGGTGGGGAAGCGCTGCTTGGCTTCCGAGAAGCCCAGCTCGTGCCGGATGATGTTGATGAGGTCGCCGGAATCCTCGCGGTCGTGGATCGAGAAGCCGGGGGTCGAGGCCGATCTGCTCGGCATGCTCGCGCAACAGCCGCGCGCCGATGCCGTGGAAGGTGCCCGCCCAGCTCAGCGCGTCGGTGATCACGCCGGACTTCGCCCCCATCACCTGCGCCACCAGCCGCTCGACCCGGCGCTGCATCTCGGCCGCGGCGCGGCGGGAGAAGGTCATCAGCAGGATGCGGCGCGGATCGGCGCCGTTGACGATCAGGTGCGCCACCCGGTGCGCCAGCGTGTTGGTCTTGCCCGATCCGGCGCCGGCGATCACCAGCAGCGGCCCCTCCGCATGCTCCACGGCCAGCCGCTGCTCGGGGTTGAGTTTCTCGAGATAGGCAGGGGAGGCAAGCACGCGAATCGATCCGGAGAGAAGTTTGGACGATGGAGCACTATTCTCGCTTTGTTCGCAATTCATGAGGCGGGCGAACTCATGCCGAGCTTGTCGAAGCATGAGGCGGGAGAGGGCGAACCTCCCCCTTCGGGCTCAGGACGAGGTCTACGGGTGGTCGGTGGTGCGGGAGAGGCCTGGTGGCTCAGGCATCCTTCGTCCGTCCGAGCTGGCGCTGTCGCACGAGGAAGGCGACGTTGGAGCTGTAGCGGTTGTGCAGCCTCGAGAACCTGGCCAGCGTTTCACTGGGGACGCCGACCCGCTCGAGTTCCTCGTGCATCTCCTTCATCCGATTTTCCAGCTCGGCCATTTCCTCGAACAGCTTGTCGATCTGCTCCCGCGACAGACGAACCAATGTAGCCATTTGCCTGATGCTCCGCTCCTTGCTGGGAAAAGCCCCCGGCTCGGCGACGGTTCCAAACGGCGGGGATGCCGCTCGAGCGGTGTTGTCAGCAATCAGCTGAAGCTGCTGCCAAGAACCTGATTTGGCTCAACAATGTGCGCGCGGAGGTTGTCAGCAGGGGGCATTGGCCGCACAATCATGGGGTCGCCCAGCGTCGAAGGTGCACCATGTCCACTTTCATTTTCGTCCGCAACGAGGCCGAGGATTTCGGCCTCACCACGGCGCAGATCGTCTATCACCTGCCAGACAATCACGAACTGTTGCAGGATTTCCTCTGGCAGCAGTTCGACCTTTGCCCGCAGTTCCCCCGGCTCAGGCATTTCCTCGCCTTCTGGGAGGAGAAGATCGAGGGGCCGCTGCACTCGGTCACGGTGGCGCATGCGCGGCTGATCCATCCGCTGGAGCTGCGCGCCCTGCCGTCCGTCCGGCTCAACTGAGGGCTACCTGAACCCCGCCCGCCGCAGGGCGTCGACATAGAAGTCGATATCGGCCGGGTCGCGCTGCGGCACTCGGGCCGCCCATCTGGCGACGCTGAAATCGGGCTGCAGCTCCAGCGTGCGCTGGACATAGTCGCGGGCCAGCCTTGTGTCGCCGGCCTTGGCGGCGACGGCGGCCATGAGGCGGTAGGCGGGCTCCTGGTTGCGCATCCGCCTTAGCTCCGCGAGCGCCTCCTCATAGCGTTCGCGGAAGAAGTGGATGCCGCCCATGGTCCAGAGGTATTCGTCGGGCGGCAGCGGGTTGAGCCGCATCGCCTGCTGCATCTTGCCCTCGGCGGCGGCGAACATCGAGTTGTGCACCAGCGCGTCGGAGTAGTCGGCGAGCAGGTCGGCGTGGTTGGGCGCCCGCTCGACCGCCCGCTCCAGGTATTCGAGGCTGAGGTCGAGTTCGCCGCCGTAGAGCGTCACCAGTCCCAGTTCGCGATAGCCCATGCCGTCGGTCGGATCGATGGCGAGGGCCCGCTCGGCGTGGAGCCGCCCCTTGTCGAGCAGCGCATGGTCGGAACCCGCCCGCAGCAGCCATTCGATCACATAGGTGCGGGCGAGGGCCGCCTCGATCGAAGCCTGCTCGGGATCGATGTCGCGGGCGAGGCGCAGCGACTTCCGGCCCGAGCGCACCTCAGGCAGGTCGAAGCTCCTCAGCTTGTGGCGGCCGGTGAGGTAATGGGAGTAGGCGTTGGCGTCGCGGTGGGTGCGCTGGCGCCTCAACTCGGCGGTCTCGATGTTGCTGGCCAGCGCCAGCGCCACGCCGTTGGTGAAATCCCAGTAGCGTTCGGGTGCGGTATCGAGCGAGAACACGTATTTGTCGGCCCAGACGATCTCGCGGCCGGAGCTGCGCACGAGACGGATGGCGAGCGACAGCCCGTCGCCCGAGAGGCCCGGCGAGACGCGGCTCTCCACCGCATAGTCGATCTGGTGCGCGCGGACCTCGTCGAGCGCGCTGAACGGGTCGAGCTGCCAGGCGGTATGCGGGGCAATCACTGACAGGCTGCTGAGGCGCGAGAGCCCGATGGTCACGTCCTCGACCAGCGAGGCGGCGAAATGGCGCGGCAGGCGGGCGCGTCCCTGCTCCTCGAGCGGCGGCAGCAGCACGACGCGCGGCACGAAGGTCTTGCGCTCGAGCGGTTCCTCGCGCCGTTCCGGCCGCGGCCGGGCCGGCAGCGGAGCGCCGGCGCGATCGAGCAGGGCCGCGGTTTCGGGCGCCGGCGCGAGTCCGAGGCCGTGATGGAGCCGGCTGCGGAACGCATCGAGGACCATGCGGGCGCCCGCGACATCGCCCTCGGCGAGGTAGAGGCCGATGCTGGTGCGGCAGACGATGTCCGAATAGGGCAGCCGCTCCGCCAGCCGGTTCAGCGCATTGTGGGCCTGGGCGGTGCCGATGCGGACGGCCGCCTCGCTGGCCTCGAAGGCGAACTGGTCCTCGATCCGGGTGCGCTCGGTGCGCAGCCACTGGTCGAAATCCTCGCCGAAGCTGTCGACGCCGCTCAGCAGTTCGCCGCGGTAGAGACCGATCAGCCGCTCCACTTCGGCGGCGCTGTCGACCGACCGGATCCTGCCGATCTCGTCGAGGTCGAGCGACACGCGACGGTTGAGCTCGATTTCGGCGGCGTCGGCGTCGAACAGCTCGAAGCCGTGCCGCGCCTCGAGTTCGCGCGTATGCAGCAGGGTCTGGCGCAGGTTGGTCAGGGCCTGCTCGGGGCTGCTCGCCGACCAGATGCGTTCGGCGAGTACGCCGCGCCGCGCCCGGCCGCGGAATTCGAGGCTCAGCAGGGCGGCGAGCGCAAAGGCCTTCTGCCGGAGCCTGACTGCTGTTCCGTCCGCCAACCGAAGAACCGGCGTCCCCAGCAATTGCAGAGTGGCTGTTTCACGGGGCAATGTGATTCAGACTCGGTAATTGCTTCTGCATAAGAGACATGAGTTTGCTTGACGCAATAAAGCGGGAAGAGTAGTCACATAACGCATAGATAACGAGCGCGAAAAGAACCATGTTAGGCATCCTGGCTCGCCAACTATACGAGAAAGCGCGACAGGTGGTCGTATAAGCGCGCACATCTCGAGGTATATTCAACACACAGACAAATCGAGGCAAAAATGGAAACAAGTGGACCGGGGGTGGCTGGGATTGGGTCAGACCTGAAAGATCGCGCCGGTGACAAGCTCGTCGAACTCAGCGCCACCGTCGTAAGTGCCTATGTCAGCCACAATGCGCTGAGCGTCACCGATTTGCCAAGGCTGATCGAGCAGGTGCACGCTTCGTTGAAGGCGCTGGGCAGCACGGCTGAAGTCGATGAAGTTCCGGAACTGCGGCCAGCCGTCGCGATCAAGAAGTCGATCACCCCGGACTATTTGATCTGCCTTGAGGACGGCAAGAAGTTCAAGTCGCTGAAGCGGCACCTCAGGACCGAATACAACATGTCGCCGGAGGAGTACCGCGCCAAGTGGAACCTGCCGGCCGACTACCCGATGGTGGCGCCCAGCTATTCGGCGGCCCGCTCGCAGCTGGCCAAGAGCATCGGCCTCGGCCGCAAGCCGGCCGCCGCGCCGGTCAAGCCGACCCGCTCCCGCTCGAAAGCCGTCGCGTGAACGAAAGGGCCGCGTGAAGTTTGCAGCGCCGGACGGTGGTCCGGCGCTTTTTTTGTTGGGGGGCGGGGTGGGCGACCGCCGTTGATCCTCCCCGCCAGGCGGGGAGGGTGAGAGGGGGCGCTCTCCGCGCCACGTGAGGAACACCAGAGGCGCGCTGTCCGCGCTCCTAACCGGCCCCAGCAAATCCGCGTGTAGAATCAAAAGGCTGCCTCCCCCGCGGAACGGTGGAGGCAGCCAACACAGGACCCGAATTTCCTATGCGCGCCGAGGCTAGCAGCAGCATCGTGACGGCGCCGTTATCACCAAACTGCCGCGGACACGCATCCTCACATTTCGGAGAGGTGTAACCAAAAGAGGCGTTTTCCCTTGGCAGGGCATCGATGCGGCCACTAGCGTTGCGCGGGATACTACGGTGTCGGGGAAAATGGGGGGTGCCGGGCAGTCGAGCGCGGGAGCGTTTGATCGTGACCAGACGAGCACTCTACAGCAGATCCGGCAGGCCCCGACCAGGCCCGAGCCGTTCGGACATGCCGGCCTTTGCCCCATTCGTGGAAGCGGAAGCGGTGGCGCGGCCGCCGGTGCGGCGCCGGGTCGGGGCTGCCTGGACGGGGCTCCATGCCCGCCATCCCATCGCGCTGCCCATCGCCACGAGCGTGCTCGTGGCCATCGTGCTGTTCGTCGGCTACGAGCTGTTTACCCCCGGCAATCCCCCACTCACGCAGCAGACGCTCAATGCGGCGGTCAACTATGCCATCGACCAGCGGCCGCGCGCGCCCTCGGTCGCCTCGGTCGCCTATGCCAAGATCAGCCCCTCGGTGGTGCAGGTGAACGGCTACGATCCGGAGGATCCGGCCAACAAGGATGACGCCAAGAAAAACGATGGCCGCCGGATGGTTCCGGCGCCCGGCAAGGAGGCGCAGCAGCCCTCCGACAAGCAGGGGCTGGAGCAGGACTTCCACCACAAGTTCTCGGCGGTCGGCACCGGCGTCGTCATCGACGACCAGGGCACGATCCTCACCAACCTGCATGTCGCGGCCTCCGCCAAGCGGCTGCGGGTCATCTTCGCCGACGGCACGGAGTCCGATGCCATGGTCATCGGCGTGCGGCCGCAGAGCGACCTCGCCATCATCCGGCCGAACGTCTTGCCCGACGACCTGCTGCCGGCAACGCTGGCGCCGAGCTCGAAGCTCAAGCCGGGCGACGACGTGGTGGCGGTCGGCTTTCCGTTCGGCATCGGACCTTCGGCGTCGGCCGGCGTGGTCTCGGGGCTGATGCGGGTGCTCGACCAGGAGGGCCAGGCGCCGCTGAGGAACCTCATCCAGTTCGATGCGGCGGCCAACCCGGGCAATTCCGGCGGGCCGCTGGTCAATGCCGATGGCGAGGTGGTGGGGATCGTCACCGCCATCCTCAACCCCTCCGGCACTCAGGACCTTTGCCGGCATCGGCTTTGCCGTGCCGATCGAGGAAGCGGCGGGCGCCGCGGGAGAGTCACCCCTCTAGCAGCCAAGGAGCGTTCGACCATGACCGAGCCAGCTACTCCCGCCACCGCTTCGCAGATGGAGCAGGTGCTCTACGAGGTGAAGAAGGTGGTGGTCGGACAGGACCGTTTCCTCGAGCGGGTGCTGGTGGCGCTGCTCGCCAAGGGGCACCTGCTCGTCGAAGGCGTGCCGGGCCTCGCCAAGACGCTGACCGTCAGCACCCTGGCCCGGACCATCCAGGGCACGCTTCAAGCGCATCCAGTTCACGCCGGACCTGGTGCCGTCCGACCTCGATCGGCACGCGGATCTACAACCAGAAGAGCGGCGATTTCAGCACCTCGCTCGGGCCGGTGTTCTGCAACCTGCTGCTCGCCGACGAGATCAACCGGGCGCCCGCCAAGGTGCAGAGCGCGCTGCTCGAGGTGATGCAGGAGCGGCAGGTGACCATTGCCGGCGAGACGCATCCGGTGCCCAACCCGTTCGTGGTGATGGCGACGCAGAACCCGATCGAGACCGAGGGAACCTATGCGCTGCCCGAGGCGCAGGTCGACCGCTTCATGATGAAGGTGCTGGTCGGCTATCCGAGCGAGGAGGAGGAGTTCGTCATCGTCTCGCGCGTCACCGGCATGATGGAGAATGTGGCGCGGGTGACGACGACCGAGCAACTGGTGGCGCTGCAGGCGAAGTGCCGGGCGCTGTTCGTCGATCCGAGCCTCATCCAGTTCGCGGTGAAGGTGGTGTCGGCGACGCGCCGGCCGGAGCAGTTCGGGCTCAAGGACCACGGCCGCTTCATCACCTATGGCGCGAGCCCGCGCGCCTCGATCAACATGATCGAGGCGGGCCGGGCGCTCGCCTTCCTCCGCGGGCGCGACTACGTGCTGCCCGAGGACGTGGTCGACATCATCCCCGACGTGCTGCGGCACCGGCTGGTGCTCAGCTACGAGGCGCTGTCGGAATCGATCAGCGCCGATGACATCATCGAGAGCGTGCTGCGCGCCGTTCCCGCCCCCGAGAAACTGCTGGAAGCCCATGTCAAGGTCGCCGCGGCAAGCTGAGGAGCTGCTGGGGCGGCTCGAGTGGACGGTCCTGCGCAAGCTCGACGGGGTGATGCAGGGCAACTACCGCACGCTGTTCCGCGGCTTCGGGCTCGATTTCGCCGACCTGCGCGAATACCAGGCGCATGACGATGTGCGGCACATCGACTGGAACGTCACCGCGCGCACCGGCATCCCGCATGTGCGGGTCTACAACGAGGATCGCGACGTCACCGCGTGGCTGCTGCTCGACCTCAGCCCGTCGGTCGATTTCGGCTCGGGCGAGGTCACCAAGCGGCAGGTGCTGCTCGAGCTCGCGGCGGTGCTGAGCCGGCTCCTGACCCGGCAGGGCAACCGCGTCGGCGCGATCCTCTTCAACGGCGTCGGCGACTACGTGATCCCGGCGCGGACGGGACGCCGGCACGTGCTGCACCTGATCGACAAGATCATCGCGCACCCGCGGCTGCTGCGCTCGCCCGAGGCCGATCTCGGCGCCTTCTTCAGGCGCTCGCAGGCGACGATCAGGCGCCGCTCGCTGGTCTTCGTCATCTCCGATTTCATCGGCCGGCCCGGGCTGGGAGCGGGCGCTGTTCATGCTGAGCCAGCGCCACGAGGTGCTGGCGATGCGGCTGGTCGATCCGCTGGAGCGGGCGCTGCCCGATATCGGGCTGATCACCATGGAGGACGCCGAGAGCGGCGAGCAGCTGGTGGTCGACACGCTCGACCGGCGCTTCCGCGAGCGCTTCGCCGCGCAGGCCGAGGCGAACGAGGAGCGGCTGATGGCCTCGTTCATGGCCGCCGGCGCCGATGTGCTGGAGGTTTCGACCGGGGACGATCTGGTGGAGGCGATGCTGCGCTTTGCCGGAATGCGAAAAGCCGAGGCGCGTGCTGGAGCGGCCGGCACGCGCGTGGCGGCAGGATGAGCAGCGGGAAGGGAAGGTGAGGCCATGACCTTCATCTGGATGAACATGCTGTGGCTGTTGCTGCTCGTGCCGGCGCTGGCCGCTGCTCTATGTCCTGGCGCTCCGCCGGCGGAAGCCGGGCCTGCGCTATGCCAACCTGGCGCTGGTGAAGGCAGGCGCTGGGGCGCAGCGCCGGCTGGCGCCGCCATGTGCCCCCGGCGCTGTTCCTCTTGGCGCTGACGGTGCTGATCATCGCGGTGGCGCGGCCGGCCGCGGTGGTGGAAGCTCGCCTCGTCGCGCGCCACGGTGATCCTCGCCATGGACGTCTCCGGCTCGATGCGGGCCCGCGACATCCAGCCCTCGCGCATCGCCGCGTCGCAGGCGGCGGCCAAGAAGTTCATCGCCAACCAGCCCGCCGACGTGCAGATCGGCATCGTCGCCTTCGCCTCGGCGGCGCTCCTGGTGCAGGCGGCGACGCTCGATCGCGAGGCGCTCTATTCGGCGATCGACAATTTCGACCTGCGCCGCGGGACCGCGGTGGGGGCGGGAATTCTGGCCTCGCTTGAGACGATCTTCCCGGACGAGAAGTTCGATTTCCAGGACAATGGCGGCGACCTGGCGGCTTTGGGCCAGCCGTCGCCGGATCGGAACTACGAAAGCCGCGCACTCGGCGCGCCGGACGGCCCGCCGCAGGCGCCGCAGGCCAAGCACGAGCCGGTGGCGCCGGGCTCGTACCAGAGCGCGGTGGTGATCCTGCTGACCGACGGCGCGACCACGGTCGGTCCCGACCCGATCGCGGCCGGCCGGATCGCGTCCGACTACGGCGTGCGGGTCTTCACCGTGGGCTTCGGCTCGAACGAGGGCGACGTGGTCGATTTCGGCGGCCGCTCGATGCGGGCGCAGCTCGACGCGGCGACGCTGCAGACCATCGCCGACCTGACGCACGGCCAGTATTTCGAGGCGAAGTCCTCGGACGACCTGTCGGAGGTCTATAACTCGCTCTCGACCAAGCTGATCAGCGAGAAGAAGCTCACCGAGATCGCCTTCATCTTCGCCGGCATCGGCGCGCTGCTCGCGCTGACCGCGGCGGGGCTGTCGGTCTACTGGTTCGGGCGGATCGCCTGAAGCAGCGTCCATATTGACTCCAGCCTTCGAGTAACGAAAGTACGCTTTCGTACGCGGGGGCTTACTTCAAATGATTTCAAACAGTTCGGTCTGGCTGGCGACGCTGGGCGTGGCGACGCTGTGCGCGAGCACGGCCTTCGGACAGCAATTTCAGATATCCGCCTATGGTGGCTACCAGGGCGCTTCGCACAGCGGCGTCACGACCACGGACGGCGACAGCTTCACCGCCGGCTGGGAGGGCAACCCGTTCCAGTTCCCGGTCTACTACGGTATCCGCGGCACCTGGTGGCTCGACGATATCGGCCTGCCGAACACTGGTCTCTCGATCGACTTCGCCCATGCCAAGGTCTATGCCGACGGCGCGACGCTCTCGACCTCGGACTATTCGGTGCTCGAGTTCACCGACGGGCTCAACCTCCTGACCGTCAACGCGCTCTACAAGTTCTGGCCCGAGAGCGCGCTCCGGCCTTATGTCGGCGCCGGCGTCGGCATCACCATCCCGCATGTGGAAGTGCAGCGCGAAAGCGGCGAGACGTTCGGGTACCAGTATGGCGGTCCGGCAATCCAGGCGCAGTTGGGCCTCGAGTACCGGTTCAACGAGAACTGGTCGGTGTTCGCAGAGTACAAGGGCAACTACTCGTGGGTGGACGTCGCCATCGACAGCTGGCGCGCGGCTCGAGACGAGGCTTGTCACCCACGCGGTAAACGCCGGGGTGAGTTTTCACTTCTAGGGTTTCAAACCTAACTCTCCGTCGTCATCGCCCGAATTGTTCGGGGGACCCAGCCTTTGGCATGGGTTGCCCGCATGAAGCGGGCAATGACGGAGAGGGTGGTGGCCAGGCTGTTTCAGTCCAATGGTGAAACGCCCCGGCAGCCGAAGTCACAAGGGACGAGGTCCGGCCCCTAAAGCTCCGCCGTGATGATCCCGGTGATCTCCTCCACCACGATGTCGAGGATGTGGTTGATCGCCTTGACCGCAGCCTCGGGTTCGGCGGCGAGGATGGCGTCGGCGAGGTCGCGGTGCGGGGGGAAGGAGGCGAGGCCGAACTCGTCGCGGCCGAAGGGCGACTCGGCGGAGCGCTCGAGCGCCTGGTCGAGCTTGTAGCAGGATCTGGCCGAACATCGGGTTGCCGGACGCATCGTAGATGGCGCCGTGGAAGGCGTGGTCGGCCGTGCGCCAGGGGCGGCCGGCATCGACCTCGACCAGCAGCACTTCGCAGAGCCGCTTGATCTCGGCCCGCTGCTCGGGGCTGGCGTTGATGCGTGGCCGCCGCACCACGTCGTTCTCCAGCGCCCGCCGCACCTCGAGCAGGCGCAGCAGCGCCTCGCCCTCGAGCCGGATCATGGTCGGGACCAGGCCGCGCGAGGTCTGGACGCGGGCGGAGAGGTAGGTGCCGTCGCCGCGGCGGCGCTTGATGATGCCGAGCCCTTCCCAGCGGTTCAGCGCCTCGCGGATGGTCGAGCGGCCGACGCCGAGCGTCGCCGCGAGCGAGACCTCGGGCGGCAGCTGGTCGCCGATGCTCGAGCCCGGCGCGCTCGATCATGTCGGCGAGCGCGTCCAGCACGGCGACGCCGCGCGTCCGCGTTCTCCAGCGGCTCGAGATAGTCGAGCGCCTGGCTCACGTCCTGTCCTCACGGCCGGCCGTCCTCACACATCACTAGCTTCAGGCTCATTTGTCAGCCGTGCTGCCGCACCGGCTCCGCCTGTCGAGCTCCAGCAGCTCGCTGAGGGCGTCGATCAGCACATCCATCTGCGGCCTGCGAGTTGTAGCCCTGCACCGAGACGCGGGCGATGCAGTGGTCCTGCCACTTGAACACCGGAATCTCGATGCTGTAGCGCTCCATCAGCAGCTTGTGGATCTCGGCCGGATCGCATTCGGGGATCGGCATGGCGACCATCTGCGGGGCCGCAGAACTCGGGCGAGCTGAGCGGCGGCGAGGCCCGGTGAGCTCGCCGAGGCGGCGGGCCGTCTCCTGCGCCAGGGCGTGGCAATGGCGCTGCACGCTCGGTCCAGTCGTGCTCGCTTGCGGAAGGCGATGGCGGCGGGCACGGAGAGCCAGGCGGAGGGGTCGCGGGTGCCCTGCATCTCGATCTCGTCGATGAAGGGCGAGTTGCCGAAGGCGCCCTTGGCGCCGGGCTCCTTGGACTCCGCGGTCCAGCCGTGGCTGATCACCAGCGGGTTGAGCAGGCCCTGCAGCTCCGGCCGGGCATAGAGGAAGGCCGAGCCCTTGGGCGTCATCAGCCACTTGTGGCAATTGCCCGAGTAGAAATCGGCGCCGAGCGCGTCGAGGTCGAGCGGGATGTGGCCGGGCGTGTGGGCGCCGTCGATGACGCGTCCAGATGCCGCGCTTCCGCGCCTCGGCGATCGAGCGCTCGATCGGGAAGACCAGCGCGGTGGGCGAGGTGATGTGGCTGAGGAACAGCACCTTCGTGCGCTCGGTCATGCCGGCGAGGATGGCGTCGGTGAACTGCCGCCTCGGTCGACCAGCGGCATCGGCACCTTGACCATGACGATCTTCGGCGCCGGTGCGCCGCGGCAGACATAGGCCCAGGTCTTCTCCAGCGCCGAATATTCGTGGTCGGTGGTGAGGATCTCGTCGCCTGCCTTGAGGTCGAGCGACTGGGCGACGATGTTGAGGCCGGCGGTGGCGTTGATCACGCCGACGATGTTCTCCGAGCGTGGTGCCGAGCTCGGCGGCGAGCGCCACGCGCGGCACCCGCATCAGCTCGGTGAGGCGCGCGGCCGAGGAACTCCACCGGCTGGCGCTCCAGCTCGAGCTGCCAGCGCTGGTAGGTCTCGAAGACCGGGCGCGGACAGGCGCCGAACGAGCCGTGGTTGAGGAAGACCACATCCTCGCGGATGAGGAAGTGCCGGGCGAGATTGGCGGACAAGTCAGCGCCCTTTCAGGGTTGGATCGAGAGCATCGCGCAGGCCGTCGCCGAACAGCGTGGTCGCGAGCACGGTGATGGCGAGGGCGGCGGTCGGGAAGACGGCCATGTGCCAGTAGAAGAACATGAAATTCATGCCGACGTTGATCATCTGGCCCCAGCTCGGGGTCGGCGGCGGCACGCCGATGCCGAGGAAGCTGAGGCTGGCCTCGAGCATCATGGCGAGCGGAATGGCGAGCACGAAGCCGACGATGATCGGCGAGATCGAGTTGGGGATCAGGTGGCGCCGGATGATGTACCAGGGCGAGGCGCCGAGCGCCTGCGCGGCGCGGACGAACTCCTTCTCGCGGAAGGACTTCACCTGCGCCCGGACCAGCAGGCACACCTGCACCCAGCCGAACAGCGCCGCGATGAGCGATGATGGTGCAGAAGCCGCCGCGCGGTCAGCGCGCCCAGCAGCATGCGCGGCGAGCAGCGGCGGCACCACCGAGAACAGCTCGATGATGCGCATGATGAACCAGTCGATCTTGCCGCCGAAATAGCCGGCGAGCGCGCCGAGCGGGATGCCGATGACCAGGCTGAAGAGCGGCCGCCGAAAAGCCGATGGTCGAGCGAGACGCGGGCGCCGTAGACGATGCGGGTGAAGAAGTCGCGGCCGAGGTCGTCGACGCCGAACCAGAGCTCGGCCGACGGGAAGGCGAGCGACTGGGTCAGGAAGGCCTGGGCGTCCGGGCCGGTCTTGGTGATGAGCGGCGCGAAGATCGCCATCAGGATGAGGATCAGCAGCACGATGCCGCCGACCACCGCGGCCTTGTTGGCGGCGAAGCGGCGCCAGGCGAAATAGAGCGGGCTGCGCTGCCGTGTCGGCCGGCGGCGCGGCGAGTCGGCGACGGTTTCGATGCCGGTGCTCATCGCGCGCGCTCCCCGACGCGGATGCGCGGATTGAGCCAGGCATAGACGATGTCGGAGATCAGGTAGGCGATGCAGATACACGACGGTGATCATCAGCATCAGCGCCATTTCGAGCGGATAGTCGCGGTTCTCGATGGAGGAGACGAAGTAGGCGCCGAGGCCCGGCACGCGGAACATGGCCTCGACGAAGATCGAGCCGGTGGCGGTGCCGATGAACATCGGCAGGAACACCGTGACCATCGGGATGGCCGAGTTGCGCAGCACGTGCTGGAAGATGATCCGCCGCTCGCTCAGCCCCTTGGCGCGCAGCACCGTGACGAACGGCCTGTTGAGCGTGTCGAGCATGGCCGAGCGGGTGTAGCGGGCATAGGTCGCGAGCGGGATCGGCGGCATAGGCGATGATCGGCAGGATCCAGCGCTCGGGCTTGCCCCAGCCGCTGGCCGGCAGCCAGTTGAGCCAGACGGCGAAGACCAGGATCAGCAGCATCGAGATGACGAAGACCGGGATGGTGAGCCCGAGCGTCGCGAGGGTCGAGGCGAGATAGTCGATCCAGCTGTTGCGGCGGAGCGCCGCCGCCATGCCGAGCAGGATGCCGAGCGGCGCGCCGATGAGCACGCCGAGCCCGCCGAGGACGAGGCTCGGCAGCCAGGCATGGGCGAGCAGGCTCGATCACCGTCTCGCCGGGGCTCTGGTAGGGCACGCCGAAATCGAAGTGCAGCACGCCCCACATGTAGTTGAAGTACTGCACCCAGAGCGGCTGATCGAGGCCGAGCTGGGCCATCAGCTTGGCGCGCACCGCTGTCGGAGACGCGGCATGTCGTTGCCGTCGAACGGCCCGCCGGGGATGGAGTGCATCATCAGGAAGATGATGACCGAGACGACGAAGAAGGTGACCGCGATCGAGAGCAGGCGGCGGAGGATGAAGAGCGATCATCGCGCGGCTCCCTCAGTGCGTCACGATCGCTTCGACGAGGTGGCCGGGGGCGATGGCGACGAGTTGCGGCGTGTCGGCAGGCGTCGCGTGGCCGGCGAGTCGAGGCGGCGGCGAGGCGCGGGGTGCGCGGCCTCGATCTCGGCGGCCGTCAGGAAGGTGCGCTGGCGCCGTGCGCGCGGGTTGGTCGCCGGGATCGCGTCGAGCAGCGCCCGCGTATAGGGATGCTGCGGGTGGCGAAGATGCGGTCGGTCGGCGCCTGCTCGACGACGCGGCCGCGATACATCACCACCACCGCTGTCGGTCAGCGAGCGCACGACGCTGAAGGTCGTGGCTGATGAACAGCATCGAGAGGCCCATCTCGGCCTGCAGCTGCTTGCAGCAGGTCGATGATCTGCGCCTTGACCGAGACGTCGAGCGCCGAGGTCGGCTCGTCGGCCACCAGCACCGAGGGGCCGAGGATCAGGGCGCGGGCGATCGCGACGCGCTGGCGCTGGCCGCCCGACAGTTCGTGCGGATAGCGCTGGCCGAAGCTGCGGTCGAGGCCGACCTTCTCGAGCCAGTCGAGCGCCTGCTCGGTCTGCTCGCGCGGGCGTGCCGATGCCGTGGATGTGCAGCGGCTCGGCGATGATCTGGCTCAGCGTCATCATCGGGTCGAGCGCCGAATAGCTGTCCTGGAACACCACCTGCATGTGGCGGCGGAAGGGCTTCAGCGCGGCGCGGTCGAGCTTGCGTGATGTCGGTGCCGTCGACGAGGATCTGCCCGCTGCTCGGCTCGATGCAGGCGCATGCGCCATCATGCCGGTCGTGGTCTTGCCCGAGCCGGACTCGCCGACCAGCGCCGACGATCTGGTTGCGCGGCAGCGACGAGGTTGACGCCGCGCACGGCGTGGAAATCGCCGTAGGTGCGCGAAGATGCGGCCGCTGGCGGCGCAGCGGATAGACCTTGGAGAGGCTCGCGCAGCTCCAGCGCCGGGGCGACGGCTCGGTCGCGGCCGGCTCGGCGGGCTCGGATCGCCGGCATTGAGGCTCGCGCAGCAGCGACTGGGTGTAGCTGTGCTGGGGCGCATCGAAGATCTGCTGCGACCGGGCCTTCCTCCATCACCTCGCCGCCATACATGACGACGACGCGGTCGACCGTCTCGGCGATGACGCCGAGGTCGTGGGTGATCATGATCAGGCGCCATGCCGAACTCGGCCTGGATGTTCTTGATGAGCTGCAGGATCTGCGCCTGGATGGTGACGTCGAGCGCGGTGGTCGGCTCGTCGGCGATCAGCACCTTGGGCCGGCAGGAGAGCGCCATGGCGATCATCGCGCGCTGCAGCATGCCGCCGGAGAGCTGGTGCGGATAGTAGCGGAGCACGTCGTCGGCGTTCTTGATCTCGACGCGGCGCAGCAGCTGCTCGGCCTCGGCCAGCGCGTCGCGCTTGGAGACCTTGCGGTGGGTGCGGATGGTCTCGGCGATCTGGTGGCCGATGGTGAAGACCGGGTCGAACGCGGTCATCGGGTCCTGGAAGATCATCGCGGCGGACGCGGCCGCGCAGCGCGCGAGAGTCTGGCGCTTGTCGGCGGCGAGCACGTCGACGCCGTCGAGCACCATGGCTGTCGGCGGTGACCTTGGCGGTGGTCGCGGCAGCAGGCGCAGCAGCGCCATGCAGGTCACCGACTTGCCGGAGCCGGATTCGCCGACGATGCCGAGGCTTTCGCCCTCGTTGACGCTGAAGGCTGACGCCGCGCACGGCCTGCGACGGTGCCGCCATGCTGGCTGAAGCTGACCTTGCAGGTCCTTGATGTCGACGAGCGGCATCGGAGTGCCCTTCGAGAGGGCGCTTCCCGGCACGGGCCGGGAAGCGCGCGGATCGAGACTACTGCTTCGCCGTGATGTGCGTGTAGAGGTAAGTTGCCGAGACGATCGAGCGGGGTGAAGCCCTTGCGAGTTCGGGCGTGACGCCGCGCCCGTGAGCTTGTCGCTGACCGCGGCCATGGTGATCGGGTGCACCAGCGGCACGATCAGGCCCTGGTCGATCATCACCTGCTCGGCCTGGGCGTAGAGCTTCAGCGCGCTCGTCCCAGATCGGGTTCGGCGTCGGCTTCGGCGACGAGCTTGTCGTATTCCGGCACGTGGTAGCTGTGACGGCCGCCGTTGTAGAAGATGCCGTAGAAGTTCGACGGATCGAGATAGTCGTACTCGTAGGGCGCGAGGATAGATGTTGTTCTTGCGCGCCAGCATGCCTTCCATCCAGTCCTTGCCCGGCATGACCTTGATGTTCATGGTGATCCCGAGGATGTCCTTGAACTGGGCCTGCAGGTACTGGGCCATCGGCGGCAGGATGGCGCCGTTATAGCCACCTTCCTCGCGGATACCAGATCTCGATCTGCGGGAAGCCTTTGCCGTTCGGGATAGCCGGCCTTGGCCATGAGGTCCTTGGCCTTCTGCGGGATCGAACACGGCCTCGGCGGCGATCTTCTCGCTGTAGCCGGGATAGCCCGGCGCGCAGGATCGAGTTCGGCCGGGATGGCGATGTCCTTGAGCACCGTCGAGGTCAGCTCGTCGCGGTTGACGGCGTAGTAGAAGGCGCGGCGGACGTCGACATTGTCGAACGGCGCCTTGCTCGAGGTCGAACGCAGATGTAGAGGTCGCGAACACCGCGTTCGTGCGGATCGCGTCGGGGAAGCGCTGCTTCACCACCGGGACCTGGCCGGTGTTGAGGTAGGTGAAGTCGGCGTCGCCGGCGAGGAAGGCCGGGCATGCCGACTTCCGGCAGCGCCGAGCGTGGGATCGATGGTCAGCTCGTCGATCTGCGCCGGCCACGGGCCGGTGTAGGTCGGGTTCTTGACCAGGTCGACGGTGTTGTTCGACTTCTCCCAGCTCTTGAGCATGAACGGGCCGGAGGAGACGACGTTGTCGACATTGAGTCGCCCAGTCGTCGCCGAACTTGTCGACTGAGTGCTTGGGCACCGGGTACCAGAGGCTGAGACGACGCTCGGGCAGGTAGGGCTTGGGCGCGTCGGTGGTGACTTCGATCGTCTTGTCGTCGACGGCCTTGAGGCCGAGGGTCGAGACGTCGGCCTTGCCTTCGGTCACTTCCTTCCAGCCCTTGATGCCGCCGGCGAAATCCCAGTACCAGGCGAAATCGTAGCCGCTGGTGGCGGCGTGCTGCAGCGCGAAGACATAGTCCTCGGCGGTCAGCGGCTCGCCGTCGCTCCACACCAGGCCGTCGCGCAGCTTGAAGGTCCAGGTCAGCCCGTCGGCCGACTGGGTCCAGCTCTCGGCGCGCCATCGGCGTCAGCTTGTACTCGTTGTCGAAGCTGGTGAGCGGCACCTGCAGGAGCTCGGAGCCCGATGCGCGCGCGTAGACCGTCTTCATGTAGTCCATGTAGGTGCCGGTGGTCGAACCGCCGGGCACCGTGAGCTTTGTCTGCGCCAGCGCGGGGGCTGCGGTCAGACCCGCAGCCAGCGCGATGGCACCGACAAACTTCAGCAGTGCGTTCATGAGCTCCCTCCTTGTTCAGAGCCGTTTCTTGGTCGTTCCTGTGCGGCTCAACACCGGATGGATCGCCCCGCCGGTGCCCTTGCCCACATCCTTCGGCAATATCGCGGAGCGCCCCCCTCGATCGCCAACAGCCGCCTCGCTCCCACGCGTACGGACAGCTATATGACATATGTCTGACAAACTGGCCTCGGCTTGACAAGCTGGACCCGCCAAATCGACGCGTTGATTGCTATCGACCGTGAGCGGCCGCGCGAGGGCTCTCGCAGGGCGGTGACGATGGCCTGGGCGTCGATGCCGAAGTGCCGGTAGAGGTCGCTGACGCTGCCGGTCTGGCCGAAATGCTCGACCCCGAGCGTGATGGCGCGGTGGCCGTGAACGCTGCCGAGCCAGCCGAGCGTCGCCGGATGGCCGTCGATCGCGTCACGAGACCGGCATGGCGCGGCACTTCGGCGAGCAGGGTCTCGACATGGCAGGTGGCGCCGGGGTCGCCGTGGCGGCGGCCGCGCTGCGCGCGCATGCCAGCCGGCATTCAGCCGGTCGGCGGAGGTGACGGCGAGCACCGCGACATTGCGCCGGTCGCCGCCGAGCGCGCCGGCCGCGGCGATCGCTTCGCTCGCGAGCACGCCCTGGTAGGCGATCACCACCTCGCATTCCGGCGTCGGCGGCTTCAGCCAGTAGCCGCCGCGGATGATGTCGTCGGCGAGGCGCCGGTCCATGCGGCGCGGCACCTGCTCGATGCTGCGGGTCGAGAGCCGCAGATAGACCGAGCCGCCGGAGACGTCGCGCGGCCAGTCGGCGAGATCGGCTCGCGCCTCGCCGTCGCGCTGCATGTAGTCGAAGGCCCAGTCCATGATCACCGAGAGCTCGTCGGCAAAGGCCGGCTCGAACGCGGCGAGCCCGTCCTGCGCCATGCCGATCAGCGGCGTCGCGATCGACTGGTGCGCGCCGCCTTCGCCGGCCAGCGACACGCCCGAGGGGGTGGCGACGAGCAGGAACCGCGCGTCCTGGTAGCAGGCATAGTTCAGCGCATCGAGGCCGCGCGAGATGAACGGGTCGTAGAGCGTGCCGATCGGCAGCAGCCGCTCGCCGAACAGCGAGTGGCTGAGGCCCGCGGCGCCGAGCAGCAGGAACAGGTTCATCTCGGCGATGCCGAGCTCGATGTGCTGGCCCTCGGGCGAGAACTGCCATTTCTGCGCGCTCGGGATGCGCCTCGCTTCTGGAACACGTCCGCCATCTCGCTGGTTGGCGAAGAGGTGGCGCCGGTTGACCCAGGTGCCGAGATTGGTCGAGACCGTGACGTCCGGCGAGGTGGTGACGATGCGCTGCGCCAGCTCGCTGTCGGTCTTGGCGATGGCGTCGAGGATCTTGCCGAACGCGGTCTGCGTCGAGGTCGCGCCGGTGCCGAGCGAACTGCGGGCCGATGGTCGCGACCGCGGGCGAGGTGAGGCGCCGGCTCTGTTTGGTGTTGAACGGCACCTTGTCGAGGAAGTGCTGCAGGTCGGCGGGGCTCGCGGCGAGGCCCTCGAACCTGCTCCCACTCGTGCCCGTCGCGGACCTTCATCGCCTCCCTGCAGGCTCTCGATCTGCGCCCGGTCATCTGGCCGGCATGGTTGTCCTTGTGGCCGGCCAGCGGCGTGCCCCAGCCCTTGACCGTATAGGCGATGAAGACCGTCGGCCGGTCGTCTCCGGCCTGGCTCTCGAACTGCTCGAGCAGGCGTTTCGATGCAGTGGCCGCCGAGATTGGCCATCAGTTCGGCCAGCTCGGCATCGCTGCGGCGTTCCGAGCAGGGCGCTCACCGGCCCCTGGTCGCCGATCTCGTCCTCGAGCCGCTCGCGCCAGGCGGCGCCGCCGCGGAACATCAGCGCCGAATAGAGGTCGTTGGGGCAGGCGTCGATCCAGTGCGCGCAGCCGCTCGCCGCCCGGCTCGGCGAAGGCGCGGCGCTGCAGCGCGCCATATTTCAGCGTCACGACGTTCCAGTCGAAGGCGCGTGAAGATCGCCTCGATGCGGTCGTAGAGGCCCTCGCGCACCACGCCGTCGAGGCTCTGGCGGTTGTAGTCGATGACCCACCAGGTGTTGCGCAGGCCGTGCTTCCAGCCCTCGAGCAGGCATTCGTAGACGTTGCCCTCGTCGAGCTCGGCATCGCCGACCAGCGCGATCATGCGGCCTTCCGGCCGGTCCTTCCGGCCCAGGGTTTGGCGCGCACATAGTCCTGGATCATCGAGGCGAAGGCGGTGAAGGCGACGCCGAGGCCGACCGAGCCGGTGGAGATGTCGACGTCGTCGGTGTCCTTGGTGCGCGACGGATAGGACTGCGCGCCGCCATAGCCGCGGAACGCCTCGAGCTTGTCGAGGCTCTGCTTGCCGAACAGATACTGGATGGCGTGGAAGACCGGCGCGGCATGCGGCTTCACCGCCACCCGGTCCTCCGGCTTCAGCACGCCGAAATAGAGCGCCGCCAGGATCGCCGTCATCGACGCCGAGGAGGCCTGGTGGCCGCCGACCTTCACCCCATCCGGGTTGGGGCGGAGGTGGTTGGCGTGGTGGATCATCCAGTTGGAGAGCCACAGCGCCTTCTGCGTCAGCGTCTCGATCATCGCGACCCGGTCCATCGTCGTCCGGCTGCCGTCCATTCGGGGTCCTCCGCCCCGCGAGATTGCGCCAGCCGTGACGGGGATGCCAGCGGGAAAACCGACCGCCGGAGTGTGGGGCCGCCCCCTCCACCACCCTTCGGGTGGTCCCCCTCCCCCGCCACGCGGGGGAGGATATGCGGTGGCGCCGCCGATGATCCTCCCCCTATACGGGGGAGGGGGACTGCCGGAGGCGGTGGAGGGGGCGGCAACAGGCATGGATGGTGGCCGGACCTCGTCCTTCGACAGGCTCAGGATGAGGTCCGCATCCGGACCCTGACGAAAAAGATCGATGGGCTTACCGGTATGGTGGGCAGGCTGACCCAGCTTGTGGGCCTGTTCACCGGGCTGGCGCCGCTGCTTCAAACTACCTGATCGTATACCCCCCATCCACCACCAGCACCTCGCCCGTCACGTACGCGGCGGCCGGCGAACACAGGTACAGCGCCGCGGCGCCGATGTCCTCGGGGGAGCCCGGGCGCTTCATCGGGGTCATGTCGCGCCACACCGGGCCCCAGACCGGGTCGGCGAGGCCGCCGGTGGTCATGTCGGTGGTGATGTAGCCAGGCGCGATGGCGTTCACGCGGATACCGTCCTCGGCATAGTCGGAGGCGATCGAGCGGGTCAGCATGTGCACGGCGGCCTTGCTGGCGTTGTAGGCCGCCTGCGCCTGCGGGATGTTGGAGACCAGCCCCGAGATCGAGCCGATGTTGAGGATGACGCCGCTCTTCTGCCGGCGCATCGGCTCGAGCGCCGCCTGGCAGGCGCGGAACACACTGTCGAGGTTGATGTCCATCAGCCGGCGGTACTGCTCGGCGGGGAAGGAGTGGGTCTCGCCGTGCTGGGCGACGCCGGCATTGTTGACGAGGATGTCGAGCCGACCGCCGCCGAGCTGTACCGCCTCCCTGCACCAGCCGGGCCGGCACCTCCGGGTCCTGCACGTCGCCCTGGATGTAGTCGACCTTGCGGCCGGCGTCCTTGAAGCGCTGCACCACCTCGGGCTTCGGCACCTTGGAGGACAGGATCACGTGCGCGCCGGCCTCGGTGAAGGCCTCGACGATGGCGAGGCCGATGCCGCGCGTCGCGCCGGTCACCAGCGCCACTTTCCCATCGAGGCGAAAGCGATCCATGATCATAGCCGTGCTCCCTCTGCTGCGTGACGGGTGGCGGCCCGCGGCTGGTCGAGCCCGAGCACGAAATCGGCGCAGCGGTCGCCCAGCATCATGGCGGGCGCGGTGGTGTTGCCGGCATTGATGTTGGGCACCGCCGACATGTCGGCAGACGCGCAGGTTCTCGACGCCGCGCACCCGCAGCCGGGCATCGAGCACCGCCATGCGGTCGCCGTCGGCGCCCATCCTGGCGGTGCTCGGCCGGGTGGTAGTTGGTCTTGACGAAGCGGCGGCAATGGTCGGCCATCGCCTCGTCGCTCGAGGTCCGGCCCGGCGGGCGCGATCACCTTCTCGATCCGCTTGCCGAGCGGGCCGGTCAGCAGCACCTCGCGGAAGAAGCGCTGGCCGGCGACCATCGATCTGCATGTCGTCGGGGTCCTTGAGCAGGTGCGGCGAGACCAGCGGCATGTCGGCGGGATCGGCCGAGCGCAGCTCGACGTAGCCGCGCGACTTCGGCTTCACCAGCACGGTGGTGATGGTGACGCCGTAGGTGTCCTCGAACACCTTGCGCAGGTCGCGGTCGAGATAGACGATCGGCACGCAGAAGGCCTGGATCGAGGGCGGCGCGTCGCGGTCGATCGGGTTGACGAAGGCGCCGGCCTCGAACGCCGACCGAGAGGATCGGGCCGTTGCCGAAGAGCTTGAAGTGGAGGCCGTTGCTTGCAGCATCCGCCAGCCGACGCCCTGCCTGAAGTAGCCGTAGGGGCCATTGGCGACGGAGATCACCGGCACCTCGGGATGGTCGATCAGGTTGCGGCCGACGCCCGGCAGGTCGACCTTGACGTCGATGCCGTGCTGGCCGAGGTGCTCGGCCGGCCCGAGGCCCGAAAGCATCAGCAGTTTCGGGGTGATCAGCGCGCCGGCGCTGAGGATGATGTCGCTCGTCGAATGGGCCGTGTGCTCCGCGCCCGTGGCGTCGCGATAGGTGACGCCGACCGCGCGGCCGTTCTCGATGATTGATCCGCTGCACCGCGCGCGCTGCAGCCGCACGGTGAGGCGCGGGTCGTCCTTCAGCGGCTCGATGAAGGCATAGGCGGCGCTGCGGCGTTTGCCCGCGCCGGTTCATGAACTGGTAGAAGCCGACGCCGCGCTGCGCCGGGCCGTTGAAGTCGGTGGTGTAGGGCTCGCCCATCGCCTGCACGCTCTGCACGAACCAGCGCGACACGTCGTCGATATGGCCGGGGTCGGAGACCAGCAGCGGCCCGTCATTGCCGTGGTAGCTCGTTGCTGAGGCGGTCGTTGCCCTCGATGCGCTGGAAGTGGCGCAGCACCGTCGCCCAGTCCCAGGGCGCGCCGTCATTGTTGCCGCGCAGGATCTGCGTCCCACTCGTCGTAGTCGGACGGGCGGCCGCGCATGTAGACCTGCGCATTCACCGAGGTGCCGCCGCCCAGCACGTTGCCCTGCGGCACGTCGTGCACGCGGCCGTCCAGATGCTCCTGCGGCACGGTGTGATGGTAGGTCATGTACTTGCGGCCGTTCGATCAGCTTGAAGATGCCGGGCGGCATGTCGAGCAGCGGGTGGTGGTGGGAGTAGCCCGCCTCGAGCAGCAGCACGCGGCGGTCGCCATCGGTCACCAGCCGCGCCGCCGCGACGCAGCCCGAGGCTCCGCCGCCGATCACGATGTGATCGAATTCCTCCCGCATCTGTGGCCCCTCTCCGGCGCCAACGCCGGTGGTATATCCTGCCCCGGATTGGGGGCGCGGGGCAAGGTTGGGGTGGGGGCACCAGGTTAGCAGTGGTGGGCCCTTATCCACCCCACCCGGGACACCGGGCTTGTGGGGAACGCCGATCGAAAGCAAAAAGAAAAGGGCGCCTCGTGGGCGCCCTTGACGTTTTCCGATGCAGCCCGCCTTAGCGGCTGGGGCTCGGGGGAAGGCCCTTGGCCTTGCGCCAGGCCTGGTATTCGTCTTCGGCATCCGGATGCAGCGGGTAGTAGCGGCGGAGGTCAGCGCCCACCATGAGCTTCTCGCGCGAAAACACTTCCCACTCGGCATGCTTCTTGGCTGTCCTCGATCACCTTCTCGGCCATCGACTGCGGCAGCACCACCACGCCGTCGTCGTCGGCCATGATGATGTCGCCCGGGATGACCGTGACGCCGCCGCAGGCAGATCGGAACGTTGACGGCGTTCGGGATAGATGCGGATCTGCACATGGTAGTTCGGGCGTCCAGCCGCGCAGCCAGAGTGGCGAGGTCGAGCTTTTCGACGTTGGGACGGTCGCGCATGCACGCCGTCGATGACGATGCCGGCGCCGCCGCGGCCCTTGAAATAGGTCGACATCATGTCGCCGAAGACGCCCGAGCTCATGTCGCCGCGCGCATCGACGACGACCACGTCGCCTTCCTGCGACTGGTAGAGCACGTGGCGGTGGAGCTGCGTCTCCGGGTCGGCATACTCGCCCTCGCTGAAGAGGTCCGGCCGCTGCGGCAGGAACTGCAGGGTCAGCGCCGGCGCCGACGATCGACTTGCCGGGGTTCTGCGTCACCGGGCCGACCATGTGCGGGTTGCGGAAGCCCATATGGCCGAGCGTGCCGGCAACGGTGGCGGCGCCGATGTCCCTCAGCGCATCGATCAGGTCCTTGGACGGCCGCTTGAACTCGGGAATCGGGGTGTGGATGCGTGCGCATGAATACTCCTCCGATTGAAATGGGTTTACCAGTTGGTGACCGAGCCGTCGCGGCGCGTCAGGTGCGGTGCTTCCCAGAAGCGGAAGCTCTCGCCTGGTGAGCTTGGCTTCGTTGACCTCGACGCCGAGCCCGGGCAGCGTCGCGGCACCGGATAGACGGCGCCGTCGAGCCGCGGCTGCTGCGGGAAAGAGTCGGCGTTGTCGAAGTCCGGCGTAGAGGTCGGTGGCGTTGGCGCGGGTCTCGAGCCAGCGAAGAAGTTCGGGACCGCGGCCGAGAAGTGGATGGTCGCCGCCGTGCAGATCGGCCCGAGCGGATTGTGCGGCATCAGGTCGACATAGTGCGCCTCGCTCCAGCCGGCGACCTTCATCGCCTCGGTGAAGCCGCCGACATTGCAGAGGTCGAGCCGGTTGAACTGGTGGATGCCGCGCTCGATGTAGGGCAGGAACTGCCACTTGCTGGCAGAACTCCTCGCCGATGGCGAAGGGCACGTCGGTCAGCGTGCGCAGCGCCTCGTAGGCCTCCGGCGTCTCGTCGCGGATCGGCTCCTCGAGGAAATCGAGCGTGCCCGACGGGCATCTTCTGGCAGAAGCTCGCGGCCTCGGCGACGCGACAGGCGATGGTGGTAGTCGATGCCGAGCACGACGTCCTCGCCCAGCGCCTCGCGCGCCTTGATCAGGAACTTCGCGGTCGCTGCCGATCGACTCGCGCGGCTCGAAGATGTTGCCCGGGCTGTCTCTGGCCGGCGGGGAAGAAGCGGATGGTCGGACCAGCCTGCGCTGCGATCAGTTCGCGCGGCCGCGTTCGATCGTCTCCTCGCCGTCGGCTCGACGCCGGTCGAGGCGAAGGTCGGGATGACGGTCGCGCTGCTTGCCGCCGAGCAGCTCGTAGACCGGCACGCCCAGCGCCTTGCCCTTGATGTCGTGCAGCGCGATGTCGATGGCGGAGTGCGCCGCCGTCAGGACGCGCCCGCCCTCGAAATACTGGCTGCGGTAGAGCTCCTGCCAGATGCGGCCGATCTGCATCGGGTCCTGGCCGATGAGGAACTCGCGCATAGTGCTCGATGGCGCCGACCACCGCCTTCTCGCGGCCGCGACAGGCCGCTCTCGCCCCAGCCGAAGATGCCTTCGTCGGTCTCGATCTTGACGATCAGCTGGTTGCGATGCCCGACCCAGACCGGGAAGGGCTTGATCGCCGTGATCTTCATTTGGAGCCCCCTTACCAGCTCGTCAGCGTGCCGTCCTCGAGCCGGGCGACCGGCAGGTAGGCGGGCTTGTAGGGATATTTCTCGGCGACCTTCTCGTCGATGTCGACGCCGTGGCCGGGCTTCTCGCCAGGCTGCAGGTAGCCGCGATCGTAGGACCAGGCGCAGGGGAACATCTCGTGCGTCGCCTCGGTGTAGCCCGAGAACTCCTGGATGCCGAAGTTGTTGATCGCGACGTCGACATGGATGTTGCAGCCCATGGCGACGGGCGACACGTCCATCGGGCCGTGGCAGGCCGAGCGCACGTGGTAGATCGAGGCGAAGTCGAAGATCTTCTTGAGCCCGGTGACGCCGCCGGCATGCACCGAGGTGACGCGGATATAGTCGATCAGCTGCTCGGAGATGAGCGTCGTCGCATCGAAGATGGTGTTGAACACCTCGCCCACCGCCAGCGGCTGCGTGGTGTGCTGGCGGATGATGCGGAAGCCTTCCTGCAGCTCGGCCGGGATCGCGTCCTCGAGCCAGAACAGCCGGTAGGGCTCGAGGTCCTTGCCGAGCCGCGCCGCCTCGATCGGGGTCAGGCGGTGGTGCACGTCGTGCAGCAGGTGCACGTCCCAGCCGACCGCGTCGCGGAGCTTCTCGAACAGCTTCGGCACCAGCGGCAGGTATTTGTGCGTCGCCCAGACTTCCTCGGTCGGCAGCGCCTTGATCATGCCGCCGGCCGACTGGTCGGTGGAGGGGCCGGTGCCGTAGATCGGCGGCAGGCCGGGGATCGAGACCTGGGCGCGGATGGCCTCGAGACCCTGCTCGCGCATCGCCACGACGCCTTCGACCACCTCGTTGATGTCGAGACCGCCGACGTGCTTGTAGACCATCACCTTGTCGCGCGAGCGGCCGCCGAGCAGCTCGTAGAGCGGCATGTTCGCCGCCTTGGCCTTGATGTCCCACAGCGCCATGTCGATGGCGCCGATCGCCGCCATGGTGATCGGGCCGCGGCGCCAGTAGGCGCCCTTGTAGAGATATTGCCAGATGTCCTCGGTGCGCATCGGATCCTTGCCGATGAGCGTCGGGATGACGTGGTCCTCGAGATAGGAGACCACCGACAGCTCGCGGCCGTTCACCGTGCCGTCGCCGATGCCGTAGAGGCCCTCGTCGGTGATCACCTTGACGGTGACGAAGTTGCGCCCCGGGCGACGCGACGATGACCTTGATGTCCTTGATCTTCATGCTTGTTAGTTCCCCCTCACCAGGTCATCCCCGTCGGGAATTCCTGTTTCTCCCTCAACCCTCGTCGAACGGAGCTTCCCGCTTTCGCGGGAATGACCCCGAGTGTGATCTCGTCAGCCTGCTGGCCGGAGGGCCCCCTCACCCGCCGCTGCGCGGCGACCTCTCCCCCAAGGGAAAGGTGGCGGTGTTGCTCGATCTCGCCCCACCACACCTCTCCCTTTGGGGGAGAGGTCGGCCGAAGGCCGGGTGAGGGGGCCTTCCGGCCCTGAGGCGAGCTCGCGGAAGCATCACTCCGCCGGCTTCAGCGCCATTTCGGTTTCGCCGTCGAACAGGTGCATGCGGTCCTGGTCGAACTCGAGGAACACCGGCTCGTCGGGCGCGAGCTCGAAGGTCGGGCCGACGCTGACGTTGACCACGGCGCCCGAGACGAACACCTGGGCGAAGGTCACGTCGCCGGTCGGCTCGACCGTGTAGACCTTGCCCGGCACCGAGCCCGGCACCGCCGACTTGTGCACCTTGATGGTCGAGTGCCGGCCGCCGAGCACCACCTTGTTCGACTTGGCGGCGAGCGCCTTCCGGCCGTTGGCGGCAGAGAGCGGCAGCTCCCAGCCCTTCCGGGCTCGACAGCGCCACGTCGGTGCCGTGCGTCACCGCGGTCGAGCGGAATGAGGCTCATCGCCGGCGAGCCGACGAAGCTGGCGACGAACATGTTCACCGGATTGGCGAAGACGTTGGCGGGCGTGTCGTACTGCTGCAGGAAGCCGCCGTTCATCACCGCCATCTTGTCGGCCATGGTGACGGCCTCGAGCTGGTCGTGCGTCACGTAGATGATGGTGGCGTTGAGATCCTGGTGGAAGCGCTTGATCTCGGAGCGCATCTGCACGCGCAGCTTGGCGTCGAGGTTCGAGAGCGGCTCGTCCATCAGGAAGGCGCGCGGCTCGCGCACCAGCGCGCGGCCGAGCGCGACGCGCTGCTGCTGGCCGCCCGAGAGCTCGCGCGGCTTGCGCTCGAGCAGGTGGGTGATGTCGAGCGTCTTGGCCGCGGCCTGCACGCGCCGGTCGATCTCGTCCTTGGGCAGCTTCCGCATCTGCAGCGGGAAGGCGAGGTTCTTGTAGACCGACTTCTGCGGATAGAGCGCGTAGTTCTGGAACACCATGGCGATGTCGCGATCCTTGGGATCGAGATCGGTGACGATCGCGGTCGCCGATGGAGATGTCGCCGCCCGACATCGGGATGAGGCCGGCGACGAGATTGAGCGTCGTCGTCTTGCCGCAGCCCGAGGGGCCGACCAGCGCGACGAACTCGCCATCCTCGACGGTCAGCGACACGTGGTTCACGGCATAGACGCTGCCGTAAGTCTTGACCACGTCCTTGAGGACAACCTGAGCCATAACTGAGCTTTCCCTGGGCTGGACTAGTGCTTGACCGCGCCCTCGGTGAGCGCACGGACGAAGTAGCGTTGCAGGACGAGGAACAGCACCACGACGGGGATGCTCATCATGAAGGTGGCCGCCATCAGCCCCGGCCAATCCGTGGCGTTCTCCGAGAAGAAGCGCTGGATGCCGACCGGCAGGGTCATCTGATCGTGCCGGGTGAGGAAGGTGTAGGCGTAGATGTATTCGTTCCAGGCGCCGATGAAGCTGTAGATCGAGGTGGCGATGATGCCGGGCGTCGAGAGCGGCATCACGATCAGGAAGAACGCCTGGAAGCGGGTGGCGCCGTCGATGCGGGCCGCCTGCTCGAGCTGGATCGGGATGTTGTCGTAGAACCCCTTGAGCAGCCAGATGGCGAGCGGCAGGCCGAAGGTCAGGTAGGTGAGGATCAGCGAGCCGTGCGTGTTCACCAGCCCGAGCGATGCGCATCAGGATGAACAGCGGCACGAGGAACACCACTGCCGGGAACATGTTCCGGAGCAGCACCGCGAAGAACAGGAAGTTGCGGCCCGGGAAGCGGAAGCGCGAGAAGGCGTAGGCCGCCGGCACCGCCACCACCACCGCCAGGACGGTGGTCGCGGTCGACACCCACATGCTGTTCCAGAAATACTGCAGGAAGTCCCGGCCCACGCTCTGCGAGGGGTCGATCAGCCGCCAGTAGTTGTCGAGCGTCGGCTCGGCCGGCCACCACTGCGGCGGGTATTGCATCGCGGCAAAGCCCGTCTTCAGCGAGGTGATCACCATCCAGATCATCGGCATCACGGTGAAGCCGACGAGGAAGACGAGGAAGATGCGTCCCGCCCAGCGCCAGCCACTCGACGCCCTTGCGCTGCGTCACGGCGGATTCAGTCATCGTGGTCATGCCCCGGCCCTCGAGTCATCGTTGCGGGTCAGGGCCCGGACGTAGAAGTAGCCCAGCGTCATCATGATGATGAACAGCAGCACCGCGTAGGCCGCGCCGACGCCCCAGCGCTGGCGGCAGGAACGCGAGCTCGTAGATGTGGGTGATCCAGATCTGCGGTCGAGCCCACCGGGCCGCCGCCGGTCATGATGAAGGGGATGATGAAGGAGTTGAAGTTCTGCACCACGAGCAGCAGCACGGTGACGGTCGAGACGCCCGAAAGGTGCGGCAAGGTCACGTGCCAGAAGCGCTGCCACGGGCTCGCGCCATCGACCTGCGCGGCGCGCAGCAGGGTGTCGGGCACGGTCTGCAGGCCGGCCATCAGCATGATCATGGCGAAGGAGAATTCCTTCCACACGTTCACGACGATCAGCGAGTAGAGCGCAGTGTTCGGTGTTGTCGATGAAGTTGATCGGCTCCGATCGGTGATGCCGAGCTGAACCGAGAGCGCGCCGATGACGCCGAAATCGGAGTGGTACAGCCACTTCCACACATAGGAGGCGGCGACGGCGCTGACCACCCACGGGATCAGCAGCAGGCCGCGCAGCACGCCGCGGCCGACGAACTCCCGGTGCAGCGCCAGCGCGGCGCCGAGGCCGAGCACGAAGGCGAAGAAGGTGGACAGAACCGTCCAGACCAGCGTCTGCCAGCTCACCTTCCAGAAGATCGGGCTGGTGAGGATGGAGATGTAATTGTCGAGGCCGTTGAACTGCTTCTCGGCTCAGCGCCAGGCTGGCCGGCGTGTTGAAGAAGCTCAGTTCGATCGTGTAGTAGATCGGATAGGCGATGACGATCAGCATCACGACGATGGCCGGGGCCACGTAGAGATAGTCGGTGCGGTGGTTCCAGATCTTCTGGCCCAGCCCGACGCGCTTGGGCGCCGGCTCGGGAACATCGCGGAAAATGGCTTGGCCCGGAACTGTGCTCACGGCTGGCCCACCCTGGTAGTTGGAGATGAAGAGATCGGCGGCGCGAGGCCGCCGATCAGAGACGTATCAGGTCGGGCGATCAGAGGCCGCCGCCACCGCCGACGATGGCCTCGATCTTCTTGGCCGCGTCATCGGTCGCCTGATCGACGGTCATGGTGCCGGTGAGGGCATTCTGCATCATGTCGGGGACGATGATGTTCATGATCTCGGGCGCCTCGGGGATCACCGGGAACGGGATGCCGTTGGGCAGCATCGAGGTGGTGACGTCGAGGAACCTGATGGTGTCCAGGCGTTCCTTCATCGCGTCGGTCAGGAAGCCGTTGATGTTGCCGGGGTTGGAGCTGACCCAGGCGAGCTTGGTCGACCATTCCGGGCTGTTCCAGAAGCAGATCAGCGCCTTGACGGCCTGCTCGTCCACCTTGCCGCCCTCGACGAACTCGGGCTTGACGACGTGGATGTTGGAGCCGCCGAACACCACGGCGCGCTTGCCGTCGGGACCGGTCGGGATCAGACCGTAGCGCATGTTGGCGACCACCTCGTCGGCCGCTGCCTTGTCGGCACCGGTCGCCTTGGAGGCGAGGTCGTTCATGCGGGCATACTCGGCCGGGTGCGAGATCACCATGGCCGAGCTGGCCGGCGATGAACGGAGCCTGGTTTTCGGCCTGGGTGTTGGTCAGCGCCGAGACCGGAACCGACTTGTCGACGACATACATCTGGTAGGCAGCCTGCAAGGCGGCCTTCGAGCCGTCATTGTTGATCCAGACGTCCTTGTAGTTCGGGCTCTCCGAAGCCTCGTCCAGCGCACCGCCGCCGTAAGCCCAGAGCTGCGGCATGAAGCGGAACGGCGTGTTGCCGGCGTTCTGCTTGGCCACGAGGCCGTAGCCGGCGATGCCGAGCTTGTCGTGGATCTGCTTGGAATAGGCGACGACGTCGTCCCAGGTGGCCGGCGGGCTTCTCGGGATCGAGGCCGGCGTCGGCGAAGATCTTGGAGTTCCAGATGAACCCCATGGTCTCGTTATTGGTCGGCAGGCCGTAGGTCGTGCCCTCGTAGGTCACCGACTTCAGCGCGCCGGGCCAGAAGTCGGCAGTGGTGTAGCCGACGTCCTCGGGCTTGAGCGGGCTGAGATAGCCCTTGGCGGCGAACTCGACGCCGCCGAGGATCTGCAGGCGGACCACCATCGGAGCGGCATTGCCGAGCAGCGCGGTGCGGAACTTGTCGAGCAGCTCGTTGTAGGTGATCGACTGCACGTCGGTCTCGATGTTCGGGTAGGCGGCCTTGAAGGCCTCCCAGAACGCCTTGTCCTGTCGTGCGACATCTGCGGATCGGCCTCGAACGGGCCGGTGTACCAGTAGCTGACCTTGCCGGCGTAGTCGTTCGGAACGACCGCGCCGCAATCCTTGGCAGCGTCGAACTGCTTGGTGCCGGCGATCGACTTGACGTATTCCGGCGACCATTTGCTGAGGTCGACGCCTGCCGCAAAGCTGGCGCCGGTGCTGGCGACCATGCTGGCGGCCGTCAAGGCGGCAATGGAACAGCGGATGAATGTGCGACGGCTCGCACTCTCGCGACGACGCGAGTGGGTCATGAAGTCCTCCTCTTTCAGCTCCGCCGGGCCTTGCTTGGCACCTGGCGGATGCTCTGATCCAGCGACGCTATCCGTAGAAAGCAAAGTCTGTCAAGAAACCCACCGCAACGAATTGCGGTTGAAGTTATCTTGTTAGGCTGACTGAGAAATTTCCGAAACAAGCGGTTCGGGATAGCGGGGATCGAGGCGCTTACCCACACCTTGCCGGCCCATTCCCGGGAGACCGCGGAGCCCTGTTTGCAAGGGCAACACGATGCTGCTCAGATCGTACACTATCTGTCAACAGGCATGTACGGATCGCTATTGGCGCGCGATCGGGAGCTGGGATACAAACCGGGAATGGACAACTTGCCGCAGACCCAGATCGAGCCCCTGCTGACCTCGCAGGAACCCGGAAGCGTCTACGATCTGCTGCGCGAGGACATCCTCCGCGGCCGGCTCGCAGCCAACGAGCGGCTCAAGGTTTCCGCGCTCGCCGCCCGCTACGGCACCAGCACCAACCCGGTACGCGAGGCGCTGCAGCAGCTGCGGGGCGAGGGAATCGTCGTCTTCTCGCACAATCGCGGCGCCCGGGTGCGCGACATCGACGAGGAGTTCGTGCGCGACATCTTCGAGATGGAAGTGCTGATCGAGCCCTATCTCACGCGCTGGTATGTCGGCATCGTCACCGCCGCCGACATCGCCCGGCTCGAGGAAATCCAGGACGAGATCGAGCTCCTCGACTTCGCCGACCTGACACGGCATCGCCTGCTCGACACCCAGTTCCATCGCGTCATGTACGACCGGCACTACAACCGGCATGCGGTGGAGCTGTGGTGGCGGCACCGCGAAATCCTCGGCGCCATCAACCGCGGCCAGCCGATGTCGCTCGGCCGCCGCAACGCCGTGCTGAGGGAGCATCGCAGCCTGATCGAGGCGCTGAAGGCCCAGGACGCAGGCCGGGCGGTGGAGGTCATCGAACGGCATGTCCGCGGCTCGGGCGAGCACATCATGCAGCAGATGCGCGCGGCGCGGAACATGCGACGGGGTAGGGCGGTCGCTCCGGCGGACTGATCCTTCGACAGTGGCGACCAGCAGGATGAGACGGCCCCCTCCCAGCCTCCCCCATGAAGGGGAGGTGAAGAGTTGAGGCTCGCGGCTCGATCTTGCCAGACACTCCGGAGCGGCACCTCGCCTTTATGGGGAGGGCTGGGGAGGGGCCGTCTGCCTGCCCTTGGGCGACCCCCGCTCACGCCACCTCCGACAACCTCCCGATTATCCCCCGCCAATCAGGTTCCCCCACCGGCCCGGTCGAAGCCCGCGTCACGATCTCGGGAATGATCGAAATCCGCATCGGCGGGCGGGCGGCCTGCTCGTTGCTGGCGAGGCGGTCGGCGATGCAGCGGACCATCATGGCGCCGAACTGGACGTGCGGCACGCGGACGGTGGTGAGGTGCGGGGAGATCTGGGTCGCGGCGGCGAAGTCGCTGTAGCCGACCACCGAGATGTCCTCCGGGATGCGGAGGCCGAGTTGCAGCAACTCGGACACCGCGCTCACCGCGATGCCGTCATGGGCGCAGAACAGCGCGGTGGGGGTGCCGCCCTGCTTCAGGTGCTCGCGGAAGGTCTGGCGGAAACCGAGGCTCTCGTCGAACACGATGTCGTCGACGTGCGCGCCGGGCACCTCGAGCATGGCGTCGCGGAAGCCGCGGAATCGCTCGGCGCGGCCGATCGGCAGGGTGCTGCCATGAACGAAAGCCACCTGACGGTGCCCGAGGCCGGCCAGCATCCGTGCCACCGCGGTCCCCGCTTCCCAGTCGGCGCAGACGACGCTGTCGAAGCGGCTCATCGGCTCGACATAGGTGGCGCAGACCACCGGCAGGCCGGTCCGAGCGGCGAGCTGGGTGATCTCCGACGGCCGGGGCACGGCGAGAATCAGCCCGACGATCGCCGGATCCAGTTCCCCGTCCTCTTCCAGGAACCGCGCCTGCCGCGGGATCACCGAGTAGCCGAGCCGGTGCGCCTCGGACTCGGCGCCGTGCAGCGTGTTGAGCCACATCTCGCTCGAAACCAGGTCGATCTCCTGGCGCACGAACAGGATCTGCCCGATCGAGTGCGCCAGCGCGGCATTCACCCGGTAGCCCATGGCATGCGCCGCCCGCAGCACCCGGCTGCGGGTCGCCTCGCTGACCCCGGGCTTGCCCGAAAGCGCCCGCGAGACCGAGAATTTCGACAGCCCGAGCTTGTCGGCCAGATCCTGGATGGTGATGCGCGCTGATGCCAAAGGCCGGACCTGCTGAGTTGTGCGGACTGATGCCTTCCCGTCACGCCAATGCTTCACATAGGGGTAGAAGCGCAGTACGGTCTTGCGCAAGTTGTTTGGCAAAGGTAGCACAAAAAATAACAGGTGCCAAACAAGCCGACCCATAGGAGGAAGCATGACCATCGACGTTGAGCGGCCGAGCGAGGCCATCGAGAACAACATCCGGACGGCCTCGCGTCCGAGCGAGCTGCGCATCACCGACATGCGCGTCGCCGAGATCGTCGGCGCGCCGTTCACCTCGGCGCTGCTCAAGATCTACACCAACCAGGGCATCGTCGGCCTCGGCGAGGTGCGCGACGGCGCCAGCGCCACCTACGCGCTGATGCTGAAGAGCCGGCTGCTGGGCGAGAACCCCTGCGACATCGACCGGCTGTTCCGCCGCATCAAGCAGTTCGGCGGCCACGGCCGGCAGGGCGGCGGCGTCTCGGCGATCGAGATCGCGCTGTGGGATCTCGCCGGCAAGGCCTATGGCGTGCCGATCTACCAGATGCTGGGCGGCAAGTTCCGCGACAAGGTCCGCGTCTATTGCGACACCGACGCCGAGAAGCCGAGCGGCACCGAGACCGGCAAGCGCCTCAAGGAGCGCATGGACCTCGGCTTCACCTTCCTCAAGATGGACCTCGGCCTGATGCAGATCGCCGACGTTCCCGGCGCGGTCGTCGCGCCCGGCCGGCTCGCTCGAGGGCTACCGCATCCATCCCGGCCGCGGCCCGGTCAAGACGCATGGACGAGCGCCGCGCGCCGCAACGCCGTCTACGACATCGCACAACGTCCGCCACCCGTTCACCGGCCTGCACTTCACCGACAAGGGCCTCGACCTGCTCGAGCAGTACATCCCGAGGTCCGCGAGGTGATCGGCTACGAGATCCCGCTCGCCATCGACCATGTCGGCCACATCTCGCTGCAGAACGGCATCCGCCTCGCCCGGCGCATCGAGAAATACGTCCCGGCCTGGCTCGAGGACGTGATCCCCTGGCAGTACACCGAGCAGTACCGGCAGCTGCAGGAAGCGACCACCGTGCCGATCTGCACCGGCGAGGACATCTACCTCAAGGAAGGCTTCGAGCCGCTGCTCAAGTCCGGCATCTCGGTCATCCACCCGGACCTGCTGACCTCCGGCGGCATCCTCGAGACCAAGAAGATCGGCGACACGGCGCAGGACCACGGCGTCGCCATGGCCATCCACATGGCCGAGAGCCCGATCGCCGCGATGGCCGCGGCGCATGTCGCGGTCGCCACCGAGAACTTCATGGCGCTCGAATATCACTCGGTCGATGTCGACTGGTGGGACGACATCGTCACCGGCCTGCCCAAGCCGCTGGTCAAGGACGGCTTCATCACCGTTCCGGACAAGCCGGGCCTCGGCATCGACGACGTCGTCGACGAGGTGCATCAGCCAGCACCTGCAGCCGGGCGTCACCGGCATCTGGCAGCCGACCGACCATTGGGACGACGAATACTCCTGGGACCGCACCTGGAGCTGATGGACTAGCCCCAACTGGGCCGCAACCACCGAGCAAGGCCCCCTCACCCGCCGCTGCGCGGCGACCTCTCCCCCAAGGGGAGAGGTGGTGTGCGGGGGCCTGCCGCGCGCCTCAGACCAACTCCCGAAGCAAGGACTGCAAAGTGAAAATCACCGACCTGCGCTGCGCCGTCATCGGCAAGCATCCGATCGTTCGCATCGTCACCGACGAGGGCCTCTACGGCCTGGGCGAAGTCGAATTCACCAAGACCTATCTCAAGCCCTGGGTGCTGCATTTCCGCGAGGCGCTGATCGGCGAGGACCCGACCGACGTCGAGCGCGTGATGCTGAAGATCCGCCAGCGCGGCTCGTTCAAGCCCTATGGCGCGGCGGTCAGCGCCATCGAGCATGCGCTGTGGGACATCGCCGGCAAGGCGGCGGACGTGCCGGTCTACAAGCTGCTCGGCGGCAAGGTGCGCGACAAGGTGCGCGTCTACAACGGCTCGATCCGCCAGAAGCGCACGCGGCGACCGGCCGGAGGACTACGCCGCCGACGTCAAGTGGATGATGGAGCAGCCGCAGAACTTCTTCATGGTGAAGCAGGGCATCAGCTTCCACTCCAACATGAAGGACAGCATCGACGACTTCCACTACGGCGTGACGCAGACGAAGGCCGGCTATCACGGCGCCATGGACCAGGGCGTAGATCAGCGAGCACGGCTTCAACCACATGCTCGACTGCGTCATCGCCATGAAGGAAGTGCTGGGCGACAAGGTCTAGCCTGGCGCTCGACTGCGGCCCGGGCTGGTTCCTGCCCGACGCGATCAAGTTCGCCCAGGCGGTCGAGAAGTACAACTCGATGTGGCTCGAGGACATGCTGACCGGCGACTACGTGCCGTGGGTCAATCCGCAGGCCTATCGCGAGCTGACCACCTCGACCTCGACGCCGATCCACACCGGCGAGCAGATCTACCTGCGCCACAACTTCAAGGAACTGATCGAGACCCAGGCGGTGCGCGTCATCGGTCCCGATCCGGCCGATATCGGCGGCATCGCCGAGCTCAAATGGGTCGCCGAGCACGCCTACATGCACTCGATCATGATGGCGCCGCACGGCACCGCCAACGGCCTGCTCGGCCTCGGCGCGCTGATCAATGTCTGCGCCACGCTGCCGGCCAACTACATCGCCTTCGAATATCCGAGCGCCTCCGACCCCTGGTGGAAGGACATCGTCATCGGCCTGCCCGACGCAGATCGTCAAGGACAGTCATGGTCGACCTGCTGCGAGGCCCGGGCCTCGGCCTCGACATCGATGCCGAAGGCGCCAAGAAATACCTCCGCGAAGAGGATGCCGGCTTCTTCGACTGATCCATCCCGCCCCGGCGCCTACAGGCGCCGGGGCATCCCGCGCGGGCTAGGCCCGCTGCATCGTAGGGATCATGGATGGGCCCCGGGCCGTGGCGTAGCATCGGCGCACGCGACAGCCGGGGGCAGGCATCCATGGTGTACGACTATTGCGTCATCGGGGCGGGGATCGTCGGCCTCGCCGCGGCCGCCAGGATCCTCGAGGCCGAGCCCGGGCGCGAGCCTGCTGCTGCTGGAGAAGGAGGACCGGGTCGCGGTCCACCAGACCGGGCACAACAGCGGCGTCATCCATGCCGGCATCTACTACGAGCCGGGAAGCCTGAAGGCGCAGCTCTGCCGGGCGGGCGCCGAGATGACGCGCAGCTTCTGCACCGCGCACGGCATCCCGTTCGAGCAGTGCGGCAAGCTCATCGTCGCGACCAATGCGAAGGAGGTCGAGCGCATCGACGCGCTCTACCGGCGCGCCACCGCCAACGGCCTGAGCCTCAGCCGGCTCGACGAGGCGGAACTGCGCGAGCGCGAGCCCAACATCGCCGGCATCGCGGCGCTGCTCAGCCCCACCACCGGGATCGTCGACTATCGCCGGGTCAGCGAGGCGCTGGCGGCGCTGGTCCGCGCCCGCGGCGGGGAGATCCGCTTCGGCATCGAGGTCGGCCACATCTCGGAGCGCGCCGGACGCGTCGAGATCGGGGCCGAGGGCAACGCCTGGACGGCGCGGCGGCTGGTGGTCTGCGGCGGGCTGCAGTCGGACCGGCTGGCGCTGCTCGCCGGGCTCGACATCGACTTCCGCATCGTGCCGTTCCGCGGCGAGTACTACCGGCTGCCGGCGGAGAAGAACGGCATCATCCGGCACCTGATCTACCCGGCGCCCGATCCGGACCTGCCGTTCCTCGGCATCCACCTGACGCGGATGATCGACGGCAGCGTCACCGTCGGGCCCAATGCCGTGCTGGGGCTGGCGCGCGAGGGCTATCCGAAATTCTCCCTCAATCCGGCGGACGCCTGGGAGGTCGCTGAGCTTTCCCGGGTTCTGGAAGCTCATCGCCGGCAACCGCCGGCATGCGCTGCACGAGCTCAAGGGCTCGCTCTCGAAAGCGGCCTATCTCGCCGAATGCCGGAAATACTGCCCGTCGCTGGAGCTCGAGGACCTCTTGCCCTACCGCGCCGGCATCCGGGCGCAGATCGTCAAGCGCGACGGCAAGGCCTATCACGACTTCCTCATGATCCAGACCGAATGCATGCTGCACGTCTGCAACGCCCCGTCCCCGGCCGCCACCTCGGCCCTGCCGATCGGGCAATCGATCGCCGAGCGAATCACCGGGCGGGTGGGGGTGAGGGCGTAGCGACACTCTCCTCGCCGAGGCTCCGCCCAGATCCGGCCGATCGCCATGGGTCCCCGGGTCAAGCCCGGGGCTGACGGGGACCGATGGCGGTGACGTGCGTGTGCGGACGCTGAACGTTTCAGCAAGCTACGTCATCCCCGAGCTTGACCCGGGATCCACGGATCCGCGCGTGCGGCCCGAGACCTGAACGCCCCGATGGACGGCTCGGTGACGCTTCACACCCGGCAGGACGCAGAAGGCAGCTTCGGCCTCGTCGGGTTCGGCGCGGATTACCTCGTCAGCAACGAGTTCCTCGCCGGCGTGGCCCTTTACCTCGACTACATGCGCGATATCGGCACCGACGGCGAAATCACCGGCAACGGCGCGCTGATCGGGCCCTATGTCTCGCTCGGGATCGCCGAGGGCCTCACCCTCGACGCCAGCCTGTTCTACGGCCGCTCCTGGAACGATGCGTCGGCCACCGTGTTCGGCGACAGTTACTCGGGTTCGTTCGAGACCGAGCGGCTGATCGCGCGGATGGAGATCGAGGGCGAGTGGCTGTTCGAGCAGCTGACGGTGCGGCCCAGCGCGACGCTCTATTTGGCGAACGAGACGGCCCAGACCTACAGCGTCTCCAACGGCGCGGGCAGCGTTGCCGTCGACGGCTTCTCGACAACGACGGTGCAGCTAGGCACGGGCCTCAGAATGGAGCGGAGTTTTGCGCTCGACAGCGGGCTCGATCTCACGCCGCAGTTCGGCATCAGGGCGGGGCTCGGCGGCAGCGGTGAGGATCTCGGGCTCGACAGCGGCTTCGGCGGGATGACGGCCGGCATGACGCTCGCCGGGCCCGGCTGGTCGCTCCGCGGGGTCGCCGATTTCGGGCTGGACACCACCGGCCTTGCGGCGGGGTCGATCCGGGCGGAGCTGAGCGGCAGCTTCTAGGGGCTCAGGGACGCAGCATCGTTAGGGTGTACCACCCGATGTGCCGGATGCCCGGAACGTGGAGGATTGCGCTGTCCACGGCGCGGAAGAAGTGCCGGAGGGCGTTGCCGAACGGCCGATTGCGGAACGGGACGGCCCCGAGGGTGCAGAGGCCGAAGAACTGCACCTCCACGTACGAGAAATGCCGGCGCATGATTGCGAAGTCGCGCGGCAGCAGCGGGTGCTCGTCGGGGGTCCGCGCCGCCGGGGTCAGCCGCCGGTAGAGGTTGATCAGGGGGTTGAGCCCGAGCGGCTCCCAGAACAGGGCCATGCCGCCGGGGGTGAGCACTCTCCGGATCTCGCGCATCGAGGCTTCGGTGTCGAGGTGGTGGATGATGCCGCTGCCGAACACCAGGTCGAAAGCGGCATCGGGAAAGCTCATGTCCATGGCGTCCATTGCGGCGAACCGGATGGTCGGTCCACCGTGCTGTCGCCGGGCCGCCGCGATTGCGACTTCCGATATGTCGATGCCGTCATAGCTTCGAACGAGCGGCTTCAGATCCGTGCTGCCCGAGCCCGTCGCGCAACCGTACTCCAGCACTCTTGCGCCCTGTGCCGCCGCCCTGACGCGCTGCCAGTAGCGGGCTGCGCCGTCCTCGACCGCCCAGTAATATTTCCCCTGGGCGACGCGTTTGTCCTCGCCATCCTCAAACCGCCTGTCGTGGAATTCGCGTTCCAGGTCCAACCGGATGGGACTCACAAGCAACCTCGTGATCTGTCCGTAAGGGGGAAGGCGTCGCGCAGCGACTCTGCAACAGCGATGGTCCTCAGGCAAGGCGACGCGGGGGCTGTGTGCAGATGTGCACGCAGTACTGCCAGAACCGTATAGCAGGGCTGACCCCATTGACGCCGTGTCGTTCGCCGGGTATCAGCCGCCTCAGGACATCTTGCCCTAACGTGAGACTTTCGACCTGGGAGGGTCGCAACATGGCTGATATGCCCCTGACCGCGCCGGCGGTGAAACCGGCTAATCCGAATTTTTCGTCGGGCCCCTGTGCCAAGCGTCCTGGATGGACGGTGGACGTGCTCGCCAACGCGCTCGTTGGCCGCTCGCACCGCGCCAAGCCGGCCAAGGCACGCATCGAGAAGGCGATCGCGCTGACGCGTGAGCTGCTCGAGGTTCCCGCCGACTACCTGATCGGCATCGTCCCCGCTTCCGATACCGGCGCCGTCGAGATGGCGCTCTGGTCGATGCTCGGCGCCCGCGGCGTCGACATGCTGGCCTGGGAATCGTTCGGCGAGGGCTGGGTCACCGACGTGCAGAAGCAGCTGAAGCTCGACAACGTCCGCGTGCTCAAGGCGCCGTACGGCGAGCTGCCGAACCTTGCCGAGGTGAACTTCGACAACGACGTCGTCTTCACCTGGAACGGCACCACCTCGGGCGTCCGCGTGCCGAATGCCGACTGGATCCCGGCCGACCGCCAGGGCCTCACCATCTGCGACGCCACCTCGGCCGCCTTCGCGCAGGATCTCGATTTCTCAGAAGCTCGATGTCGTCACCTTCTCCTGGCAGAAGGCGCTCGGCGGCGAGGCCGCGCACGGCATCCTGATCCTCTCGCCCCGCGCCGTCGAGCGGCTCGAGACGTTCAAGCCGGATCGCCCGCTGCCGAAGATCTTCCGCCTGACCAAGGGCGGCAAGCTGATGGCGGACATCTTCGAGGGCGCCACCATCAACACCGTCTCGATGCTCTGCATCGAGGACGCGGTGGACGCGATGGAGTGGGGCAAGTCGCTCGGTGGCCTCAAGGCCATGCAGGCGCGGGCCGACGCCAACTTCAAGGTGCTGAGCGACTGGGTCGCGAAGTCCGACTGGGTCGAGTTCCTCGCCAAGAACCCGGCCGAGCGTTCGAACACCTCGGTCTGCCTCGTCATCAAGGACCCGGCGATCACCGCGCTGAGCGACGAGGCGCAGGCGGCTTTCGCCAAGGCGATCGTCTCCCGGCTCGACAAGGCCGGCGTCGCCTACGACATCGGCGGCTACCGCGACGCGCCGACGGGCCTCCGCATCTGGGCCGGCTGCACGGTCGACACGGCGAACCTCGAGGCGCTGATGCCGTGGCTGGACTTCGCCTTCGCGGCCGAGAAGGCCGCGCTGGCAGCGGCTGCCGCCTAAGCACTCCACGCTCTCTGTTCCCCTCATGCTGAGCTCGTCGAAGCACGAGGGGGACCAGCACCGGACCCGGCCTCGTCCTTCGACAAGCTCAGGATGAGGCCTTCCATCCAGATCAATTCATGCGCCGCACAGGCGCAACCAGCATGGAGGGCGCAATGCCCAAGGTTCTCGTTTCGGACAAGCTGTCGAAGACCGCTGTCCAGATCTTCAAGGACAACAATATCGACGTCGACTACCTGCCGGATCTCGGCAAGGACAAGGACAAGCTGTTCGAGGTCATCGGCCAGTATGACGGTCTCGCGATCCGCTCGGCGACCAAGGTCACCGAGAAGATCATCTCGGCCGCCACCAACCTCAAGGTGATCGGCCGCGCCGGCATCGGCGTCGACAATGTCGACATCCCGGCGGCGACCAAGAAGGGCATCATCGTGATGAACACGCCCTTCGGCAACTCGATCACCACGGCCGAGCACGCCATCTCGCTGATGCTGTCGCTGGCCCGCCAGATCCCCGAGGCCGATGCCTCGACCAAGGCCTCGCAAGTGGGAGAAGAACCGCTTCATGGGCGTCGAGGTGACCAACAAGACCCTCGGCCTGATCGGCGCGGGCAATATCGGCTCGATCGTCGCCGACCGGGCGCAGGGCCTCAAGATGAAGGTCATCGCCTACGACCCGTTCCTGACGCCCGAGCGCGCCGTGGCGCTGGGGGTCGAGAAGGTCGACCTCGACGAGCTGCTGGCGCGGGCCGACTTCATCACCATCCACACGCCGCTGGTCGACGCCACCCGCAACATCATCTCGGCCGAGGCGATCGCCAAGATGAAGACCGGCGTGCGCATCATCAACTGCGCCCGCGGCGGGCTGATCGACGAGGCGGCGCTCTACGAGGCGCTGAAGTCGGGCAAGGTGGCGGGCGCGGCGCTCGACGTGTTCCTCGAGGAGCCGGCGCAGAACAACCCGCTGTTCGAGCTGCCCAACGTCATCTGCACCCCGCACCTCGGCGCCTCGACCACCGAGGCGCAGGAGAACGTGGCGCTGCAGGTGGCCGAGCAGATCTCGGCCTATCTCAACAGCGGCGAGATCACCAACGCGCTGAACTTCCCCTCGATCACCGCCGAGGAAGCGCCGCGGCTGACGCCGTGGGTGAAGCTCGCGGAGGCGCTGGGCCTCTTCGCCGGGCAGCTGACCGAGACCTCGATCAAGGGCATCCGCATCGAGTACGAGGGCGAACGTTGCCGACCTCAACACCAAGCCGATGACGGCCGCGGCGATCAACGGCGTGCTGAAGCCGCAGGTGGCCGAAGCCAACATGGTCTCGGCCCCGCAGATCGCCAAGGATCGCGGCATCAATGTCGAGATCATCACCCGCGACCAGCAGGGCGCCTATGAGGGCTATATCCGCCTGACGGTGGTGACCGAGCGGCAGGAGCGGGGCGTTGCCGGCACCATCTTCGCCAACGGCAAGCCGCGCATCATCCAGGTCAAGGCCATCAACATGGATGCCGAGCTGACCGAGTCGATGCTCTACGTCACCAACGAGGACAAGCCGGGCCATATCGGCCGGCTCGGCACGCTGCTCGGCAACCTCGGCATCAACATCGCCAACTTCAACCTCGGCCGCGCCGAGGTCGGCGGCGACGCCATCGCACTGCTCTCGATCGACGGGTCGGTGACCGCCGAGCAGCTCCAGCAGATCGCGGCGCTGCGAGGGCGTGAAGCAGGCCAAGGCGCTGAAGTTCTGAGAATGAGAGGCCGGGCGATGAGCCCGGCCTTTTTGTTTGGTGGTGTCCTCGGCGGTCGAGAAGCCCAGCCTCGGGCCGCCCCCTCCACCAGCTTCGCTGGTCCCCCTCCCCCGCCAGCGGGGGAGGATCACCGGCGGCGCCACCTCACTTTCCTCCCCCGTTTACGGGGGAGGGGGACCGCCGGAGGCGGTGGAGGGGGCGGCCCGAGGCGCCGAGCCGGACAATCCCCTCCGCGCACTCCACTCCGCCAGCACGATGCCCGCCGCCACCAATGCGGCCGCGACCAGGTGGAACGCCTCCAGCGCTTCTCCCAGCACCAGCACCGAGCCGATGGTCCCGAACAGCGGGATCAGGTTGACGAACAGGCTGGCGCGGTTGGAGCCGATCAGCTCGACGCCGCGGACGTAGAACATCTGCGAGATCACCGAGGGGAAGATGACGGTGTAGGCGACGATCAGCCAGCCCTGGAGATCGACCTCGGGCAGGGCCTCGAGGAAGCGCACGGGGCCGCCGCCGAGGCCGAGCTGGTAGGCGATCGAGGCGATGATGGCGCCGAGGAAGGTGGTGGCGAGGAAGCTCAGCCAGTTGGTCTGCGGCCGCCAGCGCAGCGCGATCGAGTAGATGGCGTAGGCGAAGCAGGCGCCGATCACCAGCAGGTCGCCGAAGTTCACCTCCAGCGACAGGATGCGGCCGAGCTCGCCATGGGTGGCGATGATGGCGACGCCGAGGACGGTGATGGCGACGCCGAAGAGCTGCAGGCTCTTCACCCGCGTGCGGAACAGCAGGAAGTTGAACAGCAAGACGAAGATGTTGACCGCCACCTGTTCGAGCGCGGTGTTGACGCCCGAGGTGAAGTGCGCGGCGACATAGACGCCGACATTGAAGGTGGCGTAGCCCACGGCGCCGTAGAAGAGGTAGAGCCACCACTTGCCGCGCACCGTCGGCCAGTCGCGCTTCAGCGGGCCGAGGGCGAAGGGCAGCACCACCAGCAGGGCGCCGGTCCAGCGCAGGATCATCAGCGTATAGGCATCGACATGGCCCACCGCGAGCTTGCCGGCCACGACATTGCCGCCCCAGAACAGGTTGGTGAGCACCAGCACGAGGTAGGGCCGGTCCATCAGCAGATCGAAGCTGCGCTGCAGGGGTGAGGCGGTGGTGTCGGTCATCGGCAAGCGTCGTAGGAGGGCGGCGCACCATAGACAGGATATGGCCCCGTCGCGCCAGCCCGAATGACCGGGTTGTGAATCCGGGTTGACGGTTGTCAAGTTATGTAACATACAAAGTTACATGAAACGCGACAGCCGACTGTCGGGCGTGCTCCACGTCCTCATCCACATGGCCGACCCCGAGGGTCCCGTGACCTCCGAGGTGATGGCGCGGGCGATGAACACCAACCCGGTGGTCATGCGGCGCACCATGGCCGGGCTGCGCAAGGCGGGCCTCGTCCGCTCGGAGAAGGGCCATGGCGGCGGCTGGACGCTCACCTGCGACCTCGACAAGGTGACGCTGCGCGACATCTACCACGCCCTCGGCTCGCCCACCCTGCTGGCCATGGGCAACCGCACGGAAGCCCCCGGCTGCCTCGTCGAGCAGGCGGTGAACCGCGCCCTCGGCCGGGCGTTCGACGATGCAGAGGCCATGCTGCTCGAGCGCTTCGGCGAGGTGACGCTGGCCGAACTGGCGGCCGACATCCGCGGCAACCACAACCATCTGGACCATTCCCATGCTTCATGACGTGATCATCATCGGCGGCAGCTTCGCCGGCCTCGCGGCTGCCACCTATCTGGCGCGCGGCCGGCGCAGCGTCGCGATCGTCGACTCCGGCCTGCCGCGGAACCGCTTCGCCGCCCATTCGCACGGCTTCCTCGGGCAGGACGGCAGCTCGCCGGCCGAGATCCTCGCGACCGCCCGGCAGCAGGTCGGCGCCTATCCGAGCGTCGAGTTCATCTCGGGCGAGGCCGTCGCGGCGGAGGGAGCGGCGGACCGGTTCACGGTGCGGCTGGCGGACGGCCGGGCGATCGAGGGGCGGCGCATCGTCCTCGCCTTCGGCATCTCGGACGTGCTGCCGACCATCCCGGGGCTCGCCGAGCGCTGGGGAACGTCCGTCCTTCACTGCCCGTACTGCCATGGCTACGAGTTCGCCGGCCGGCCGCTCGGGGTGTTGCACATGTCGGAGAAGTCGCTGCACCAGGTGAAGCTGATCGCCGAATGGGGGCCGACGACCTACTTCCTCGACGGCGCCCCGATGCCGGAGGATGCCGAGATGGCCGATCTCGCGGCGCGCGGCATCGCCATCGAAGCCGAACCGGTGGGAGGCGCTCAAGGGCGAGGGGAAGGACCTCGCCGGGATCGAGCTGGCGGATGGCCGGCTGGTGCCGGTCGAGGCGCTCTATATCGGGCCGCCGACGCGGCTCAACAGCCCGATCGCCGAGCAGCTCGGCTGCGCCCTGGAGGAGGGGCCGTTCGGCCCGCTGGTCCGCACCCAGGCTACCGCGACCTCGGTGGAGGGCGTGTTCGCCGCCGGCGATATCACCCGCGGCGCGCACAATGTCACCTGGGCGGCGAGCGACGGCGTCCTCGCCGGAATGAGCGTCCACCGCTCGCTGGTGTTCTGATCGCGGGCGGATGCGACGCGACAATGTTTGTCATCTTGCAGCCAACTGCTCTAAAGGACAGCCGCAACTGTCCGATGCGTCGCGTTCGCCGGCAGCTTGCAGCGAATTCGAGTGTGATCCTTGCAGTCCGCGGCAAAGGAGCCGACGGACTGCTGAATCCTGAGGGGCATCAAGCGCATGGCAAACGTGATCGTCGTCGGCAGCCAGTGGGGTGACGAGGGCAAGGGCAAGATCGTCGACTGGCTCTCGGAGCGCGCCGACGTGATCGTGCGCTACCAGGGCGGGCACAATGCCGGCCACACGCTGGTGATCGACGGCACGAGCTACAAGCTGGCGCTGCTGCCCTCGGGCGTGGTGCGCGGCAAGCTCTCGGTGATCGGCAACGGTGTCGTCGTCGACCCGCACCATTTCGTCGCCGAGGTCGAGAAGATCGGCGCGCAGGGCATCGAGGTGACCCCCGAGGTGCTGAAGATCGCCGACAACGCGCCCTTGATCCTGTCGCTCCATCGCGAGCTCGACGCGATCCGCGAGAGCGGCAATTCCGGCTTGAAGATCGGCACGACCCGGCGCGGCATCGGCCCGGCCTACGAGGACAAGGTGGGCCGGCGCGCCATCCGCGTCTGCGATCTCGCCGAGCCCGAGACGCTGATGCCGAAAATCGAGCGGCTGCTCAGCCACCACAATGCGCTGCGCCGCGGCATGGGACTCGAGGAACTCAGCGCCGACTCGCTCTATGCCGAGCTGATGGAAGTCGCCGGGCAGATCCTGCCGTATGTGGACCAGGTCTGGCGGCTGCTCGACGAGAAGCGCCGGGCCGGCGCGCGCATCCTGTTCGAGGGGGCGCAGGGGGCACTGCTCGACAACGACCATGGTACCTATCCGTTCGTCACCTCGTCGAACACCGTCGCCGGCCAGGCCGCGGCCGGCTCCGGCCTCGGGCCGACGGCCATCGGCTATGTGCTGGGGATCACCAAGGCCTACACGACCCGGGTGGGCGAGGGGCCGTTCCCGTGCGAGCTCGACGACGAGATCGGGCGTCACCTGGCGACGGTCGGGCGCGAGGTGGGCGTCAATACCGGGCGCCCGCGCCGCTGCGGCTGGTTCGACGCGGTGCTGGTGCGGCAGACCGTGCGCACCTCGGGCATCAACGGCATCGCGCTCACCAAGCTCGACGTGCTCGACGGCTTGAAAGAGATCAAGGTTTGCGTGGGTTACGAGCTCGACGGCAAGCGGATAGACTACCTGCCTGCCTCAATGGGGGCACAAGCTGCTGTTAAGCCAATTTATGAGAGTCTCGAGGGTTGGTCGGAGACGACGGCGGGGGCGAGAAGCTGGTCCGAACTGCCAGCTCAGGCCGTCAAGTATGTCCGGTACATCGAAGAGTTGATCGGGGCGCCGGTGGCCATGTTATCCACCAGTCCGGAGCGCCTGGACACCATCCTTGTGCAGGACCCGTTCCAAGACTGAGTTTTTTTGCTAAAACTAGCCTCAAACCACGGAATTCGTGTAGCGAATGGCGGACTACAAAGAGCTGTTACGTAGGGCGGTAGAAGCTCTGCCCGAGAATAACGGCGCCGCACGGCGCGCGGTCTACGAGAAGGCACGGGCTGCGCTCGTCGGCCAGTTGCGCGCCATCAATCCTCCTTTGGCCGCTCGCGACATCACCGCACACCGGCTGCAGCTCGAGGATTGCATCCGCCAGGTGGAGCAGGAAGCCAGCGAGGCGGTGATCGCCGGACTGGGCGCGAACCGCGAGGAAGCGCCGCCGTCGCCGCCGGTCTATTTCGAGCCGCAGGTGAAGAAGACGATCCCGGCGGTCGCGAAGCCGGTGGCGAAGCCGCTCCCGAGCAATGGGCGCGAGCCGCCCAAGCCGTTGCCGCAGGGCGGCAGCATCGAGGAGATCATCGCCGCGGCCAATGCGGAGCAATCGGCTCCCGTGGAAGCCAAGCGGACGCTGGTGCGCCCTGACGGCAGGCCGATGGGCAAGCCGGTGCCCAAGCTCGTGCCGCAGCCACACCCGCAGCTCACCGGCCCGGTCATCGAGGGCGAGCCGGAGGTTGATCCGGAGCACGCCATAGTGGCCCGGCCCGCGGCGCGGCCGAGCGCGCCCCCCGGGCGGCCGCTGCCGTCCATCGTCGCCCGGGCCGAAGCGGCCAAGAGCCGGACCGGCAATGCTGCCTTCGGAACGCCGATCGGCGGGGCCATCCGCGGCCCGGTGCTTGAGCCGAGGCGCGAGATCGCGGGTCCGCGGCTGGAGCCGGCGGCGCGCAGCAACCAGCAACTGGCGACGCATCAGGCGGTCGAGCCGATCGCCCTGTTCGACAACTCGCCCGTGCCCGCCGCCATGTCGGCGGTGCGCGAGGTCGAGGTCGAGCCGACGCCGGTCGATCCGCAGGGCGCCATCGACCGCGCCATTGCGACGCTCGATCGCGAGGCGCGCGGCGAGGGCGAGGAGCCGCATCTCAACGGCGTCCCGCACACCCTGGCCGACGTCGAGGCACCCGACGACGAGGCGCCGCAGCACCGCAACGGTTTTGCCTCTGCCTTCCCCAAGCTCGATGCCGAGAGCGCGCCGCAGCGCGTCAAGGCGGCCAAGGTGCCGGCACCCGTCCGCGAGCCGAAGGCCGCGAAGGGGCGCGGCGAGCTGCCGGCCGCCGCCTTCCCACGGGCCCGCGCGGAACCCGAGCGCGGCGTCGGCGCCGTGACGATCTTCCTCATCGTCTTCGCAGTGCTGCTGCTGGGCGCCGGCGGCGCCGGCTTCTGGGCCTGGCGCGAAGGCTACATCAACCTCGACCAGCTGTTCGCCCATGGTTCGGTGCCGGTGGAGCAGCAGGCCAACGTGAATGCGTCCCCGGCGCCCGCCGAAGCGACGCCGGAGGCGCCGGCCACCGGTCCGGGCAATACCAGCACACCGGCCGAACCCGCGGCGCCCGCGCCGGAGCTCAAGCAGGACGAGCGTCTGCCGAGCGATGCGCCGGCCGTGGCCGAGACGCAGCCGCTCGCCATCGTTCCCTCGCCGCCGGCCACCGAGGATCGCCTCGGAGCCGAGGGCGCCGCCAGCGCCGACAAGGCGGCGGCCGACGTCGCCTCGGTCGATCCGGCGAACGTCGCCGGCAGCCAGTCGCTGCTGCTCGAGGCCTCGGACAACGGCACCACCGGCGCCGTGCCGTTCTCGGGCACGGTGGAGTGGACCAAGGGGACCGACGAGATGGGCGTGCCGACGCTGGTCGGCAAGGCGAACATCCCGGCGCGCAACCTCGGCGTCGACGTGCTGATCCGCAAGAACTCGGACCCGAGCCTGCCGGCCAGCCACCTGATGGAAGTGAACTTCCGCGTCAACGACAGCTTCATCGGCGGCTCGATCGCCGGGCTGCCGGGCGTGCTGCTGAAGAACGAGGAACTGGTGCAGGGCACGCCGCTGGTCGGCGCCTCGGCCCGGGTGGTCGGCAACTCGTTCCTCTTCGCGCTCAGCGCCTCGCCGCAGGACGTGGCGGCCAATAGCGGGCTGCTCACCTCGCGCAAGTGGATGGACCTGGCGCTGATCTACGCCACCGGCAAGCGGGCGATCATCACGCTCGAAAAGGACGAGGCCGCGACCAGGCTGTTCAGCGAAGTGGTCGCCGACTGGAGCAAGGCCAACACGGCCAGCCAGTAGCCGATCCGATCCGGATTGCAGAAAAGGCCCCGGCTGATGCCGGGGCCTTTTGCTTGTTCAGTATTGCGTCAGACGTCGTTCATCCAGCCGGTAACGACGCCTCGCCAGCATCTCGACGTCATCGACATGGTGGCTGACCAGCAGGGTGATCCAGCCATGCCGCTCGGTCAGCGAGCGGACGAGCTGGCGGGCGCCGTGCCGCGTCTCGTCGTCGAGGGCGGAGAACGGCTCGTCGAGCAGCAGCACCGGCCGGTCGCGCAGCAGGGTGCGGGCCAGCGCCACCCGCTGCTTCTCGCCGCCCGACAGGGTCGAGGCGCGGCGCGCCTCCATGCCAGGGAGGCCGACCTCGGCCAGCGCGGCGGCGATGCGCTTCTCCCGCTCATGTCCCGGCATGCGGGGCGGCAGGCCGAGCGCCAGGTTGCGGGCGGCGCTCAGGTGCTCGAACAGGGTCTCGGACTGGAACAGGATGGAGACCGGCCGCTGCTCGGGCGGCAGCGGCAGCAGGTCCTTCTCCCCGAGCGTCAGGCTGCCGCCGGTGGGGGTGAGGAAGCCGGCGACGAGATCGAGCAGCGTCGACTTGCCCGAGCCGCTCTGCCCGCTCACCGCGGTGATCTCCCCGGGCGCCGCCTCGAAGCTCAGCTCGTAGCCGCCCGCGGCCCCGGGATGGATATAGCGGAGCCGGTCAGCCCTCAGCATCGGTAAGCCTCGCGAACAGGCGGGGAAGCAGGGTGAAGGCGATGATGGTCATGATCAGCATCAGCGCCGCGATGGTGGCCGCGTCATTGGTGCGGTAGGCGCCGAGGGCGCGGTACATCGCCAGCGGCAGGGTGGCGAAGTCCTGGGTGCCGAACAGGGCGATCACGCCCAGGTCGCCGAGCGAGAAGCAGAAGCTGAGCGCCAGCACGATGCCGGCCTCGCGCCCGATCAGCGGCCATTCGACATCGCGGAACTGCCGCCATCCGCCGAGACCCAGCGAGCGGATCAGCTTGCCCCGCGTCGTTGCGATGGCGTCGAGCGGCGGGGCGAGCGTCGCCAGCGCGAAGGGCAGCGACAGCAGGGCATTGGCGAGGAGGACGACGATTGGCGCGGCGGTCTCCGGCAGGATGCCCAGGTCGCGCACCAGGAGGAACGCGCCGAGCGACAGCACCACGGCAGGCACGGCGAGATAGGCGTAGGCGGGCACGCCAATGCCGGTGCGGAGAAGGCCGCTCGAAGTCGAGGCCCGCGCCATCCCCACCACCAGGGCGAGGCCGAGGGTCAGCAGCGCCGAGCCGGTGCCGAGGGCGAGGCTGGTGCCGAGCGCTCTTCCAGAAGCTCTCGCGCCCGGCGAGCTCGACGAGGCCCGATCCGAGCCCGTTGATCAGGATGGCGACCAGCGGCAGGGCGAAGCCGACGATGCAGAGCCACAGCACCAGCCATTGCAGGGCCCGCGCCGGGAAGGCGTCGCGCCAGCGCCGCTCGGTCGAGCCGCCGGTACCGGGAGGGATCGGGGCGAAGCTCGAGGCGGCAAGGATGATCAGCGAGCAGATGCCGATCTGCACCAGCGCCAGCTGGACCGCGCCGGCGAGGTCGAAGTCGAGCCGGACGGCCGAGTAGATCGCGACCTCGAGCGTCTGGTTCGCCGGCCCGCCACCCAGCAGCAGGACGATCGGGAAGCTGGTGAAGGCGAGGAGGAAGATGATCGCCGCGAGCCCGGGCAGCGTCGGGCGCAGCATCGGCCAGTCGACGATGGCGAAGCGCTGCCACGGCGTGAGCCCGAGGCTCTGGGCGGTCTTCAGGCGCTGCGCGGGCGTTGCGTCGAGGCGCGCGAGGAGGATGCGGGCCGCGAGGGCGCCATCGAGGATGACATGGGCCGCGAGGATGCCGCCGAGGCCGAAGAGCGGGACTTCGAGCGAGTGCCCGGTGAGCCACAGCGCGGTCTGGTTCACCCATCCGGCCCGGCCCCAGACGGCAAGGAGGCCGAAGGCGACGATCAGGCCGGGGGTGACGATGGCGGAAGCGAAGAGGCCGATGACCAGGTCGCGGCCGGGAAAGCGCAGCCGGTCGAGCGCCCAGGCCAGCGCGGTTCCCACCAGCAGCGACAGCACGGTGGTCAGCGTCGCCTGGATCGTGGTCATGGCGACGAGGTGGCCGACATCGACGCGGGAGGGCGCCGACGGCGCGGTACCGGCCTCGAGCATGGCGCCGAGGACCAGCACGACCAGCGCCGCGATGCCCAAGGCCACAGCCGCCCCGGCGAGCAGCCGGAGCGGACGGGGTGGCAGGCTGGCGCTACTGGAGCGCAGCGAGGGCAGCATCGACCCAGTCGCGGCCATGTTCGCGGATCGTCGCCTCGTCGAGCGGCAGCACCTTGGCCGGCGGCGCGCCGAACTCGGCGGGCAGGTCGGCGCCGATGTCCAGCACCGGGTACATCCAGTTGGTGGTGGGGATGATCTTCTGCGCTTCCGGCGAGACCAGGTATTCGAGGAACGCCTTGCCGAGCTCGTGCTGGTCGGAGCTCTTCACGAGGCCCGCCACCTCGACCTGCGCCACGAAGCCTTCCTCGAAGGGGGCGTAGGCGTACTTGTGGTCGTCCTCGGCGACGGCGTGATAGGCGGGCGAGGTGGTGTAGGAGAGCACCATGTCGGCCTGCCCGTCGAGGAACAGCCCATAGGCCTCGGACCAGCCGCGGGTCATGGTGAGGACATGCGGCTTCAGCCCCTTCCAGATCTCGGGCGCCCGCTCGCCATAGGCGGCGGCGACCCAGAGCACGTTGCCGAGCCCGGGCGTCGAGGAACGCGGGTCCTCGATGACGATCTTGAAGCTCGGGGGCAGGGCGATCAGCTCCTCGAACGAGCGCGGCGGATTGGGGGTCTTCTCCTTGTTGTACACATAGGCGAAGTAGCCGTAGTCGAAGGGGACGAAATCCGGGTCGCTCCAGTCCAGCGCCAGCGTGGGCAGCGTGACGCCGTGCGGCGCGAAGAGCCCGGTATCGCGGGCTTCGCCCATGGTCGCGGTGTCGAGGCCGACGACCACGTCCGCCCGCGTCTGCGCGCCTTCGAGCTGCACTTTGCGCAGGGTCGAGATGGCGTCCTCGCCGGTGGTGAAGTTCACCGTGCAGTTGCAGGTCTTCTCGAAACCGGCCTTCAGCGCCGGACCGGGGCCCCACTCGGCGGCGAAGCTGTCATAGGTGTAGACGTCGAGGACGGGCTTGTCCTGGGCTGCCGCAGGCAGGGCGAGGGCAACAAGGATTGCCGCAAGCCCGAGGTGCTTGAACGAAGACACGGTCGTTCCCTTCGGTTGCGGGCATGCAGGATGGAAGCGATACGTGCATGGTTACGGACGCTGGGCGCCCTTGCCATCTCGAACTTCCTCCGCCAGCATGACCTGGTTCAGGTTCAATGGGTTTTTCTCAGCTCCGGAAACCCCGGAACACCCCAGCGAGACAACTGACAGATAGACAGAGTTCACCCCCCTTGCAAGCTTCGCCCCCTCAGCCTTCCGTCGTGGAGTTCGACGACCTGCTCGTCATCGTTGGAGGCGGGACGCTGGACCCCGTGCTCCTGCGCGAGCTCGGAGCATCCGGGGCCCATATCGTGGGTGCCGACGCCGGGGCCGACCAGGTGGCGGCGGCGGGCCTGGTGCCCGAACTGATCATCGGCGATTTCGATTCGCTGCACGATCCGCACGGCTGGCGCGGCAAGGCGCGGCTCATGCAGATCACCGAGCAGGAAACCACCGACTTCGAGAAGGCGCTCTATTCGACCCGCGCCCCGGTGACGGTGGCGATGGGAATGACCGGGCGGCGCTTCGATCACACGCTGGCCGCGCTCGACGCCGTGACCCGGCATGCGGCCCAGCGGCGGATCATCCTCGTCGACGAGGAGGATGTGGCGGTGGCGCTCAGCGGCAGCTTCTCGTTCACGGTGGAGGCGGGGGAACGCGTCTCGATCCACCCGCTGCAGACGGTGCGCTTCGAGAAGTCGGAGGGTCTGAGGTACAAGCTGGATGGGCTGACGCTCGCCCCTGGGGTAAGGACGGGGACCTCGAACGAGGCCCTGACGGGGCCGTTTACGATTGTTCCGGAAGCGGGATCGGAGGCGGCCTACCTGCTCATCCTGCCGCGGCGCAACCTCGCGCCGCTGATTGTCCAGTTGCTGCTGGAAGAACGTTGATGCGCCTGTTGCTGGCGGCTGTGCTCGCCCTTGGGTTCACAGGCCTGGCGAAGGCGGAAGTTGCGTGCCTCCTCATCGCCGACGCCCGCAGCGGCGCGATCGTCCACGGCGAGGGCGATGGGTGCGACGAAGCCATCGGCCCGACCTCGTCAGCTGGCTTTCCCGGCGGGTGCGGAAACTTCTCCTCCCGCGCTTGGGGCGAGTTGGATCCCGGCCTGCGCCGGGATGACATCGGAGGTGTGGATGGTTAAGCGTCCGGCGGAGACACCATGAATTTTGTGTGCCCCCCACGAGCCCAAGAAAAAGGCCGCCCGAGGCGGCCTTTCGGTTTGCTGCTTACGCCGCGGGTTCGCGCGACTTGGCGTGGGCCGCCTTCTGGACTGCTTCCTGCACCTTCTCGAAGGCGCGGACCTCGATCTGGCGGATGCGCTCGCGGCTGACATTGTATTCCTGGGCCAGTTCCTCGAGCGTTGCCGGATCGTCGCGGAGCCGGCGGGCCCGGAAGATGGCCTTCTCGCGGTCGTTGAGATCGCCCATGGCGTTGTTGAGCAAGCCCATGCGCTCCGAGAACTCCTGGGTCTCGCCGAGCGAGGTTTCCTGGTCCGGGGTATCGTCGACCAGCCAGTCCTGCCACTCGGACGCACCTTCGTCCGCCCGCATCGGGGCGTTGAGCGAGGCGTCGCCGGAGAGGCGCTGGTTCATCGACACGACGTCCGCTTCGGTCACGCGCAGCGTATTGGCGATCTGCTTGATCTGGTCGGGATGCAGGTTGCCGTCATCGAGCGCCGCGATCTGGCCCTTGACCTTGCGCAGGTTGAAGAACAGCCGCTTCTGCGCTGCCGTGGTGCCGATCTTCACGAGGCTCCACGAGCGCAGCACGTATTCCTGGATGGCGGCACGGATCCACCACATCGCGTAGGTCGCGAGGCGGAAGCCCTTCTCGGGCTCGAAGCGCTTGACGGCGTGCATGAGCCCGACATTGCCTTCCGAGATCACCTCGGAGATCGGCAGGCCATAGCCGCGATAGCCCATGGCGATCTTCGCCACGAGGCGCAGGTGCGACGTGATCAGGCGCTGGGCGGCGCCGGGATCCTCATGCTCCTTGTAGCGCTTGGCGAGCATGTATTCCTCGTCAGGCTCGAGCATCGGGAACTTGCGGATTTCCTGCAGATAGCGGCTGAGTCCCCCTTCAGCCGAAAGCACTGGTAGATTGGTCTGGGCCATGTTGCACCCTCGTCTTTCCCCCAAACGGGCAGATAGGCAGCCGCATCCAGTCCGGCATACGGCTGGCTGTACGCATCATATAGGGGCTGTGGCGGGCCTTTTTAAGACCCATTGCGACCCCACCCTAATGCATATGCCTCGCGGAGGTTCCTTAAATTTCCTTCATTTAGCGAACGCCCGGTCATACGGCTCGAGCGCTCGCCTGCAATGTCTCGAGGTCCGGCGGCAGCGGCGCCTCGAACTGCATCTCCTCGCCGGTCACCGGGTGTTCGAAGCCCAACTCCGCGGCGTGCAGTGCCTGCCGACCCAACGCCTCAACCGCGGCTTTGGGTCCCTCGGGCAGGCGATTGATCTTGGTGGCGAAGCCCGCGGCGTAGAGCGCGTCGGCAACCAGCGGGTGGCCGATATGGGCCATGTGCACCCGGATCTGGTGGGTTCGCCCGGTCTCGAGCTCGCAGCGGATGCGGGTGATGTCCCAGCCCTCGTCGCCGTATCGGGCCTCGACGGCATAGTGGGTGATCGCCTCGCGGCCGTCCTTGCGGACCGCCTGGCGCAGGCGGTTGTTCTGGTCGCGTCCGAGCGGCGCTTCCACCGTGCCGCGGGCCTGCTGGGTACGGCCCCAGGCATAGGCCAGGTAGGCGCGGTGCAGCGGACCGGTCCGGCCATGGTCGGCGAACTGCGCCGCGAGATGGTTGTGAGCCTGCTCGGTCTTGGCCGCGACCATCACGCCGGAGGTGTCCTTGTCGAGCCGGTGCACGATGCCCGGGCGCTTGACGCCGCCGATCCCCTTGAGGCTGTCGCCGCAGTGATAGAGCAGGGCGTTGACCAGGGTGCCGGAGAGGCTTCCCGGCGCCGGGTGGACGACCATGCCCACCGGCTTGTTGACGACGATCAGCGCGTCGTCCTCGTAGAGGATGTCGAGCGGGATGTCCTCGGGCAGCGGGTCGGCGTCCACCGGCTCCGGGGCGCTCAAGCAGGATCGTGTCGCCGTCGCGTAGCCGGTATTTCGGCTCCGTGATGCGTCCGCCATTGATCGCGACGCTTCCCGACAGTATCAGGTCCTTGATCCGGTTGCGCGAGAAGACCGGGACGGCCCTGGCCAGTGCGGCATCCAGCCGACTGCCGGCCTCGGCGGGGTCGACGACGACCTGCCACTCCATTTCCTCGCCGGAAAAGTCCTGCATGAGCGATCCTCAAGAAAAGGCCGATGCGCCGGAGCTGACCCCGGAGGCCCGGGCCGTCCTCGAACCGGGCGCGCAAGTCCTTCATGGTGTCGATCGGCCTGTTGGTGGTCGGCCTTATGGCCATCGGCGGTGCCCTTGTCTATCGGGCATCGCAGTCCGAAGCAAAGCCGCAGGGCGGCGACTACGTGATCGCCGCGCTGAAGATTCCGCAGGGCGGCGAGGTGGTCTCGGCGGTGGCGGCGGACGGGCGGGTGACCGTCACCTACCGGCTCGGAACGATGACCAGCGTCCGCATCTTCGACGGCAAGTCCGGCGAGATGATCCGCGAGATCCCGGTGGTCAGCGAGTAGGGTTCAGTTGCCTTCCCGCAATTCCTGCAGCGCCTTGAGGCGATCCGAGAGCGGACCCTCCGGTGGGCGGACATGCGGGCCGCGCACCGGCACGGGCTCGGGCGAGGTCTCGGGCTCCTCGTCCTTCAGGTCCACGTATTTCTGGATGCGGTCGACGAGGCTCTCCTCGCTGTCCGGCAGGCCGTCGCCTTCGAGCGCATAGACCAGCCGGCTCACGTCGGAGGCGATGTCGTTGAGCCGCTCGCGCAGGTGCGACTGCTCGATCCGGTCGGTGTCCCAGTCGGCCATGATGGTGGATTCGACATTGGCCACCTTCAGGCGCAGCTTCTCCATCTCCTCTTCGAGGGTGAGCTTTTCGGCGAGCAGCATGTCGCGCTTCTGCTCGCCATCCGCCACTGCCCGCGTGGTTTCGGCGAGCAGTGTGCCGATCCGGCTTTCGGCGTCGGCGATGCGGGCTTCCGCCGCGAGAAGCGCCTGGCGGGCGGCATCCTCGGCATCGTCGCGCTGCGCCAGCTTCTCGCGCAGCGCCATGGCCGCGGCGTTGGCATCGGCCGAGCTGCGGTCGGAGTTCTCGAGCTGGGTGAGGAGCGTGCGGTTCTGCGTCTCGAGGAACTCGGCCCGCTTCTTCTCGATCTCGAGATGCTCGAGCAGTTCCTCGACGTCCGCCTTGTAGTCGCCGCTCAGCGGCTTGCCGGCCAGCGAGTAGCTGCCGCTGGCCTTGCCGCGCATGCGCCTCGCGGGCGGCTTCGAGCTGGCTCGCCTTCTCGCCGAGCTCGCGGTCGCGCATCCTGAGCTTCTGCGCCAGGTCGGCCGCCTCCTTCTCGAGTTCGAGGATGCGCTTGCGCGCCTCGGCCTCGCGCTCCTCCAGCTCGCGCACCACCTGCAGGTGGCTGTCGCGCTCGCCCTTCATGCCGCCGAGCTCGGACTTCTTGCGGTTGATGTCGCGGAGCTGGTCGGCGAGGCGCCGCCGCAGGGCCTCGACATTCATCTCGAGCCGCCGGGTAGAGAGGGCGAACTCGGCGCGCAGCTGGTCCTTGTCGGCCCGGAACTCGGCCATGGTCATCGGCGTCGCCGCTTCGATGCGCTTCTTGGTGAGGCGGACGGCGCGACGCCAGACGGCCGGCAGGATGATCAAGGCCAACAGCCCGGCGATCAGGAAGCCGAGCGCGAAATACATCGTGTTTTCAATGGCCATCTAAACGCTCCGCGACCGACCGACAGGTGCCGTGACGCCAATCCCGCCTGTCGCGGACAATCTTAGCGAAGAAACGACACGCGGTCACGACGCTCGCACCACCCTTGCACCGAAGCCTTGGAGTGCTGCAACGGCCGGGCAGGCGAAAGGGTTCAGACACAATTCAGCCGCGGCACGGGCCGCGGCTGGGGAAGAATCTGGAGGAGCAGCGGGGACCGTTCGTCAGAACGGATTCCAGGTCGGCTCGCGGGTGAACTTCAGGTAGCCGACGTTGACTCCGAGGCGAGCGCCGACGCCGGAGCGGATCGGCACCATGACCACGTCGTGATACTTGATCACCGTCATGCCGAGGCCGCCGACGACATAGGCCGAGCCGTCGACGCCGGGATAGCGGCCGTAGACGTCGTTCACGCTGGAGAGATTGTAGACCAGCATCATGACCTTGGAGCCGTCGCCGCCGAAGTCGAAGCCGAGCGACGGGCCCTGCCAGAAGACGGAATGCTCGCCCTGGTTGCGGGTGTACATGCGTGCCCTGGCCGTAGCGGACGCCGGCAAATATCGCCCCGCCGCCTTCCTCGCCGAGGATATAGGCGTTGGGCAGGCCGAACTCGCTCACCGCCTTCTCGACCACGCGAGGCGAGACCCTGGGCGACCGAGCCGAAGAAGGCGCTGCCCGTGTCGACCAACTCGTCGCCGGAGAAGTTGTCGGACACGGAACCGCCCGCCTGGGCATGGGCCAGGCTTGGGGTGAGCACCATCGCGAACGACAGCGCCAGGGTGGTGAGGGCGGCTTGGACCACGCGCTTGAGCATGACGGGGGACTCCGGTGGCCAGTTTAGATCATCATTTACGCCGCGCTTACCCTGGCCGGGCTAGGCTTCGACGCTTCCGGGCCGCGTGCGGACCGTCCGCAAGCTAGGTCTGCAAGGCGGCAATGATGCGGCATAAGGGTAAACAAATCTTAACCATACTCCGCCTCGCGGCGGCGCTGGTGGGAATGCTCGTGCTGCTGCCCGCCGCTGCCGCCGCCTCGCTGGTGACGTCGATCGTCACCGACCCGCTGACCGGCGCCGCCATCGAGGGCTATGATCCGGTGAGCTATTTCACCGAGCCTGATCCGCTGCCGGGCAAGCCGGACTTCGAATTTTACTGGCAGGGCGTCCCCTGGTATTTCGCCTCGGAGGCGAACCGCGACGTATTCATGCGCCACCCCGAGGTCTATGCGCCGCAATTCGGCGGGCACTGCCTCATGAGCCTGTCGCGGGGCTACCTCTCCGACGGCAAGCCGCGCCTCTATGTCGTCCACGGGATGAAGCTCTACCTGTTCTACTCGGTCGCCAACCGCGAGGCCTTCCTGAGTAGCGAAGCGGCCTCGCTGCAGAGCGCCGAGGCCAGCTGGCCGGAGCTTGCCAAGGGCCTGAGCGGCGAGGCGCCGAGCGTCGCGGAGGCGGTTGGCAGACGGCTCTGCCGGCACCCCCTAGGGTGCGCCGCGCCTTGCGGCTAGTGTGGCGCGAAGTGATTCTAGCTCTCGTGGAGACCGGACTATGCCAGACATCATCGAACTGAAGGCGACCGATCTGGCGGCGATGCTGTGTTCCAGGGTCTGCCACGACCTCATCAACCCGGTGGGGGCAATCGGCAATGGGCTCGAGGTGCTGGCCGATCCGAGCCAGACGGCCATGACGGAAGGTGCGCACGACCTGATCGCCAATTCCGCCAAGCAGGCGCGGGCCAAGCTCGAGTTCGCGCGGCTGGCCTATGGCGCTTCCTCGACCGCCGGCACCGATTTCGACACGCGCGAGTGCGAGCGGGTGGCCAAGCTCTATTTCGAGATCGAGAAGGCCGATCTCGACTGGCAGGTGCCGCTGATCCTGTTGCCCAAGCACAAGGCCAAGCTGTTCATGAACATGCTGCTGATCGCCGCCATGGCGGTGCCGCGCGGCGGCGTGGTGACGGCGAAGATCGAAGGGCCGGCCGGCGAGGAGCGGTTCATCCTCACCTCGAAATCCGACCCCGAGAAGCGGCAGAAGACGCTGATGCCGGCGGGCGCGGAAGAACTGCTCTCGGGCGCGCCCGAGGGCGGCGTCGATGCCCGGGGCATCCAGCCGTTCTACACCGGCATCCTCGCCCGGATGACCGAGATGGAGCTGAAGATCGGCATCGAGAACGATGTGTTCGAGTTCACGGCGACGCCGGCTACGGTGGCGGCTGCGGCGTGAGGTCGGGCACGGCGAGGCGGGCCGGCTGAGCCGGCCGTACCCGCTTCAGTCCCCGCTAACCAATCGTAGGGAGATTTGCGCAATACTCGGCCACAGCGTCTAAAGCTCGCTCCGGGCCGTTGGAGAGCGCGTCATGAAATCCTGCCTCGTCGTCGATGATTCCAGCGTGGTTCGGAAGGTGGCGCGACGCCTGCTCGAGGATCTCGACTATATCGTCGACGAGGCCGAGGACGGGCAGGAGGCCTTCGACAAGTGCCGGCAGGAGATGCCGGATGCCATCCTGCTCGACTGGCAGATGCCGGTGATGAGCGGACTCGAGTTCCTGAAGCTGATCCGCGCCTATGTCGGCGGGCAGGATGCGCGGGTGGTCTACATGGTCACCGAGGGCGACATCGGCCAGATCGCCCTGGCGCTGAAGGCGGGGGCGAACGACTACATGATGAAGCCGTTCGACCGCGACGTGCTCGAGGCCAAGTTCAGCGTGCGGCAGCCGGAGCGCGTCGCTAGCTGAGCGCCACGCCTATTCGGCGCCGGCACGCTGGGGCTTGACCCCGGCCGGATCCTCGCCCCGGAACTGGGCGATACGCATGCGGAAATTGTAGCCGATGCGCTCGGCGCGCTCGATGAACAGCGCGGCGATCTCGGGTGGGCAGATGTCCTCGACGGTTTGGCGGAAGAGCTTGAGCCAGCGGGCGAAGTGGGCATCGGTCAGGTCCGGGATGGCGAGGTGCTTGGGCATGGGCCGGCCGAAATAGCGGCCGGTGCCGAGCAGCATGGACGACCAGAAATCGGTGATCGTGTCGAGGTGCTGCGGCCATTCCGCATTCGGGATCACGCGGTTGAACACCGGGCCGATGACCGGGTCGCGGCGGGTCTTCGCATAGAAGTCGTCAACCACGGCGCGCACCATGGCCTCATCGAGTGCGGCCGGGATCAGGCGGCCGGTGGGGTGTAGGCGCGGGCCGGTGGGAGCGGTCACGGGGCGGATCCTTGGGTTCTGCTCCGGATGTAGGGGATTGGGGCGGGGTTTTCGAGAGGGCGCGATAGGTCAGCGTCTGTCGGGGCGTCCAGCCGACAGGGCATCCCCCCAGAATGCGAAAACCCCCGCGCCTTTCGGCACGGGGATCCCCAGGCTCCGCCGCAACGCGGATCAGATGATCAGGCGACGCTCGATTCCGACGAAGACGTCGCCCTCGTCGGGCTCGCGCAGCACGTAGCCGCGGCCCCAGACGGTCTCGATGTAGTTCTTGCCGCCGGTGGCGGCCGAGAGCTTCTTGCGCAGCTTGCAGATGAAGACGTCGATGATCTTCAGCTCGGGCTCGTCCATGCCGCCATAGAGATGGTTGAGGAACATCTCCTTGGTCAGGGTCGTGCCCTTGCGGAGCGAGAGCAGCTCCAGCATCTGGTATTCCTTGCCGGTCAGGTGCACGCGGGCCGACTGCACTTCGACGGTCTTGGTGTCGAGGTTGACGGTCAGGTCGCCGGTCGGTGATGACCGACTGGGCGTGGCCCTTCGAGCGGCGGACGATGGCGTGGATGCGCGCGACCAGCTCGTCCTTGTGGAAGGGCTTGGTCATGTAGTCGTCGGCGCCGAAGCCGAGGCCGCGCACCTTGTCCTCGATGCCGGCGAGGCCGGAGAGGATCAGGATCGGCGTCTGCACCTTGGCGACGCGCAGCGTGCGCAGCACCTCGTAGCCCGCTCATGTCGGGCAGGTTCAGGTCGAGCAGGATGATGTCGTAGTCGTAGAGCTTGCCGAGATCGACGCCCTCTTCGCCGAGGTCGGTGGTGTAGACGTTGAAACTCTCGGATTTGAGCATCAGCTCGATGCTCTGCGCCGTCGCGCTGTCGTCCTCGATCAAGAGTACACGCATGCCGTCGATCCCCTTAAACCGTTCCTGCTGGAACCGGGTGAAGCGCGAGGCGCCTCACCCCTAACCGAACCCTACTGGATATGACTCAAACCTAAGCGCAATTAGTTAACAAAGTTTAATTCTGATCCGCAAGATGCAATCTATTGCTGTCGCTTGGATAAGATAAGTCGTTGAAATAAGCACGATTAAATTCGCTGCAACAGAACTTAATATTTTAGGTTAAGAAAGGCTTTGCAATCGACTCTGTCGACTCATGCGATTCCAGGGGATCTGGGCTGTGGAAAACGCAGGGCGCGCGCGAAGCGCGCAGATCGGGTACCAAGGCCCATGGTTAACGCTTTTTGCTTAACGTTCGGTTACCTTGGTTGTCAAGCGATTCGAGAGGTTACGAGTTCCATGCAGAGCCTGACGGCCGCCATCGAGGCGATCGACGAGGTCGAGGTCTTCGGCCGCGTCCGCACCGTGCAGGGCCTGCTGATCGAAGTGGTCGGGCCGGTGCGCGAATTGCGGGTCGGCGGCCGGGTGTCGATCGAGACCACCGGCGGCGAGAGCCTCGGCGCCGAGATCATCGGCTTTCGCGACGGCCATGCGCTCTGCCTGCCGTTCGGGCCGCTCACCGGCGTGCGGCTCGGCTGCCGCGCGGTGTTCAAGAGCCATGACGGGCGCGGTCTATGCCGGCGAGAGCTGGCTCGGGCGGGTGATCAACGCCGATGGCGAGCCGATCGACGGCAAGGGGCCGCTGCCGCGCGGTGCCGTCGGCCTATCCGCTGCGGCAGACGCCGCTGCCGGCGCACGAGCGGGCGCGCGTCGGTGATCCGATCGACATGGGGGTGCGGGCGCTCAACACCTTCACCACCATGTGCGAAGGCCAGCGCATGGGCATCTTCGCGGGCTCGGGCGTCGGCAAGTCGGTGCTGATGTCGATGCTGGCGCGCAACGCCAGGTCGATGTCGCGGTCATCGGGCTGATCGGCGAGCGCGGCCGCGAAGTGCAGGAATTCGTCACCGAATATCTCGGCGAGGTCGGTATCCAGCAGGCCGTCGTGGTGGTCGCGACCTCGGACGAGGCGGCGCTGATGCGGCGGCAGGCGGCCTACCTGACGCTGGCGCTGTCGCGAGTATTTCCGCGACCAGGGCAAGCGCGTGCTCTGCATGATGGACAGCCTCACCCGCTTCGCCCAGGCGCAGCGCGAGATCGGGCTCGCCATCGGCGAGCCGCCGACAGCCAAGGGCTATCCGCCCGACGGTGTTCACCGAACTGCCGCGGCTGCTCGAGAGGGCAGGGCCGGGGCTCGCTGCAATTCCGGCTCCATTACCGGTCTATTTACCGTTTTAGTCGAAGGTGACGATCACAATGAACCCATTGCGGATGCCGTACGCGGCATCCTCGACGGGCACATCGTGATGGAGCGCTGCGATTGCCGAGCGGGGTCGCTACCCGGCGGTCAACGTGCTCCGGTCCATCTCGCGCACCATGCCGGGATGCGTGCCGGTGAATGTCCGGCCGGTCCTGCAGAAGGCGCGGGAGCTCATGTCGATCTTTGCCGACATGGAGGAACTGATCCGGCTGGGGGCATACCGGAAGGGATCGGATCCGGAGCGTGGACCGCGCCATTGCGATCAACCCGGCGCTGGAGGCCTTTCTGGGCCAGCAGCGGGAGGAGCGCACCTCGATCGCCGACGGCTACACCATGCTGGAGGCGATCGTCGAAAAGGCCGGGCCATGAAGGTCGGAAGCCCTGTGACTTGAGTGTGTAAGGAGTACAAGTCATGAAGTCGCGCAGCGAGAGCCTGATCCGGCTCAAGAAATTCCAGGTGGACGAGAAGCGCCGCCAGGTTGCGCAGATCGAGATGATGATCGCCGACTTCGAGCGCATGGCTGCCGAACTCGACCAGCAGATCGAGATCGAACAGCAGAAGACCGGCATCTCGGACGTTGCCCATTTCGCCTATTCGACCTTTGCCAAGGCCGCGATCGCGCGCCGCGACAACCTGCTCGCCTCGGCCGGCGACATGAAGGACAAGCTCGAGGCGGCGCAGGATGCGCTGGCCGAGGCGGTCGAGGACCTGAAGAAGGTCGAACTGCTGGACCAGCGCGAGCACGGCCGCGAAATGGCGGCCGAGGCCAAGGCCGAGCAGGCCGAGTACGACGAGATCGGCCGGCTGCGACACAGTCCGCCGGTAGCAGATCGACCGGTTGCCCAAGAAAAAGGCCCGCTGAGCGGGCCTTTTCCATTTCTGCGCGGGATGCGATCAGCCCTGGACCGCGAGACGCTGGTTCGGGTCGGACTTGTAGGTGTCCTTGTTGAAGGCCACGGCGTTGTCGAGCTGCTCGCGCGTGACGTTGAGGAACACGTAGCGGTTGTTGTTCTGATCCTGCTGGAACTTCAGCGCGTCGAAGCCGACGGCGACCGGCTTGGCGCCGATGCCGAGGAAGCCGCCGAAGTCGATGATCACCGCGTCGACCGTCTTGCCGTCGTCGGCCAGCAGCACGTCGCCGATCTTGCCGAGATTCTCGTTGTTCGGACCATAGGCGGTGGTGCCCTTGAGCTCGTCGGCCGTGAGCGTCACGTCGGTGAACCCGCTCGGGTTGATCGGCTGGGCGGCGTTCTGGTCGGCCGGAGCCGCCGCCATGTTGTTGTTGGCTGCCGGGGCAGCGGCCATGTTGTTGTTATTGTTGGCATTGTTGTTGGCCGCTGCATTGGCCGGATGGTCGTCGCGCCACTTGAACTCAGGCGCCGCGTTCAGTGCGTCCTTGGTGGTCGGAAGCACATAGCGCTCGGTGTTGTCGGCCGCGGTCGTGAACTGCAGGTCCTGGAAGTTGACCGCGACGTTCTTCTCACCGACGCCGAGGAAACCACCCACGCCGATGACCGCCGCCGCGATGCTGCCATCCTGGTTGACGACGAGGTCGTTCACGTCGCCGATGTGCTCGGCATCCGCGGCGGTGGAGGAATAGACCTCGCGGCCGATGATCTTGGTGGCCAGGTTGTCGCTGTCGACGGCGTTGTAGCCCTGGGCGAGAATGGACGAGCCCGCGGCAGCAGCCGTCGTCTCGGCGGCCGGGGCCTTGGTGGCAGCATCCTGCGCGATGGCGCCCACCGAGAGCATTGCCGTCAGCGCAGTGGTGGTCAACAGTGTCCGGAGCATAGTATTGTCCTCTCGTTCGTGCTTGGTCATGAACAAGGCCGTGCGGCACCTCGCTTGGCTGTGGTGTGCTGCACGGCCCGATGACCAAATAACGTGAGGACCCCGCACTTGTTCCGGCGTGCGGCGGGTTAGCGGGCGGCAAAAAGGCCGGCCCCGCATTCGAGGTCCGGCCTTTCTTCGCCTCCCAGCGATGGTTTGGGAGCGCCGCCGAGGCGGGAGGCTCCCATCTCGATCAGCCTAGCGGATGTTTCGGGGCAGGGCGCGGGGGATCGGGTTAACCGGTAAAAATGCGGTGAACGGCGGGGGCGGGCCGGGCTCGAAATCCGTGGTTCTGCACGTGCGGCGTGCGGAGTTTGCGCGTCAGGGAACGCGAACGTCTGCGATGCGGCTGTTCCCCCGGTGTGTAGCCTAGACGCTGCCGATGGTCTTCAGGCGGATCCGCGGGTGGACCTCGTTCTGGCTCATCACCACGGTCTGCGGGCGGAAGCGTTCGATGATGGAGCGGACGTAGGGGCGGATCGCCGGGCGAGGTGATGAGCACGGGCAGCTCGCCCATCTGGGCGGCGTTCTCGAAGCCCTGCTGGACCGACGAGGATGAACTGCTGCAGGCGCGAGGGCGCCATGGCGAGCTGGCGGTCGTCGCCGTCGCCGACCATGGCCTCGGCGAAGTCGCGCTCCCATTGCGGCGACAGGGTGAGGAGCGGCAGGTTGCCGTCGGGGCCGAGATTGGCGGCGCAGAGCTGGCGGGCGAGGCGCGAGCGGACATGCTCGGCGATCGATCTGCGCGGTGCGGCCGGGGCCGGCGATCTCGGCGATGCCTTCGAGGATGGTGGGCAGGTCGCGGATCGAGATGCGCTCGGTCAGCAGCGTCTGCAGCACGCGCTGGATGCCGGAGACCGAGATCTGGCTCGGGATGATGTCCTCGACCAGCTTCTGCTGTTCCTTGCGTGCAGGCCCGTTCAGCAGCGTCTGGACGTTGGCGTAGCTCAGCAGGTCCGCGACGTTGGCCTTCAGCACTTCGGTCAGGTGGGTGGAGAGCACCGTCGAGGGATCGATGATCGAGTAGCCCTGCAGCTCGGCCTCGTCGCGCAGCGCCGGCTCGATCCAGGTGGCGGGCAGGCCGAAGGTCGGCTCGGTGGTGTGGTGCCGGGCAGCGTCGATCTCGCTTGCCCATCGGGTCCATCACCATCAGCTGGTTGGCGAAGATGCTGGCCCTGGCCGGCCTCGACTTCCTTGATCTTGACCGTGTAGTCGTTGGGCTCGAGCTGCATGTTGTCGAGGATGCGCACCGGCGGCATGACGAAGCCGAGCTCGGTCGCCAGCTGGCGGCGCAGCGCCTTGATCTGCTCGGTGAGCCGGTCGGTGCCGGTCTCGTCTTCCTTGACCAGCGACAAGCAGGCCGTAGCCGAGCTCGAGCTTCAGCTCGTCGATCTTCAGGCTGTCGGTGATCGGCGCTTCCTCGTGCGGCGCGGCGGCGACCGGCTGGCCCTGCTGCATCGGCGCCGTTCGACGAGGCTTCGCGCGGCGGTGCGCGGACTTCGTCTTGCCGGACTTGAAGGCGAGCCAGCCGATGCCGCCGGCGAGGGCGAAGAACGGGCATGATCGGCATGCCGGGCAGCAGGGCGAGGACGCCGATGACGGCGGCCGACATGCCCAGCGCCTTGGGGTAGCTGGTGAACTGGGCGACCAGCGCCTTGTCGGCGGAGCCGACGACGCCGGCCTTCGAGACCAGGAGGCCGGCGGCGGTCGAGACGATCAGCGCCGGGATCTGGCGACACGAGGCCGTCGCCGACGGTCAGCAGGGTGTAGTTGTTGCCGGCCTCCTGGAAGCTCAGGCCCTCCTGCATCATGCCGATGATCATGCCGGCGATGATGTTGATGAAGGTGATGAGCAGGCCGGCGATGGCGTCGCCGCGCACGAACTTGCTGGCGCCGTCCATGTTGCCGAAGAAGGCGCTTTCGGCCTCGAGGTCTTCGCGGCGCTTGCGTGGCCGTGGCCTCGTCGATCAGGCCGGCCGAGAGGTCGGCGTCGATCGCCATCTGCTTGCCGGGCATGGCGTCGAGGGTGAAGCGCGCCGCGACCTCGGCGATGCGGCCCGAGCCCTTGGTGATGACGATGAAGTTCACGATCACCAGGATGGCGAAGACGATGACGCCGATGACGAAATTGCCGCGCATGACGAAGTTGCCGAAGGCCTCGATGACGTGGCCGGCGGCGTCGGTGCCGTTGTGGCCGTGGGCGAGGATCAGGCGGGTGGAGGCGAGGTTCAGCGCCAGCCGCAACATGGTGGCGATCAGCAGCACGGTCGGGAAGGAGGAGAATTCCAGCGGCGTCTGGATGAACAGCGCCGTCATCAGGATCAGGACCGAGAAGATGATCGAGATGGCCAGCAGCAGGTCGAGCAGCAGCGGCGGCAGCGGCAGGATCAGCACGACGATGATCGCCATGATGCCGATGGCGAGGCCGATATCGGACGAGCCGCAGCGGCTTGTCGAGCAGGCCCTGGACGGAGGGGAGCTTCAGGTCAGGGCCGGGGGCGGAGAGGTCAGCCACGTGGTGTTGCCCGTCAGAAGATGGACTTTAGCGTCTCTGTGGTGAGGGAGGTCACGCGCCGTGTTCCGCTGTTCGCCGGGGCGCGGCACGGGGATGCCTTCGTCGGCGTATTGGTTCAGCTTGTTGCGCAGGGTGCGGATCGAGATGCCGAGGATGTTGGCGGCGTGGGTGCGGTTGCCGAGCAGTGGTCGAGCGTGTCGAGGATCAGGTCGCGCTCGACGTCGGCGACGGTGCGGCCGACCATGGCGCGGGAGATGGTCTCGGCGGTCTGCGCGGCCTGGGTGGCGAGTCGACGGCCATGGCGACGACTTCGGTGAGGCCGGTGCCGTCGGGCAGGACGATGGCGTCGGGGCCGATGATCGTCGCCGCCGCGACAGCAGCACGGCGCGGTGCAGGGTGTTCTCGAGCTCGCGGACGTTGCCCGGCCACGGCGCGCGCAGCAGCGCGTCGCGGGCCTCGGCGGAGAGCGACGCGGCGGCAGGCCGTTGGCCTTGGCGTATTTCTCGACGAAGTGCTCGGCCAGCGCCGCGATGTCGCCGGGCCGCTCGCGCAGCGGCGGCAGCCGCAGGTTCACGACGTTGAGGCGGAACAGCAGGTCTTCGCGGAAGCTGCCCTCGCGGACGGCCTCGGCGAGGTTGCGGTTGGAGGTGGCGATGATGCGGATGTCGACCGGCACGGGCTTGGTGCCGCCGACGCGGTCGATCTCCCGCTCCTGGATGGCGCGCAGCAGCTTGGCCTGCAGGCGCACGTCCATCTCGGTGATTTCGTCGAGCAGCAGCGTGCCGCCGATGGCTTCCTCGAACTTGCCGATGCGGCGGGCGATGGCGCCGGTGAAGGCGCCCTTCTCGTGGCCGAACAGCTCGCTCTCGAGCAGGTTCTCGGGGATGGCGGCGCAGTTGACCGAGATGAAGGCGCGGCCGGCGCGCTTCGAGCTTGCGAGTGGAGGTACTTCGCCATCACCTCCTTGCCGGTGCCGCTTTCGCCGGTGATCAGGACCGAGGCGTCGGAGGGGGCGATCTGGTCGGCGAGCTTGCACGACGCGGGCCATGGCCGGGTCGCGGAAGAGGAAGTCGGTCGACTCTCGCGGCGACGGCGGCGAGGACGGCGGCGATCAGCTCGGCGTCGGGCGGCAGCGGGATGTATTCCTTGGCGCCGGCGCGGATGGCGTTGACGGCGGCGGCGGCATTGGTCTCGGTGCCGCAGGCGACGACCGGGATGACGGATGCGCTCGGCGTCGAGCGCGGCGATCAGGCCGGCGATGTCGATCATCACGTCGACCAGCAGCAGGTCGGCGCCGCGGCCGGCGCGGAGGCTCGCGAGCGCGATCTCGATCGAGGCGGCGTGGGCGACCTTGGCGCCGCCCTCCATGGCGAGCTTGGTGGCCTCGGTGAGCTGGCCCTCGAGGGCGCCGACGATCAGGAGACGATGGTCATCTTGCATCGGCGAGCTGGCGTACCTTCAGACGCCGCCTTGATGATTTCGGTCATGGTGACGCCGAGGCGGTCTTCGACGAGGACGATCTCGCCGCGCGCGACGAGGCGGTCGTTGACGTAGATGTCGACGGCCTCGCCGACCTGGCGGTCGAGCTCGACGACGGTGCCGACATCCATCTTCAGCAGGCTCGCGACCGGGCATGCGGGCGCGGCCGAGGACGACGGAGATGCGGACCGGGACGTCGAAGACGGCCTCGAGGTCGGCGGCGGTGCGTTCGCCGGGCGGCAGCTGGCCGTCGCGGCCGGGGGCGGTCATCTCCTCGAGGGCGAGACGCCGGAGTTGCAGATCGCCGGTGCTCATGGGCCGGTCTCCTGGTTGCGGATGCCGCGGGCGGCGAGGTAGTCGGCGAGGCGCGCGTCGATCTCGGCGCTCGAGCTGGCGGATGTCGCGGACGATGCCGCCGTCGGCCCATTCGATGCGGGCGTCGCCGATGGCGATCTCGGGGTCGCCGAGGACGACGAGGCGGCCGGTGAAGCCGGAGGTGGCGATGCGCGCGGTGGCGATGTCGCGCACCGCGTCGGCCAGCATCGGCTCGCAGCGGATGACGAGGTGCGGCACGGCGCCGAGGCTCGCCGAGGCAGTCGGCGATCAGCGCCTCGATCTCGGCGGTGGGCTCGCGCGCGATCAGGCCGCCGGCGAGCTTGCGGGCGGTGGCGAGCGAAAGCTGCACCGCGTCGGCGATCGATTGCTTGCGGATGTCGTCGACGTTGGCGGCGAGCTGCGGCGACGCGGCTCGGCGAGGGTCTCGGCGGCGGCGGCGAGCTCGGCAGCGGCGCGGGCGGTGGCGCTCTGCTCGCCGTCGGGCGAAGCCGGCGGCCTCGCCCTCCGCGCGGGCGTGCGGCGAGCATCTCGGCCATGGCGCGTCTCGGTGACCACCGAGTTGCGCTCGCTGCTGGCGGCCGAGGTCGAGGTCGAAGGTGAAGCTGGGCGGGGGCGGCGCTCATGCGATCATCTGCTCGTCGGCCTTGCCCTTGTTGATGATGATCTCGCCGCGGGCGGCGAGGTCCTTGGCGGTCGCGACCATGCGGCCCTGGGCCTCGTCGACGTCCTTGAGGCGGACCGGGCCCATGGCGTCCATGTCGTCCTTCAGCAGTCTTGCCGGCGCGCGCCGACATGTTGGCGAAGAAGAATTCCTTGACGCTGTCGTTGGCGCCCTTGAGCGCGAGGCCGAGGTCCTTCTTGTCCATCTTCTGGAGCAGCGTCTGGATGGCGGAGGGGTCGAGCCGGGCCAGATCCTCGAAGGTGAACATCAGCGCCTTGATGCGCTCGGCGGCCTCGCGGTCGCGCTCCTCGAGCGTGGTGATGAAGCGCGCCTCGGTCTGGCGGTCGAAGGCAGTTGAAGATCTCGGCCATCTGCTCGTGGCTGTCGCGGCGCTTGGTGTGGCTGAGGCGTCGACATGAACTCGGTGCGCAGCGTCATCTCGATCTTCTCGAGGATGTCCTTCTGCACCGGGTCGAGCGCGAGCATGCGCTGGACGACGTCCATCGCGAGTTCCTCGGGCAGGGCGCCGAGCACCTTGCTGGCGTGCTCGGTGGCGATCTTGGAGAGCACGACGGCGATGGTCTGCGGGTACTCGTTCTTCAGGTAGTTGGCGAGCACGTCCTCCTGCACGTTGGACAGCTTCTCCCACATGTTGCGGCCGGCGGGCCCGCGGATCTCCTCCATGATGGCATCGACGCGGTCGGCGGGGAGGAACGAGCAGCAGCAGGCGCTGCGTGGTGTCGGAGTTGCCGGCGATGGAGCCGTTGGCGGAGATGTGGTGACGAACTCGGCGAACAGCGAATCGAGCATCTCCTGGGTGATCGGGCCGAGCCGCACCATGGTGCGCGAGAGCTGGCGTGATCTCCATCTCGTCGAGTTCCTCGAGGATCGGCTTGCCGAAATCGGGGCCGAGCGCGAGCAGCAGCACGGCGGCCTTCTCGTCGCCGGTGAGGTCGCGCTGGGTCGGCGTCGCTCGCCGACGACGAGCTGCGTGGCCATGCGTTGCTGACGGTGAGCTGGGCTCGAGTGGCGCCATCTGAGGTCAGCTCACGCGGCGCTCGACAGCCAGTCGCGCACGATCAGCGCGGCCTGCTTGGGGTTGTCCTCGACCAGCGTGCCGACGGTCTTGCAGGGTCTTGGCCTGCGCCGCGCCGAGCTGGCGTGGCGTTGTTCATCCAGGCGGGGACGCGGCCTCGGGCGTGTCCTCGTCGGCTGCCGAGAGGTCGGCGCCGCTCAGGTCGGGCAGGCCCGACTGCTCGGCCGAGGCGGGCGCCGATCTCGGCGCTCACGGGCAGGGCCAGCGGCGGCTGTCTCGGGGGTCAGCACGCGCTTCAGCAGCGGGCGCATGACGAAGAAGCACCAGCGCCAGGGCGATGAGCAGGGTCACCAGCATCTCGGCGCCGTTGATCAGGTCGTCGCGGGTGAAATCGAAGAGGCCGGGGCCGACGGTGCCCTCGGGCGAGATGCCGGGGCCGGTCGGCGAACTGCAGGTTGGCGACCTGATCTGGTCGCCGCGCGTCTCGTCGAAGCCGATGGCCGACTGCACCAGCGCCGTGATCTGGTCGAGCTCGCCTGGTCGCGCGGGGCGTAGCTGGAATTGCCGCTGGCGTCGGTGGTGTAGATGCCGTCGACGACGACGGCGACCGACAGCCGCTTGATCGCGCCGGGATCGGTCATCGCGGTCTCGGTGGTCTTGGAGATCTCGTAGTTGGTGGTTTCCTCGGTGGTCGAGGCCTGCTCGCTGGCGCCGCCGGTGCCGCTGGCGGTCGGCGGTGGCGCCGGGCAGCTGCGTTGGAGACGCTGACCTGGCCGTCGGCGCCGGCGCCGTTGGTCGAGTTGTTGGCGAGGTCGCGGGTCTGGGTCGAGCGCACCACCTGGCTGTTGGGATCGAAGGTCTCGGCGGTGCGGGTCAGCCGGTTGAGGTCGAGCTCGGCGCTGACCTGGACGCGGGCGCGGCCGTCGCCGACGACGTTGGCGAGCAGGTCCTCGATGCGCTGGCGCAGGCGGTTCTCGACGCCGATCGTGCGCTCCTCGGCCTCGCCGGCGAGCACTGTCGTCGGGGCCGTTGCCGGCGCCGGCGGCGAGCAGGTGGCCGGTATCGTCGACGATCGAGACGCGGTCGGGGTCAGGCCCTCGACGGCCGAGGCGACGAGGTGCTGGATGGCGCGGATTTCGCCGGCGGAGAGCTCGCCGCGCACCGAGAGGACGATCGAGGCGGTGGGGTCCTTCTTGTCGCGGCTGAACAGGGCGCGCTCGGGCAGCACCAGGTGGACGCGGGCCGCTCTTGATGCGGGCGAGCGAGGTGATGGTGCGGGCGAGCTCGCCTTCGAGGGCGCGCACGTTGTTGATGTTCTGCACGAAGCTGGTGGCGCCCAGCGTCGTTCTGCTGGTCGAAGATCTCGTAGCCGACCTGGCCGCGCGTCGGCAGGCCGTCCTGCCGGCGAGCGACATGCGGATCGTGGTGATCTGGTCGCGCGGCACGAGGATGGTGTCGCCGTCGCCGCGGATCTCGTAGGGGATGTTCTGCTTCTGCAGCTCGCCGACGATGGCGGCCGAATCCTCGAGCGTCAGGCCGGTATAGAGCGGCGCCATCTGCGGGGTGGAGGCGCGCATGATCAGAAAGGCGAAGAAGCCGAGCATCAGCACGGCGACCACGGCCATGGCGGCAACGCGCGCCAGCCCGAGGCGGTTGAAGAACTGCAGCAACCCGTCCACGCGGAACGTACCCTTGTTATACTCCTGGGTGCGAAAGCGCACCGAGCCCATAGGCAAAAATTACCTAGCCGATGGTAAACAAGTCTTAACCGGGCGTGCCAGAATGCAAAAACCGGCAGCAATTGCCGGTGAAGGTCAAGGAGGGCTGAACGTGACCGATCTCACCATCCTGGGGCGCATCACCTCGATCAACGTGCGCAAGGTGCTGTGGACGGCGGACGAGATCGGGCTCGCAATACGACCGCGAGGACTGGGGCATGCCGAACCGCGACCCGCGGGCCGGGAGTTCCTCGCGCTCAACCCCAATGCGCAGGTGCCGGTGATCATCGAGGACGACTTCGTGCTGTGGGAGAGCAACGCCATCATGCGCTACCTCGCCGAGCGGCACCGCAGCGGGCTGTTGCCCGGCGGATGCTGCACGAGCGGGCGCTCGTCGACCAGTGGCTGACCTGGCAGGCGACCGAGCTCAACCCGGCCTGGGGCTATGCCGTGCAGGCGCTGCTGCGCCGCAACCCCGCCTATGCCGACCAGGACGCGCATCGCCTCATCGATTCGCCGCTGGACCGAGAAGATGCAGATCCTCGAGCGCCGCCTCGCGGAGGCCGGCGGGTTCGTGGCGAACGGCCGGGAAAGCCTCGCCGACATCGCGCTGGTGCTGTCGTCGCACCGCTGGTTCATGACGCCGTTCGAGAAGCCGGAGCTGCCGGCGGTGCGGGCGCATTACGAGATGTTCAGGGGGACGGCAGAGGGGCGGAAGTATCTGGCGGAGGCGACGCCGTAGGGGCGCCACCGCGTATCCTCCCCCGCGCTGCGGGGGAGGGGGACCGGCGAAGCCGGTGGAGGGAGCGGCAGGGGCCGCTGGACGAGGGGCTGAACCCCTCACCCAAGCTTCGCTACGTCGCTGACGCTCCTAGCTGCGCTACCCTCTCCCCTCAGGGGAGAGGGGCCGGTGCCACCTTACGGCAGGCGGGTGGTGTGGTGGGGGGCGAGTTCGGCCTGGTTGAAGGTCGAGGGCATGTTGGTGGACATCCATTCGTAGGGGTAGCCGAGCTTCAGCGGCATGGTGTCGGTCAGGCGCTGGCGGATGTCGGGCGGCAGGTCGAAGTCGCCGGCGACCAGGTTTTCTTCCACCTGCGCGGGGTTGCGCGCGCCGATGATGGCAGCGGTGACGCGGCGGTCGCCGAGGAGCCAGCTGAGGGCCACCTGGCTGGGGGTGCGGCCGAGTTCGGCGGCGGTTTCGACGACCGCGTCGATCATCTTCAGCGCGTCGTCGAACCAGTAGCGGGGCAGCGTGATGGCGGCCTGGATGCCGATGCGCGACTGGGCGTCGGGCTTATCCTGGTCGCGATACTTGCCCGACAGCATGCCGGCGGCGAGCGGGCTCCAGCAGATCATGGCGAGGCCCTGGTCGTCGCAGGCGGGGAGGATCTCGCGCTCGATGTCACGGCGGACGAGGTTGTAGAGGTGCTGGGCGGAGACCAGCGGCTCGTAGTTCTTCAGCGCCGCGACGCCGTTGGTCTTGGCGATCTGCCAGCCGTAGAAGTTGGAGCAGCCGAGATAGCGGACCTTGCCGGCGCGGATCAGGTCGTCGGCGGCGCGCAGCGATTCCTCGATCGGCGTGTACGGGTCGGGGCCGTGGAACTGGTAGAGGTCGATGTAGTCGAGCCCCATCCGCTTGAGGCTCTTCTCGCAGGATTCGACGATGTGCTTGCGCGACAGGCCGCGTGACGTCACCGCCTGGTCGGTGGGGAACCAGCACTTGGTGGCGATCACCAGGTTGTCGCGCTGGTGCTCGCGGAGCGCGACGCCGAGCATTTCCTCGGACGCGCCGGCCGAATAGCCGTCGGCGGTGTCGATGAAGTTGCCGCCGCCCTCGACGAAGCGCCGGACGATGGCGCTCGAGCCCTCCTGGTCGCAGCCCCATTGCGGGTTGCCGAAGGTCATGGTGCCGAGGCAGAGGCGCGACACCAGGAGGCCGGAGCGGCCGAGATGACGATATTTCATGTGTTTCTCCAAGCCGGGGCGGAAGGTGGCGCCCCCGGGCGCGGATGGAACAGTGGTTCGGGGGCGGCGTAAAGGGGGGCCGGTGGGGTGTGGGGCACCAGGCGCTGGACGAGGGGCTGAATCCCTCACCCAAGCTTCGCTACGTCGCTGATGCTCCTGGCTGCGCTACCCGTTCCCCTCAGGGGAGAGGGGCGGCGACTTGTCAGGCAAAGACGTAGTCGCCGGGGGCGAGGTGGGTGGGGGTGTCGGTCATCTGGACGAGGAGCAAGCCGGAATTGTCGGGGTTGTCGGGGTCGGTGACGGCGTAGAGTTGCTTCAGGTGGTCGGCGCTGGCGTAGCGGGCGAAGGTCAGGGTGGCGTTGTCGCCGAAACCCTCGAAGCGCAGGAATTCCTGCTCGCCGGGGCCGGAATTGCCGGCGCCGTGGAAATCGATGATGTGGTCGTAGCGGCCGGAATACTGCAGCGGGTCGGCGAGGTCGCCGGCGACGAAGATGAAGGTGTCGTTGCCGGCGCCGCCCTGCATGCGATCGGCGCCCGGGCCGCCGGTCAGCGTGTCGCGGCCGAGTTCGCCGTGCAGCAGGTCGTTGCCGGTGCCGCCGTTGAGCGAGTCGTTGAAGCGGCTGCCGGAGATGTCGTCGTTGCCGCCCCTGGCTACCACCAGCACCGGATGGCTGGAGGCGAAGTAGCGCAAGGTTTCGGCCCCGTCGGTGAGCACGATGTACTGCGGCTTGGGCGCGGCGGTGACCGTGATGCTGATCGTCGCGAGGGCGCTGCTGGCCTGCCCGTCGCTGCCATAGACAGTGAAGGTGTCGGTGCCGACAAAGCCAGGGTCGGGCGCGTAGTCGAAGAGGTTCCCCTCGAGGAAGCCGAAATGGTACTGCGGGCTGCCGAAGATAACGGACTCGGGGAAGGGATAGAAATCGCCCGAGAAGCGGGTGTCCTGCGTCAGCGTGCCGTGCTCCGGTCCGTCGACGACGACATATTTCAGCAGGTCGTAATCGGGATCGCGGTTGCTGAACATCACGTCGTCGAGTTGTTGGCCCGGCGCCAGGGTGAAGCTCAGGCTGTCGACGATGGGGGCGTGGTTGACGAAGGGGTCGGGCTGGGCCGCGCCATTGTCGACGATGATCTGGTGCTCGCCATACTGGGTGTTGCCGGAGCCGTAGTTGTTGGCGCGGATCCAGGTGACCGCGACGTCGTCGGTGCTCTGGGCATCCACCGAGACGATCGTGGCCTGAATGGATGGCGGCTTCGTCGTGGAGCCTCCGCGCGAGGGCGCCGTCATTGCTGTAGACCTCGGTGTCGAGATACTCGAAAAGCCCGTTCCGGCCTTCGTAGGTGAAGTAGCTGATAGTGAAGAAGCCGTCGAACACGTCGACCAACTCGATCGTGGTGCCGGTGAAGAAACCGCCCTGCGTGGCGCCGAACTGTTGGGGCGTGCCGCCGCCCGGCGGGGTCAGGTAGAAGTAGTAGCTGGAGTAGGAGGGGTTGGGCGGGGCCGCCTCGATGGTGAGTTCGGCCCCGTTGCTGAGTGTCGTCATGGCGTCCTCGCCCGGTTCGCACGAAAGCCGAAAACCCCCGCCGAAGACTAGCAGCGGGGCGGCAGGCAGCCAATCGGGCCCGACGGGCGGGCGGTGGTCCGGTGCGGTTTCGGGCAGTGACGGCGCGGCGACGCACGAAGCCCGCCGCGGCGGTGCCGGGCGGGCTGGCAATCGGGTGCTGGAGGGCGCTCAGCCCTCGCGGTAGTGCTGGATCCAGGTGGTCCTGAGACCGGCGAGGCCATGCTTGTCGATGGCGGCCTGCCAGTTGAGGAACTCGTCGACCGAGAGGGTGTAGCGCTGGCACGCCTCCTCGAGGCTCAGCAGCCCGCCGCGCACGGCGGCAACCACTTCGGCCTTGCGACGGATGACCCAGCGGCGGGTGTCCTTGGGGGGAAGATCCGCTATCGTCAGCGGACTCCCGTCCGGACCGATGACGTACTTCACACGGGGACGCATTTGGACGGTCATTGTACTCACTTACTCAACCTGACCACGTCCGGAACCCTAGCCCATCGCGCTTAAAAATGGCCTAAGACATTGCTTAAAATGCGTTAAGAGCCTTGGTTTTCAAGGTGGTTCGGCGTTAACCGATCGCTGATGCAGGAGGGAACCAGATGGCCACCGACTACCCCGCGCTCAACGCTCGATCATCGCGAGTTCATCGCCAAGCAGCACATCTTCTTCACCGCCTCTGCAGCGGCGGGAACGCGCATCAACCTGTCGCCGCGCTCCACCGACATGTTCCGGGTGCTCGGCGACAATGCCGCCTGCTACCTCGACCGCACCGGCAGCGGCAACGAGACGGCGGCGCATCTCAAGGCGGACGGGCGGCTGACCATCATGTTCTGCGCCGTCGAGGGGCCGCCACTGATCCTCAGGCTCTATGGACGGGGGCGGGCGATCGCGCGCGGCGGCGCGGAATACGCGCAGTTGCTGGCGGAACGGTTCGAGGACACCGAGCCGCTCGGGGCGCGGCAGATCATCCGGCTCGATTTCGACCTGGTGAAGACCTCCTGCGGCTACGGCGTGCCACTGCTGGACTACCAGGGCGAGCGGGAGACGATGGATCGCTGGGAAGCGGCCAAGGGGGCGGAGGGGCTCGAGGCGTATCGGCGGGAGAAGAACGTCGTCAGCATCGACGGGCTGCCGACGGGGCTGGGGGAGTAGGGGCGTGTAGGCTGGGGGGAGCCGCAGGCTACTTGCTCCGGGCCGCCCCCTCCACCGGCTTCGCCGGTCCCCCTCCCCCGTTTACGGGGGAGGATCAGGCATCCCCATCGTTTCATTAGGGGAAACACTTCGTTCGTTTGTGCGATAGCGCACAAAGGGGTGAAGTGGGTTCCCTTTCTGGTACGTCAGAACTATTGACCTATGAGATAACTAGCGATCTTGAACCTCTGCTGGGCGGGCGTGGGGGACGGGGTCAGTTGCCATAGGACCGTAGAATGAATTCCCCCGACATCGGACGCAGGCACTTCCTCGTGGGAGGTCTCAGCCTGCTGGCCCTGCCTCTCGCAGGGTGCGCGACCACGGCCTCGAGCCGGGTGGCGGAGCGGCCGGCGCTGCCGTCGGTGCCGCCGCATGTAGAGGCCATGTATGCCGAAGTGCACGGCGAGCCGTACCCGGTGCGCGCCTCGCGCATGGAACTGGTGCCGGAAAAGTACTGGCGGCAGAATGTCGAGACGCCGTTCGACGAGGCGCCGGGGACGGTGGTGGTGGATACGGCCAACCGCTTCCTCTATCACGTGAAGGACGGCGGCCGGGCGACCCGCTACGGCGTCGGCATCGGTCGGGCCGGGTTCGAATGGTCGGGCAAGGCGCATATCGCCTACAAGCGCGAATGGCCGAAATGGACGCCGCCCTCGGACATGATCGCGCGCGAGCCGGAGCTCGAGGTGTACCGGCACGGCATGGCGCCGGGGCCGGACAATCCGCTCGGGCCGCGCACGCTCTATATCCACCAGGGCAACCGGGACACGCTCTACCGCATCCACGGCAACGAGGACGAGCGGACGATCGGGCAGGCGGTGTCGAGCGGCTGCGTCCGGCTGCTGCCGCAGGACATTATCCACCTCTATGCCGAGGTGCGGAGCGGCTCGCCGCTGCTGGTGGTCTGACCCAGCGGGGTCCCGCGGCTCACGATCGGTTGTGCAGGCCGCGGCGCCCGGAACGGATGGCGGGCTCGTTCGCTGTTGTCTGACCCGGCTCGAGAGCGGGTCGGTGGAACGAGCAGGTACCCGCCATGGCCACGCATGCCGCCGCTGCGCCGAGCACTGCCGCGCCCCTCAGGGACATCGGCAAGCTGCTGCCGGAGCTGGAAAAGCTCTACAAGGACATCCACGCGCATCCCGAACTCTCGATGCAGGAGAAGCGCACCGCCGGCATCGCCGCCGACTGGCTGCAGAAGGCCGGCTTCGAGGTGACGACCGGCGTCGGCCAGACCGGGGTGGTCGGCCTCTTGCGCAACGGCGAGGGGCCGACGGTGATGCTGCGCGCCGACATGGACGCGCTGCCGATCCAGGAGGACACCGGCCTCGCCTATGCCAGCAAGGTGACGGCGATGGACGCGGCGGGCAATGCCGTGCCGGTCGGGCACATGTGCGGCCACGACATGCATGTCGCCTGGCTCGCCGGGCGCGGCGACCGCTCCTGGCCGAGGCGCGCGATGCGCTGGCAGGGCACGCTGATGGCGGTGTTCCAGCCGGGCGAGGAAACGGCGCAAGGGCGCCCGGGCGATGATCGACGACGGGCTGCTCGAAGCGCTTCCCGAAGCCCGACGTGGTGCTCGGCCAGCACGTGATGGTCGGGCCGTCCGGCACCGTCGCGGGCAGCGCCGGGCCGATCACCTCGGCCGCCGACAGCCTGCAGATCCGGCTGTTCGGGCGCGGCGCGCATGGCTCGATGCCGCAGGCCAGCATCGATCCCGTGGTGATGGCGGCGGCCGATGGTGCTGCGGCTGCAGACGCATCGTGTCGCGCGAGGTGGCGGCGACCGAGGCGGCGGTGGTGACGGTGGGCGTGCTGCAGGCGGGCACCAAGGAGAACGTCATCCCGGACGAGGCGCTGATCAAGCTCAACGTGCGCACCTTCGATGCCGGCGTGCGCAAGCACGTGCTGGCGGCGATCGAGCGGATCGTCAACGCCGAGGCCGAGGCCTCGGGCGCACCGCGCAAGCCCGAGATCACGCCGCTCGACCACTATCCGCTGAACGTCAACGACGAGGCGGCGAGCAACCGCATCGCGCGATGCCTTTCGCGCCTATTTCTCGCCCGACCGCGTCAAGCACACCGGCCCGGCGCCGGCGAGCGAGGATTTCGGCTGTTTCGGTACCGCCTGGCAGGTGCCCTCGGTGTTCTGGTTCGTCGGCGGCAACGATCCGCAGGACTATGCCAAGGCCAAGGCGGCAGGGCAAGCTGAACGAGCTGCCGGTCAACCACAGCCCGAAATTCGCGCCGGTGCTGCACCCGACGCTGGAGACCGGGGTGGAGGCGATGGTGGTCGGCGCGCTGGCCTGGCTCGCCCCGGCGGCGAAATGAGGGTTTCGCGCGGTCGGGGCGAGAGCCGATGATCACGCTCGAAGCCCTGGTGCACATCCTCGACCTCGGCGGGACCTTCGTCTTCGCCATCAGCGGCGCGGTGGCGGCGGTGAACCGCCGGCTCGACATCTTCGGGATCCTGGTGCTGTCCTTCGTTGCCGGCAATGCCGGCGGCATCACGCGCGACCTGCTGATCGGCGCGGTGCCGCCGGCGGCGCTGGTCGACGTGGCGTATCTGCTGGTCTCGGTGCTGGCGGGCCTGCTCACCTTCTTCTGGTATTCGGGCGTCGACCGGCTGCGCAATCCGGTGCTGCTGTTCGACGCCGGCGGGCTGGCGCTGTTCGCGGTGGTGGGCGCGCAGAAGGCGCTGACCTTCGGGCTCAACCCGGTCGCGGCGGCGCTGCTCGGCATGCTGACCGGCATCGGCGGCGGCATGACGCGCGACGTGCTGCTGGCCGAGATTCCGCATGTGCTGCGCTCGGACCTCTATGCGGTGGCGGCGCTGGTCGGGGCCTCGGTGGTGGTGATCGGGAACGCGATGGGGGTGTCGTATGGGGTTTCCGCGCCTGTCGGCGCGGTGCTGTGCTTCGGGCTGCGGTTCCTGGCGATCAGGCACGGCTGGCATTTGCCGACGGCGCGGCTTTCGGCCCGGGGGCGGGCGGAGGGCGAGGAGAAGAAGCGCGACGGGCGGGGGTGAGGCCTGCGGCCGGAGGCTCGATGATGGGCTGAACCCCTCACCCAAGCTCCGCCACGTCGCTTTGCTCCTAGCTGCGCTACCCTCTCCCCTCAGGGGAGAGGGGGTACCGGGAGGGATCGGGGTGGCCTTAGGCGTCCGTCTCGGCCGGCGGGGGGGTGGTGGGTTTCTGGCGGACGGAGAGGACGCTGGAGAGGTTGACGCGGGCGCCGCCGACGATGAGGACGGGCTCGGAGCCGGCGAAATCGACGCCGGTGACTTCGCCGGTCATCTCGGTGGCGACGTCGACCAGCTTGCCGTTGCTGTCGCGGGCTTCGATGGTGACGGAGTAGGAGCCGTCGGGCTTCTGCCGGCCGTCGTTGCCGATGCCGTCCCAGGTGAAGACGCTCTCGCCCTGGTTGACCGAGCCGGTCTTGGTGTAGACGACGTTGCCCTTGGCATCGCGCACCGTGGCGGTGATGTCGGCCTTCTTGGCGATTGCGAAGTGCCAGGTGGCGGCGCCGTCGACCAGCTCGGCCTTGGCGCCGGAGGCGGTCACCACCTTGCCCGACATAGCTCACCGCCTGCGCATTGTTGGCGCCCTGGGCGGAGAGCATCATGGCTTCGAGGAAGTCGTTGGTCTTCAGCTGCTGCTCGACGCCGGAGAACTGCACCAGCTGCTGGGTGAACTGGTTGGTATCGAGCGGATCGAGCGGGTTCTGGTTCCTCAGCTGGGTGGTGAGCAGCTGCAGGAAGGTGTCGAAGTTCTGCGCGATGGAGGCGCGGGTTCCCGACAGCGAGCTGGTGGACGTCGAGCTGACACCGGTAACGGCCATCTGGGCCTCCTAGAGCATTGACTTTGTCGCGTTTTCGAACCGGAAAAGTCTGCAACTTTTCCTGAAAACGCTCCTAGACGAACAGGTTGACGCCGCCGGCCGAGGCCGTGCCGCGATAGAGCGTGGATTGGGACGGAGTGTCGGCGGGCTGGTCGGCGGCGGGGCCGGAATCGCCGAACGAGGCCCGGCTGCTGGTTTCGGTCGTCGCCCGTCGACTGCTGCTGGGCGAAGGGGTTCTGGCGCAGCGAGAATTCGAGGTTGGTCCGGGCGCTGTCGAGCCCCGCCTGCTGCAGCGCCTGCTGCAGGGCGCGCTGGTCGCGCTGCATGAGGTCGAGGGTTTCGGGGCGCTCGACAACCATCCGGGCATTGATGGTGCCGGAGCGGTCGACATCGAGTTTCACGTCGATGCGGCCGAGCTCGGGCGGATCGAGCCGGATCTGGAAGCGGGAATTGCCGGCCTCGAACTGGCGCACGACCTCGAAGGCCATCTGCGGCAGGTTGAGCTGCTGCAGCGGCGCCTGGTAAGCGGCATGCACCGCGCGGGCGCCGCCAGGAGGGATGGCGGCCGCCAACGGCGGGGTGGCGGTGGGCACCGAGCTCGGGTCGAGGCGGGTCGCGGCGGGGCCGTTGGCGGGAGCTCGTGCTTCGACAGGCTCAGGATGGGCTTCGGAGGGATCGGGCTTGGCGCCGGGGGAGTCTGGGCGGGGTCCGACGGGCTCGGCACGAGACGCGGTTGGCTCGGGACGCGGAGCCTCGGCAGGCGGGGCCTCGACGGGCCGGGGAGGGGCCTCGTCCGAGGGGGAGGCCTGGAGGGGCGAGGGCAGCGGCAGAGTTGGGGCGACGAAGGGTTTTGGCGCGGGTGCAGGGGTGGCCGCCGGGCGCGGCGCGGCCAGGGCGTCGATGATGCGCTGGATCGTGGGGTCGGTGGCGGCTTCGCCGTCGGCGGGGGCGGTCAGGGCGGAGGCGATGGGCGGGGGCAGCTTGCCGGCGAGGAGGCGGTCGGCAAAGGCCTCGAGCTTGCCGGCGAGCTCCGGCGCCTGGGCTTCGACCCGCTGGGCCAGGTCATCGACGAGCTTGGCGAGTTTGTGCAGGGACTCGGGGAGGGGACCTGCTGCCTCCGCCGCGGGGCGCATGGTGGTGAGTGTCGCTTCCGGGGCGGGGGACGGCGCGACATCGGGGTCGGCGGAGGCGAGGTCGAGCGGGGTGCTCGGCAGCAGAGCGCCGGCCGGTGCGGCTGGCGCCAGCGTTGAGCCGGACGGTTGCTGTGCGGGCGTGTCGGGTGCGGCCGGGGGAGCGACCGGGGTGGGCGGCTGCATCGGCAGGATGCCGCCGGCGCTCGCCATGGCGGCGATGGCCGGGGCGGCCGCGGCGGGCGGGGTGATGCCGAGCCAGGCGGCGATGGCGTCGAGCTGCTCGCCAAGCTGCTTTTCGAGCGCCGGATCGGGCGGCCGGCCGGCATCGAGCGCGGCGTCGAGCGCGATCAGCGCATCGCCCAGGCGCTTCAGCAGGGTGGAGGTGTCGGATGCGGTCTCGGGATCGGGCCCCGGCGCGGCGAGATCGGGAAGCGGCAGCGGCGGCACGGTGACGGGAGCATCAGAGAGCGCTGCCCCGGACTTGGACGGCGCAGGCGGCTCGGCGCCGAGCAGTGCCAGCAGGGTGGCGAACAGGTCCAGGCCCTCGCCCTGCGGTTCCGCAGCGGCGGCTGACCCATTCGAGATGACCGGCACCACCGCCGGCGCAAATCCCACCGAAACGCTCTGCGACACGAAAAACCCTCGGAACGGAGTTGTCCGAGGGGAGTGATGCAAGCGGCGTGCCGAACTTCCGCCGTCAAATAACCCTGTAATCGCAGGCAATTAGCGAAGTGCCGAGAGTGCAGGACCTCGCTAGGTCGCATTTGGTGCCGGCTCACACGGCAATATTTGCCGGACTATCTGGAGCCTTGCGTTGGCGCCGGCGGCGGGGGCTCACCCTTCGCCAGGTCGACAAGGGCGCTCACAAGGCGGTCCAGTAGGGCGAACAGAACCTCGATTCCGAAGCCAACCAAGAAGGCCACCGTGAACACGGTCAGGCCTATTGTGCTAAAGCCTTGGCTCAATTCGGAATTCGGCACCCAGAACCAGGTCACGACAACGCCTGCGAATGCGCCCAGGGCGGTGCGGTGCAAGATGCGAATAGCCGGAGGATTGGGAATTGTCGGGTCAAGAATCCGGCGCATGTAGTAAAGCATCGCGCCGAGCGCCCCATAGAGAGCCGGCAGGTACCATGAGCCCCACACATTGCTCCAATCGTTCATATCAACGATGAACCCCGCATAGCTGGGGATTGTCGTGGGTGGGTTCTTGATGCCCTCGACGCATACGAGATCGAGCGTGTTTGCTACGTAGTCCATCAGCATGATGGCTACGGGGGTCTGGCCGAAACTCGAGATGTAGGGGTTCGTCGTCGGCTCCCCTCGCGATTGGCAGGTGATCTCACCTATTGGCTCGTCCTTGGAGGAGTCACCCGATGGTGCAGCGTCCGCGGCGCCTGGCTGAGTTGCTGCGGTGGCAGGGCTGAGCCATCCACCTACGAACGAAGCGGTATCCTTAACCACCTTGCCCAGCAATTCGTGCGGCAACTGGTGATCAGCCCTGAACTGCGACATAGCCGGCAGGTAGAACTGAAGTTGGCCGTCGATCTCGTGAAGCTGGTCGATGAGGGCAAAGTGTGGTTCATCGATCTGCCTGCCCTGCTCGCCATCTTGGACATTGGCGTTCAGGGCCAGAAGCTGCCTCGCTATGGAGCCAATTTTTGCCCGGGGATCGCTCGTTTGCAGTGACTCGACCCCCCTGAGCAGGGCGACCCCTCGATTGTACTCGAACGTCGCAAGTGCGGTGATGAACATCAGAATCAGCGTCACCGCGACAAAGACGAGCGGCTTGCTGGTCCTTGTACTGGCAAAGGGGTCCCAACTGCTTCGGAGATCCGCCAGGTTGGTGGGCGCGATCGCCATCAGCGCGCGATTGAGCGCTGCCTGTAGCGTGATTATCTCCGGCGCGCCCCAGTCCAAGACCGGCAGTTTTTCGGCCGCCGCAATGGCGCTGATCAATTCATTGTCGCGAAGCCGACCGGTGCGCTGACCGTAGGCGGCGATACGCTTGGCGTCGTCCAGCAGTTCGGTGAGCAACTCTGCCGTGGGGGTAGTCATACAAGAGCCCCGGCAACTAACCCACCACTGGTTGGGCATGTGCAATAGCCGCCGACCTGACCAGGTGATACGGCCCAGCACCAACCGTTTGGAGTCGAGCAGATCGACCCAGGAGCATGCGGGGGGAGATCAGCCAAGGCTGCCGTGGTTGCGGCGATCAACGCGAGCGCTGCCAAGGCGGCCGTGACTTTCAAGCAGGTACGCGAGCTCATGACCTTGCTCCAGATGCGCGGGCGCGATTAGACGCCTCGCGCAACAGCCCCGATAGGCTCCTTGTTTGCGTACGCGTATTTGCGTACACGCCGCATCCCCTGACCGCCTTGTCCCAACCCCACTTCCCCTCTATACCGCCGCCATCCTGCTGGCCCTTGAACCCATCCGGATGAGAGAAATGGACCTGAATTCGCTTGATTTGCCCAAGCGCCCCGAGGACACGCGCGTCGTCGTCGCGATGTCGGGGGGCGTCGATAGCTCGGTGGTGGCCGGGCTGCTGGCCCGCGAGGGCTATGACGTGGTGGGCGTCACCCTGCAGCTTTACGACCATGGCGAGGCGACGCACCGCAAGGGCGCCTGCTGCGCCGGGCAGGACATCCACGATGCGCGGCGCGTGGCGGCAGGCGCTCGGCATTCCGCACTACGTGCTCGACTACGAAGAGCGCTTCAAGAATGCGGTGATGGAGCCGTTCGCCAATGCCTACCGGCAGGGCGAGACGCCGGTGCCGTGCATCGCCTGCAACCAGAGCGTCAAGTTCGTCGACCTGATGGAGGTGGCGCGGGACCTCGGCGCCGATGTGCTGGCGACCGGGCACTATGTGCAAGCCGCGCTTGGTGGATGGCCGGCGCCGGCTGTTCCGGCCGGTCGATGACATCGCGCGACCAGAGCTATTTCCTGTTCGCGACGACCGAGGAGCAGCTCGATTTCCTGCGCTTTCCGCTCGGCGGCATGACCAAGCCCGCGGTGCGCGAGCTGGCGCGCGAGCTGGGGCTCGAGGTTGCCGAAAAGCACGACAGCCAGGACATCTGCTTCGTGCCGCAGGGCAAGTATGCCGACGTCATCCGCAAGATGCATCCCGAGGCGCTGGCGAGGCGGCGAGATCGTGCATCTCGACGGCCGCGTGCTCGGCCGCACGAGGGCATCGTCAACTACACGATCGGCCAGCGGAAGGGCCTCGGCATCGCCGCGGCCGAGCCGCTCTACGTGGTCAAGCTCGAGCATCGCACCGGCCGGGTCATCGTCGGGCCGCGCGAGGCGCTGATGACCAAGACGGTGCGGCTGCGCGACGTGAACTGGCTCGGCGATGCGGCGCTGGCGGCGGCTGGCCGGCGGCAACGGCATGCCGGTCGAGGTCAAGGTGCGCTCGACGCGGCCGCCGCAGCAGGGCGCGGTGCAGATGGTCGGACGGCGAGGTGTTCGTGACGCTGTTCGCCGGCGAATACGGCATCTCGCCCGGGCAGGCCTGCGTGTTCTACGCCGACGAGAGCGACGACCAGCGAAGTGCTGGGCGGCGGCTTTATCGCCGAAGCGGTGCCGCAGGCGCTGGTGGCCTAGGGCGCCGACTGCTCCTTGGTGGCGTCGGAAGCTTCCTTGAGCCGCTGGAAATTGCCTGGCCCGCCAAGCAGCGCCGAGAGGATGTAGACGAGCAGCAGCGCGCCGAGGATCAGCAGCACGAGGCGCGAGCGGGTGAGCTGCCAGGGGCTTTGGGGCTTGTTGGGATCGTCTTGAGACATGGGAGGGGACTACGCTGACGGGCGGCCGATGGCAAGGTGACATCGTGTATGTGGCCGCCCCCTCCACCGCCTCCGGCGGTCCCCCTCCGCCGTAAACGGGGGAGGATATGCGGTGGCGTCGCCGGTGGTCCTCCCCTGCGAAGCGGGGGAGGGGGACCACGCGCAGCGTGGTGGAGGGGGCGGCCACGGCGGGATTAATTTTCAGCCCCACCCAAGGATCAGGTCACGTTCATCGTCTCACTCCTAGTGTGCCGGCCGAAGGCTGCAACGGGTGCTGAGATCCTTGACGTCCGAGTTCATCGATAGCGGGGTGCTGCGAAGCGCCGGCGGCCGACGAGACGTTGATCGCGCGGGCGGTCGGCGGCGATCGGGCGGCGTTCGGGGAGCTGGTCGAGCGGCATTACGAGTTCATCTTCCGCACCGCCTGCAAGTGGTGCGGCAAGGTGTCGGATGCCGAGGACGTGGCGCAGGACGTGTGCGTGAAGCTGGCTTCGGCGATCCGCAGTTTCGACGGGCGGTCGGCGTTCACCAGCTGGCTCTATCGGGTGACGCTCAACGGCGTGCGCGACATGCAGCGGGCGCGGGGCCGGCGCGGGCGGCACGTCGAGCGCTACGCGCTGGTGGCGCCCGACGAGTATCCGCCCGAACAGGAAGACGCGGCGGCGGCGCGGCAGCTCTGGGAGGCGGTGCGGCGCTTGCCCGAGCAGCAGCGGGACGCGGTGCTGCTGATCTATGCCGAGGAGATGAGCCACGCCGAGGCGGGCGTGATCATGGGGTGCAAGGAAGCGACGGTGTCGTGGCACTGCACGAGGCCCGAAAGACCCTGAGGGGGCTCCTATGAGCAACCATGACGACGACAAGCTGAACGCCCTCGAGAGCCTGCGCATCGCCGGCCCCTTCCGAGGCGGCGCGGCGGCGAGCGCTCGATGCGGCGATGCTGGCCTTCGATGCGGAGCAGGCGAAGCCGACGCGGGCGACCCAAGGAAGCCGGTGGGGCGAACGTCTCAGGTCCATGCTTTCCAACAGAGGGAACTGGATCATGGACACCCGCCTCACTTACGGGCTCGGCACCGCTGCGATTGCGCTGCTGCTGCTGCCGCTCGGCTACCAGCTCTATGTTTCGACCGCCATGACGCCGCCGGGCGCGGTGCCGGTGACGCATCGAAGCTGTGCAGCCGGCGCGCGGCGCCGGAACCGGCGCGCAGACGAAGATTGCCGCCGAAGCGTGCGATGCCGCCGCCGATGACGCCGGCCGCAGGCGCCGATGAGCCGTTGCCGAAGACGAGCGATGCGGAAGCCACGGCAGGAAGCCGCGCCCGCTGCACCGGCGATGCAGAACATGACGGCGGGGCGCCCGGCGCCACGGCTTGCGGCCGGGGCCGGTGCGGCGCCGCAGGAGCTCGCTCGCCCGCTCGATCGCGCCGCTCGCCGGCCGAGGCGATGATGGCGAAGCCGACCGCGCCGAGCGGCGACCAGTTCACGCGGTTTTCGAGAGTCGCCGGTGAAGATCGTCAGGGACGAGCCGGTCTCGACCTTCTCGATCGATGTCGACACGGCCTCCTATGCCTATGTCCGCCGGGTGCTGAACGAGGGCCGGGCTGCCGGAGCCCGATGCGGTGCGGATCGAGGAGCTGATCAACTATTTCCACTACGACTATCCGGCGCCGGCCGATGCGCGCGGTGCCGTTCCAGCCGACGATGTCGGTGTATCCCGACGCCGTGGAACGCGAAGACGCGAGATCGCTCCAGATCGGCATCAAGGGCTATGTGCCGCCGGCGGCGAGCGACAAGCCGAGCAACCTCGTGTTCCTGATCGACACCTCGGGCTCGATGGACGAGCCGGACAAGCTGCCGCTGCTGAAGCGGGCCTTCGGCGCTGCTGGTCGACCAGCTGGCGGCCGACGACACGGTGTCGATCGTCGCCTATGCCGGCTCGGCCGGCGTGGTGCTGGAGCCGACCAGGGCGACGCGACAAGGCGAAGATCCTGGCGGCGCTCGACAACTCTCGGCCGGCGGCTCGACGGCGGGGGCGGCGAGGGCATCGAGCTCGCCTATCGGCTGGCCGAGCAGCACAAGGTGGCGGGCGGCGATCAACCGCGTGATCCTCGCGACCGACGGCGACTTCAACGTCGGCATCGACGACCCGGAAGAGCTCAAGACCTTCATCAAGGAGCAAGCGCGACAACGGCGTCTTCCTGTCGGTGCTCGGCTTCGGCGCGCGGCAATCTCGACGACGACACGATGCAGGCGCTGGCCCAGAACGGCAACGGCAATGCCAGCTACATCGACAGCTTCAAGGAAGCGCAGAAGGTGCTGGTGGAGGAGACGGGCGGCACGCTCGACACCATCGCCAAGGACGTGAAGATCCAGGTCGAGTTCAACCCGGCCGTGGTCAGCGAATACCGGCTGATCGGCTACGAGACGCGGGCGCTGAACCGCGAGGATTTCAACAACGACAAGGTCGATGCGGGCGAGATCGGCGCGGGCCACACGGTGACGGCGCTCTACGAGATCACGCCGGTGGGCTCGGGGGCCGAGCTGAACGATCCGCTGCGCTATGGGGACGAGACGGCGGACGGTCGCTCGCGGGGCGGCGAGATCGGGTTCCTCAAGATGCGCTACAAGCTGCCGGAGGGGGCGGAGTCGAGGCTGGTCGAGCTGCCGATCGGGCAGGAGCTGGCGGTGGGCGACGATTGGCGCAGGCGACGGAGGACTCGCGGTTCGCGGCGGCGGTGGCGGCGTTCGGGCAGAAGCTCAAGGGCTCGAACTATGGCGAGATGAGCTGGGACGCGATCCGGGCTCTGGCGCAGGGCGCTCGGGGGGTGGATGCGAACGGCTATCGGGCCGAGTTCGTGCAGCTGGTGGATGTGGCGAGGGCGCTGCGGCCGGATGCGGGGAAGCAGTGATGGCTGTGCCGCGCTTCGGAGATGGGTCCCCGGGTCAAGCCCGGGGATGACGGGGTTTTGTTTCTTTGCCGTTCGGCCGCATTCCCGGGCGTGACCCACGGCTGTCCGGTTCAGATTTGGAGGGTGAGCTGTTGTGAGTTTTGAGGTGGGGGTTTTGGTGGTTCGAGGAGTTGGTGGATGTGTCGTTTGTGCATGAGGTTGGCACGGACGAGGCGTGTGAAGGCGAGGGGGCTCGGGACGAGCTGCGACGCCTGGTTGGCGAGTTTGAGGATCAGGTAGGCGATCAGCGCGACGGCGATCTGGATGCGGACGGCGTTCTCGCTGTGGCCCACGAAGTGCCTGATCCTGAGGGTCTGCTTGATCCAGCGGAAGAACAGCTCGATCTGCCAGCGGCGCTTGTAGAGCTCGGCGATCTCATGGGCCGGGGCATCGAGGTCATTGGTGACGACGCGCAGCGCCTTGCCGCTCTCGAGCAGGACGCCGATCTCGCGCACCGGGTCGTGGAACGGGTTGTGGCGGGTCGATGAGAGGCGCTCGGGCAAGGTGCCGATGCGATCGTAGAGCAGGCTGGAGCCCTCGGGCAGCGCCTGCTCGGCGACCAGGGTCAGCGGCGTATTCGCCTTCAGCCGGCTGACGATGCGGCAGCCGGCGTCATTGAGCTTTGCCCACCAGCCATAGTCGTAATAGCCCAGATCGAACACATAGGTGGCGCCCGGCTCGATGGGCATGGCCTTGGCCACGGTGATGTCGTTGACCCTGGCCGTCGTCACCTCGACATAGAGCGGCTCTTGGGCGTCGGGGTCGTAGATCATGTGGGCCTTGGCCCCCTGCACCCCCTTGCAGAAGCGGGCCCATTGGGTCGCCAGCCCGCACAGCCGGATGCCGGTCGAATCTGATCAGCCGCACCGCATCGGCGCTGGAACGGCGAAAGCCGCGGCCGGCCATGCCGGCCATATGGGCGAACAGCCCCGAGAACACCGCATGCGAGCGCTGCCCATTGGCATCGGCCAGCGTCGAGCGCGACACCTGCCGCGCCCCCAGATGGTACAACCCGCCAGCATGGCTGGCCATCGCCGTCTCGATCTCGCGCAGCGAGGCAGCTCCTGCCAACTGACCATACAGCAACGCCACCAGTTGGCTGCGCGTCGACAGCCGCCGCACCCGCGCGTCAGTCTGGTGCGTCTCAACAAGCGCTTCGAACTTCGACCACGGCACGTACTTCAGAAGCCCGTGCAATACGCTATTATGGTGCGGCATGGCATTGATCCCTTCTATGTCCAAAACACCGCCAAGTGCTTGAAACATAGTAGAATCAATGTCGTGCAACCTGTCTACTCACATCGAACCGGACAGCCGTGGGTCAAGCCCGGGGATGACGGGGTTTTGTTTTCTTTGCCGGCCGACCTTCCTACCACCGTCATCCCCGGCGAAGACCCGGGGACCTGATGGGAAGCGAAGGCCCCCTCACCCTAGCTCCGACTACCCTCTCCCCGACGGGGAGAGGGGACGCATTTTGCACCGGGGTCAGGGGACGTCCAGCAATCAGAGCGGCTTCAGGCCGGCTTCGATCTCGGCGCGGCGGGGTTCGAGGAAGGGGGGCAGGGCGAGGCTTTCGCCCAGGGACTCGAGCGGCTCGTCGGCGGTGAAGCCGGGGCCGTCGGTGGCGATCTCGAACAGGATGCCGTTGGGCTCGCGGAAGTAGAGCGACTTGAAGTAGTAGCGCTCGACCTCGCCGCTCGAGGGGATCCGGAAGGTCCGCGTGCGCTGCACCCATTCGTCGAACTCGGCCTTGTCCGGGGTGCGGAAGGCGACGTGGTGGACGCCGCCGGCGCCCTGGCGGGCCGGCGGCAGGTCGGGGTTGACCTCGACATGCAGTTCGGCCGCCGCGCCGCCGGGGCCCATCTCGAAGACGTGGATCTCGCCGTGCTTCTCGCGCGCCGGGTAGGAGCGGACCTCGCGCATGTTCATCACCCGGGTGAGGATCGGCTCGGTGCGGCGCAGGTCGGGGACGGAGAGGGTGATCGGGCCGAGGCCGAGGATCTGGTGCTCGGCCGGGATCGGGCTCTTGTCCCAGGGGTGGCCGGGGGCGGGCGCGGGATCGGCGACCAGCCGGAAGCGCTGGCCCTCGAAATCCTCGAAGTCGAGCGACAGGTGGCCGGCGCGCTCCTTGATGTTGCCGGAGGCGATGTCCTTTTCGGCGAGGTGCTCCTTCCACCAGTTGAGGTCGGCTTCGGAGGCGACGCGCAGGCCGGTGCGGGCGATCGAGTGGGTGCCGCGGCGCTCCGGCGCGGCGGGCCAGTCGAAGAAGGTGAGGTCGGCGCCGGGGGAGGCGACGGCGTCGCCGTAGAACAGGTGGTAGGCGCTGACGTCGTCCTGGTTGACGGTCTTCTTGATCAGCCGCAGCCCGAGCGTGCGGGTGTAGAAATCGACGTTGCGCTGCGCCTGCGCGGTGATCGCCGTCAGGTGGTGGATGCCTTCGAGTTCGAGTGCCATGCCGGCCTCCGTGGTTGTGTCCACTCTAGCTAGTGGTTCGCGCTGGTGAAACAGAGTGGGGCTGCAAGCGACAGGCCGTCAATGCCGGGTGAACAATGGTAGAGGCCGGTGCCCGATCACAAAGGCGAGCGGTGTGTCATTTCTTGTTGCGGCTCGGGGAGCTCAAAGTAGGATCGGACTGGAACGAAACAGGAACGATATGATGCAGCTGACCCTCAAACGCAAGCTCGCCATCCTCTCCGACGCGGCCAAGTACGATGCCTCCTGCGCCTCGAGCGGCACGGTGAAGCGGCGAGCCAGGGGAGCGGGGGCATCGGCTCGACCGAGGGCAGCGGCATCTGCCACGCCTATGCGCCGGACGGGCGCTGCATCTCGCTGCTGAAGATCCTGCTGACCAACTTCTGCATCTACGACTGCGTCTATTGCATCAACCGCGCGTCCTCGAACGTCGAGCGGGCGCGGTTCAGCGTCGAGGAAGTCGTGCGGCTGACGCTCGACTTCTACAAGCGCAACTACATCGAGGGCCTGTTCCTCTCCTCCGGGCATCATCCGCTCGCCCGACTACACGATGGAGGAGATGGTGCGGGTGGCGCGGACGCTGCGCGAGGACGCACGGCTTCCGCGGCTACATCCACCTCAAGGTGATCCCCAACGCCGCGCCGGAACTGCTGGCCGAGGCGGGGCGCTATGCCGACCGGCTGTCGATCAATATCGAACTGCCGACCGACGTCAGCCTCGAGGCGCTGGCGCCGGAGAAGAAGCCGAGCGCGATCCGCACGCGCGATGGCGCAGATCGAGGCAAGCCGCGAGGCGAGCCGGCCGGAGGGCAAGGTCGAGGGCAAGAAGCAGCCGACGAAGTTCGCGCCGGCCGGGCAGTCGACGCAGATGATCGTCGGCGCCGACGCGGCGGACGACGGCGGCATCCTCAGGCGCAGCGCGGCGCTCTACTGCGGGCTACGGGCTGAAGCGGGTCTACTACTCGGCCTTCTCGCCGATCCCGGATGCGAGCTCGCGGCTGCCGCTGAAGCCGCCGCCGCTGATGCGCGAGCACCGGCTGTACCAGGCCGACTGGCTGATGCGGTTCTACGGCTTCGAGGCGGACGAGATCGTCGCCGGCGGCAGGGACGGGCTGCTCGATCTCGGCATCGACCCCAAGCTCGCCTGGGCGCTGAGCAACCGCGCGCTGTTCCCGGTCGATGTGAACCGGGCCGACCGCGAGATGCTGCTGCGGGTGCCGGGGCTGGGGGTGCGGGCGGTCGACCGGATCATCGCGGCGCGGCGGCACCACCGGCTGCGGCTGGAGGATGTGGCGCGCGCTGGCGGGCTCGATCGGCAAGGTGCGGCCGTTCATCGCGGCGGCGGACTGGTCGCCGGGCGGGCTGACCGACGATGCGGCAGCTGCGGGCGCGAAGCTGACGCCGCGACGCCGGAGCAGCTGAGCCTGTTCTGATGCAGCGCGGTGCGGCTCGCAGTCGCTCAACGATTTCGACGAGTGGCGCGCTGCGCGGCGCGGCGCGCTGCTGCTCGGCGGGGGTCGCCGCCGGACGAGGTGCGTGTGGGCGTGGACCCGGCGGCGCCGCGTCGACCTGTTCGCCGAAGCCGGAGGAGCGGCCGCCGAGCGTGTCGCGAGCGCGCGGCCGTCGGCGTCGTGCCGCCGCGCGTTCGTCGAGCTGGCGGAGGCGGCGATCTGCCATCGCGAGCCGAACGGTTCGGCGCTGCTCTACCGGCTGCTGTGGCGGCTGCAGAAGGACCGGGAGCTGATCGACGGTGCGGTCGGACCCGGACGTCGGCAGGCTCGACCGGCTGGCGCAGCGCGGTGCGCCGCGACAGCCACAAGATGAAGGCCTTCGTGCGCTTCAAGTCGATCGCCGACGACAGCGGGCTCGAGCGCTTCGTCGCCTGGTTCGAGCCGGAGCACTAGGTGCTCGAGCGGACCGCGCCGTTCTTCGTGCGGCGGTTCGCCGGCATGAGGTGGGCGATCCTGACGCCCTACCGCTCCGCGTCCTGGGACGGCGAGAGCGCTCGAGCTTCGGCGCCGGCGGCGCGCAAGGACGACGCGCCGGCGGAGGACGCGATGGAGGCGGTGTGGAAGACCTACTTCGCCTCGATCTTCAACCCGGCGCGGCTCAAGGTCGCAGATGATGAAACGGAGATGCCGGTCAAGTACTGGCGCAACCTGCCGGAGGCCGAACTCATTCCGGCGCTGATCGCGGGGCGAAGGCGGCGGAGGAAGAGATGATCGCGCGGCAGGCCAGCATTCCCTCATCCAGGCATCTGCGCGCGAAGCGAGCGGCTGGAGCCGGAGCCGGCGGCGCCGGTCGAGATCGGCTCGCTCGAGGCGGCGCGCGAGGCGATCGACGGGTGCCGGCGCTGCCCGCTCTACGAGATGGCGACGCAGGCGGTGTTCGGCGAGGGGCCGCGAGCGGGCGGAGGTGATGTTCGTCGGCGAGCAGCCGGGCGACCAGGAGGACCTGGCGGGCAAGCCGTTCGTCGGGCCGGCCGGGCAGGTGTTCGACGCGGCGCTGGCGGAGGCGGGGATCGACCGCGGCCGGGTCTATGTCACCAACGCGGTGAAGCACTTCAAGTTCGAGCCGCGCGGCAAGCGGCGCTCCACCAGAAGCCGAATGCCGGCGAGATCAAGGCCTGCCGGTTCTGGCTCGACCTCGAGCGCGAGTTCGTGCGGCCGAAGCTGATCGTGGCGCTGGGGGCGACGGCGGTGCAGAGCCTCGTGGGCCGAGCGACGACGCTGAGCTCGGTGCGCGGCAAGGTGACGACGCTGGAGGACGGGACGCGGATGTTCGCCACGGTGCATCCGTCGGCGCTGCTCAGGATGCCGGACCGGGAGCTGGCGGCGCTCGAGCGGGAGCGGTTCGTCGAGGATTTGCGGGCGGTGCGGAGATTGCTGGGGGAGTGAGGGGCCGGTACCCTTGGCTCACCCCTCATCCGGCCTTCGGCCACCTTCTCCCGCAAGGGGAGAAGGGGATGGGGGGACATCTCGCGTTACACAATCACCGAGCCCTCGGCTCCTGCGCCTTCTCCGTTGATGGGAGAAGGTGGCCGAAGGCCGGATGAGGGTGGGGCGAGGGGCGCTGGACGAGGGTGTGAACCCCTCACCCGAGCTCCGCTAAGTCGCTGGCGCTCCTAGCTGCGCTACCCTCTCCCCTCAGGGGAGAGGGGGTGCGGCGAGCTGGTGCCCCGAGGGGTCAGTCCTTGGCGCGTTCGACGTAGGAGCCGTCTTCGGTCATGACGACGACGCGGGTGCCGACGCCGATGTGGGGCGGGACCATGGTCTTGACGCCGTTGGAGAGGATGGCCGGCTTGTACGAGGAGGAGGCGGTCTGGCCCTTCACGACCGGCTCGGTCTCGACGATCTCGAGGGTGACGCGCTGCGGCAGCTCGATGGCGAGGGCGACGCCCTCGAAGGTCTTGAGGTGCACTTCCATGCCGTCGCGCAGGTAGGCGGCCTGGTCGCCGATCACGTCTTCGCGCACGGCGATCTGGTCGTAGGTGGTCGGGCTCCATGAAGTGGTAGCCCTCGCCGTCGTGGTAGAGGAACTGGTAGGCGCGGTCGTCGACGTAGGCCCTCTCGACCTTCTCGATGGTGCGCCAGCGCCGGCGACCTTCACGCCGTCCGAGATGCGGCGCATGTCGACCTGGGTCACCGAGTTGCCCTTGCCCGGGTGGATGTTCTCGGCGGTCAGAACGACGTAGAGCTTGCCGTCGTCGTGCTCGACGACATTGCCTTTGCGGAGCGACGAGGCGATGACCTTGACCATATTTCTTCCTTGTTCAAGCCTTGGCGACGGCCTAGATGAGCGGCAGCAAGGCCGGGCCGGACGCGGTCGTTTCGTGTTTTGGTGCCGCCCGATACCCTAAATCCGCGAAAACTGCCAGTCCCGAGCACGAAAGACCTGTCCTGTCGCCGTCCCGTCCGCCAGTCGCCGCCCGCCTCGCCCTGGTGGACGCCGTCGGTGCATGCCGACCGGCGGCCGTTGCTGCTGGCGCGGAACCGGATCGAGGCGGCGGTGCGCGGCCTATCTCGCGGGCCGGGACTTCCTGAGGTCGACCCGCCGGGCCTGCAGGGCTCGCCCGGGCAACGAGACGCATCTGCACGCCTTCGCCACCGAGGCGATCGGCAATGACGGGGCGGGCGAGACGCTCTATCTCCACACCTCGCCGGAATTCGCGTGAAGAAGCTGCTGGCGGCGGGCGAGCGGCGGATCGCCAGCCTCGGGCATGTCTGGCGCAACCGCGAGCGCGGGCCGCTGCACCATCCGGAGTTCACCATGCTCGAATGGTACCGGGCGGGCGAGCCCTACGAGCGCGTGATGGAGGACTGCGCTCGCGATGCTGCGGCTCGCGGCGGAGACGGCGGGGGCGCCGCGGCTCAGCGTGGCGGGAGCGCGAGGCGGACCCGTTCGCCGAGCCGGAGCGGCTGAGCGTGGCCGAGGCGTTCGAGCGCTATGCCGGGATCGACCTGCTGGCGACGATGGACGAGGCCGGGGCGACCGAGGCGGAGGCGCTGGCCGAGCAGATGCGGGCGCAGGGGCTTGATGTGCCGGCGGACGACACCTGGTCGGACCTGTTCAGCCGGGTGCTGGTCGAGAAGGTCGAGCCGCAATCTCGGGATCGGGCGGGTGACGATCCTCGACCGAATATCCGGCGGCCGAGGCGGCGCTGGCGCGGCGCGACGGCCGGACGATCCGCGGGTGGCGGAGCGGTTCGAGCTCTATGCCTGCGGGGTCGAGCTGGCCAACGGCTTCGGCGAGCTGACCGATCCGGTCGAGCAGCGGCGCCGTTTCGAGGCCGAGATGGACGAAAAGCAGCGGCTCTATGGCGAGAGCTATCCGATCGACGAGGACTTCCTGGCGGCGCTGCCGCTCATGCCCGAGGCCAGCGGCGTGGCGCTCGGCTTCGACCGGCTGGTGATGCTGGCGATCGGGGCGCGGCGGATCGAGCAGGTGCTCTGGGCGCCGGTGGCCGGAGGTGAGCGGTGAAGCAGGATCGCACGTTGCGGACGGCCGGGGACCTGGTGGCGGCCGGACTGCTGCCGGCGGAGCGCGCTGGCCGAGGCGGAGGCGGTGGCGGCAGCGCTATGCCATCGCGATGACGCCGGCCGTCGCCGAGCTGATCGACCGCGACGATCCGGACGATCCGATCGCGCGGCAGTTCGTGCCGGACGCTGGCCGAGCTCAGCGTGACGCCGGAGGAGCGGGCCGATCCGATCGGCGATCGAGGCGCACGCCCGGTCGAGGGGATCGTCCATCGCTATCCCGACCGGGTGCTGCTGAAGGTGGTGCATGTCTGCCCGGTCTATTGCCGCTTCTGCTTCCGGCGCGAGATGGTCGGGCCGGAGGGGCTGGGCACGCTGTCGCCGGAGGCGACTGGAGGCGGCGTTCGCCTATATCGCCGGCGCATCCGGAGATCTGGGAGGTGATCCTCACCGGCGGCGATCCGCTGGTGCTGTCGCCGCGGCGGCTCGGCGAGATGATGGCGCGGCTGCGCGGCATCGAGCACGTGAAGATCGTGCGCTTCCACACCCGCGTGCCGGTGGTCGATCCGGAGCGGGTCGACGACGGCGCTGATCGCGGCGCTGAAGGCGAGCGGCAAGACCATCTATGTGGCGCTGCACGCCAACCATCCGCGCGAGCTGACGGCGGCGGCGCGGGCCGCCTGCGCGCGGCTGGTCGATGCCGGCATCGTCATGCTCAGCCAGTCGGTGCTGCTGCGGGGCGTCAACGACGATGCCGAGGTGCTGGCGGCGCTGATGCGCGGCTTCGTCGAGACGCGGATCAAGCCCTATTACCTGCACCATCCGGACCTCGCGCCGGGCACGGCGCATTTCCGGCTATCGATCGAGGAGGGGCAGGCGCTGGTGCGGGCGCTGCGCGGCCGGGTCTCGGGGCTGTGCCAGCCGACCTATGTGCTCGATATCCCCGGCGGCCACGGCAAGGCGCCGATCGCGGCAGCCAATGTGCGCAAGACTGGCGGAAGGCTGCTACGCTGTGTCGGACTGGCAGGACCAGGAACATCGCTATCCGCCGGAGGGAGGCGACTGATGGGGTTTGCGATCAGCGGAGTTTTCTGCGCGGCGGCGACGCCGCTCGATGCCGAGCTCAACCCCGACCTGCCGCGTTTCGTGGCGCATTGCCGGCGGCTGATCGCCGAGGGTTGCGACGGGGTGGCGCTGCTCGGGACGACCGGCGAGGCCAACTCGTTCTCGGTGCGCGAGCGGCAGCAGATCCTCGAGGGGGTGCTCGCGGGCGGGCTGACGACGAAGCAACTGGTGCCGGGCGTCGGCGTCGCGGCCATTCCCGACACCATCGAACTGACGCGGCATGCGCTCGGCCTCGGCGTGGAGCGCGTGGTGATGCTGCCGCCGTTCTACTACAAGGGTGTGAGCGATGACGGGCTGTTCGCGAGCTATGCGCGGGTGATCGAGGGGGTGGGCGACGGCCGGCTCCGGGTCATCCTCTACAACATCCCCCAGACCTCGGCGGTGCCGCTGTCGATCGACCTGGTGGCGCGGCTGATCGCGGCCTATCCGGGGACGGTCGTCGGCATCAAGGACTCGTCGGGCAATCTCGCGAACATGCTGGCGATGGTGGGGCTGGACCCCGATTTCGCGGTGCTGAGCGGCGCCGATCCGCTGATGCTGCCGGTGCTGCAGGCGGGCGGCGCGGGCGCCATCACCGGGACTTCGAACCTGATCGCCCCCGACCTCAGGACGGTGTTCGACGGCTGGGCCGATCCGTCGCGCGAGGCGGCGGTGCAGGCGGCGCAGCGGCGGCTCGAGGCCTGGCGCACGCTGACGCTGAGCTTCACGCACCAGCTCGCCGCGATCAAGGCGATGCTGGCGGTGAAATACGACGATGCCGGCTGGCTGCGGGTGCGCCCGCCGCTGGTGCCATTCACGACAGCACAGATGGAAGACGTAAGGGCGCGGATGGCCGCCCTCGAGGAGGAGGTTTGAAGGTGAAGGTTGCGTTTCTCGGTCTCGGCGTCATGGGCTACCCCATGGCTCGCCACCTCGCGCAGAAGGGTCACGAGGTGACGGTCTACAACCGGACCACGGCCAAGGCCGAGAAATGGGTGTCCGAGCATGGCGGGCGGCTCGGCCGGACGCCGGCGGAGGCGGCGAAGGGGCAGGAGATCGTCTTCGCCTGCGTCGGCAATGACGACGATTTGCGGCAGGTGACGCTGGGCGAGGATGGCGCCTTCGCTGCGATGGAGCAGGGGCGCGATCTTCGTCGACCATACGACGGCCTCGGCCGAGGTGGCGCGCGAGCTGAGCGCCGCGGCGGCCGGGTTCGAGTTCCTCGATGCGCCGGTTTCCGGCGGGCAGGCCGGGGCGGAGAACGGGCAACTCACCGTGATGGTCGGCGGCGAAGCGGGGCCGTTCGCGCGGGCCGAACCGGTGATCATGAGCTATGCCCGGGCCTGCCGGCTGCTGGGCCCGGCCGGGTCGGGGCAGCTCGCCAAGATGATGAACCAGATCTGCATCGCCGGGCTGGTGCAGGGGCTGGCCGAGGCGATCCATTTCGGCAAGCGGGCCGGCATGGATGTCGAGGCGGTGATCGAGGTGATCTCCAAGGGCGCGGCGCAGAGCTGGCAGATGGAGAACCGCTACAAGACCATGAACGCGGGCAAGTTCGACTTCGGCTTCGCCGTGGACTGGATGCGGAAGGACCTCGGGATCGTCCTGGACGAGGCGCGGGGGAACGGGGCGCGGCTGCCGGTGACGGCGCTGGTCGACCAGTTCTACGCCGACGTGCAGGAGATGGGCGGGGAGCGGTGGGATACGTCGAGCCTGATTGCTCGGTTGGAGAAGTAGGGGCGCGGGGTGCTGATGAGAGGGTGAACCCCTCACCCGAGCTTCGCTACGGACCTTCGGTCCTAGCTGCGCTACCCTCTCCCCTCAGGGGAGAGGGGGAGGAGAGCTTGGAGTTCGATTTCGGGGGCGGGTATCAGCTGCGGGGGGCTCGCGGGGAGGACCATTCGGCCCTGAAGCTGGTGGCGTTGCGGACGGGGGATGCGGGGCGGGATGCTTCCGGGCGGGAGGATGATCCGGGGCTGCTGGGGCTGATCTATGCGGTGCCGTATCAGGTGTTCTCGCCGGAATTCGCGTTCGTGGTGGAGGGGCCGGGTGGGGTTTGCGGGTATGTGCTGGGGACGCCCGATAGCGCCGCCTTCTACGAGTGGATGGGGCGGGAATGGTTTCCCAAGATCGCGGCAGGCGTTGCTGACCCGGGGCCGGACGAGGCGAGGTGGCGCGGCAGCGACTGGGCGCGGTGGATGATCCATCATCCGGCGTTCGTCTATCCGGAGGCGCTGAAGCCTTATCCGGCGCATGGGCACATCGACCTGTTGCCGGAGGTGCGGGGACGGGGGATCGGGCGGCGGGGGCTGGAATTGGTGATGGGGCGGCTCGCGGCGGCGGGGGCGCCGGGGATGCATCTGCAGGTGAGCCCGAGGAACGGCAATGCGCGGCACTTCTACGAGCGGCTGGGTTTTGCGCGGCTGAAGGCCGAGGGGCTGCCTCGGCATACGGTGTTCATGGTGCGCGAGCTCACGCCAGGCGTTGGCGGAGCTGCAGCTTGAAGGTGTCGAGCAGCACGGCGGCGAGGACCAGAAGGCCGTGGATCACCTGGGTCGAGGTGGCGGGGAGGCCCATCAGGTTGATCGCGGTGTTGATGGCCGAGAGCAGCAGCACGCCGGCATAGACGCCGGGCAGGGCGCCGACGCCGCCCTTGAGGCTGATGCCGCCGATCACCACGGCGGCGAAGGCGTTGAAGAGCAGGCCCACGCCGAGATTGGCCGTGGCGCCGGAGGTGCGGATGCAGAGCACCCAGCCGGAGAGCCCGGCAATGGCGCCGGCGAGGATGAAGGTGGTGATCAGGATGCGGTCGACCTTGATGCCGGCGCGGAAGGTGGCGTTCTGGTTGCCGCCGATCATGATCAGGTGCCGGCCGAACCGGGTTTTCGCCAGGATCAGCGAGAAGACGACGAAGCAGAGGATGGCGATCCAGGCGGTGAGCGGCAGGCCGAGGAGGCGCTGCACGCCGAACCAGCGGATGGCGCCGGCCAGGTCCTGGGCGGAGCGGCCGCCGGAGACCGCGAGCACGATGCCGCGCACCCAGATGTAGCTGGCGAGCGTCACGATGAAGGCGTTCATCTTCATCTTGACGACGAGGTAGCCGTTGGTGGCGCCGACCAGCGCGCCGACCGTGATGCTGAGCAGCAGCGAGACCGGCACCATCAGCCATTCGGGCTGCAGCACGATGCCCATGCCGATGCCGCCGGTCGAGAACAGGATGCCGACGGTCATGGCGCTGAGCGCGGCGACGGATTCGACCGAGAGGTCCATGTGGCCGGCGATGATCACCAGGGCGAGGCCGATGGACATGATGCCGAGGACGCTCGAGGCCTCGACGATGTTGGCGAAGATGCCGAGCTGGAAGTAGTTCGGGATGAGCAGCGAGAAGGCGGCGAGGACGACCAGCAGCATCAGCCAGACGAGGTTGTCGAGGGTGAACTCGAGGGTGCGGCGGGTGCGTGGGGTCATGTGCTCAAACTGGGGCTCGGAGGTTTACCTCTCCCTTCGGGGGAGAGGTCGGCGCGTAGCGCCGGGTGAGGGGGCCTTTCTCGGCTCGGAGGAGGTGGCGAGGCCCCCTCACCCCGTGGCGGGTCTGTGGTCTGCTTCGGGGTCCGCTCAGGGAGACTGCCCCTCACCCTGGCCGGGACGTTGGGGAGGGTGCGGGGTCGGGGCCGCCCCCTCCACCGGCTTCGCCGGTCCCCCTCCCCCGCCACGCGGGGGAGGATGAAGAGGGCCACCTGCCTCTCATTCCACCGCCTTGATCGTATCGGTCGGCGGCTTGAGGTTGCCCCAGAATTTCGGGTCGTCGACGTTGGACTTGTCGATGGCGGAGCCGGGGAGCTTGATGTTGGGGCCCCAGGCTTCGTTGGTGACGGTGCCCTTCAAGCCGATGATGTCGTACTCGCCGGGCTTGATCTCGGCCTTGTTGACGATCTTGTCCATGAAGGCGGCGACGGCGGCGGCCTGGGCGTAGAGCGGCTGCTCGACTTCGACGTTGAGCCAGCCCTTGCGGATCAGGTCGAGGCCGACCGGGGCGCCGTTCGAGCTCATCAGCATGATGTCGCCGGGCTTCTTGCCGGCGGCCTCGAGCGCGGCGACCACCGCCACGGAGAGGTGCGCGGCGTGGCTGAAGATCAGGTCGATGTCGGGATTGGCGACGAGCTGGTCGCTGGCGATGGTGCCGGCATTGTCGGCGGTCCACTGCAGGGCCGGCAGCGAGATGATCTTGACGTCCGGGAAGGCGGCCATCTTCTCCTCGAAACCCTTCTGGATGTCGAGCGTGTAGGGATCGCCCGGGTCGCCGAGGATCTGCAGGATCTTGCCCTTCACCGAACCGTACTTGGAGGTCAGCAGCTTCTGCGCCTGCTCGGCGGCGATGTGGCCGATCTCGACGGTGCCGGCGACCGAGGTGAAGGACGAGGGGGTCGAGGTGATCTGGCGGTCGAACTCGACCACCGGGATGCCGGCGGCCATGGCGGTCTCGATCGAGGGCTTCAGGGCGTTGAAATCGACCGCGGCGAGGATGATGGCGGCGGGCTTCAGCGCGATGACGTCGTTCATCTGCGACTGCTGGACGTCGGTCTTGTTGTCGGCGTTGAGGGTCTGCACCTCGTAGCCGACCTGCTTCAGGAAGGTCTCGAGCGCCGAAACCGAGCCGGTCTGGAACTCGTCGAGCAGGGTGGGGACGAGGTAGTAGACCTTGCCCTTCGACTGGGCGAAGGCGGGCGTCAGCAACGCCATCGCCACGGCGAGGACGCCGAGGATGGACAGAAACATGCGCTTCATATCGTTCGCTCCTTTGCGCCGGACCTGCTTGTCGTTCCCGTCAGCCTGCCGGTCCGGCACCGGCGAGGGTTTCCCCGGTGATCAGGCTGACCACCGCGTCGGGGCTGGTTTGCGATCGCTGCAGGTCGCCGGCCACGACGCCCTGGCGGATCACCACGATCCGGTCGGCGACCTGGAAGGCCTGCTGCATGATGTGGGTGATGACGATGACGCCGATGCCCTGGGCGGCGACCCGGCGGATCATGTCGAGGCCGCGCCTTGTCTGCTCGACGCCGAGCGCGGCGAAGGGCTCGTCGAGCAAGACGAGCTTGCCGCCCCAGTGGACGAAACGGTTGAGCTCGATCGCCTGGCGCTGGCCGCCCGAAAGGTGCTCGACCTTGGTGCGCAGCGACGGGATGCGGGTGCCGGCATTGGCGAGGGCCTTCTCGACGGCGGCCTCCATGGCGCGCTCGTCGAGCACCTCGATGCCGAGGATGCGCTGGGTGAGCTCGCGGCCCATGAAGAAGTTGGCGACGACGTCGACATTGGTGCAGAGCGAGAGGTCCTGGTAGACGGTCTCGATGCCGGCCGCCTTGGCCTCGGCGGGGGATTTGGCGAGGAACTCGCGGCCCTCGAACAGCATGCGGCCGGAGGTCGGCTCGAGGCCGCCGGCGATGATGTTGACGAGCGTCGACTTGCCGGCGCCGTTGTCGCCGAGCAGCGCCACCACTTCGCCGCGGTGGATCGAGAACGAGACGCCCTTCAGCGCTTCGATGGCGCCGTAGTTCTTCCTGATGTCGTCGAGGACGAGGAGGGGTTGGTCGTTCATGCGGCGCGCCTTCGGTGGCATCGCAGCGCGGTGCCCGCAAACGCCGAGGATTTCGCCCTGAGCCCCAACGGCCGCACCTCCCTGACCAAGCAAGCTTAGGGGCGGAAATCCCTGTCGGTCAATTGGAATCCCCGATCTGCAGGGACGTGATGCGGTAATTTTATGGCAATTGTCGCCATGTCGGGGCGTGTGGAACAGTCAATGAAGCTTAGGGGTAAGTCGATGGCGGAGAAGAGACAGAAGAGCTCACTCAAAAGAGGTATCGGATGCTAGCATGTCACTCCTTGTGCTGTGCCCGGCCGCCGTCTAGGGTTTTTCGTGCATGACGCGGTGCCAACGACAATTGCGGCCGCCACGTGCACGTCAGAGGAGGACAAGCTCATGGACAGACGCAGTTTTCTGATGTCTTCGGTGGCGCTGGGCGCGCTCGCGGCGGCGGCGCCGACGGCGGCCTTCGCGCAGGACAAGCTGACGATCCTCGGCTCGGTGCCGTGTCTCGGCTTCCCGTTCTTCGTCCACATGCTGAACCAGCTCAAGGCCGAGGCCGACGCGCTGGGCGTCAACCTGATCGAGAGCGACGGGCAGAACCAGGCACCCAAGCAGACCGCCGACATCGAGGCGGCGGTCGTGCAGAAGGTGAATGCCATCGTCATCTCGCCGCTGGACGTCAATGCGCTCGCCCCGGCCGTCGAGGAGGCTGTCCAGGCCGGGATACCGGTGGTGACCATCGACCGCCGCGTCGAAGGCGTGGAGGGCATCCTTGCCCATGTCGGCGCCGACAACGTCAAGGGCGGCGAGGCCGAGGCGCAGGCCATGGTCGAGGCATTCCCCAATGGCGCCAAGCTGTTCCACCTGCAGGGCCAGCCGGGCGCCGGACCGGCGATCGACCGCAACAAGGGCGTGCACAACGTGCTCGATCCGCTCAAGGACAAGTACCAGATCATCTTCGAGCAGACCGCCAACTTCGCCGCGCGACGAGGGGCTGTCGGTCACCGAGGCCGGGCTGGCGGCGAACGGCAAGCCGGACGCGATCATCTGCGCCAATGACGACATGGCGCTCGGGGCGGTCGAGGCCTGCGCCGCGCGCGGCTTCACCGACGTGAAGATCTACGGCTTCGACGCGCTGCCCGAGGCGCTTGCCGCAGTGCGTGACGGCAAGATGGCCGGCACGGTCGAGCAGTTCCCGGGCGAACAGTCGCGGCAGGCGCTCCGCATCGCGGTTGCCTATGCCAAGGACAAGACCGAGCCGGCCGAAAAGCTGGTGCTGCTGACCCCGATCGTCATCGGCAAGGACAACCTGGACAAGGCCGAGCGCATCGGCGAGGCGCAGTAGGAGGTCGCGCGGGTGGCCGGGTGACGGCCGGCCACCCGCGGATCCTGGAGCAACCGATGGCCGCCAGCGCTGCCGCGGAAGTTGAAATGGTGCCGCCCCTCCTCGAGGTGGAGGGCATCTCCAAGCATTTCGCCGGGGTGGACGCGCTGAGGGAGGTTTCGCTCGACGTGCGCCCGGGCGAGATCCTCGGGCTGCTCGGCGAGAACGGGGCGGGCAAATCCACGCTGCTCAAAATCCTCTCGGGCGCGCTGTCGCCGTCGGCGGGGCGCATCATCTTCGACGGGCGCGAGTACCGGCCGGCGAGCCCCGATGAGGCGAAGCGCGCCGGGATCGTCACCATCTACCAGGAACTGAGCCTGATCCCGACGCTGTCGGTGGCCGAGAACATCTTCATCGGCCGGGCGCCGACGGGGCCGTTCGGGCTGATCGACTGGCGGCGGATGCGGGAGGAGGCGCGCGGGATCATCGGGCGGGTCGGACCTCACGATCGACCCGGACACGCCGGTGTCGCTGCTGTCGGTGGCCGAGCAGCAGCTGGTCGAGATCGCGCGCGCGCTGTCGCTCGAGAGCCGGCTGATCATCATGGACGAGCCGACCTCGGCGCTCACCGAGATCGAGGTGCAGCCAGCTGCTGCGCATCATGGACCGGCTGCGGCGGCGAGGGGGTCGCGATCATGTTCGTGACCCACCGGCTGGAGGAAGCCTCGAGCATCTGCGACCGGATGACGGTGCTGCGCGACGGCCGGCTCGCCGGGAACCTGGTGCGCGGCGAGGGGCCGATCCCGGTCCCGCAGATCATCGAGAAGATGGTCGGCCGGTCGGCGTCGGACCTCTATGCGCGGCCGCGGCAGCGGCATGACGCGGGCGAGGTGCGGCTGAGCGTCAGGGGCTTGCGGACGGAGCGCGATCCGGAGGCGCCGCATGCGATCGTGCTCGACGGGGTCGACCTCGACCTGAGGGCGGGCGAAATCCTCGGGGTCGCGGGGCTGGTCGGGCTCGGGCCGCACGGAACTGGCGCGCGCCATCTTCGGGGCCGACAAGGCCTCGGCCGGGACGATCCTGCTCGACGGGAAGGCGATCGCGCCGCAATCGCCGGCCGACGCCATCGCGCTCGGCATCGGGCTGGTGCCGGAGGATCGCAAGCAACAGGCGATCTTCGCCATGCTGGGGATCCTGCAGAATTTCTCGATCGCCTCGCTCGACGCCTTCTCCGGGCCGCTCGGCTTCATGGCGGAGCGCAGGGAGCGGGAGGCGCTGGCCGAGTATCGGAAGGCCCTCACCATCCGCATGGCCTCGCCCGAGCAGAGCGATCGACGGGCTCTCGGGCGGCAACCAGCAGAAGGTGATCCTCGCCCGCTGGCTGGCGCGCAACCCCAAGGTGCTGATCGTCGACGAGCCGACGCGCGGCGTCGACGTCGGCGCCAAGTCCGAGGTGCACCAGATCCTCGTGCAGCTCGCCGCGCGCGGCATCGCGGTGATGATGATCTCGTCGGAGCTGCCGGAGGTGCTGGCCGTGAGCGACCGGATCGTCACCATGCGGCAGGGGCGGATCACCGGCGACATGCCGGCGGTCGAAGCGACGGAAGAAAAGCTCATGGCGCTGATGGCGCTCGACCAGCGGCGGGGAGACGCCTGATGACGACGACCACCGATGCCGAGGACCGCAAGGGTCCGAACTATCTCGCGGATCGTCAAGCAGTTCGGGCCGCTGCTGTTCCTCGTCGCGCTGATGGTGGTGTTCGCCTTCACCAACAAGAGCTTCCTCGACCCGATCAACCTGTTCAACGTCTTGCGGCAGATCTCGATCACCGGGCTGATCGCGCTTGGGATGACCTTCGTCATCCTGACGGCGGGGATCGATCTGAGCGTCGGCTCGCTGCTGGCGCTCTGCGGCATGGTCGCGGCGGTGGTGTTCAAGGGCGGGACGGCCAACACGCTGTCGCTCTCGGCGAGCGGCGGGCAGGGCTATGGCTGGTTCGCGGCGCTGCTGGCGGCGCTGGCGGTGGGCACGGTGGCGGGCGCCATCCAGGGCATCGCCATCACCCGGCTCAAGGTGCCGCCCTTCGTCGTGACGCTGGGCGGGCTGACGATCTTTCGCGGGCTGACGCTGACCATCTCGGGCGGCGGGCCGATCTCCGGCTTCACGCCCGACATGCGCTGGTTCGGGACGGGGCTGATCGGGCCGGTGCCGGTGCCGGTGATCATCTTCGCGGTGGCGGCGGTGCTGTGCCACATCGTGCTGCGCTACACGCGCTACGGCCGGGCGGTCTATGCGGTGGGCGGCAATGCCGAGGCGGCGCGGCTCTCCGGGCTGCGCGTCGATCGCATCCTGGTCTCGGTCTATGTCATCGTCGGCTTCTTCTGCGGGCTCGCGGCCTTCGTGCTCTCGGCCCGGCTCAACTCCTCCGAGGCGGTCGCCGGGATGGGCTACGAGCTGACGGTGATCTCGGCGGTGGTGATCGGCGGCACCTCGCTGTTCGGCGGCATCGGCAGCGTCGGCGGCACGGTGGTGGGGGCGGCGCTGATCGGCGTGCTGGTCAACGGGCTCGTGCTCAACAATGTCTCGTCCTACACGCAGCAGGTGATCATCGGCCTGATCCTGATCGCCGCGGTGGCGTTTGATCGGTGGCTGAAGTCGCGGGTGAGGGGGTAGGAGGTCACCCGTCACGTCGGCAGTCGTCAGTTCCAGCCGTTCAGGCGTCATTCAGTCTCGGTACCTTTACCCTGACCGGGCCCGCCCATAAGATGCGGGTACGCGCAAGTGCTTGCAGGGGTGGACGGAATGCGGCGGCTTCTTCGGTCGGTGTGGGGACTTTGCGCGGCCATTTTCCTGCTCGGGCGCCCCGGCGGGGGCCGCCGATCGCAGCCTGACCCTCCTGCCCGGTACCGACCTGCCGGGCTTCGACTATGCGGTCGAGAAGGGCGTCAGCCTCGAGCAGTGCGAGGCGGCCTGTACCGATGACCGGGTGTGCCGGGCCTTCACCTTCAACGAGAAGGCGGGCTGGTGCTTCCTGAAGGGCGAAGCGGGGAAGGAAGCGGCGTTTCCGCGGCGCCACGTCGGGCCGCGTCAAGTCCGTGCCGAGCTTCGCGCAGATCGAGGCCGAGCGGCAGGGGGAACTGCCGTTCCCCGCCTATGACCTGGTCGACGGCGCGCGCTATCTCGCCTCGAGCCTCAAGGACACCGATCCGCCGCCGGCGAAGGTGAGCTATGCCGACCTGGTGGAGGCGGGCGACGAGGCGGTGGCGCAGTCCAATCCGGCCGGGGCGATGGTCTCCTACCGGCAGGCGCTGGCGATCAACGGCAACGATCCGGCGCTGTGGCTGAAGCTCGCCGAGGTGGTGCTCGAGCGCACGGCGAGTGAGGCCAAGGCGGGGAACGGGACCTACGATCTCGCCGTCACCGCCACCTATGCGGCGGTCAACAGCTTCCTCCGCTCGGAAGAGGTCGAGGAGCGGGCCGCGGCGCTGGGCGCGCTGGCGCGGGGGCTCGAGTGGCGGGAGATGTGGCGGGAAGCCATCGCCACCTACCGCGCGAGCCTCAGGCTGGTCGACAATGCCGAACTGACGGCGCGGCTCGACAAGGCGGTGGCCGAGCACGGCTTCCGCATGGTGTCGAACAATGTCGATTCCGAAGCGGCGACGCCGCGGATCTGCGCGGTGTTCTCCGATCCGCTGCCCTCGGGCGCGACCGACCTCTCGGGCTATGTGGCGGTGGAGAATGCGCCGCAGGTGGCGGTCGAGACCGAGCAGAGCCAGATCTGCCTGACCGGCGTCGAGCACGGCAAGCGCTACCGCATCAAGCTGAGGGCCGGGCTGCCGTCGGCGGACGGCGAGAGCCTCAGGAAGGATGTGGCGCTCGACGTCTACGTGCCGGACCGCTCGCCCTTCGTCGGCTTCGCCAACAACGCCTATGTGATGCCGGCGGGGCTCGGCGGCGGGCTGCCGATCACCTCGGTGAACGCCAAGACGGCGGACGCGGTGATCTACCGGATCGGCGACCGCTCGATCGCGACGGCGGTGCGCAACGGCATCTTCCAGGGGACGCTGACCGGCTATTCGGCCGAGGACGTCGCCAACAGCTACGGCGAGAAGATCTGGGAGGGCCAGGTCGACCTGGCGCAGGCGCGGGCGAACGAGATGTCGACCACCGCGATCCCGGTGTCGGAAGCGGTGGGGCAGATGCAGCCGGGCGCCTATGTGGTGACCGCCAAGGTGGCGGGGGCGAACCAGGACTATTGGCGCGAGCTCGCGACGCAGTGGTTCATCGTCACCGACCTCGGGCTGACGACGGTCGCCGGCGAGGACGGCATCCATGCCTTCGTGCGCTCGCTGACCAGCGCCGAGCCGGTGGGCGAGGCGCAGCTGCGGCTGGTCGCGGTGAACAACGAGGTGCTCGGCGAGGCGGTGACCGATGCCGAGGGCCGGGCGACGTTCGCGCCGGGGCTGGGCCGCGGCGAGGGCGGGCGGGCGCCGCAGCTGCTGGTGGCGGAGACGGCGGGCGGCGACTATGCCTTCCTCGATCTGTCGCAAGCCGGCCTTCGACCTCACCGACCGCGGCGTCGAGGGACGCCCGTCGCCGGGGCCGCTCGACGTGTTCGCGACGACCGAGCGCGGCGTCTACCGGCCGGGCGAGACGGTGTTCCTGACGGCGCTGCTGCGCGACGTGCATGCCAAGGCGGTCACCGGGCTGCCGCTGACGCTGGAGCTGGAGCGGCCGGACGGGGTGGTGGCCTCGCATGAGGTGCTGAACGACCAGGGCGCGGGCGGCTATTTCGCTGACCTGCCGCTGGTCGCCGAGGCGATGCGCGGCTCGTGGACGATCCGGCTCTATGCCGACCGCAAGGCGGCGCCGCTGTCGAACGTCAGCTTCCTGGTCGAGGATTTCGAGCCGGAGCGGCTGGCCTTCGAGGTCAGCGCGCCGCAGGGGCCGGTGACCCCGGGCGAGGCGACGCCGGTGACGGTCAGCGCCAAGTATCTCTATGGCGCGACGGCGCCGGACCTGTCGGTCGAGGCGGACACCATCGTGCGGCTGGCGCCGGGGCTGCCGGGCTTTGCCGGCTACACCTTCGGGCGGCAGGACGATCCGTTCGAGACCGACCGGCAGCTGCTCGGCTTCGTCGGCACCACCGACGAGAACGGCGACGCCGTAGCGGAAGTGACGCTGCCCGAGCCGCAGGCGACGACGCGGCCGCTCGAGGCGCAGATCATCATGCGGCTGATCGACTCCAACGGCAGGCCGGTGGAGCGGAACCTCGTCCGCCCGGTGCTGGCGAGCGGCGACCGGATCGGCGTCAAGCCGCGCTTCGATGCGCAGGGCGGGCTGCAGCAGGGCAGCGAGGCCGGGTTCGACGTGATCGCGGTGTCGCCCGAGGGCGAGACGGTCGACAAGGCGGGGCTCGACGTGGAAGCTGTCGCGGCTCGAGACCAACTACCAGTGGTATCGCGTCGAACGGCGTGTGGAAGTGGGAAGCCATCACCACGACGCGGCAGGTGGCGAACGGCACGGTGGACGCGGAGGCCGGCGGGCCGGTGGCGGTGTCGGCGACGGTCGACTGGGGCCGGTACCTGCTTCGAGCTCGAGAGCACGGACGAGAACCCGACCTCGACCAGCTACGAATTCTATGCCGGCTACTACTATCCGGAGGCCGGGTCGAACACGCCGGACACGCTGCAGGTGGCGCTCGACCGCACGTCCTACCGCATCGGCGACACGGCGCTGCTGAAGCTCGAGCCGCAATTCGCCGGCGAGGCGCTGGTGATGGTGGTCGACGACCGGATCATCGACATGCAGGCGGTGACGGTGCCGGAGGGCGGCACCACGGTGTCGCTGCCGGTGACGGCGGACTGGGGCCCGGGCGCCTATGTGACGGCGGTGCTCTACCGGCCGGCCGATGCCGGCGAGAAGCGCATGCCGGCGCGGGCGCTGGGCCTCGATTTCGCCGATGTCGAGCCGGGCGACCTCAAGCTCGACGTCGGGCTCGAGGTGGCCAGGGAGGCGCGGCCGCGCCAGCCGCTCGAGGTGACGGTGAAGCTCGGCAATGCCGCGGCGGGGGAGAAGGCCTATGTGGCGGTGGCCGCGGTGGACCTCGGCATCCTCAACCTCACCAACTTCAAGGTGCCCGATCCGGACGGCTGGTATTTCGGCCAGCGCCAGCTCGGGATCGAGATCCGCGACCTCTACGGGCGGCTGATCGACCCGATGCAGGGAACGCCCGGCGCGATCCGCTCGGGCGGCGACGGCGGCGCCTCGCGGCTCGGCACGCCGCCGGCGACCTCGGTGCTGGTGGCGATGCATTCGGGGATCGTCGACGGTCGGGCCGGACGGCAAGGCGACGGTCAGCTTCGACATGCCGGACTTCAACGGCACGGTGCGGCTGATGGCGATGGCCTGGAGCGAGAAGGCGGTGGGCCACGCCTCGACCGACGTGATCGTGCGCGATCCGGTGGTGGTGAACCTGAGCCCGCCGCGGTTCCTGCGGCTCGACGACAAGTCGCGGCTGCTGGTCGAGATCGACAATGTCGGCGGGCCGGCGGGGACCTATCGGGTGGCGCTGGAGACCGGCGACGGGCTCGAGACCGACGCGGCGGAGACCAGCGTCGAGCTCGCGGCCGGGGAGCGGACCGCGCTCCGGCTGGGGCTGACGGCCACGGCGATCGGCGACCAGCAGTTGCGCTTGATCGTCACCGACCCGCGCGGCAATGCGCTGGTCAAGGAGCTGACGCTCGGGGTGCGGGCGGCGAGCGCGCCGCGGACCACGAGCGAGCTCATCCCGCTCAAGCCGGGCGCCAGCGTGACGCTGGGAGCGGAGCGGTTCGCAGGACCTGGTGCCGCATTCGGGCGCGCTGAGCCTCGCGATCGGGCCGATCGCCCGGCTCGACGTGCCGCAGGTGCTGGCGCAGCTCGACCGCTATCCCTATGGCTGCTCGGAACAGATCTCGAGCCGGGCGCTGCCGCTGCTCTACCTCAACGAGGTGGCCAAGATGCTCGGCATGGGGACGGACGAGGCGCTGCGGCAGCGGGTCGATGACGCGATCAAGAACCTGCTCAGCAAGCAGAACTCGAGCGGCGGCTTCGGGCTCTGGGGGCCGTTCGACGGGTCGGACCTGTGGCTCGATGCCTACATCACCGACTTCCTGCTGCGAGCCAAGGACGAGGGCCATGCGATCCCGGAGGAGGCGATGACGCGGGCGCTCGACAACCTTTCCAACCAGGTGTCCTACGCGGCCGATTTCAGCAGCGGCGGCGAAGGCATCGCCTATGCGCTGCATGACCTCGCACGGGCCGGCCGCGCTGCGATCGGCGACCTCCGGTACTATGCCGAGGCGAAGCTCGAGGCGTTCAGCACGCCGCTGGCCAAGGCGCAGCTCGGTGCCGCGCTGGCGCTCTACGGCGACCGGGCGCGCGCCGGGACGGCGTTCGCGGCGGCGGTGGCGGCGCTGAAGCCGGAAGAGAAGCGCGATGCGTACCGGCCGGACTATGGCAGCCGGCTGCGCGACACGGCCGCGGTGCTGGCGCTCGCCGCCGAGTTCTCGCCGGCGGGCGTCGACATCGCGGCGCTGGCGGAGCGGCTCGCGGAGCTGCGCGACCGCGAGCGCTATACCTCGACGCAGGAGGATGCCTGGACGCTGCTGGCGGCCGCGGCGCTGGCGCGGCAGGCGGACAGCGGCTCGGTGACGATCGACGGCGAGGCGCTCTCGGGCTCGGTCTATCGCCAGTACGACCAGGAGATCTTCGACGGCGGCGAGGTGACGGTCACCAACACCGGCAACCAGCCGACCGAGATGAAGGTGAGCGTCACCGGCATCCCGGCGGAGCCGCCGGAGGCCGCGGACGAGGGCTTTGGCATCACGCGGGACTATTACCTGCCCGACGGGACGCCGACTGACCTCGAGCGAGATCGCGCAGAACGACCGGTTCGTCGTGGTGCTGACGATGCGGCCGAGCAAGCTCGGATCGGGCCAGTACGTGGTGTCCGATCCGCTGCCGGCCGGGTTCGAGATCGAGAACCCGGACCTCTCGGCGGGCTCGGGCGTCGCCGATCTCAGCTGGCTCAGCGTCAACATGCCGAACCATGTGGAGTCGCGGACCGACCAGTATGTCGCGGCGTTCCGCTACTTCTCGGCGGTCGAGAGCTTTGCGACGGCCTACATGGTGCGCGCCGTGTCGCCGGGCAGCTTCGTGCTGCCGGGCGCGACGGTCGAGGACATGTACCGGCCGGAACTGCGCGGCAACACGGATGCGGGCGCCATCGAGGTGACCGCCACCGGGCCGTGAGCCGCAGGCAAGCGGCGCGCTGCGCCTCGTCGCCGCCGGCCTCGTCGTGCTGGCGGGGCTCGGGGCGGCGGGCGGGCTTTCACGCGCGCGCGGTGATCGGCGAGATCCGGGCCGGGCTGCCGGCGACGCCGGAACTCGCGACGCTGCCGGTCTCGACCGCGGTGGTCGACCGCAACGGGCAAGCTGCTGCGGCCGTTCACCACGGCGGGCGGCCGCTGGCGGCTGCCGGTGACGCCGGCCGAGGTCGACCGGCGCTTCATCGAGATGCTGCTGGCCTATGAGGACCGGCATTTCGAGCGAGCACCACGGCGTCGACTGGCCGTCGATGCTGCGCGCGGCGCTGCAATATGCCGGGGCGGGCGGGCGCATCGTCTCGGGCGGCTCGACGCTCACCATGCAGGTGGCGCGGCTGATCGAGGGCAAGGCGACGCGGAACCTTGCCGGCAAGCTGCGGCAGATGGTGCATGCGGATGCGCTGGAGCAGCGGCTCAGCAAGGAGCAGATCCTGACGCTCTACCTGACGCTGGCGCCCTATGGCGGCAATATCGAGGGGATCCGGGCGGCGAGCCTCGCCTATTTCGGCAAGGAGCCGACGCGGCTGACCACGGCGGAGTCCGCGCTGCTGGTGGCGCTGCCGCAATCGCCCGAGGCGCGGCGTCCGGACCGGGACCCCAAGGCGGCGCAGGCGGCGCGGGACCTGGTGCTCGACCGCATGGTGAGCGCCGGCGTGATCGGCGCCGAGGAGGCGGAGGCGGCGAAGCGCGAGCCGCTGCCCAGGGCGCGGCGCGATTTCCCGATGCTGGCGGCGCACCTCGCCGAGACGGCGGCGAAGGCGCGGCCCAATGCGCGGCAGGTCGAGCTGACGATCGACAGCCGGCTGCAGGCGGTGCTGGAGCGGCTCGGGGCGTCGCGGGCGGCGCAGCTCGGGCCGAAGGTCTCGGTGGCGATCGTCGTCGCCGACCAGGCGAGCGGCGACATCCTCGCCTCGGTCGGCTCGGCCGGGCTCCTGGCCGCAGCAGAGCGCCGGCTTCGTCGACATGACCAATGCGGTGCGCTCGCCCGGCTCGACGCTGAAGCCGCTGATCTACGGGCTGGCGTTCGAGCTCGGCCTGGCGCATCCCGAAAGCATGATCGAGGACCGGCCGACGGCGTTCGGCGCCTATGTGCCGGTGAATTTCGACGGCTTCAACCGCGGCACGGTCACCATCCGCCACGCGCTGACGGAGTCGCTGAACGTGCCGGCGGTGATCGTGCTCGATGCGGTCGGCACGGCGCGCATGGTGGCGCGGATGAAGCGGGCCGGGGTGGAGGTGCGGCTGCCGGGCGAGACGGCGCCGGGGCTCGCCATCGGGCTCGGCGGCGTCGGGGTGACGCTGCGCGACCTGGTTTCGCTCTATGCCGCGATCGGGCGGGGCGGCACGCCGGTGCGGCTGCAGGGACGGCGTGGCGGCGGACGAGCCGCCGGCCGCGGACGCCGGCGCCGGTGCTGGATCCGGTCGCCTCCTGGTACGTCGACCAACATCCTCGCCGACGTGCCGCCGCCGCTCAACGGCTCGCCGGGGCGCATCGCCTACAAGACCGGGACGTCCTACGGCTATCGCGACGCCTGGGCCATCGGCTTCGACGGCCGGACGGTGATCGGCGTCTGGGTGGGGCGGCCGGACGGCGCGCCGGTGCCGGGGCTGTCGGGGATCCTGTCGGCAGCGCCGGTGCTGTTCGAGAGTTTTGACCGGCTGGGGAGCGCCGGTGGCGCCGCTGCAGGCGCCGCGCCGCCGGGGGTGCTGTTCGCCAAGAACTCCGAACTGCCCGAGCCGCTGCGCCGCTTCCGCCACCCCAATGAGCAGAAGGTGGCGCGCGAGGCGGCGCCGGAGATCGCCTTCCCCGCCGACGGGGTGGACGTGGACCTGGGACTGGGGGCGGGCGACGGGCGGCCGCTGGTCGTCAAGGTGCGGAATGGGGTGCCGCCATTCGTGTTCATGGCCAACGGGGCGCCGTTCGGCCGCTCGGCGTTTTGCGCGGCAGAGCGCGTGGCGGCCGGATGGGCCGGGGTTCGTGACGCTGTCGGTGGTGGATGCCCGGGGGCGGTCGGATTCGGTGAAGGTGTTTCTGGATTAGCGGCCAGCTGGGTGCTTCATGGCGGTGCGATGCTGAAAGCCTGAACCCCTCACCCCAGCTCTGCTACGGACCTTCGGTCCTAGCGGCGCTACCCTCTCCCCTCAGGGGAGAGGAGACGAGGCGGCGATGGTGGTGTCAGAACGACCTGGGTACGATGCTCCGGCCCCTCTCCCCTGAGGGGAGAGGGTAGCGGAGCTTGTGAGCGCAGCGAGCTAGCGGAGCTGGGGTGAGGGGTTCAGATTCGCAAGAGGCTCCCGTTGCCCGGCTAGGCTGCTCGGCTGCCTACGCCGCCTCCACCAGCTTCCGCGTATAGTCGCTGGTGATCTGGCCGGTGCGGAGGGCGGTGCGGGTCAGGGTTTCGACGGGTTCGGCGTTGCGCATCACCATGAGGCGGTCGCACATGTAGGAGACGACGGCGAGGTCGTGGCTGACGAGCACGAAGGTGATGTTGAGCTCGCGGCGCAGCTTGTTGAGCAGGTTGAGGATTTCGGCCTGGATCGAGACGTCGAGGGCGGAGGTCGGCTCGTCGAGGAGGAGGATGCGGGGGCTGAGCGACAGGGCGCGGGCGATGGAGACGCGCTGGCGCTGGCCGCCCGAGAGCTCGTGCGGGTAGCGGAAGGCGAAGCGGGGGTCGAGGCCGATCAGGTCGAGCAGTTCGGTGGTGCGGCGCTCGGGGTGCTCGATGCCGTTGATGCGCATCGGCTCGGCGATCTGGTGGCCGATGGCGTAGCGCGGGTGGAGCGAGGAATAGGGGTCCTGGAACACCATCTGGACGTGCCGGGCGAGGTCGCGCTGGCGGGTGGTGCGGGGGTCGAGGCCGTCGACCTCGATGCTGCCGGTCCAGTGGCGGTTGAGGCCGACGATGGTGCGGAGGATGGTGGACTTGCCCGAGCCGCTTTCGCCGACGAGGCCGAAGCTCTCGCCCTCCGCCACTCGAAAACTGGTGTTTCGCACGGCGTAGTTGGGGCCGAAGGTGACGCTCAGATCGTGAACGTTTATCATTGGGCTGCTTCCTTCCAGCTGGCGTCGCGCTGCAGCACCGGCAGCGGGTCGAGCGAGCCGTCGATCGAGGGCAGGCAGGAGAGGAGGCCGCGGGTATAGGGGTGCTTCGCCTCGTGCAGCTCGTCGGCCTTCAGCGTCTCCATGATCCGGCCGGCATACATGACGATGACGCGGTCGCAGAAGCGCGAGACGAGGTTGAGGTCGTGGCTGATGAAGATCAGCCCCATGCCGCGGCGGGTGACCAGCTCGTCGAGGATGGAGAGCACCTGGGTGCGGACGGTGACGTCGAGCGCCGAGGTCGGCTCGTCGGCGATCAGCAGGTCGGGCTCGCGCACCACCATCATGGCGATCATCACGCGCTGGCCCATGCCGCCGGAGAGTTCGTGCGGATAGAGATCGAAGACGCGCTCGGGCTCGCGGATATGGACGGTGTCGAGCGTGGCGATGGCCCGCTGCTTCGCCTCGGCGCCGGAGATGCGGCGGTCGCCGATGCGGATCGCCTCGACGATCTGCTTGCCGACGGTCATCACCGGGTTGAGCGAGAATTTCGGGTCCTGCAGGATCATGCCCATGCGGCCGCCGCGCAGCGAGCGGCGGAGGCGGGGGCTCGCGGTCTTCAAATCGATGCCGTCGAAGCTCATCTTGTCGACCGAGACGCGGGCATAGGGCGGCAGCACGCCGAGCAGGGCGCGGCCGGTGAGGCTCTTGCCCGAGCCGCTTTCGCCGACGATGCCGAGCTTCTCGCGGCCGAGGCTGAGGGAGACGCCGCGCACGGCCTCGTTGTAGCCGCCCTCGTCGTTGCGGAAGGCGACGCGCAGGTTCTCGATCTCGGCGAGCTTGTCGGTCAATTGCGCTGCCTCAGGTGCGGATCGAGCAGGTCGCGCAGCGCGTCGCCCAGGAGGTTGAAGCCGAGGCTGACGATGAAGATGGCGGCGCCGGGGACGGTGGCGATCCACCACTGGTCGAAGATGAACTTGCGGCCGGTCGAGATCATGGCGCCCCATTCGGGCAGCGGCGGCTGCGCGCCGAGCCCGATGAAGCCGAGGCCGGCGGCGGTGAGGATGATGCCGGCCATGTCGAAGGTCATGCGGACGATGACCGAGGACATGCACATCGGGATGACGTGGAAGACGATGATGCGGAACTCGCTGGCGCCGGCGAGGCGCACGGCGTTGACGTAGTCGGAATTGCGCACGATCAGCGCCTCGGCCCGGGCGAGGCGGGCATAGGGCGGCCAGGCGGTGAGCGTGATGGCGAGCGCGGCGTTGACGATGCCGGGGCCCGAGCGCGGCGACGAAGGCGAGCGCCAGGAGCAGCTTGGGGACGGCGAGGAAGACGTCGGTGATGCGCATGAAGACCGCATCGACCCAGCCGCCGACCGTGCCCGAGACGGCGCCGATCAGCAGCCCCACCGGGGCCGAGGTGACGATCACCAGCCCGACGATCAGCAGGGTCAGGCGGGAGCCGTAGACGAGGCGCGAGTAGATGTCGCGGCCGAGCTCGTCGGCCCCGAACCAGAACTCGGCGCTCGGGGCCGAGAGGCGGTCGCCGAGGCTCGGCAGGTACGGATCGTGGGTCGCGAGCCAGGGCGCGAAGATGGCGCAGAGGATCAGGGCGATGACGATCACCAGCCCGACGACGCCGAGCGGGTTGCGCATGAAGCGGTGGGCGAAGCGCCGGAACTCGGCGATGCGGGCGGCGCGCAGGGCGCGCTTGGGGTCGATGATCGGATCGGCGATGACGCTCATCGGCCAGCCTCCCGCGAGCGCGGATCGAGCGTGCGGTAGAGCACGTCGCTCAGCATGTTGAGCAGTACGAAGACGATGCCGACGAGCAGCGTGCCGCCGAGCACGGCGTTCATGTCGGCGGCGAACAGCGAGGAGTAGATGTAGTTGCCGATGCCGGGCCAGGAGAAGATGGTCTCGACCAGCACCGAGCCCTCGAGCAGGCCGCCATAGCTGAGGGCGATGACGGTGACGAGCGGGATGGCGGCGTTGCGCAGCGCATGGCCGGCGACGACGCGGAGCTCGCTCGCGCCCTTGAGCCGGGCCGTCAGCACGTATTCGCGGCTGAGCTGGTCGAGCATCACCGAGCGGGTCATGCGCGAGATGTAGGCGAGGCTGTAATAGCCGAGCAGCAGCGCCGGCAGCGTCATGTGGCTGACGGCGTTCCAGAACACGTCCCATTCGCCCTGGATGGCGGAGTCGATGAGGATCGAGCCGGTCATGTGAGTGACGATGCCGGTGAAGAACACGTCGACCTGGCCGGGGCCGGAGACCCAGCCGAGCTTGTAGTAGAAGACGAAGAGGCCGACGAGGCCGAGCCAGAAGATCGGCACCGAATAGCCGATCGAGGCCGACGACGCGGATCAGGTGGTCGGGCCACTTCTCGTGCCAGTAGGCGGAGGCGACGCCCATCGGCACGCCGAGCAGGACGCCGATCAACAGGCCGAGGGTCGCGAGCTCGAGGGTGGCGGGGAAGAAGGCGAGCAGGTCCGCGCAGCACCGGGCGCGAGGTGGAGAACGAGGTGCCGAAATCGCCGCGCAGGATCTTGGTGATGTACTCGCCGAACTGCACCCAGAGCGGCTTGTCGAGCCCGAGCTCGAGATAGACCCGCTGGTAGACCTCCGGGGTCGCCTTCTCGCCGACGATGGCGAGCACCGGATCGATCGGCAGGATGCGGCCGATGAAGAAGGTGAGGGCGGCGAGGCCGAGCAGGGTGATGGCCACCGTCACCAGCCAGGAGCCGATGTCGATGAAGAGCTTCAGGGTGCGGTGGGCAGCGTTCAAGCCGACTGGCCTCGGATTGCGCCACGGGGAGCCGCGGCCATTTCGCATCGATGCGCCATCCCCCCTGCGCTCCGCATGCAGGTATCGCAGGACGGGCGGTGCTGCAAGGGGAGGGGGTGCTCTGCCTGGCAAGTGCGCTGGGGCAGTTCGGCGTATGTGGCCGCCCCCTCCACCGCCTTCGGCGGTCCCCCTCCCCCGTGAACGGGGGAGGATACGCCGTGGCGCCGCCGTGGTCCTCACCCGCGAAGCGGGGGAGGGGGAGCGGCGCAGCCGGTGGAGGGGGCGGCCCCGGAACGCTGGACGAGAGGCTGAACCCCTCACCCGAGCTCCGCTACGTCGCTGGCGCTCCTAGCTGCGCTACCCTCTCCCCTCAGGGGAGAGGGGGAGCTGGGGCGTGGGCGGGTGGCCCATAGCACCTATTGTCTAGGGCTGCGCGGGCGAGGCCGAAATGTTCAGGCGGGTTGATGGTTTGGCGTATTGCGGGGGGACGGGCGGGGCTGGGAGGGTCGCGGGGCTGGGAGAGGGCGGCGGTGAGTTGGAGGGGGGCTTGCCATGGGTCGAAGGCTCGGTCGGGCGGCCGCGCTCGCGCTGTGGCTCCTGCTGCTGCCGGCGGTGGCCGCGGGGCAGGATAACCCGGTGCTCGGGGAGTGGATCGGCTCGTTCGGCTGCGAGGGCGCGCTGACCTATATCCGGATGAGCGTCGGGCGCCGAGCAGGTGGCGCTGCATGCCTTCGACGAGACGGTGCTTTACAAGACCGGCACGCTGACGACGGACGGGTTCGAGGCGACGCGGATCCAGCCGGTCACGCCTCTGCCGACGCCGTTTCCTACCTCGATCACGGCGCAGCTGTCGGTGCCGGAGGACCTGCTCACGGGGACGCTGGACGACTGGGGCGGTGCGGCGCGGGCCTGCACGCATTTCGTGATGGTGCGGATCGTCAAATGGCCGAAGCCGGAGAAGAAGAACGGCGTGGTGTTCGTGCCGGCTGCGAACGGGCTGGCTGCAAGGAAAAGGGCCGGAGGCGATAGTCGCCTCCGGCCCCGAGCGCGTTTCACGCCTTGATTGCATCGGGTCCGTTCCCACGCTTCCGCGGTCCAGCGACCCACCGTCTCCATGCTGGGCGGCATCTGTCCCGGGTCCCCGGGTCAAGCCCGGGGATGACGGAGTTTGTTTAGCACTCACGTCCCACACCTCCGTCATCCCCGGGCTTGACCCGGGGACCCACGCAAGAGGGCGCGTGATTTCAGCCCCGTGCAAATCGTCCGGCCGACTATTCCTTCGTCACGCCGCCATAGCGGTCGTCGGAGAAGGTGATGCCGAGGACGACGCCCTTGACGTTCGAGCGCATCGCCACGCGGCGGCTGTCCTGGAACATGTAGACGAAGGGCGAGCTGTCGGTGTGCTTGCGCTGGATGGCGTCGTACATCTCCTTGCGCTTCTGGGTGTCCTGCTCCTGCACCGCGGCCATCACCTGGTCGCTGAGCTCGCCGGAATCCCAGCCGAAGCGGTCGGCGAGGTTGCCCTTCTGGCCGTCCGGATCGGACGGATCGTGGAAGGTGAAGGCCTTGGCGTTCGAGTGCGGATCGGGATAGTCCGGGCCCCAGAGGCCGACCCAGATGTCGAGGTTGTGCGAGCGGTAGCGGTCGAGCCACTGCTGGCCGTCGACCACCTGCAGGTCGAGATCGATGCCGGCCTGCGCCATGGTGGCCTGCACGGCCTGGGCGTACTCGGTATAGGGCGGCACGTTCCAGACCACGGTCTCGAGCTTGATCGGCGTCGAAACGCCGGACTCGGCGATCAGCGCCTTGGCCTTCTCGATGTCGAGCTTGTAGGGGTTGTAGTCGATGCCGCCGCCGAGGAACCCGTCCGGGATCATCGTCTGGTGCACCTTCACCGTGCCGCGGCCGATCGAGTCGGCGATGCCCTGGTAGTCGACCAGGTACTTCATCGCCTCGACCACTTTCGGGTTGCTCAGCGCCGGATTGCGGAGGTTGAGGCCGAAATAGTAGATGGTCGACGAGTTGCCTTCCATGATCGAGATGTTCGGGTTGCCCGACACGGCGCCGATGTCGTCGGGCCCGAGCTTGTTGGCGATGTCGATGTCACCCTTCTCGAGCGCCAGCCGCTGGGTCGCCGATTCCGGCATGTGCTGCAGGAAGACGCGCTCGACGCCGGGCGCCGGGCCCCAGTAGTTGTCGTTGCGGGTCAGGAGGATCGAGACCTTGGGGGTCCACTTGGTGAGCACGTACGGACCCGAGCCGGCGGAGTTCTCGCTCTTCAGCCAGGCGTTGCCGTAGTCGTTGCTGCCGTCCTCGCGCGTGGCCTCGTGCTGCTTGACCAGGGCGGAGTCGACGATGCCGCCGGTGAACGAGCTCAAGCACGTAGAGCACGAAGCTCGGGGCGTATTTCTGGTCGACCTCGAGCGTCAGGGTGGCATCGTCCACCGCCTTGATCCGGTCGGTGACGTTGTCCTGGTCGAGGCCGAACTGCGTCAGGATGAACGAGATGCGGCTGTTGAGCAGGATGACGCGCTGCAGCGAGTAGGCGGCGTCATTGGCGGTGACCGGATTGCCCGAGGCGAACTTGGCGTTCGGGTTCATCTTGAAGGTGAAGGTCTTGCCGTCATCCGACACCGACCAGCTTTCGGCGAGGACGCCGTTGATCTTGGTCGGGTCGGCCGGATCGAAGCTCACCAGCGGCTGATAGATCTGCTGGCTCATCAGCACGCCGCCGACTTCCGACACTTCCGCCGGATCGAGGGTGATGATGTCGTCGATCGCGTCGGCGATGACGAGGGTATTCTTGGGCGTTTCGGCGATGGCGGCGGACGCGGTCAATACCGCGCCGACGGCGACCGCCACAAGCGTCTTGAACAAACGCATTGCAGTCTCCCTTGTTGAGGTTTCGGCTGGCCGGCGAAGCGTGCCGGCGCTCGTTCTGGTCGTCATCGCTCGCTGATCCCCTCGAGGGTGAAGACCAGCGCGGCGATGGGCAGAAGGCTGTCGACGGCGGCGAGCGTCGCCGGCGTCAGGATGCCGGCGTCGCCGAGCACGCACAGGACGCCGCGCACGTCGCCGGCGATGACGACGGGGGCGCAGAGCGTCGCCCCGTACCCCATGGCGACCAGTTGGTCGGTCTCCGGGATGAACTGGGCCATCTGGGCCGGGTTGTCGCCGACCACCGGGCGCTTGTCGCCGAAGATGCGGCGGTTCCAGGCGCCGTCGTCGATCGGGTCGGAGCCGCCGATGGGGAAGCGCACCGGGTCCGAGGTGCCGACGCGGTGGGTGACCGAGCGATCCGGGGCGGTGGCGAGCCAGGTGACGGTGCGGACGCCGGGCAGTTGCTGGAGCTCTGCGTTGAGCAGCGCGAACAGCGGCTCGCGGCCGCCGGCGAGGGCCTCGGTCAGGCGGCGGGAGAAGGCGGGATCGATGACGGACATTGGGGGATGGGCACCTTTCCCGCACGTCGTCGCCGACATCGTGGGGGGAGTCAATGGGGGGCGTCACGTGGGCCGGTGTGCGTGGCGTACCCCTCATCCGTCTCGGCCTTCGGCCGATCCACCTTCTCCCTCAAGGGGAGAAGGGAGGCTGGGGCTAGATGGTGCCACGTCGCCTTCTCCCCTTGAGGGAGAAGGTGCCCGAAGGGCGGATGAGGGGTGGGCCCGGGGCGCGGCGTCAGCCTAGTTCGGCGGCGATGGTGGCCAATAGGGCATCCCTTTCGGGGGTGGGCTCCTCGTAGCCGAGTTCGGTGCGGATGCGGGTGGTGTCGAGGGTGAGGGGATAGCGGAGGTCGGAGGCTTCGGCGCGGTCGGAGAGGAGGCCGCGGGGGACGAGCTCGATCTCGATGGGGGTGTTCATGATCTCGGCGAAGGTCTTGAGCCACTCTACCGGGGTGCGGACGAAGGGCTGGCCGACATTGTAGGTGCGGCCCGCGGCGGCGGGGGAGAGGGCGGCGAGGAGGATCGCTTCTGCGATGTCCTCGACATAGCCGTAGGAGTTGGGCCAGGCGGCGGCGCGTTCGTCGATGGCGATGCGGGGGCCGGCGCGGACGGCCTCGATGGCCCAGGCGAAGCGGTGCTGCTTGTCGCCGGGGCCGAAGATCATCGGGGCGCGGATCACGGTGGTGGCGAAGCGGGGATCGGCCGCGGCGGCTTCCTCGAGGATGATCTTGTCGTAGTCGTCGAACAGGTCGTCCTCGACGCCGCGGGGGCGCCGGTCGTTGCCGCGGTAGGGGTAGCGGAAGGCGCGGAGCGGGTCGTCCTCGCGCGCCGGGGCGGCCTGCACCGGGGGCTGGTCGCGGCGGAGGAGGCCGCCATAGTTGGAATAGACGTCGACGGAGCTGAGGAGCACGTAGCGGCCGCCGGTCTGGCCCAGGGCGTCGAAGACCGGCTGGGTGTTCCTGAGGCCGAGGGCGAAGATGTCGATCAGGGTGTCGACGCGGTGGCGGCCGAGGATCGCGGCGAGGGCGGCGGTGTCGCGGCGGTCGGCTGGCTCGAAGGTTGCGCCGTCGGGCAGGGCGACGGGGTGCTTGCCGCGGGCAATGATGAGCGGCGCGAGGCCGCGCGCCGCGGCGCGGCGGGCGATGGCGCCGCCGATGAAGCCGGTGCCGCCCAGAATTGCGATGCCCATCGAAACCCTCCTCTCGCTCGGATCCGGGCTTGTCACACAGAGCGGGGCGCGGGGGAAGGGGCGGTGTGGGGCCGGCCTCAGGGGCGGACGGCGAGGACCTCGATGGGGTCGGCGCGGCCGCCGGCTTCGAGTTCGACGATGTCGCCGGGCTCGGCGTCCTCGAGCGCGAGGGCGAGTGGGGAAGTCCAGGCGATGCGGCCGTTGGCGGGGTCGGCCTCGTCCTCGCCGACGATGCGCACCCGCCCGATCCGGCCGTTGCGCCGAAACTCGACTTCGGTGCCGAAGCCCGCGGCGGTGGGGTTTTCGGCGGCGGGCACGACCTGCATGGTGGCGCGGCGGGCGGCCCAGTAGCGCTGCTCGCGGCGGAGGCTGTCGATGCGGGCGGCGTCGTGGGCTGCGCCGATCTCATGGTCGAGCTCGGCGAGGCGGCGCTCGATCAGCTCGGCGCCACGCGGTGTCACCAGGTTGGGGGCGTTGCTGACCGGCAGCTCCGGCATGGCGGGCGGCGGGGCGTCGTCGACTTCCTTGGTGAAGGCTCTGCTCATGGGGAGTAGCGGAAGGGCTATTGCGCGGCGGTGGCGCGGTGGCCGACCAGCTGGTCGAAAAGGCGGATCGTTTCCTCGTCGGGAGTAACGCCCAGATCCTCGCGCAGGGTCTGGGTGCAGTGCTCGAAGAGATGCCGCACCGTGGAAATCTCGCCCATCTCGGCGGCGCCGCGCATCAGGGCGCGATAGGCGCCTTCGTGGCAGGGATCGAGCTTGAGGAGGCGCCGGGCACAGCGATCGCGCTGCTGGCGGGTGAGTTCGGTGCCGGGCAGGATGGCGCGCGAAACGGTGCGGATGAGTTCGTCATGCAGGTTGCTCCGCTGGAAGGAGAGCCAATCCTCGAAGCTGGGGCCGGCGGAGCCGAACCAGCCGAGCAGCTCGCCGCCATAGATCTCGCAAAGCGCCACGCTGGCGCTGGCGGACGGATCCTCCAGCAGCGCCATCACCTGGACGAGATCGCACGACACCTCCGGGTCCTCGGCGAACCAGAGCATGGTGGAATCGGCCTCGATGAAGCGGATGTTGTGCTTGGCCTGGAAGCGGCGGATGCGCGCGATGGTCTGGCGCACGTCCGCATTTGCCTTGCTGGCCTCGTTCTCGGACCAGAGGATCTGGCCGATGCTGCGCCGCTGCATGGGATGGCCGGCGCCCTCGATGAGCAGGTAGGCTGCTACGGCGTAAAGGCCACGCGGGACGCTGCTTACGTGCTTGCCGTCGACGATGACCTGACAGTCCCCTAACAACCGTATAGTTACCCTGCTCTTCCTGTCACTTGTTTGGAACACGACACAAATTCCCTCTCGCCGTGCACTATGTCGGACAATCTCCTAAAATCTGACAGTTATTATGAAAGCGAATATCAATCAGGCTGCGATATATACGTACTAGTCTAGCATGAGTTCCATCCGCGCGCTAAAGAAAATCTATATCAGGCAAAACTTCGGCCAGGGATGGTGCTTGCACCCCTGGCCGAACGTATGATGTTTCATGTCGCGCTCGGAGGTCCGGCGCAAGGCGCACCTGCTCAGGTCACGAGCCGGTAGACTCGAGCCAGCCGGTGAGAGCGCCATCCTCCATCTGGCCGAAGCCGGAATAGCGGCCGATGGTGCGGTAGACGGCGGCGGCCTGGGTGCGGTTGTGCACCTTGAGCTTGCGGATGATGTTGTGCACGTGGACCTTCACGGTGTGCTCGGAAAGGTCCATCCGCGCCGCGATCAGCTTGTTCTGGAGCCCCTCGGACAGGAGGGCCAGAACCTCGCCCTCGCGCATCGAGAGCAGCTTGCCGGTGGCGTGGGCATCCTCGAGATCGGCCTGCGTCGAGTGACCGCTGCCGCTGCGGCCGGACTGCCCGGGAACGCCGGGGCGCGGGCGCGCCGGGGTCGGGAAGTACTCACCGCCGTTGAGCAGCAGCCAGATAGTCGCGAGCCAGGCGTTGATCTGCATGTTGAAGGGCAGAAGCCCCTGCACCTGCCGCTCCGACACCAGGGCGCGCAGGCCCGGCATGTCGGCCCAGGCGCCATCAACGAGGAGGGCGATCGGGGTCGAGGCGAAGCGGGTGCGGGCCCGGGCGACGATGCCGGCCGCGTTCCGGAAGGCCGAGGCATGGATCAGGATGATGCGCGGGGTGACCGGCTCCTCATCCTCCTCGGGGAACTGGCTAGTCAGCGTGACCTGGAAGCGCGGGAAACATTGCTGCACAGCCTTGAACAGGCTCTGAAACGTCACTCCGGTATCAGCCAGGATGAGTATCCCCCCAGCGGGCTGTGTATCGTCGGGAAGATCTGTGTTCCAAATGGCGTAACCATTTTGGTTAGTATTGGACGCGGCACTCTCAGTCATGGACCACTCCCCCATCACCACGATAACCCTTACGAGGTTAGTTAAAATCACTGCCACCCAATACACACATTGGTCGTGACCGAGGCGTGACTCAATGTGCCGATAAATTGATTGCTAGATGTAGGAGGAAGACCGACCACCAACCGGCTGCTTACAACGCTTGGGGCGTCGGCAACCGGTTTTACACTTGAGGCCCATGGTTAACGTAAATCGCGCGGGTAGCGCACCCCTAGGCTAGTCCCTAGCCATGATCAGTATAAATCGGGCGCTTTGGTGACTTTGTCTTGACCGGCCCGAACTCGCCGCCAGCGATTCCGGGGGTTTCACCGCCGCGGAGCGTCGAAGTCGGGCTCCCTCCAAGGGCTGCCGCAAGCAACGGTCAGGCGGTTAAAGGCGTGGAGAAGGCGGAATTGCTCGCTTTGCGCCGATAAGCCACAAGATAGCCACAGAGTTCGGCGGCGCGGCCGACTCTATGACTTATCACATTTTCGTGTAGGTTGAAGAAGTGGAGCCCCGGTGTTCTTGCAAAGAACTGTAACCGGGGCTCGACGACTTCGATGATGCGGATCAGGCGGGCTGCGAGAGCCCGGCCAGGACGTCGCTGAGCAGGGAGGCGACGGTGTCGACCTGCTCGGCGGTCATCTGCGCGAACATCGGCAGGATGATCGTGCCGGACTGCGCCGCCTCCGATCGCGACAGCGAGCCGGAGGTTCGGGAGATGCCGTTGCCGGCATAGGCGGGCTCCAGGTGGGAGTTCATGACGCCGCGGCGGGTGGAGACGCCGCGATCGAGCATCGCCTGCATAACCTCGTGCTGGTCGACCCCCTTGGGCAGGCGGACGCAATAGCTCTGCCAGTTGCTACGGGCCCAGGCGGGCTCGACCGGCGGGACGGCGTCGGTGCCCTCGAGGCGGGTGGCGTAGAGCCGCCCGAGCCGGCGACGGATCTCGATGAGTTCGGGCAGCCGCCGCAGCTGCTCGCGGCCGATGGCGGCCTGGATGTCGGTCATGCGGTAGTTGAAGCCGACTTCGCTGTAGCTCTCGAAGATCACCCGGGGCGAGCCGTGGCGCACCGTGTCGGTGACGTTCATGGCGTGCTGGCGCAGCAGGCGCACCTTGCGGTCGTATTCGGGGTTGGCGGTGGTGATCATGCCGCCGTCGCCGGTGGTGAGCACCTTGCGCGGATGGAAGGAGAAGCAGGCGATGTCGCCATGCGGCTTGCCGATGCGCTGCCACTCGTCGTCCCAGAGGATCTGGCTGCCGGTGGCGCAGGCGGCGTCCTCGACCACCGGCAGGCCGTAGCGGCGGCCGATCTCGACGATGCGCGCGAGGTCGCAGGGCATGCCGAGCTGGTGGACGCAGAGGATCGCCCGGGTGCGGCCGGTGATCGCCTTCTCGACGAGGCGCGGATCGATGTTGAAGCCCTCGGCTTCGATGTCGACGAAGACCGGGACGGCACCCGAATGGCGGATGGCGTTGGCGGTGGCGATGAAGGAGTGGCTGACGGTGATGACCTCGTCGCCCGCCTTGACGCCGACGGCGAGCAGCGCGAGGTGCAGCGCCGCGGTACAGTTGGCGACCGCGCAGGCATGGGGCGCGCCGACATAGGCGGCGAACTCCTTCTCGAAGGCGGCCACTTCCGGACCCTGGGTGACCCAGCCGGAGAGCACGACGCGGCGCGCCGCTTCCACCTCCCGCTCGTCGAGCAGGGGCTTGGCTACGGGAATGAGTGTCATGCGACCTTGCTCCGCTGCTCGAGGCGCTGGGCGCGCCACCACTCGACAAGGTCGCCGAGGCCCTGGTCGAGGCTGATTTCGGTTTCGAACCCGAGCAGGCGCGCCGCCTTGGACGGGTCGGCGAGCCGCCGGGTGACGGCGTTGACCTTGCGCGCCGGCTCGTGCACGGCGGCGAGATCGGAATGCATGACGCGGGAGAGGGCCGCGACCAGCTCGATGATGCTGGTCTCGGTGCCGCTCGCGACGTTGAAGACCTGGTCGGAGACCTCGCTCTTCGCCGCGAGCAAGTTGGCGCGGGCGATGTCGCGGACGTGGACGAAGTCCATGGTCTGCAGCCCGTCGCCGAAGATAATCGGCGGCAGGCCGGCGGCGATGCGCTCCATCCAGCGGATGAGCACCTCGGTATAGGCGCCGTAGACGTCCATGCGCGGGCCGTAGACGTTGAAGTAGCGCAGCGCGACGTAGGGAAGGCCGTACATCTCGTTGAAGCTGCGCAGCAGGCCCTCGTTATAGGTCTTGGCGGCGCCGTAGATGGTGCGGTTGTTGTAGGGGTGATGCGCCTCGGTGGTCGGGAACTGCTCGGCGAGGCCGAGCACCGAGGCGGAGGAGGCGGCGACCACCTTCCTGACGCCTGCGGCGACGGCGGCCTCGAGCACGTTGAAGGTGCCGGTGGCGAGGACGTCGTGCGCGAGGCGGGGCTCCTCGGCGCATTGGGTGATGCGGATCGCCGCCTGGTGGAAGACGATGTCGACCCCGGCGAACAGCTCGTGCAGCAGTTTTGCGTCGCGGATGTCGCCCTCGATGATCGTCAGGGGGAACAGCGACTCCGCCTCTGCCAGGTTCTCCCGGCGGCCGCGAACGAAATTGTCGAGGATGATGATCTCGCGCGGCTCTTCGCGGGCCACAAGATCGGCAATATGAGAACCCACCAGGCCGGCGCCGCCGGTGATCAGGACGCGCTTATCTCGCATTTGCTACCCTTTCTTCGGTGGCCGTCATGGCGCCGATAACGGAGACGTCGCGCTCTTCGTTGACAATTTCTTCCACAGCCTGACGCAGCTCGGCTGCCACATATTCTTGAGCCTCGACCGAAATGTGCGGAAAGAGCGGCAGCGACAGGATTTCCCGCGAGGCTCGCTCGGCCTCCGGGTAGGACCCGAGGCCGCGCTTCATGAAGGCGAAGGCTGGAGTGAGGTGGACCGGATGGGGATAGTGAATTCCCGCCGCAATCCCCGCCCGCTTCAGTGTGGCAAGCACGCGGTCGCGCTGCGGCACGCGGACGACATAGAGATGCCAGACATCCTCGTTGCCGACTGCACTGGTTGGCAGCACGACGCCCGGAATATCGGCGAGCAAGCTGGCGTAGCGGTTCGCCGCCGCGCGTCGCAGTGCGTTCCAGCGCGCCAGATGCGGCAGCTTCGCCAGCAGCACCACAGCCTGCAGGGTGTCGAGCCTTGAGTTGAAGCCAATGGTCTCGTGAACATATTTCTCCTGGCTACCATGGGCACCCAGCAGCCTGACGCGGCGCGCAAGTTCCGGCGAGTTGGTGGTGACCGCCCCGGCATCACCAGCGGCGCCGAGATTCTTCCCGGGATAGAAACTGGTGGCAGCCAGCGCGCCGAGACTGCCGGCCGACTGGCCGAACCGCTTGGCGCCCTGCGACTGGGCCGCGTCCTCGACGATCACGGCGCCACAGGACTGGGCGATCGGAACAAGCTCCTCGACCGGCGCGGTCTGCCCGTAAAGATGCACCGGAATGATGGCTCTGGTCCTGACGGTGATCGCGGCGGCCACGGCGGCAGGATCAATGAGCAGGGTGATCGGGTCCACATCCACCAGCACGGGTTTTGCGCCGATCCGTACGACCGCCTCCGCCGTCGCGACAAATGTATTGGCGGGCAGGATGACCTCCGCGCGCGCGTCAACCCCGGCGGCCCGTAGCGCCAGTTCCAGCGCATCGGTGCCATTGCCGAGGCCGACGCAGTGGGCAACCCCGAGCGCCTCCGCATAGGCCTCCTCGAATTCCGCGACGGCCGGGCCGCCGATGAAGGCGGTGCTTGCGACTACCTTTTCCCAGCCGGCGCGGACGGCTTCGGCGATCTCCGCATGCTGGGAAGCAATATCGACAAGGGGAATGTTCATGACTGCCCTATCCCTCTCACAATGGCTGGGCTCTGCCGCGGAAGCTCGCGCTGCAGTCCCGTGATGAAATTTGCGATTTCGAGCTGACTGAGGCCGAGCGTCGTCCGGTGCGACCGGATCACTCGCGCGGCGGGTTCCGGTTCGGCGCCGGCCAACCGGACACGCTCAAGGGTGAGCACGCCATCGCCCGTCAGGACGTCGACCTCGCCCGAAACCGCATCGATGCCGACCACCCTGCCCGGCACCCGGCCGACAAAATTGGGCACTTCGGACTTGGGTCTGGCGCGATGGATTTCGAGCTGGTGCAGATCGAGGAACGAATAGGCCGCCGGGAACGGCGCGCCGAGCGCCCGGATCAGACGGTCGATCTCGACAGTCGAACGGCTCCAGTCGATCAGCCCATCAGCGGGAATTCGCGTACAGGAATAGCTTGCCGCGCTCTCGTCCTGAGCCGTGCCCCGATCGCCGCTCAGGCGCCGTTCGACCGCCCCCGCCAGCCTAACCCGCTGCATGGCGTTGAGACGGGCATAGAGCTCGGCGACCGTGTCGCGGGGGCCGATTGGAACCAGCTGCTGGTCCAGAATCCCCCCCGAATCGAGACCTGCTTCAAGGCAGTGAATGGTGATGGCCGCGTCCGGCTCGCCATTGAGGATCGCCCAATTGACCGTCGCCCGCCCCCGGTACCGCGGCAGAGGGGCGTAATGGACGTTGACGAACGGAATGGTCTCGGTCAGCAGGCCCGGCAGGATGCGGTCATACGACGAGACCACCACCCCGTCCGGTGCAAAGCGATCCAGCAGCGAGCTGATCGCCCGGATCGATGTATCCGCCTCGATGTGGATGCCCGCGAGGCGGGCCGCGACCACGACCTCGTCGTCGCCGCCGCGGACCAACGCCTGCACATTGAACTTTTCCCGTAGCGCCTCGAGCGCGCTGGCGGTTGTCGAACCAAGCCCGATCAGCACCAATTTCGGCTCAGAGCGCATCGAGATACTCCAGATCCGCTGGAGTTCGCTCCGCTTCGGGCTTGAGAAGCACCTGGCCGACCTTTAGCCCGCCCGTCTGCAGCCGGACGATCGGCTCCGGCCCCACGGCGGACGGCAGGATTGCCATGTGCCCCGGCTCAGGCCCGCGCGGCGGCCAATAGGGAATGCCGCAGTCGGCGAGCACCTGCCGGTCCACATCGCCCCAATACTGCACAACCGCAGTGCCCGGCCACTCGCGTGCAATCCGGGCGCAGTCGGTTGCGGTGAGCACGTACTGCCCGGTGGGGCGCTGGGCGATCAGCAGGGCATCGGGCTGGGAGCGAGACAAATCCAGCGTCGGCGACACTGCCACGACCGCTCGCACGCCGGCGAGGCCGCTCCGGATGTAGTCAGCGAACGGATTGTCGCAGAGCACTTCAATCCGGGCTCGGCGCGGATAAATGCCGGCGTCGATCAGAAGCTTTGCGGCCATCAGCCCGAGGGAGTCGAACACACCCACATTGCGGTGCCGTTCGTTGGTGCCCGCGGCGGCAATGCCGCGGGCGGCGAGGGCCGCAAGGTCGACATCGACACGGCCCGCCTGCAATTCCCAGGCTTCGAACATCATCGGGACCACCGCACCCGTCTTCATGGCGGCGATGAATTCAGCATCGAGCGGGCGCAGATGCCCCGAATTGGTGATGATGTCGGCGCGGCCGATGGCGGCGGGATCCCTGCCCTCGACCACCGAGATCCGGTCCCTCACGCCGGGCAGTTCGGCCAGCGCCAGCGTATCCCGCCTGATGTCCTCGACGGTGCCGTAGCGCGTGGTCCGCGTGACCGCGATCACCTCCCGGGCGCCGGCCATGGCCGCGAGTACGGGGGTCACGACATATGGCCCCGAAGCAGCCTCCGTCATGACGACCCTACCGGTCAGGTCCAGTGCGCAGTCGGCCACCGCCGACCGCATCAGGCGAAGCAGCCGGCGCGGATCGAGCCCCGGTACAACGGCGCTCGCCGCGGGAGCGGCAGAAGCAGGGCGTGCCTGCAGCTTGAAGCTCGTTTGCGGTGTCATGCGAGGGCGCTCGCCGGTTCCAGCGCGACCACGCGTCCGCGCTCGGCGAGGGACTGGGTGGCCGCCTCCAGGATGCGCACCACGCGCAAGCCGGCCTCGCCGTCGGCAATCGGGGTTCCGCCGTGCTCGATGCAGGAGAGGAATTCGCGGAGTTCGGTGCCCAGCGCTTCGGCCATATCCAGTTGCGGCGCCATCATGTCGCCGGCGCGGTACCCGACCAGCATCTGGTGCACTTTTTCGCCCCGCCTGGCCGGCGTGCCGTTTAGCGTGATGCCCTTGTCGTAGACCTTGATCTTCTCGCTCGGCTCGAGGTCGTCGTAGACGATCATCTTGTGGCTGCCGCCGACCAGGGTGCGGCGCACCTTCACCGGGGCCAGCCAGTTGACGTGGATGTGGCCGATGACGTTGTCGTCGAAGAACAGCGTCAGGTAGGCGATGTTCTCGGGCGAGCCGGGGACGTGCGAGAGGCCGGTGGCGGCGACGGCGCGCGGGCGTTGCGGGAGGACGAAGTCCATGATCGACAGATCGTGGACGGCGAGATCCCAGATGACGCTGACGTCGTGCTGGAAGAGCCCGAGGTTCACGCGCACGGAGTCGTAATAGTAGACCTCGCCGAGCTCGGTGCGGACGATGTCGCGCATCTTCCGGACGGCGCCGGTGTGGATGAAGGTGTGGTCGACCGCCAGCACCAGGCCGCGCTTGGCCGCTTCCTCGATCAGGCGCTCGGCCTGCACCGAGGTCGGGGCGATCGGCTTTTCGACGAAGACGTTCTTGCCGGCCTTCAGCGCCCTGCAGGGCGAGCGGGTAATGGGTCGAGACCGGGGTGGCGATGGCCACCGCGTCGACCCCGGGGTCGTTGAGGACGTCGTCGAAGCTCTCGGTGATCTGCACGGCGGGATAGCGGCGCTGCACGCCGGCGAGGCGCTCGGTCTCGAGGTCGCAGACCCAGACCAGCCGCGCGCCCGGGTTGTCCCAGAGGTTGCGGACGAGGTTGGGGCCCCAGTAGCCGTAGCCGACGACGGCGACGCCGATCATGGCCGGCCTCCCTGCGCGACGGCAGGCTCGGTGCTGTCGACCGGCCGGGCGGGGACGCCGGTCACCAAGGTGTGATCGGGAACGTCGCGGGTGACCACCGCGCCGGCGCCGATCATCGCGCCTTCGCCGATGGTGATGCCGGGCAGGATCGTGGCGTTGCTGCCGATCGAGGCGCGGCGCTTCACCCGGGTGGGGAGCACCGTCCAGTCGGAGCCCGACTGCAGCTCGCCATTCGGCGCGGTAGCGCGGGGATAGCGGTCGTTGGTGAACATGACGCCGTGGCCGACGAAGACGCCATCCTCGATGGTGACGCCCTCGCAGATGAAGCTGTGGCTGGAGATCTTGCAGTTGCGGCCGATCACCGCGTTCTTCTGGATCTCGACGAAGGCGCCGATCCGCGTGCCGTCGCCGATCTGGCAATCGTAAAGATTCACCAGGTCCGGCTGGCGGATATCGCAGCCTTCGCCCATCGCAACGCGTACAATCATTGCGCAATTTCCCCCAGCCGTGCGACAGATTGTCTTCCCGTCAACCCGATGAACGAACGTAGGCGTTCCGCCAATCGAGGACTTCTGACAGATAAACACGCGACATCGCTGCATCGGATACTTGCAAGTGCTGCCGGAGGAGGCAATTTATCTATGCAGCTATCCGGTATTGAGCTGGCGGCCGGAGCTTGGCTACATCGATCGTGTCGTGCTGGGCTTGAAGGTACTTTCGATGGGGAGAAAATCGACCGTTCGGCTTAGCTTTGCCCCAATTGGCTGGATTAACGAGGAACGCGGACAGTTCTAGCTGTCCATGTTCAAGCAAAGGGGCACTCTCTTGAACAACGCTCCCAAAGGCGCACCACAGGTGGCGCCTTTCAAGTTGTTGCCGATCGCCGGTCCGCATGCCGTGGTGCTGGTGGCACTCAGCGTCGTGGCGAACATCCTCATGCTCACCGGCTCGGTGTTCATGCTGCAGGTGTATGACCGCGTGCTGCCCAGCCGCTCGATGCCGACGCTGGTGGCGCTGACCCTGCTGGTGGTCGTGCTCTACGGCTTCTACGCGCTGATCGAGTGGATCCGCTCGCGCATGACGGCGCGGCTGGGCGGGCTGATGGCGATGCGTCTGTCCGGCCCGATGCTGCGCGCCTCGGTGCGGATGAAGCTGCTGCAGGGCGCCGGCCGCCGGCCCGACACGCTGCGCGACCTCGACACGCTGCAGGGCTTCGTTTCCGGGCAGGGATCGGTGGCGCTGCTCGACCTGCCGTGGGTCCCGCTCTACCTGGCGCTGGTGTTCGCGCTGCATCCGCTGCTCGGGCTGACGGCCGTGGCGGGGGCGGTGGTGATCTGCAGCCTGCTGGTGGTCAACGAGGTGAATTCGCGCCGGCCCGGCCTTGCCGTCACGGCGGCGGGCGCGGAACGCAACGCCATGGCCGGCGACGCGGTCGCCAATGCCGAGGCGGTGGTCGCCATGGGCATGCTCGGGACGCTCTCCCGACGCTGGATGGACTCGGTGACGACGTTCCTCAGGACGCAGCAGCGGGCCGCCGACCGCGCCTCGTTCTATTCCTCCTTCACCAAGGGCTGCCGGTACCTGCTGCAATCGGCGGTGCTGGGCGTCGGGGCCTATCTGGTCATCCGCGGCGAGGTCACCGGGCGGGCTGATGATCGCCGCCTCGATCCTCACCTCGCGGGCGCTGGCGCCGGTCGAGCAGGCGGTGAGCCACTGGCGGAGCTTCGTCAATGCACGCCAGGCGGCGGGACGGATCAGCCAGGCGCTGACCATCGCCGATCCGCCGCCGCGGGCGATGGAGCTGCCGCTGCCGTTCCAGTCGATCACCGTCGCGGGGCTCGCCACCGGCCCGCATCCGCGGGGCCTGCCCACTGCGCAGGGCGTGCAGTTCTCGCTGCAGGCCGGCGACGGGCTGGGGATCATCGGGCCTTCGGGCTCGGGCAAGTCCTCGGTGGGTCGGGCGCTGGTGGGGGTCTGGCCGCTGCTCAGCGGGCAGATCCGCTTCGACGGCCACGAGGTCGGCCACTACGATGCCGAGCGGCTGGCGCAGACCGTCGGCTACCTGCCGCAGGACGTCGAGCTGTTCGACGGCACCATCGCCGACAATATCAGTCACTTCCGGCCCGATGCGAACCCGGACGCGATCCTCAAGGCGGCGGCCGCCGCGCGGGTGAGCGAACTGATCGCCGGCCTGCCGGACGGCTACGACACGCGCATCGGCGAGGGCGGCTCGGTGCTGTCCTCCGGGCAGCGGCAGCGCATCGGGCTGGCGCGGGCGCTCTATGGCGACCCGTTCCTCCTGGTGCTCGACGAGCCCAACTCCAACCTCGACGCGGAAGGGGACGAGGCGCTGACCCGGGCCCTGATCGAGGCGCGCCGGCGCGGCGCCATCGTCGTCGTCATCGCGCACCGGCCGAGCGCCATCGCCGCCGTCGACAAGCTGCTGTTCATGCGGGACGGGCGGCAGGCCATCTTCGGGAGCAAGGACAGCGTGCTCCGCGACACGACACAGCCCAGGATTGTTGCCAATGAAGAGCATAAGCCAAACGAAACCGGACGCCGGCCAGCGGAAATTGCCGGCCACGCGTAGGCGGCAGCGGACCGAGTTCGAGTTCGAGCCTCACACGGCACGCGCTGGCGGGCGCAGCGGTGGTGTGCCTGCTGGTGTTCGGACTTGGCGGCTGGGCGGCGACGACCGAGGTCTCCGGCGCGGTGATCGCCGGCGGACACGTCACGGTCGAGGGCGGGCCGCGCAAGGTGCAGCACCCGCAGGGCGGCATCGTGCGCGAGATCTACGCCAACAACGACGACCACGTCGAAGCCGGGCAGATGCTGGTGCGGCTCGACGACGTCGCCATCCGCGCCGAGCTCGGGATCGTCATGTCGCAACTGCGCGAAGCCCTCGCCGTGCAGGCGCGGCTCGAGGCGGAGCGGGACGGGCGGGACAGCATGGAGCTGCCCTCGAGCGTCAAGGACTGGGCCGAGGATGCCGAACTCGCCGACAACATGGCCGAGCAGGACCGGCTGCGCCAGTCGCGCGACCTGTCGCTCAAGGGCCAGGTGTCGCGGCTCGGCCAGCAGATCACCGAGAAACGGGCAACCATCGCCGGCCTCAAGGTGCAGCTCGGGGCCAATGCCAAGCAGGCCGAGCTGGTGCGCAAGGAGAGCGGCAACCTCAAGGAGCTGGTGTCGAGCGGGCTCGCGACGCAGCAGCGCTCCAACGAGATGCTGCGCAACGAGGCAGCGCTGGAAGGCGAAGCCGGCAGCATCGATGCGGCGATCGCCTCGGCGCAGTCGAGCATCTCGGAGCTCGAGACGCAGAGCGAGCAGCTGCTGATCGACTTCCGCTCGGAGGTGCTGAGCGAGCTGCAGAAGACCTCGCAGCAGGTGGCGGAGCTCTTGCAGAGAAAGATCGCGACCGAGGACCGGCTGGTGCATCTCGAGATCCGCGCGCCGATGTCGGGGATCGTGCATGAATCGATGGTGCAGACCCGGGGCGGCGTCGTGGGCGCCGGCGACACCCTGATGCTGATCGTGCCGCAGAGCCAGCAGCTCCTGGTCGAGGCGCGGGTGAGCCCGCTCGATATCGACAAGCTGCATGTGGGGCAGCAAGCGCTGGTGCGACTGCCCGGGTTCGACCCGCGCACCACGCCGGAACTGGCCGGCACGCTGCAGGCGGTGTCGCCCGACCTCACCACCGATCCCAAGACCGGGGTGCCGTATTACGCCGCGCGGGTGACGGTGCCGGAGACCGAGCAGGGCAAGCTCCCCGATGGCGCCAAGCTGGTGCCCGGCATGCCCGCGGAGACGTTCCTGCAGACCGGCGACCGCACGGTGATGGCATACCTGCTGCAGCCGCTTGAGGACCAACTGCGGCATACGTTCCGGGAGTAGGGGCGCGCCTGTACAAACGGGGGCTGCTCTCGGCATGGGACGGCCCCCTCCCGGCCTCCCCCATGAAGGGGGAGGTGAAGAGGGAGTGCGTGGCCTCGATCGTGCCCGACACACGGAGCGGCACCTCCCCCTTCATGGGGGAGGATGGGAGGGGGTCGTCTGCCGGGGGCGCTACGCCTGGTAGTTGTTGAACTGCCCCGTCTTGTAGCGGCATTTGTTGAGGATGACGCCGAGGAGCTTTTGTTCGTCGGAGAGGTCGCGTTCGCAGACGTCGATCTCGGAGAGGGTGCTGTGCTCGGCGCCGACGATCAGCAGGGTGCGGTCGACCTGGGGGAGGAAGCCGGCGCAGTCGTCGGTGGTCAGCATGGGCGGCAGGTTGTAGATGACGATGTTGGCGCCGAGCCCCTGCTGCAGGCGCTTCAGCTTCCACTCCGTCTTCTTGCTGAGGAGCAGTTCGGCCGGGTGTTGGAGGGCCTCGGTGCTGGCGCCGATGGCGAGGTTGGCGCCGAGGCGGACGAAGAATTCCTCGCTCTGCCAGCCGTCGGTGAGAAATTCGCGCATGGTGCAGCTGGGCGAGAGCCCGAGCATGTTGGCGATGCGCGGGCGGCGCAGGTCGAGATCCATCAGGATGACGCGCAGGTCGGTCTGCTTGGCGAGGCTGATGGCGAGGTTGACCGCCACGGTGGCCTTGCCGCAGCCCGGGGTCGGGGAGGTGATGCCGAGGGTGCGCCAGGCACCGTCCTCGACGCTGCGCATGATGGTGGTGCGCATCATGTCGAAGGCGAGCGAGGCCGGATCGGAGCGGTTGAAGGCGACGATGCGGCTGCGCTCCATCAGCACCGGGTCGATGTCGAGGCCGGCCATGTTGCTCCAGGCCACCGGCTTGGGGGCCGCCTCGGCCTGGGTGCCTTCCAGATTGTGCTGGTTCATCACGACTCCGACTGGACGTTGTTGGCGTGGGCAACGGCGGCGCGCCGCGGGCGCTTGCGGAACACCTTGCGCAGGGCGGCCTGCGACGTCTCGCTGGCCTGGCGCGACTGGCGGCGCAGCACCGAGAGGGGCGGCGGCGTGATGTAGGGCACGGTGACCATCGGTCGGATGTCGAGCTTCTTGACCAGCTCGACGGGCCGGCGGATGCGCTTGTTGAGAAATTCGGGGACGGCCACGACGGCGGCGCCGAGCACCATCGCGGCGGCGAAGGCGGCGAGGACGATCTGCAGGCGCTTGGGGCTCAGCTGCGACTGCGGCGGCAGCGCCGAGGCGATCAGCGACAGCCGCTCGCCCTTCAGCCGCAGCTCGATCTGCTGGCTGGTCGAGGCCTCGGCGAGGCGCGTGACGGAAGCATCGTACTGGGCCTGCAGGTTCTGGTGGTTGCGGTCGAGCACGTTAAGCGCGGTCTCGTTGGCGGGCGTGGCCCGGATGGACTGGTCGAGGTCCTGCGTGGTGGCCTGGATGCTGGCGATCTCGTCCCCGACCGCCTTCAGCCGGTAGGTGAGATCGGCGAGTTCCGGATCGCCGGCGAGGCCCGCCGCCTGCGGTTCCGAGGCGTCCCCCAAGCCCGCCGCCTTGACGATCTGGGATTCGAGCGCGGCGATCCGGGCGCGGATGGCGACGATGGTCGGGCTGGCCTCGGAAAAGGTCTCGAGCTGGGTGGCGAGCGCGGTGCGCAGGTCGTCCAGCGCCTTCTCCTCGGGGGTGACCGGTACGGCGCGGGCGGCAAGCGGGCGCGATTTCAGGTCCTGGATGCGCTGGCGCAGCGAGGACTGCTCCTGGGTCAGGAGCACGAGCCGCTGCTGCTGGGCGCTCTGCCGGTCGCGGCGGAAGGTCAGGCTGTCCGGCAGGGCGTCGATGTTCTGGCTCTTGAACTTGAGGATCTGCGCGTCGAGCTCCTTCAGCGCCGCGTCGAGGCGGGCTGATTCCTGGGTGAAGAACTGCACCGCGTCGGTGGCGCGCGCGGTGCGGAGCTCGGTGTCCTTGTCGAGGATCAGCTGCACCAGCCGGTTGGCGACGTCGGCGGCGAGCCTGGGAGCGCCGGCATCGAACGAGACTTCGAGGATGGTGCTGGCGCCGCGGCCGCCGCCATCGATGGTCACCGGCTCGATCAGGATGCGGTCCTTCATGTCGTCGGCGACATCGGACTGCATGGCGAGCTGGGTGGGCGAGTAGAGGCCGAACTGCCGGGCCAGCTCGAGCAGGTTGGTGTGCGACAGCACATCCTCCTGGATGATCTGGAACTGCTCCATGGCGCTGGCCTGGCCGATGGCGCGGGAAGGGTCGCTCGGAATCTGCGCCGAACTCGAGCAGGAGTTTCGCGGTGGCGCGATAGACCGGCGGCAGCAGGTAGGCAGTGCCCAGCCCAGCCGCCATGACCAGGATTACGATGGCGATGACGAGAGGTGCCCGCTTGCGGAGCAGCGAGAAGTAAAAACCGAAATCAAGATCACCCATATCGCCCCGCGGCTTGGTAGCCAACCACAATGCTGCGGGAGTGTCCCTGATCGAGGGGCGCAATACGAGACGATACATTGCTCTACGCGAGTTAGCTCAGACTGACTACTGCTGCACGGGGCCCGCTCGACTAGGTTCGGCTAGCCGCGGCAAGCCGAGGATGTGGAGCCTGCAGATGTTCGAATTCCGGAGGGGCTGGATCCGCCCCGTGGTGCTGGCGGCGGGCCTCGCCTGGCCGGCCGCAGCGGTGCTGGCGCAAGAGCTGCCGAGCATCGCGCCGCAGACGAAGCTGCGGGTCTCGGTGGTGCAGTTCGTGCCATCCGCCGGCGACTACCGTAGCTGGGACGCGTTCGGCGGGGAATACGTGGTGGGGCCGGACAACACGATCTTCCTGCCCACGCTCGGCGCGATCAGCGTGCGGGGCATGGGGCCCGAGGCGCTGGCGGCCGAGATCGGCTCGAAGCTGCAGGCCAAGCTCGGGCTGGTGCTGGCTCCGGATGCCACCGTGCAGATCGTCAGCTACCCGCCGATCTACGTGGTGGGGAGCGTCTCGACGCCCGGCGAATATCCATTCCGGCCCGGCATGACGGTGCTGCAGGCGGTGGCCGTCAGCGGCGGCGATGCGCGCAACGGCAATACCGCCCAGGACCCGGCGGGCGAGGTGCTGTCGTTGCAGGCGTCGATCCAGAAGTCGGTGAACTCGATCCTGCGCTCGACGGCGCGGCTCGCCCGGCTGGACGCGGAGATGTCCTCGGCCAAGCAGATCAGCTTCCCGCCCGAGCTCGACGCCAAGCAGCCGGCGATCCAGTCGATCATGGAGCAGGAGCGCACGATCTTCAAAGCGCGCGCGAGCGAACTGGTGCGGCAGACGGCGGCGGTGAAGGAACTCATCGACCTGTTCAACGGCGAGCTGGAGGTGTTGACCCAAAAGCTCGGCGCCCTCGACGAACAGACGCAGAAGGCGAACCAGGAACTCGAGCGGATCAAGAAGCTGGTCAAGGACGGGATGGCGACGGTGTCGCGGCAGACCGACATCGAGAGCAGTATCGCGAGCCTGCGCTGGGACCGGCTCGACAACATGATCGCCACGATGCGGGCCCGGGAAGGGCTGAGCGAGGCGAAGCGCGACCTGGTCAAGCTGGAGGACGACCGCAACCTCGACGTGGCGGCGGCGATCCAGACCGAGCAGACGAGCATCGAGCAGGCGCGGCTTGAAGAGGCGACCGCGATCGGCCAACTCCGCCATGCGCGGGAACTGCCGGGGCTGCTGGAAAGCCAGGTGGCCGCGACGACGGTCAGCTATTCCATCGTGCGCCAGGTCAATGGCGCACCGGCCGAGATCCCGGCCGAGGAGTTCACGCCGCTGCTGCCGGGGGACCTGTTGAAGGTCAGCGTCGAGATCGGCAGGGGCCTGGGGAGCGGGGCGTCGCAGGCGGCAGCGGCCAGTGACGGTTGAGGCCCGGCCTCACAGGCCGGTGCCGCGCAGCACCACCACCAGCGTCTTCGCGAGGATGGCGAGATCGGTCGAGAACGACGCGGTGCGGGCATATTCGTTGTCGTAGCCGGCGCGCTCGGCAAAGCTGCTCTCGTTGCGCTCGCTGACCTGCCAGAGGCCGCTGAGGCCGGGGCGGAAATCGAAGCAGGCCGTGCCGGGATAGAGCGAGCGCTGCTCGGGAAACATCGGCCGTGGGCCGACGAGGCTCATGTCGCCGACGAGCACGTTCCACAGCTGCGGCAGCTCGTCGAGCGAGTACTTGCGGATGAAGCGGCCGATGCGGGTGACGCGCGGGTCGTTGCGAAGCTTCTGGGTGGAGTCCCATTCGGCCTTGGCCGCCGCGTCTTCGGCGAGGAGCTGTGGCGAGCGCCGCGTCGGCATCGGGCACCATGGAGCGTAGCTTCCACATGGTATAGGGGCGGCCGTTGAGGCCGAGTCGCGTCTGGCCGTAGAAGGCGCGGTCCGCCGTCGGAACGGACCACCAGCGCCAGGACGGCGACCAGCGGAATGACGAGAGGCGCGGCCAGCAGCACGGCCGACATGTCCATCGCACGCTTCAGCGCAGGGTAGAGGCTGATGCGCCGATAGTCCTGCTCCTCTGCAAGCGCGCCGACCGAACCCCGCTGCGTGCGACTCCAAGCTAACAAGCGCAAATTCCGGCTCCTTCCTCTGTCATTGGGGCTGGAGCTTCGGCTGATGAGCGGGGGAGGTCTGATCCCTTCCGACGCCCTGCACCTGCTGCCGTTCACAGCTATTTTTGTAAAATTCACCGAAGCCGCCCTTAGTGCAAAACAGCATATCACCCGGCAGCGCGAGGGCGACAACTAAGCAAAAGGGTTTACAACCTGTTGATGCAAAGTCGCTGATGGATTAAGTCGCTAGCGTTTAAGCTGCGCGGTGTCGAATTATATCCGAGTCAGTACTGCCCGTAGTCAGCTTGATCTACTTTTGTTCCTTCCAGCATCGAAGTAGAATGCCCCCGACACGTGACGGGGGCAAATCGATGCAGAAGCTGCTGCTGATCTACGGAACGCGGCCGGAAGCCATCAAGATGGCGCCGCTGGTCCGCGCGCTTGCCCATTCCTCGCGGCTCGAGGGCGTCGTCGCGGTCACCGGACAGCACCGGCAGATGCTCGACCAGGTGAACGCGCTGTTCGGCATCGTGCCGCGGCACGACCTCAACATCTTCGCCGAGCGGCAGAGCCTCGAGGGCATCACCTGCAAGGCGCTGGAGGGCGTGGGGCGGGTGATCGAGCTCGAGCAGCCCGATGCCGTGGTGGTGCAGGGCGACACCACGACCGCCTTCGCCGGCGCGCTGGCGGCGTTCTACCGGCAGGTGCCGGTGATCCATGTCGAGGCGGGGCTGCGGACCGGCGACATCCACAATCCGTTTCCCGAGGAGATGAACCGCCGGCTGGTGTCGCAGGTGACGAGCCTGCACCTGGCGCCGACCTCGACGGCGCGGCAGAACCTGCTGCGCGAGGGCGTGCCGGCGGAGCGCATCAGCGTGACCGGCAATACGGTGATCGACGCGCTGCTCGACGTCGCCGGCCGCGGACGGCGACCGGAGAACCCGGACCTCGAGCGGCTCGACGGCCGCCGCGTCATCCTCGTCACTGCCCATCGCCGTGAATCGTGGGGCGAACCGATGCACCGTGCCGCCCGCGCGATGGCCCGCGTGGCCAGGGCCTTCCCGGACGTGCAGCTGTTGTTGCCGGCGCATCTCAACCCCGCGGTGCGGGAGGTCATCCTGCCGCACCTGGAGGGGCTCGGAAATGTGGTGATCACCGAGCCCCTCGGCTACGGCGATTTCGTCGAGGCGCTGCGGGCCTCGTACCTGGTGCTGACCGACAGCGGCGGCGTGCAGGAGGAGGCGCCGAGCCTCGGCAAGCCGGTGCTGGTGATGCGCGAGACGACGGAACGCCCCGAGGCGGTGAGCGCCGGGACGGTCCGGCTGGTGGGAACGGACGAGCAGGCGATCTTCAACGAGGTGACGCGGCTGCTGACCGACGAGGCCGCGTATCGGCAGATGGCGCGGGCGGTGAATCCCTATGGCGACGGCAGCGCGTCGGAGCGGAGCCTGCTCGCGATCGAGCACATGTTCGGGCTGGGCGCACGGCCGGCGGATTTCGCACCGGCGGAGCGGGAGCACGCGATGCTTACGGACGTGGCGGCGGAGTAGTCGCCGAGTTCCATACGGGTCCCCGAACCTCATCCGTTGCGACGGAAAGGGGATCTGCTGGGGTAGACCTGGACTGCACAGGACACCCCCTATTGCCGCGCTTCATGGGTCCCCGGGTCAAGCCCAGTGGGATGACGGAGCTTGTTGAGCACTCACGTCCCACACCCGCCGTCATCCCCGGGCTTGACCCCCGCGGCGTTGGAGTGACTGTTGTGAGTTTTGAGGTGGGGGTGTTGTGGTACGGGAGTTGGTCGATGTGTCGATGTGCATGAGGTTGGAACGGACGAGTCGTGCGAACGCGAGGGGGCCGGGACGAGCTGCGACGCCTGGTTGGCGAGTTGAGGATCAGGTAGGCGATCAGCGCGACGGCGATCTGGATGCGTACGGCGTTCTCGCTGTGCCCACGAAGTGCCTGATCCTGAGGGTCTGCTTGATCCAGCGGAAGAACAGCTCGATCTGCCAGCGGCGCTTGTAGAGCTCGGCGATCGCCATGCGAGTTGCCGGGGCGGGACGGGCTCGGCGAGCCCCTCCGCCCGTAACGGCGGGACCGGATCTCCGGGCGCCCCGTCATCGCGCCGGGTAGTCCTCCCCGACGCCGGGGGGGGGGACCCATGCATCAATCATCTAGAGGTAATGCCGCTCAGGCCCAGGCGCCGCGGGTGTCGTAGACGACCTTGCCGTTGTGGCGGGTGTGGCGGAGGGATTTGAAGGCGTCGTGCTCGACGAGGAGGACGATGATGTCGGCGCGGTCGACGGCTTCGCCGGCGCCGGCCATGCGCAGGTTGGCGTTGCTGGTCAGCCGGGGCGGGACGGTGTCGACATAGGGGTCGGCGAGCAGGATCTCGACCTCCGGCAGGGCCTGGGCGATGAGGCCGACCACCTCGATGGCCGGGCTCTCGCGGATGTCGTCGACATTGGCCTTGAAGGTGAGGCCGAGGCAGGCGATCGAGGGCGAGCGGAAGCGCTGCGCCTTGGCGATCACCTGTTCGGCGACATGGTGCGGCTTGTGGTCGTTCACCTCGCGCGCGGTCCGGATCAGGCGGGCGAGCTCGGGAGCCGCCGAGACGATGAACCAGGGATCGACGGGGATGCAGTGGCCGCCGACGCCCGGACCGGGCGCGAGGATTTTTACGCGGGGGTGCTGGTTGGCGAGCCGGATGATCTCCCAGACGTCGAGCCGCAGCGATTCCGCGATGAGCGACAGCTCGTTGGCGAAGGCGATGTTGACGTCGCGATAGGCGTTCTCGACCAGCTTCGCCATCTCGGCGCTGCCGGCGTCGGTGAGCAGGATCTCGCCCTGCGAGAACACCCGATAGATGGTGGCGGCGCGCTCGGCGCAGCGGTTGGTGAGGCCGCCGACCACGCGGTTGTTGGTGATCATCTCGATCATGATGCGGCCGGGCAGCACGCGCTCGGGGCAGTGGGCGACGTAGATGTCGGCGATGCTGCCGGCGTCGTGCGGCATCTTGAGGTCGGGCCGCAGCGCGCCGATCCAGCGGCTGACCTTGTCGGTGGTGCCCGGCGGGCTGGTCGATTCCAGCACCACGATGGCGCCGGGGCGGAGGTGCGGGGCGACCTGCTCGGCGGCCGCCTGGACGTAGGAGAGGTCGGCCGAGTGGTCGGGGTTGAAGGGGGTCGGGACGGCGATGATGTAGGCGTCGACGTCGGGCACGTCTCGCGACATGGTCAGCCGGCCCATGGCGACGGCGCCGCTGACGGCGACGGCGAGATCGGGCTCGACGAACGGGGCCTCGCCGCGCGAGATCGCCTCGACGATGCGCGGGTTGATGTCGACGCCGGTGACCTGGATGCCGCGGGTGGCGAGCACGGTGGCGGTCGGCAGGCCGATATAGCCCATGCCGATCACGGCAATGGTGCCGTCGAAGATATCACTCATGGCGACGATGGTCCCTGGTCAGCGAAGTCGCGGGTGGAGAAGGCACCGGCCGGGTCGCGACCGGCGAGGGCCGGGCTGGGATGCAGCAGTTCCCGCAGGGTCAGTGCGATGAAGCTGGTGTTGGTGACGAGATAGCGCCGCCACAGCCGGCGCGGCTCCTGCAGCAGCCGGTAGGCCCATTCGAGCCCGAGCCGCTGCCAGGCGAGGGGCGCGCGGCGGGTGAGGCCGGCGAGGATGTCGAACGAGCCGCCGACCCCGTGCAGCACGGGGACGCCGAGGCTCTCCCCGTAAGCGGCGAGGAAGGTCTCCTTCTTGGGCGAGGACATGCCGAGGAACAGCATGTCCGCGCCGGAGGCCGCGATCTCGGCGGCGATGTCGGGCGCTTCGGCGTCGGTGAAATAGCCGTGGTGGCTGCCGGCGATGCGGAGGCCGGGCCAGCGCTGCCGATACGCGCTGCAGCAGGGCGGCGAGGATCTCGGGCTTGGCGCCGAGCAGGTAGACCGCGTGGTGCCGGCGATGCGCCAGCTCGAGCAGCTGCTCGAAGAGGTCGATGCCGGCGACCCGTTCCGGCAGCGGGCGGCCCAGCAGGCGGCTCGCCCAGACGACGGACTGGCCGTCGGCCAGCAGCAGGTTGCAGGCGAGCAGGGAGTCGCGCAGCACGCGGTCGCGGTGCAGGTTGACGATCTTGGCGGCGTTGAGCACGCCGAGGATCAGCGGCCGGCGCGTCCACACGGCCTCCTCGCAGCGGCTGACCACTTCGGCCATGCGCAGGCAGTCGAGATGCAGGCCGAACAGCAATTGCCGGGCGGGCGGCGGCGCCGCGACCCTAACCATTGAGCATGCTCCGCGGCTGGTGCAGGGCCCGGACCACGCCGCCGCCGTGCCAGGCGTAGAGCATCCAGCCGAACTCGTAGGGCCGGCACTCGTGGTCGAGGCGATCGGGCGGGAAGGCGGCGTCGAGGCCGGGCAGGCGCCAGCCGGGCTTCAGCCGCGTGGTGAGCGCGGAGATGGAGCGGACGGCCTTCCGCGGCTCGCGGCGGCCGATCTTGCGCCAGATCAGCGCGTGGCGATCGGAGACGAGAGGGCGGCGCGATTCCGGGTGGCGGTCGAGCCACTGCACGCCGTCGATGATGTGCTTGAAGCGGTCGCCGCCGCCGGCCTCGAACAGCTCGAGCAGCGCCATCGGCCCCATGGCGTGCTGGTGGACGCTGTAGACCGGGTATTCCTCGACGATCGAGCCGTTGTCGACGTCGTAGTGCCACCACCACTGGCCGGCCGGACCCTGCAGGCGGCAGATGGCGTCGGCGCACTTCTCGGCGGCATCGAGGGCGCTGTAGTCGCCTTCGGCGCTCGAGAGCCGGGCGAGGGCCTGGATCGGGTAGACCTGGTCGGCGAAGCAGCCCACATGCGCCCGCGACCAGGCCTGCGAGTGCTGCGGCAGCACGTGGGGGAAGAGCCCCGAGCGGGTCTGCGCATCGATGAGGCGGGTCGAGGCGGCAGAGACCAGCCGCGTCTGCCGGCCGGTCGCCTCGGTGGCGAGGGCGGCGCAGAGAGCCCAGGAGCAGATCACCGTCTCGACCGGGTGGTTGAGGGCGAGGAAGGGGGTCAGCATGTCGAGGAGGCGCGTGGGATCGAGCCCCGCGACTTCCGCCCCGGCCCAGGCGGAGAGCGCCACCGCGCCGGCATCCTGGGACTCGGCGGCGCGGTTCATCGAGATGGCGGCAAGGTCGGCGGCGGTGCTGCCGCGCAGGATCTTGCGCTGGGTGTGGAGCGGCATGTGCGCGAGGCCCAGCGCGACGATGGCGGCGTAGCGCAGGTTGTCGCCCTCGCCGCGCGGCCACTGGTCGCCGTTGCGGGACTGGCCGCGCATGGTGTGGACGAAGACGCCGGTGCCCTCGTACATGTTGGGCAGGCCGCGGGTCGCCAGCTCGCTGAATTCGGCGACGCGATTGTGGGTCTCGGCCGAGCGGACGGCCAGAGCATGCATCCGGTTCAAGTACTCGCCGCCGGGGGTGCCGGCGGGCGAGGCGTAGGAAGGTGTTCCGTGCAAAGTCGCAGCCCCCGCTATTGCTTTTTGCCGGCGCCGATACAGATCCCGCATCGAGCCGCGATAATTAATTCGCGGCGATATTGCATGGGCGTCCCGCGACTGTGCGACCCACCTCTATTATTCTGGCGCTTCGCTGGATGTGACTACGAGGTAGTCCGAACAGCCTAGCCAGAACTGCTGCGGGGCCGGCGCCGGCCGGTAGGGGAACTGTTCGGGCCACGCCGCTAAGCAACAAGGCCGCTTCGGTGCTCCGTCGATTCCGCCGCTTAGCTCCAAGTGCCTATGCACGGCGCGAGGCCGCGCGGGCTAAAACGGCGGGATCGGAAAATCTCGAGGATGCGAATGCGAGACGGGACCGGTCCGCTGATCAGCGTGGTGGTGCCACACCTGAACGAGCCCGAGGACCTGCGGGCCTGCCTCACGGCGCTCGAGGCGCAGCAGACGGACGGGGTCAGCTTCGAGATCATCGTCGTCGACAACGGCTCGCGCGAGCTGCCCACCGCGGTGTGCGCGGCCTTCCCGCATGTGCGGCTCGAGGTGGAGCAGCGGCCGGGGCCGGGGCCGGCGCGCAGCCGCGGGGCGGAGGTGGCGCGGGGCGCGATCGTCGCCTTCATCGACTGCGACTGCATTGCGCAGGAGGGCTGGCTCGAGGGCATCGCCACGCATTTCCGGCAGTATCCGCGCTGCGGCGTGGTGGCGGGGAGCGTCGGCATCCTGAGGCAGGACAGGAAGCGGCCGACGGCGCTCGAGGCCTACGAGGGCATCTATGCCTACCGGGTGAAGCTCTATGTCGAGCGCGACCACTATGCGGCCACCGGCAACATGGCGGTGCGGCGGGACGTGTTCCTCGATGTCGGGCCGTTCGCCGGGATCGCGACGATGGAGGATCGGGACTGGGGGCGGCGCGCCGCGGCGCGGGGGGTGCGGATCGATTTCGTGCCGGAGGTGCGGGTGCTCACCCCGGCCTGCAAGAGCTTCGAGGAGCTGGGGCGGCGCTGGGACCGGCACATCGCGCACGAGTTCGCCGAGGTCGAGGGCGCCTGGGGGCTGGTGCGGTGGGTGGTCCAGATCGTCGCGGTGGCGGCGTCGCCGGCCTACGAGCTGGCGCGGCTGGCGCTGCTGCCGCGGCGCAGCCTCCGGGACCGGCTGCTGGCCGCGGCCTGCCTCGTCCGCATCCGGCTGCGCCGGGCGCGGACCATGCTGGCGCTGCTGTTCGAGGACCAGTCATCGCAGATCGCCGGGTCATGGAACCGCACCTGAGCTGCCGTCGCGCGAGTATCGCCCGTGGCCAGTGAGCCCATCGCCGAAGCGGCGCCGAAGCATTCCTATGCGCAGATCCTCAAGTCGACGACGCTGATCGGCGTCTCGTCGCTGGCCACCATCGTCATGGGCGTGGTGCGCATGAAGGTGATGGCGCTGCTGCTCGGGCCGGCGGGCGTGGGCCTGGTCGGCATCTTCATCTCGATCGCCGACCTCGCGTCCAGCATCGCCGGGGCCGGGGTCAACGGCAGCGGGGTGCGGCAGGTGGCGGCGGCCGCAGGGACGGGCCGGACGCGGCGAGTGCAGGTGACGGCGAAGGTGCTGGCGCGGCTGTCGCTGATCCTCGCGGTGCTGGGGGCAGTGGGGCTGGCGGCGGTCGCCGTGCCGGTCTCCGAGGTGTCGTTCGGCAATGCCGGATACGCCGTCTCGGTGGCGTTGATCGGCATCGCCGTGTTCCTGCGGGTGGTGTCGGCGGGACAGGCGGCGCTGATCCAGGGGATGCGGAAGATCGGCGATTTCGCGCGGATGAACGTGTTCGTCGCGGTGGCCGGGACGGTGCTGAGCCTGCCCTTCGTCTATTTCCTGCGCGAGGAGGGGATCGCGCTGTTCCTCGTCGCGTTCGCCGCGGTGATGCTGCTCGGCTCGTGGTGGTACAGCCGCAAGCTGGTGGAGCCGGTGCGGGTGGGGGCGCTGCGGTTCCGGCAGGAATCGAAGGCGCTGCTGTCGCTGGGCTTCGCCTTCCTCACCAGCGCGCTCCTGACCATGGCGGCGGGCTATATCGTGCGCGTGCTGGTGCTGCATGCCGACGGCAGCGTCGCGGCCGGCTACTACCAGGCCGCCTGGACCATCGGCGGGTTCTACGCCAGCTTCGTGCTGCAGGCGATGGGGATGGATTTCTACCCGCGGCTCACCGCGGTCTCGACCGACAATGTGAGCTGCAACCGGCTGGTCAACGAGCAGACCGAGATCGGCATCCTGATCGCCGGCCCGGGGGTGATGGCGACGCTGACGCTCGCGCCGTTGGTGATGGACGTCCTCTATTCGGCCGAGTTCCATGCCGCGTCCTCGGTGCTGCGATGGATCTGCCTGGGCATGATGCTCAGGGTGGTGTCGTGGCCGATGGGGTTCATCATCCTCGCCAAGGGCAACCAGCGGGCGTTCCTTATCACCGAGATCGCGGTGGCGATTGTGCACCTGGGGCTTGCGGTGCTGCTGGTGCCGCGGCTCGGGGTGGATGGGGCGGGCCTGGCGTTCTTCGGGCTCTACCTGTGCCACACGCTGATCGTGCTGTTCGTGGTGCGGCGGCTCAGCGGCTTTGCCTGGACGCGGGTCAACCTGATCCTGGCGGGGGTGTTCATCCCGACGGCGCTGCTGCTGACGTTGGCGTTCCTACTGCTGCCGTTCTGGCTGGCCACGGCGCTCGGTTCGGTCGCCACCTCCGTCACCGGGGTCGGCGCGCTGGTGGCGCTGGTGAAGCTCGTGCCGCTCGAGGCGATGCCGCGGCGGCTCCGTCCCGCTGGCGCAGAAGGCGCACGAGTGGGGCTGGTAGCTCGAGGTGCGGCCATTGCCGCGCCCGAACCGGTCTCTCAGGCAACAAAAAAGGCCCCTTGCGGGGCCTCTTTCGCCGAATCTGCCGCTGGAGGTCTCCGGCGGCAGAAACGCTTGTGCTCAGAGCAGCGACAGGTTGGTCGCCGAGACCTTGCCGTCGCGACCCTTCTCGAGCTCGTAGCTCACCTTCTGGCCTTCAGCGAGGCTGGAGAGGCCCGAGCGCTCGACTGCCGAGATGTGCACGAATGCGTCCTTCGAGCCGTCATTGGGCTGAATGAAGCCGAAGCCCTTGGTGGTGTTGAAGAACTTGACGGTGCCTTCGATCATGATGGCCCCCTTTCTATTGCCGTGCGCGGGATCTTCCCGCTTTGCACGCGTTCCTCAGCCGGCGACATGCCGACCGGGTCTAAACGTTCACAATATCGAGGGTGGCCGGAAGGAGCAGGAAAACCGCTCGGTAGGGCAGCGCTTGATGACAGCGAAACGTAGCGCGCTCCTTGCCCGAAGATTGCGGTCTATTCAAGGCTCATTCTGCAGGAGGCGCGAGATCGGCTTCGTCGACGATGCGCTCGAAGCTTTCGGTCTCGCTGCGCACCCGGTACAGCAAAGGGCCGGATCTCGTGCGGAACCAGCGCCACAACAGTGCACATGGCTGCCGAGCGCTGGATGTCGCGGGAGCCGCGCGACATTTCCAACTGCTGGCCGACCCTATAGCGGTGTTCGGCGCGGGCCGTCGTCGGCAGTGCGTGCCGCCGAGACTGCCCGGCGGAGCCGCCCGGCTGGTCGTCCTCCGCAGGGATCGGGCGACCGGCGCGGCGGGCCTTGGCGATAGCGTCGCGGCGGGTCACCGGCACGGCGATGCTCTTTAGCGGTTCCACGTCTATTCCTTGTGATGCGAGTCCGGCGCAGCGGGTGCGGAACCGGTCGAGTTGGGCGAGGCTAGCACCGATTGCCCGCAAGATCGCGCGTCGCGGGGCGAAAGCGGTTCAGTGCGTAACCGGGGGCCGGTCAGCCCTCAATGAGGCGGCAGGTCGGGCGGGGTCACTGGCCCGGAGACCGCCGGCACGTACCGCTGGGCGGCGGCCTGGCGCAGCGCGGCCCGGGCCTGCTCCTGGGTGAGGCCAAAGGAGCCGGAGAGGAAGGCCCGCGCGGGTGAGGGGGTGGACGACGTTGTGCCGGTCGGGCCACTGACGGAAGCCCGATCCGTGGGATGTTCCACTGGCATGATGAAGCCTTCTGGGGTTGTGCAACAGCGCTTGGGGCCGCCGCCCCTCCACCACGGGCGGGGGCGGAACTCGCCCGGGACTGCCGGTACCTTCGGGTGGTCGTCCTCCCCCGTTCACGGGGGAGGATAGACGTCAGCCGCCGCGGGCCAGCGAGGGCGCGCGGACGGGGCCGCGGCCGCGGGAGTCCTGCTTCTTGGCCGGCGCGGGGATCAGGCCTTCGCGCTGCGCCTGCTTGCGGGCGGCCTTCCGAGCACGACGCACCGCCTCGCCCGCTTCGCGCACCCGCTTCTCCGATGGCTTCTCGAAGTACTTCCGGAGCTTCATTTCCCGGAAGACACCTTCGCGCTGAAGCTTCTTCTTGAGCACACGCATAGCCTGGTCGACGTTGTTGTCGCGAACGATTACCTGCAAGAGTTTTCCTATCTTCTGGGCCGCTTCACCCCTGTGGCAAGCGGCAGGGCCGACGGTTGACGACCCGATGGCGACTATAGCACCTCCGGCCTCAAAAGACCACGAAGGGAGGCCCGAGCATGCGGAAAAGACGATTTGCCACGGCGGCCGACACGTCATTTTTAGCAGACACCGATATCCAGCGGGCCTACGATGGAGGACAGACCGGTTAGAGCCGTTGCCTCGCGGGCATCAATTCCCAAGGCTGCCATCCGGGCGCGACCCGCGCAATTCCACGGAACTCTGGAAGGAGCGGAGTGGTGCACCACTTTTCCCCGCCGCCATTGGCGTTCGTGCTGGAAAGCGAGCCGCTAGTTGCCCTCGACCTCGAGCAGACGCTGGAGGAACTGGGGTTCCGGGTAGCGCTGTTCAGCACGATGGAGGAGGTCGTCGGGCGCTGCGGCAAGGAGGCGCCGGCGCTGGCGATCCTCGACGTGGGCGACGGCAGCTCGGCCGCCTCGATTGTCTCGGCCTTCGGTCGCGAGGCGGCACCGGCGCCGCTGGTGCTCTCCTCGACCAGCAGCCCGCCCGGATTTCCGTGCGATCATGTGCGGCTCACACGGCCGTTCTCCCATGGCGAGCTGCTACGGGCGATTGCCAAGGCGATGGAGCGGGCGGAGGTCGGCGACACGGTGAAGTGATCGTCTCGGGCTGCGGATTGCCCCGACCTACCGGTCGGGCGGTGCGAGCGGCCGAGTTTGCGCGGTTGGGTCGTAGCCGGAACCCCGCCTCGCGGGAGCGGATCGGGCGAGCCGCAAGTCCAGATCAGCGAGCCGCCCGGCGAGGCGTTCGAGCGCCATGCTCACGTCGCGAACGCGGCTCCATTGCAGCTTGTCGAGCGTGCTGTCGGCGAACCCTTCGCGGAGGCTGCGGACCGCCGACGTCAGTTCCTCGAGCTCCAGCGCGGCGGCGTTGAGTTGGGCGTCGTCCATCCGCCCCGTGGTCAGCAGGCCGTCGAGGTGCGCGGCGCGCACCTGCAGCCGGCCGATCTGGCGGGCGAAGGGGGCGACCAGGGCGGCGTCGCGGCGGCGTGCGGTGGTGTCGAGCGAAGGGGCGCGCTTGCGATCCGGGTCAGACATGGGCGTGATCCGGCCAGGAAGGCCCAGTGTGAATACAGCGTTGGCCGGCGCTCCGGAGGAGGCCGACGCATTCCAACTTTGTCACGGGATACGACCTTCCGTTCCTAGGGGGCGCGATGAGCGCGCTGGATTGGCCGTATGTCGGGGCGAACCGTGTGCGGCGGCGGGTTCGAAGTCCAGACGCGACCAGGGCTGCCGGGCCGTTGCAAGCAAGCCGCCGGATCGCTGCCAAGGCTGCCGCAAGGCGATCCGGCAGAAAAGATCATACCCCCACCGGGGGCGCGGCGCACCAAACTATGATAAGCCCGGCGCCGAAATGTGCATCCGGGCCTAAAGGCGGCGCAGCACCATGCAGTCGAGGATGGCCCACAGGTGCAGGCTCGCCCCGATGACCACGAAGCAGTGCCAGAGCACGTTATGAAAGTGCAGCCGCTCCCACAGGTGGAAGATGATACCGGCGGAGTAGGCCACGCCGCCGGCGAGCAGGAGCCAGATAGTGCTGCTCGGCAGCGCTTCGGCGAGGGAGCGGAAGACCAGTAGGCCGCTCCAGCCGATACCGGCATAGAGCAGCAGGGCCAGGCGGCCGAAATGCTGCGGTACGATGAGCTTCAGCGCGATGCCTACCAGCGCGGCGCCCCAGACGCCCGCGAGCATCAGCTGGCCGGTGGCGGAGCCGCTCAGTAGCGCAAGCAGCGGCGTGTAAGTGCCGGCGATGAGGAGGAAAATCGCTGCCTGGTCGAGCCGCGCGAGGAACCGCTTCAGTGGGGTGACCGGCGCCTGGTTGAAGGCCAGCGAGATGAGGAGGACGCTGATTAGCGAGGCGACGTAGATGGCGAGGAGCGGCGACTCCTCGGGTGCGGTGCGGGTCGCCGCGAAAACCAGGAGGGCCCCGCCGGCGAAGATCGCGACGAGAAGGCCCACGAGGTGGACGACGGCGTCGCAGAACAGTTCCAGGCGGGTGTAGGGCTCGCCGCGGTGCCACCAGGTGCGCCGGGGTGAAACGAGGGCAGGAGAGTCGAACAACACCATCGATGCCTCTAGTCAAAAACGCGTAACGCCCCTCACGCGCGGAGGCTCCTCGCGCATTTTGAACAAATGCGTGAGGTCACGAGGACTTCGCTCGGGGAGAGGTGAATCCGGCCGGCAGCGAGGGAGGGGCGCTGCCGGCTGGATGGCCGCGGGCTATCGGCTCGCGACACGAGCCCTAGCGGGCTCTTCGGCCTTGAGGTTGGCGTTGCTCTCGGCAAGCCGCGTCAGGGTTTCGTCGGTCATCTTCTCTTCCTTCAGCGTCGCGTCGAGGAGACGGACCGCGTCGTTGAGGCCGAGTTGCTGGGCCCAGGTCTTGAGCGTGCCGTAGCGGGCGATCTCGTAGTGCTCGACCGCCTGGGCGGCGGAGATCAGGCCGGCGTCGAGGGCCGGGGTGCCCTTGAACTCGTCCATGATGGTCTTGCCTTCCTCGACGATGCCGAGGATGGCCTCGCAGGTCTTGCCGCGGGCCGGCTTGCCGAGGAGCTCGAACACCTGGTCGAGGCGCTCGATGTGGCCCTCGGATTCCTCGAGATGCTTCTCGAAGCCGGCCTTAAGGTCCGGGCTTTGAGCGGCCTTGGCCATCTTGGGCAGAGCTTTGACGATCTGCTTTTCGGCATAGTAGATGTCCTTGAGGGTATCAAGGAACAGGTCATCCAGAGTCTTCTCAGTAGTCGCCATGGTTGGTCCCTGTAAGTTCGAGAGAGGGGACAGGTCCAACGCGGCGTACACTTCGTGGTTCCGCCCCGGGCGCAAGTTGCGGGGCAACCTTTTTCCGGTGCCGTCATTCTTTGTCTGCACAAGCGCCGATACCCGACGCGGAGCAGGGGCACGCATGCTCGGACGAGGAACGCCTACTACTCCGACGGCCCGACCGCCGGGGCAGCCGCTGGTGGTGATGGGCGTCGCGGTGGTGACGATCGCGGCGCTTTACGTCGGCGCCGGCATCTTCGTGCCGCTGGTGCTGGCGGTGCTGTTGACCTTCGCCCTCTCGCCGGTGGTCCGCTTCCTCAGGCAGGCGCACCTGCCGCACATCGCGGCGGTGCTGCTGACGGTGGGCGCGGCAGGGCTGCTGATCGGCACCTTCGTGTTCCTGGTGGTGACCGAGATCGCCCACTGGGCGACGGAAATCCCCAAATACCAGCAGATCGTCGCCGAAAAGCTGAGCTCGCTGACGGAGTCGACGAGCTCGACCGGGCTGTTCGAGCGGGTGGCGAGCGGCATCCAGAGCGTGCTGGCGTCGCTGCCGGCGCCGGAGGGGACGCGGGAGCCGGTGCCGGTGACCATCGTCGGCCCGGCGCAGGGGCCGCTAGGCTTGGGGCAGGCCTTCCTCGGTTCACTCCTGGGACCGCTGGCGATGGCGGCCATCGTCACCATCCTCGTCACCTTCCTGCTGCTCGAGCGCGAGAACTTTCGCGACCGCTTCATGAAGCTGGTGAGCCGCGGCGACCTCAGGACGACGACGCTGGCGATGACCGAGGCGGGACGCCGGGTGAGCCGCTACCTGCTGGTTCAGCTGCTGGTGAACTCGACCTATGGCACGCTGTTCGGCATCGGGCTCTATTTCATCGGCATCCCGGATGCGCTGCTCTGGGGGCTGCTGGCGGCGATGTTCAGGTACATCCCGTTCGTCGGCAGCATGATCGCGGCCGTCGTGCCACTGGCGCTGGCCTTCGCCATCGATCCGCAATGGACAAAGCTGTTCGAGGTGGTGGCGCTGTATGTGCTGCTCGAGATGACGGTTACCAATGCGGTGGAGCCGCGCCTCTACGGCTCGAGCACCGGGCTGTCGGCCCTGGCGGTGCTGGTCGCCGCGATGTTCTGGGCGACGCTGTGGGGGCCGATCGGGCTGATCCTCGCCACACCGGTGACGGTCTGCCTCGTGGTGCTGGGCCGCTACGTGCCGCAGCTCGAGTTCCTCGAGACGCTGCTCGGCAGCGAGCCGGTGCTGGAGGAGGAGGAACAGCTCTACCAGCGGCTGGTCTCGGGCAATACCGAGGAGGCGATCGAGCTGGCGGAACAGTTCGTCGAGCGGAGCGGCTCGCCCCGCGCCTTCTACGACCAGGTGGCGATCCCGGCGCTGCGGCTGGCGGAGAGCGACAGGGCCCAGGACGGGGCGGACGCCGCGCAGCGGCGGGTGGTCGCCGAGGGCATGGACGCGGTGGTCGAGGAGGTGGAGAGCCTCTGGCCCGAAGCTGCGCCGGCGCTGCCGGGGAAGCAGACGGTGCTCTGCATCGGCGGGCGGACCGAGCTCGACGGCGCGGTGGCCAGCATGATCGCGCAGACGGTCGCCTGCGACGGGATCGAGACGCGGGTGCTGCCGCCGGTGTCGCTGCGGCCGCAGGGGATCGGCCAGATCGCGCTCGATGGAATCGACACGGTGTGCATCGCCTATCTGGGCGACCATCCGCGCACCTACCTGCGCTTTGCGGCGCGGCACCTGCGCCGACGCGATCCGAACCTGAGGATCGTCGCATGTCTGCTGGGGGCGGCGGGGACCGAGGGATCGGAAGCGGACCTGCCGGACTCCGAGATGCTGACCATCACCACCACGATCGCGGCGACGGAAGCGGCGATCGTCGCACTGTCGAAGGGGGAGCCCGAGAGCGAGGAGGCCGAGGCGGAGCTCACGACGCTCGAGATGATGCGGCGGCTGGCGCGGCCGGGGCCGGCGCTCAACGATTTCACCTCGCGGGTGGCATCGATCTTCGAGGTGCCGATCGCGGTGCTGTCGGTTCTCGAGACGGAGCCGGAGGAAGGGGAGGAGGCGGCGAAGCCCAGCGATCTCGCGACGCTTCGCGACTATGTGATGAAGGACGACAAGCCCGTGGCGGTAGAGATCTCGGAGGATCAGCCGGAGCTGGTCGAGAACACGTTCCTGCTCGAGAATGGCTTCAGCTTCTTTGCCGGCGCGCCGCTGCGCTTCGAGGACCAGACCTACGGGGCGCTGCTGGTGTTCGACCAGGCGGGCCACGAGTTCGGCGAGGCCGAGGGGGAGGAACTGCAGCGGCTGGCCGACCGGTTCGTCGCCGAGGGGATGAAGGAGCGGCGGGCGGCTCGGCAGAAGGTCGACGCCGCGTGACGGGTGACCGTTTCGGCCATTCGCGCGTTCCCTAGCATCAAGACTTTGCAAGCGAGGCAACGAGATGGACAGGAAAGTCACCCCCGAAACGGTCGAGGAAGGTTTCCAGCTGCTCACCACGGCAGCGGAAATCCGGCAGTGGGCGGAAGCGCGCTCCGGGCTGCCGGCGATCGAGGACCGGCCGCCGGGGATTCCCGGAGTGCCGGTGCTGCGCATCCTCTTCGACCAGGAAGGGCTCAATACCGGCGAGGCGCAGTATATCGACCGGCCCGGAGGCCTCGACATGGTCACCTGGGACGAGTGGGTCGCCGAGCTGCGGAAGCGCAAGCAGGCGCTCAAGGTCGCTGCCGAGGTGCCGGGCATACTCGACGACCGGTTCGAGTTCGTGGACCTCGACGAGCCCGAGGCCTGAGGCCGCCGGGCCGCGGGGAGGGGTGCTTGACGTCTGTCTATTTTCGGACGGTCACGAGGACTAACCTCCGGATCGTCGAGTTGAGGAGCTGCCGATGGCCAATCCCTACGACGTGATCGGGGTCAAGCGCGACGCCTCGCAGAAGGAGATCCAGAAGGCATTCCGGCAGCAGGCCAAGAAGCTGCACCCCGATCTCAACCCGGGAGACGCGGCGGCGGAGCAGAAGTTCAAGGAACTCAACGCCGCCTATGCGATCATCGGCGACGCGGACAAGCGCAAGCTGTTCGACGCGGGCAAGATCGACGAGACCGGCCAGGAAGCGCCGGAGCGGCACTATTATCGCGACTATGCGGGTGCCAACAGGGGCGGTGCCAACCCCTATCGCTCGGGCGCCGGCTTCGCCGACTTCGACGACGCGGGCGACATCTTCGCCGATATCTTCGGCAGTGCCGGAGGACGCGGCGGCGCCAGTTTCCGGGTGCGGGGCGCCGATGTCCGCTACCGGCTGGAGCTCGACTTCCTCGATGCGATCAACGGTGGCACGCGGACGGTGCAGCTCTCGGACGGCTCGACCCTCGACATCAACGTGCCGCCGGGGACGCGGGACGGGCAGGTGCTGCGGCTGCGGGGGCGGGGACAGCCGGGGCTGGGGGAGGGCTCGTCGGCCGGCGACGCGCTGGTCGAAATCCATGTGCGGCCACATCCGCTGTTCAAGCTCGACGGCGACGACATCCGCTTCGACCTGCCGATCACGCTGGGCGAGGCGGTGCTGGGCGACACGATCCGCGTGCCGACGCCGAGCGGGCCGGTGATGGCCAAGGTGCCGAAATGGAGCAGCGGCGGCAAGGTGCTGCGGCTGCGCGGCAAGGGCGCGCCGCGGCGCGACGGCACGCGCGGCGACGCCTATGCGAGGCTCGAGATCGTGCTGCCGGAGGAGCCCGATCCGGCGCTGGAGAAATTCGTCGCGGACTGGCCCGCCGGCAAGGCGTCCGAACCGCGCCAGAAGATAGGCGCCTGAGATGCTGACCCGATCGCAGGTGTGCGTCGAACTGAAGATCGAGCGCAAGGTGCTGGAGGGTTGGGTCGCCGAGGGCTGGCTGCTGCCGGCGCTCGAGAACGGCGAGGAAGGCTATACCGAGATCGATATCGCCCGCGGACGGCTGATCATGGAGCTGCGCGAGGAACTGGGGGTCAACGACGAGGGCACGGGGGTGATCCTCGACCTGCTCGACCAGATCCACGGGCTGCGCCAGGCGCTGGCGCTGTTGCATTCGCGGCAGCGGATGGCCAACGGGCGCCGGCGGACGCTGCCGCCGCGACGGCTGGTGCAGCGCTAGGACGCTCGCTTGTGCGAATCCTGACCGTGGTCGAGGTCCTCGAACTCGGCGTCGATGACGTCCTCGTCGGTGGCCGGCTCCGGGCCGGGCTGCGCCGCTGCGGCCTGCAGCTGCTGCATGGCATTGGCGAGGGCGGAGGTGCGGCTCTCGATCTCGTCCTTGTTGTCGCCCTCGGTGGCCCGCTTCAGCGCCTCGATGGCGGTTTCGACCTCCTGCCGCTGTGACGCCGGAGCGCTCGTGGCCTCCGCGAGCAGGCGCTCGGCGGCCGCGACCTGGGCGTCGGCCTGGTTCCGCGCCTCGATCATGAGCCGGCGCCGCTTGTCGGCCTCGGCGTTCTGCTCCGCCTCCCGGATCATGCGGTCGATGTCCTGCTGCGACAGGCCGCCGGAGCTCTCGATCCTGATCTGCTGCTCCTTGCCGGTCTGCTTGTCGCGCGCCTGGACGTTGACGATGCCGTTGGCATCGATGTCGAAGGTCACCTCGATCTGCGGCTGGCCGCGCGGGGCGGGGGGAATGCCGAGGAGGTCGAACTGGCCGAGCAGCTTGTTGTCGGCGGCCATCTCACGCTCGCCCTGGAAGACGCGGATGGTGACGGCGTCCTGGTTGTCCTCGGCGGTAGAGAAGGTCTGGCTGCGCTTGGTCGGCACGGTGGTGTTGCGCTCGATCAGCTTGGTGAAGACGCCGCCCAAGGTCTCGAGGCCGAGCGACAGCGGCGTCACGTCGAGCAGGAGGACGTTGGAGACGTCGCCCTGCAGCACGCCCGCCTGGATCGCGGCGCCGACCGCCACCACCTCGTCGGGATTGACGCCCTGGTGCGGCTCCCGGCCGAACACGGCCTTTACCGTCTCCTGCACCTTGGGCATGCGGGTCTGGCCGCCCACCAGCACGGCCTCCTCGAGCCCGTCGGCGCTGAGCTTGGCGTCCTTCATCGCCGCCTCGCAGGGCGGCACGGTGCGCTTGACCAGGTCGTCGACCAGTTCCTCGAGCTTTGCCCGCCGGATCCGCATCTCGAGGTGCTTGGGGCCCGAGGCGTCGGCGGTGATGAAGGGCAGGCTGACGGTGGTCTCGAGGGTCGAGGAGAGCTCGATCTTGGCCTTCTCCGCTGCTTCCTTGAGGCGTTGCAGGGCGAGCTTGTCCTGCCGCAGGTCGATGCCCTGCTCCTTCTTGAACTCGTCGGCGATGTAGTCGACGACGCGGCGGTCGAAATCCTCGCCGCCGAGGAAGGTGTCGCCATTGGTGGCGCGGACCTCGAAGACGCCGTCGCCGATGTCGAGGATCGAGATGTCGAAGGTGCCGCCGCCGAGGTCATAGACCGCGACCTCGCCGTGGCCCTCTTTCTCGAGCCCGTAGGCCAGCGCCGCCGCGGTCGGCTCGTTGATGATGCGGAGCACCTCGAGGCCGGCGATCTGGCCGGCGTCCTTGGTCGCCTGGCGCTGGGAATCGTTGAAATAGGCCGGGACGGTGATCACCGCCTGGGTGACCTTGTCGCCGAGATGGCGCTCTGCCGTCTCCTTCATCTTGATGAGGATGAACGAGCTGATCTGGCTGGGGCTGTAGGTCTTGCCCAGGCACTCGACCCAGGCGTCTCCATTGGGGCCGGCGACGATCTTGTAGGGGACGAGGTTCTTGTCCTTCTCGACCATCGGGTCGTCATAGCGCCGGCCGATCAGGCGCTTGATGGCAAAGATGGTGTTCTCCGGGTTGGTGACGGCCTGGCGCTTGGCGGGTGACCCGACGAGGATCTGCCCGTCCTTCAGGAAGCCGACATAGGAGGGGGTGGTGCGCTGTCCCTCCTCGTTCTCGATCACCCGCGCCTGCCCGCCTTCCATGACGGCGACGCAGCTGTTGGTGGTGCCCAGGTCGATGCCGATTGCCTTGCCTGCCATCTCCGCCTCCTAGGTCCTCGGAAGGGTCATGCGGGTCGGGAATTTGGCTGCCGAAGGGCTGTTGCTGCATTGACGGTCGTCAATGCCCACCGGGCGTACACGGAAGGGTTTTTCCCCGGGAGCGGGGAGGAGGGAGGAACTGAACGGCGCAGTCTTAGTTACGCACTGACCGGCGGCGTGCGGTCCGATCCGCGGGGCCGCCGTTCGGACTGCAGCATACGGGGCGTAGAACGAATGCGGTTCATGACCCATCATGCATTGGCTTGACCAACTCTCGGAGCCGGCAGAGCTGCGGCTGTGCATCAAGAACCTCGTCGCCTTGTCCGCCCTCCCGTCGCTGTGGACGAGGCTGACCACCCTTCAGATGTGCGAGAGCGTCACCGGCACGCTGCTGTCGATGTGCGATGCCGAGATCGTCTACCTGCGGCTTACCGAGCCCGGCGGGCAGCTGATCGCCGAAGCGGCGCAGACGCGGCTCGGGCCGGCGACCGCCAGCATCCCGGCGCTCGGCCGCAGCCTCGGGCCGTGGACCGGCGTGCGCGGCAAGGATAGCGGCAAGATCGCCAATCCCCTCGGCTCGGGCAAGCTGACGGTCGACGCGTGTCGCATCGGCAGCGGCCAGGGGGCGCTGATCGCCTGTGCCGCGACGGCGGGATTTCCGCGGCCGGCGCAGCGGCTGCTGCTCGAGGTGGCAGCCGACGAGATCGCGATTGCCATGCTGCAGCGCGAGGCCGAGGAGACCGAAACGCGCTTCCGCGCCACGGTGGAGCGGTCGACGGAGTTCATCGGCATTGCGGACATCGGGGGTCACATGGGCTACCTCAATCCCGCCGGCAGGTCGCTGGTCGGGGCCGGCCGGAGCGACGATCTGCGCGGCACCAGCATGCTCGACTATGTCGCCAACGGCCACCGGGAGCTGCTGAGCAGCCAGATCCTGCCGCAGGCGCTGCGGGCAGGGCGCTGGAGCGGCGAACTCGCGCTGCATCACCGGATTACGGGAGCGGCGATTCCCGTCGCGGCGGAGGTGTTCACGGTCGAGCATCCGCGCAGCGGCGCGCCGATGAGCATCGCCACGGTGAGCCGCAGCATCAGCGAGGCGGAACTCTCGATCCGGGAGATGCGCCTCAGCAACGAGGAGCTGGCCGCGCGCGTCGCCAGGCAGGGTGCGGAACTCGCGGGATTGAGCAACCGGCTGCGGGCCGACGCGAGCGGGCGGGAGGGGGCGGAAGCCCAGCTGCGCGCGCCCAATGCCGAGACGGGGCTGTTGCCGCCGCATGCGCGGGAGGCGCGGGGGCACGCCATCCACGATGCCGCGGCGCGGGTCGCGGTGCTGTCGCAGCGGGAGCGGCAGGTGCTGGCGGCGCTGACCCGCGGCGACGCCCACAAGGTGATCGCCTACGACCTGGGGATCAGCGTGCGGACGGTCGAGGTGCACAGCGCCCGCATGCTGCGGCGGCTCGGCGTGCCGAACCTCGCGCATGCGATCGCGCTGGCGGCGGTGGCCGAACTGAACGATGGGGAAGTGCTGCCGAGGTAGCGCTACTGGCCGCCAACGTCGCTGCCGTCGGACATCCGTACCTTGCGCGGGCTGCCCAGCTGGATGGCGCCGGTCGACTTGAGTTCGGTCATGGCGCGGCAAACTGTCTCGACGGAGATGCCGAGCTGGTCGGCCATGTCGTAGCGGGAAACCGGCAGGAGCATGCCGTCCTCGCGGGTCTCGGGCAGGCGTTCCGACATGTAGGCGAGGAAGGCGCGGACCTTCTCGTGCGCCCGCATGGTGCCGACGACGAGCAGGTGCTCCTGCAGGCGGGCGATGGTCTGGCACAGGCGCTGGCGGATTTCCCGCGCCACCTGCGGGTTGCTGTCCGCCGCGGCCTCGATGCGGCGCCAGGCGTAGCTCGCGACGATGGTGTCCTCGACCACCGCCTGGGCGGCGAGGCGGTGGGTGCCGAGCGAGCTGAAGCCGAAGAAGTCCCCCGGCAGCAGGATGTCGACGATCTGGCGGCGGCCGTCGGGGCGCACGAGGCACTGCCGCACGGCGCCGGAGATGACGCAATAGAGGTCATCGGTCGATTCATCCTGGTGGACGATGTCCTGGTCGCGCGGCCAGCGCCGGATGCTGGCGAAGTTCTGCAGCGCCGAGGGCGCGACGGGGGAGAGGGAGCCGGAGGGCGAGGGCGTGAAATCGGTATGCATGGCGGGCCTATGGATTGTCGTTGTCCGGGGCGGCTTCTGCGAGTTGACAAATGACAATCGGGGAAAGCCCGGGGGGCGGGAATATGGGGAATGCCCCTACGGCCATGCCACGACGCTTGATGGCGCAAAAGCGGCTGCGGGAAGCCCTGACGGTGGCAGCGCCTTAGCGGGGGCCGGTTGCTACCGCTCCTGCTCGTCGCTCAGCGAGCGGGCCCAGAGGAGGCCGATGAGCCCGCCCTTCAGCGGCCGGATGGTGGCCAGCGGGACGATGAGGGAGAGCGGTACCATCACCACGAGGTAGAGGAGCGGGCTCGAGAGGCCGGTCATCTCGAGCTCGAGCATGACGAAGATCAGGACATGCGCGACGATCATGATCATGACGAAGGGCAACAGCAGGCCGACGTTGAAGCGGGCGAGCGGCTCGCCGCAGACGGCGCAGTGCTCGACCTGCTCGAGGAAGCCGTCATAGAGCTTGCCCTGGCCGCATTTCGGGCAACGGCAGAGCAGCCCGTTGCGGATGGCCGGCCACAGCCGGTGGTGGGCCGGGACGCTTGTATCTGCCTGCTGGATTGGTCCCTGAATGGGCATGGCTTAGGTCCTCGCTTCACCCATCAAGGTGGGGTGGGAGCGGGAATCTTCAAGCTTTAGCGCCTGCAAGGCCGGTTTGTGATGGGCGGCCGGCTCAGGAAAGGGTGGCCGACGTCCACTCGCCGCCGGCACTGCTGGAGGCGACGGAGGCGGCGACAAACTTGACGCCGCGGGCGCCGTCGCGGACGTCGGGGACGAGGGCGACGGTGGCGGGATCCGGAGCGAGGCCGGCGCGGTGGGCGCGGATGATGGCGGCGGCGTCGCGATAGTAGTTGGCGAAGGCCTCGATATAACCCTCCGGATGCGCCGCCGGCATGCGCGAGACGCGGCGCGCCTCGTCGCCCGAGCCGGGGCCGCCGCGGATGATGGTGCGGGACTCCTCGCCATAGCGGGTGAAGCGGAGCTCCTCGGGGCGGGTGCCCGTCCATTCGAGCCCGGCCTTGTCGCCATAGACGCGTACGGTGAGGTCGTTGTAGTGGCCGGGCGAGGGTCTGGCTGGCGATGATGGTGCCGCGCGCGCCGCCGCTCCAGCGGACGAGGACATGCGCGTTGTCGTCGAGCCGGCGGCCGGGGACGGCGGTGAAGAGGTCGGCCGAGACCGCCTCGGCGGTGGCGCCGGAGACGAAGGAGGCGAGATTGTAGGCGTGGACGCCGATATCGGCGAGCACCGCCGACTGCCCGGCGCGGGCCGGGTCGGTGCGCCACTCGGCCTGCTTGTTGCCCTCGGCGTCGACGGGCTGGGTCAGCCAGTCCTGCAGGTAGCTGGCGTGCACCGCGACGAGCCGGCCGAGCTCGCCGGCGGCGACCATCTCGCGGGCCTGGCGCACCATGGCGTAGCCGGTGTTGTTGAGGGTGACGAGGAGCTTGCGGTCGAGCCGGTCGGTCAGCGCGACGAGCGCCTCGGCCTCGGGCAGCGTCGTCGCGAGCGGCTTGTCGCAGATCACGTCGATGCCGGCCTCGAGGAAGGCGGTGGAGATCGGCGCGTGGAGGTGGTTGGGGGTGACGATGACCACCGCCTCGATGCCGTCAGGGCGCGCGGCTTCGGCCCGGGCCATGTCGCGGTAGTCGGCATAGCTGCGCTCGGGCGCGATGCCGAGATCGGCGGCCGAGGCGGCGGCATTGTCCGGATCGGCGGAGAGGGCGCCGGCGACGAGCTCGAACTGGTCGTCGAGCCGCATGGCGAAGCGGTGCACGGCGCCGATGAAGGCGTTGCGGCCGCCGCCCACCATGCCGACGCGAAGGCGCTGGGTGGGGCGGCCGTCGGCGGTGGCATAGACCATCTCAGCGATCCTCGACGATCCGCAGATAGGCGGCGGTGACGAACAGCACGATGAGCGCCGAAGAGGATCCGGCGCGCGCCCTCGGGCATCTGCAGCATGGTCAGCAGCGTCGTCAGCACGGTCAGGATCAGCGCGCCGACGATGGTGCCGGTGTAGCCGCCGCGGCCGCCGAAGATCGAGGTGCCGCCGATGACCGCGGCGGCGACCGAGGGCAGCACCAGCGGCTCGGCCAGCGATCAGCGACGGCGGCCTTGATCAGGCCGATATAGAGCAGGCCGGTGATGCCGGCGAGCAGGCTCGAGCAGACGTAGAGCGCGAGGATCACCTGCCAGTACTGGACGCCCGAGAGGCGCGGCGGCCTTCTCATTGTCGCCGACGGCGTAGAGCAGGCGGCCGAAGCCGGTGCGGCGCAGCGTGAAGACGATCAGCGCGGCGACCGGCACGAACAGCAGCAGCGCGTTGGGGACGCCGTAGCTGAGGCCGGTGCCGAGCCAGTGCAGGAAGTCGGGGATCTTGGACGCCGGTGGCGATCACCGTGCGCTGGTAGACCTGCAGGCAGCCGATGCCGATCAGGCTGGTGCCGAGCGTCATGATCAGCGGATGGACGCGGAAGACGCCGACGCCGATGCCGTTGGCGAGGCCGATCAGCACGCGCCGGCAGCATGGCGAGCAGCGAGCGCCACCGCCGGGTCCTGGTTGCACGACCTGCGTCGCCATGATGAAGGCGCTCATCGTCGCGACCGTGCCGACCGACAGGTCGATGCCGCCGGTCAGCATGGTCATGGTCTGGCAGCCGGCGAGCAGCGCCAGCGGAATGGCGAACTTGCACGGTGTTGGCGATCCAGCGCTCGTTGACGATGCCGGGGCGCAGGATCTGCAGGACGACCACCAGGACGACCAGCAGGAGGATCAGCGGGATCAGCGGCTGGTCGCTCATCAGCCGCTTGAGGCGGCGGCCGAAGGAGACGGGCTGGGAGGCTTGTGCCGGCTATGGCTCATGAGCGCGGCCCTCATGGCGAGGAAGGCGCCGAACATCACGACGACGACCATGATCGTGCCTTCGATGATGGTCGTGACGTTGGGATCGATGGCGAGCAGCGTCAGGTCGGTGCGCACCAGGCGCAGCACGAAGACGGCGACGATCGGGCCGACGCAGCCCGCCCCGGCCGCCGCCGAGCGCCACGCCGCCGAGCACGACGGCGGCGACGCTGGCGAGCAGATAGGGGCCGGGGATCGGCGCGCCGATGCCGGTGCTCATGGTCAGCGTCAGGCCGCCCATGCGCGGCGAACAGGCCGGCGAGGGCATAGGCGATGATCTTGGTGCGGCCGACCGGCACGCCGCTGCGGAAGGCGGCGAGCTCGCTGCGAGCCGATGGCGTAGATGGAGAGGCCGAGCCGCGAGCGCTTGCAGCGGGATCCAGACGATGCGCGAGGCAGACGAGCAGCAGCAGCAGCGCCTTGGGGATCCAGGCGTTGATCGCGTCGGGAAGGCCGGGGATCGGCGACGGTGCCGACGATCAGCGCCTTCAGCCATTCGGCCGCGCCGCCGCCGGGCGCGTCGAGCACCAGCAGCGCGGCGCCCTGCAGCACGAACAGCATGGCCAGCGTCACGACGATGTCGGGCACGCGGGTGACGACGATCAGGATGCCGTTGAGCGCGCCGAGCACGAGGCCCAGCAGCGAGCACGAACGGGCACGACGAGCAGCGCGAATTCCTCGCTGGCGCCGTTCATCAGCAGGCGGCGGTGACGCTGGTCAGCGCCATCATCGAGGCGACCGACAGGTCGATGCCGCCGGCGATGACGACGATGGTCTGCGCCGCGACGGCGAAGGCATAGGGCAGGACGGCGCGGACCAGCGAGCCGAAATCGCCGGCGCCATAGCCGGGCTGGATGAGCTTGGTGACGACGAACAGCAGCGGCGAACAGCACGAACAGGCCGATCGACCCAGCCCTTGCGGCGGGTGAAGGCGGATCATGGCGCGGCTCCCGGAGCGCCGGGGCGTCGGCGAGGATGCCGACATCGGCCCTGGCGTCGCGCGGCAGGCCGTAGGCGGCGCGCGTCAGCGCCGCTTCGTCGGCGATCTCGACCGGCAGCACGTCGACGACGCGGCCGCCGAAGATGACGATGGCGCGGTCGCAGACGAGCTGCACCTCCTCGAGCTCGGAGGTGTAGAACAGCACCGACTTGCCCTGGCGCGGCGAGTTCGCGCAGCAGCTTGTAGATCTCCTGCTTGGTGCCGACATCGATGCCGCGCGTCGGGTCGAAGCAGAGCAGGGTCCGGGCGTCGGCGGCGATCCAGCGGGCGATGGTCACCTTCTGCTGGTTGCCGCCGGACAGCCGCTGCACCTCGCGCTGGGCGCGGGTGTCGATCTGCAGCCGCTCGATGGCGCTCGGCACGGTCGCGCGCTCGCGGCGCATGTCGATCGGGCCCCAGTTGCGGACGCGCGGCGCTGAAGGGCAGGGCGATGTTCTCGCGCACCGAGCGCTGCATGAGCAGCGCCTCGGTGCGGTCGCCGGGCACATAGGCGATGCCGTGGTCGATGGCGTCGCGCGGATGGGAGAAGCTGCACCGGCTTGCCGTCGACCTCGATCGTGCCGCCGGCCGGGCGGATGGAGCCGGCGAGGGCGGCGAACAGCTCGTCCTGGCCCTGGCCTTCGAGCGCGACGACGCCGGCGACCTCGCCATCCTGCAGGTCGAAGGAGACGTCGCTGCAGCTTGGTGCCGACGCGCAGGTTGCGGACGCCGAGGCGCGGGCGGCCGGTCGGCGTGCGCGGCCGCTCGGCGGCCGCGCGCGGCGACGCGTGCTTGCGCTCGATGCGCGCGCCGAGCATCAGCTCGACGATCTTCTCCTCGACGCCGGGCGCGATGTCGACGACGCCGACGGTCTCGCCGTCGCGCAGCACCGTGGCGCGGTCGCAGATGCGCCGAGATCTCGACGAAGCGGTGCGAGATGAAGATCACCGAGCGGCCGGTCTGGCCCTGGCGGCGCACCACCTCGAGCACCCGCTCGGCGAGGTTGGCCGGCAGCGCCGCGGTCATCTCGTCGAGCAGCAGCACGTCGGGCTCGACGGCCAGCGCGCGCGCCAGGTCGAGCACGCGCTGCACGGCCAGCGGGATGTCGCGGGCGGTGTCGCGTGAGCGTCGAGATCGGGGACGCCGAGTTCGCGCACCCAGTCGCGGAACGGCTCGACCGGCGTGCCGGTGAGGCGCAGATTCGGCAGCACGTCGAGATCGGGGATCAGCGACGGTTCCTGGTAGACCGGCACCAGCCCGGCGCGGCGCGCATCGGCGGGCGAGCGCGACCTTGCGCTCCTGCGCCGCGGATCAGGATGCGGCCGGCAGTCGGCTGGATGGCGCCGGTCAGGATCTTGACCAGCGTCGACTTGCCGGCGCCGTTGGCGCCCATCAGCGCATGCACCTCGCCCGGCAGCACCGAGAGCGACGCGTTGCGCAGCGCCACCACCGCGCCGTAGTTCTTGGCGACGCCGGTGGCGTCGAGCAGTGGGGTTGTCGTCACGAGGCGGCGGTTCCCGATGGCAGTGGCACGGTGATCGAGGGCGATCCTCCCCTGCGAAGCGGGGAGGGGGACCAGCGTAGCTGGTGGAGGGGGCCGCCACGCGCGCCGGCGTTCTTGGCCGCCCCCTCCACCACCCTTCGGGTGGTCCCCCTCCCCCGTGAACGGGGGAGGATCGACCGAGCCTGCGGCTTACTCGCCGGGGCCCTTGCAGGCGACGATCTGCTCCTTGGTGTAGGTGGTCCAGTCCGGGATCGAGATCGAGACCGGCCATTCGGGGCTGAGCGACGGGATCGGCGGCGGCCTTCAGCTTGGCCTTGCCGGCGTCGGTCACGTTCTCCCACAGCTCGGGCTCGACCAGCACGGTCTGCTGCGCCGGCTTCTTGCCGTCGAGGATCTGCAGCGCGAGCGTCACGCCGGCGCCGCCGATCGAGCCCGGGTTGGTGACCGCGGCGCCCTTGAGGCCCTCGACCGAGTTGAGCTGGCCGACGAAGCCGGCATTGTCGGCGCCGACGACCGGCACCAGCGGGGCGCCGCGATTCGACCAGCGCGTCGACGATCACGTTGTCGATGCCCGAGGTCCAGATGCCGTCGAACGGCGATGCCGGTGGCGATGAAGTCGAGGATCTGCTGCTTGCCCTGGTCCTGCTGCCAGCCGGTGAAGATCTCCTGCGCGACCTTCACGTCCGGGAATTCGGCCAGCGCCTTCTTGAAGCCCTTGTCGCGATCGCTGTCGGCCGAAGCGCCGGCGGCGCCGCGCATGTAGACCACGCTGCCCTTGCCGCCCATCTGCTCGAACAGCCACTTGGCGCCGAGATAGGCGTACTCCTCCTGGTTGTTCGGAGATGATGTAGGCCGACTGGCTCGGTGACGCCTGGTCGACGACGACGACGACGATGCCGGCCTTGGTCGCTTCCTTGAGCGCCGGCTTGATGCCGGCCGGATCGGACGGGTTGACGACGATGGCGTTGACCTTGGCGCTGATCAGGTTGCGGATGTCCTCGAGCTGGCCGGCGGCGTCGGTGTTGCGGTGGGCGATGTTGAGCTTGGCGACCTCGCCCGAGGCGAGCGCCTGCGCCTTGATCGCGCAGATCATCTCCTCGCGCCAGCCATTGCCCTGCACGGTGTTGGAGACGCCGATCGTGTAGCCCTCCTGCGGCGAATGCCGGCGCCGACGCCCATGAGCGCGGAGCCGGCGAGCAGCGCCATGATCGTTCTTCGGGTAAAACCAAGCATGAGAGTTTCCCTTCCTCCAGTTGAATCTCATTGGTCACGGCGTATTCGCCGTTATTTCACGAAGGGCCGCAAGCACGTCGCGCGCCAAGCAGGAAGCCGCGCTTCACCTTGTCGTCGCTGCCTTCGAAATCGCCGGTCCTCGTGTTCGATGATCACCGGGCCGTCGTAGCCGGCGCGGTAGAGGCCGGAGAAGAACTGCGCTCCAGTCGACCTCGCCGAGGCCCGGCATGCGCGGCACCTGCCAGCCCATGCCGGCCGACATGATGCCGCGCTCGTAGAGCCCGTCGCGATCGATCATCAGGTCCTTGGCGTGGACATGGCAGCATGTGCGGCGCCGAACTCGCGGATGAAGCGGGCCTGGTCGATCATCTGCCAGACGAGGTGCGAGGGGTCGAAGTTCATGCCGACCTCGCCGCCCCAGGCCTCGAGGATGCGGCGCCAGATGTGCGGCGAATAGGCGATGTTGTGCCCGCCCGGCCACTCGTCGTAGCTGAAGATCATCGGGCAGTTCTCGAAGGCGAGCTTGCACGCCGCTGTCGCGGGCATGGGCGATGATCGTCGGGCCAGACCTTCGGCGCTTCTTCCAGTTGTCGTCGACGGTCTTGCGCGGCATCGCCGCCGCAGAAGGTGTTGACGAGGCCGACGCCCATCCGGCTCGCGGCGGTGATCACCTTCTTCAGATGGTCGATCACCGCCTCGCGGTGGGCGGGGTCGGGATGCAGCGGGTTGGGGTAGTAGCCGAGCGCCGAGATGCGCGATGCCCTTGGCCGGCGAGCGCGGCGACGATGTCCTTGGCCTCGCGCGCGCCGAGGTTGGCGACGTCGATGTGGCTGGTGCCGGCATAGCGGCGGCGTCGGGCCCGACGATCGCGGCCAGCAGGCGATCTCCAGCGCCTCGAAGCCGACCGAGCCGGCCCAGTCGGCGACTTCGTCGAGCGGCGTCTCGGCGAAGGGCGCCGTCAGGATGCCGAGCTGCATGGTATTCCCCCCTAACCCGTTCTCGCAGGAACGAGTTTTGTATTGTTGAAGGCATTTTCCGCCCCCGTCAATCAAGCGGCTCTACTTCAGCCGATCGCGTCGGCGAGCGAGGTTACACTGCCGGGCCGGACCGGCACGCCGCGATGCGACGAGGCGATGGCGGCGAAGGCGAGCGCGAGGCTCTGGAGGTTGTCGCGGGCGTTGTGCAGCGGCGGGCGGCCGGTCTCGATGGCGGAGAGCAGTGCGCCCATGGCGCCGGCGAAGCCGTCGTTGAACCAGGTGCCCTCGAGCCGGGGCCGGGCGAAGCCGGCGGCGGTGGTGAGGGTCACCTGCTGCTGGCCGAGGTCAGGACCCTGGCTCTCGAGCGTGCCCTTGGTGCCGGTGATGATGGTGCGGTCGCGCGGCCCGAAGCGGGTCGCGGCATCGAAGAGCAGCGCGGCCTGGCCGGCGGGGAACTCGACCAGCGCCTGGGCGAGGAATGGGGGCCTGGCCGCCTGGCCGGCCGCCCGGGCGCGGGTGGCGAAGACGGAGGTGGCGGAGGGGCCGATGAGGCTCGCGAGGAAGTCGAACCAGTGGATGGCGAAGTCGTAGAGGATGAGGTCGTCGACCGTCTCGTGGTGCGTGCCGGCGATCCAGGAATGGTCCCAGTGCATGGCGAGGTGGACCGACTGCAATTCGCCGATGAGGCCCTGCCGCACCGCCTCGCGCATGAAGCTCAGGTGCGGGGCCCAGCGGCCCTGCTGGTTGACCGCCAGCATCAGGCCGCGCGCCTCGGCGAGGTCGGCGAGCCGGGCGCCGAGCGCCGAGATCGAGGACGAAGGGCTTCTGCGACAGCACGTGCTTGCCGGCCTCGAGCGCGGCTTCGATCAGCGGCGGCGCGGACCTCGGGATGGGTGGTGATGTCGACGACGGCGATGTCGGGGCGGGCGAGCGTGGCGGCGACGTCGTCGGTCGCCTCGGCTTCGGGGAAGAATTCGTCGCGCCGGGCGACGGCATGGGCGAGCGTGGGGCTGGCGATGACGCGGACGTTGAAGCCGGCCTTGCGATAGGCGTCGAGATGCGCCGAGGCGATGCCGCCGGCGCCGATGAGCGCGATGGGGTGCTCGCGGCTCACCGGCATGGGCGGGCGGTAGTCGAGCGTGGGCGGCGCCACCTCCGGCACCGCCTTGGCATGCAGCGCGTGCGCTTCCTCGCTCACGGCACGAGCGGCAGCGTGCGCTTCGCCTGCGAGGAGGCGAGGGCGGTGTCGATGATGCGCTGGCCGATGAGGCTCGTCGCCGGCGACACCGGTCCCTCGATGGGCAGGTCGCGGCGGATGCGGTCGACCATGTAGTCGACGGCGCCGAGACGGCCGGGCGCGCGCTCGTCGGCGGGGACGATCTCGGGCTGGCCGCCGCGCTGCTGCAGGGTGACGTGGTCGTCGTAGTCGTAGCTCGAGATGGCGCCCTTCGTTCCCACCAGCATGAAGCCGCATTTCGGGATCGGCTGCAGGGTCCAGGGGTCGGAGATGGTGCCCCAGCGGGTCTCGAACTTCGAGAGGCCCTGGCGCGTAGCGCGCCACGGTCATCGAGTGCTGGTCGACCTCGATGCCCGGGGTCTCGTCGACGACGGAGGTCACCTCGATCGGCTCGGCGCCGTCGTGGAACCAGGTGCCGAGCGTCGTGCCGTAGCCGAGATAGTCGATCAGGCTGCCGCCGCCGGCGGCGCGCTTGTAGAACCAGCTGGTCGGCTTCTGCCGCTCGACCTCCTCGTCGCTGACCTCGACCTTGTCGGCGAGGTGATAGAGCGGGCCGCGGTTGCCGTCGTAGGAATGCACCTCGATGAGCTCGCCGATGCGGCCCTCGTCGAGCGAGGCGCTTGGCGGTGTTGTGGGTGCGGTACCAGGCGAGCGGCCAGTTGATCGCGAGCTTCTGGGCGGCCGGCACGGCGGCGATCATCCGGCGGGCGTCGGCGACGGAGGACGCGAAGGGTTTTTCGACCATGATGTGGGCGCCGGACGGGGCGATGGCCTCGACGTGCTCGGCGTGCCGCGCCGGGGCGGAGCAGAGGATGGCGAGATCGGGCTTTGTCGCCGCGAGGCAGTGGCCGAGGTCGGTGAAGACGCGGTCGGGCGGGATCCGGAAGGTCTCGATGGCCGAGGCCATGCGGGCGGGATCGGGGTCGAAGATGCCGGCGATCTCGGTATCCGGGTGCTGCGTCGACCTCCCGCAGCAGGTCGCCCATGTGCATGTGATCGAAGCTGATCCCGACAACGCGCAACGGCGCCATGCGCTTTTCCCCCTCGTTGAACCCGGCAGTCCCTCAGCACCTGCATGCAATGCACCGCGGCCCGTTGCAAGTGCGGCTCGCGATGCGGTGAGCGGCGAAAAGCGGAACGCAATGGAGTCCGGGATCGTTGAGCCGATGAGGACTTCGGTCCGACCTGGCCTTCCCATTTGGCCTCCAAGCAATTGAAAGGGAACGATAATGCGTACGATCACAGCACTGTTCGACGATCATGACCAGGCCGATGCGGCGGTACGGGCATTGCGCGATGCCGGCATCGCCGCCGATGACATTTCCATCGTCGCCCGCCACGCCGACGGGCGGATCGAGGACAACGGCGACGAGATCGCCGAGGACGCCGGCACCGGTGCCGGCATCGGGGCTGCCGTGGGCGGCACGGGCGGGCTGCTCGCCGGGCTCGGGATGCTGGCGATCCCCGGCATCGGGCCGGTGGTCGCAGGCGGCTGGCTGCTGTCGACCGCGATCGGCGCGGCGACCGGCGCGGTGGTCGGCGGCGCCACCGGCGGCATCGTGGGCGCGCTCACCACGGCGGGCATCAACGAGCGCGATGCGCATGTCTATGCCGAGGGCGTCCGCCGCGGCGACGTGCTGGTGACGGCGCGGGTGGACGAGTTCCGCGCCGATGCGGCGCAGGCGATCCTCAACCGCGCGCAGGCCGTCGACATCGAGACGCGGCGGTCGGCCTTCGAGGCCGAGGGCTGGGAGCGGTTCGACGAGAACGCCGACCCCTATACCCCGGATCGCATGCGCGAATATCGGGCCGGGCTCGTGCCGCCCATCGTCTGACGGGCTAGTCCCCCGGCGAGACTTGGGCCCCAGCGTGGGTCCGCGGGTCAAGCCCGCGGATGACGGTGGTTGTGGAACGTGAGTACTCAACAAACTCCGTCATCCCCGGGCTCGACCCACGGCTGTCCGGTTCGATGTGAGTAGACAGGTTGCACGACATTGATTCTACTATGTTTCAAGCACTTGGCGGTGTTTTGGACATAGAAGGGATCAATGCCATGCCGCACCATAATAGCGTATTGCACGGGCTTCTGAAGTACGTGCCGTGGTCGAAGTTCGAAGCGCTTGTTGAGACGCACCAGACTGACGCGCGGGTGCGGCGGCTGTCGACGCGCAGCCAACTGGTGGCGTTGCTGTATGGTCAGTTGGCAGGAGCTGCCTCGCTGCGCGAGATTGAGACGCCGATGGCCAGCCATGCTGGCGGGTTGTACCATCTGGGGGCGCGGCAGGTGTCGCGCTCGACGCTGGCCGATGCCAATGGGCAGCGCTCGCATGCGGTGTTCTCGGGGCTGTTCGCCCATATGGCCGGCATGGCCGGCCGCGGCTTTCGCCGTTCCAGCGCCGATGCGGTGCGGCTGATCGATTCGACCGGCATCCGGCTGTGCGGGCTGGCGACCCAATGGGCCCGCTTCTGCAAGGGGGTGCAGGGGGCCAAGGCCCACATGATCTACGACCCCGACGCCCAAGAGCCGCTCTATGTCGAGGTGACGACGGCCAGGGTCAACGACATCACCGTGGCCAAGGCCATGCCCATCGAGCCGGGCGCCACCTATGTGTTCGATCTGGGCGATTACGACTATGGCTGGTGGGCAAAGCTCAATGACGCCGGCTGCCGCATCGTCAGCCGGCTGAAGGCGAATACGCCGCTGACCCTGGTCGCCGAGCAGGCGCTGCCCGAGGGCTCCAGCCTGCTCTACGATCGCATCGGCACCTTGCCCGAGCGCCTCTCATCGACCCGCCACAACCCGTTCCACGACCCGGTGCGCGAGATCGGCGTCCTGCTCGAGAGCGGCAAGGCGCTGCGCGTCGTCACCAATGACCTCGATGCCCCGGCCCATGAGATCGCCGAGCTCTACAAGCGCCGCTGGCAGATCGAGCTGTTCTTCCGCTGGATCAAGCAGACCCTCAGGATCAGGCACTTCGTGGGCCACAGCGAGAACGCCGTCCGCATCCAGATCGCCGTCGCGCTGATCGCCTACCTGATCCTCAAACTCGCCAACCAGGCGTCGCAGCTCGTCCCGAGCCCCCTCGCCTTCACACGCCTCGTCCGTGCCAACCTCATGCACAAACGACACATCCACCAACTCCTCGAACCACCAAAACCCCCACCTCAAAACTCACAACAGCTCACCCTCCAAATCTGAACCGGACAGCCGTGGGCTCGACCCGGGGACCCACCTAAGGGGCACGGCGCGGGTCGGCGGCCGCCCGCCTCCGTCGGGGCGGCGTCCTGAGAACAGATGCGAGAGCCGGCCGATTCTCGGCCAGCGTCGAGCGCGACGTACCGCGCCGAGAGGTACACGAATCGGCATAGCCTCTCAATTCGCGAGCAGGATCTTCCCTGACCATACAGCACGTCGTACCGCGTCGCCGCCGGACGCGCCGCCGCTGTTCCTGGTGATCGCCGATGACGACAGGTCGGTGGCGCCGGTCGCGGCGGCGCGGCTCTACGAGGCCTGGCACACGGCGGGGCAATCGGCGGAGCTGCACATCTTCGCCAATGGCGCGCATGGGTTCGGCATGGGCAAGACCGGGCAACTGCCCGACCCGTGGATCGACCTGTTCGGAAACTGGCTTGGGGCTCGGGGGCTGATGGGGAGCGCGGAATAGCGCTTCACGCGCTATGTTCGGATGGCTGCGCTGTGTGCGTGGCCCCACCCCACCCTCGATCCCTCCCCATCATGGGGAGGGAGACGTTGGGGCGCGGGCGGTGCCCGGACGCCGATGTCATCCCGGTCAGCGGCCGGGATCCAGCCTGAGGTCGTGCCGCTGGCGCAGGGGGCGGCATCTCAGGAGGTTCCCGCTTTCGCGGGAATGACCCCGTGGGAGAGCCGGAGCAGCACGCTGGAATCGCGGCCGACCTTTACTCGACGCCCGGGGACCCCCCTACCCGTGGAAGCGCTGGTGCAGCTTGGTGGAGACGCCGAAGCTGATTTCGAGGATCAGGCGGGTGCGGGTCTTGGCCAGCGTGCCGGTGTGGAAGCCGAAGGGGTCTTCGGTGAAGCCGTAGCCGGCGGGGCCGGTGAGTTCGATGATCGCGTCCTTGCCGTAGACGCGCTCGATCTCTTCGGCGGGGTGGCCGACATAGGCGGTGAACTGGTGTTTCAGGGCACGCCTCTTGTGGCTCTGCAGCACGTAGTAATGCGGCCCGGACTCGTGATCCACATCTTCGATGTAGAAGAAGAACTTGAGGCCGCGCCAGTCGTCGAGATCGAAGTGGAAGCGGTTCTGCGACGAGAGGTGCAGGTCTGCATCCTTTGCCTTCTGGGTCGGGAAGCTCCACCACAGGCGCGTGCCGGTGATGTGCGCCTCGCCGCCGAGATATTCCTGCGCGATCTGCAGCAGCGCCGGATCGGTCTGGACGCGGACCGCGGCGGGGCAATCCATGACGCGCTCGAAGAAGTGCCCGGTGACGATGCCCTGGCCGCTGGCCGGTTCTGCCGAGCGCCACTCGGAGGGCAGGAACTCGATGGTGCGCGCCAGGTTGGCGAAGCACTTCGTCCGGCGGGCGAACTCGGAGATTTCGTCGGTCACCGCCCTGGGGAGCTGGAAGCCCTGGTAGATGCCCTGGCGCCTGAGGTCGTCGACCACGCCGCGGACATCGACCTTGCCGAAGATGCTGCTCGAAATATCGAGGCGGACCGGAGGCGCCGCGCGCCGCCAGGCGGCGTTGCGAAACAGCACTATGCGCCCCAGGGCAAACATCGGCAGCCAACGGGGATTTGCCTTGATATCGGCGGCGTAGACAGGAATACGGCGAACGATGCGGCCCAGTTGCATATCTGCGTCCCCTGGCGCGTTCCCCCCGAGGGTTTTACTGCAATCGAGGCGAATTTATTGCATTGCGAAAGTAAAGATGCAAATGCCGTGGGATAAGCAAAGTGATTGTACGATAGCGTACAAGGCTCTTGATCGACGAGGGGCCTGAGCGGGGGCTCAGGCCAGGCGCGGGTTGTGCGGCGCGGCGCCGAGTTCGTTCCGCGGCAGCACGTGCGGGCGAGACCAGGTGCGGCGCGCCTCCTCCGAGAGGACGAGGCCGTGGCCGGGGCGATCGGGCGCATGGGCGAAGCCGTCGCGGATCTCGACCGGCTGCTCGACCAGGTGGTCGTAGTTCTGGAACGAGTATTCGAGCCACTGCACCTCGGGCAGGGCGCAGGCCATGTGCACGCCGACCTCGAGGAAGGTGTTGCCGAGGCTGACCGGGATGCCGCGGTCGGCGGCCAGCCAGCCGATGCGCATGACGTCGGTGACCTGGCCGTGGACGTTGAGGATGTCGGTGGCCTCCGCCTCCATCAAGAGGCGCTTGCCGTTGACGTCGAGATATTCGCCCGAGTTGATGAGGGTCCAGCTGGCGGCGTCCTTCAGCATCCTGAGGCCCGCATGGTCGTCGCGGAGGATCGGATCCTCGACCCAGAGCAGGTCATGGCCCTCGCGGCGGATCACCTCGAGCTTGGCCAGCGCCTCCTTGGCGCCCCAGGCCTCGTTGGCGTCGATCATCACCAGCGCGTTGGGGCGCACCGCCTGCTTCAAGAGCTTCAGGCGGTTGAGGTCCCAGTCGAAATCGGGGTGGCCGACCTTGATCTTGAAGGCGCGGTAGCCGAGCGAGTCGGCGTGGGCGAAGAAGCGCGAGTACTCGTCGTCGCTGAGGTGGAAATCGAGGCCGCTGGCATAGGCCTCGACGCGGTCGCGCCGGCTGCCGAGCAGGCGGTGGAGCGGCAGCTGCACCTGCTTGGCGGCAAGATCCCACAGGGCGAGCTGCAGGGCCTCGTGGAACGGGATCGAATAGGGACGGCGGTTGCCGCCGCGCGGCCGGGAGACCTGGTGGACGAGCGCCGCCGGCGGCTGGCCTTCGAGCCCCGGCCAGGCCTCGGCGAGGAAGACGCGCTCGATCTCGGCCTGGTCGGGCAGCGGGAAGAACAGGGTGCTGATGAAGCCGAGGCCGATCTCGCCGGTGTCCGCCGACGAGCTCGAGGGTCGCGACGTTGACGTCCTCGATCCGCACCTGGCTGTCGCCGATGACGCGATCGCGCGCATATTGGAAGCGTGTGATACGGAAACCTGAAATGCGCATGTGCAATCTCTGATCGACTAACTGGGGCGACTGATATATCAGCGATGAAGGGCAATAGAGGAAAGGCCGTCGACGTACAAGTGGCTGTGCACCCACCCTCGGGCGATCGCGAGGGCCCGCCGGGCGGCAGGCTGAGCGATCGTGGCCTACGACCGGATCCTGGAGAACCTGTTCGACCGCCGGTTGCCGGCGGGCGCCTTCGTGTCGCAGAACCACCTGGTGGAGCTGCTGGGCATCCCGGTCGCGCCGCTGCGCGACGCGCTGCGGGTGCTCGAGGCGGAGGGCATCCTCACCATCCACCCGCGCTCCGGCATCCAGTTCGTGAAGCCGGGATTCGAGCTGACCAAGTCCACCTACCAGTTCCGCACCATCCTCGAACGCGCCGCGGTGCGGGCCTTCGCCGAGATGGGCGACGAGGAGCTGATGCGCGAGATGGAGCGGCGGCATCGTCGAGTTCATGCAGCGGCTCGAGAGCTCCAGCCTGACGCCGGAGCTGATCGAGGAGCTGGAGGCGCTCGAGACGCTGCTGCACAACTCGGTCATCGGCACGCTGCAGAACCCGCTGATCGAGACCACCTACCGGCGGATGCACAACTACCTGCGGCTGGTGCGGCTCGACCGGAAGCTGACCGTGCCGGTGGCGCTGCGCTCGATGCGGGAGCATCTCGAGATCATCCGGGGCGCGCTGGCGCGCGACCCCGACCGGGCCGAGGCGGCGCTGGTGGCGCATTTCAGCGCCGCGCTGCAGCGGCATCTGGGGATGTTCGTCTAGGCGGCGAAGGTTCGGTGCGTCGAGGCGCGGAAGTGGGCTTCGAGGGCGGCGACGGCGCCGTCGACGTCGCGATGCTCGAGGCATTCGACCACCTTGAGGTGCTCGTCGATGGTGTCGAGCAGGGCGCCGCGGAAGCCGGGGCGGCGGTGGACGCGCTGGGCCATGCGGATGTTCTCCTGCAGCCGGTCGTGCGTCTCGAGGATGGCGCGGTTGTCGAGGGCCTCGACGATCTCGCGATGCATGCGGCCGTCGAGCGCGAGGAAGCGTAGCTGGGCGTCCTCGAAGGGGCCGCCGTCGGTGAGGTTGCGACGGCATTCCTCGTGGCTGTGGCGCATGTTGGCGAGCCACTCCTCGGTGACGGTGTCGCCGAAGCTGCGCAGCGCGAAGATCTCGATCATGATGCGGAACTGGTAGTTCTCGCGGATGAAGGCGACCTCCGGATAGACGATCCGGATGCCGGTGCGCGGCTTGATCTCGACGAGGCCGTATTCCTCGAGCAGCACCAGCGTTTCGCGCAGGGCGACAGCGACAGGCCGAGCAGGTCGCAGAGCTCGTTCTGGGTCACCACCATGCCGGCCTCGAGCTTTCCGGACTGCATCGCCTCGCGGAAGCGGCGGTAACCCTCATTGTCTTGGCGGACGTCGGACATTTTTACCTGTGAAAGAAAACGCGGTTGAAAACGCTAGTGTATCAATCCGGAGTTTGGAAATCTCAGCGTAAATCGCGCTTCCACAGCTCTCCTGCTGTGGTTTCGTACCCTCGGGTTCGGCTTCGGGATGGTCTTTGAGGGGGAGGCGCGACCGATCCGGGTTGACCTGAGATATTATTGCCGCCCATTAATATGTTAATTGGGGCATTACGGTGAGGGGCTCGCATGAAGATCACGGGGTTCACGGGCTGGCTGGTGGAGACCGAGCCGGGGCCGAAGTTCATCTGGCGCGACGGGCTGCCCGGTTCGCACGGCGACATCCCGAGGGGCACCAAGCCGCGCAAGGCGGTGATCCGGATGGAGACCGACAGCGGCATCTTCGGCGCGATGGAGATCGGGCGCGGCGATGCGGTGATCGACCTGGTGCGCCGCCGCTACCATGAATTCATCGGCGAGAACCCGCTGCTCACCGAGCGCATGTGGCGGCTGATCTGGGAGATCGACCGGGTCGAAGAGATCCACATGCGCTCGCTCGGCATGCTGGACATCCTCTGCTGGGACGTGAAATCGCAGCATGCGGGGATGCCGATCTACCAGCTGCTGGGCGGCGACGACCGGGTGGTGCCGGCCTATGCCTCGACGGTCACCTGGCCGACGATGGACGAGTACGAGCGCTACATCAAGATGAGCCGCGACCTCGGCTTCAAGGCGTTCAAGCTGCACGCCTGGGGCGGTCCGGTGAAGCGCGACATCGAGCTTTGCACCAACCTCAGGAAGTGGGTCGGCCCGGACGCCGACCTGATGTTCGACGGTTCGGCCGGCTGGGACTACGTCAACGCGCTCGAGTTCGGCAAGGCGATCCAGGACCTGGGGTTCCTCTGGTACGAGGAGCCGATGCGCGAGTTCCACCTGGGCGTCTTACACCAAGCTCTGCGAGAAGCTCGACATCCCCATCCTCGCCGCGGAGACCTCGGACGGCGTGCACGGCAACATGGCCACCTGGATCGAAAACCGGGCGCTCGACATGGTCCGCGTCTCGTCCTTCTACAAGGGCGGCTTCACCGGCTCGATGAAGGTGGCGCACCTCGCCGAAAGCCACGGCATGCGGGCCCAGGTGCACGGCATGGGGCTCGAGAACGCCCAGATTTGCGCCGCAATCTCCAACAACGACTATTACGAGCAGCTCATCATGAACGAGGAGCAGATCAAGGGGCTCGACAAGCTGGGCCCGCTGTCGATCGTCGACGGCAACCTCACGGTGAGCGACGAGCCGGGCCTCGGCTACCATTACGACTGGGACGCGCTGGATGCGACCGCTTTGACCAAAGTCGAGGTGACCGAGCGGTTGACGCCTTCCGGCTTGCTTGTGCCGTGGCACTGATATATCAGACACGCAGTTCTGAGCGATCACAAGGGAGGAAGCACATGACGACCAAGTTCGACCGGCGTTCGGTCCTCAAAATGGGCGGCGGCTTGCTCGCCGCCTCGGCGCTGCTGCCGGCAAGCGCCTTCGCGCAGGCGAAGAGCATCAACTACTGGCACACCTTCACCAGCCAGTCGGAGCAGGCGGGGCTCGACGAGGTGCTGGCGCTGTTCAAGGCGGCGCATCCGGACATCGCGGTGACGCCCGAGAACATCCCCAACCCCGAGTTCATGGCCAAGATCACCGCGGCCGTGGTGTCGGGCAGCCGGCCGAGCGTCACCATGGTGGCCTCGGAGCGCTTCCAGGACCTGCTCGCGATGGGCGCGCTCACCGACATGACGGACCGGGTGGCGAGCTGGGAGCGGCGCGGCGACTTCGACGACAAGCGCTTCGACTCGATCTCGAAGGACGGCAAGATCTACGGCGTGCCGGGCTTCACCTTCGTCGACTGGATGTACTACCGCAAGGACTGGTTCGACGAAGCCGGCATCGCGGTTCCCACCACCTGGGCGGAACTGCGCGAGGCGGCGATCAAGCTGACCGATCCGCTCGAAGGGCCGCTACGGCTTCGGCCTGCGCGGCGGCCCCGGCGGGCAGAACATCATCATCAACGTGATGGAGGCGTTCGGCTCGCCGGTGCTCCATGCCGACGGGACCATCGGGCTCGAGCGCGACAAGGCGATCGAGGCGATCGACTTCTTCGCGGGCCTGTTGACCAAGGACGAGGCCGTGCCGCCGAGCGCCGCCAATGACGGCTTCCAGCAGATCATCGAGGGCTTCCAGACCGGCCAGACGGCGATGATCTACCACCACACCGGCTCGTACCAGGACATCGCGAGCAAGCTGAAGCCGGGCGAGGAGTTCGGTACGATGGCGATTCCCGCCGGCCCGGCGACCCGGGTGGCGCGCCTCGCCTATGCCTACAACACCATCACCAAGCCCGAGGACGCCGATGCGGCCTGGGAATGGATCAAGTTCTGGGGCGAGCCGGATGCCGCGGTCGCCTTCCTCGAGAAGACCGGCTACTTCCCGGCCTCGACGGTGGCGGCGCAGGACGAGCGCATCGTCGGCAACCCGATGTACAAGGCGGCGGCGGACACGCTGGGCTTCGGCATCCCGCAGCCGAGCTTCCCGGGCGCGGCCGGCTGGGCCGAGAGCACGGTGCTCCCGGCCTTCCAGCGCGTCCTGATCGGCGAAGCCACGGCCGAGCAGGCCGTCGACGAGATGATCGACGGGCTGGCCCAGGCCATCAACTAAACCGTCCTGGCGGCCGGGCTCAGCACCCGGCCGCCGCTTTCCCTCTAGAGACCAGATCACGTCCGGAGGCTTGATGAGCCGAGCCATGTACACGGCCGCCAATCCGCCAGCGCGCACCATCTGGGACGCAGATCAATCCCATCCGGCTGCATCGGCGAACTGTCCGAGACGCGCTACTGGATGTACCTGCTGCTGCTGCCGAGCGCGCTGCTGATCACCGCGGTGGTGCTCTATCCCACCGTCTACGGCATGCAGCTCAGCTTCCGCGAGATGCGGCTCAACCGGCCGGACCTCGGGACCGACTGGGTGCGGGCTCAAGCACTATGCCGCGCATGCTGTCGGACCCGATCTTCTGGGTGGCGCTGCGCAACACGGCGGTGTGGGTCACCACCTCGATCCTGCTCGAATTCCTGATCGGCCTCGTCGCGGCGCTGGCGCTGAACCGGAACCTGCCCGGCACCAAGGTGCTGGCGGTGCTGATCCTGCTTGCCGTACTTCCTGCCCAACGTCGTCGCCGGCCACATGTGGGCGCTGATGCTCGACCCGCGCATGGGCGTGATCAACGACATCCTGGTGCGGATCGGGCTGCTCGAGCGGCTACAAGGCCTGGTTCGCCGACCCGACGACCGCCATGGCGGCGGCGATCGTGGTCGAGGCCTGGCACAGCTTCCCGTTCTTCACGCTGCTGATCATGGCGGGGCTCAAGGGCATCCCGACCGACCTCTACAAGGCCGCCGACATCGACGGGGCAGGGCCGCTGGCGCAGCTGCGGCTGATCACGCTGCCGATGCTGAAGACGATCATCGCCGCGGCGGTGATCCTGCGCGTCATCGGCCTCGTCAACTCGCCGGACCTGCTGCTGATCCTCACCAGCGGCGGGCCGGGGCGCTCGACCCAGGTGCTGTCGCTCTACGCCTTCCAGACGGCCTACAAGGATTTCAACTTCGGCTATGCCGGGCGCCCTGTCGGTCGTGATGTTCGTGCTGCTCATGCTGTTCGCCTGGGCCTACATCGCCTCTCCAAGGTCAACCAGGACTGACGCCATGGCCCAAACCCGCTCAGCTTCGAAACTGGTCTGGGACATCGCCAGCTACGCGGTGCTGATCCTGCTGGCCATCCTCTGCATCGGCCCGATCGTCTGGACCTTCCTCACCTCGATCAAGGTCGAGGCGGACATCGTCACGCGCGAGATGGTCTACTTCCCGACCCGCTTCACCTTCGAGAACTACGTGAAGCTCTGGTCGCAGTCGTCCTATCCGACGCTGGTGATCAACAGCCTCATCGTCACCAGCATGACGGTGCTGATCTGCCTGCTCACCGGCACGGTCGCCTCCTACGCCTTCTCGCGCTTCGTGTTCCCGGGACGCACGCAGCTGATGCTGGGCTACCTCGTCGTGCGCATGTTCCCGGCGGTGCTGATGATCATCCCGCTGTTCATCGTGATGCGGCAGCGTCGGGCTGCTCGACAGCACGTTCGGCCTGGCGGTCGCCTACACGAGCTTCCTGCTGCCGCTGTTCGTCTGGATGCTGAAGGGCTTCTTCGACGCGGCGCCCAAGGAGCTCGAGAGCGCGGCGCGCATCGACGGCACGCACGCGGCTCGGGGCGATGTTCCGCATCGTCATCCCGATCGCGCGCAACGGGCTGGTCGCCACCTGCGTGTTCGTCGCCATCGCGGCGTGGAACGAGTACCTGTTCGCGCTGATGCTGACCACCAGCCAGGGCTCGCGCACCTGGCCGGTCGGGCTGCAGCTGATGGTCGGCGAGTTCCAGCTGCCCTGGGGCATGCTGGCGGCCGGCGGCATGATCTCGATCCTCCCCGTCATCATCCTCTTCGCCATCGTGCAGCGCGTCATGGTTGCCGGCATCACCGCCGGCGCAGTCAAGGGTTAGCCGGATATGGCCACACTATCGATCAAGGGCGTCCGCAAGAGCTTCGGCGCGCTCGAGGTGCTCAAGAACATCGACATCGAGCTCGAGGACGGCGGCTTCCTGGTGCTGCTCGGGCCATCGGGCTGCGGCAAGTCCACGCTGCTCGTCGATCATCGCCGGGCTCGAGCCGAGCTCGGGCGGCGACGTCATCATCGGCGAGCGCAACGTCAACGACGTGCATCCCAAGGACCGCAACATCGCCATGGTGTTCCAGTCCTACGCGCTCTACCCGACCATGCCGGTGCGCCGGAACATCGGCTTCGGGCTCGAGATGCGGAAGGTCGCCGGCGCGCGAGCGCGAGGCGGCGGTGCAGAAGGCGGCGGAGCTGCTGCAGATCGAGCACCTGCTCGACCGCAAGCCGGGCCAGCTCTCCGGCGGGCAGCGGCAGCGCGTGGCCATGGGCCGCGCCATCGTGCGCGACCCCGAGCTGTTCCTGTTCGACGAGCCGCTCAGCAACCTCGACGCCAAGCTGCAGGGTCGAGATGCGCACCGAGATCAAGCGGCTGCACGACCGGCTGGGCACCAGCATCGTCTACGTCACGCACGACCAGATCGAGGCGATGACGCTGGGCACCAAGGTGGCGGTGATGAAGGGCGGCGTGATCCAGCAGATCGCCGACCCGCAGACGATCTACGAGCGGCCGGCCAACATGTTCGTCGCCGGCTTCATCGGCTCGCCGACGATGAACTTCCTGAACGGCACGCTCGAGCGGCTGGACGACGGGCTGGGGCTGCGGCACGGCGAGGACGTGCTGGCGCTGCCGGGGCTCGAGCAGGACGCCGGCGGCTATGTCGGCAAGCACGGTGGTGGCCGGCATCCGGCCGGAGACCTTCCACAAGGGCGAGGGGCCGGGGACGCTGCGCGGCATCGTCGACGTGGTCGAGCCGACCGGGCCGGACACGATGGTGATCCTCAGCGTCGGCGGCCAGCTGCTGACGGCGCGGCTCGGCTCGCGCGACCGGCCGAAGCTCGGCGACACCATGACGCTGGCGGTCGATACCGCCGCGATCAACCTCTTCGATCCGGAGACGGGCGACCGGATCTGATCGTCACACACATTCAACTCCGAGGGGGAACAGCAGTGAAAGACCTGCGCATCAAGCGCCTGACCGTGCACCAGTACAAGTGGACGCGGCGGGACCTGACCGGCGACTACAACGGCTTCAACCACGTCTACCTGAAGGGCGGCACGGTCGACTTCACCGACTATGTCCTCACCATCGAGACCGAGGGCGGGATCACCGGCGAGTATGCCGGCGGCGTCGGCGTCTCCTACGCCCAGGTGGCGATGGCGGCGCAGTACCTGATCGGCAAGAACGCGCTCGAGCGCGAGAAGATCTGGAACGACCTGAAGCGCGCGCTGCGCAAGCACGACCGCTTCGGCATCGGGCCGATCGACTGCGCGCTGTGGGACATCGCCGGCAAGGCCTACGGCGCGCCGGTCTACGAGCTGCTCGGCGGCTGGCGCAAGAAGCTTCCGGCCTATGCCTCGACCTTCCACGGCGACGAGAACGGCGGGCTCGACAGCCCGGAGGCGTTCGGCGAGTTCGCGGTGCAGTGCAAGGAGATGGGCTATCCCGCGTTCAAGATCCACGGCTGGGGCCACGGCCCGATCCAGCGCGAGGCGGCGGCGGTGCTGGCGACGCGCGAAGGCCGTCGGCGACGGCATGGACCTGATGATCGACCCGGGCTGCGAATACGAGAACTGGGGCGACGCGCTGAAGGTGGGCCAGGCCTGCGACGAGGCCAACTACTTCTGGTACGAGGATCCCTACAAGGATGGCGGCCTCTCGGCCTATGCGCACAAGCGGCTGCAGGCAGTTCATCAGGACGCCGATCCTGATCGGGCGAGCACATCCGCGGCATCGAACTGCGCGTCGACAACCTGATCGCCGAAGGCACCGATTTCGTGCGCGCCGACGTCGACTATGACGGCGGCATCACCGGGGTGATGAAGCTGGCGCACGTCGCCGAGGGTTTTGGCATGGACCTCGAGATCCACGCGCCCGGCCACGCGCCGCGCCACTGCATGGCGGCGATCCGCAACACCAACTACTACGAGCTGGGGCTGGTGAACCCGAAGGTGGCCGGGCTGGAAGTCGCAGCACCAGGTGCATGCGGACGACTACTCGGACGACCTGGACGCGGTCGACGCGAATGGCTGCGTGCCGGTGCCGGAGGGGCCGGGGCTGGGGCTGAACATCAACTGGGAGTGGGTGCGGAAGCACTCGACCGGGACGACGGTGTACGAGTAGGGGGCGTGTGGAGGTGCGGACCTCGTCCTTCGACAAGCTCAGGATGAGGTCCACTGATAGATCGGAGGGGTCCACTCCTTCACCGGGTCATCCCCGCGGAAGTGGGGATCTCTGTTTTCCAGGGGTGCACCGTAAACGGAGGTTCCCGCTTTCGCGGGAATGACACCGTGGGTGTGGGAAAAGACGAACGCTACTGACCTCGTCCTGAGCCCGTCGAAGGACGTGGTCGGGCCACTAGCCCCGCCGTTGCGCGAGGTAGATGTGGTCGCAGGCCAGCACCGTTTCGCCGCGCTGGTTCAGCACCCGCACCTGCTCGGTGACGCGCCCGTATTGCGGGCGCTTCGGGTCCGGATCGAGCGCTGAAATGGTCAGTTCGGTGTGGATGGTGTCGCCGATGAACACCGGCTTGGGGAAGCGCAGGCGCTCGTAGCCGTAGGTGAAGGCGAGGGGGTTGATCTCGCTGGCGGTGAGGCCGATGCCGATGGCGAAGGTCATGGTGCCGTGGGCGATGCGCTGGCCGAACTCCGAGCCCTTCATGAACTCGGCGTCCATGTGGTGCGGGAAGAAATCCCCGGTGTGGCCGGCATGGACGACGAAGTCGGTCTCGGTGATGGTGCGGCCGATGGTCTTGCGGACCTCGCCGATGACGTAGTCCTCGAAGTGGCGGGGCCGCTCCATCAGAAGCTCTCCTCGAACAGGCGGTTGAGATCGGCAAGGATGGCGGCCGGCGTTCTCGCGACCGAGCAGGCCGGCAGTGAGCCGCTTCGACGCGGCCTCCTGGAACGCCATGTAGCCGTCGTGGCGCGGGCGGACATAGGCGCCCTCGAGCGTCTGCGCGCGTGTGCGCGGTAGAAGTCGCCGGTCGCGGCATTGACGGCGTCGTCCTCCCACGCCGCGGCATGGCCGGGCTGGCCGCCGGAGCCGGCATAGAGCGCCGCGCTGCACATCGCCGCTGGCGACCCAATAGGCATAGTCGATGGCGGCGTCGCGGTTCTGCGAGAAGGCCGAGACGGCGATGCCGGTGCCGCCGAGCGCCGAGCCGATCGGGCCGCCGGAGCCGGCGGCGGGATGTCGGCGAAGGCTCAGCCGGTGCGGCCGGAAGCCTGCCATGGCATAGCTGACATAGCCGTAGACCAGCGGCATCAGCGCGACCTCGGCGATCCGGCGCGCGCCATCGCTTCGGAGGCGGCGATCGGGTCCATGGCGAAGTTGGCCGGCTCGACGATGCGGCGACCAGTTCGGCGCAGCATCTCGAAGGCGTCGGCGCCCGTCGCCGCGTCGATCAGAGTCGCCCGGGCTCGGTGGCGCAGGGCTGGCCGAGATTGGCGGCGAGCGTGTAGAAGCACATCAGCGAATGCGGCGGCCGCAGCGGCAGCACGCACGCTGCCCTGCCGGGCGAGGTCGAGCACGCTCGCTCCAGTCGTGCCGGCGGCGTCCACCAGGTCGGGCCGGTAGGCCTGCACCTGGGTCGCCGCATCGATCGGGAAGGCCCATTGCCGGCCGTGCCAGGTGTAGCTCGGATAGGAGCTGGCCGACGCTAGCCCGCGGCGAGCGCCGCGCGCTCGGCCTCGCGGCCCGGCGACGTCGAGCGGCGCGAGGCAGCTCTTCGGCGGTGATCTGGCCGACATGCGGATGGTCGATGACGATGAGGTCGTAGGCGCGCGCCAGTTCCTCGACCGGGAAGGACTCGAAATCCTGCAGCGAGCGCTTGTCCCACTCGATGGCGACGCCGGTCTTCTCCGCCACATGCGCTGAGCAGTCGCCACCATCGGGTCGTAGCCGCGCGGATGGCTCCAGGTCATGCCCTTGAGCGTGGTCACAGGCCGAACTCCGCGCGGATCGCGGCGCTGTGCTCGCCGATGCGCGGCGCGGCGCGGTCGGCCTTGCGGCGCGGTGGCCATCGATGCGCAGCGGCGAGCGGGTGGTGAGGATCGAGACATCGTCCTCGCGCGTCACCGTCTGCAGCATGTCGAGCGCCTTGAAGCCCTCGCTGGCCATCAGCTCGGGCCAGTCAGCACCTTGGCGCACCAGATGTCGGCCGGCTCGAGCATGGCGAGCCAGTGCGTCGATGGTGCCGGTGGCGAGCCGCTCGGCGATGATGCGCTTGATCGCGTCGCGCGCGCGTGAACCAGCTCTTGGGATCGTCGCGATAGGGGGCGAGCGCGTCGAGCTCGAGCAGGTCGGCGAGCTTGCCGATCGGCGTCATGGCGATGGCGAGGTAGCCGTCCGTGGTCGGATAGACGCCGTAGGGCGCCGAGAGATAGGCGTGCGCGCGAGCGGAACTCCGAGCGCTTCGGCAGGCGGCGGCCGTCGTTGAGATGCGTGGTCAGCACCTCGAACTGGAAATCGACCAGCGCTTCGAGCAGGCTGGTCTCGACATGCGCGCCCTGGCCGGTGATGCCGCGCCGCACCAGCGCGGCGAGGATGCCCTTGCGCGCACGGCGGCGCCGGCCAGCATGTCGCCGATGGCGAGCCCGAACGGCACCGGTCCCTGGTCCTCGTCGCCATTGAGCCACATCACGCCGGAGCGCGCCTGCGCCAGCAGGTCCTGGCCCGGGCCGCTTGCACCCATGGGCCTTCCTCGCCATAGCCGGTGATCGAGGCATAGACGAGCCGCGGGTTGATCGCCTTGACCGCCTCGTAGTCGAGGCCGAGCCGCTCGATGACGCCGGGGCGGAAATTCTGGATCAGCACGTCGGCCTTGGCCAGCAGCTTCTGCAGCGCGGCGAGATCGGCCGGGTTCTTGAGGTCGAGCGCGAGGCTTTCCTTGCGCGCGGTTGATGGCGTGGAAGATGGTGGAATCGCCGCCGATCTCGGTGTCGCTGAGATAGAGCCGGCGCGACAGGTCGCCGCCATCCGGGCGCTCGATCTTGATGACGCGGGCGCCGAGATCGAGCAGCCGCAGCGAGGCATAGGGCCCGGACAGGAACTGGCTCATGTCGACGACGACGAGGCCGGCGAGCGGCAATTCGGCTGCTGCCGGCATCGTCTATTTCTCGGTCTTGCCGACGAAGTCGGCGGGGTTGCGGTACTTCACCGTCTGCAGATGCTCGCAATAGAGCACCAGCTCGCCCTCGCCCTTGAACACCTCGTAGCTGGCGCGGATCAGGCCCAGCTCCTTGTATTTCGGGCGTTTCTCGAGGTTGGTGCGGATCGTGTAGATGGTGTCGCCGATGAAGATCGGCTTGATGAAGCGCAGCTTGTCGTAGCCATAGGAGAAGGCGTTGACGCAGTTGGTGGCGACCAGCCCGAGCCCGGCCGAGAAGACGAAGGCGCCGGCGACCAGCCGCTTGCCGAACATGCCCTCGGTCTCGGCGAACATCTGGTCCGGCGACATAGGGGTGCATGTCGAGCACCAGCGTGTTGAACTGCATGGCTCTCGCCTTCCGAGATCGTGCGGCGCAGCGAGCGGATCTTGTGGCCGACCTGCCAAGTCCTCGTAGAACCAGTTCTCGGCGTTCCAGACCGGCAGGCGGGCATGCTCGGGCGGCATGGTCGCGGGATTGGTCGAGTGGACGCCGACCGTGGGGGTGAACTCGGTCATGGGGTGGCCTTTACGGGAGTGGCGGGTCGTGCCGCGGATTCGAACGCGGCCTCGGCGAGCGCCATGGTGTGCCAGGCGTCCTCGACCGAGGTGACGAGCGTCGTCGTCCTCGCCGGCGGCGTAGCGCTGCAGGTTGCTCATGGTGCCGATGAAGGCATGCGGGAACCAGCGGCCCTGCAGTGGCACCTGGGTCCAGTCCTCGCCGCGCCGGGTGATCCAGAGTTCGTCCGGCTCGCCCTCGGGATAGTTGAGCAGCAGGCCGAGCTTCACCATGGCGGCGCCGTCGGTGCCCTCGAAGCGGAAGCTCGCATCCTGGAAGCGGCGGCCGAAATCGTGGTTGTGGTTGATCGAGAAGGTGCACCCGCTGGTCGGGCGCGAAATCGAACAGCGCCGAGGTGCGGGTCTGCGCCAGCTCGGTCGAGGGGTGGCCGAGGGTGCGGGCGTGGACGCCGGTCGGGTTGCCGAGCAGGGCGCGGATCGGTGTCGAGATAGTGGATCGAGTGCACCGCGATCTCGACCCGCGGCATGCCCTTGAGGAAGGGGAAGAGGTGCCAGGGGGTCACGAGGTTGAGATGCACCTCGACATCGATCAGCCGGCCGAGCCAGCCGCGCTGCACCGCATCGGCGACCGCCAGCAGCATCGGCGAGAAGCGGAGCTGGAAGTTGACCGCGGCCTTGAGCTGCTTGTGCGCGGGCGAGTTTCAGGATGGCGGTCGCTTCGGCGAGGTCGCGCCCCATCGGCTTCTGCAGCAGCACCGTGGCGCCGTCGGGCAGGCGGGGCAGGACGTCGAGATGCGCGCCGGGGGGCAGGGCGAGATCGTAGACCGCGTCGGGGGTGGCGATGGCCTCTTCGAGCGTCGCGAAGGCGCGGGTGTCCCACTTGGCGGCGAGCTTCTGCGCCCGCTCCGGATCGATGTCGTAGAGGCCGGCGACCGGCAGGTTGGCGAGGCGATAGGCGGGCAGGTGCGCGTCGTCGACGATGCCGCCGGCGCCGATGATGACGATCGGTCTTGGTGCGCTGGGCAGCGGCCAGGACTGGCGCAGCACGCTGACGTCGATGCTCATTGACGCTCCTCCCGTGCAGCGTCAGTCGGTGTGGAAGACCTCTTCCATGTCGGCCCACCACTCGCCTTCCTTGCGGCTCTCGAGCGGCGCCTGCAGCGGCATGCAGACGGCCCACCATTCCTGCGTGCGGGGATCGGCGGCCATGGCGGCCATGTCGGCGTCGTAGTCGGTGCCGTGGTACTCGAAATAGGCGAACATCAGGTTCTCCGGCTCCTTGAGGAAGATCGAGTAGTTCCGGATGTTGGAGCGGGCGATCTGCTTCAGCACGTCGGGCCAGACGGCGGCGTGCAGGCGCTTGTATTCGGCGATGGCCTCGGGCTTCAGCCCGATGATCGATCCGTAACGCTTCATCTGATCCTCCCTAGAGCCGGTAAATGCGTTCGGCGTTGCGATGGAATAGCCGCGCCTGCTCGTCCTCGGCTGGCGCCGGCGACGATGGCCTTGATCGCCTCGACCCAGCGGGTGAGGTCGGCGGTGAGGGTGCAGACCGGGTGGTCGGAGCCCCAGACGACGCGGTCCCAGCCGAAGCACTCGATGACGTGCTCGACGAAGGGGCGCAGGTCCTCGACGGTCCAGTCCGGCTTGGCGTAGGCGACGACGCCGGAGATCTTGGCGGCGACATTGGGCAGCTCGGCCAGCGCCTTGATGTCGGCGCGCCAGGGGTCGAGCGCGCGGCCGGCGACATCCGGCACGCCGCAATGATCGAGCACGAACTGCACGTCGGGGCATTTGGCGACGAGCGCGCGGCCGACCGGCAGCTGCCGGGCGAGGACGCAGAGGTCGAAGGGCAGGTTCTTGTCGGCGAGGCGCCTGAGGTTCTCGGCGAAGAGGGGCGACTGGCTCAGCTCGTCGGGCGAAGTGTGGAGGATGCGGCGGATGCCCTTCACGCCGTCGATGGCGGCGATGCGATCGAGATAGGCGGGGAAATCCGGGCTTTCGGGTCGTCCCGAGGCGATGGCGCCGCCGATCCGCGGATCGAGTCCGAGGACGAAGCGGGTCTCGGCCTCCATGTCGGCCTCGGCGACGTCGACCTCCATGTGGAGCGCCGTCTCGATGCCCAGCCTTGCCGCTTCGGCGAAATAGGCTTCGGCGGTCCATTGCCGGTTGAGGGGCGGGGCGCCCTCGAGCCAGGGGTAGGAGAAGCGGTCGAGATAGACGAGGTGCAGGTGGGTATCGACGATCCGCATGCTTTCCCCCTCACTGGTTGCCGACGCGATGACGCTCGGTCACCTCGCGGCCGATAGTTGATCAGCAGCTCGAGCGCCGCGTCGACGGCGGGCGCGTCATTGGCGTCGAGCCGGTCGGTATAGGGACAGGTGAGCGCCGCGATGACACTGCCGAGCGGACCGAAGATCGGCACCGAGAGGTTGGTGACGCCGGCGATCTGCTGGCTCTGCATGCGCTCGAAACCCTGCTCCCGCACCGCCGTCGAGCCGCTCCTCCAGCCCGGGCGCCAGCGCCTCGGCCCTCCGGGTCACCGGGTCCTCGAGCATCAGCGCGCGCTCCTCGGGGGAGGCATAGGCGAGGAAGACGTGGCCGGAGCCGGTGTTGATGAGCCCGATGCGCGAGCCGACGCGCACCGAGACGTTCCAGTAGCCGGGGCTGTCGACCTGGGCGACCACCACCAGCACGTTGCGGTCGTAGATGACGAGGTGCACGGCCTGCTGGGCGTCGCGGGCGAAGGTGCGGAGCAGCGGCATCGCCTGGCTGACGAGGCGCGCGCACCGGCGGGGTCATGTGCGCCAGCTCGAAGAGCTTCAGCGTCAGCTCGTAGCGATCGCCATTGGTACGCCGGACATAGGCGCGGCGCACCAGCCGGTCGAGCATGCGGTAGATCTCGTTGGGCGTGCGCTCGAGCGCCTTGGCGATCTCGGCCTGGCTCAGCCCCTCGTCGGTCGCGGCCAGCAGTTCGAGGATGTCGAGACCCTTGTCCAGCGCCGGCGCCCGATAGCGGTCGAGGTCGTCCGTAGTGCCCACGTTTCCTCCCCCAGGCGCCGCCGGCCGAGATTGACGAGCGGCGGCCATCATGCTTACCTACGAATAGACTTTTCACATATGCAAGATCAAGCCCGATCGGAGGGCATGTGGATCGTCTGAGGGAGAAGGTCATGAGAAAGCATCTGATAACGGCGCTGATGGCGTCGTGCGCGGCGCTCATCCTGGGCGGCGCGGCATCGGCGCAGGATTTCGATTACGGCAAGTTTCCCGGCTACACGCTCAAGGTGAAGCTGATCGGCGGTACCCAGTACGAAAAGCTCTACACCCGCATTCCCGAATGGGAGGCGCTGACCGGCGCCAAGGTGGAGATCGTCTCGAGCAAGAACCACTTCGATCTCGACCGCGAGATCAAGCAGGACATCGCCTCGGGCTCGATCACCTGGTGCGTGGGCTCGAACCACACCAGCTTCGCGCCGCAATACGGCGATCTCTACATCGACCTCAAGGAAGTCATCCCGCAGTCCGAGCTCGACAAGTACGTGCCGGGGACGCTGCAGTCGGCGATGGTCGACGGGCGGCTGGTGCAGCTGCCGCGCGTCACCGACGTCTCCAACATCTACTATCGCAAGTCGCTCTACGCCGATCCCGCCAAGCAGGCGGCCTACAAGGAGAAGTACGGCGCCGATCTCGCGCCGCCCAAGACCTTCGACGAGTTCAAGCAGCAGGTGATCTTCTTCGCCGATCCGCCCAACCTCTACGGCACCGCCTTCGCCGGCAAGGACGAGGGCATGACCGGCCGCTTCATGGAGATCCTGCGCGCCAATGGCGGCGACATCTTCGACGAGAACTGGAAGCCGATCTTCAACTCCGAGGCGGGCGTCGCCGCGGTGCAGTGGTTCAAGGACATCTATGACGCCAAGGCCGTTCCCGCCGGCACGGTGAACTACACCTGGGACGACATCGGCCAGGCCATGGCCGCCGGGCAGCTCGCCATCGACCTCGACTGGCCGGGCTTTGCCGGCTTCTACACCGATCCGACCGCCTCGAAGATCGCCGACGACGTCGGTTTCGCGACGGCCCCGGTCGGCACCTCCGGCAAGCGCGGCGGCTGGTCGGGCTCGCACTCGTTCTCGGTCACCGCAGGCCTGCGACAACAAGCCGGCCGGCGTCTCGTTCGCCGTGTTCATGACCAATGACGACAGCGAGATGATGGAAGCCGAGGCGGGGAACCTGCCGACGCGCACGAAGACCTTCGACGAGGTCAAGACGTGGTTCGCCGACAACGGCAAGCCGCAGATGGCCGAGATGTTCACCGCCTGGCAGGCCTCGCTCGCCGATGCGCGGACGCCGCCGCTGATCCCGCAGTGGATCGAGGTGTCGAACGTGATCTGGCCGGCGCTGCAGAAGGCCATCGTGGGCGAGAAGACGCCGCAGGAGGCGCTCGACGGCGCGGTCGCGGAGGCGACGACAATCATGCAGGACGCGGGGTTGCTGCAGTAGGGCTCGGGCTGCCGTCTCGGCTGACTGGTGTCGGCTGAGACGGCCCCTCCCCAGCCCTCCCCATAAAGGGGAGGGTGCCGTTCCGCGCCGAGCCTGGCCTCCTCTTCACCTCCCCCTTCATGGGGGAGGTCGGGAGGGGGCCGTCTCCACCTCAACACGGAATACGCATGAACGTCCTCCGATCACCGCGCGCCACTCCCTACCTGCTGCTGTTGCCGGCGATCATCGTGATCCTGGCGGTGGTGCTGGTGCCGCTGCTGGTGTCGTTCTGGACCAGCTTCACCGCCTACAACCTGACCAAGCCCGCGACGCTGTTCCAGTTCGTCGGGCTGAGGAACTACCAGCGGCTGCTCGGCAACGAGGAGTTCTGGTGGGCCTTCCTGCGCACGGTGGGGTTCATCACCGTCGCGCTCAACCTCGAGATGGTGCTGGGGCTGGGGCTGGCGCTGCTGGTCAACAAGGTCACCTACGGGCAGCGCATGCTGCGGACCATCATGATGTTCCCGATGATGTTCTCGCCGATCCTCGTCGGCTTCCAGTTCAAGTACCTGTTCAACGACGCCGTGGGGCTGGTGAACAATGCGCTGTTCGACCTGCGGCCTGATCTCGGCGCCGATCCCGTGGCTGGTCGACGGCACGCTGGCGCCGATCACCATCGTCATCGCCGAGGTGTGGATGTCGACCTCGGTGTTCGCGATCCTGCTGCTGGCCGGGCTGATGGCGCTGCCGAACGATCCGATCGAGGCGGCGAAGGTCGATGGCTGCAATGCGTGGCAGGTGTTCTGGCACATCACGCTGCCGTTCCTCATGCCCTTCATCTACATCGCCATGACCATCCGCTCGCTCGACGTGGCGCGGGCCTATGACATGGTCCGCATCATGACCAATGGCGGGCCGGCGGGGCGCACCGAGCTGCTGTGGACGCTGATGACGCGCACCGGCTACCAGAACAGCCAGATGGGCATGGCCAATGCCATGGGGTACGTCTCGATCCTCCTGTCGATCGTCTTCACCTTCTATTTCTATCGCAAGCTCGTTTCGGCCCGCGCCTTCATGGGAGGGGCGCAGTGAGGCCGGCCCGGAGCATCGAGAAGGCCCTCGCAGCGCTGGCTGATCCGGCTCGGCGTGTTCATCGCCATGGCTCATCCTGGTGCTGCCGGGCGCCTGGGTGGTGCTGACCGCCTTCCGGCCGAACATCGAGGTGCTGGCGCGGCCGCCGGTGTGGATCCCGCAGAACCTGACGCTGCACAATTTCCTCGGCATCTTCGGGCTGCTGCCGACGCAGCAGGGGCTGCCGGTCGGCAACTATTTCGTCAACTCGCTGGTGATCTCGCTCACCTCGACCGCCGTCGCCATCGCCGTCGGCATGATGGGCGGCTATGCCTTCGCGCGCTTCAGCTTCCGGGCGAAGGGGGCGCTGTTCCTCGGCTTCATGCTGAGCCGCACGGTGCCGGGCGTGGCGCTCAGCCTGCCGCTGTTCATCCTCTGGGCGCGGCTCGGCATCATCGACACCAGCTTCGGGCTGATCCTCGTCTACATGGCGATCAACATCCCCTTCACCATCTGGCTGACCGACGGCTTCTTCCGGCAGATCCCGGCCGAGCTCAGCGAAGCGGCGCAGATCGACGGCTGCACCCGCTGGCAGGCGTTCTGGAAGGTGGAGTTCCCGCTGGCGAAGTCCGGCCTCGCCTCGGCGGCGATCTTCGCCTTCCTCACCTCGTGGAACGAATATGCGCTGGCGAGCCAGCTGACGCGGACCACGGCCAGCAAGACCATGCCCGTCGGGCTGATGGATTTCACCGCGCAGTTCACCGTGGACTGGACCGGGATGAGCGCCATGGCGGTGCTGATCATCGTGCCGGCGCTGGTCCTCACCTTCATCGTGCAGAAGCACCTGATCGCCGGCCTCACCTTCGGTGGGGTGAAGGGATAGGCCGATGCACGTCACTACACTGGAAAGAGCCTAGTATGAGCAGGATCACCCGCGTCGACGTCTTGATGGTCGACCTCAAGCCCAAGGTGAAGCGGGTCGACGCGATCCAGTCCTTCGTGTCGCAGGAGACGCCGATCGTCCGCATCACCGATGCCGACGGCGTGACCGGGACCGGCTACAGCTACACGATCGGGACCGGCGGGCACTCGGTGATCGAACTGCTCAAGCGCACGCTGGTGCCGGCGATCATCGGCCGCGAGGCGATGGAGATCGAGCGCATCTGGCGCGACCTGCTGTTCCTGACCCATGCGACGACCACCGGGGCCATCACCTCGATCGCGCTGGCGGCGATCGACACCGCGCTGTGGGACCTGAAGGCGAGAAAGCTGGGGCTGCCGCTGCACCTGCTGGCCGGCGGGGCGCAGGAGTCGATCCCGCTCTACACCACCGAGGGCGGCTGGCTGCATCTCGAGGAAGCGGCGCTGGTCGAGGATGCGCTGAGGGCCAAGGCGGAGGGGTTCGGCGGCTGCAAGCTGAAGGTCGGGCGGCCGATCCACGAGGACGTGCGGCGCATCGCGACGGTGCGCGAGGCGGTGGGGCCGGGCTTCGAGATCTTCACCGACGCCAACCAGCGCTTCAATGTCGACGAGGCGATAAGGCGGGCGCGGGCCTATGAGCCGCTCGACATCGGCTGGTTCGAGGAGCCGCTGACCGCCGAGGACATCTCGGGCCACTCGCGGCTGGTGGAGAGCACCTCGATCCCGATCGCGATCGGCGAGAGCCTCTATTCGGCGATGCATTTCCGCGAGTATCTCGAGCGGCACGCCTGCTCGATCGTGCAGGTGGACGTCGGGCGGATCGGCGGCATCACGCCGTGGCTGAAGGTGGCGCACATGGCGGAGGCGTTCAACATCGCGGTCTGCCCGCATTTCCTGATGGAGCTGCATGTGGGGCTCTGCGCGGCGGTTCCGAACGCGCGCTGGGTCGAGTACATTCCGCAGCTCGACGAACTGACCACGGAGCGGATGACCATCCGCGACGGCCGCGCCATCCCCTCGTCGCAGCCGGGCCTCGGCATCGCCTGGGACTTCGAGGCGATCAAGCGGATGACGGTCGAAGGCAGCCACTCGAGCCACAGCTGACCGATGCAGATCACCTCGCTCAAGACGCACGACCTGCGCTTTCCGACCTCGCAGAGCCTCGACGGCTCCGATGCGATGAATCCCGATCCCGACTATTCGGCGGCCTATGTCATTCTCGGCACGGATGGCGGGCCGGAGGGCCATGGGCTGACCTTCACCATCGGGCGCGGCAACGAGGTGGTGGTGAAGGCGATCGAGGCGCTGGCGCCGCTGGTCGTCGGGCTCGAGCTCGACTGGATCGAGGAGAACCCGGGGCGCTTCTGGCGGCATGTGACCGGCGACAGCCAGCTGCGCTGGATCGGGCCGGACAAGGGGGCGATGCACCTTGCGACGGGCGCCATCGTCAATGCCGTCTGGGACCTCATGGCGAAGCGCGCCGGCAAGCCGGTCTGGCGCTACGTCGCCGACATGACGCCGGCGCAGCTCGTCTCGATCATCGACTTCCGCTACCTGACGGACGCCATCACGCCGGAGGAGGCGCTGGCGATCTTCACGCGGGCGGAGGCGGGGAAGGCGGAGCGGATCGCCGAGCTCGAGGCGAACGGCTACCCCTGCTACACGACGTCGGCCGGGTGGCTGGGCTACTCGAACGAGAAGCTGGCGCCGGCTCGCCGGCGAGGCGGTGGACGCTGGGCTTCAACCACATCAAGATGAAGGTCGGGCGCGACCTCGAGGACGACATCCGGCGGCTCGAGATCGTGCGGCGGATCATGGGGCCGGACCGCTACCTGATGATCGACGCCAACCAGGTGTGGGAGGTGGGCCAGGCGATCGAGTGGGTGAATGCGCTGAAGCGCTTCCAGCCCTATTTCATCGAGGAGCCGACCAGCCCCGACGACGTCGCCGGGCACAAGGCGATCCGCGAGGCGGTGGCGCCGGTGAAGGTCGCGACCGGCGAGATGTGCCAGAACCGCATCCTGTTCAAGCAGTTCATCAAGGAAGGCGCGATCGACATCGTGCAGATCGACGCCTGCCGCATCGGCGGGCTCAACGAGGTGCTGGCGGTGCTGCTGATGGCGGCGAAGTACGGGCTGCCGGTCTGGCCGCATGCCGGCGGCGTCGGGCTCTGCGAGTATGTGCAGCACCTCTCGATGATCGACTATCTGGTGGTGTCGGGGACCAAGGAGGGGCGGGTGATCGAGTATGTCGACCACCTGCACGAGCACTTCCTCGAGCCCTGCGTGATCGAGAACGCGGCCTACATGCCGCCCAAGGCGCCGGGCTTCTCGATCGAGATGCGGCCGGCCTCGATTGCGGCGAACGAGTTCAGGCCGTAGGGGCGAGTGGGCCTGGAGGCCACGGTCACATTTGGCAAGGAGAACGATCGTTGAGCCAGGCAACAAGCAGGAACAGGTCCAACACCGTGCTGGTGACCGGCGCCGCGATGGGGATCGGGCGGGCGGTCGCCGAGGTGCTGACGGCCGAGGGTCGGGAGCTGGTGCTGTTCGATCGCGACGGCGAGAAGCTCGAGGCGACGGCGCGCGAGCTGGGTGGCAGGCACGTGACCAAGGTCGGTTCGGTCACCAATCTCGCCGACTGCGAGGACGCGGTGCGGCTCGCGGTCGAGCGCTTCGGCGGGCTCGGGGGCGTGTCGCACAATGCCGGCATCCAGACCTATGGCGATGCGGTCAGCACCACGCCGGAGCTCTGGGCGCAGACGCTCGAGACCAACCTCACCGGCGGCTTCTATGTCGCCAAGGCGGCGATGCCGGAGCTGCGGCGCAACCGGGGGGTGATCGTCCTCACCGCCTCGGTGCAGGGAATGGCGGCGCAGAAGGGCGCGCTGGCCTATGTCGTCTCCAAGCACGGGCTGATCGGGCTGGTCACCGGCATGGCGATGGACGAGGCGGCGAACGGCGTCCGGGTGCTCGGCGTCGCGCCGGGCTCGGTCGAGACGCCGATGCTGCGCTGGGCCATCAATCTCGACCCGAACCCCGAGGCGCTGGACGAGGAGATCGACGCCATGCATCCGCTCGGCCACCGCGCCCAGCCGCGCGAGATCGCCGAGGTGATCGCCTTCCTCCTCTCGGACAAGGCGTCGTTCATGACCGGGGAGACGGTACGCGTCGACGGCGGCATGCTGGCGCGCATCCCGGGCGCTCCGAGAAAGGCCGGATAGGGGTTGGCCGCCGCCAACCTCGGTCCCTCCTCACAAGGGGCGGGGGCGGGAACATTTCCGTTCGTGCTGCCTCCATTGGATGAGCGGGCCGGTCGTTGCGCCTCGCACCATGGAGAACGGAAATGATCAGACATGCGATATTGGCGGCGCTTTTGGTCCTGGGCACGAGCGGCGCGGTGATGGCGGCGGATGCGCCGACCGATCCGCAGATCGCCCATATCGCGTACACGGCGGGGCAGATCGACATCGCCGCGGCGCAGCAGGCGCTCGAGAAGAGCAAGAATGCCGACGTCATCGCCTTCGCCAATCTCATGGTATCGGACCACAAGGCGGTGAACGACCAGGCGCTGGCGCTGGTCGGCAAGCTCGGCGTGACGCCCGAGGACAACCCGACCAGCAAGTCGCTGTCGGACCAGGCTGCCGCCAAGCTCGCCGAACTCGGCAAGCTCGATGGGCGCGGCGTTCGACAAGGCCTATGTCGACAACGAGGTGGCCTATCACGCGACCGTCAATTCGGCGCTGAGCACGGTGCTGATCCCGGCGGCGCAGAACGCCGAGCTGAAGGCGCTGCTCGAGACCGGGCTCAAGCTCTTCACCGAGCACCAGAACCATGCCGAGATGCTCGCCGAGAAGTTCAAGTGACGTGAAGCCGATGCGAGCCTTTCGGCGCATCGCCGGGATCGTGGTATGCGGGAGCCTGCTCGCGCTGGCGAGCGGGCTGGGTTCAACGGCGGCGGAGTACGTCATCGTGCTGGACGACATGGCATTCGGGCCGGTGCCGGCCGAAGTGCATCCGGGCGATACCATCACCTGGCGGAATGACGACATCTTCCGCCATTCCGCCACCGCGAACGACGACAGCTTCGACGTGGACCTGCCCGCCAAATCATCGGCGAGCATGGTTGTCGGGGCGGCCGGCAATATCGATTTCTTCTGCAAGTTCCATCCGGGGATGACGGGTACGCTCGTCGTCTCGCCCTGACAGCGGGCGGAGGGTTTGATGACACAGGCAATGGTCAACAGGTCGGCGTTACGGAAAGAGCTCGAGGGCGCCTCGGACAATGCGCTGGTGGCGCTGGCCCGCGAGGGCGAGGAGGCGGCGATCAGGTCGATCATCAAGCGGCACAACCAGCGCCTCTTCCGGGTGGCGCGGGCGATCGTCGGTGACGATGCCGAGGCCGAGGACGTGGTGCAGGCGAGCTATATCAGCGCCTTCACCCACCTCGGCGATTTCCGCGAGGAGGCGCAGCTTTCCACCTGGCTGTCGCGGATCGCGGCCAACGAGGCGATCAGCCGGCTGCGGCGGCGGCGGCCGACGACCGAGCTCGAGCAGGTCGATATCGAGGGCGCCACCAGCGCGCAGATCATCCAGTTCCCGATGCTCCAGCCACAAGCCAACCCGGAGTCCGAGATGGGCCGGCAAGAAGTGAGGGAATTCCTCGAACAGGCCGTCGATCACCTGCCGCCCCACTTCCGCGCCGTGTTCGTGCTGCGCGACGTCGAGGGGCTGAGCGTCGAGGAGACCGCGTCCTATCTCTCGATCAAGGCAAGAGACGGTCCGCACCCGGTTGCACCGGGCGCGCAAGCTGATGCGGGCCGCCATCGAGGAGCGGCTGAGCGGCGCCTTTCCGCTGCTCTTCCCCTTCGACGGCGAGCGCTGCGTGCACATGGCCGACCGGGTGGTCGGCGCGCTGCAGCTCAGGGCGGAATAGGCGCCTTCAGAAGTCTTCGAGCGTCAGCTCCCGCGCCATCACGATGTTGCCGGAGGTGAGCCCGCAATCGACCGGGATCGCCGCGCCGGTGACGGCGCTCGCGAGGTCCGAGGCGAGGAAGGCGATGACGCGCGCCACCTCGTCCGGCTCGACGATGCGGCCGAGCGGATACCAGCGCTCGAGGGTCTTCAGCACGTTCGGGTCCTTGGCCTTGCGCTCGTCCCAGATCGGGGTGCGCACCGTGCCGGGCAGCACGATGTTGGCGCGGATGCCGTAGCGGCCATACTCCTGGGCCAGCGAGCGGGTCATCGAGATCAGTCCCGCCTTGGCGGCGCTATAGGCCGGATCGCCGAGCGCCGAGAGGCCGTTCACCGAGCCGACATTGACGATGTTGCCGCTCCGCCGCTCGACCATCTGCGGCAGGACCGCGTGGGCGCAGGTATAGGCGCCGTCGAGGTTGGTCGCGACATCCTCCTGCCAGGCCGCCGGGCTGGTGTTGGCCAGCGTGGTGTAGCGGGAGATGCCGGCATTGTTGATGAGGATGTGCACCTCGCCGAAGCTCTCGAAGGCGCGCTGCACGGCCGCCGTGTCGGCGACGTCGGCGGTCGCCGCCTTGACGGTGATGCCCTCCCTGCCCGAGCGTCTCGGGCAGGGCGAGCACCTTGTCGCTGAGATCGAGGGCGGCGATGGTCGCGCCCTCCTCGCCGAAGAACCGGCAGAGCCACTGCCCGATGCCGCCCGAGGCGCCGGTGATGGCGATGGTCTTGCCCGCAAACGTCTTGCTCATGGTGTCCTCCGGCTCTCAGTGGTGGTGGTGGCTGCCGAGGAGGAACGCCTCCTCGAACGGCCGGCGGCTGACTTCCATCTCGCGCCCGTCGAGATAGACGGCGACGGGCTGCAGCAGGGTGGAGCCCTGGCGGCGGGTGCCGACCACGTCCTCGAACACGTAGTTGCTGTCGAACTCCTGCAGCACGGTGATGTCCGCCGGCGCGCCGACGCCGAGATGGCCGAGCTCCGGGCGCTGGATGGCGAGGGCCGGGCGGCTGGTCGACATGTCGATGACCTCGGCCAGCGTCAGCCCGCAATTGAGCAGCTTGCTCATGGTGTGCAGCATGTCGTAGCCGGGGCCATCGACGGCGATCACATGCACGTCGGACGAGATGAGGTCGGGCTTGAAGCCGTCGCGCAGCGCCGCCTCGGCCGTGTCGTAGCCGAAGGCGCCCATGCCGTGGGCGATGTCGAACAGCACGCCGCGCTCGCGCGCCTTCCACACCGCATCGAGCACCTTGCCGTCCTCGCCGATCGCCGAGTTGGGGTCGGGGCGGTAGCAATGGGTGAGGATGTCGCCGGGGCGCAGCATGTCGACGACGTCGGAATAGCTCGGCGGCGGGTGGCCGATATGGGTCATCAGCGGCAGGTCGACGGCCTCGGCCGCTTCGAGCGCCAGCTGCAGGGCGCCGAGGCCGAGGTCGCCGGTGACGATGCCGCCGATGCGGACCTTCACGCCGACGATGCGGTCGCGATTGGCCTCGATCTTCTCGACGCAGCGGTGCACCGGCAGCATCGAGCGCATGGTGGCCTCGCCGATCGACACGTCCTTGTCGAAGCCGAAGATGCCGGGGAAGGAGATGTTGAGGTAGGCGAAGATCCGGTAGGGCGAGTGCGCCATCACGTAGTCGCGGAAGCCGTCATAGTTGCCGGCGCCGGCGCTGCCGGCGTCGACCAGCGTCGTGCAGGCGGAGCGGCGGGCGATGAAGCCCGGGTCGACGCTGAGCGATGTCGCCTTGTGGTAGACGTGGGTGTGGATGTCGATGAGCCCCGGCGCCACGATCGAGCCGGCGACGTCGCGGGTGCGGGCGGTGCCGGCATCGATGCTCGGCGCCACCGCGGCGATCCTGCCGCCCTTGATGGCGACGTCCATGCGGCCGTCGACGCCGTTGCGGGGATCGATGACGCGGCCGCCCTTGAGGACGAGGTCATAGACGGGCTGGGTTCCAGACATGCTCAACTGGGGTCTCTCCGGGGGGTGCGGCGCTCGGCGGCGGCGGCTCAGGCGGGTTCTGCGGGGTGTGCCATGGAGCGGATGGTGCGCCGCAAGCCGACGATGACGAGGCCGTGGCTGCGCGTAGAGGGGGCGGCACGGGACTTGCCCACGTTCCTCGACCCCATCACCAGCACATGCACCCTGTCGGCCATCCGGCCCTCCGCACACCGCTTGTCCCACTCGGTGGGCGGCGTGGCGGCAGTCTGTAACTAAGCTACTTTTACTGTCAAGCGAGCCGTGCACCCTATGCGAACAATGCGGAGTTCCGTGTAATTTTCCTACGTGGGCCTGGCAACCGCGACCTGCGTGCCGGCGGAGCTTGGCGACGAATAGGGGAGAGAGCGGGCGACGACGGGAGTGTTCGCCACCCAGTATCTGGGGTGCGCTACGGGCTTGTTTCAAGCCCCGGGTGCTCGCCTAGTATCCGGGCGCTGATCAAGCCAAGGGAGCGATGGATGGCGGACGGAGGCAACGCAGGGCCGTTCTACCACGGGACACGGGCGGCGCTGGCGGTGGGGGACATGATCTCGGCCGGGTACAGCTCGAACTACGGGCAGCGGAAGAAGGCGTCCTGGGTCTATTTCTCCGCGACGCTCGACGCGGCGATCTGGGGGGCGGAGCTGGCGGTCGGGGCCGGCCCGGGGCGGATCTATGTCGTCGACCCCACCGGCCCGTATGTCGACGACCCCAACCTCACCGACAAGAAATTTCCCGGCAACCCGACGAAGTCCTACCGCTCGCAGCAGCCGCTGCGGGTCGTCGGCGAGGTCGAGGAGTGGCAGGGCCATCCCGCCGAACAGCTCAAGGCGATGAAGGACCGCATCGAGCTATTGAAGCGGGACGGGGTGGAAGCGATCGACTAGGCCTTCACCGGTGCTCGCGGTGGTCGGCGATGACCGCCGCGATCACCTTGAGGGGCGGGTTCTCGTCGGGGTGGACGATCTGGTTGGTCGAGGCGAGCAGCGCCGCTTTCCACAAGGCCCAGGCGCGGCCGCGCGCCCAGGTCGCCTCGTCCACCGCGACCAGCGAGCGGAACGCGGCGCGGCTTTCGCCCTCGAGGAAGACCCAGGCGAGCACCAGGTCGCAGGACGGATCGCCCGCGGCGCAGCAGCCGAAATCGATCAGCGCGGCAAGCCGGCCGTCGCGGGCGAGGAGATTTCCCACCGCGATATCCCCATGCGCCCAGACCGGCTTGGTCATCTGCGATTGCGCCGCGCAGTCGAGCACGGCATGGGCGGCCCGGGTGTCGATGACGCCCTCGAGGGCATCGACATAGCCGCGGGCATCGGCTCCATAGGCCTCCATCGGGTCGGCGCCGCGGAGGAAGCTGTGCTGTCCCGGAGGCGGCGCACCGGCTGTATCGAGCTGCTGCAGGGCGTTGAGGATTTTGGCGACGTCCTGCGCCAGCGCGAGCCTGTCGATGCTGCGCGTCACCGGCTCGGCGTCGATCCAGCGATAGATCGACCACAGCCAGGGAAACGCCTTCGTCGGGCTCGCCGACGGCGAGCGGCTGGGGCACATCGACGGGGAGGTGGGGAGCGAGGCGCGGCAGCCAGTAGCTCTCCTTGGCCGCCTGCTCGGCATAGCCCTCGGCCGAGGGCAGCCGCACCTTCATCGTGTCGCCCAGGTGGAAGGTCCAGTTGTCCCAGCCGTCCATCGCGACCGGCCTGATGGGGAGGTCCGCCCATTGCGGGAACTGCCGGGCCACGAGCCGCTGCACCAGCGGCACGTCGACCGGAAACTTGCCCGCCTCAAGTTTCGCCTCGCGGTTCGACATGCGCTGCCAGCTCCCGTCAAGGAAAAGCATGACGTATCAGACCTCAAGGCGAGCGCAACTGGCAATGAAGTCGGGGCAGGGCTGGAAGGTCAGGATGGCGGGCATTGCCGGATACCTGACGATGCTCGCCGGTGTTCGGCGTGCTGCTGATCTCAGACCACCAGTTCCAGCCGGTCCGCCGGGAAAGCGGCTGAGCATGGCGTGGATCGGGGTGCCCGTCGGCGTCGACGTCGACGCCGTCCGAGACGAGGACGATCGAGCCCGGCGCGAGCTTCAGCGCCTGGGCTTCCTCGGTGGTGGCGTGGCGGGCGGAGATGCTGGTGGTCGCCGCGGAAGTAGTCGTCGATGCCGTAGCGTTTCAGCGCGGCGGTGACTGAGCCGGCTTCGAGATAGGCCGCGTCGAAGCCCGCGAAGCGGGCTTCGGGCAGCCAGCCGGTGGCCCGGACCAGGGGGCGGCCGCCGGCGAAGGAGACGGTTTCCTGGCGGAGCACGCGCGTTCCCGGCTTGAGCGCGAGGCGGGCCGCGACCCGGGCGGAGGCGCGCTCGATGCGGCTCGACAGCAGCAGGCGCTCGCCGCCATGCGCCTGCGCGGCGAGGTTCTCCGAGAAGCGCGTGCGCCGGCCGATCGGGTAGCTCAGCCGCCGCGCCTCGAGCACGAAGGTGCCGCGGCCGTGCTCGGCGCGCAGCACGCCTTCCTCGATCAGCACGGCGATGGCGCGGCGCACGGTGTGGCGGTTGACGCCGAAGCGCGCGGCGAGGAGCAGCTCGCCCTCGAGCTTGTCGCCGCTCTCGAGCTTGCCGCCGATGATGTCGAGGCGGATGGCGTCGGCGATCTGGCGCCACAGCGCGACGCCGCCGGCGGGCTCGATCTCGGAACGGCTCAAGATTGTCATTGCACTTTCACAAGGGGCGCCTAAGAGGGGGCAAAGCGGACATACTTGTCTATTGAACTATACAAGTTGGAGCGAGCCCGATGCAAGATGCGGCGGCCAATCCCCGGCAGGAAGCGATGGCGGTGCTGAGCCATGCGGCGCCGACGCGGCTGGCGGAACTCTGGGCGGCCTGGGCCGACAAGCCCGGCTTCCACAAGGTGCGCGGGCCCGAGACCGGGCTCGTGATGGTGCGGGCGCGGGCAGGGGGCGGCGGCAATCCGTTCAACCTCGGCGAGGCGACGGTGACCCGCGCCACGGTGCGGCTCGCGACCGGCGAGGTCGGGCACGCCTATTGCCTCGGCCGCGACGGCGACAAGGCGCTGCAATCGGCGGTGTTCGACGCGCTGTTCCAGCGCGATGCCGAGGCGGTCGAGGCGCTGGTGCTGAAGCCGCTGCGCGAGGAACAGGCCGCCGCCGACGCGCGCCGCCGCGACGAGACGGCGGCGACCAAGGTCGATTTCTTCACCATGGTGCGGGGCGAGGACTGATGGACATCTCGATCGAGGGCGGCTTCGCCGAGCCGGTAGCCGACAGCCAGTCCACCTTCCGCGCCACGATGGAGGCGCTGGCCCGTCCGGGCCGGCCGCAGCCGCTCAGGGCCGAGGCCGCGCCGCCGGCGCCGCTGACGCCCGGAGCTCGGCGCCATCGCGCTGACGCTCTGCGACCATGACTCGCCGGTCTGGCTCGATGCGCGGCTGGCGGCGAGCGCCGAGGTGGTCGCCTGGCTGCAGTTCCACACCGGCGCGCCGATCACCGCCGATCCGGGCGAGGCGCAGTTCGCCTTCGTTGCCGGCGAGGCGGAGCTGCCGCGGCTCGAGGCCTTCGCGCAGGGCTCGGCGGAATATCCGGACCGCTCGACGACGATCGTGCTGGCCGCATCCGCGTCCGATGTCGCCGTGACTCTGAGGGGGCCGGGCATCAAGGAGCAGCTGGTGACCGAGCTGCGGGCTGCCGGGCGGCGATTTCCTCGAGCAGTGGGCCGAGAACCGCGCCCGCTTCCCGCGCGGCGTCGACCTGCTGCTGGTCGGCGATGGCCAGGTGGTCGGCCTGCCGCGCACCACCCGCATTTCGGAGGGCTGAGCCATGTATGTTGCCGTCAAGGGCGGCGAGGCCGCCATCGCCAATGCCCACCGCCTGCTGGCCGACCGCCGCCGCGGCGACCGCTCGGTGCCGGCGCTGCGGATCGAGCAGATCATCGAGCAACTCGGCCTCGCGGTCGACCGCGCCATGGGCGAGGGCTCGCTCTACGACCGGGAACTCGCGGCGCTCGCCATCATCCAGGCGCGCGGCGACCTGATCGAGGCGATCTTCCTCGTCCGCGCCTATCGCACGACGCTGCCGCGCTTCGGCTATTCGCGGCCGGTCGAGACCGGCGCGGATGCGGATCGAGCGGCGGGTCTCGGCGACCTTCAAGGACCTGCCGGGCGGCCAGCTGCTCGGCCCGACCTTCGACTACACGCACCGGCTGCTCGATCCGTCGATCGCCGCGGGCGCGGAGGTCGAGGCGCCGGTGGCCCGGCCCAGCGAGGACGAGGCACGCGCCGCGCGTCACCGACCTGCTCGGCCACCAGGGCCTGATCGAGGCCGACGTCACCGAGCCGCAGGACGAGATCGGCGACCTGACGCGCGAGCCGATGGAGTTCCCGCTGAGCCGCGACCGGCGGCTGCAGGCGCTGGCGCGCGGCGACGAGGGGTTCCTCCTCGCCCTCGGCTACTCGACGCAGCGCGGCTATGGCCGCTCGCACCCGTTCGTCGGCGAGATCCGCATCGGCGAGGTGGAGGTGGAGTTCGACGTGCCCGAGCTTGGCTTCGCCGTGTCGCTCGGCACGATCCGTGTCACCGAGTGCCAGATGGTCAACAAGTTCAAGGGCAACGCCAAGGTGCCGCCGCAGTTCACCCGCGGCTACGGGCTGGTGTTCGGCCAGGCCGAGCGCAAGGCAATGGCGATGTCGCTGTGCGACCGGTCGCTCAGGGCGCGCGAGCTGGGCGAGGACGTGAACCACCCGGCGCAGGACGAGGAATTCGTCATCTCGCACTCCGACAACGTGCAGTCCACCGGCTTCGTCGAGCACCTGAAGCTGCCGCACTATGTCGATTTCCAGGGCGAGCTGGGGCTGCTGCGGGAGATGCGGGCGGAGCAGGATTCGGAAGCGGAGGCGGCGGAATGAACATCCATTCCATCCATCGGGTCATCCCCGCGAAGGCGGGGATCTCCGTTCGCGGTGCCGACAATAAAACAGAGATCCCCGCTTTCGCGGGAATGACACCGTGGTTGGTCGGGGGAATGCGATGAACATCGCCAATTACAACTTCGCCTATCTCGACGAGCAGACCAAGCGGATGATCCGGCGGGCGATCCTCAAGGCGATCGCCATCCCGGGCTACCAGGTGCCGTTCGCGAGCCGCGAGATGCCGATGCCCTATGGCTGGGGCACCGGCGGCGTGCAGGTCACGGCCTCGATCATCGGGCCGGACGACGTGCTGAAGGTCATCGACCAGGGAGCGGACGACACGACCAATGCGGTCTCGATCCGCGCCTTCTTCGCCAAGGTGGCGAATGTCGCGGTGACCACCCATACCGGCGAGGCGACGATCATCCAGACGCGCCACCGCATTCCCGGAGAAGCCGCTGACCGAGGGGCAGGTGCTGGTCTACCAGGTGCCGATCCCCGAGCCGCTGCGCTTCCTCGAGCCGCGCGAGACCGAGACGCGCAAGATGCATGCGCTCGAGGAATACGGGCTGATGCACGTCAAGCTCTACGAGGACATCGCGCGGCACGGCCGCATCGCCACGACCTATGCCTATCCGGTGAAGGTCGAGGGCCGCTACGTGATGGACCCCTCGCCGACGCCGAAGTTCGACAACCCGAAGATGCACATGTCCGAGGCGCTGCAGCTGTTCGGCGCCGGGCGCGAGAAGCGCATCTACGCCGTGCCGCCCCACACCGAGGTGGTGAGCCTCGATTTCGAGGACCATCCGTTCGAGGTCCAGCATTTCGAGGAGCCGTGTGCGCTCTGCGGCGCGACCGGGGTCTATCTCGACGAGGTGATCCTCGACGACAAGGGCGGGCACATGTTCGTCTGCTCCGACACCGACAATTGCGAGGAGCGGCGGGCCGAAGGGCATCGCGGTGCGCTCGCGGGGCATGCGCTGGAGGCGGCGGAGTGAGCCCGGATCACCTCAATCCCTCCTTCTCCACCGGGTCATCCCCGCGAAGGCGGGGATCCCTGTTTGCGGCGCCGCTCGAAAACAGAGGTTCCCGCTTTCGCGGGAATGACACCGTGGGTGTGGTGCAGGGGATGAGATATCGATGACCGAACCCCTCCTCCGGGTTTCCAACCTCACCAAATACTACGGCAGCCGCCTCGGCTGTGCCGAGGTGTCGTTCGAGCTGTGGCCGGGCGAGGTGCTGGCCATTGTCGGCGAAAGCGGCTCGGGCAAGACGACGCTGCTCAACTGCCTCTCGACCCGGCTCGAGCCGAGCTCCGGCGTTGCCGAGTACCGGATGCGCGACGCGGCGTGGCGCAACCTCTACGATCTGAGCGAGGCCGAGCGGCGGCTGCTGATGCGGACCGACTGGGGGTTCGTGCACCAGAACCCGGCCGACGGGCTGCAGGATGACCGTCTCGGCCGGCGCCAATGTCGGCGAGCGGATGATGGCGGTGGGCGACCGGCACTACGGCCGGATCCGCTCGACCGCCATCGAGTGGCTGGGTCGCGTCGAGATCGCCGAGGACCGCATCGACGACGAGCCGCGCGCCTTCTCGGGCGGCATGCGGCAGCGGCTGCAGATCGCCCGCAACCTCGTCACCCAGCCGCGGCTGGTGTTCATGGACGAGCCGACCGGCGGGCTCGACGTCTCGGTGCAGGCGCGCCTGCTCGACCTGATCCGCGGGCTGGTTGCCGACCTCGGGCTCTCGGCGATCATCGTCACGCACGACCTGGCGGTGGCGCGGCTGCTCAGCCACCGGATGATGGTGATGAAGGACGGGTTCGTGATCGAGCAGGGGCTCACCGACCGCGTGCTGGACGACCCGCGCGAGCCGTATACGCAGCTGCTGGTTTCCTCGATCCTGCAGGTGTGATGGTGGGTATTTCACTGGCAGACGGCCCCCTCCCGGCCTCCCCCATGAAGGGGGAGGTGAAGAGCCGAGGCTGTGGCTCGATCGTGCCCAAAACACGCGGCCGGCACCTCCCCCTTCATGGGGGAGGATGGGAGGGGGCCGTCTCGATCAGTTCATAAAGGGACGATGCCATGACCGCTCTCCTCTCCGTTCGCGATGTCGCGAAGTCCTTCACCATGCACCTCCGCGACGGGATCGTGCTGCCGGTGGTCTCGGGCGTCGGGTTCGAGGTCGAATGCCGGCGAGTGCGTGGTGCTCGGCGGGGCGTCGGGGGCGGGGAAGTCGAGCCTGCTCAAGATGGTCTATGGCAACTATGGCGTCGATGCCGGCTCGATCTCGCTGATCCATCACGGCGCCGCCGGTGGACCTCGCGACGGCGTCGCCGCGGGTGGTGCTGGAGCTGCGGCGCGACACCATCGGCTATGTCAGCCAGTTCCTGCGCACCGTGCCGCGGGTTTCGACGCTCGACGTGGTGGCCGAGCCGCTGGTCGATCGCGGCATCGGGCGCGACGAGGCGCAGGGTAGGGCGCGCGAGCTGCTGGCCCGGCTGAACCTGCCCGAGCGGCTGTGGTCGCTGCCGCCGGCCACCTTCTCGGGCGGCGAGCAGCAGCGGGTCAACATCGCGCGCGGCTTCATCACGCCGCATCCGGTGCTGCTGCTGGACGAGCCGACCGCCTCGCTCGATGCGGTCAACCGCGGCGTGGTGGTCGAGATGATCGCCGAGAAGAAGCGCGCACGGGGTCGGGCTGCTCGGCATCTTCCATGACGAGGAGGTCCGCGCCATGGTCGCCGACCGCATCGTCGACGTCACCCGGTTCGCTGCAAGGAAAGCCGCATGAAGCTCTCGGAGAAGCCGCTCGTCCACGAGACGGCGCAGGTGCAAGGACTCGGTCCTCGGCCGCTATGTCGAGGTGGGGGCGCACTGCCACGTCAACCGCTCGAGCCTCGGCGACTATTCCTACTGCGTCGAGGGCACGCAGATCGCCTATGCCGAGATCGGCAAGTTCGCCAACATCGCGGCGAACGTGCGCATCTACGCCAGCCGGCACCCGATGCAGCGGGCCTCGCTGCACCACTTCACCTATCGCTCGAGCTGGTATTTCGAGGGCGAGGCGGACGACCAGGCCTTCTTCGACTGGCGCGCCGAGAACGGCATCGTCATCGGCCACGACACCTGGATCGGGCATGGCGCGGTGATCATGCCGGGGGTGAAGGTCGGCAACGGGGCGATCATCGGCTCGAACGCGGTGGTGACGCAGGGACGTGCCGGACTTCGCCATCGCCGTCGGTGTGCCGGCCAAGCAGATCAAGCAGCGGTTCCCCGATGCGATCGCGCAGCGCCTCACCGACCTCGCCTGGTGGGACTGGCCGCACGACCGAGCTGCACGCGGCGCTGCCGGATTTCCGGGCGCTGGAGATCGAGGCGTTTCTCGAGAAGTATGAATAGGGCCTGTTCCTCCTACCACCGGGTCATTCCCGCGAAGGCGGGAATCTCCGTTTTCTTTGCTGATGGCGGAGGCCGTGAACAGAGGTTCCCGCTTTCGCGGGAATGACCCAGTGGTAGGAGGGAAAGTGCCGGGTATCTCTCACGCTTCTTCTTTCGCCTGTCACAATCCTCAGCTACGCGCTGCCTCGAAACGAGCGAGCCAAAGACATGTCCGACGCGCTGATCCTCACCAATGCCCGCATCGTGCTCAGGGACGAAGTGATCCTGGGTTCGGTGAAGATCGAGGAGGGCAGGATCACCGATGTCGGCGCGCCGTTTGCCGGCGGCGTCGACCTCGAGGGCGACTATCTGCTGCCGGGCCTCGTCGAGCTTCACACCGACCACATGGAGGGCCACTACGCGCCGCGCCCCGGCGTGCGCTGGAACCCGCTCGCGGCGTTGCAGGCGCATGACGCGCAGGTCGCGGCTTCCGGGATCACCACGGTGTTCGACGCGCTGCGCATCGGGCTCAACGACGACAGCGGCATGTCGGCGGAGGATTTCACGCGGCTGGGCGCCGCCATCCACATCGGTGTCGAGACCGGGCGGCTGCGCGCCGAGCATTACATCCACCTGCGCTGCGAGGTGGCGGCGCCGGATTGCATCGAGGGCTTCATGCCGTTCGAGGGCGACAGGCTGGTGAGGATCGCTTCGCTGATGGACCACTCGCCGGGGCAGCGCCAGTTCGCCACGCTCGAGGCCTACCGCAACTACTACCAGAAGAAGCGGCGCATGTCGGACGCCGAGTTCGAGGCCTTCGCGGACCGCCGCACGCGCGAGTCCGCGCAGTTCGCCAAGCCGCATCGCGCCGCCATCGCCGCTCGTGCCGCCGAGCTGCGGCATCGTGCTGGCGAGCCACGACGATGCGACGGTGGAGCAGGTGGGCGAGGCCGCGACGCTCGGCATCCGGATCGCCGAGTTCCCGACGACGCTCGAGGCGGCGAAGGCGTCGCGCGAGGCGGGGATGTCGATCCTGATGGGCGCGCCGAACGTGGTGCGCGGCGGCTCGCACTCGGGCAACGTGTCGGCGCTGCAGCTGGCGGAGGAGGGACTGCTCGACATCCTCTCGTCGGACTACGTGCCGTTCAGCCTGATGCAGGCGGTGTTCGCGCTGGAGGATGCGATCAGCCTGCCCGAGGCAGTGGCGATGGTCACCCGCCATCCCGCCGCAGTCGCCGGGTTCACCGACCGGGGCGAGATCGCCGTGGGGAAGCGCGCCGACCTGGTGCAGGTCGCGAGCCTCGAGCACGCGCCGGTGGTGCGCACGGTGTGGCGCGAGGGCCGGCGCGTGATCTGAGCGCAGACCAGCCTCGACGGGTCTGCGACGTGGGTAACTCGCCGCGCTACTTCACCGCCCCGAGCGCCAGTCCGCGGACCAGATAGCGCTGCAGCCAGGCGAAGACGACGGCGACCGGGATGGTCGCGACGAACGCCGCCGCCATCACGTGGTGCCATTCGACCGTGTAGCGGCCGGCGACCAGCGAGAACACCTGGATCGGCAGGGTGTAGCTCGCCTGGCTGCGCAGCATGGTGAGCGCGATGACGAACTCGTTCCAGGCGTTGATGAACGATGAAGATCGCGGTCACCGTCATCGCCGGCAGCGCCAGCGGCAGGAACACCTTGCGCAGCGTCTGCCAGGGCGTGGCGCCCTCCATCCAGGCCGCTTCCTCGAGGTCGCGCGGGATGGTCGAGAAATAGCTCTGCAGCATCCAGACCGAGAAGGCGATGTTGAAGGTGACGTAGACGAAGACCACGCGCGTTGAGGTTGTCGAGCAGCTTCAGGCGCCACCAGCAGCCGGAACAGGCCGATCACCAGCACGATCGGCGACAGCATCTGGCTGACCAGCAGGAACTGCTGCGGAAGGCGCCGTGGCCGGCGAAGCGGAAGCGGCTCAGCGCGTAGGCGGCCGGGATCGACGACGACCAGCGACAGCAGCGTCGAGAGCACGGCCACGTAGAGCGAGTTCCACAGCGCCGTTGCCGAAGTTGGTCGCCTGCCACATGGTCGACGAAGTTCTGCCAGCTGCGGCTCGCTCGGCCACCAGGTCGGCTTCAGCACCTCGGTCGCCGGCTTGATCGCGGTGATGAACATCACGGCGAAGGGGAACAGCACGGCGACGACCAGCGGCGACAGCAGCAGCCAGGAGAGGATCGTCCGCTTCAGCTTGCGCGAGAGCTTCATGCCCGTTCTCCCCGCATCGCCAGCCGCACGTAGATGATGGTGAAGAACAAGAGCAGCGCGAACATCATCAGCGACAGCGCCGACGCCTCGCCCAGCTTTCCGAAGCGGAAGCCGAGCTTGTAGAGATAGGTGACGAGGATGTCGGTCGAGTTGGCCGGGCCGCCCTGCGTCGTCACCCAGATGATCGGGAAGGAGTTGAACACGTAGATGGTGTTCAGCACCACCGCGATGTTGATGAAGGGGCGCAGCAGCGGCAGCGTGATGTGCGCAGAAGCTGCTGCAAGTCGCTCGCGCCCTCGAGCGTGGCCGCCTCGTAGAGATCGTCGGGGATCGACGACAGGCCGCCGAGGAAGATCGTCGTGGTGAACGGGATCGACACCAGGATGCCGATCAGCGATCTGCATCGGGAAGGCGGTCGCGGCCTGCGCCAGCCACTGGATGTTCTGGTCGATGAGGCCGAGATCCCGCAGGGCCGAGTTGAGCATGCCGCTCTCGCCGCTCAGCGCCCAGCGCCAGACGATGGCGGTCATGGTCAGCGAGACCGCCCAGGGCAGCATGACGATGATGCGGGCGAGGCCGCGGCCGTAGAAGTCGCTCGTTGAGGATCAGCGCCACGGCGACCGAGATCAGCGATGGTGCCGACGACGACGCCGACGGTCCAGATCACCGTGCGCCAGAGGGCCGCGAAGAAGTGCGGGTCGGTGACGAGCGGCGGCGAAGTTGGCGAGGCCGGTGAAGGCCGCGCAGCTGGCCGAAGCGGTTGACGTCGCTGCACCGAGATCTCGCCGATCTGGAACAGCGGCCACAGGATGATGAAGGCGGCGAGCAGGAACGCGGGAGCGATCAGCACGATAGGGCATTGCACGAAGATCGACCGGTTCGATGCGTGGCAGGCAGCCTCTGTGACAGCCGGAAGGGGAGGCGGCCGGACCGAGGTGGCCCGGCCGACACCGGTGCTTACTTGTTGGCGGCGATGATGCCGTCGATCTTGGCCGCGGCGGCCGTCGAGCGTCGGCTTGATCTCGCCTTCGCCGAGATAGATCTTCTGCAGCGCGTTCGAGGTCACGGCAGCGATCTCTTCCCAGCCCGGGATGACCGGCGCGAAGCGGGCGTCGGGCAGCAGCGCGGTGAACGCCTTGAGGTCGGCGTTGTCGGCGAAGATCGGCATCTTCGGCCTCTTCGCTTGTTGACCGGCAGGAAGCCTTCACCTTGGCGTCGAACTCGGCGCGCTTGTCGGTGGTGAACAGGAAGTCGAGGAACTTCCAGGCGCTCGTCCTTGTTCTTGGAGTTCTCGAACATGATGATCGAGTTGGTCACGCCATAGGTGCCGCGGTCGCCGGTCGGGCCGGCCGGGATGGCGGCGACGCCGTACTTCAGGTTCGGGCGCCTCGTCCTTGATCTGGTTGGACAGGAAGGGCGCGGTGATCATCATGCCGACCTGCCCTGCTTGAACAGGTTCTGCACGTCCTCGCGGTTGTAGCGAGGTGACGCCCGGCTCGGTCAGGCCGCTCGTCGATCAGGTCGCTTGTAGAGCTTGGCCGCCTTGTAGCGCCGCCTCGCTGTCGAGGCCGGACTTGCCGTCCTTGTCGAGGATCTTGCCGCCCTGCGACCACATGCGCATAGTAGCAATAGACGTCGGTCTCGATCTCCTTGCCCTGCAGGCCGAAGCCGTAGACGTCGCCGCCCAGCGCCTTGATCTTCTCGGCCGCGGCCTTGAGCTCGTCCCAGTTCGCCGGCGGCTCGGTGATGCCGGCCTTCTCGAACAGATCCTTGTTGTAGTACATGGCGCGCGCCGAGGCCGCGATCGGCAGGCCGTAGGTCTTGCCGTCCATCACCGAGGGCGACAGGAAGGTGTCGATGAAGCGCGCCCTTGAACTCGGCGTGAGGTAGTCGTCGAGCGGCGCGGCGACGCCCTGCGAGACGTAGTCGATCAGCCAGCGCGTGCCGATGATCGACGAGGTCGGCATTGGTGCCGCCGGAGATGTCGGTGGTCAGCTTCTGCTGCAGCACGTCCCACGGCACGACTTCGATCTGGATCGTGGTGCCGGGATTGGCGGCCTCGAACTCCTGGCGGCCTCCTCGAAATACGGGCCGGTCTTGGAGCTGTATTCCGCGACGGTGACCCGGACGGTCTGCGCATAGGCGGCGCTCGCAAGCGCAATGGCGGCGACGCTCCCCGCGGCCGCGACTTTCAACCAGTGCATCGACATGATGGTATTCCCTTCCTCACTTGCAGGCTCTGCCGAGAGTAGCAGACGCCCTGCCTTAACCTGGCGACAGATTTTTTCATATTGTCGGCATTTTCAAGCGAAATGTGACAAACGTGTTGCTTTATTACACGAGAGATATAGCTTGTCTGTGGATAGCCGACGAGGAGAGACCATGGCCGAATTGAGCCTGCGCAACGTCCAGAAGCGCTTCGGCGCCGTCACGGTCCTCGAGAGCGTGTCGCTCGATGTGGCCGATGGCGAGTTCATCGTGCTCGTGGGTCCCTCCGGCTGCGGCAAGTCCACTCTCTTGCGGATGATCGCCGGGCTCGAGGAGATATCGGGCGGCGACCTCTGACATCGGCGGGGTGCGCACCAACGAGGTGCCGCCGCAGAAGCGCGACATCTCCATGGTGTTCCAGTCCTACGCGCTGTTCCCGCACATGAACGTGCGCAACAATATCACGTTCGGGCCGCGCGTGCGCCGGGAACCGGGCGAGGCCACCGAGCGGGCGCTCGGCCGGGCCGCCTCGATCCTCAACCTCGGGGATTACCTCGACCGCACGCCGGGCCAGCTCTCCGGCGGCCAGCGCCAGCGCGTCGCCATGGGCCGCTCGATCGTGCGCAACCCCAAGGTGTTCCTGTTCGACGAGCCGCTGAGCAACCTCGATGCCAAGCTGCGCGTGCAGATGCGCACCGAGATCAAGGCGCTGCACCAGAAGCTCGGCACCACCATCGTCTACGTCACGCACGACCAGATCGAGGCCATGACCATGGCCGACCGCATCGTGGTGATGAATGCCGGGCGCATCGAGCAGATCGGTTCGCCGCTCGAGCTCTACGACCGTCCGGCCAACCGGTTCGTCGCGAGCTTCATCGGCTCGCCCGCCATGAGCTTCATCGCCGGCACCTACCGCAGCCGCGAGGGCGGGGCGGTCGTGGAGCTCGCCGAGGGCGGCGTGCTGCCGGTGCTGCCGGTCGAGGCTCCCGACGGCTCAGCCGTCGACGTCGGCGTCCGCCCGGAGAACTACCTCCTCGCCGAGGACGGACCGCTGCAGCTGGCGGTGGAAGTCGTCGAGCCCACCGGGCCCGAGACGCACGTGTTCGGCCAGATGGGCGGCCATGACGTGCGCTGCGTCTTCCGCAGCCGGCTCAATCCAGCGCCCGGCACGGTCCTGCGCCTCAGCGCGCAACCGCAGCACATCCACCTGTTCGACATTAGGTCGGGCATCCGCCTCGCCGAGCGTGCCACGGTGCAGTGATGCCGGGAGAGCCTGAGGAGGGGCAGTCGGCCGGCACGGGGCGCGTCGATATCATCGCACGGCTCAAGCGCCGGCTCGGGCGAGGGGCATCGGGCCGAGATCCAGCTCATCGAAATGATCCTCGGCGACCTGCATTTCGCCACCACGGCGTCGATCGCCGAGATCGCCGGCCGGGCCGGGGTGAGCGAACCCACCGTCACCCGCCTCGCCCGCTCGCTCGGCTTCGCCTCGACCCGGGAAATGAAGGTGCATCTCGCCCAGGCGCTCGCCATCGGCGGGGCGTATCTGCGGGCCCACGAGAGCAATTCGACGGGCCAGCACACCTCCAACCAGGTGGTCGCGACCATCTGCAGCCGCGCCCACGCCGCGCTCGACCTGATCAGCGTGGCGCTCGCCCCGGTGGACGTCACCGCGCTCGGCGAACTGCTCGCCGGCGCCAGCCGGATCATCGTCTACGGCACCGGCGGCAACTCCTCGATGGCGGCGGTGGAGCTGCAGAACCGGCTGTTCCGGCTCGGGCTCAATTCCAACGCCTATGCCGACCCGCAGCTGCAATCGATGAGCGCGTCGGTCTCGGACAAGAAGACGGTCATCGTGGCCTTCTCGACTTCCGGTCGCGTCCGCTCGGTGCTCGACGCGGTCGCCGTCGCGCGGCAATACGATGCCACCTGCATCGCCGTCACCAAGCCCGGTTCGCCCCTCGCCGGTGCGGTGCACCACCTCGTGCCGTTCGTCTTCGAGGAAGACCAGAACCTCTACAAGGCCTCGTCCTCGCGCTTCGCCCTCCTGGCCGTGGTCGACATCCTCGCCATGGCGACCGCCGAGGCGATCGGCCCGCGCGTCCTCGAACTGCTGCGCCGCGTCCGCCAAAGCCTGACCACGCTCAAGGCGGGCGACCCGATGCAGCCGATCGGCGACTAGAGCGCTTCACGCGGCTGTCCTGTGTGCCACGATGTCATTCCCGCGAAAGCGGGAACCTCTGTTTCTTTTCGACATCGCAAACGGAGGTCCCCGCCTTCGCGGGGATGACCCGGGGTAGGAAGCGCCACACCGCGCAACCAGCATCGATGGCAGACCCGAATGCCGCCGTCCAGATAGAAAATTTCCCACTTGCTGCGGCTGATCTGCGGTGACTACTGTCCCGCCATGAGCAAGTCCCGGCGACCGACTTTGGCTGAGCAGGCTTATCAGGAGTTGGGAGGGCGGATCGTCTCCGGACATCTGATCGCGGGACAGCGTCCATTTGCCCAAGAGCTTGCGGGACAACTTGAAATCAGCCCCACGCCGGTCAAGGAGGCGCTGAGCCGGCTGGAGCGCGAGGGCCTAGTGGAGGCGGCGCTCGCGGCGCTGCGCTTCCATCTCGAGCGCCAGCCTCAAGGAATTCCTGTCGCGTCCGCCCGAGGAGATGCCGACGCGAGGGTGACGTGCCTGTGTCTGACCGGTTCAACCAGGGAGGGACTCATGCTGAAATCACTGAAGCTCACGGCCGCCGTCGGGGCGGTACTGGCGGCGTCGGCGGCGCTGTCCGGCGCTCAGGCGCAGACGGCGCCGAAGGTGGCGGTCGACCTGACGACGCTCACCTCGCCGTTCTGGACCGCCTACAACAAGTACATCGAGGACGAGGCCAAGGCGCAGGGCATCGACCTGCTGCAGCCGTTCAACTCCGAGTTCGACACCGCCAAGCAGATCACCGGCGTGCAAGAACGCCATCACGCTCGGCGCCAAGGGCTGATCTTCTCGCCCTTCGACACCTCGGCGGCCGAAGACCGTGCTCGAACACCGCCGCGGCGGCCAACGTCAAGGTCGTGGCGGTGGACGTCGCGCCCGACTACCGGCCCGGTGGCGATCGTGGTGCGCGCCAACAACGTCGCCTATGGCGAGAAGGCCTGCCAGTACATCGGCGAGCACGTCAAGGAAGGCCCGGTCGTGCAGATCATGGGCGACCAGGCCTCGATCAACGGCCGCGACCGCGGCAACGGCTTCCGCGACTGCATCACCAAGAACTTCCCCAAGCTCAAGCTGCTCGAGATCCCGACCAAGGCGTGGTCGGGCGAAGACGCGGCGGCCGGGCTCGAGACCGTGCTGAACTCGACGCCCGACCTCAAGGCGATCTACATGCATGCCGGCGGCGTGTTCCTCGCGCCGACGCTGCAGACCCTGAAGCGCAAGCGGCCTGCTGCATCCGGCCGGCGAGGACGGGCACATCGTCATCGTCTGCAACGACGGCATCCCGCAGGAATTCGACGCGCATCCGCAACGGCGAGATCGACGCCACGGTCTCGCAGCCGGCCGACCTCTACGCCAAGTACGGCCTGATGTACCTGAAGCAGGCGATCGAGGGGAAGACCTTCGCCGCCGGCCCGACCGACCACGACAGCACCATCGTCGAGGTCGCGCCGGGCGTGCTCGAGGACCAGCTCGGCGGCGCCGCTGGTGACCAAGGAGAACGTCGACGACAAGACCCTCTGGGGCAATCTCTAGGATCGCCGGTCACCATGATTGCAAGTGGAGAACAGGATGGGCGCGTCGAGGCGCGCCCGTCCGCGCCGGCGCCGATCGTCGAGGCGATCGACGTCTCCAAGCGCTACGGCGCGACCGTCGCGCTGAGCGACGCGCACATCCGCGTCATGCCCGGGCGAGTCGCACGCGCTGGTCGGCCGCAACGGCGCCGGCAAGTCGACGCTGGTCGGCATCCTCACCGGCCTGCGCGACGCCCGACACCGGCGAGGTGCGCTTCGGCGGCGAGCCGGCGCCGCCGATCGCCGACCGCGAGGCCTGGCGGCGGCAGGTCGCCTGCGTCTACCAGCACTCGACCATCATCCCCGACCTGACGGTGGCGGAGAACCTGTTCATCAACCGCCAGCCGGCAGCGCAGCGGCTTGATCAGCTGGTCGACGCTGCGCAGCAGCGCGCCCGCGAGCTGCTCGACCGCTGGAACGTCGACGTGTCGCGAGGACATGCGCGCCGGCGACCTCAAGGTCGAGGCGCGGCAGCTGGTCGAGATCGCGCGGGCGCTCTCCTATGGCGCGCGCTTCATCATCCTCGACGAGCCGACCGCGCAGCTCGACGGCGACGAGATCAAGCGGCTGTTCACCCGCATGCGCGAGCTGCAGGCGCAGGGCGTGACGTTCCTGTTCATCTCGCACCACCTGCAGGAGGTCTACGAGATCTGCCAGGCGGTGACGGTGCTGCGCGACGCGCGGCACATCGTCTCCGCGCCGGTCGCCGAGCTGCCCAAGGACAGGCTGATCGAGGCGATGACCGGCGAGCAGGTGCATTTCGGCTTCGCCGACGCGGTCGGCCGGGCCGTTCCCGCCGAGGCGGCGGTGGCGCTCGCAGGTCGACGGGCTCGGCGGCGAGGATTTCGCCGACGTGAGCTTCACGGTCCGGCGCGGCGAGGTCGTCGGCATCTCCGGCGCGACCAGCAGCGGGCGGCATCGGCGTCGCCGAGGCGATCGCCGGGCTCGAGCCGTTCACGGCGGGCACGATCCGGGTCAACGGCAAGCCGCTGCGCTCGGGCAGCGTGCCGGCGGCGCTGGCGCTCGGCGTCGGCTGCGTGCCGAAGAACCGGCACGTCGCAGGGGCTGGTGCTGTCCCAGTCGGTCGCCGACAACACCACCATGACCATCGCCGACAAGCTCGGCCCGCTCGGCTTCATCGCGCCGCGGCGGCGCAGCGACATCACGAGCGGGCTGATCGACCGGCTCGGCGTCGATCACCGAGGGGCCGGACCAGCCGGTCTCGAGCCTCTCGGGCGGCAACCAGCAGAAGGTGGTGATGGGCCGGGCGCTGGCCAGCGAGCCGTCGGTGCTGGTGCTGATCGACCCGACCGCCGGCGTCGACGTCAAGTCGAAGGAAGCGCTGCTGGCGGTCGTCGAGCGCATGCGCCGCGAGGGCAAGGCGATCCTCGTCGTCAGCGGCGAGCTCGAGGATCTGCAGGACCTGCGACCGCGTGCTGGTGATGCGGCACGGCGGCGTCGTCGCCGAACACCAGGCCGGCTGGAGCGACAACGCTCTCGTCGCCTCGATCGAAGGGATTGCAGCGTGACCAGCCAGGATACCACTCCCGCGCACGGCAACCGCAGGGCCTCGCCGGCGCTCGGCCGGGTCGCCGCTGGCGCGGCTGCGCGACCTGGCGCTGCTGCCGGCGCTGCTCGCTGCTGATGGTCGTCGGCGCCTTCGTCAGCCCGGTCTTCCTCAGCCCCAGACAACCTCACCACCATCCTCACCTCCTCGGCGGCGCTGGCGCTGGTCGTGCTCGCCGAGTCGCTGATCATCATCACCGGCAAGTTCGACCTGTCGCTGGAGTCGATCGACGGCTTCGCGCCCGCGATCGGCGCGATGGTGGTGGTGCCGGCGACGCAAGTTCGGCTTCGGCATCGAGTGGCCGCCGCTGGTCGGCATCCTCGTGGTGCTGCTGGTGGGCGGCGCCATCGGCTTCATCAACGGCTTCCTGGTCGTGGCGCTGCGGCTCAACGCCTTCATCGTCACGCTGGCGATGCTGATCATCCTGCGCGGCATGCTGGTCGGCGCCACCAGCGGCCGGACGCTGTTCGACCTGCCCGACGCGTTCTACGCGCTGATGGACAGTCACCTTCCTCGGCCTGCCGCTCGCCGTGTGGCTCGCGGCGCTGGCCTTCCTGATCGCGGCGCTCGTGCTGCGCTATCACCGGCTCGGCCGGGCGCTCTACGCGATCGGCGGCAACCCGGAGGCGGCGCGCGCCGCCGGCATCCGCGTCGAGCGCATCACCTGGGGCGTCTACGTGCTGGCGGGCGTGCTCGCCGCCGTCGGCGGCCTCGCGATCACCGGCTATGTCGGCGCGATCAGCGCCAACCAGGGCAACGGCATGATCTTCACCGTGTTCGCCGCGGCGGTGATCGGCGGCATCTCGCTCGACGGCGGCAAGGGCACGATGTTCGGCGCGCTGACCGGCGTGCTGCTGCTCGGCGTCGTGCAGAACCTGCTGACGCTGGCGCAGGTGCCGTCGTTCTGGATCCAGGCGATCTACGGCGCCATCATCCTCGGCTCGCTGATGGTCGCCCGCTTCGCCGTCAGGCCAGGTGCAGCAGTAGATCACGCCGCGTTCTGTTCGACCCGCATGCCGGTCGATGCCGATGCGGCTGCGATTGATGTAGTCGCGCAGCTCCTCGAGCCCGTACTCCTTCGCCAGCGCGCGGGCGCTGACGCCGGGGCGCCTCGCCTTGAGGATGAACCACTGCTCGCGCAGGTGATGCCGCTCGAGCTCCACGTCCTCGGCACGCTCGGCGAGCAGGCGATCGCGCTTCTCGAGGTTGAAGTTCTCGTGGTAGATGCCGCGGTCGAGATCGAGCGTGAAGCGGCTGACGTTCACGTCGTCGCTCTTCTCGTAGAGCAGCTCGCGGCCATCGATGTCGTAGACGATGCAATCCCCGGTCTGCGTCGAGCTGACGATGGCGAAGTGGTGCACCAGGGCGTGCGCCTGCAGCGTCGTCGCGGCGGAATAGGCGCTGGGCCAGACCACCATCTCGGCGCCGTTGTCGGCGAGGCCCTTCCACACCTCGGGGAAGTTGGCGTCGAAGCAGATCGCCATCCCGACCTTGCCGAAGTCGGTCTCGAACACCGGCGTCTCGGTGCCGATGTCGACCAGCTGGGCCAGGTCGAACTCGTTCCAGTAGGGATAGACCTTGTCGTAGGTGCCGGCGACCTTGCCGTCGCGGCCGATCAGCACCGCCGTGTTGAGCCGGCGGTTGCCGTCGAGTCGATCGATGGGACAGACGATCCAGGTGCCGTGCCGCCGCGCGATGTCGGCCATGGCGGTGATGATCGGCCCGTCCAGCGCCTCGGGGCGGTTCGACTGCTGGCCGGCCCAGGTCTCGGGCAGCGCAATCAGGTCGGTGCCGCGGGCCGCCTCCGCCTCGACGACGTCGATGATCGCCTCGAGCGGCCTGATGCCGAAGCTGATGCTGGTGACGCGGACCGGCCGGCCCGGCAATTGTTCCGTCATGCTGTCCCTCCCGGATCGATCCTTCGTACACCCACCGACCCGGGGCATTCCATAGCGTAGACGGACGATGCCGAACAGCATGCGGCGATGAGGATGCGTCGCCGGGGTGCCCTGTCGAGCCTCCCGACGACGCCTGGCCTCAGCCGAACAGCTCCCACAGCCCCAGCGTCAGCACCGGAAAGGCGCAGACCATGGCCAGCACCACCAGCACGGCGAGGATGAAGGGGATCACCTCGCGGAAGATGGGGTAGGGGGCGATGCGGGTGATCTGGGCCGAGATGAACACCAGGATGCCGACCGGAGGCGTCACGCCGCCGAGCTGCAGGTTGATGATCATGATGATGCCCAGCTGCACCGGGTCGATGCCCGCCGCCAGCATCAGCGGCAGGAACAGCGGCACGGTGATCAGCATCGCGGGCGTGGTGTCGAGCACCGAGCCGAGCGCGAAGAGGATGAGGTTCATCAGGAGCAGCAGCACCAGCGGTCCATGGCCGCCGGATTGCGCCATCTCGATCAGCGCCTGCGGCACGCCTTCGGCCACCAGCACCCAGGCGAAGGGCACCGAGCTCGCGATCAGGAAGCCGATCATCGCCGCGTCGGTGCCGCAATCCTTGAGCGCGACGAAGGCCTCGCGCCAGGTGAACTCGCGGAACACGAACTTGCCGATGAGGAAGGCCCAGATCACGGCCATCACGCCGGCCTCGGTGGCGGTGGTGATGCCGAAGCGGATGCCGCCGAGGACGATCACCGCGATGGCCATCACCGGCAGGGCGCGCACGAAGGTGCGGCCGATGGTGGAGAGCGGCGCCCGCTGGCTCGACTTCTGGTAGTTGCGCTTGCGCGAGATGAGGTTGACCATCACCATCAGCGCCACGGCGACCAGGAGGCCGGGGACGATGCCGGCCATGAACAGCTTGGCGATCGAGACGTTCGACACCGAGGCATAGACCAGCATGGCGATCGAGGGCGGCAGCATGGCCGGCAGGATCGAGGAGATGGCGGTGACGGCGCAGGAGAACGGCGCCGAGTAGCCGCGGCGGATCATCTCCGGGACGATCATCTTGGAATCGCTCGCCGCGTCCGCGCTGGACGAGCCGGAAATGCCGCCGATCAGCAGGCTGTTGAAGACGTTGACCTGCGCCAGGCCGCCACGGAAATGGCCGACCAGCGAGGCGGCGAAGTCGATCAGCCGGCTGGTGAGGCCGCCCATGTTGAGCAGGTACCCGGTGGTGAGGAAGAACGGGATGGCGAGCAGGATGAACTTGCTCGAGCCCGAGACCATGTTCTGGATGATGGCCGGGGCGGGCAGCAGGTCGGCGCCCCAGGTGGTGAAGAAGACGCCGAGCAGCATCGAGAAGGCCACCGGCACCCCGAGCACCATGGTGCCGAGGAAGACCAGCGTCATCAACAGGCTCGGCGAGACGCCCGAAAAGGGCGAGAGCTCCGGGTGGCGGATGACGAGGTAGAGCAGGCCGCCGACCGCCAGCGCGCCGGCGCGCTGCAACAGGCTCCGTGCATCGGTGCGCTCGAGCAGCAGGAACACCAGCCCGATGACGCCGGCGGCCGGGATGATGCCGTAGCGGAGCGCGTTCGGCCATTGCAGCAGCGTGCTGACGCCGCCGACCATGGTGGCGAGGTCATAGCCGCTGAAGGTGAGGATGAAGACGGTGAGCGCCACCAGCGCATCGCGGACGAACGCCAGGATCGGCCGGTAGCGGGTGGGGAGGGCGGTCAGCAGCAGGTCGAGCGCGATGTGCCGCTTCTCGCGGATGCCCATCATGGTGCCGATGAAGATCAGCCAGGTGAACGCCCAGATGGCGAACTCCTCGGTCCAGGACAGGGCGTTGTTGAGCACGTAGCGCGCGATCACCGCTGCGAACACCACGGCGAACATCGCGACGAGCACCACGACGTTGAAGCCGCCGAGCAGCTGGGCGAGCGACTGGACGAGGCGGTCGAGCAGGGGATTGCCCGGACGCTCGGACAGCTCCGAAGGGACCGGTTGGGCGATGGCTGACATCGTGGAGACCTTCATTCGGCAAGCGGCCGGCCCTCATGGAAGGCCGGCCGCTCAGGCGTTACTGGATGGCGCGGACGGCTTCGACCGTCTCGGCGGCATCGGGGATGGTGGGGACGAACTGGTCGTAGACCGGCTGCATCAGGTCGATCCACGGCTGCTTGTCGGCGATCTCGTAGATGGTCGAGCCAGCGGCGACGGTCTCGGCGAGAGCCTGCGCGTCACGCGCCTGCTGCACCGGCACGAGGTCGGCCTGCGCCTTGCTGGCCGCGGCGGCGACCACCGCCTGCTGCTCGGCCGACAGCTTCTGCCAGAACGATTCCGCCAGCACCCAGGTGCCCATGGCGTAGACGTGGCTGAGGTTGGTGTAGTGCGGCGCGACCTCGTAGAAGCGCAGCGACTGGTAGTTGGTGGCGGTGTTGTCGAACAGGTCGACCACCCTGGTCTGCATCGAGTTGTAGATCTCGGGCGCCGGGATGGCGACCGGGTTGGCGCCGACAGCCTGCCACAGCGCCACGTGCACCGGGCTCTGGATGACGCGCATCTTCTTGCCGCGGATGTCCTCGGGCTTCTCGACCGGGAACGAGCTGATCAGCTGGCGGGCGCCGTTGATGGAAAAGCCGAGGAGGTGGAAGCCCTGCGCGGCGAACTTCGGCGCCATGCGCTCGGTCAGCAGCCCGTTGGCGGCGACCGCATGCGCGTCGTCGCGGAACAGGAAGGGCAGGTCGAGGACCTGCGCCTCTGGCACCCAGGTGGCGAACACCGAGCTGGTGATGGTGCCGCCCTGGACCGAGCCGAGGCGGATGCCCTCGGCCGATTCGGCCTCGCCGCCGAGCAGGCTGTTGGCGAAGATCTTGATCTCGACGGCGTTGTTGGTGCCGGCGGCGACCTCGTCGGCGAACTGCTTGGCCGCGAGGTACTTGGGATGGTCCTCCGGCACGTCGAGCGACCAGCGGGCAGTGTGGTCGGCGGCGAGTGCCGGCAGGCTCAAGAGCCCGGCTGCCAGGGTCGCGACCCCGAACTTCATCATGCGGTTCATCGTTTTCTCCAGTTGCATGACCTGTCGGCCCGGCGTGCGCGGGAGATTGCGATGACAGCACGCTCACGCACCCGCGGTGCGTCAGCTGCGCCGCAGCGCGGCCGTGGCCCACTGAAACTCGCAGTCCTCCCCGCGCTCCTCCGAGCGCATATCGAGGGACGCTAAGACATGTTGTGAAATTTTACAATGCATCTGTGCACCGCGATTGCCGCATGAAGGGGCGAGGGGGGAGGCGGCAGGGGGAGGCGGCAGGGGGAGCATAGGGGGCGTGCGAGCGGGGAAGGATGCGGGGTGGCGCCGCCGGTGATCCTTCCCCGTCTACGGGGGAGGGGGACAGCGAGGCTGGTGGAGGGGGCGGCCACGAGCTTGTCTCCTCCACCCGGAAATACCCCCCCACTCGACCCCCACCCCCGGTGTCATCCCAGCGCAAGCTGGGATCCAACTTGCCCTAGGCGTGTGAGGAGAAATGGATCCCGGCCTCCGCCGGGATGACAGCCGTGCTGGTGGGGCCACCTGTGGGCAGCACCCGACTTATCCCCGCCGCTTCCCCGTGTGCGACACTTCCCCCATCCGCCGCACCGAAGCGAGATCATGACGAGTGGTTGGTGCGGGGGAGACCGGGTGGGGGACGGGTCGCCGTCATCCAGGCCGAAAGCACGAGTGGCATGACCCGGTTCGCCGGGGACGCCGCTACAGAACGCGACGGTGGAGCGATGCCCGCTCCACCACGGATCGGGAGCTGCCGGGCAAGGGCAGCGGGTCGAAGCAGCCGGGACGGACCGAAGGGGTCGCTGCCTGCCAAGACCCTCCGATCCCGCGATGCGGCACGGGATGCGCCCGGGCCCTCGTGTCATACGCCCAAAATCCCGGCCGGCCGGCGAGGCGGACGCCTCGTTCATCTGCGGACTACCCGCGTGAGGCCAAGCCTCGCCGGCCCCGCTTCGTTCTTTGAAACCTCCGGGGCCACAAGGCCGTCGGACGCAAGCTGCTGCCCCGATGACTGCACCCCCACGGTGTCATTCCGGCGCAGGCCGGAATCCCTCCTGAGATGTCACCACCTGCGCCGGCCACGCCATCCGAGGCTGGATCCCGGCCTGCGCCGGGATGACATCGGAAGTGTGGAGCGGACGGTGGCCTGTCCGGTGGCCTCGGCAGACGAGTACCACCTCCCGCTGTCATCCCCCCGCAGGCCCATCCTGAGATGGCCATGAGGCCTGGCGCCAGCATGTGGCCAACTCCTCCTCTCCGCACGCGTTGACAGCTGTGAAATATCACGACATCCTACGTCGCGCGCGGCCGGTCATCTTCGATCGCGTTGCCTCATGGGAGGAATTTTCGTGTTCATGGATGCCGGCCGCAAAGCTTCGGGCCTAGGCAGGCCGTGCGCTGGCAATGCCGCCGCTTCAGGCGAGCGCGGTCTCCATGCTGCTGTCGAGGGCGGCGGGATCGACGGTGCGCTCGAGGGCATCGAACATGGCTTCGACGAAGTCGATGAGCGCGTCGGTGGCGGCGCGGGCCTTCTCGACATCGCGCGATACCAGCGCGTCGAGTACCGACAGGTGCGCGTCGGCGCTGCGGAGTACGCCGTCGGCGCCGCCGACATGCTGGTGGTAGACCCAGCCGATGCGGCGGAAGATGGTGTGGAGCGGCCTCAGCGTGTGCTCGAGGAAGGGCTCGCCCGCCGCCAGCAGCACCAGCCGATCGATGCGGCTGTCGAAGGCGTTGAACTCGTCCATGCTCATGTCGGCGCGGCGCTCGCGCATCGAGCGGGCGACATGCATCGCCTGGTTGCGGTGGGTGCTGTTGGCGCGATCGACCGCCAGCTCGATGACGAAGCGCTCGAGGTCGCGGCGGAGGCGCAGCAGCACGCGGTCGCGCGCCAGGTCGATGGGCGAGATGCGTACGCCGTGGCGTGGGTGGATGATCAGCAGCGTGTCGGCGGCCAGCCGGTTGACGGCCTGGTAGATCGGCGTCCGGCTGCTGCCGGTCATGTCCTGCAAGTCCTGCATGGAGAGGAACGAGCCTGGCTTGAGGTCGCAGTTGATGATCAGCTGCTCGAGCCGCTCATAGGCGACTTCCATGAGGTTGGTGCTGTTGCGGCGCACCGTGGGGCCCTTCGCCTCCGGGGTGGAAACCTGCTTCGCCATGGATCGCTCTCCTCCCGAGCCCTGCACCAGCAGCTTGTAACATATCGAGAAATTTCTCAACTCCGCGAGCACGGCGGTCGTGCTGAATGAAGGCGAATTGCAAATGAAGATCACCGCACTGCGCACTTTTAGGCTGGAAGAGTTCGCGAACGTCCTCTGGGTGCATGTCGAGACCGATGCCGGCATCACCGGGCCTGGGCGAGACGTTCTACGGCGCCGCTTCGGTCGAGGCGCATATCCACGACGTGCTGTCGCACCGGCTGCTCGGCAAGAACCCGCTGCAGATCGAGGCGCTGTCGCGCGAGCTGGTGAACCTGCCGCTGGCGCAGGCCTCGACCGGCGCCGAATACCGCGCCGCCTCGGCCATCGACCTGGCGCTGTGGGACATCTTCGGCAAGCTCTGCGGCCAACCGGTGCACCAGATGCTGGGTGGCGCCTGCCATGCCAAGGTGCCGGTCTACAATACCTGCGCCGGCTACGGCTATGTCCGCTCGAACAAGATCAAGCCGGTCGACACCTGGAACATGGGCGCGAGCGACGGCCCCTACGAGGACCTCGGCGCCTTCATGAGCGAGGCCGGCGTCCTCGCCGAGAACCTCCTCGAGAGCGGCATCAGCGGCATGAAGATCTGGCCGTTCGACCCCGCCGCGATCGAGAACGACGGCCGCTTCATCACCACCGAGCAGCTGAAGACGGCGCTCAGCCCGTTCGAGAAGATCCGGAAGCGCGTCGGCGACCGCATGCAGATCATGGTCGAGCTGCACTGCCTGTGGAACCTGCCGACGATGAAGCGCATCGCCCGCGAGCTCGAGGCGTTCGACGTCACCTGGATCGAGGACCCGATCCGGATGAACTCGGTCTCGGCGCTGTCGGAGCTCGCGGCTTCGACCACGATCCCGATCTGCGCCTCGGAGACGCTCGGCTCGCGCTTCCCCTACAAGGACATGCTGGAGGCCGGCGCCATCGGCATCGTCATGACCGACCTGGTGTGGACCGGCGGGCTGACCGAGGGGCGGAAGATCGCGGCGCTGGCCGACACCTACCACCGCCCCTACGCGCCGCATGACTGCACCGGGCCGATCGCCTATGTCGCGGCGGTGCACTCGTCGTTCTCGCAGACCAACACGCTGATCCAGGAATCGGTGCGCGCCTTCTATACCGGCTGGTACAAGGAGCTGGTGACCGAGCTGCCCAAGGTGGTGGACGGCCACGTGCTGCCGATGGAGGGGCCAGGCCTCGGCTCCGAGCTGCAGCCGTCGTTCTTCGAGCGCAGCGACCTCACCACCCGTATTTCGGAGCTTTCGGCATGAGCAGCAATCCATTCGACCTTTCGGGCAAGACCGCCCTCGTCACCGGCTCGTCGCGCGGACTGGGGCTGGCCATCGCCCGGGGATTGGGACAGGCCGGGGCGCGGCTGATCCTCAACGGCGTCGACGCGGCGCGGCTCGAAGCCAGCGTCGCGGCGCTGCGCGAGGAGGGGTTCGAGGCCGACGGGCTCGCCTTCAGCGTGACCGACGAGGCGGCGGTGGCCGCCGCCTTCCAGTCGCTCGACGAGCGCGGCATCGCGGTCGATATCCTGGTCAACAATGCCGGCATCCAGTTCCGCAAGCCGATGCTGGAGCTCGCGACCTCCGACTGGCAGCGGGTGATCGACACCAACCTCACCAGCGCCTTCGTCGTCGGCCGCGAGGCGGCGCGCCGCATGGCGGCCCGCGGGCACGGCAAGGTCATCAATATCGGCTCGCTGACCAGCGAACTGGCGCGGGCGACCGTCGCCCCCTACACGGTGGCCAAGGGCGGCATCAAGATGCTGACCAAGGCGATGGCCGCCGAATGGGGAGAGCTCGGCATCCAAGCCAACGCGATCGGGCCGGGCTACATGATCACCGACATGAACGAGGCGCTGCTGAACGATCCCAAGTTCGACGGCTGGGTAAAGGCCCGCACGCCGCAGCGGCGCTGGGGCAAGCCCGAGGAACTGGCCGGCACCGCGGTGTTCCTCGCCTCGTCGGCCGCAGACTATGTCAACGGCCAGATCATCTATGTCGACGGCGGCATGATCTCGGTGCTCTGACGCGGCGCGCTCAGTAGCCCAGGGCGGCACCGTCGGGGACCATTGGGGTTGCTCATCGGCGCCTCCTGCTAGTCGGCTAAGAGGTCCGTTCGTCGAATTCCATGCCGTGGTCCCGGATCGTGTCGCCGGAATGATCCATGAAGCGGGTCGAGATGGGCAGCACGCCGCCCGCGATGAGGCACAGCAGGCCTATCCCCCACACCAGGGCGTTGCCGCCGGTGGTGCCGAAGCTGATGATCGGGAATGCGGCCCAGAAGTCGGTATCCACCGCCGGAAACGGCAGCCCGATCCGCGCCGAGCGCAGCGCCTCGTGAGGGGGCCGACCAGTTGCACGCTGAGGGTCGACCATGCCCCTGCGCCCTGGTGCCGCGAGAACGGTGCCGATGGCGGCGCAAGGGCGAGGGCCCGCTTGCCCGCCACCTGGTCCATCAGCAGCCCGATCCCGGAGTTGACGGCGGACTCTGCTGTTCGGAAACCGTCAGATTTTCAGCGACATCGTTCCGAATGCCATCGGCCGATCCGCCCTTCCTCTTTCGAACCTGTTAGGGAGGCTTCGGCTCCTCTGTGCCGACCTTGATCCCGAGACGTAGCCGCACGGGAAGCCGTTGCTGATTGCCATCCACATCCTGATTCAGGCCGCACTCATCGTTCGCGTGCTGCTGCGGCCGCACCGCGATCCGGCGGCGCGCATTGCCTGGATCGTCGTGATCGTTGCCGTGCCGGTGATCGGGATCATCGGCTATCTGCTCCTCGGGGAGACCAGCATCGGCCGTGAACGGGCGGCGCGCGAACGGCTCGTGCTGGCCGGCCTGCCCGAGCTTTCCCATACGCCCGGCTTCGACGCGCCGACGGTGAGGCCGGAGATCCCGGACCGGCATCTGCCGCTCTTCAACGTCGGCCGCTCCATCAGCGGCTTCGAGCCGGTCGGCGGCAACGCGGCGCAGTTGATGGCCGACTCGAATGCGGCAATCCGGGCGATGATCGCCGATATCGACGGAGCGATGCATCACGTGCACCTGCTCTTCTACATCTGGATGCCGGACAACAACGGCCGGGCGATGGCCGAAGCGCTGAAGCGCGCTGCCGCGCGGGGCGTCACCTGCCGGGCGATGGTAGACGACCTGGGCTCCCGGCGGCTCATCAAGTCGGACATGTGGGCCGAGATGGATGCCGCCGGGGTGCGGCTCGGGCGGGCCCTCAGGATCGGCAATCCGCTCATCCGCGCCCTGCGCGGGCGGGTCGACCTGCGCAACCATCGCAAGATCCTCGTCATCGACAACGCGATAACCTATTGCGGCAGCCAGAACTGTGCGGATCCGGAGTTCCTGACCAAGGCGAAATACGCCCCGTGGGTGGACGCGGTGATGCGGTTCACCGGTCCCGTCGTCCGCCAGTCGCAGTTCGTCTTCGCCGCGGACTGGATGTCCAACTGCGGCGAGGACATCCGCGACCTCCTGGTGGAACCGATGGAGCCGCCCGAGCCCGGCTTTGCGGCCCAGGTCATCGCGACCGGCCCGACCGGGCGCTATTCCGCCGCGCCGGAGATGTTCGAGGCCCTGATGTATGCCGCCCGCCGCGAGCTGTTCATCACCACGCCCTATTACGTGCCGGTCGAGTCGATGCAGAGCGCGCTGTGTGCCGCCGCCAACCGGGGCGTCGACACGACGATCATCTTCCCGGCCCGCAACGACGACTTCGCGGTCGGCGCCGCCAGCCGCAGCTACTATGCAGACCTTCTCGAGGCGGGCGTGAAGATCTACGAATACGGTGCAGGGCTGCTGCACGCCAAGTCGATGACCGTCGACGGGGAGATCACGCTGATCGGCTCGGCCAACATGGATCGCCGCAGCTTCGAGCTGAACTACGAGAACAACATCCTGCTCTGCGACCCCGCCGCTACGGCCCAGATGCGCGCCCGACAGCAGCACTATCTCGCCGACTGCCAGCCCGTCACCCGCGAAGCCGTGGCCGCCTGGGGCTGGAGGACCCGGCTGTGGAACAACGCCGTGGCGATCATCGGCCCGATCCTCTGACTTGATCCGGTGCCGGGAGAGCAACACGCGCCCGGCGCTGGCCGGCAAGCGGCGTCGACCGCCGGGCACGGACAGGCCGGCGCGCGGGGCGCCGGCCTGAGACGGCTCAGTCGAGCTTCACGAAGGCGAGCCCGTTGTGGGCGTTCATCGGGACCACCAGCTGGTTGGCGCCGGCGTCGTAGCACATCGAGGCGGCGCTCGGGATGTTTTGGGCGATCAGCTCGGCCGGCTGGCCGGGCACGATCTTGGAGATGCCGCCCTGGGTCACCGAGGAGACGTACTTGGTACCGTCCTCCATGATGACGAGGCCGTCATTGCCGGCCTGTGCCGCCTGCTCGGTCAGCAGCAGCTCGCCGGCGGGCGAGAAGGTCAGCACGTCGGCCGAGCCGATATTGACGACGACGATGTTGCCGTCCTTGTCGACCTCGACGCCGTTCGGCTGGAACAGCGGCTCACCCTGCTTGAACACCTCGGCCGTACCGTCCGGCGCGATCTTCCAGATCTGCCAGGTGTCGGGCGCGGGGTTCTGGCCGCCGGTTCCGGTGTTGGAGGCATAGATGGTGCCGTCGGCGGCGATGCCCAGGTCGTTGAAGCCGCTCGAGCCCTCGACCCGGATCTCGCCGGCGGGCGTGCCGTCGGCCATGTTGAACTTGCGGATCACCGCCACGCTCGGCAGGTTCTCGCCGGGCTTGCTCGCGTCGGGCGTGCCGCCGTCGCGATCGGCGAGGTAGAGCACGCCCTCATGGATGAGCGAGCCGAAGGGCTCGTTCAGCACCAGCGGCGGATCCATGTTGTCGCGCTGCGGACCCGGGTTCTGCACGCCGATCCAGCGTGCGGTGTTCACCGAGCCGTCGTGGTTGATCAGCGCAACGAAGGCATCGTTGGCCCGAAACGCCTGGCCGACGCCGCGGGCGGGCGCGACGATCAGGTCGCGCTCCGGATCATAGCTGCAGCTTTCGGTCGAGTAGACCGCTCCGAACACCTTGACGTTGTCCGAGATGGCATTGAAGGCGGCCGGGTCGTCGGCGGCGGGGATGGCCGGCAGCCCGAGCGGGTTGCCCACCTTGTATGGCCCCGGGGCCGCCGGGGCCTGCTGGGCAATGGCGGCGCCGGCGCCGCCGACCACGAGACCGGCAAGGCCGGCTGCAAGGATGAACTTCCTCATCGACTCTCTCTCCTCTTCTCTGGGAGGACAGACTAGCGGTGAGCGAAGGCAGGGCAAGCCATTGAGGTACTGGCCTTTTGTCTAATCCGGCCACCGGCGGCGGCGCAGGCTGGCGTTAGAACTTCGAGCGAAGGTCTGCTACCTGATCGTCGGTGAGCGTGCGCAGTTCATGGCCGCGGAGCAGCAGGTAGAGCTTGGCGGTCTCCTCTAGCTCCTCGATAGCGTATTGCGCGTCCGCGAGGCTCTTGCCGGCGACCACCGGCCCGTGATTGGCGAGCAGCACCGCATGGTGCTTGCCGGCCTTCTCCTTCACGGAGAGCGCGAGATCCCGATCGCCCGGCGCGAAGTAGGGGATGAGCGGCAGGGTGTCGACGCGCATCTGGTAGTAGGCGGTGAGGGGCGGCAGGACGTTGTCCGCGTCGACCTCGGCGAGAATGCTCACGGCGACCGCGTGGGTGCAGTGGAGGTGCACCACGGCGCCAGCGCTCGGGCGCTCGCAATACATGCAGGTGTGGAGGAAGGCCTCCTTCGTCGGCTTGTCGCCGGCCAGGTGCTTGCCGTCGGCATCGACGTGAGAAAGCGCGGCCGGGTCGAGCTCGCCGAGGGAGGCGTTGGTCGGCGTCATCAGCAGCGTGCCGTCGTCCAGCCTGACGCTGATATTGCCGGTGGAGCCGGGGGTGAGACCGCGTGCGAAGAGCGACTCGCCCACCCGGCAGATCTGCTCGCGAACCTTGGTTGATTGGGACACTGTCGCCGTCAATTGAACCTCAAGCCGAGTAGGATGGCGCCGGCTTTCGCGCGTCGCGGAGCCCCAGGATGGCAAAGAACGAGAGCAGCGTTATCACGATCGATACCCAGAGCGCTGCCGAATAGTCGCCAGTGAACTGCAACGAGGCGCCGCCCGCAAAGGTGCCGACGGCGCCGCCGATCTGGTTGAAGACATAGGCGCTGCCGAGAATTGCGCCGATTGCCCGCTTGCCGAAGAACTCGGCGGCGAAGGCGCCGATGACGGCGATGGCGCCGTAGCCGAGAAGTCCGAAAGCGGCAACGAAGACGATCAGGCTCAGCGGCCCGGGGAGCAGCACGACCAGCAAAGCGGTCAGGCCGCGCGCCGCAAACATGATCAGCAGCACGTTGCGCCGGCCGAGCCAGTCGGAAAGGGCGCCGGTGGCAACCGTGCCGAGAATGCCCATCGCGCCCAGCAGCGACAGCCCGGTCGCGGCGATGCCCTGGTCGTAACCCTGCTCCAACAGGTAGGTCGGCAGGTGGATGAACACCAGGTTCATGATCAGGCCATTGCTGCAGAGTGCAAAGGCGATCAGCCAGAATGTCGGCTGCCGGACGGCATCGCGATAGCTCATCCCCGGCATGGACGTGGCCGGCTCCCTGCCGTCTCCGCGCTTCTTGCGAAGCGGCTTCTCGTGGCCCGGAGCGGGGCGCAGCAGGAGCAGTACGGCGGGCACGAGCAGGCACAGGGCAAACCCGACCGCCATCATGGCGTAACGCCAGCCCTGAACCGCGATCATCAGCATGAGCAGCGGCGGGAGCGCCACCATGGCGACCTTGGTGCCCGAAGTCGCGACGCCCAGCGCCACGCCACGATGCCGCTCGAACCAGCTCGCGACGATGGAGGTTGCGGAGACCGGACTGACGGCGGCGTAGGCGACCGAGCTCATCAGCCCCATGAACAGGGTGAGCTGCCAGATCGAATCTGGCCATCGCCGTGCCGCAGAGGGCGATACCTCCCGCGGCCAATCCGATCGACAGCACGATGCGGCCGCCCCACGCGTCGAGCAGGTAACCGGTGATCGGCTGCAGCGCTGCCGCTCCCAGCATCGATACGGCAATGGCGCCGGATACGGCGGCCGGGGACGTGTCGAACGCCTCGGGCAGGTAGGCGAGAAACAGCCCCAGCGAGAAACGGGAGCCGATGACCAGCGCCGTCGCGAGGAAGGTGATGGCGACGATGATCCAGCCGTAAAGCGCCTGCGCGCTTGGCCGTGCGGCAGCGGGATCACTGCTCATGCAAGCACGTTCCAGGCCCGGACCAGCATGTCCTCGCCGCCGAAATTGCCGGACTTGAGGGCCAGGGCTATTTCCTGCCCAACCGCCTCCGCCTTCATCCAGGGGACACCCGGATCGATCTCCGGACCGACCTGCAGGCTGCGGATGCCGAGGGCGTTCACGACAGCGCCGGAAGTCTCTCCGCCGGCGACGACGATCCGGGTGAAGCCGGCCTTCACCGCTTCGCGCGCGAGATTGCCGAGGTAGTCCTCGACGAGTTCGCCGGCCCGATGGCCGAGCACTGCCTGGCTGCTGTGCAACCACTTCCGGGGCTGCGCTGGCATAGATGACGGGAGTGGTGCTGGCCCTCAGGGCGAAGTCCAGGCCTTGTGCAACGGTCTGTCGTCCGCTGGCGATGCTTGCCGGGTCCAGTTGCAGCGGCGAGAAGCCCGAGCCAATCGCCACCTCGATCTGCCGCCGGGTCGCCGCCGAACAGGAACCGGCGAGGACGATCTCGCGGCCGGCCGGCGCGGTCAAGCTCGGCGGCTCCGCGGCCGGGGTGATGCCGAAATTCGCCGCCAGCCCCAGCGCCACGCCCGAGCCGCCGGTGATCAACCGATGCTGGGCGGCGGCCTTGCCGATCGCCCGCAGGTCGTTGTCGTCGACCGCATCGACGATGGCGAATCCGTCGGCAGCGTCCAGCGCTTCGCGAAGCGCGATTTCGCCGCCGCGGACCTTTGCCAGATCGACCAGCCGAACAGGCAGTCGTGTCTGCTGTCCCAGCACGCGCACCAGGTTGGCATCGCGCATCGGGGTCAGCGGATGATCCTTCATCGAGGATTCGGAGAGGAGGGCGTCGCCGACGAACAGGTGCCCCTTGAACACCGTGCGGCCATTGGTCGGGAAGGCGGGGCAGGCGAGGGCGCGGGATTCTCCGACGAGGTCGAGCAGGGCCTCGGCTACGGGGCCGATATTGCCTTCAGCGGTGGAGTCGAAGGTCGAGCAGTACTTGAAGAAGAGCTGCCGCGCGCCGGCGGCAAGCAGGACCTCGGCCGAGGCGCGGGAGAGCGCTACGGCTTCATCGGCCGGGATGGTGCGCGACTTGAGCGAGACGACGACGGCATCGGCGTCCGGGAACGAGGTGCCGGGCTCCGGCACCCCCACGACCTGCCGGACCAGCATTCCCTGACGCGAGAGCGTCAGGGCTAGGTCGGTTGCTCCCGTGAGGTCGTCGGCGATCGCGCCAAGCTTCAGCCGCCCAAAGGTCACGGCACCCTCGTCAGCACCGGGCGGCCTTCGAAATGCGCCACCAGGTTGTCGAAGACCAGCTTGTCCACTGCCTCGCGCGCTTCCTCGGTCCGGCCGCCCTGGTGGGGCATCAGGACCACGTTGTTCATCGCCCTGAGCTCGGCCGGGACCTCGGGCTCGTTGGCGAACACGTCGAGCGCCGCGCCGCCGAGCCAGCCGCCCTTCAGCACCTCGAGCAGGGCGTCCTGGTCGACCACGGAGCCGCGGGCGACGTTGACGAGGAAGCCGCTGGGACCGAGTGCCTCGAGCACGGCGCGCGAGACGAGATTGTTCGTCGCCGCTCCGCCCGGCGCCGCCACCACCAGCCAATCCGACCGGCGGGCAAGCTCCACCGGATCGGCGAAATACTCGTAGGGCTGGTCGGGCTGCCGGTTGCGGCCGCAATAGGCCACGTTCATCTTGAAGGCGGCCAGTCGGGCAGCGATCTCGCGGCCGATGCGGCCCATGCCGAGAATGCCCACGGTCTTGCCGCGCAGCTCGCCGCCCATCGGGTAGAGCCCCTCGAGCCACTTGCCGTCGCGGACGAACTTGTCCGCCTGCGGGATCCGCCGCGCCAGCGCCAGCATCAGCCCGATCGCGAGCTCGGCCACCGAGTCATTGAGCACGTCCGGGGTATTGGTCACGATGATGCCGCGCGACCTGGCCTTCGGCAGGTCGATGGTGTCCACCCCGACGCCGGAGTTGGCGATGATCTCGAGCCGCGGCAGCAGGTCCATCATGGCGGCCGAAACCTTGCCGCCGGCGATGCCCCTGATCGTGTCCGCATTCCGGGACAGGATCGCGTTCGGGTCGTCCGCCCCCAGGATCGAGAGGACTTCAAAGTTTTCGCCGAGCGCGGCGACGCAGCTCTTGGTGAGCGGCTTCGTGATTACGACGGTGGGGCGAATGGTGGGCCTCCCTGGGTTCGATCCTGCAGGGAACTAAGCCTTGGCCTTAGTGAGTGTCCAATATCAATGCGGGACGCTCTTATTCTCCTCGAAGAATATCAACCCGCAACCGCGAAGACGGCCTAACTGCCTGTCCAGCAAATAAGTGAGCGAGGCATTAATATTGGACGCAGGTGGTGGCGTTGGGTACGGAGTCAGCAGAACCGGATGGCGACGGCCGCTTCGTAACCGGAGCACGGCAGACCCCTCCACCCGTGGGCAACAACATCAGATTTGAGGTTTTCGAGATGTCGGCCACCGATACGTATGAATACAGGGATGAAGTCGCTGAGCGGCTGGGGGAGTTCACGGTAAAGGTCTCCGGTGACCTGGACACTTCCATCCGCCACGCCGCGAAGCGCGCTCTCAGCGACTCGGTGGCCGTCGCGCTCGGTGCCCTCGACCATCCCGCCTCGCACATCGCCCGCCGCTTTGCGGCGCCGTTCGCCAATCCGAACGGTGCGGTGATCTGGGGCACGTCGATGCGCGCCAACCCCGACCTCGCCGGCTTCGTCAACGGCTCGCTGCTGCGCTGCTTCGACTACAACGACTTCTACGTCGGCGCGAAGAACTCGGGTCACCCGAGCGACATGGTGGCCGGCGTCATCGCCGTCGCCGACTGGACCAATGCCAGCGCAGAAGAGCTTCTGGTCGCCCTGTCGGTGGGCTACGAAGTGGTGGGCGCAGTGTTCGACGCCTTCTCCACCGCGCCGGGCGGCTGGGACTACACCAACCTCACCGCCATCGGCGCCTGTGCGGCGATCGCGCGGCTGCTCAAGCTGAACGAAGACCAGGCTCGCGAGGCCTTCGGCATGACGGTCACGCCGCACTTCGCCTCCGACGAGGTGGAGAGCTGCGAGTTGAACCGCCGCGGCGACCTCACCCTCTGGAAGCGCTTCAACGGCTCCGACGCGGTGCGGAATGCGCTGCAGGCCTGCTTCCTCGCCCAGGCCGGCGTCGAAGCGCCGGTTCGTCCGTTCACCGGCAAGAACGGCTTCATCGCCAAGCTGGCCAACTCGCACGACCCGATCCCGGTGCTCAATGACCGGCTGCGGTCCGACGCGAAGCTGTCGCGCATCGCGCAGACCTACATGAAGCTGTGGCCGGTCGGCTCGATGGCGCAGAGCGCCATCCGCGCCGCCCTGGAGGCCCGCGCCAAGATCGCCGACCTCGACCAGATCGAGCAGGTCCGCGTGTTCTCGGAAGAGGGCGCCTACCAGCACTTCATCGAGATGCGGCAGGATCCGTACCACCCGATCAGCCGCGAGACCGCGGACCACTCCATGCCCTACGTCGTGGGTGCGGCCATTCTCGACGGCGACATCGGCGTCGACAGCTTCGACATCGAGCGCGTGCTCGAGCCGAAGCGCCGGCACTTCGTCGCCGAGGTGGTGAAGTGTGCGCCCGAGCCCGCTCTCGGCACGCTCGCCGGCGGCAAGCTGGCCCGTGCGGCGGCCGGCTACCTGAGCCGCATCGAGGTCCAGCTGAAGGATGGATCGGTGGTGCATGGTGAGGCGAAGCCGTTCCCGGGTCACCCCAAGGCGCCGTTCTCCGACGCGGAGATCGCCCAGAAGGTCACGCAGAACGCCCTGCCGTTCGCCGGCCAGGAGACGACCGACCGCATCATTGCAGCGCTCGCGAGCTTCGAGAGCTTCGACAACGTCAAGGACTTCACCCAGATCCTCGCCTTCGACTGGGCTGCCACCCAGCAGGAAAAGGCCGCCTGAGGTTGCAAAACGACGCGCCCCTCCCGAGGGGGCGCGTCACACACAGGAAGGTGGATCCATGACTATCGCTCAGGCCGCAATCAACATGAACAATGCTGCCTCACTCGTCAGATTGTGCGCGATCGACGACGTTGATGAGGATCTGCCCTACCGTGCCGAGATCGACGGCTTCGCCTACGCCGTGTTCAAGGTCGGCGAGCTGATCTTCGTGACCGCCGACCTCTGCTCGCACGGGCCCGGGCTGCTGTCCGACGGGTATGTCGAGGGCTGCGAGGTGGAGTGTCCGTTCCACCAGGGCCGGTTCGACCTGCGCACCGGCATGCCGACCGAGCCGCCGTGCGAGATCCCGATCCAGACCTGGGCGGCGATCATCCAGGATGGATCGATCTACATCGATCCCAGCTCGCCAAAATAGGCCGTCAGGGCAGGGGGATCGGCGGGAAGCGCGAGACGAAACGCTCGCGCACCGGATTGTCGTTGGTCTTGTGGTGGATCAAGTAGATGCGGCTGAGGACGTTGTCATCGGCCAGGTCGCGCCAGACCACATCGTGCACATTGATGCTGCGAAGCGCCTCCGGCACGATGGTGATGCCGACGCCCGCCGCGACCAGGCCCAGGGTGGTCGTCGCCTCGACCGCCTCCTGCACGATCTGCGGCGAGAAGCCGGCATTGGCGCAGATGTCGAAGACCTGCTCATAGAAGCCCGTGCCGCTGCCGCGCGGACGCAGCACGAACTTGTCGCCCTTGAGGTCGGCGGTCGGAATCGGCTCGGTGCCGGCCGCCAAAGGATGATCGACCGGCAACACGGCCATGAGGCGGTCCTGATAGACCGGCACGACGTTGAGCGCGGTCGGCATGACGGTGCTGATCGAGGGGCGCGTGAAGCCGACGTCGACCGTTCCGAGCAGCACGTCGTCGATGATCTTCACCGATGACTGGGCTTTGAGATCGAGGTGGACGTCCGGGAAGGCCGTGCGATAGGCGCGCACCGCGCTGGTGAATACGTTCACCAGCGGCACCGAGGTGATGAAGCTCAGCCGGAGCGTGCCCATTTCGCCGTTCGCGGCGCGGGTGACGGTCTGCACCGCGCGGTCGGCCTGGAGCAGGGCCAGCCGCGCCTCCTGCAGGAACAGCTGCCCGGCCGGCGTCAGCTCGACGTTGCGGCGGTTGCGCTTCAGCAGCGTGACGCCGAGTTCGCGCTCGATCGCCTGGATCTGCAGGCTGAGCGGCGGCTGGCCGATGTTCAGCCGCGACGCAGCTCGCGTGAAGTGCAGCTCCTCCGCCACGGCGACGAAATAGCGAAACTGGCGGAGGTCCATGTTATTCCCCTGATGCTATAACAGCATCCGTATTTGATATTGGACAACAAATCTATCCGCTGTCAACGTCCGGCCATCGAACCGCCGCAGGAACCCGCGGCTTTGGGCGTGCCTACCAGGGAGACACCGGCATGATTTCGGAAAAGGACAACGAGTATCTGACGCGCACCGGCCCGGGTACGCCGATGGGCGACGTGATGCGGCGCTACTGGATTCCGGCCCTGATGGCGACGGAACTGCCTGGCCCCGATTGCCCGCCGGTCCGCGTCTCCCTGCTCTCCGAGCGGCTGGTCGCGTTCAGGGATACGAGCGGCAAGCTCGGCCTGATGGACGAGTTCTGCGCCCACCGCGGCGTTTCGCTGTGGTTCGGCCGCAACGAGGAGAACGGGCTTCGCTGCCCCTATCACGGCTGGAAGTACGACACGACCGGGCAGTGCGTCGAGGTGCCGTCGGAGCCGCCCTCGAGCGGCTTCTGCCAGAAGATCAAGCTGAAGTCCTATCCCTGCGTCGAGTTCGGCGGCGTGATCTGGACCTATATGGGCCCGCCCGAGCACCAGCCGCCGCTGCCTGAATATGAGTGGGCCAAGGTGCCGGCAGACCAGCGCTACCTGTCCAAGCGCTGGCAGCAGAGCAATTACCTGCAGGCCATGGAGGGCGGCATCGACTCCAGCCACGTTTCGTTCCTGCACTCGGGCGACATCAACCGCGACCCGCTGCACAAGGGGACCGATGGCGCGAAGTACGCGCGTTCCACCAGCACGACCTTCGACATCCACGAGTCGCTCGGCGGGCTGATGATCGGGGCTCGGCGCAATGCCGAACCCGGCTTCCACTACTGGCGCGTCACCCAGTGGATGATGCCCTGGTACACCCTGATCCCGCCCTACAAGGGCAACGCGCTGAACGGGCACGCCTGGGTGCCGATGGACGACGAGAACTGCATGGCCTGGACCATGACGTTCCACCCCACCCGCGCCCTGACCGAGCGAGAGCTCGAACTGATGGACAGCGGCCACGGCGTCCATTCCGAGCTGATCCCGGATGGTCGTTTCCGCCCGGTGGCGAACATGGACAACGACTACCTGATGGACCGCGAGGCGCAGCGCCAGAAGATCTACTACTCCGGCATCAAGGGCATCGCGATCCAGGACGCCTCGCTGCAGGAAAGCATGGGCCCGATCGCCGACCGCACCAAGGAGAACCTGGTCTCCACCGACAACGCCATCATCATGGCGCGCATGCGGCTGAAGAAGGCGGCGCGTGCGCTCGAGAAGGGGGCTCCCCCGCCGGGCCTGGACCCCGAAAGCCATAAGGTGCGCTCCGCCTCCTTCGTGCTGCCGGAAGACGGTGCGTTCAAGGAGACCGCGCTCGAAGCCACCGAGATGAAGATCGGCGAGCCTTTCGTTGCCGTCTAGCAGCGCGCAAGGCCGGGTCTGCGCCTGCAGGCTCGGCCCGGCTGCTTCCGCTCATCGAGGTGTCCAGAGTGCCCGAAGCTAAAGACGGTGTCGTGATCGTGGGGGCCGGCCAGGCCGGCGGCTGGGTGGCCCTGACGATCCGAGAATGCCAGCCCGACCGCGTCGTCACGCTGATCGGCGAGGAGGCCCATCCGCCGTACGAGCGGCCGCCGCTCTCCAAGGACGTGCTCGCCGGCAAGGCGGCCCCGACCTCGGCCTATCTCAAGCCCATGGAGCACTATGCCGAGGCCGGCATCGACCTGCGGCTCAGCACGCGGGTGGAGGCGATCGACCGCGAAGCGGGCGCAGTGCGCCTGACGAATGGCGAAGTGCTGCCTTACGGCACACTGGTGCTGGCGACGGGCATGCGGCCGCGGCAGCTGCCGATCGAGGGCGCGGACCATCCGCGCGTCCGCATGTTGCGGGCCATGCACGACCTCGAGCCGATCCGCGACCAGCTGGCGAGCGGCCGGCGCGTCGTTGCCATCGGCGCCGGGTTCATCGGCCTCGAGATTGCTGCCGTCGCGGCTGGGGCAGGGGCGGACGTCACCGTTCTGGAAACGGCGCCCCAGGCTCTCGGCCGCGTGGTCGCGCCGGAGGTTGCCGCGGCGATCGTCCATCGGCACGAGACGCGCGGCGTGAAATTTCGCTTCGAAGCGGGGGTTCTGCGCATCACCGATGATGCAGGCGCGGCGCTCGTGCACCTGGCCTCCGGCGAAGTCCTTCCCGCCGACCTCGTCGTGGTCGGGGTCGGTGGCCAGCCCAATGAGGAGCTGGCGCTGTCGGCCGGGCTGGCGTGCGAAGGCGGCATCTGCGTCGACGAGCACGGTCGGACCTCCGATCCGTCCATTTTCGCCGTAGGCGACGTCTGTCGTCGCCAGCACCCGGCCCTGGGCCGACCGGTGCGGCTCGAGAGCTGGCAGAACGCGCAGAACCAGGGCATCGCCGTGGGCAAGGAAATCGCCGGCCAGCGCGAGCCCTGGTCGGACATCCCCTGGTTCTGGACCGATCAGTATGAAGACAACTTCCAGATCATCGGCGCGCCGCTGAGCTGGGACGCGGTGCTGTGGCGCGGCAGTCCCGACGACGACCGGTTCACCGCCATCTATCTGTCGGAAGGGCGCGTCGTCGCCGGCAACACGCTCAACAATGCGCGCGACATCCGCCCGCTGAAGCAGCTGATTGCCGAAGGCACCCTCGTCGACCCGCAAGCCCTCGCCGACATGTCGGTTCCCCTCGTCAAACTAGTCAAGCAGGCCAACAAGTGACCATCGCTGCCTCACTCCCAACTCCCAAGGCCAGCGATCTCGCTGGCAGCCGTGTCCTCGTCATCGGCGGGGCTCACGGCGTCGGCCCCGCCGTGGTGGAGGCCCTTCGCGCGTCCGGGGCGCGACTGTTCGTGGACCAGCCGGCCGAGGGCGGGGAGGTCGTTACCGCATCGGACCCAGTCAGTCTCGTCGAGGCCGCCGCTGAGCGGGCAGGGGGGCTCGACGTCCTCGTCCTTGCGGCGCCGCCAGTACGCAACAAGCCGGTCTTCGGGATGACGGCCGAGGAGATGCGCAACGTCGTCGAGAGCGAGCTGGTCATTCCATCGCTCCAGATGCAGGCCGCGGCGCGCATCATGGCAGATGCGGGGCAGGGCCGGATCATCGCGTTCCTGTCGATGTCGGGAAAGGCCGGCGTCCATCACCATGTCGCGCCCTACGCCGCGGCGAAGGGTGGCATGCTGAGTTTCCTCCGAGTCCTCGCTGCCGAGACCGCGGAGTACGGGATTACCGTAAACGGCATCGCCACTTCGCTGTTCGAGCCGCAGACGGCCACGATGGCGGCGGAGAAGCGCGACCGCCTGCAAACCGAGATCCCGGTCAAGCGGTTCGGACGCAGCGCCGAGGCGGCCCACGCCGTCCTCTTCCTTGCCTCGCCGCTGGCGGGCTTCGTCACCGGGGAGTGCCTGAATCTCTCCGGTGGCCGCTTCATGGACTAGTTGAGGACCCGCGCCATGATCATGCAATCCATCATCAAGCGTTACGCCGGCGATCGCATCCAGGGCTATCGCAACTCCTCGCCGCGCATCATCAAGGTGCTGGCGGTGGGTGAAAACGCCCGCGACGTGATCGACGAGGTCAACGCCGAGGAGCGCGACAACGTCGTGATGAGCGGCCCGGTAGATCCTGATGGGCTGAAGCCGATGGACGAGCCCGTCGACGGCCTGAAGCCGGATGCCGTGGTGGTGGTGCACCAGCAGGGCGATCGCGATCGCTTCCCGTTCCTGATCGAGCGGACGGCGTCCATGCTGTCGTTCATCGTGCTCGAAACCGACGGCATCCTGCGGGAGCAATCGGAGAGTCGGAAGGTCAGGGACATCAGGGCGATTGCCGATCTTTTCGTCACCACCTCCGACCGCGGCTTCGTCAAGGAGCTCGTGGCCAACCTGGCCAGCTGACATACTTTCGTAGTGGTTATCGGTGCGGTGCGCTCTCTGCGGAGCGGGCCATGCCGCCATTTTCCGTGTAATTTCCTGAGCTTAATAACGGGCTCATTTGTTATTCGCTCGAGCAATAAATGCGGGACCATTAAAAATTGGACGAGCGCTTTCCCATCTCCCTACCATCTGGTCGTGGGCTCGTTTAACGAGGCCCTACGGAAAGGGAACCGACAGGCAACAGGATGGTCGAGGCACGCCTCTCAGAGGCGCTGGTGGAGTCTTCGCTGAAGACCACCGGCTCGCCACTGGGCGCCAGCCGCTGTCGGCCCAAGGGAATGGATTGGAGGGTCCCCGTGCGCATGAATAGACGAACCGCTCTGCAGCTCTTCGGAGCAGGTGCAGGCGCTGCCTTGCTGGGCGCGCCGCAGATAGTTTTCGGTCAGGAAGGGGGCCGGGTCATCGTGGCGCTGGGTGAACTGCCCGGACAGCTCGACCCGCTGCTCTACCAGACCAATCCGGGCTACCGGACGATGCAGAACATCTTCGACACGCTGCTGACGGTCGACTATGCCGGCGACGGCAAGGTCCTGCCGGCGCTGGCCGAGAGCTGGAACCGCGTCGACGGCCGCACCGTCGACCTGACGCTGCGCCAGGGCGTGGTGTTCCATGACGGCAGCCCGCTCACCGTCGACGACGTGGTGTTCAGCTTCGGGCCGGAGCGCCGCACCAACAAGGAATCGCCGGGCTTCGGCACGGCGCAGCAGTTCCTCAGCACCATCGAGAGCGTCGAAGCAGTCGACGACAAGACGGTGCGCGTGATCTCCGCCAAGGACGACCCGACGATCGAGCTCCGGCTGACCGCCTGGGGCGCGCAGATCGTCAGCAAGGCAGCGTTCATCGCCAGCGGCGGGTTCGAGGGCTTTTCGCAGAAGCCGGTCGGCACCGGTCCGTTCCGCGTGACCTCGCTCACGGCCGATGCCATCGAACTCGAGGCCTTCCCGGACTATTTCGACGGCAAGCCGGATATCGATCGCCTGATCTATCGCCTGGCGCCCGAGCTGTCGTCGCGCATTGCCGGCCTGGTCAGTGGTGACTTCGACATCATCGCCGACGTTCCCACCGACCAGTTCGCGCCGATCCAGGGTGACGCCAACCTCGAGATCGTCGGCGGCACGGTGGCCAGCCTTCGCGTGGTGAAGTTCGACACCCGCAACGAAACGCTGAAGGACCCCCGCGTGCGCCAGGCGCTCGCCATGGCGGTCGACCGCCAGGCCATCGTCGACGCGCTCTGGGCCGGACTGGTGGATGTGCCGCATGGCCATCAGCTTCCCGCCTTCGGACCGCTGTTCGACCCTGACCGCCCGGCCTACACGTACGATCCCGAGAAGGCGAAGAGCCTGCTGCAGGAGGCCGGCTACGACGGCACGCCGATCCCGTTCCGCATCCGCATCGGCGCCTACGGCCCGGAGCTCGCCACCTCGCAGGTGCTGGTCTCGATGTGGGAAGCCATCGGCGCCAAGATCGACATGCAGATCGTCGAGAACTTCGGGCAGATGATGGCCTATCCGGGCACCGGCATCCGCAGCGGCGTCGATCCGGTCCTCGTCTCCGATCCGCTGTTCGGGCTCTGGCGCTCGTACAACGAGTCCGAGAGGGAGGTCTGGTCGAACGAGGAGTTCTACAAGCACGGCCGCATCCTCGAAGCGAGCCTCGACCCGGCCGAGCGCAAGGCCGCGTTCAACGCCATGATGGACATCTTCGACGCCGATCCGCCGGCGATGATCCTCCACACGATGGGCGTGTTCTACGGCAAGCGTAAGAACGTCGAATGGACGCCACTGCCGTCGGTCTACATGGACCTCAGCGGCGTGTCGGTGAAATAGCCGCGAGGGTCGGGACGAAGTGCTTGAGGTGGACCGCATGTCGACGCATGAAGCGAATGACGAACACGTCGTACGCGTCGAGAGACTTGGAATTGCGATCGACGGCGGGGGTTCACTACCGCAACTCGTCCGTGACGTCTCCTTCAACATCCGCAAGGGCGATTACTTCGCCCTTGTGGGCGAGAGCGGCAGCGGCAAGAGCCTGACCTGTCACGCGATGATGCGACTGGTGCCGTTCAAGCCGCGCATCGAAGGCAAGATCATCATCGGCGGCAAGGATGTGTGGTCGCTCAACCAGCGCGAGCTGGTGGAGTTTCGCCGCAGGTATGTTGGCATGGTCTTCCAGGATCCGCTGGCGGCGCTCAACCCGGTGCGCACCATCGGCTCGCAGATGCTCGAGACCTTGCGCATCTACTACCCGAAGGCGGACGCCGACGAGCTGCGCAACCGCGCCATCGATGCACTGCGGGGCGTGCAGATCCCCGAACCGGGATCCCGCCTCGGCGTCTATCCGCACCAGCTTTCGGGCGGCCTCAACCAGCGCGTGATGATCGCCATGGCGCTGCTCGGCGAGCCGAAGCTGTTGATCGCCGACGAGCCGACGACGGCGCTCGACATGAGCGTCCAGGCGGAGGTGCTCGACCTGATCGACGACCTGCGCCGGCGGAACGACCTCACGGTGCTGCTGGTCACCCATGACCTGGGGATCGTGCGCGATCGCGCCACGCACATCGCCGTGCTGCAGAACGGACAACTGATCGAGCAGGGGCCGGCGGCCGACGTGGTGACTTCGCCCCAGGCGGCGTACTCGAAAGAGCTGTTCGAAGCCGCCTCGGTGGAATGGCCCGGCCGCGACACGAGCGAGCGCAAGTCCGCGCCGGTCTGCATCTCGTTCGACAAGGTCAACAAGACCTTCTTCGCCTCGAAGCGCGACCGCAAGATGGGCGTCGGCATTCCGGCGGCCAAGAACCTCTCGTTCGAGGTCCGGCGGGGCGAGATCGTTGCCCTCATCGGCGAAAGCGGTTCGGGCAAGACCACCGCCGCGAAGATGGCCATGGGGATCGAGCGGCCGGACACCGGCGGCATCAAGATCCACGGCTCGCCGAAGGATGCAAGCAAGCCGCTCAACGTGCAGATGGTGTTCCAGCACCCGCGGGACTCGCTCGATCCGCTGATGCGGATCGAGGACCAGCTGCACGAAGTGCTCAAGGTGCATGGCTGGCGGGACGAGAAGAAGCGGCAGGAACAGATCCTGAAGGTTCTCGCCGACGTCAGCCTCGGCACGCATGTGCTCGACCGCCGGCCGACCTACCTCAGCGGCGGCGAGGCGCAGCGGGTTGTCATCGCGCGGGCGCTGCTGCTCGAGCCCGATGTCCTCATCGCGGACGAGCCGCTGTCGGCGGTCGACGTGCGCATCCAGAAGCACATCCTCGAATGCCTGCAGCGCCTGCGCGACCGGCTCGGCATCGCGATCCTGCTGATCACGCACGACCTCCGCGTCGTGTTCGAGATCGCCGACCAGGTGGTCGTGCTGCGGCACGGCAGGGTGGTGGAGGACGTGCCGGTGTCCAAGTTCACCGACGGCGCCCGCAACTCCTACACGCAGATGCTGATCGATGCTGTTCCGGGCCGGAGTGCCGCGGACAGCTTCGGATCACCGCTTCAAGCCGTCTCGGGATAGTGAAATGACTCTGCCTTTCCGCCTGCTGCGCGCGACCTTCTCGCTCTGGCTGATCGTCACGCTGGTCTTCGTTGCGCTCCGCGCCACCGGCGACCCGATCACCGCCATCTTCGATCCCGATTCCACGACCCAGGCCGCCCTCGACTCCTACCGGGAGCAGTGGGGCTACACCGGCACGGTGCTGGACCAGTACCTCATCTATATCGGCAACCTGCTGCGCGGCGAGTTTCGGCTTCTCCAGCATGGCCAACCGGGGCGCTGCCGGAGTGGTGATGGAGCGCCTGCCGGCGACGCTGCAGCTGGTGGGATGCAGCGCCCTGCTGATGGTGCTGATCGGCCTGCCGGTCGGCGCAGTGGCGGCGATGAACTCGGGCGGGCGGGTCGACCGTCTGGTCATGGGCTTCTCGACCGTCGGCTTTGCGCTGCCGAACTTCGTCCTCGGCCTGGGGCTCATCCTGATCTTCTCGGTCGCCCTGCACTGGCTTCCGTCCAATGGCATCGGGACATGGCAGCACCTCATCATGCCGGTGCTGACGATCGGTCTCTCCAAGGCAGCGATCTTCACGCGCTTCGTGCGCTCGTCCCTGCTTGACGCCCTGCGGCTGCAATGCGTGGTGTCCGCCAGGGCGCGCGGCGTCGGCGAATGGGAGATCTTCTGGCGGCATGTCATCCCCAACGCGCTGCTGCCGCTGATCACCATCACACCGCTGCTGGTGGGCGCCATGGTAGCCGCCGGCGCCGTCGTCGAATCCGTGTTCGGCTGGCCGGGTGTCGGCCGCCTGATCGTGGACGCCGTGGCGCAGCGTGATCTCGCAGTGCTGCAGATGATCGTGATGATGATCGCCCTCGTGATGATCACCACCAATCTGCTGGTGGATCTTGCCTATACCCGGCTCGACCCGCGGGTCGCCGCGGCACGGCCCAATTGACGGAGGCCCGAGCCATGACCGCAACCCAAGCAACCGCCCCGAGCAGGTCCCGCATCTGGCTTTTCGAGGCTTCGCCCGGCGTCGTGCTGGCGGCGATGTGGATGATCCTGTGCCTGCTGCTCATCCTCGTCCTGCCGCTGCTGGTGAAGCTCGACGTCAGCGCCATCAGCCTTACGGCGCGCCTCAAGCCGCCCGTCGGATTTGGTGGCGACTGGGCGCATCCGCTCGGCACCGATGACCTCGGCCGGGACATCTTTGCCCGCCTGGTGTCTTCGCTGCAGACCAGCCTCGCGATCGCGCTGGGCGCGACCCTGATCTCGGCGGCGATCGGCACCGCCATCGGCATCGTCGCCGCACATATGGGCGGCTGGGTCGACCAGGTGATCGTGGCGGCCGTCGACGCCCAGGTCTCCGTGCCGTTCATCATCATCTCGCTGACGCTGACCGCGATTTTCGGCAACAACCTGGTGCTGTTCATCTTCATTCTCGGTCTCTTTGGCTGGGAACGGTACACGCGCCTTGCGCGCGCCATGACCATGGCCTCGCGTGGCCGCGGCTACGTGCTCGCCATGACGACCCTCGGGTTTTCCTGGCCGCGCATCTACGTTCGGCATGTGCTGCCCAACATCGCGAGCACGCTGCTGGTGACGGCGACGATCACCTTCCCCGAGATCATCCTGCTCGAGACCTCGCTGAGCTTCCTCGGCCTCGGCATCCAGCCGCCGATGACCAGCCTCGGCAACATGCTGGGCTTCGGCCGCAGCTACCTGCTCACGGGCTGGTGGATCGCCGTCGCACCGGGCCTGGTGATCTTCCTCTGCGCTCTCGCGGTCAGCACGATCGGTGACTGGGCCCGCTCGGTGATCAGCAAGATCTAGGTTCGAGGGGGGTGCTCGGCGAGAAGCCGAGCCTCCTCGAACGCCTAAGAAAAAGACCGCCGCGGGGAGCCGCGGCGGTCTAATGTTTCCTGTGTTCTTTACTGGGTCAGCCGATCAGGGCCTTGAGCCGCGACACCGCCGCTCCGGGAGCGGAGAGAACCGGGACCGGCACCCGCGCCGAGAGAGCCGCATGGGCCCTCGAGGTGGAGAAGTGCGCCAGCATCACCGTGTCGTAGCCGGCCAGCTCGGGCGCCGTCTCCGCGATGAGGCGGTTGTGGGTATCGGCATCGCCGGCGCGCAGCGCCGTCATCGCCGGTTCGACGACGATGGTGGTCAGCCGTGCCTTAGAGCCGGTCTGTTCGACATAGTCGTTGAACTCCTCCTCCATGGTCACGACGGCGGGGCGGAACGTCGCGATCATCGCGATGTTGGAGCCCTGCGCGACCGCGGCATGGAACATCGCCTCATTCGGCTTGAGGACCGGGACGGGGAGTTCCGCGGCCATCCGTTCAATCGCCGGCCCGAACGCGGAGCAGGTCACGAGGATCGCGTCGGCGCCAATAGAGTGGCCGTAATGGCCAAAGCGCACGAAGCGCTCGACCAGTTCGGCGGTGAGGTCCGGCGTCTTGGCGCGATCCGGGCTCAGGCTGTCATCCAGGAGGTTGACGAGCTCCGGCTCGGGCCAGAGCTCGGCGAAAGCGGCCTTCACCGGATCGATGGCGACCGGAGTGGCATGCAGCAGGACAATGCGTTGGCGACTCATCTCGAGCCCTCCTAGAAACTGGCCTTGAGGCCGAGACGCTCATAGGCGCGGCGCGCCAGCGGGCTGGTCAGGGCCGCGATGAAGGCCTTCGCCCCCGCCGGGTTCGTGGCGTTGGCGAAGATGGCGAGCGAGAAGTTCGTGGGTTGCTGGCATTCCGGCGGTAGCGGACCCACCATCTGGATGCCCTCCACCGCGAGCAGTTCGCTCATCTGCTGGATGGCGAGCACGGCGGTGCCGTCCAGCACCTTCTCGCCGGTGAGCCCGGCGGGTATGACGGTGCTCTTGGCGCGCACCTCCTCGCCGATGCCCAGCCGGTCGATCAGCTTCTCGAAGTAGATCCCGCTGGCGCCGGCCCGCGAGTAGACGATCGAGGGCACCTGCCGGAGCAGGCGCACCAGGTCTTCCTCGGTGTCGAGCTTGGGGCGCGGCATGTCGCGGCTGACGGCGATGCCGAACTTCGCCTGAGCCAGCGGCACCACGGTGCTCGTGTCGATGAAGCCCTTGGCTGCCAGCTGATCGATCGCCTCGTCGGTGGCCAGCAGGCCGTCGGCTGTCTCGCCGTTCTCGATCCGGGTGACCAGCGCCATGGTGGGGTCCCAGACGATGTCCGGGGCCCGGTCGCCAAGCGTGGGCAGGATGTCCTGCTTGATGGCGTTGATGACCACCAGCGAACACATGAAGCGCGTTGTCATGCTCCCCCCGCCCGTCACTGCTCGACGGTGATCTTGAACGGAACCGCCGCCAGGCGGTCGTCGATCCACTTGCGGTCGACAGTGCCGTTGCGCACGCGATCGCGCTGCGCGTTCTCGCCCTGGAAGCGCTTGTAGGCCTCCTCGTAGAGGTCATCGACCTCGTCATAGGGAATGCACAGCAGCCCGTCGTCGTCGCCCAGGATCAGATCGCCCGGCTCGACCACCATGCCGGCAATGCCGATCGGGACGTTCACATGGCCCGGGCCGCTCTGGAACGGGCCGCGCAGCGTCACGCCCGAGGCATAGACGGGGAACGGATGGTTGCTGACGTGGCCGGAGTCGCGGATGGCGCCGTAGATCACCACGCCGGCGAGGCCGCGGGTCTCGGCGTGGGTGAGCATCATCTCACCGACGATGGCGTTGTCGAGCGTGCCGCCCGCATCGACCACGATGACGTCGCCCGGCTGGGCGAGGTCGATCGCCTTGTGCACGAAGAGGTTGTCGCCGGGGCGGGTCTTCACGGTGTAGGCGGGGCCCGCCAGCACCGTGCCGCCGGCGTGCATCGGACGCACGGCAGCGCCGGCGGACTGCAGGCGCCCCATGGTGTCGCCGACAACGGCCGCGGGGATCTCACGGTATCTCTGGATATTCTCGGCGCTGACGCGGCGCTTCGGCTGATTGATCTTGAGGCTGAACATGGTCGCTCCAGGCAGTTGCCAATTGAGCGCAAGCTAGCTGTGGGCCTCCCCCACGAAAAATACATTTCCCCAGACCCAGCCATAAAATTCCTCTATGGTCTCGCCATGCGTGGTGCACTGGATTTTCGCCGCCTGAGGTACTTTCTCGCCGTGGCCGAGACGGGCTCCATCTCGGCCGCCGCAAGGACGCTCAATCTCGCGCAACCGGCGGTCAGCTATCATATTTCGGAACTCGAGCGGCTCCTGGGGCACGAGCTGTTCACCCGCGGCCGGGATGGTGTCCAGCTCACCGAGCCCGGGCGGCTGCTCGAACGTCACGCGCGCGAAATCCTGGCCGGTGTGGAGGCCGCGGAAATCGCGATGGAGTCACTGGGAAACCGGCGCTCGCGCGTGGAGAGGGTCCGCGTCGCCATTATATCCTCCCTCGCCACCGATCTCACGCCGGTGTTGCTGGGGCATGTCGAGCGCGATCTGCCGAACGTTGCGCTGCGCATCATCGAGGCCGGCACCCGCGACATCGAGCACCGCCTCAAGCGCACCGAGGCGGATATCGCGGTCTATCTCGCCGGCAACGTCGATGAAGTCGGTACGCTGCTCGCTACCGAGCAACTGTATTTCGTTACGCCGCGCGCCGCCCGGCGTGAGCGCACGACGATCAGGTTCGAGGAATTGGCAGCGCAGCGCCTGATCCTGCCGGCCTCCGGAAATCCGCTGCGCGACTTCCTCGACGCTACCGCCGCCGCGCGCGGGCTGCAGTTCGATGTCGTCCTCGAGGTCGACGGCGTTCGTCCGCGCCTCAACGCCGCCCTGAAGCGGGTGGGCGGGACGGTGATCGGTGCGCAGGCGATCGCCGGCGGCGACCTCGACGACGGGCTGTACGCCAAGCGGATCGTCGCGCCACGCTTGAGCCGGCCGATCTATCTCGGCGCTCGCCGCGATTTCGACCCGCGGCTGCGCGACCGGATGAAGAACCTCATTAGCGCCAGCCTGATGGAACTCGGGCTCAGTCCGCCACGGGGTGGCTAAGCGAATAGGATTGTGTTGTATCTCCCAGGCACTGGCGTCGGCTGATTTTATTTGGCCGACAGCAGGATTTATTCAGGGAGAGCATTACGTGCTTCGCTTCAATTCCAATCTCACCACCATGTACGGCAAGCTGCCGATCCTCGAAGCGCTGGAGTCGGCCAAGGCCGACGGCTTCGACGCGGTGGAGTGCCGGACGCCGTTCGGCGAGCCCAGGGAGGTCGTCCGGGATGCCCTGGCGAGGCTCGGCATGACCATGGTGCAGTTCAACTGTCCGATGGGTGACTTCGCTGCTGGCGATCGCGGAATAGCCTGTATACCTGGTCGCGAGGAGGAGTTCCGCGCCTCGATCGCGAAGACCATCGACTATGCCGGCGCCCTTAACGTGAGGCAGGTCAACTGTGTAGCGGGCCTGATGGCGCCGAACGCCGACCTCGTTGCGGTGGAAGACACGCTGGTCGCGAACCTGAAATACGCGGCGCCGCGTCTCGCCGACGCCGGGGTGCGGCTGCAGATCGAGCCCATCAATCCGATCGATAATCCAGGGGTCTTCCTGAGCACCGCAGACCGCTACGCCCGGGTGGCCGAGCGAGTTGCGCACGACAACCTGTACCTCCAGTACGACTTCTACCACCTGCAGATCGTCCAGGGCGACCTGATGCGCAACTTCGACAAGTACGCGGCGCGGATCAATCACGTGCAGATCGCGGACAATCCCGGCAGGCACGAGCCGGGCACCGGCGAAATAAACTACAAGTATATTCTCTCCGAGTTGGACAGACGGAACTACAAAGGCTGGGTCGGCCTCGAGTATGTTCCGAAGGCGGCCGTTGCAGACGGGCTCGGCTGGCTTCGGGAGTATCTTGCGACCACGCCCGCGACCTAGGTCCGGCGAGGCCCCCCGCCAGCGGTAGCATCGCCGGAAGCCGCCGCCGGTTGACCCCCGTCCGGTCGCTTGATAGGTGGTAAGTCATCATATGTATCGAGGCGTGTGATGCGTTCTATCGAGGAACTCGAACAGAGGCTTTCCGAGCCATCGGCGCCGCTCACGGCCGACCTGGCGCAGCTCGACGGCGATATCCTGATGCTGGGCGCAGGCGGCAAGCTCGGCCCCAGCCTCGTGCGGCTGGCGCTGCGCGGCGTGCCGCCCGGCAAGCGGGTGATCGCGGTTTCCCGGTTCGGCAAGGGCACGCTGGCCGACGAGCTGGCGGCAGCGGGCGCCGAGATCATCTGTGCCGACATCACCGATGAGGCGGCACTTGCCGGCCTGCCGGACATTGCCAACGTCATCTACCTGGTCGGTGCCAAGTTCGGCTCGACCGGCAACGAGGCCGGCACCTGGTACACCAACGCCTACCTGCCGGGCCGGGTCGCCGAGCGCTTCCGCCACTCCCGCATCGTCGCGCTCTCGACCGGCAACGTCTATCCCTTCACCCCGGTGAGCAGCGGCGGCCCCACGGAGGACACGCCCCCTGGGCCGGTCGGCGAATACGCCATGAGCTGCCTCGGCCGGGAGCGGGTCTTCAGCCACTTCGCCCGCCGCTACGACACGCGGCTGGCGCTGATCCGGCTCAACTACGCGGTCGAGATGCGCTACGGCGTGCTCGTCGACCTCGCCCGTGCCGTCCATGCCGGCACGCCCGTCGACGTCACCATGTCGGCGGTGAACGTCGTCTGGCAGGGCTATGCCAACGAGGTGATCCTGCGCGCCCTGCTGCATGCCGATCCGGCGCCGTTCGTGCTCAACCTCGCCGGGCCCGAGACGCTGAGCGTCCGCGGCCTCGCCGAGGCGCTGGGCCGGCGGCTGGGGCGGACGCCCGAATTCACCGGCACCGAGGCGGCCTCGGCGCTGCTCTCCAACGCTGCGCTCTGCCACCGGCTGTTCGGCTATCCGGGCATCAGCGCCGGCCAGCTGATCGAGCTGACCGCCGACTGGATCGCCGCCGGGCTGCCGCTCCTCGACAAGCCGACCGGTTTCCAGAAGCGCGACGGGAAATTCTGATGCCCACGCCGCTCGAGCTCTTCGCCGCCGGCACCGTCATCCCGGCCCATCCGCTCGCCCTTACCGCCAGTCGCAGGCTCGACGAGCGCCGCCAGGTGGCGCTCACCCGCTACTACCTCGATGCGGGAGCGGGCGGCCTTGCCGTCGGCGTCCACACCACGCAGTTCGCGATCCATGACAACGGCATGCTCCGTCCGGTGCTGCAGCTGGCCGCTGACGAGGCGCGGCGCGCGGAGCGGCCGGTGGTGCTGATCGCCGGGGTGCAGGGCGAGACGGCGCAGGCGGTGCGGGAGGCGGAGCTCGCCGCTGAACTCGGCTACCACCTGGTCCTGCTGCGGCCCGCATCGGGCAGCGACGACGAGATGATCGAGCGCGCCCGCGCCGTCGGCGAGGTGTTGCCGGTGGTCGGCTTCTACCTGCAGCCGGCGGTGGGTGGGCGCCTGCTCGGCCGCGACTTCTGGCGCCGCTTCGCGGCGCTCGAGTGCGTGCGCGGCATCAAGGTCGCGCCGTTCGATCGCTACCGGACGCTCGACGTGCTGAACGGCGTCGCCCAGTCGGGCCGCGCTGGCGAGGTGACGCTCTATACCGGCAACGACAACCACATCCTCGCCGACCTCGTCATCCGTAACGAGCTCGTCGTCGAGGGGCGGAAGGTGGAGCTAGGCTTCGTCGGCGGGCTGCTCGGGCAGTGGGCCGTGTGGACGAAGCGCGCGGTCGAACTTCTGGCGCAGTGCACCGCCGCCCGAAAGGGCGACGACGCGGCGCTACGCCGGATGCTGACCGTCGACGGCCGCCTCACCGACGCCAATGCCGCGATCTTCGACGTCGCCAACGACTTCCATGGCTGCGTGCCCGGCATCCACGAGGTGCTGCGCCGACAGGGCCTGCTCGCCGGCATCTGGTGCCTCGACGAACAGGAGGGGCTGTCGCCGGGCCAGGCCGCGGAGATCGACCGGGTCACCGCCGCATATCCCGAGCTCACCGACGATGAGTTCGTCGCCGAAAATATCGATCGCTGGCTCAGGTGATCTGCAACGTCACCGCCGCACGAAGTTGCTTGACTCCGCGATAGTCATAAGTCATCATATGTTCATAGCGCAGAACTGCAGCAGCGTCTGCTACGACGCATTTCGCATCAGGGGGAAACCATGCGATCTCTGCTCAGGACCGTTCTCTTGCTTTCCACCACTCTTCTCGCCTTGCCGCTCGGCGCCACAGCGTTCGGCCAGGACAAGCCGACCATCAAGATGCTGATGATCGGCTATCCGGACGCCGACAATGTCGATGCGGTCAGCGGCGCCACCGTGCCGGGCGTCCAGCACCTGCAGGATGCATTCAATGCCGCCAACCCGACCATCAACCTCGAGATCATCTCGATCCCGTGGGGGGAGGGCGCCACATCCTACTCGGCCAAGACCGAGGCGATGATCACCGCCAACGAGGCCTGCATCTACGACATGCCGGCGGCGCCGCGCCTATGGCCGCCGCGGCATGCTGGTCAACCTCGACGACATGATCGCCGCCGACAAGGACTTCAAGAACGTCTGGGGCGCCCAGCTGGAGGCCGCGCGCTCCTGGGGGCCGGACAATCCCAAGAGCCTGTTCTACATCCCGTACAACACCGGCGAGCGCGTCATCCACTGGGACGCCAAGCTGTTCGAGGACTGGGGCGTCGAGCCGCTGAGCAAGCAGCCGACGCTCGACGAGATCGAGGAGAAGGCGCCGAAGCTGACGGGCACCAATCCCAAGACCGGGGAGCAGAACTACGGCTACTGGTACCAGGGCAAGTACGCCGTGTGGCAGTTCATGGCCATCGCCCACGCCATGGGCGCCGACTGGGGCAGCGTCGACGAGAAGGGCCTGCTCACGGTGAACTGGGACACGCCGGAATATCTCGCGGCGCTCGCAATGGCTGGTGAAGATGAGCAAGTACGCGCCCGCCGGCGCCCTTGCCGCCGAAGGCATGCCGCAGGGGTTCCTCACCGACTACAACATCGTCGGCATCATCCCCGAGGGCGAGGCCGGCTACTTCCTCATCCCCTTCCTCAACGACCCGAAGCTGGCCGAAGCGCTATCGCACCTCGTCCAACCTCAAGGGCGCCGACGGGCTCGGCGGGCTCAACGCCACCGCGCCGCTCGCCATCGCCAAGAGCTGCGAGCATCCACAGGAGGCCTGGACGGCGCTCAAGTGGCTGGCCGGCGCGCCCGAGGCCGGCAAGTACTACTTCGACGCCAACGGCCGCCTGCCGACCACCACCGACGGCGCCAAGGCGCTGCCGCAGGTCGCGGCGTTGATCGACGGCGACGTGATCCTGGACACAGCCGCTCACCGCCGAGCCGGTCTATCCGTGGGCCGTCGCAGCAGCCGCGCTGGTCGCTGCAGGCCGCGATCGAGGCGGCGATCGCCGGCACCGCGACGCCGGCCGAGGCGCTGAAGCAGGCGCAGAAGGAGACCGCCGACTGGCTGGCGCAGCAGACGGCGGCGAACTGACTGCGATGGAGCCGAGGTCTCACCCCTCCGGGGCAGGCTTCGGCTCCATGTTCCGCGGGCTGCGGAAAGCCTTCCGCGGCACCCTCGCCTGGTACAGCTTCGTGCTGCCGCCGCTGCTGCTGATCCTCGTCTTCATCGGCTATCCGACGCTGCAGACCTTCCGGCAGAGCTTCTTCACCCGCAAGCTGAACGGCATCGAGAGCTTCGCCGGGCTCGAGCACTTCGGCCGGCTGCTCGGCAACCAGGTGTTCTGGGGCGCGCTCGGCAACACCGTGCTGCTCGGCGTCGCCTTCCTCGGCATCGTCATTCCGCTCGCCACGGCGCTCGCCTCGCTGCTGAACCGCATCACGGCGCGGCTCGACCCCGCTCAAGGTGATCTACTTCCTGCCGCAGCTCACCTCCTCGGTCGCCGTGGCGCTGATGTTCAACTACGTGTTCCAGCCCGACTGGGGGCTGCTGAACGGGACGCTGCATGCCATCGGCGTCAGCGACCCGCCGCTCTGGCTCGCCGACCCGCGGCTCAACCTCACCGGCTCGCGCGCCGCCGCCACCATCCTCGCGGTCTGGGCCGGGCTAGGCTACTTCATCATCGTGGTGCTGGCCGGCCTCCAGTCGATCCCGCGCGACATCTACGATGCGGCAGCGCTGGACGGCGCCAGCGGGCTGCAGTCCTGGTGGTACCTGACCATTCCGAGCCTCAGGCCGACGCTGATCTTCCTCGTGATGACCGGCACGGTCGATGCGCTCGCCCGCTTCGGCGATCTCTGGACCCTCGGCGGCCCCGGTGGCGCCCCGGCGCGCTCGCTGCAGAGCGTGGTGATGTTCATGTTCCAGCAGGGCTTCGAGTCGGGCGACGTCTCGCTCGCCGCCGCAGCCGCGGTGATCTTCTTCATGATCGTCCTCGCCGTAACGGTGGTCTCGTTCTGGGGCCTGCTCGGCCGCGAATTCAGGGCGATGCGATGACCGACGCCGCTCAATCCGCCATGCCTGCCGCGATCGAGCGTCCCGCCCGGCGCCTGCGACTGTCGCACGACTGGCTGAGCCAGCTCGCGAGCTACGTGGTGCTCGGCATCGGCGCGCTGATCATGCTGCTGCCGTTCATCTGGATGTTCACCACCTCGCTGTCGCGCAAGGCCAACCAGTCGATGCCGCGCGTTCCGAGCTTCTGGCCGCCGGATCCGTCGCTGTTCAACTACACCATCGCCTCGGGCAACCTGCCGATCCTGCGCTACTACCTCAACAGCCTCGTGGTCGTCGGGGCCACCACGCTGGGCTACCTGCTGTTCTCGGCGATCGCCGGCTACGCCTTCGCCAAGGGCCGCTTTCCCGGCCGCTCGGTGATCTTCGTGCTGTTCCTGTCGACCCTGTTCATCCCGTTCGAGACGCGGATGATCCCGCTCTACCTCCTGATGGCCGACCTGGGGCTGACCAACAGCTACTGGGCGCTGATCCTGCCGTTCCTCGCCGGCGGCTTCGGCACCTTCCTGATGCGCCAGACCATCTCGACGATCCCGGACGACCTGATCGAGGCGGCGCGCATCGACGGCGCCTCGGAGTTCCGCATCTTCGTCCAGATCGTGCTGCCGCTGTGCAAGCCGACGCTGGCGACGCTCGCCATCCTCAACGTCATCTGGCGCTGGAACGACGTGCTCTGGCCGCTGCTCATCACCTCGGACCGCAACCTCTACACGGTGACGCAGGGGCTGGCGCTGGCGGGCCGGTCGACCGGCATCCATGTCGGGGTGGCGCTGGCGACGGCGGTGATGGCGATCCTGCCGGTGATCGTCGCCTACCTGTTCCTGCAGCGCTACGTCATCCGCAGCGTCGTCTCCACCGGCATAAAGGGTTAGTTCTCTCGGGGGAAATCGCGCGGCGGCCGTGGACATCATATGACTAACCTTTACATATGGCGGAGATCGCCGCCGTTAGAGACGAGCCATGCAGCAAGCGCGCAGCCGCCCCCTTCTTCCTGACGTCGTCCGCTCCGAACTCCGGCGGCTGATCGTCGGAAGGCGAGTTCCCGCCCGATTCCAAGCTCCCCAACGAGGAGGCGCTCTGCAACCGCTTCGCGGTGAGCCGCATCACCCTGCGCGAGGCGGTGCGCGGGCTGATCGAGGACGGGTACGTCGTGCGCCGCCAGGGCGCCGGTACCTTCGTCACGCACGGGCCGACCCTGCGCAACTCGCTCGACACCAATTTCTCCTACACCGAATATCTCGAAAGCACCGGCGTCCGCGCCAGCAAGGAGGTGCTCGATGCCCAGCGCGCGCCGGCCGGGCGAGGAGATCGCCAACGAGCTGCGCCTGCAGCCCGGGAACGAGGTGGCGGTGATCCGCCGCGTCCGCAGCGCCGACGGCAAGCCGGCGATCTATTCGATCGACCACCTGCCGGCCGACATCATCGATGCCAGGAAGGACGTGAAGGCCTTCTCGCGCTCGCTCTACAAGCTGCTTGGCCGAGCGCGGCCACGTCGTCGACCACGCCCGCACGGTGCTGGCGCCGGTGGTGGCCGACAAGCGATCTCGCGGAGATCCTCGAAGGTGCCGCAGGGCACGCCGTTGCAGCATCTCAAGCAGACCGACTTCGACGCGGCGGGGCGGCCGGTGATGCACTCGCTCGAATGGCACGTGCCGTCGGTCATCGAGCTGCGCGTCTATCGCCGCGGTCCCGGGCCTCTGCCGGCAGGCTGACGCGCGACACGGGGGGCCAACAGTCACATGACGACTGAGGAGGGGGCAGCGGCGTGATGGGCGAACTCGAGCATCCGGACATCATCGTCCGGGACATGGCGTGGTGCTGGTGGACGCGGCCGCGCGCCGTGCGCCTCGGCAACGACGCCTGGTTCGCCGCCATGGACAGTGCCGGCGGCATCGTCGTCGCGCGCCTCGATCTCGCGACGGGCGCGGTCGCACGCCGGCAGCTGGCGCAGTTCGAGGACGACGACCACAACAACCCGGCGCTGCTGGTCACGGCGGACCGGCCGCTGATCTGCTTCTACTCGCGCCACGACGCCGACGAGGGCATGCGCTATCGGATCTCCAGGGCGCCGCTGTCGCTCGACGACTGGGGGGAAGAGCAGATCCTCGAGTTCGGCGGCTCCACCACCTATGCCCAGGTGCACGCGCTGGGCGAGGAACTACATCTCTTCACCCGCGTCGACGGGCCGCGCTGGGCCTGGCGCCGCTCGCCCGACTGGGGTCGCAGCTGGGAGCCGCACCGCGATTTCCTCGCCTTCAATACCGACTGGCTGGTCTACATGCCGACCGCGCTGATGCCCGACGGCCGCACGCTGCGCATCGCCGTCTCCGGCCATCCGCGCGAGGCTTCGGCGCGGCCGCTGCACGACGTCTGGGCCTGCGAGCTCGACCTCGTCACCGGCGAGGTGACGACGCCCTCGGGCCGGAGGCTAGGGAACCTCCGCACCGGCGAGGGGCTGCCGATCAGCGAGGAGCGGCTGGAACTGGTGGCCAAGTGCCCGCCCGATCGCACCACGAACCTCTTCGACGTCTCCAACGGTCCGGTGTTCGAGATCGGCTATGTCAGCAAGCTCAAGGACGATTTCTCCACGCGCGACGCGCAGTACCACGTCGCCTCGCGGCGCGATGGCGGCTGGGTGGTCGAGACGCTGGCGCCGGCCGGCCGCAAGTTCGGCTACATCGATGCGGGCTTCTATGTGGGCGGCATCGCCTTTCCCGATCGCGCCGCCTCCGGCCAGGCCTACCTGACGCGCGAGGCGGAGGGCTTGTGGCACCTCGAGCTGTGGCGCCGCGATGCGCAGGGCAGCTGGACCGGCAAGGATCTCGTGCCGCCGCGGCCGACCCGCCTCACCCGGCCCTGGGCGCTCACCAATCCGACCGAGGAGCTCGCGGTGGTGGCCCTGGCGCTCGAGCGCTATGCCGACGATTCCTACTACGGCTCGCTCTCCCACCTGATCGGCGCGCCGGCGCCGCTCGCGCCATGATCGGGCTCGGCGTCATCGGCTGCGGCTGGGCGGCGAGCGAGATCGCCCGCTCGAGCGCCAGCCTGGGCCTCCGCATCGTCGCCGCCACCGACCCGGACGGCGGCCGGGCAGGGGAGTTCGCCGCCCGCACCGGCGCCCGCGCCGCCTCCGGCATCGAGGACGTGCTGGCCGATCCGGCGGTCACCGCCGTCTATGTCGGCACCCCGCACCACCTGCTCGCCGGCATCACCGAGCGGGCGCTGAACGCCGGCCGGCACGTCTTGTGCGAAAAGCCGCTGGCGCTCACCGCCGCCGACGCGGCCCGGCTCGGCGCGCTGGCGGCAGAGCGCGGGCTGAAGCTCGCGGTGTTCTTCGAGCTCCGCCGCTCCGGCCCGATCGAGGCGGCGCGGCGGCTGGTACGGGAGGGCGCGATCGGCACGCCGCATTTCGTGCGCCTCCGCACCATCATCGACAAGTCGCCGAGCTACTGGGGCCCGTCCGACGCGCCGAGCTGGCGGCGGCCGCCTGGCCGAGGCCGGCGGCGGCGTGCTGCTGATGAACACCATCCACCAGCTCGACACGCTGCGCTACGTCACCGGCCTCGACTATGTCCGCGCCAGCGGCGACATCGCCACCTTCACCGCGCCGGCCGAGGTGGAAGACGTCGCCAGCGCGACGCTGCGGCTCTCCAACGGCGGCATCGTCAGCATCGCTGCGGCCGCGCACAGCCCCGGCGGCAACGGCCAGGAGACGATCGAGATCGACGGCAGCGCCGGCCGGCTCGACCTGCCATACCCCTACGAGCCGGGCGTGCTGCGGCTCTATCGGCGCGACAAGGCCGAGTGGACCGAGATCGCCGCGCCGCCGGTCGACATGCACGCCGCCATGCTGGGCGCCTTCCTCGAGGCGATCGAGACCGGACGGCCCGGTGCCCGCCGGCGCCGCCGATGCCGCGCAGGCGCTCGCCGCGGTGATGGGCGTGTACCGCTCAGCCGCGGAAGGCCGGGCGGTGGACCTCTAGCTCGCCCTCCACTCAGGTCCAGGTCGGCTCGAGTGCCGCGAAGGCGGCGCGGTAACGATCGTAGGCAGCGTCGTAGCGATCGTCCGGTTTCGCCGGCACTTCGCGTGAGTTTCAGCCGCAGCTGGGCACAGGCGGTGGCGAGGTCCGGCGCCGCCCCTGCCGCAACCGTGGCGAGCAGCGCCGCGCCGATCGCGGAGGCGTCCGTGCCCTGCAGCACTTCGGTCGGCCGGCGGACGAGCGCGGCGCGGATCTCGCACCACACCCGGCTCTGCGCTCCCCCACCCATCAGCCGCAGCCGGCCGGTGTCGAGCCCCATCCCGGCCAGCCGGTCGACGATGTCGCGCATGGCGAAGGCCGTGCCCTCGAGCACGGCGCGCGCGAGGTGCGCCCGGCCATGGCTGGCGGTGAGCCCGATGAAGCCGGCGCGCGCTCCGGCGATCCATTTGGGCGACATCGCCCCGGCCAGTGCCGGGATGAAGATCAGCCCGTCGCAGCCGGGCGGAGCCGTCCCGGCCAGCGCGGAGAACTCCGCGTCCGAGCCGATGCCGAGCAGTTCCGCGGCCCAGCGCACCGCGCCGCCGCTCAGCCAGCCGGGGTTGCCGATATGGTAGAGCCCGCCCGGATAGGCGTGCGTTTCGACCAGCAGCCCGTCGTCGATCAGCGGCGTTGCATGCAGCGCCGCGACGGTCTCGGCCGTGCCGAGCGAGACTGCCACCGTGCCGGTGCGGCTCACCCCGCAGCCCAGCGGATTGGAGAAATCGTCGCCCGTCCCCACCGCCACCGGCAGGCCCTGCGGCAGCCCGCAGAGCGCGGCGCCATGCCGACGTGAGGCCGCCCGCGACCTCGGTCTCGGTGCCGAGTTCGGGCAATCGCGCCGTGTTGGTGCCGAACAGCGCCGCCAGTTCCTCGTCCCAGCCGCCGCGCGTGACGTCGTAGAGCATGGTGGTCGAGGCGAGCGAGCGCGACATGACGCGCCGGCCGGTGAGCGCCGCGACGACGAAGCTCACCTGCTGGTGCCAGGTCGCGACCTCGTCGCGGCGCTCGAAGTGCCGGCTCAGCCAGGCGATCTTGCCGCCCATGTGGGTGGCGTCGAGGACGAGCCCGCAGCGCTGCTGCACGAGCGCCGGGTCCATGCCGGCAAGTTCGGGGGCACCGCGCCGGTCCATCCAGGTCAGCGCCGGACCCAGCGCCCGGCCGTCGGCGCCGGTCGGGACGCACCCGTCGAGCTGGCCACAGACCGCCAGCCCACGGATGTCCGATGGGCCGAGCCCCGCTTCATCCAGAGCCGCGGCGATGGCCGGCCCGAGCGCCTCGAGCCAGATCTGCGGATCCTGGTCGGTCCAGTCCTGCTGCGGGGAATTTGGCTGATAATGCACCGCGCCACTGCCCAGCAGTTCGAGCCCGTCGCCCAGCACCACCGCCTTGAGGCTCTGGGTGCCGACGTCGATGCCGAGCACGGGCACGGCTCAGGCAGCCTCGCTGTCGGCGATCACCCGCTCGAGCTGGCTGAGCAGCGAGCCGTTGCGCGGGCTGTACGAGCCGTCGAACATCGCCGTGCCGATGGTGAAGGCATCGGCGCCCGCCTCGGCCACCGCCCGGATGCGCTCGGCCGAGGTGATGGAGCCGGCGACGATGAGGTAGCCGTCGGGGCCGAGCCCGGCGCGCGCCGCCCGCACCAGGTCGAGCGGCTCCGCCTCGGTGGCGCGGAAGGCGAGCAGGTCCGCCCCCGCGCAGCCGTCGGCGATGAAGCGGCGGCAGTGTTCGACGACGACGTCGGACTTGCCGCCCAGCTTGGTCGGGTGCCCGGCCGGAAAGCCGGGGAAGGGATAGTAGGCGGTGTGGGTGCCGGCGAGGATGTCCTTGACCGCGGCGACGTCGGTGCCGCCCAGCAGCCGGTCGATACCCAGCTCCCGCGCCACGCGCGCCGAGTTGAGGCAGGCTCCCGGCGTCTCCGACACCACTTCCATGTAGGAGATGGCTCCCGCCGCCCGGATCCGGTCGGTCAGCCGGTGCAACACGCCGATGTCGACGCCCACATCCTTGAAGCCCACGTGCTTCAGCCCGAGCGGCGCGATCTGGTCGAGGACGGCGACGCAATCCTCCACCGTCCTGTCGCCGCGCGTCAGCATGAAGATGAAGTCCATGACCGATCCTCAGAGCGTTGGAATAAGCGGTTCGAGCCGCCCCGCCTGCGCGGCGAGGTCGAGCCCGGTATAGCGGCTGCGGATCTCGCGGCCGCGCCGCAGCGCCTCCTCGAAGATGCCACGGTCGAGGCCGAGCTGTTCGGGTGTCGTCGGTGCGCCAACCGCCATGAGTGCCGCCTCGATACGGCTGGAGCCCAGCATCACTGCTTCGAGCCGGCTCCTCATTGCCGGCCAGTCGCGCTCGAGGCGCGTGTTGACCGCATCTGCCTTCGCCTGGGTCAGCCGCTTCGGCGCGTACTCGTCCCATATCGAGGCGCCGAGCCCCGCGCCATAGCGTGCAGCGAATTCCGCGGCACTGCCGCCATCCGGCGCGAGGTGGGGCGGGCGTTCGAGCAGCCGCTCCTGCAGCCGCGCCACCGCCAGCGTCGTGACGCCGACCTGCTCGCCGTGGAACACCGGCGGCCGGTCGGCCGGCGCGAACATGTCGAGATAGTGCGAGACGAGATGCTCGGCCTGGCTGGCGGGAGCGCTGGAGCCGACGATGGCGGTGCCGAAGCCCGCCAGCACCAGCGTGCGCACCAGCACGCGCATGGCTTCGAGATCACCGCGCAGCAGCGCCGGCGCCGCTTCGAGCAGCCCCGGCTCGTCCTCGGCGAGAAGGTCGTACGGCAGCTCGCGATAGGGCGTATCGAACAGCAGGTGCGACAGCAGCCAGTCCCATTGCGCCGTGGTCCGGCAGATGCTGTCGCCCAGCCCGGCCCGGATCAGCCGCGGGGGCGCCGCAGCCAGCACCGTGAGATCGAAGAAGGCGCCGGCGGGCGCCTGCGCCGGCAGCGTCGACTTGTGGCCCTCGACGGTGATCGAGGCGGTGAGCGAGGTGTAGCCGTTCATCGACGGCGCGGTGGCGAACACCGCGTAACGCTTGCCGTCGAGGGCGCCGGCATATTTGGCGAGATCGTTGATGGTGCCCGAGCCGACCGCGATCAGCGCATCGGCGCCGGCCGCGGCGGCCCGGATCCGATCGATCGTGGTGCTGTCCGGCACCGGGTGTTCGGGCAAGATCAGGCTCTCGACGATGAACCGGCCATCGAGCGCGCGCTCCACCTGTTGGCCGAGCGCAGCATGCGTCTGCGGGTCGCTCAGCACCGCGAGCCGCCGGCCAAACCCGAGGTTGGCCACCAATTCCGCCTCGCGGCCCGCCAGCGTCTCGTCGATGACCAGCGAGCGGGTCTGGACCCGCTGCGGCTCACCGCTCTCGCGATCGACGTAGGTGCCGGCGAGCAGGGCCTCTAGCCTATCCGCCGCCGCCACTCCCGAGCCGCCAGTATCGTGCCTCATGGCCCCGCCAACCCCGCGTCCCGGTGTCTCAGCGACCCGGCGGGCAACAAGAACCGCCGGCGCAGTTCGCGACAAAAGTGATAAGACGTTATATGATTTAAACAGCGCCCGGGTCAAGCCTGTGGTGCACACTGAGCGCCCCACGTCGGGGCAGGGGAGTGGTGGCTTCCGCGCCGCCCCTGACTGCCTACGGGGTCGACGGGGTGACGTGTACGCGAGTCGCAGTCGTCAGCACTGCTGCGACATTGGTCGGGATCGGGCCGTCGGTGACGAGGTCGTCGATCTCGCTCAGCGCGCAGACCTTCTCGAACTGCGGCAGGTTGAACTTGCGGTTCTCGACGACGAGGATGCTGCGGTCGGCCTGGCGGAGCATGGCGCGCTTCACGGCGACGGCCTCGGAGTTGGCGTCCGTGACGTTCTCGCCGCTGATGCCGCCGGCGCTCATCAGCATCACGTCGGCCTTGTAGCGGCCGAGGAACTCGATCGTCTGCGGCCCGAAGGCGGCACTCTCGCGATCGTCGTAATCGCCCGGACAGATGATCACGCGGATGGAGGAATTTGCCCCCAGCAGGGAAGCGTTGCGCAGGCTGTTGGTGATCGCCGTCAGCTTGATCTCGCCGGACTGCGGAACGACCTTGGCGAGCCGCTCGCAGATGTGCGCCATGGTGGCGCCGGTGTCGATCATGACGATGCCGCAGTCGGCAATGAGATCGACGGCGAGTTCCGCCATGCGCCTGCGGCCCTCTGGGTTGACGCGGGTGCGCTCCTGCAAGCCCGGCTCATAGTTCATGAACGAGGCCACCGCGCCGCCGTAAGTTCGCGCCAGGTGGCCCTGCTCGCACAACTCGTCGATGTCGCGGCGCACGGTCTCCTTGGTGACGCCATGGCTGGCCGCGAGGTCGCCCAGCCGGATGCTCGGCGAAAGCCGGATCGCCTCGAGGATCCGCTGCTGGCGCTCGCGCTTGCTGAGCTTCGTCAACCTCACCTGGTCTGGCCGTATGTCTCGAAGCGGCGTTTGGTGGCCTCGATCTGCTCCGCGGACAGCAGGTTGGGGCCGCCGATGAGCAGGGAATTGAAATACTGCCGGGCGAGCGTCTCCACTTCGACGGCCAGCCACAGCGCCTTCTTGAGGTCCGGTCCGGTGGCGATCATGCCATGGTTGGCCAGGAGGCACGCGGTGCGGTTGCGCAGCGCCTCGACAACCATGTCGGCCAGTTCGGGGGTGCCGAAGGTGGTGTAGGGCACGCAGGGGATTTCCGCGCCACCGCCGACCGCGACCATGTAATGCACGGCGGGGATCGGCATGCCGCGGATGGCGAGCGTGGTGCAGTAGGTGGCGTGGGTGTGGACGACCGAACCGACCTCGGGCTTCATGGCGGTGATCCGGGCATGGAAGCGCCATTCCGACGAGGGCCGGATGTCGCCCTGGTAGTTCCCGTCATAGTCGATGAAGACGACCTGGTCCGGCGTCAGGTCGGCGTAGTCGACCCCGGACGGCGAGATCAGCAGCCCGTCCTGCCAGCGTACCGAGATGTTGCCGGAGGTGCCCTGGTTGATACCGAGGGCGTTCATGCGGCGGCAGGCATCAACGATCCCTGCCCGAAGTTCCCACTCGTTGGCCGGCATGTTGGCCTCCAATGTTGTAGTTACAACATTTAGCACGACGGGGTGCGGCCGCGCAAGTCAGAGATCAAGCGGCTTTACAGCGTACAGTGTTGTAGATACCACATTTGACGAGCACTACGCAGCGATCGGGGAGGGACGCTTGCACCAGGCCAGAAGCGGAACCAAGGGGTGGACGCCGATCGCGCAGATGCCGGTCCGGCAGATGGCGCGCATCCGCGCCGTGCTGACGGACATCGACGACACGCTGACCGAGAACGGCCGGCTGCCGGCGATCGCCTATTTCGCGCTGGAGCAACTGCATGCCGCGGGGCTGGTGGTGGTGCCGGTGACCGGCCGGCCGGCCGGGTGGTGCGACCTGATCGCGCGACAGTGGCCGGTCGACGGGGTGGTGGGAGAAAACGGCGCCTTCTACTTTCGCTACGACGACGAGGCGCGCCGGATAATCCGCCGGTATTCTCGCAGCGAGGCCGAGCGCGCCGCCGACAAGCCGCGGCTCGATGCCATCCGCAGCGACGTCCTCAATGAGGTGGCCGGCAGCGCCGTCGCCGCCGACCAGGCCTATCGCGAGGCCGATCTCGCGATCGACTTCTGCGAAGACGTGCCGCCGCTCGCGGCCGACGCAGTGGAACGCATCGTATCGATCTTCGCCCGGCACGGGGCGACGGCAAAGGTATCCTCCATCCACGTCAACGGCTGGTTCGGGCACTACGACAAGCTCACGACGAGCCTGCGGCTGCTCAGGGACGAGTTCGGGATCGACGCCGCGGCCGATCCGGCGGGCGTCGCCTTTGTCGGGGACAGTCCCAACGATGCGCCGATGTTCGGCTACTTCGGCAACTCCGTCGGCGTCGCCAACAGCCTGCGGTTTGCCGCGACGCTCGAGCACCCGCCGGCATGGGTCACCACCTGCGAGGGCGGGCAGGGCTTCGCCGAGTTCGCCGCGGCGCTGCTCGATGCCCGAAGGCGCCCACTCCAAGGCTAATCCGCCGCATCGAGGCGCGCCGCGCAGATGCGACGCAGCGCCGAGACGACCGACCGGTTGTGGGACACCTGCTGGGCTGCCCATCGGCGCTCATCGAGCTGCAGGCGTTCCACCGACTTTCCCGGATCGAGCGGCGTCTGGCTCGGCTCCCGATAGGGGATCGGCGGATCGGCCTCTTCAACCGGGCGGCGGAAGGCTGGGGCGTAGTAGCCGAACTCCTGTTCGAGCGCGAAACAGATCACCTCCGGTTCCTGCTCGCCAGCATCAGCAGCTCGAACAGCATGCGGTTGCCGGGCAACGCGTCCTCCTCGCTGCCCGCGCCCTCGAGGATGTCTCCAGCCTTCTCCAGCACCAGCGTTAACCATCCGCGGATGAACGGGCGATGGCGCAACAAGGAGAACGAAGCCAAGGGCGGCTACACCGTGCTGCTGCCAGCGGGCTCGATCGGGGCCAGCCTCGCCTTCAACATCACCCATGCCGATCCCAAGCTGCGCGAGGTGGGCGAGGTGATCGCCGAGCGCCTGCCGCTGACGCTGATTATCGCCTTCACCACCCTGCTGTTCATGAATGCGGTGTCGATCCCGACCGGCATCTGCTCGGCGGTGCGCCGCTACTCGTTCGGCGACTACGCCTTCTCGATCTTCAGCTATCTCGGCCTCGCCATCCCCAACTTCCTCCTGGCGCTGGTGCTGCTCCACCTTGCGCAGCAGCACCTGGGCTGGAGCGTCGGCGGGCTCTACTCGCCCCAGTTCGAGAACGCGCCGATGAGCTTTGCGAAGTTCGGCGATTTCCTCGCCCACCTCGCCATCCCGGTGATCGTGCTCGCGACCTCCGGCACCGCCTTCCTCACCCGCGCGATGCGCGCCGCCGCCGCCGCGTTCTCGCCGGTCCACACCATCGGGGCGCAGATCGCCGAGGTTGTGCTGGTGCACGAGAAAGTCGGCAAGGCCGAAGCGCGCCGGCGCGCCGCCGAACTATTGGGCAAGGTGGGCATCCCCAACCCGGTGGCGGCACTCGACCGCTATCCCACCGAATTCTCCGGTGGCATGCGACAGCGGGCGATGATCGCGCGCGCCCTGGTCTGCGGTCCCAGCCTCTTGATCGCGGACGAGCCGACCACGGCGCGCGACGTCACCATCCAGAGCCAGATCCTGCACCTGCTCCACTCGCTGCAGCACGAGACGGGCATGTCGATCCTGTTCATGACCCTCGGGCTGCCGCTTCCGCACCCGCTGCCGGCATGCCACGGAACTCTGCGCCGCGGTGGCGCCGTTGCTGCGCGAAACGGCGCCGGGCCATTTCTCGGCCTGCCACTACGCCGACACGCTGCAGCTGCAGGGCGCGCTCGAGCTCGGCACCTCACGGGCGGCGCCCGCCGCATGAGTGGCGTCGATCGCATGGACGTGCTGATGATCGGGGGACCGATGGATTTGGTATGGAACGGGGAGGCCCGAATTGGGGGCAGGCAGGAACAACGTGCTCTTCATTTGCGCCGACCAGTGGCGCGCCGACTGCATCGGGGCGCTCGGCCATCCGCATGTGAAGACTCCGAACCTTGACCGACTGGTCGCCGATGGCGTCCTGTTCGAGAAGCATTTCGGCCAATGCACGCCCTGCGGCCCGTCGCGGACCAGCCTGCTGACCGGCATGTACCTGATGAACCACCGCTCGGGCCGCAATGGCACGCCGCTCGATGCGCGCCACACCAACGTGGCGCTCGAGGCGCGCAAGCTCGGCTACGAGCCGGCGCTGTTCGGCTATACCGACACCAGCCTCGATCCGCGCGGCAAGGCGGCGCTCGATCCCGCGCTCCTGGCCTATGACGAGGGGGTGATGCCCGGCTTCGTCACGCCGCTGCACCTGCCCGAGGAGATGGGGCCATGGGTCGCCGACCTGATCCAGAAGGGCTACGACTTCCCCACCGGCCGCGACGAAGTGTTCCGGCCGCGGCGCGGCTTCGAGAAGCCCGCCGATCGCGGCTTCCGCTACATTCCCACCGAGTATGCGGCCGAGCACAGCGAGACCGCGTTCCTTACCGACCGGTTCCTGCAATGGCTGACGGTGCGGCGCAACCGCCCGTGGTTCGCGCATTTCGTGTTCTTCCGGCCGCACCCGCCGCTCATCGCGCCCGAGCCCTACAACGCCATGGTCGACCCCAACAGCGTCGAGATGCCGGTGCGGGCGCCCACGCCGGAGGCCGAGGCGGCGCAGCACCCGCTGCTCGAATACGCCATCGACCGCTACCGCTGCCCGGGCTCCTACGACGAGCTGAGCCCGATCGCGACGACCACTGCCGACGACCTCGAGATCCGGCAGATGATGGCGCACCTATTACGGCCTCGTGGCCGAGGTCGATTTCCATCTCGGCCGCATCATCGAGGCGCTGAAGGCGAGCGGCGAGTACGACAACACGCTGATCATCGTCACCTCCGACCACGCCGAGATGCTGGGCGAGCACTACATGTGGTCCAAGGAGATCTATTTCGACCAGTCGTTCCGCGTGCCGCTGGTGATCCGTGATCCGCGGCCCGAGGCCGACGCCGGCCGGGGCAGGCGGGTGACGGCGCTGACCGAGGCGATCGACGTCGCGCCCACCATCATCGACTGGCTGGGCGGCGAGGTGCCCCGCTCCATGGATGGCCGCTCGCTGACGCCGTTCCTCGACGGCGGCACGCCGTCAAGCTGGCGCAGCGAGGTGTTCTTCGAGCACGATTTCCGCGAAGTGGCGTCGCAGGGGCCCGAGACCGCGCTCGGCCTCACCTCCGATCAGTGCACCTACGCCGTCATCCGCGACGAGGACTACAAATACGTGCACTTCGCGGCCCTGCCGCCGCTGCTGTTCGACATGCGAGCGGACCCGCACGAAACCACGAACCTCGCCGACGACCCGGCGATGCAACCGGTGATGCTGAGCTACGCGCAGAGGATGCTGAACTGGCGGCTCACCAAGCTCGACCGGACGCTGACCAACATGCAGCTGTCGCGCGAGGGATTGATTTCGCGGCCGTGACACCCCCCAGTCGGGTGCTGGCGGGTTCACGACGACGGACGTGGTGTTCCGATTTTCTTGTTCCCGGTGTCGATCTTCGCCATAGCCGTTCGTCGTGATGGCATCGGACCAATGGTGGCCGAAAGAGGAGGCGCAAGATGCGTGTAGTGGTTTTCGTGAAGGCAACCCGGGACAGCGAAGAGGGCGTGATGCCAACGGCGGAGCTGATCGAGGCCATGACGACGTACAACGAGAAACTCGTGAGTGCGGGCGTCATGGTGGGCGGGGATGGCCTGAAGCCCTCGAGCGCCGGCGCCCGGATCGCCTTCGATGGCGCAAGCCGGACCGTGATCGACGGTCCCTTCGGGGAAACCAAGGAACTGGTGGCGGGCTACTGGATCTGGGAAGTGCGCGACATGGCCGAGGCCATCGAATGGGCCAAGCAATGCCCCAACCCGATGCCGGGCCCGAGCGAACTCGAGATCCGGCCGGTGGTCGACATGGCCGATTTCGGCGATGCCGTCACTCCCGAGATCATCGAGCGCGAGGACAGGATGCGCGATCAGCTGTCGCAGGGCTGAGGCGTTCTCATCCTCCATCAGGGTGGACCTTTCCGGAGCAGGAATGCTCCGGGAGGGATCACGCGCGCCCACCGGAGCCCGCCCTGAACCGAAAACTAACCATTCTGAGCGTACGCCTTGCGTCGGGGCAGGGTTCTCGACGTGCGCGCTATGCCGACTGAGCAAGTCCATCTCGGGTCTGGACGCAGCGGCGGCATGCTGTCGCTGGTGCCGGCGCTGGCCGTTGCGGGGTTGAGCGTTGGGGGCGGTCTCGCAGCACTGCAGCCGCCTCCCGAACGGGGCGAGATGGCCGTGGTCTTCGCACCCTGGGTCGGCGAGGCCGAAGCCTTCAACTCGATACTGGTTGCAGGCGGTCGGCTGGTGGGGCCGAGCCGCTTCAGCAACATCGCCATCGCCTTTGCTTTCGACGAAGACTTTGCCGCTCGCATCCGCGATGCCGGCGCCTGGTTTACCCTGGCGGCCACGGGTCTTTGCGGCCCCTTGCCTGCCACGTCCAAGGACACAGCCTCATGAACCTCGAGTCGCTTCGCCAGCGCTACACCTATGTTCTCTCGGCGGTCGCCGCAGCGATGACCGCGGTTGTCGTCATCGCCGAGTGGGTGACCCAGGGTCGGCTGGGAATTGCCAGCGGCGTCGGCATTCTTTCGGCCGTGGCCCTCGCGGCTATGGTGGCTTTCGCCCGGACCACCCAGGCTTATCGATACACCGCGGTGTCGGTGATGATGGCCGAGGTGGTTGCCCTGCTGATCGCGATGCGCGGCCATCCGCTGCAGATCGACGTCCACATGACGTTCTATGCCGCCCTGGCGCTCTGCGCGCTGATGTACGACGTACGCGTCATCGTCTTCGGCACCGCCCTGGTGGCGGTTCACCACCTCGGCATGGGCCTGTTCCTGGAGGACCTGGTCTTTTACGGCGGCGGCGGCATCGGCCGCATCGCCATGCACGCGGTGATCCTCGTCGTGGAAGCTGCCAGCCTCACCTGGCTCACCCTCAATACGCAGCGCCTGCTCGGTGTTGCAGCGGAGAAATCCGACGAAGCGGCCGGCGAAGCGGCCAAGGTCAAGTCGCTGGCGGAAGCGGCGGACGAGGAGCGCCGCCTCGCCGCCGAGCATCGCCAGGGGACGCTCGACCGACTGGAAGCGTCCTTCGGAAAGGTGCTGCAGCGTGCTGCGGCAGGCGACTTCTCGACGCGCGTCGAAGGCGAGTTCGGCGACCAGGTGCTGAACCATCTCGGCGAGAGCGTGAACAGGCTGGTCGAGACGGTCGAACGCGGCATCACCGAAACCGGCGAGGTGCTCGCGGCCCTGGCCGACACCGACCTCACCCGACGCGTGGAAGGCGACTATGAAGGCGCCTTCGCGAGCCTCAAGCACGACACCAATGCGGTGGGCGACAAGCTCACCCAGGTGATGCTGCAACTGCGTGCGACGTCGCGTTCGCTGCGGTCGGCGACCGGCGAACTGCTCACCGGGACCAATGACCTGTCTTCGCGGACCACCCGGCAGGCCACTGCGGTGGAGCAGACCCGGGGCACGATGGACCAGCTGGCCGGCCTGCTGGCGGCCAATGCCGAGCGGGCCAGGTCGGCCAGCGACAAGGCGCACGGGGTTTCGAGCGCGGCCGAGCAGGGCGGCGAAGCGATGCGGCAGGCCAACGCGGCGATGGAGCGGATCTCCACCTCTTCCGCCAAGATCTCGAACATCATCGGCATGATCGACGACATCGCGTTCCAGACCAACCTGCTGGCGCTGAACGCCTCCGTCGAGGCGGCCCGCGCCGGCGATGCCGGCAAGGGTTTCGCCGTGGTCGCCGTTGAGGTCCGCCGGCTGGCGCAATCGGCCGCGGAAGCCTCGGCCGACGTCAAGGCGCTGATCGAAGCCTCCGGCAACGAGGTGGTGAGCGGCGCCCGCTATGTCTCCGACGCCGCGGCCAAGCTGTCGCTGATGCTGGAAGCGGCACGCGAGAACAGCAGCCTGATCGACGGCATCGCGAAAGCCACCGGGGAGCAGTCGAACGCCATTTCAGAGGTCTCCGTGGCCGTCCGGCAAATGGACGAGATGACCCAGCACAATGCCGCGCTGGTCGAGGAGACCAACGCCGCGATCGAGCAGGCAGAAAACCAGGCCCGGGAACTCGACCGGATCGTCGACATCTTCGTGCTGGACGAAGCCACCGATGCCAGCCTCAGGCGGGTCGCGTAGGGAGAGGTCTCTGCCACCTGTGCAGGAGGTAATGCCGGCCTGCCGTTCGCAGACGGTCACGGCTGCGGGTAAGTGACACTGTCGGCGGTGACGACGGCTCCCGGCGTCAGGGTTGCCGGCGGGACGTCTTGCGGGCCCAGGATGTGGAACACGGTTAGGCCGCGCGCCAGCAGGTGGTCGGCAATGATGCGCCGATGGCAGCGCCACCACACCGCTTCTGCGCACATGATCGCAGTGCGGCCCATCGCGCCGAGCTCCAGCAGTTGTTGCAGCCCCTCCTGGAAAGCGGGAGTCTGGGTATAGTCGGCGTAGTTGCGGAAGCTCTGGTTCTGCCACAGGTCGTTCATCGACTCCTCGACCTGTTTCTGCCGGCCGCGCAGGCCACCGAGGCCGGCAATGTGGCTGTAGCCGATCTGGCAAGGCGCGAGGCTTGCAGCCAGTGTCGGGGCGTTGAACTGCGGGTTCGTACGCGAGCGCGGCACGGTGCGAACGTCCACCAGGAACCTGATTTCCGACTGCTGCAGCAGCTCAACGAACTCCTCGATGGACCGGGTGGAGTGACCTATCGTGAAGAATGGGTGCATCGGTCGTCACCAGTGAGTTTGCCGAGTTCATAGGCTAACGCGCCAACCGGCATTTCAGGACCTTTCCGGCCTGGCGATGTACGTCCACGCCCGGTAACTCGACCTATGGAGTCGGCGGCGGCCGATGAAGAGACTATCCTGCCGGCGGCGAACAGCCGTCGTTGAAGGCCTCGCCTGTACGATTGGTCGGATCTCGAGCGTGACACGGTGAGCATCACAGGGCGGCTGATCAAGGGGAGCCTGTGGCTCAGCCTGTCCAGGGCGATCGTGAATGGTCTCGCCACCGCAAGCACCCTCGTCTTGGCGTGGAACCTGGCTCCCTCCGATTTCGGCCTCGTCGCGCTTGGCACAACGATGCTGCTGATCGTCACCACCGTCACCGAGCTCTCGCTGGCCCAGGCGCTCATCCGCCACGAGGCGCCCGAGGAGTCGCATTTCAGCGCCGCCTGGACGCTCAATGCCACGCGCGGGCTGCTCCTCTGCCTGCTGTTTGCGATCTCTGCCTATCCGGCTGCGATACTGTTTGCAGAGCCGAGGCTGTTCGAGGTCATGCTGGCCCTCGGCCTCAGCATCCTCGTGGGCGGCTTGACCAACCCGCGCCGGGTCATGCTGCAGCGCGACCTGATCTTCTGGCAGGAATTCGTCCTCAGCGTCGCACAGAAGCTCACCGGCTTCGTCGCGGCCGTGGCGATCGCGATCATCTATCACAGCTACTGGGCGCTGGTCGTCGGGATGCTGGTGTCACAGGTCACGAACGTCATCGTGTCCTACATGGTGCTGCCGTTTCGGCCGCGGGTCACCTTCCAGCATGTACGGGAGTTCTTCTCGTTCTCCGCATGGCTCGCGGCCGGCCAGGTCGTCAACACGCTCAACTGGCGCTTCGACTACCTGCTGGTCGGCAAGATGCTCGGTACCGCAGCGCTCGGGTACTATACCGTCGGCAGCAACCTCGCCATGACGCCGACGCGCGAAGCGACCCTGCCGCTCACCCAGACGATCTATCCCGGCTTCGCCAGCATTCGCGACAATCCCTGGCGCCTCGCGGCGGCCTACCAGCGCGTGCAGGCGCTGGTCACCGCAGTCGCACTTCCGGCCGGCATCGGCGTCGCGGTGCTGGCCGATCCCCTGGTCAGGCTCGTCCTGGGTGAGAAATGGACGCCGGTGGTCTTCGTCATTCAGGCGCTCGCCTCGGTCTATGCGCTGCAGACCCTGGGGTCCTTGGTGCAGCCGCTCGGCATGGCGAAAGGCGAGACGCGGCTGCTGTTCATCCGCGACACGCAGATGCTGCTCGTCCGCATTCCGATCATGGTCGCCGGGCTCGTGCTCTATGGGCTGCCGGGGGTGATCATGGGCCGTGTGTTTACGGGACTGCTCGCCGCGTTGGTGAACATGATCCTCGTGCGGCGCCTGATCGGCGTCACGGTTCGGAAGCAGCTCTCGGCGAACATGCGCGCCCTCGCAAGCGTCGTGGTCATGGCAGCGGGCGTCTGGCTAGCGTCAGGCCATTTCCCCCAAACCCCAAACGAGGTTGCCCTCGCACTGGAAGTGGCCAGCCTCGCCGCACTGGGCGCTCTTCTGTACTGCGGCTCGAGCTTGCTGCTTTGGACGCTGATGAAGCGGCCGGCCGGTCCCGAGATGGAGGTCCAGAAGATGGTCGGCAAGGTTCTCTCGAGAGTTCGCCCTGCCTGAAGTCGGCGCGGCCAGTTGCCTCACAAGCACAACCGTACAGCCAGCCGGATGGAGAACGGAAGAAGTGTCTTCGAAAGCAAGTCTGGACCTGATCGCCAAGCTGCAGCAGATGATCCACGACTGCCTGGGCGACTTTGTCGACGAGCATGAACCGGTGGCGATTCTCGATTTCCCGGACATCCGCAACTGCGGGGATTCTGCCATCTGGCTTGGCGAGATGGCGTATCTGGAGGGTCGTCATGGCAAGCGCCCCAGCTATGTTTCCCGCATACATGACTTCTCCGCCGAGGACCTGGAACGCGCCGTGCCGAGGGGGCCGATCTTCCTGCACGGGGGCGGCAATTTCGGCGATGTCTGGGGCTCGCACCAGGATTTTCGCGAGCGGGTGATCGAGCGGTTTCCCCATCGCCAGATCATCCAGCTTCCCCAGTCGATCCACTACAGGTCGCACGCGCGCGCGGACGAGACCGCCCGGATCATCGGACGGCATAGGAATTTCGTGCTGCTGGTCCGCGACGAGGAATCGCGCCGGTTTGCGCTGAAGCACTTCGATTGCGAGACCCGCCTCTGCCCTGACATGGCCCTTTGTATCGGGGCACTCCGGCCCAGGCCCTCCGAGTTTCCGGTGCTTGCGATGCTGAGGGCGGATCTCGAGAAGGCCGGCGACCACGATCTCTCCGCCTATCCCGACATCCCGGTTGAGGACTGGATCACCGAATCCGCCCGACTGGTGCGCGTCTCGAAGGCCATCGGTACGGCGTCGGCACTCGTGGCCGGCAAGCCGGCCGAGATGCGGCTGCGCCGGCTGGACGCGGCGGCGCATAACCGCTTCCGGCGCGGCATCCGGCAGATCTCGCGCGGGCGGGCGATCGTCACCGATCGCCTGCACGTCCATATCTGCTCGCTGCTGCTCGGGCGGCCCCATGCCGTGCTCGACAATTCCTACGGCAAGATACGGCGACACATGGCGGCATTCTCCGGTGGCACCGATCTATCCTATCAGGCGACTTCGCTTGACGACGCGATCGCCTGGGCGCGCGGCCTGGCCGGCGAGTGAGACCGGTCAGCGCAGCTTTGCTTCGTGGCGCAGAGCAAACGGAACCATGCTGATGCCGAGGGTTCGGTGGACGACCCAGGTGAGTGCCAGGCTGCGGCCGGCGAGCGCCAGGGCCGTTCCCATGGCCGCGCCGTAGAGGCCGAAGGCGAGGACGAGGGCGACTGTCAGCGTGGCGTTGAGCGCGAGTGCGATGAGGGCGACCATTATGCTTTCGCGCTGCCTGCCGGCAACGATCAGCAGTTCCCCGGCCTGCCCACTGGCGGCGCGGGCGATGTGGCCGACGGCGAGGATCGCCATCAACGGAAAGGCAGCAGCGAAAGCCGTGCCGAAAGCACCAAGCAGCAACTGTCCAAAGGCAAGTGTCATGCCGACCGCAACTAAGGTCAGCCAGAAGGTCAGGCGCGAGGACTCCCGAACCGATTGCTGGAGTCGATCCTTGTTCGCCCCGGAAAGGTCCAGCGCGAAGCGCCGGCCGGAGACGAGATAGATGGCGTAATAGATGAAGCTGGAGAGCGCCAAGATCCGGGCAGCGGCAAAATAGAGCCCCACTTCCTCGCTCGACAGCATCAGGCTGAGGATCAGCAGGTCGCAGTTAGTGAAGAGGTCATCGAGGCCGGATACCAGCACCAGCGGCAGCGAGGCCCGCAGCCACAGCCTGCCACGCCCACGCCTCGAGGCGGTGGGCAGGCCGGATGACCGCATCCTGTATGCCAGCACGATGGCTAGGCCGCAAGTTACGAGCGCCATCGCGCCCACGACTGCCGCACCTACAACCGGGAGCGTCAGTGGGACGCCTGAAGCGTAGACAGCGAGACAGATGGTGCCGATCAACACTGGCCGGACGATGTAGACGGGTATTGTCGTCAGCCGGAACCAGCCAAAGCTGCGCGCTACGCCTTCAAGGTAGTACTCCGTGGCCAGGAACGGCAGGCCCAGGGCGAGATAGAGGGCAACAAGACCGGGCTCGGTTCGCGGGCCGAGGGCGAGCGCCAGGACAAGGGTGAGCAGCGCCAGCGCCAGCGAGCCCAGCACCACTGCCCGGAATCCGAACTGCCAATAGGCGCGGACCTCGGCTTCGCGTCCGCGGACCCGGTAGCGCGGCAGGAAGCGCACGCTCGATTCCGCAAACCCGAGGGCGGCGAAGCTGCCGACGGCGAGAAGCCAGGTCCAGAGCGTCACGAACTGGCCGTACCCGTCGAGCGGCATGAGCCGCGCGAGCAGCACCTGCAAGCCAAAGACCAGGCCGGCGCTGAGCACGCGGATGCCGAATGCTACGGCCGCGTCGAGCATGGCAATGGCACTAGACCCACAGCAATAGGTAGCCGGCGCTCTGCCCGAAGAGCATCATCCGGTGCAGCCGCTTGGGCAGGGCCGTGTAGGCGGTCTTGATCGCGGGCAGCAGCTGCAGCCAGCCGTTCAGGTACAGCCATCCCTTCCAGTTGAGGGGGGTGGCATAGCACGCGAGACGAATTGCGGCGTTGCTCCAGCTCTTCTTGTAGGCCGTCGGGTTGGCGAGGAGGTCGTATGCGGTGATGCCGTTCTCGATCAGCCAGCAGACGGTCATCTCCATCTGTACCTTGCCGGGCGAGTGGTCGCGCAGCTCCCAATCGAAGCCGCCGATATAGGCCGCGTACGAGCCCTTGTGGATGAAGCCGAGTTCGACCGCGACCACGCGATCGCCCGCGCGGAGGACGGAGATGCAGGCCCCCTCCATCCGCTCGCGATCGCCGGCGAGCGTGGCGAGGAAATCCCCGTGCCCCTTGACGGAAAAGCCGGTGCTGTATCGCCCCGTCTCCCGCAGCCAGCGCCGCTTCATCTCGAGGACCTGGGCGAGCAGCGCTGCGAAGCCCTCCTGGTTCGGCCAGACAACCTCGAACGAGAGCTGCCCGAGGCGGGCCAGGTGATTGCGCCGGCGGTTACGGCGGCGCCTCTGCACCTTGCCGAGGCTCTGCAGGTAGTCCTGCGAGAGAACTGAACACCGAAAGATCGAGAACCGACGACTCGTTGTCGTGCCTCGCCAGGCGCGCCGCCTCGCCCAGGGCCGTGACGATCGGCGAGGATTGCGGCACCGACTGGAAGATTGCCAGGTCGCAATTGGTCATTTCCAGTGAACGGGCGAGGAGCTGGCGAACAGCCGGCCCGTCGACATGGTCCGGATGGCAGATGGCGTTGCAGTATTGGGTGTGGGGATCGCCAAGGGCGACTATCCTGCGAACACCCCAGCGGCTGGTCACCATCAGCGGCAGTACGGCGACGAGGGTGGTGCCGTGCCAGGCAGTCTGGATGATTGGTTGATGCCGGCTTGCCGCCGTGCCGAAGCGGGCGATCCAGTTGCTACACCAGGAATAGGTCTGGAAGTAGGAGAGGGGATCAGTGGAAAGTGCTTCGAGCGCCCGCCACTCCGCCGACATCGCTTCGACATCGGCGAGCGTCCGAACGGTTCTGATCGTCAGGTCCGGTTCCCGCATGGTCGTCGTTCCACCCCCCCGCGCCGGCCTCGACGACTGCTGGTTTGGTGGGAGTGATAGTGTCCAACCATGAACAAGCCATTGCCGGAAGCTTTCGCCCGCTTGCCGGACCCCGTCTGTTGGGCCCTAGGCGGACATCTGCCCGCGCCAATCCGAAGATCTGGGCAGACCGACGGCTGCCCGTGTGCTGACGTATCTCGCCGACCTGCTGACCCCGGTCTGGGGTCGGGCCCGACCGCTTTCATGCTACGTTATCTAGCCACGGGCTGGATCGCTGGTGTCCGCGCTGGCGACCTGGCTGCTGTTGCCGAAGTTGTGGAACCGATTGCCCCCTCGGCAGTGTCACTGTCGCGGGCAACGCCCCTGGTCCTCCGAGCTGATTGCGGTCGACGCGCCATCGGACGACAAGAAGCCGCATCTCGCCGCGGCTGACTTTGCTTCCGTGTGAGCTGTTAGGGCTGCACTACGATTTACGATGTTGGCTCCGCATTGTTGATCCGGCATCGCCACTGATGTTCACTAAAGGTGAAAAGTGGTGGGGGTGTTGATGCTTGCTGAACGACTTGGTGCCGTCGAGACACGTTTACTGCCTCTGGGCGCGTTGACACGTGGAGTAATTGTGGCTGGCCTGCTTTGCGCGGCCGCCGTAGCGCCAGCGCCAGTTGCGGCGCAGTCGGCGCCCGCAGCGTCCACTCCTCTGCTCAACGAGCCGCACGGCGATTGGGGCGTGATCTGTTCGCCCACCGGTGAAGCGAAGTTGAACTGCACGATGATACAGAAACAGGTCAACCAGCAGGGACAGCGCTTGCTCGCCATCGAGCTGCAGCCGAAGGGAGCCGGGATGACGGGGACCCTGATCCTGCCGTTCGGCCTCGAACTGCCCGCCGGGGTGAAACTGCAGGTCGATGCGCTCGCGGCATCGCGGCCGTTCGTCTTCATCACCTGCGTATACGATGGCTGCGTGGTGCCGCTCAGCCTGGACGAAGTCACCACGGCCGCGGTGCGCGCCGGCAATCAGCTCAAGGTCCTCGCCAAGTCGAATGACGGCACTGACGTGGCAATGGCGGTATCCCTGCGCGGGGCGACCAGCGCGGCTAATCGCGTCGTGTCGATAAACGGACAGCCAGCCTCGGCGCCGATTTCGTCGGCCCCCGCCGTACCAGCCGGACCAGAATAGGCGTCAGCTGGCGCCGTTGGCCTCGAGCATCGCGTCGTAGCCTTGCGTGAACCCCATCAGCGAGAACTGGATGGGGATCTGCTTGTCGGCTTCGTTGAAGACGATGACGGTCGCCGCCTTCTCCCGCTTCATCGCTGCCAGCAGCGCCTCTGAGGCCGTGCCTTCGATGATGCACCCGCGCTGCGTGCAGCTGCCGATCCGGATCGCGCCCTGGTAGTCGCTGCCGATCATCAGTTGCGACCCGGCGGTGAGCGAGACGCCGAGCGGCACGGCGATCTGCAGGTTGGTGGACTTCGTCTTGGGATCGTTGGCGATGGCCACCGCCAGAATTGCCTGGCCCTGACCCGAGACCACCTTCTGCAGCAACTGGCAGCTGATGCCGCCCACCGGAGTAGCAAAGCATTCGAGGGCCCAGTCCCCGTAGGGGCGCAGCGAACTGCCCGGCGCCGTCGAGGACGGGCTCACGATCGCGATTTTCGGTGCCGTCGGGGCAGGTGCAGCCGCTGGTGCCGGAGTTGGCGCTGGGGCGATAGTTTCGGGAGAGGGGCCGCCGCCCGTGATGATGTTGGTGGCGCTGCCGCTCGCCTGCGAATTGTCCAGCATCGGCGGGGTGACCCCGGCCGGCGACTGCGCGTAACCGGGCGAGGTTATTGCTACTAGCATCGCAAGGAGGACGAGAAAGGCTGGCTTGGTCATCGGGTCACGCGTGTTCATTGTTGGTCGGCTGCCGTTGCGAGAACGACTATACGGGACTAAACCGTACTGCCTAGGCTCACGCAAACCATACAGCTTTCAATCGTAAGTTCTACATAGTATGTGTTCGGTATCCAGGGGGAATCGAATGCTGTCGAAAAGGCGTTTCGCAGTCGCGCTTGCGTTGTGCTTGGTGGTTGTACCGTCTGCCGCGCTTGCAGCGGGCGCCTATATTGGGCAGGTCGGGTCAAACGGGCTTGAGACCGGGGCAAATGGCGCAGGGGGTGCCTTCGTGATGCAGTTGCCTGCCGACGCACGGCCAGCGCCGCCGGCTCCGGCACGACCTGCCAACAAGAAATTTCAGCGAACAGTATTCCTCACCCAGCCTGCAGCCACGGACCAGGGCGCCTTGGATCAAGCAGTGGAGATATATGAGGCCGGACAGCAGCCGAAACTGCCGTCGGTAGGGGGCGGAGTGGCAGTGGCTCTGGTGAATCAGGGAGCAACGACCAAGCTGCCGGACGTGGGTTCCGGGGTGATGAACTGACGTCGATTCGGCTGTTACCTCGACGCAACAATACTCAATAGGTTGCTCTCAACCATACGGAACGGCTTGCTCTTTCGGAATAGCTCGTTCATCTGTACACTATCGTACAAGAATGCGGCTGGGAAACCAACCTGACCGCTGGGGGCAACATGCTGAAGAAGATCGCAGCCGCAGCGCTGTTCGCAACTGTTCTGTCGGGGTGCGCAACGACTGCGAGCCTTCGTGCGCCGCAGGCAAATCTCGTTGCCGAAACCAAGACGACTGCCACGCTGGTCGATCTGCCGCGGCCCGCCGTCCCGGTGGACGTGGCCGTCTATGAGTTTCCGGACCTGACCGGCCAGGCCAAGCCGAACCCGCAGTTCGCCGAATACAGCCGGGCCGTGACCCAAGGTGGCGCCGCTATCCTGGTGGACGTGCTGACGACAGCCGGTGGCGGTAGCTGGTTCCGCGTCGTTGAGCGCGCGGGGCTCAAGAACCTGGTGCAGGAGCGCACGCTCATCGAGAACACGACGCGCGCCTACACCGGAAGCAGCGGAAAGCTGCCGCCGGTCCGCTTCGCCGGGATCATCCTCGAGGGTGGCATCGTCGGCTATGACTCCGACTTCATCACCGGCGGGGCCGGTGCCAAGTTCTTCGGCATCGGCGCCGACAAGCAATACCGCTCGGATCTGGTGACGGTGAACCTGCGCGCGGTGAGCGTCGAGAGCGGCGAAGTGCTTGCCTCGGTGACCACCAGCAAGCAGGTCTACTCCTATCAGAACCGCGCATCGGCCTATGGCTACACCTCGCCGCAGCGGCTGCTCGAGATCGAGTTCGGCCAGTCGCAGAACGATCCTGCCCAGCTTGCGGTGCGCGAGGCGATCGAGCTCGGCGTCTATTCGCTGGTCATCAATGGCCTGAAATCCGGTATCTGGCACCTGCGTGACCGCTCGCTCGAAGCAGGCCTGATCGGCTCATTCGCCCAGCATTACGACTCGCCCGAGGCGCGCCAGATCGATATCGCCTCGCGGTAAGACGACCGCGCGGCAGCGGCGGCGTCTATCTCCGTCCGCCGCTTCCTGATTCCGACCGATCGAAGCCGGACGGCGGACGCACCTTGTGGGCGGCCCGTCGGTCGCTCGCCCCGGGCGAGCTTGGTCGTTCGCCCGATCTCAATAACAGCACCAATCGCCGAGCGGCCGGCAGCGCTTTGACGCAAGTCACAGCGCACTAATGCTCATGTGCTCTCCGATATCACCATTGCGATCAGTCCAAGTGTCCTGTCCAAAGACAGGAATCTGACCTTTGCGGAAAATGACTTGGACGGCTTCGGGTTATTCAGTCACTCTTGGAGTCGCTGCCTGTACACTCGTGAGAGCTGCCGCGCATCGGGCAGTTAACCGTATCGATTCACTGAATTCGACTGGTCGCCGTCCGAGGCAGGTTGCGCGTTCTATTTCCTTCAGGTAGTTAACAAATCGTTAGCAGAGGTATAATTGCGGCGGCTGTTAGCCGGGGGACGCTCCCGCCCTATTGAACGAGGGAGCCTGGAGGATGTTCACAATGAATCGCACAGCACTCATGTTGAGTGTTGCCGCCATTTCGCTCAGCGCGAGTGGTGTCCTGGCACAGGATGGCAACGACGCCTTCATCGGCCAGCTGAATGACAGCAACTTGGCGTACCTGTCGCAGATTGGGTCCAATCAGGGCTTCATCTATCAGCACGGCACCGGCAACATATTTCTGCCCGCGAACAATGGGGGCGTGGCGCAGAATGGATCGAACCGGCTCGGCGTCGAGCAGCTCGGCGCCAACAATCTCATCGTCGGCGACATCCACCAGCAGGGTAGGAACGTCGGTGGCATTGCCCAATTCGGCAGCAACAACGGCGTGGACGTGTTCAACCAGAACGGTGAAAACCGCGCTGCAATCTTCCAGGGCGGCCACAACAACCTCGCCCGGACAGTCCAGGACGGCACCGGCAATGATGCCGGCATCATTCAGCTGAACGGTGACTCTGCCGGCGACGCGAACTTCGCCTCCAATACTCAGGTCGGCGAAGGTGATGGTGGCGACAACGGCTCCCAAAACTCGTTCGCCGGCATACTCCAGGGCGGCTCCGGCAACTTTGCCATCAACACCCAGCGCGAGCAGGTCGGCAGCGCCGCTTCGATCATCCAGGCGGGGGCGAACAACCAGGCCTTCAACACCCAGTCCAACGACATCTACGATCCGGACACCTATCCGCAGTACCACGTCGGCGAAGGCAACCAGGCCGGCATCGTGCAGATCGGCTCCAGCAACTGGCCGTCAACAGCCAGGACTCCAGCACCAGCGGGCTGGTGTTCGCCAGTCAGGTCGGCGACCGTAACGCAGCGTTCAACGCCCACACCGGCGGTACCGACCATACGGCGCTGATCGCGCAGTTCGGCGACGACAACCGCGCCACCAACCTCAGCCGCGACGGCGGCCACATGGGCGAGGGCAACCTCACCGCCGTGCTGCAGGTGGGCAAGAGCAATACCTCCAACAACAACTCCCAGAACGGCTTCGGCGATCGCGCCGGCACCGTGCAGGTGGGCGAACTCAACATCGCCAGCAACAACCAGCTTGGCGCTGCTACCGACGTCTTCCCGCCGGATGGCGACGGGGTGACCGGCAACGACGCGCTGATCGTGCAGGTTGGCAGCGGCAATATCGCAGCCAACAGCCAGACGGCGCAGATGCAGAGCGCCAACAACGACGCAGCGATCGCCCAGTTCGGTGACGGCAATATCGGCAGCAACAGCCAGGTCGCAGGCCAGGACAATGTGGCGGGCATCCTGCAGGCGGGTGCCGGCAACTTCGGCACCAACACGCAGACCAGCGGTGCGGATGCGACCGCGGCCATCGTTCAGGTTGGATCCGGCAACTTCGGCACCAACGTCCAGACCAACGTCGATCCGACGCTGGCGGCGATTGCGCAGTTCGGTGCCGGCAATGGAGCGGTAAATACGCAGACCGCGGTCAACAACTCCTCCGCCGCGATCGTTCAGGCCGGCAGCGCCAACTCCGCCTCCAACACGCAGCTCGGTGGAGATGGCAACGCGGCCGGCATCGTACAGATCGGCACCAGCAATTTCGCGACGAACGCCCAGAATGCTCCGAACGGCTCGAACCAGCTGTCGGTGCAGGTCGGCAGCAATAACACTGCCAACAATCGCCAGCGGAACGCGACCGATTCTAACGAGCTCACCGTCCAGCTTGGGGAAGGCAACCTTGTCGGCCATCAGCAGCAGTTCGGGACCGGTCTCGATGCGGCGAGCGTGCAGGTCGGCAACCAGAACGTTGCCAACACCTGGCAGCTCGGCGCGGCCGGCAACGGCAACCTCGCCGTCACGGCCCAGGTCGGAACCCTCAACAACGCCAGCAGCACCCAGAACGACGGCGTGAACAACGCAACGTTCGCCGTGCAGGTCGGTGACTCGAACTGGGGCAGCAACACGCAGACCGGCGGTAGCGACGCGACGGCCGGCATCCTGCAGGTGGGCTCGAACAACGTCGGTACCAACGTACAGAACGACGTGGACCCGACCGGGGCGTTCATCGCCCAGTTCGGCAGCGCCAACTGGGGCGCGAACACGCAGACCACCGTGATCGACTCCAACGCTGCCATCGTCCAGTTCGGCAGCGGCACGACGCCGAACGTCGCGACCAACACCCAGACCGGCCTCGAGGGCAGCAACGCGCTGATCCTGCAGGGCAACGACGGTGGTTCGACCAACTACGCCGCCAACCTGCAGGACGGTGCCGACGGATCGAATGCGCTGATCGCGCAGTTCGGTTCCGGCAACGTGGCCGCCAACACCCAGGCGCACGAGAGCTCCTCGGTCACCGCAGCCATCGTCCAGGCCGGCAAGAACAATACGGCCTCGAACATCCAGGGCGGTCAGGAGACGGTAACGATCGGCCTGCCGAATGGGCCGTTGCAGCTCGGCGAAGTCAGCGCGCTTGGTACGACCTCGTTGACGGCTTCAATGTACGCCAATGTCGGTGCTGACGGGTACTGACGACGCCCCGGCACCAGTCGTCGATCGCCGCGATTGTCCAGAACGGCGACGGCAACTCCGCGGTCAACAGCCAGGTTGGCAAGGTCATCATTCCCGATAACCTGACCGCTGAAGCGTCATTGACGTTGTTCGTGAGACGAAGAAGCCGAACGGTGCAACCGATCAATCGCGGCTCCTGATCGTGGCTCGCCAACCAGATCCTCGGGGCACGGCCTTTCCGAGGCGGCAGCCGATGCTCGGCTTGCCAGGTCAGCCAGGCCGATGCCCTGCCTGAGGTCGTGATCCCCACCGTCGCGTCGGCCGCTGCCATCTTGCAGAACGGCGACAAGCAACGGGGCGGTCAACACGCCAGGTGGGCGCGGCGCTTGTCGCTCGCCGCCATCGTCCAGGACGGCACCGGTAACTTGCGCAGTCAGAACCAGACGCTGACGGCCGGCGCCATTGCCGCCACCGTCCAGGGCGGCTCGGGCAACATCGCCGTCACCACTCAGGAAGCTGCCATTGGCGTCGCCGCCGGCACCATCCAGAACGGCACGGGCAACTTCGCATCGACCACCCAGGCCGGCCACCTCGACTTCACGGACATCACTTCGATCGGTGATCTCGAGGTTGCCTCGCTCGACCTGTCGCTTACCACGCAGATCGGCGACGCCAACGGCGCGATCACGACCCAGGGCGGCTCGAACAACAAGGCCCTGACCCTGCAGGTTGGCGACCGCAACGGCGCTCTCACCGACCAAGTCGGTTCAGGCAACAGTTCGGCCATCCTGGGCTTCGCCGACTATTCGACGGCGGTGATCGACCAGAACGGCACGGACAACAGCTCGCTGGTGGTCCAGGCCGGCCAGTACAGCAACGCCCTGGTCGCCCAGCTTGGAAGCAGCAACAACTCGCTGATCTTCCAGTCCGGCGACGGCACGGGGCCGTCCGAGGCGAACAATGCCGTCGTGAGGCAGAACGGCAACGGCCACAATTCGGTGGTCGTGCAGGTCGGCCACAACAACATGGCCTCGGTCATCCAGAACAACTGACGATCGTGCGGAGGCGCCTCGGCGCCTCCGCCTCCCCCAAGGAGATGGCGGCATGCTGCGAACCGCACCCATCGCCCCGCTCCTCCTCATTGTGTTCTCGAGTACGAGCGAAGCTTCGATGGGCGACCAGACGATCCTAGGCCGGGTTCTCGATCCCCGCATCCAGCGCTGCGGCGTGATCGTCGAGGGTGATGGCATCGTCACGGTCCGGCCGTTCATCGAAGCCTCGTCAGACGTCTACGGCACCCTCACCCTCCGGGTCGGCAAGACATCCAACTCGGGCACCAGCGTCTCGGCCCAAACCGGCCCAGTGGCCGAGGGGAGGGCTACCGACATGGTGATCGCCGTGAACGCGCCGGCCAGGCTCGAACTCTCGATGGCGATCGACGATGCGCGGCAGGCACCGCTCTGCCGGCTCGAAGAGCGGATCTCCATCTAGCTTGGCCCCAAGGCGCAGGAAGGAAGTGAAGTTGTTGCAGTTCATCAAGAAGACCACGAAGGTCCTGGCCGCGGCAGCCATCACCGCGGTGCTGGCCCAGCCGGCCCAGGCGGAGACGCTCGGCAACGGGAGCTATGGTGAGCCTTCCGTGGATGCCGGTCTGTTTGCTCCGATCATGGCGCCCATCGCGCCGCTCCTGGGCGGGGCCGGGTCGACGACGCTGATCAGTCAGGTCGGCGCGGACAATACGGCAACGGCCATGGCGAACGGGGCTGGGAGCCTCGCGCTTATCGCCCAGCAGGGCGACGGCAATGCCGCCTATCAGTCGGTCGTCGGGAACAATTCCGCCGCGTTGCTGCTCCAGGGCGGCACCGGCAACAGCGTCCTTCAGATGATCAAGGGTGACCGCGATGTCCAGTTGGTGGGCGTGTCGGGGGCCAACAACCAGGTCGCCTATCTGCAGTACGGCAACGACCTTGCCGGAGCACTCGACGTGACCAACTCGAACAACTCGGCGGTGTTCGCCCTGCAGACGGAGCAATCCGGTCGCTACCTCATGCCTTCCGGCTTCAGCGGGCTGAACAACCAGGTGGTGATCATCGTACCAGGCAGAATGTACGTCCTGCCCCGAAACTAGAGTGAGACCAGGAGAAAACCATGAAGACCATCGCAGCCGGCGCAGCCGTCCTGTTGATTGCTGCCGTAGCCAGCGCGGCAACCGCGTCACAGCTCGTTTACGAGCCGATCAACCCATCCTTCGGCGGCGACCCGCTCAACGGCAGCTGGCTGCTGTCGCAGGCCAATGCCCAGACCGAGGGCGGCGGGGCACCCAGCTTCACCATCGATTTCCCGGATTTCGGCGGTCTGCCGCAGGATGGAGTCACCGATCCCGATGAACTGCCGCCGGTCTGACAGTGGCAGGTGGCGCGCCCCCGGGGAGGGCGCGCCTCTCGTCTCAGCGCTGCTGGATGACAGCAGTGTTGTGGCTGCCGTTCTGGTAGATCATCGCATGGTGGTTATTGCCCACCTGCTGGATTGAACCGGCATTGAGACTGCCGCTCTGCAGGATGATCCCCAGATTGTGTTGCCCTTGCTGGGAAATGGTCGCCAGATTGGCGTCGCCGGACTGCGAGATCAGGCTCAGCCCGCCCACCGGTACCTCGAACTGCGCCAGCGACGAATTCAGCGTCCCCATGGTTTGCTCGATGTCATCGAGCAGCAGGTTGGTCGAAGACAACTCAGTCGGCCTGTAGTCGAATGCGCGCGGCGCCGCATTCGCGCCGAGTTGCTGGATATAGGCGGATCCAGCCAGGGCCGGCGTCGCAAGCATAGTCAAGGTCACGGCTAGTGCAGTTACATGCTTCTTCATCTTGCGCCCCCATGTCTCGAAGGCGTTGCTCGCCTTTCGTGATGTGAGCAAGATGGCAGGTCTTTGATAATTCAACGAAAACGTTCTTGGTATATTTTAGATTAGAGAGATTGCTGGCATTTTAGTGAGTTATGCCAGATCGCGATCCACAGGGCAGCCGCGTGGCTGACCCTGCGGGCAGGGGGCTTCAGTGCCTGCATGATCTAGTTGAGGGTCTCCGCCGAGCGCCGGCAGGGCCCCTGCTGCAGCAACGGTTCGCCTCACTTGCAAACGCCGCTGCGCTTGGCGGAAGTGGGCGCCGACCCGTCCCATCAGGCGAACCACCAATGTGACCAAATCTGTCCTTGCGGTTCCAGGGAATTCTGGCCGTTTGGGACGCTGCGCGGTGTATCTTGGGGCATCGAACGTGACTTAGGGCGCAATTGGCGCAGTGCGGACGTCTGGCAGAGGCACCATTGGCCCGCAGCGGAACAACTCGGTTTTTGGAGAGCCGCGAGAGTCACCTGAACCCGTGAAGGCGATCGCTCACCCTGGTTGACACACCTCCCTATCCCGCGTAACCAACCAGTCAGTTAGCTAACCAGTCGGTTAGGAGTGGACGTGCAGCCGACCAGCTCAGCCTCACCCTTTCGGCTATCGCCGACCCCACCCGCCGGGCCATCCTGATGCGCCTGATGGATGGGGAGGCGTCGGTCAAGGAGCTCGCGGCGCCGTTCGAGATGAGCATCCCGGCGATCTGCAAGCACCTCAAGGTCCTCGAAGGCGCCGGCCTCATCAGCCGCGGCCGCAACGCGCAGTTCCGGCCCTGCCGGCTCGAGGCGCAGCCGCTGCGCGAGGCCGTCGGCTGGATCGAGGAGTTCTCAAGATTCTGGGACACGAGCCTCAACCGCCTCGACGGGCTGCTCGAGCGGCTGCAGTCTGCCGATCCGACGGGCAAGAAGAACTGAGGCGCGCCATGGCCGGTGACATAGCCCTGGACCCGCTTGAACAGCGCGAGCTCGTCATCACGCGTCGCCTCAAGGCGCCGCGCAGCCTCGTCTGGCGCACCTTCGAGGACCCGTACCTGCTCGCCCAGTGGTGGGGCCCGGAAAACTTCACCTCCACCATCACCAAGCTCGAATTCCGCGCCGGCGGCGAGTGGCATGTCACCATGCGGGCGCCCGACCGCGCCGAGCGTCCGGTGCGCTACCAGTTCGTCGAGATCCTTGCGCCCGAACGCATCGTCTACCGGCCGCTGCGCTCGCCCGAGGCGGTCCGGCGCGGCAACCCGCCGCCGACCTATCTCGCGACCCTCACCTTCGAAGCGCTCGGCAACGAAACGATCTTTACCATGCGCGCCGAGTTCGAGAGCGCCGCGGACCTCGCCGTCGCGACCAAGGGCGGCTTCTCCTCGGCACCAACCAGGCCTTCGACAAGCTCGAGCGGCAGCTCGCGTCACGCTGATTTCAGGAGGAGAGATCATGCTGAGGCGCACCGTCGTGACCCTCGCCTTCCTCGCTGCGGCCCTCGTCGCAGCGCCCGCCATCGCCCAAACCGCAGGAGATAGTCCGATGAGCACCACCAGCAGCACGGGCAAGGTCCCGGTCGGCGGCGCCGAAATCCACTACGAGATCCACGGCGACGGCCCGCCGCTGGTGCTGCTGCATGGCGGCGTCGACCCGTCCGCCACCTTTGGCGCGCCGCTCGCCGCGATGGCCAAGACGCACAAGGTGATCGCCATTCACCTGCGCGGCCACGGCTTCAGCACCGACAGCGACGCGCCCTGGTCCACCGAGGCGATGGCCGACGACGTCGCGGCCGTGCTCCGGCAGCTCGGCATCGGCAAAGCGCGCTTCATGGGCTATTCGCTCGGCGCCGCCGTCGCGCTGCAGGTGGCGATCCGGCACCCGGAGCTGGTCGAGAAGCTGGTCTCAGTCTCCGTGGCCTTCCGCGCCGACGGCGACTATCCGGAGGTCCGGCAGGCCTTCGCTGAGATGCCGGGCATGGCCGCCGCCATCGGCCAGCAACTTAGGGCCTCACCGCTTGCGCAGCTCTACCCGGACGTCGACTGGGAGACGACGATGCGCAAGACCGGCGAGATGAACCAGCCCGAACGCGACTGGGCTGAGGGCATCAAGACCATCAAGGCGCCGACGCTGCTGGTCTTTGCGGACGCGGATTCCATCCGGCCCGAGCACATGGTCGAGTTCTGGAAGCTGCTCGGCGGCGGCCAGCGCGACGCTGGGTTCGATGGTTCGCAGCGCCCCGCCAGCCAGCTCGCCATCATTCCCAACACGACGCACTACAGCCTGATCCAGTCGCCGCTCCTCACCGAGGTCGCGACGGACTTCCTCGCGCAGTAGCCTCAGTTCACGCGCCACAGGACGTTGCGTGCTTGCGGCCGGTGGCGAGTAGCTGTGCGCCTTGACGATCCCATCCGGGATGAAGGTGCGGTTGACCACCGGCCGCAACCCCTGCACCACGGCGAGCTCAAACTGCATCCTCCGGCGGCCGCGGCGGCTCGGAAGCGATTCAGCCTGTCACGATGACTGAGTGGCCCCTGCCGCCGCGTTATGAGGGGGGCGGCAAGCTAAGCGGACCGGCGGCGGTTGGGGAATTGCCTGAGCGGCCAGGATGGCCCGTCGTTGGCGCATGGCGGGCATTGGCGCTCATGACGGCTTGGGGAAGACGATGACGAAGCGGGCGCCGCCGGAGGCAGTGCGGCCGACCGCGATGCTGGCGTTGTGCCGCCGGACGATGCTGTCGACGAGGCTGAGGCCCAGCCCGGCGCCGTGCGAGGACCGGGTGGAGCGATGGAACGGCTCGAAGATGCGCTGCGCCTGTCCCTCGGGAATGCCCGGTCCGTCGTCACCCACCGCGATGGAACCGGTCGAACGGACCGTGACGCTGATGCGACCCCGGTTTCCGGCATAGTCGATGGCGTTGCGCACCAGGTTGAGGACCGCACGATGGAGGCTCCCGGGGTCGCCGGAGACCAACACCGGGGTCTCAGGGGCCTCCAGCTCCAGCTCGTAGCCGGCAGCAATGGCGAGCGGAGCGAGATCGGCCACCACGGCGGCGCCGAGCTCGACCAGGTCGACCGCGATGAAGACCGGCTCGCTGAGCGTCAGCCGCTGCACGTCCAGCAGCTGGTTGGTCAGTTCTCCCAGCCGCGTGACGTCGGACAGCAGTTTTTCCCGGCCCTTGAAGGGTTCGGCGGATTCGATGCGGGCCGAAAGCACGGCGATGGGAGTCCGCAGTTCATGCGCCGCGTCGGCGAGAAAGCGCTCGCGGCGCGAGTGAGCCTCGTCGAGCCGTTCGAGCGCATCGTTCACCGCATGCACCAGGGTGAGCACCTCGGTCGGTAGTTCGGTCTCCGGTATCCGGATGCCGCGCTGGTTGACGTCGATGCCGGCCGCCGCCGTGGCCGCCGCGCTCAATCCCCGCATCTCTTGCCGGATGAAGCGGGGGATCGCGATGGCGCTGGCTATGGCGAGCACCACCAGCGTCGCCACCATCAGGACCAGGGTCGTTGTCCGGATGATCTCGGGAACGCCGAGCGTCGGCCCGCCGCCCAGCGCGATCTTGACGGTGGTGCCGCCCAGCCGGACCGTCCGCACGAGCAGCGTCGGACTGCCGGATTCGAGTTCCATCGTCACCTGCAGCGAAACGATGTCCTTGAGACCGGCGCGGAGGGCCTGCGCCTCCGCCGGTATGGTGCCAAATGAAGTCTCGCTGCTGCCATCGGCGGTGACGGCGATGAACCAGAAGCCTGGATAGTCTCCCGCCAGTCTCGCGAGCGCTGGTGCCGGCCGAAGCTCGAGGCCACCGGCCTGGTTGACGTTCAGCGACGCTTCGATGGCCGGCAACACCGATGGGTCCGGAGGGTGCACGTTGCGGGCGCCCGAGACCACCGGCAGCACGAACACCGGCAGCAGGATCAGGCCGAAGAACAGCGCCAGGGTGATCAGCTGGAGGCGGATCATCCGCCGCGTCAGCCGCTGCGCCAGCGGTTTGCCCGGTGCGCTGCTCATCTTTCGGTGCTTCTGAGCAGGTAGCCGACGCCGCGCACCGGATGGATCTCCACGTTGGCGCCCGCATCGGCGAGCTTGCGGCGCAGGCGGGAGATGTTGGCGTCGAGCGAGTTGGACTGGATCTCGTCATCGGCGCCATAGACGCTCTGCTCGAGGCTGGCGCGGCGGACGGTCTGGCCGGCGCGGCGGATCAGCGCTTCGAGGGCAAGGTACTCGCGCCGCGGCAGCTCGAGCGCCTGGCCGTCCACCTGGACGATGCCGCGGGTGATGTCGAACTCGACATTGGCGACGGTCAGCGCCTCGATCTGGACGCTGGCCGGCCGGCGCAGCACGGCGCGGATGCGCGCCAGCAGTTCCTCGGTCAGGAACGGCTTTGCGAGGTAGTCGTCCGCGCCCTGGTCGAGGCCGTGGATGCGGTCCATCGGCTTGCCAAGCGCCGAGATGACGATCACAGGCAGGTTGGGCCGCCGCCTGCGGATCAGCGCCAGCAGCGACATGCCGTCGCCGTCGTCGAGCTTCCGGTCGAGCAGGGCCACGTCGTGCTCGATCAGGGAAATGGCCTCCTCGGCCACCTCGAGCGTCGCGGCATGGTCCACCACATAACCCTGCCGTTCGAGCATCGCACGCAGCATCGAGGCGAGCTCGGGTTCGTCCTCGACCAGCAGAATTCTCATGTGCCATGCAATCGCACGCGCACCCCGCGCAGTGCAACCGCATGACGGCCCTGCGGCTGGTAAAGGGTTCCCGCAATGTTCACGCAATGTTGGGCCTGCATGGAAGGGCTCGCCTGCCCGCAGCCCGGGCCGAGCATCAACCGAGCAGGACGCCGCGATGGATCACCGCATGGAGCCGATCAACAACAATAAGCCGGAATGGGCGCTGTCGCGTGGGGAAAGGAAGCGCCAGGCGCTGCTGGCCGCAGGCATCAAGCCGCGCCGCTTTCCTTGGCTGATCGTGCTTGGCGTGGTTGTCGTCGGCGGCGTCGTGGCCTTGCTGCTGCCACAGCTGACCGGCTCGCCGGCGCCGGAACCGGCGGAAGTCGCCGAAGAGCCCGCTGCGCCCATCACCAGGCAGATCCTTTCCATCGACGTCGCGACGGCGGAGTGGGGTTCGGTGTCCGAGCGGCTCAAGGCCACTGGCTCCCTGGCACCGACCCGCACCCTCGCCATAACCTCGCAGGTCAGCGGCACGGTCGAGCAGGTGCCGGTGCGCGTCGGCGATCGGGTCAGTGCCGGCGACCTGCTGGTGCAGGTCGATGTCGAGACCTCCGAGATCCAGTTGCGGCAGCAGCGGGCGACCGCCGCGGCGACGCGCGCCCAGTTGGCGCAGGCGGAGAGCCAGCTCGCGCGCAGCGAAGGGCTCGCCGCCCGTGGGCTGACGCCGAGCGCCGCAATCGAGTCTGAGCGCTCCGGCATCCAGGCGCTCAGGGCCAATCTCGACGCCCTCGAGGCGGCGGTTGCGGCGGCCGAGGTCACCATCCGCAACGCCACGATCACCGCGCCGTTCGACGGCGTGGTCGCGGCGCGTTCGGTCGAGCCGGGCCAGGTCACGGCCCCCGGGGCCGCGCTGGTCAGCATTGTCGATCTGTCGGCCATGGAGCTCACGGTCTACGTGCCGGTTAGCAAGAGCCCGCTGCTGCGCCCCGGCCAGCCGGTCACCCTGGCGGTCGAGGGACTTGCCGGCAGGACCTTCGAGGGCACCGTTGAGGGCATCAGCCCGGTTGCTGCCCAGGGCACCCGCACGGTGCCGGTGCTGGTGAGCGTCCCCAACCCGGATAGCCTGCTGCGTGGCGGCATGTTTGCGACCGGCCAGATCGTCCTCGATCGGGCGGACGAAGTCATTGCCGTGCCGGCCTCGGCCATACGCGAGGATGACGGCGGCAGCCACGTCCTCGTGATCGCCGACGGCAGGCTCGAGCGCCGGGATGTCGAGATTGCGCGGGCCTGGAACAACGGCAGCCACGTTCAGCTGTCCTCCGGCATCATCGCCGGGACCACGTATATCAGCGGCCGGCTCGACGATCTCCAGCCGGGCATGAGCGTCACCGTGGTGGAGAACTGATCGATGTTCCTCACCAGGATCAGCGTCCGGCATCCGGTCTTCGCCACCATGGTCATGGTGGCGCTGATGGTTTTCGGCTTCTACTCGTATTCGCGCCTCCCCATCGAGCAGATGCCGAACATCGACCTGCCGGTGGTGGCGGTCGTGGTCAGCTATCCCGGCGCCTCGGCCCAGTCGGTCGAGAATGACCTGATCAAGCCGATCGAGGACTCGGTCGCCTCGATCAGCGGCATCGACACGGTGCAGTCGATCGCGCAGCAGAATGCCGCGCTGATCATCATGCTGTTCGACATGGACGTGAAGTCCACGGACGCGATGCAGGAGGTGCGCGACAAGATCGCCGGCATCGAGGCCAACCTGCCCTCCAATGCGGGCAAGCCCCGCATCCTGCGCTTCGACCCGAACGCCATGCCTATCCTGTCGTTGGCGATCCGCTCGGACGCGCTTTCGGCCCGCGAGCTGACGCAGCTGACCGAAGACGTGGTCATCGATCGGCTGCGCAACATCCCGGGCGTCGGCAGCGCCGACCTCGTGGGCGGCGTGCCGGCGCAGGTGGACGTGCTGGTCGATCCCGACCGGCTTGACGGCTTCGGCGTCAGCATGGCCGAGGTGATGTCGGCCATCGGCCAGAACAACGTCGACCTGCCGGCGGGCACGATCACCCAGGGCGCGGTGTCGCGCGCCATCCAGATCGAGGGCCGGCTGCAGGACGTCGAGGATTTCCGCAACATCATCGTGGCGCGGACCGGCGGCCAGCCGGTGCGGCTGGGCGATGTGGCGACGGTCACGCAAGGGCAGGGGGACGAGCAGAGCCTCGCCTTCATCAACGGCGAACGGGCGCTCGCCATCAACATCATCAAGGTGCAGGGCGCCAATACCGTGGGCGTGGCCAAGGCCGTGCATGACGAGATCGAGCGGCTGCAGCAGCGCGAACTGCCCGGTACGGTGCGGATCGAAACCGTAGCCGACAATGCCGAGCCGGTGGAGCAGTCGTTCCACACCGTGCAGAACATGATCATGGAAGGCGCAGTGCTCGCCGTGCTGATCGTGTTCCTGTTCCTCAACTCGTGGCGCTCGACCGTCATCACCGCGCTGACGCTGCCGATCTCGATCATCGGCACGATGACGGTGCTGTTCGCGCTCGGCTTCTCGCTCAACATGATGACGCTGATGGCGCTGTCGCTGTCGGTCGGCATCCTGATCGACGACGCCATCGTGGTGCGCGAGAACATCATGCGGCACCTGCACATGGGCAAGAACCACGTTCAGGCGGCGCTCGACGGCACCAACGAGATCGGCCTCGCCGTGCTCGCGACGACGCTGTCGATCGTCGCGGTGTTCCTCCCCGTCGCCTTCATGGAAGGCATCATGGGGCGGTTCTTCCTGCAGTTCGGCGTCACCGTCTCGGTGGCGGTGCTGATCTCGCTGTTCGTCGCCTTCACGCTCGATCCGATGATGTCGTCGGTCTGGCACGACCCGGATTCCGAACCGGGTGCGAAGCGCGGTCCGCTGGGTCGGGCGGTCGCGAGGTTCGACCAGTTCTTCGCCTGGTGCGCCCGTGGCTATCGACGCCTGCTGCGCTGGTGCCTCAGCCATCGCGTGACGACCCTGGCCGTCGCCGTGGTGCTGTTCTTCGGTAGCTTCGCGCTCGTGCCGATGGTCGGCTTCGAGGTGCAGCCGGCGGTCGACGACAGCGAGTTCAACGTCGAGATCGAGACCCCACAGGGCTCCTCGCTCGAGTACACCGGCGAGAAGGTTCGGCAGGTCGAGGCATTGCTGCGGACCATGCCGGAGGTGGTGCGCACCTACGCCACGATCGGTGGCGGCACCCGCATGTCCGGCGCCAACGCCGGCACGATCGTGGTGGCGCTGGTGCCGCCGGGCGAGCGCGAACTGATGCCGCATGAGATGACGGACCAGGTGCGCGAACTCCTGGCGCAGATCCCCGGCATCAAGACCATGGTCGGGGTGTCGAGCGGCTTCGGTAGCCTCGCCAAGCCCGTGCAGGTCACCGCCTATGGCGACAGCCTCGCCGTGCTGACCGAACTGACCGACCAGCTCGCGGCGGAACTCGGCAAGATCCCGGGGCTCACCGACGTCGAGACCTCGCTGCAGAACGCGCAGCCGGTGGTCGGCATCCGGGTGAACCGCGAGCTGGCGAGCGAAGCCGGCATCTCGCTGCAACAGATCGGCGCCGTGCTGCAGCCGATGCTGAGCGGCGAGGAGGTCAGCGAGTGGACTTCGCCGGCAGAGGAAACCTACAAGCTCGTCGTGCGGCTGCCCGAGGCGGAACGCAACAATGTCGAGCTGCTCGCCAACCTGCCGGTCAGCCGTTCCGAAACCTCGGTGATCCGGCTGGGCGACATCGCCGACATCGAGATGTCCACCGGCCCGGCGCAGATCGACCGGCAGGACCGGTCGCGCCAGGTCACCGTGGATGCCAACATTTCCGGCGCCGTCATCGGCGAGGTCATGCCGGCCGTGCAGGCGGCGATCGCCTCGATCGACACGCCGCCGGGCTATCGCATCGGCATGGGCGGCGACGCCGAGCAGCTGGGCGAGATCGGCTCGTCCGCCGGATCGGCGCTGCTGCTCGCCATCATCTTCATTTACCTGGTGCTCGCCAGCCAGTTCGGCAGCTTCCTGCAGCCGGTGGCGATCATGGCGGCGCTGCCGCTGTCGCTGATCGGGGTGCTGGTCGGCCTGCTGGTCGGCGGCTCGACGCTGAACATGATGTCGATGATCGGCTTCATCATGCTGATGGGCCTCGTGGTGAAGAACGCCATCCTGCTCGTCGACAATGCCAACCAGCACGTGCGGGAGGGCCGGAACCTCTACGACGCGCTGGTGGAGGCCGGCGGCACGCGGTTCCGGCCGATCATCATGACCACGCTCGCCATGGTGTTCGGCATGCTGCCATTGGCGCTCAGCCTGCATGAGGGCTCGAGCCAGAATGCCCCGATGGCGCATGCGGTGATCGGCGGGCTGATCAGCTCGACGCTGCTGACGCTGGTCGTGGTTCCGGTGATGCTGACCTATGTGGACGGCTTGAGCCGCCGCATGAAGCGGCTGTTCCGGGGCAGGGCGCCGGAACACCCGGCGCACGGCGGCGAGGCGACGCCGGCCGAGTAACTTCAGGCGGGCCGATCGCGGAGTCTTGATCGGCCCGCGGCATTCGGCAGGGAATTGTGCTGCGGTCTCGAACAGTATGTCGCGTGGGCCAATTCGGCCACGAGGAGTGACTGGCATGAGCAAGCACCCCGACGATCCCCGCGGGGAAGACCACGGCGTCAGCCGCCGCCATGCGCTCGAATGCATGGTCTGGGCGGGAACGGGCATCCTGTGGACGCTCTCCGGAGGCGTCCCCAGATCGCTGAGCCTGCTCGGCGGCGCGGAGGCGGCCGAAGCGGCGACCAGCGGCTTCACGTTCCTCCAGATATCGGACAGCCATATCGGCTTCGACAAGGAGGCCAATGTCACCGCCATCGACACGCTGGGCGAGGCGATCGACAAGGTGAAGGCGCTGGCGCCGCAGCCTTCCTTCATGATCCACACCGGCGATATCACGCACCTGTCCACGGCCGACGAGTTCGACACCGCCGACAAGCTGATCGGCGGCACCCGGCTCGACGTCCACTACATCCCCGGCGAGCACGACGTGCTCGATGCCGACCAGGGAAGGGCCTATCTCGACCGCTACGGCAAGGGAACCCAGGGGACGGGTTGGTACTCGTTCGACCAGAACGGAGTGCACTTCATCGGACTGGTCAACGTGGTGAACCTCAAGGCCGGCGGCCTCGGCCTGCTCGGCGCCGAGCAGCTGGCCTGGCTCAAGCAGGATCTCGAGGGCCGCCCGACCTCGACCCCGATCGTGGTGTTCGCCCATATCCCGCTGTGGTCGATCTATCCGCAATGGGGCTGGGGCACCGACGACAGTGCGCAGGCGCTGGCGATGCTGCAGCCCTTCGGCTCGGTGACGGTGCTCAATGGGCACATCCATCAGATCGTGCAGAAGGTGGAAGGCAACATGACCTTCCATACGGCGCTCTCGACGGCTTTCCCGCAGCCGGCGCCCGGCGTCGGCCCCGGACCGGGGCCGGTGATCGTGCCGGCCGAGCAACTGCGGCAGAAGCTGGGACTGACCAGCGTCGTCTACGCCGTGGGCAAGCACGACCTGGCGCTCACCGACACTACGCTCGCCTAGGAGGCGACGACGATGCGTGCACTCCTTTTGCCGCGCAGCGCTACGCTGATCTGCGCCGCGATCGCCATGCTGGCGCTGAGCGCGCCGGCGCTGGCGGCCGATGCCAGCGTCACCATCAAGGACTTCGCCTTCACACCTCCGGAGCTGACCGTCGCCCTCGGCACGAAGGTGATCTTCCGGAACGAGGACAGCGACGTGCACTCGGTGGTAGCGGACGACGGAAGCTTCCACTCGAACGCCCTCGACACCGGCAGCGAGTTCGCCCACACCTTCAACATGGCCGGGGTGACTTCCTATCACTGCGGCCTGCACCCCACGATGCAGGGCAGGATTGTGGTGAAGTGAGCTGCAGTGGAAGAGATAGCGGCCGATGCGCTCCGCCCAATGGGCAGCCGGCGGGCCCTCTCTGTCCTGCCTAGGCCTCCCGCCCAAGCTAGGCAACGGCCGCGCTGTTCTGATAACGCGGTTCAGCGGCCGACCCCTCCATGAGTTCTTCGTCCGTCGTCACGGGGATGCTGTACTGGGCGAGGAGCGGCAGGACGTGGCCGACCTCGTTGGCTATCAGCGGGCAGTGCTTCGCGACATGAAGCCCTGTCTCTCGAGGTTGCACAGCAGCTCCAGAGCTGCGAGCGCGTAGCTGTAGGCCATTGCCAGTTCGGCGCATGGACCTGCCTCCGCCAGGGCCTTGACCGCGGCAGCTGGCGACGTGCATCAGACCTCCAGCATCAGGGTCGCGATTTCGAAGGGGCGGAGGTTCAGCGTCACCGTGTTGTCGCGGACTTCGAGCGGCTCGGCGCCTTCTTCCATCAGGTTCACGAGCCTTGCCGACTTGACGGGCACGCCGAAGCGGATGGTGGGGTTGGCGCGGGAGTTGGCGTGCTCGTAGAGGCGGAGGATGAGGGCGTCCGACTTTTCCGCCTTCTTCACCGTCTCTAGCGTGACGTTGCCGGCGTCGACCGTCGCGAATGAGAAGGTTTGCGCTGTGGCGGGTGCGGTGATGGCCGGGGTGCCGCCGACGGCGACCGGGTTGTTGAACCGCTCCGCCGCCACGGGGACGTCGGCGAGGTCGCTCGTGCCGGCGTGGACCAGCAGGGCGTACCTGATGCGGTGCTGGCCCTTGTCGGCATCGGCGTCGGGCATGGTGGAGCCGCGCACCAGCGTGAGGCGGACCAACTGCTCGTAGGCGTCGTAGCCGTACTTGCAGTCGTTGAGCAGGGCAGCGCCGAAGTCGGGCTCGCTGATATCGACCCAGCGGTGCATCGAGGCTTCGAAGCGGGCGCGGTCCCAGCTGGTGTTGCGATGCGTCGGGCGCTTCACGTGGCCGAACTGGATTTCGGAGCGGATCTCCGAGACGTTGAGATCGAAGGGGAACTCGGCCTTGATCACCGTCTGGCGCTCGGCCAGTCGATGAAGGTGTCGAACTCGACCTGCCGGGCGCCGGCCTCGAGCGAGACGATCTGGACGAAGCGAGAGCTCTGGTAGGTCGCGTTCGATGCGGATGGCGGCCCGATACGGGCCGGTTTCGACGAGCTCGATCTTCGCCGCGGTCTTGAGCGGCCAGAACTGCTCCTCGAAATAGTGGTCGATGTCCCAGGCGTCCCAGTTCAGCGACTTGTCCTCGTAGGCGACGAGGCGGTTGGCGGTCTGGCCGCCGGGGATCAGCTCGCGGGCGCCGACCTTGTCGAAGACCGAAGTGATCTCGCCACTGTCGTCGAAGGCGACACGTATCAGGTCGTTCTCGAGGTGTCGGGCCGAGGCCGAGAGACCCGCCTTCGGCGCGATGCCGCCGGCGACGAGCGTGGCAGTGGTCCAGCCGAGCGCCGGAACGGTGGCCGGCGCACCCGAAGTCGTGCTGCCGTCGGCGTTGTGGAGTTGCTGCAGCGGCAGGACTTCGCCGCCGATCGACAGGGCGGCGCCCGTCGGGGGCGTTGTCGATGCGGACGAGCGCGGTGCGCTCATGGCCGGTGAAGTTGAAGAGCTGCAGCCGCTCGCCGGCCGGGGCGAGAGCGCGGGCGGCGGTGTGCCACGGGCCGTTGCCCGACGCGAGGGTCGAGAACAGGCTCTCGTACTCGGCGTCGCTGTCGACATAGACCTCGGCGATCGAGGTGCCGGGCAGGATGTCGTGGAACTGGTTGATGAGAACCAGCTCCCAGAATTCGTTGAGCTTTTCGGCGGGGTAGGGGACGCCCGCGCGCATCGCCATGGCGCTCAGGAATTCGAGCTCGCGCAGCAGCCGCTCGGACTTGCGGTTGTTGACCTTGTTCTTGGCGACGTTGGTCAGCGTGCCGCGGTGGTATTGCAGGTAGAGCTCGCCGTTCCAGACGGGGAAGCGCCATCCGGTCGGCGTCCATCTTTGCGCCGAGGCGGTCGAGGAAGGGCACGATGCCCTCGAGCTTCACCTTCGGGGCGCCGGGAATGCCGCGTTCGAGGCGGATGCCGCGCTCGATCATGGCGCGGGTCGGGCCGCCGCCGCCGTCGCCATAGCCGTAGCAGAGCAGCACTTCGTCGTTCACGGCCTTGGGCTCGTAGCGCTTCCAGGCGCCCATGACTTCGCTGACCGAGAGGTCGGAATTGTAGGTGGTGAAGATGCGCATCGCTGTCGAACTTCTGCGCGGTGATCAGCTGCGCCTTGGTGCTGGTGCCGTCGATGCCCTTCCAGCAGAAGGTGTCGTAGGGGTGCCGGTCGGTGTCGTTCCAGCTGAGCTTGGAGGTGACGAAATAGTCGAGCCCGGAGCGGGTCCATGATCTGCGGCAGGTTGGCGGAATAGCCGAAGGTGTCGGGCAGCCAGACGGTCTTGGGAGTCGACGCCGAAATTCTCGATGATGGAAGCGGCGGCCGCGCATGATCTGGCGGACCAGCGACTCGCCCGAGACGATGTTGGCGTCGGGCTCCACCCACATGGCGCCTTCGATCTCGAACTGGCCGGATTTCACCTTCTCGACGCACGCCGCGCCCAGATCTCCGGGTAGTCGCTCTTCAGGAAGTCGAAGAGCACCGACTGGTTGTACATGAAGATGAAGTCCGGATACTCGGCCATCAGGTTCAGCACGGTGGCGAAGCTGCGGCCGGTCTTGTCGCGCGTGTGGATGACGCGCCAGAGCCAGCCGACGTCGAGATGGGTGTGGCCGACGGCCGAGATGGTGGCTGGGTTTCGGTGTCGACAAGCTCGTAGATCTCTGTCGGCGATCGCCTCGGCAGCGGGCAGCGAGGCCTCGAACTCGGGCGTCACGCCACCGCGGCGATCGAGGGCGCGCAGCGACTGGTCGACGAGATTCAGGATGGCGTGGCGGCGACCGATCGATCTGGGTGCAGCGTGCTCGCCACTTCGAGCGGCGTCTGCAGGTCGAAGTAGAGTTTCTCGGCGCGCTCGTGGCGCTGCATGAACTCGACGGTGAAGCCGACCAGCGGCCGATCGAAGAAGGTGAAGGCGTTGACCAGCAGCGATGTGCCTGTTGCCGGGCGTCGCATCGCGCTCGATCACCAGCTCGTTGTGGTTGCCGTCGATCGCCTGGGCGACGTGGCCGTCGAGATAGGCAAGGCATTGCGGATCGGTGGTGCCGGGGCGGTCCTGCCACTGGCCGAGGTGAAGCGCAGCACGAAGGTCTTGCCGCGCGCGCTCTCGGGCACCGTGACCTCGGCGGCGAACCAGGTGTGGTCCTGCTTGCGGCCCCAGACGGTCTTGGGGGTGAACTCGGGCCAGCTGCGCCAGTCGGCGGCGAGCGCCTCCTCGGCCGTGTGGGTCGGCTTCGGTGTAGCGCCAGGCGAACTCACCTTCGATCGGGGTGAGGATCTTGGCGCCGAGATCGGCGACAAGGCGGAAGAGCTTCTCCTCCTGCTTGATGTCGTCATCGAGCAGCCCGAGCTTGGTCGACAGCGTATTCATGAAGAACCCTAGGTCTATCCCTTGACCCCGACACCGGCGAAGCCGGTGTTCATGTTGCGCCGAGCAGGAAATACACGCCGACCGCCGGCGCCGCGTAGATGATTGAGAAGGCAGTGAGAAACCCGTAATCGATGGCGCCCGTCCGGCCGAAGGCGGCGTAGAGGCCCACCGACATCGGGAAGCCGGCCTCGACCCGCGAGAAGATCAGCGGCAGCAGGAACTCGTTCCAGGCGCCGGTGAAGCTGAAGAACCAGACCACCGCGATGCCGGCCCGCGACATCGGCAGCACGATGTGGGTGACGATCTGCCAGAGCGAGGCGCCATCGACATAGGCCGCCTCCTCGAGCTCGATCGGCACGGTGTCGAAGAAGTTCTTCAGCAGCAGCAGGGTGAAGGGCAGGTTCAGCATGGTCAGCGTCAGCATGACGCCGAGCTGGTTGAGCAGTCCCGCCGCGTTGCGCGGTGAAGTAGATCGGCACCAGCACGCCGGCCGCGGGCAGCATGCGCAGCAGCACCAGCGTCCAGAGCAGCGCGTTGTTGCCCGGCATGCGCAGGCGCGACAGCGGGTAGGCGGCGCAGATGCCGACGATCGACGCTGATGGTCGCGGTGCCGGCGGCGATCAGCAGCGAGTTGAGGAACTGCGGCCGGCATTGCCGCTAGACGGCCTCGACGAAATTGTCGATGCCGAACTGGCTCGGCCAGGCGAGCCGACCGAGCGCAGCGTTGTCGAAGGCGTTGCCGAACAGCCAGGCGAAGGGGCTGACCCAGATCAGCGCCATGAAGGCGAGCGCCAGCGCCATGGGGCGGGAGAGACCTTGGTGCTCCATCACTTGGGCTCCTTCAGCAGGCGCAGGTAGAAGATCGAGAGCACCCCGACGATCAGCAGCATGGCGACCGAGATGGCGGCGCCGAAGCCGAGATTTCCGCGTCCGAAAGCCTGGTTGTAGAGGAACACGGCCAGCGTTTCGCGTCTGCTTGCCCGGGCCGCCGCCGGTCATGGCGAAGATCAGCGGGAAGTAGGTGAAGGTCCAGATGGTGATGAACAGCATGTTGGTGGCGATGTGCGGCCGGATGATCGGCAGCACCACCATCCAGATGCGCTGGAAGCGGGTGGCGCCGTCGACCTTGGCGGCCTCGATCACCTCGCGCGGCACGGAATCGAGCGCGGCGACGAACAGCAGGTAGCTCCAGGCCGTGCCCTTCCAGATGTTGGCGATGGTGACGACGGGCAGCGCGATAATCGTTGATGAAGTTGATCGGCCTCAGCCCGAGGGGCGTCACGAACAGCGAGTTGATGAGCCCGGTCTGCGAGGTGGTCGCCGACCAGAGGAAGGCCGCGACGATGTCGGGCAGCAGCCAGCCCAGCATGATCGCCGACTTCCACCACCGTGCGGGTGTTGCCATAGGACTGCGCGCAGCGCCGACGGCGAGCAGGAAGCCCAGCACCGACTGGCCGACGATGGCCGAGAAGAAGACGAAGATGACGGTGGTCCAGAGCGAGTCGACGAAGCCGCCGCGCCGGGTGAACAGCCGCTCGTAGTTGTCGAAGCCGACCCAGCTCCATTCCACCGCCTTGCGGCCGGTGAGGCCGAGGTCGGTGAAGCTGAAGGTGATGGCCCAGCCGGTGAAGTAGATGCAGCGCGCCGATCAGCACGATCGCCGGCAGCATGGCGGCACTGAGCAACCATAGGTTGCTGGTGAGCCAGGGGTTGGCCTGGTGTCTCATGGGCAGCTCGTCGATGCGGGAGCGGGAGGATTGGCGGCGAAAGCCCGCTGGCGCCCGTCACGGCGGCACCCGGATGGTCGGGTGGGCGCCGCCGTGTCGGGAGGACCCGCTTATTCGTAGGTGATGACCTTGTCCTCGCCGAACTCGTCGACGAGCGCGTCGTGATAGCTCTGGACCGTGTCCTCGACGCTGGCGCCATCGAGGATGTCCGTGGTCATCTGCTGCACCAGGGCCGAAACGGTCTGGTAGCCCGGGATGGTGTCGCGGCCGGTGGTGTCGGCAGCGAGCGCCGTCGCCTTCGGCGAGATAGGCGTCAGCGGTATATTCGGGCGAGTTCGAGATGTCGGTGCGGACGGCCATGCGATGGTTCGTGATGGTCCAGTCCTTGAAGTTGCCGACGTCGAAGATGGTGGTCGACGAGCTTGAAGGCCAGGGCCTTGTCGGTGGCCTTCGAATTCACGCCGATGGTCCAGCCACCCGAAATGTTGGTGGTGGCCTTGCTGCCCGGCTCGCCGATTGCCTGGCCACGGCGTCCAGCCGACCAGGGCGTCGCGCTCCTCGCGGGAGGGCAGGTTCACGCCGTTGCAGTCCCACAGGCAGGCGTCTTCCCAGGAGCCGGAGGCAAGGATGCCGATCTGGTCGTTGGCGAGGGCCTCGCGCACCGCGGCGCCGATATCGGCGGCGTAGTTGAGGTCCTTGGGCATGCCGAGGTCCTGGTAGACGGTCTTGTAGAGGTTCAGCGTGTTGCGGATGCCGGGGCTGTCGCCGATCCACTGGCCGGTCTTGCGGTTCAGCAGGCGATTGCGATCGTCATCGGGCTTGTCGGCGCCGAGCAGCGCCATGTAGAAGCCCTGCATGGTGGCGCCTTCGCCCTGCTTGATGCCGGCGGGCAGCTGGAAGAAGTACTGGACGCCCGCATCCTTGAGCTTCTGCGCCGCATCGAGCACGTCGGCCCAGCTCTTGGGCTCCCACGGCATCGGCAATGCCGGCCTTCTCGAAGTTGGACTTGTCGTACCACAGCATGCGCACGTCGGTGTCGGTGGGCAGCGCATAGACCTTGCCGTCATAGGAGGCCACCTCGAGCAGGCCCGGCATGTAGTACTGGAACTGGTCCCAGCCCTTGGCCTGCTCGTTCAGCGGCTCGAGATAGCCGGCCGAAGCGAACTCGGAGACCATGAAGCGGTCCATCTGGATCACGTCGGCGGCGGTGCCGGCGGCGAGATCGAGCGAGATGCGCTGGTCATAGCCGGCGCCGGGCAGCTTGATGGCGTTGACCTTCTCGCCGGTCTCCTTCTCGAAGGCGGCGATGCCCGGCTCAACCAGCGAGGCAAGCCACTCGGCATACATCAGAGACACTTCCGCCTTGGCCGGCAGGGCCGTCAGCAGCATCGTCAGCGCGGCGGCCGACGACAGCAAAGTCCTTCTCAGCATGAATTCCTCCTCCTCGTTGCGTGGCGTCGCACCCATCGAGCAGCGACGCCCCGGCATCTCCTCCGATGCGAGCCAAACCTAAGCGCATTTTCTGCAACGTTGCAACGATTGCTGCTGATCTGGTACGCTCATGCAAGAGGTTCGACAAAATGACCGTTTGAAATCAATAGTCTTAGATGTGCCAGGAACGGGTATGAGGTTCGTGCCTCAGGTTTGCATCGATGCAATCGTTGATCATTTCGCGCCTCGCGCCGCGCGGTGTAAGACCAAGCAGTTCCCAATGAAGACAAGCATGCCCAAGCCGCCTGCCGACAGCCGCAAGCCCCGTGCGACCGCCAAGCGCGCGACGCTGAAGACCATTTCCGAGATCACCGGACTGAGCCTCTCGACCGTGTCGCTGTCGCTGCGCGGCGGCGCGTCGCTGAAGGAGGAGACGCGGCGCAAGGTGGCGGCCGCGGCGGCGCAGGTCGGCTACATCCCCGACCGGGCGGGGGTGCGCCTGCGCACCGGCAAGACCAATGTCATCGCCCTGGTGCTCGACGGCGCCGACGAGGCGATCGACTTCGCCCGCCACCTGATCCGCGGCATCGGCGAGGCGATCGCGGGGACGCGCTACCACCTGACGGTGATCCCGGAATTCGACCGGCTGGCCTCGGTGGACTCGGTGCGCTACATCCTCGAGAACCGCACCGCGGACGGGGTGATCATCACGCACACCGGACCTGCGCGACCCGCGCGTGCAGATGCTGATGGACGCAGACTTCCCGTTCGTCAGCCACGGGCGGACGGAGTTCTTCACGCCGCATCCATTCCACGATTTCCATGCCGAGGCGTTCGCCGAAATGGCGGTGGAGCGGCTGGTGCAGAAGGGCTGCAGGCGGCTGATGCTGTCGGTGGGCGACGACACCACCACCAATTTCCACAATATCGAGCGCACCTTCTCGCGTGCAGTGCAGCGGCTCGGGGTGTCGGGCCGGGTGCTGGTGCAGAAGAACCACCGGCCGGCCTCGCCCGAAATGCGCCAGTTCGGCCGCGACCTTGCCACCGACCCGAACCGGCCCGACGGCGTGATCTACGACAGCGAGATCCGCGCCATCTCGGTGCTGCTGGGGCTGGCGGATCGCGACGTGCTGCTGGGGCGCGACATTCAGTTCGTGTGCAAGCAGACCTCGGACATCCTCTCCACCGTCTTCCCGTCGGCCGACACGATCGAGGAAGATGTCCATGCGGCAGGGCTGGAGCTGACGCGACTGCTCCTGCGGCGGATCGCCGGGGAGCCGGCCGAGCAGCTGCAGACGCTGAGCGAGCCGGCGGCGCACTGGCGGAGCTGACGCGCTCGCGGTCACGTGCCCGGCTCGCGGCCAGGCAGTGATTGCCCGCGGTACTCGGCGAGGTCCGGGAACCAATGGCCCCTCGCCGAAGAACTCGCCGTCGCATTGCGCTCAGCCCGGTTCCTCGGCGAGCCCGATGAGAAGCCTTTAGGCCCGCGGAAGAAGCAGGGCTGATATGCCCTTGATCCGGGCCCGTTCCCACGAGCCGCTCGCGGCCCGCCCCCGAGCCATCCTCGAGCATTGCAACCAAGGCCGGCAACCGATGTTGTAGGCGATCCAAGTAATACGCCGCGTCACGCGGTTTTGACGCCGGCGTGACTGAAAGCGTCACGGTTAGGCTTTCAGTCGCCGCGCAACGTGAACAGAATTACCGACTGTTAAGGCAGCGGCAAGCGACGCGCAAATGAGGGGGGTGTAAATCAGGGCGAGGCAGCCACCAGCGCGTGCCGGGCAGCGGCATGGCGTCGGTTGGCCTCGCGAGGCGACGATGAAGCGTGCCATTCTGCTTGTTCTGGTCGTCGTCGCCGGGGCGGTGGTCTATCTCTACCTCGTCTACGGCCATCCGCCGCCGCCTGTGTCACAGGCGGCCAATAGCGCATCGCCTGCCGCTTCGACACCAGCCGGCGGCGGCCGGGACGGGCGCCAGGGGACGGGGGGGCGGCAGGGTGGCGGCAGCCCCGTCGCCGTGGTGGTGGCGAATGCAGAGCAGCAGACCGTCCCGATCACCGACACCGCAGTCGGCTACGTAGAGGCGCCGCGCACCGCCATCATTCGGGCTCGGGTCGACGGGGTGGTGGTTGAGCAAGAGGTCGCCGACGGGCAGATGGTCAAGGCCGGCGACGTGCTGTTCCGGCTCGACGACACTGCGCAACAGGCCCTGATCACCAAGGATCAGGCGGCGGTCGCCAAGGACCAGGCGAGCCTCGATGAGGCGAACAACGAGCTCGGGCGGAACAAGTCCCTGGTCAAGACGCAGGACGTGACGCAACAGGCGGTCGACCAGCAGCAGGCGACGGTCGAGGGGGCCAGCGGCGCGCTGCAGATGGACCAGGCGCAGCTCAAGGCCGACCAGGTGAGCCTCGGCTACATGACCATCACCGCGCCGATCGACGGCCGGGTCGGGCAGGTCAATACCTCCGTCGGCAACGTCGTGCGCGCCGCCGACACGTCGCCGGGCGGGCTCCTGACCATAACCGAGATGTCGCAACTGCGCGTCAGCTTCTCCATCCCCGAGCGCGACCTCGACCAGTACCGGGCGGCGCTGGCGAAGGGACCGCTGCCGGTCAGCATCAGCGCCGGCCAGGACACCTCGCCCCGTGCCACGGCGAGGCTCGATTTCATCGACTCGAGCGTCGACCAGACCTCGGGGACGGTGGTCGCCAAGGCCGATGTCGACAGCGGCGCGGACAAGCTATGGCCGGGCCAGTACGTCAGCGTCACCACCCGGATCGGCAGCTACGACGATGCGACCACGGTGCCGCTGGTCGCCGTGCAGCAGGACGACAGTGGCTCCTACGTCTTCGCGGTCCAGCCCGACAGCACGGTCAGCAAGACCCCGATCACAGTCGCGGCGACCGTCGGCGATGTCGCGGTGTTGAGCGGCGACTGCGGTGAACCAGGGCGACAAGGTGGTGACCGAGGGCCAGCTGCGGCTCGCCGACGGCTCGGCGGTGACGACCGGCGGCGGCCAAACGGCGTCCGCGCCGGCGCCGCAACGGAGCGGGCAGGGCAATGGCCAGCATCCGCGACCGGGGGCGTCGCCGGCTTCGCCGGCCCTCTAGGACAAGCGGCCATGAACATATCGGCTCCCTTCATCCGCCGGCCCGTAGCGACGATCCTGATCGCGGTCGCCATGGTGGTGGCGGGCGCCTTTGCCTATTTCGAGCTGCCGGTCGCGGCGCTGCCGGACATCGAGTTCCCCGTGATCTCGGTCTCGGCCTCGCTGCCGGGCGCCGCCCCCGACTCGATGTCGACCACCGTCGCAACGCCGCTGATCAAGCAGTTCACGCTCATCCCGGCGGTGACCTCGATCAGCTCGACGAGCACGCAGGGGTCGACCTCGATCGTGCTGCAGTTCGACCTGCACCGGAACATCGACCAGGCGGCGGCCGACGTGCAGTCGGCGATCGACCGCACGCTCAGGCAGCTGCCGCCGAACATGACGACGCCGCCGAGCTATCGGAAGATCAACCCGGCGGCCGCCCCGATCATGCTGCTGGCGCTGCAGAGCGGCACGCAGAGCCTGCACGCAGCTCGACGCCTATGCGGAGAACGTGATGGCGCCGGCGCTGTCGACCATCAACGGCGTCGGCCAGGTGCAGGTGTTCGGGGCCAAGCAATATGCGGTGCGCGTCGAGGTCGATCCGCAGGCGCTCAACGCGCGCAAGATCGGCATCGACCAGCTGACCAGCGCCGTCAGCAGCTCCAACTCAATCTCGCCGATGGGCACGATCGCCAACTCCCAGCAGCAGATCGCGCTCGAATCGAGCGATGCACCCCAGAACGCGGCCGAGTTCCGCCAGATCATCGTCGCCAATCCCGGCGGCCATCCGGTGCGGCTCGGCGACGTCGCCGACGTCAGGGACTCGGTCGCCAACACCACCTCGGCGAGCACCTTCGACGGGCAGCCGGCGATCGTCCTCGCGGTGTTCCGGCAGCCCGGCGCCAACACCGTGGCCGTGGCCAACCAGGTGAAGGCGGCCCTGCCGCGCTTCACCGCCGATCTCGGCGCCTCGGCGCGCCTCAACCTCCTCAACGACCGTTCGGCCTCCATCGAGCAGGCCGTCCACGACGTCGAGATGACCCTGGCGATCACCATCGGCCTCGTGGTGCTGGTGATCTTCGCTTTCCTGAGGCGCGTCAGCGCGACGGTGATCCCGGCGCTGGCGGTGCCCACCTCGCTGATCGTCACCTTCGGGGCGATGTACCTCCTGGGCCTCTCGATCGACAACATCTCGCTGCTCGGGCTGACGCTCGCGGTCGGCCTCGTGGTCGACGACGCGATCGTGATGCTCGAGAACATCGTCCGCCACATCGACGAGGGGATGGCGCCGCTCGATGCCGCCATCAAGGGCAGCGGCGAGATCGGCTTCACCATCATCTCCATCACCATCTCGCTGGTGGCGGTGTTCCTGCCGGTGCTGCTGATGGGCGGCGTAGTGGGCGAGCTGCTCAACGAGTTCGCGCTGGTGGTGACCATCGCGATCACTGCCTCGGCGGTGATCTCGCTGACGCTGACGCCGATGCTCGCCGCGCGGCTGCCGCCGGCGCGCCCCGCCTCGAAGAAGCGCAACAAGCCGTTCGCCGAGCGCGTCTTCGACGGCATGCTTGCCGGCTACCGCTCCGGCCTCGATTTCTGCCTGAGGTACAAGCCTGCGGTGCTCGTCGTTTTCCTGCTGAGCGTCGCCGCCACGACCGTGCTCTTCGTCACCATCAACAAGGGGTTCCTCCCGACCGAGGACCTCGGCCAGATCAACATCTCGACCCAGGCGCGGCAGGATATCTCGTTCCCCGCCATGCAGGCGCTGCAGTCCCAGGTGGCGGAGGTCGTCAGCAGGGAGCCGTTCGTGGCGCATGTCGCCTCCTCGGTCGGCGGCGGCTTCGGCTCCTCGACCCTCAACCGCGGCAGCCTCAACGTGCAGCTGAAGCCTGACCGGCCGCCCCTCGACACGGTGCTGACGACGCTCAGGCGCGACCTCGGCAAGGTGCCGGGCATCTCGAGCTTCGCCGTGCCGGTGCAGAGCCTGACGCTCGGCGGCCGGCAGTCGGCCAGCCAGTACCAGTTCGTGGTGCAGGCCGAGAACGCCGACGATCTCTACGTCTGGGCGCAAAAGCTCACCGCCGCCATGGCGGCGGATCGGGCGCACTACGCCGACGTCACCAACGACATCCAGGACAATGCGCTGCAGGCCGAGCTCGTGGTCGACCAGGACAAGGCGAGCCTGCTCGGCATCACGCAGCAGCAGCTGCGCACCACGCCTCTACAGCGACTTCGGCACCAACCAGGCGACCACCATCTTCGGCTCCGGCGCAGTCCTATCCGGTGATCGTCGAGCTCGACCCGACGATCCCGTGGACCGCAGACCGGCTCGACCAGATCCAGATCCGCTCCAGCAGCGGCAAGCTCGTGCCGCTCTCGGCCTTCGCGACGGTGAAGCGCCAGGCCGGGCAGCTCGCCATCTCGCAGCAGGGCCAGCTGCCGGCCGTGACCATCTCGTACAACCTGCCGCCCAATCGTGTCGCTGGGCACTGCGGTCGACCAGCTGCAGGCGGTCAAGGCCGAGATCGGCGTGCCGGCCTCGATCATCACCCAGACCTCGGGCACGGCGCAGGTGTTCCAGCAGGCGCTCGGCAACCAGCTGCTGCTGATCGGCGCGGCGATCGTGGTGATCTACCTGGTGCTGGGCATCCTCTACGAGAGCTTCATCCACCCGCTCACCATCCTCACCGGCCTGCCGGCGGCGGTGATGGGGGCGCTGGCGACGCTGCAGCTCTTCGGCTTCGACCTGTCGATCATCGCCATCATCGGCGTGCTGATGCTGATCGGCATCGTCAAGAAGAACGCGATCATGATGATCGACTTCGCGTTGCAGAAGAAGCGCGCCGGCGCCCCGTCCCACGAAGCGATCCGCGAGGCCTGCCTGATCCGCTTCCGGCCGATCATGATGACCACGCTGGCGGCGCTGATGGGCACGCTCCCGATCGCGCTGGGGCTGGGTGCGAGCTCCGAGCTGCAGGCAGCCGCTCGGCGTCGCGGTCGCCGGCGGGCTCGTCGTCTCGCAAGTGCTGACGCTGTTCGTGACGCCGGTGATCTTCCTCTACATGGAGGCCCTGCGGACCGCCGCCATCAACCTCGTCCACCGCATGCGCGGCCGGCCCGCACCCCGTCCCGTCGAAGCGCCGCGGATACGCGAAGCAGCGGAGTGAGAGCTCGACGCACTCGGAACTACGGTGCATCGGCCAAGTTCTGGCCTTACCTTCTGAGGAGGACGCGATGGCCGCCACCGCTTCCACACCCCCGAGGAGCGGGCAGTCCCGATCGAGAGACGCGGTATTTCAACGCACGCGCTGCGTGCCGTGAACCATCACGGGCAAGGCCTCTTGCTTGTTGTGTCGTGACTGCTGCAGTATTCCGATCAGCGCAACCAGGGTCATCTGCCTCGCGTCGCACGGGAGAAGCGTGCATGGCTGCCTGGTTTTCGTCGCTTCCCCTTTCCCAGAATTTCGCCGGATACCGGGCGGCCTGGCTGCCCAACGACCTTTCGGCAGGGCTTGCCGTCGCCGCAGTCGGATTGCCCAGTGCCTTGGCCTACCCCGCCATTGCCGGGCTGCCGGCGGAAACCGGGCTCTATGCCTGCATCGCGCCGCTGATCGCCTATGCCGATCATCGGATCGTCGCGGAACCTGATTGTCGGCCCCGATGCGGCGACGATGGCGGTGCTGGCGTCGGTCCTTGCCGCCATCGTCGCCGTCGCGCCCGAAACGGACCGGGTCGCGCTGGCGGGGCTGATCGCGCTGCTGGTCGGCGCCATGTGCCTGCTGGCCCGCGTGCTGCGCCTGGGCATGCTGGCGAATTTCCTCTCCCGCCCGATCCTTGTCGGCCTCATCGCCGGCGTGTCGCTGTCGATCATCGTGGGGCAGATCAAGCGCGTCACGGGCGTGCCGATCGAGGCTGACGGCCTGGTTGCGCCGGTGCTCGAGCTGGTTGGAAAGTTCGCATTGATCCATTGGCCGACGGTCGGTTTCGCCGCCGCCATGCTCCTCATCCTGCAGTTGGCCAGGATCTTCCGCTGGCCGGTGCCGGGCCCGGTGCTGGTCGTCGTCCTGTCGATCGCCTTGTCGGCCGTGTTCAATCTCGATGCGATCGGCATCGCCACCGTCGGCAGCACGCCGTCGGGGCTGCCCGCCATCCATATCCCCAGCGTCACGGGCGCCCCGCTCAGCCTGCTGCTGCTCGGCTCGGCGGCGGTGTTCCTCGTCAGCTTCGGTGCCGGCATCGTCACGGCGCGCAGTTTTGGCGCGCGAGCCGGCTATCGCGTCGATGCGGACGGCGAACTGCTCGGCTTCTCCGCCGCCAACATCGCCGCCGGGCTCACCGGCGCATTTCCGATCTCGGCCTCCGACTCCCGGACGGCCATCAACCTGTCGGTGGGCGGCCGCACGCAGCTGGCCAGCATCGTGGCGGCCGCCACGATGGGCGTCATCATCATGTTCCTCGGCCCGGTTCTCAGCCTGCTGCCGATCACGTCCCTCGGAGCCATCCTGATCTCGGCGGCCATCGGCCTGATCGACCTGCAGGAGTTCCGGAAGCTGTGGCGGATCAACCCGATCGAATTCGCCTTTGCGCTCATCGCCGCCCTGGGCCCCATCACCCTCGGTGTCCTCCAGGGGGTGGTCATTTCCGTCGCGGCGACGATGGTCTTCCTGTTGCGCAACCTGATGTTCCCGCGGGACGCCCTGCTGGGGCGGATCGCGGGCAGCCCCGGCTTCTACAAGCTGCACCGGGAGCCACGGGCGAAGGCGGTGCCGGGACTCACCATCTATCTTCTCGAGGGCAGCCTGCTGTTCTTCAACAGCGAGTTCGTCGAGAGACGCCTGCGGGAGGTGGCCGCCGAGCTGCCCGAGGGGGCGTGGCTGATCATCGACGCCGGCGCCATGCCGCAGGTCGACACGACCGGCGCCGCGATGCTGCTGGCGCTTGCCGAGGAGCTGTCGCTGCGCGGCATCAAGCTCGGCTTCGCTGAGCTCCACGTCACCGCGAGGGAGCTGCTGAAGCGGGCAGACGTCATTGCCGAGGTGGGCGAGAACATGACGTTCGACGTTCTCGAGAACGCGGTCGCAGCCTTCGAGGCGGCCCATGACCGGACGGCCCCGAACTCAAATCTGCAACTGGCCAAGCCCAGGTAACCCCTCGTCAGCCATGGCGGAATCATTAATTCGCCGCGGCCGTCGCAGCGGTCGTATCCTCAGGTTCGGAAGCGGCACTTTCCAGGGCACAGGTACTCGCGCCGACCAGCCTCACCTCCCGACGCAGGAGGTCCTCGCATGCCCGAAACAGCCGAGTCCCCGTCCTCTGAAACCGTCCGATCCGCGCTGGACCATATGCTGGCGTCGCCCGACTTCCACGGCTCGGAACGGGTGCGGCGGTTCCTCAGCTACGTCGTCGAGGAGAAGCTCGGCGGGCGGCAGCACAGGATCAAGGCGTACAACATCGCGACCTCGGTGTTCGGGCGCGACGAGAGCTTCGACCCGCAACTGGATTCGATCGTGCGGATCGAGGCCGGCAGGGTGCGGCAGTCGATCGAGCGCTACTACCTGCTGGAGGGGCGCAGCGACCAGTTGCAGATCCGCATCCCGAAGGGGGGCTACGTGCCGTCCTTCGAAACCCATCCCGGCCCCACCCGCGGCAGGCGGGGCGAAACCGACAATATCCCTGGATCGGATGGCGTACCGTCCATCCTGGTGGAGCGGCTGGCGCGCGAGGGTGACCGCTCCGTGTGGCCCGACTTTGCCGACGGGCTGGCGAGGCTGATCGTCGTCGACCTGGCGCGCTTCCACGGGTTGCGGGTCTACAGCGCCCGCACCGCACCTTCAGATGCCGCCGCGCGCTGGGACTACGTGCTGGGCGGCGCCACCACGGTCGACGAAACGCGCGTGGCGGTGGACCTGGCGCTGTCCCATCTCGAAAGCGGCCGGACGATCTGGGCCGACAGCATCGTCGAACACCTGGACCCGGGACGGGCTGATCCCCCTGCGGGACAAGCTGGCCGCAGCGGTGGCGCGCACGATCGGCGAACCCTTTGGCGTCATCAACAGCGACCGCATGCAGGCTCTCCGCCCGGGGTGCGAGGGCGAGGGATCCCAGCCCGAAGGCTACGCCGACTTCTACCAGTACTGGCTGACCTTCGATCCGTCGCTGCTCGAGCGCGCGCAGCTCGGTCTCGAGCAGACGGTCTGGCGGCATCCCGGTGATGCGGAGGCGATTGCCTGCCTCTCGCTGATCCACTCGAACTTCGGTCGGCTGGGGGATCGGCGGGGCGTGCCCGAGCGGGGCCTCGAGGAGCGGGCGCTGACGCTTGCCGATCGCGCCGTGCGGCTGGCCCCCGCGTCGAGCTGGAGCCACTATGCCGTGGGGCTGGCCTGCTGGGCGCTGCGCGACATCGAGGGCAGTCTCGATGCGCTCGAGATCGCCCACTACCTGAACCCCTGCGACCGCTGCATCGCGGCCGACCTCGGTCAGCGCTACGCGATGCTGGCCAGTTGGGACCGGGCGCGCGCGCTGATCGGGGAGGCGCTGACGGGCAACGTGGTGCTGCCGGGGGCGCTGCGCATCGGCTCGTTCCTCCATCACTTCGCCCATGGACGGTACGGCCAGGCCCTGGGCGAGGCGCGCAAGATCCCGCGTCAGCTCACCTTCTCCTTTGCCGCGAGGGCAGCGGCGGCAATCCGGCTGGGCGACCGCGACGCCGCCGATGCCGCAGTGCGGCGGCTCCTCTACCAGAAACCGAACTATGGCCGGCAGCTGGCGGAGGACCTCAAGCGGCGCAACATCGACGACGACCTCGCGACCGCCGTCATCGCTGCGCTCCGCGAGGCAGGCCTGCCGAACATGCCCGCAGCCGGGCCCTGCGGCGACCATCCAGCACCGGAGGAACCATGAGCAAGAAGTCGAAGAACGCCGCCAACCTCAAGGTCGTCACCCCGGCGAGCGAACTGGCGGGAAACTCTTCGTCCAAGCCTGCGGCGCCCCAGCGGATGAGCCGGTCGTCCTATGAGAAGCAGCTCGAGCACCTGCGTGACGAACTGGCGGGCCTGCAAAGCTGGGTCAAGTCTTCCGGCGCCCGCATCGTCATCATCTTCGAGGGGCGCGATGCCGCGGGCAAGGGCGGGATGATCCGCACCCTCACCGAGCGCTTCAGTCCCAGGGTCTTCCGGATCACGGCGCTGCCACCGCCATCCGACAGGGAGCGCGGCCAGATGTTCATGCAGCGCTACCTCGCTCACCTGCCCGCGGCAGGCGAGATCATCATCTTCGACCGTAGCTGGTACAACCGCGCCGGCGTCGAGCGGGTCATGGGGTTCTGCACCGAGGCCGAGGCGGAGCGCTTCCTCGCCCTCGTGCCGCCGGTGGAACGGGTGATCGTGGAATCCGGCATCGTACTGCTCAAGTACTTCCTCGACGTCAGCGACAAGGAGCAGGAGCGCCGGTTCCAGCGCCGCATCGACGATCCGCAGCGGCAGTGGAAGCTCAGCCCGATGGACCTCGAATCCTACACGCGGTGGTGGGACTATTCGAAGGCCTATGACGAGATGCTGCGGCTGACCAGCACCCCGATCGCCCCGTGGTGGATCGTTCCCTCGGACGACAAGAAGCGGGCGCATATCAACTGCATTTCCCACATCCTGAAGTCGATACCCTATCGGGCGGTCAAGTACGACAAGCCCAAGCTGAGCGCCCGGCAGAAGCGTCCATCCGATTATGTGGAGGATTCGACGCCGCGCAACTATGTGCCCGACGTGGTCGGCGAGCTCTCCTGAGGGTGGTTCCCGGAGGGCAAGAACAAGCACAAACTGCTGTTCTCTCAGTCGTCATTGCCCGCTTCATGCGGGCAACCCATGCAGGAGGCTGGGTCGCCCGAACAAGTCGGGCGATGACGACTTGGAGGGTAGGGCAGGCGGCGGCGGGAGCCGCTCCAGGACTTCACCGCTTCAACGGGACGGCGCTTTAGAAGGTTTCGTCCTCCCAGTTGAGGAACAGGCCGACGTCACCGGGCATGCCGTTCGGGAAGTTGATGATCGCCGCCTTCAGCTTGAATCCGGTGGGCCGACCCAGTCTCTGGTAGCGCTCGTAGAACTCCCTGGCCTTTCCCTGCAGCGAGGCCGGCCAGTCCTTGTCGCCATTATTGATGGCGCGTCCCTTGTCGGTGCAGAGCGACGACGGGAAGCTGTAGACCATAGCCTCCTCCTTCCCCTCCTTGACCGCGGCGTCGACGCGCTGGCGCACCCTCGCGATCTCCTCGTCGGTGACCTGCTTTCGCAGGAAGTCGTCGGTGAAGGCCTTCAGTTCCTGGGCCCGGGCGTCGAGACGGGTGGAGGCCGCTTCGGCCTTCTTGCTCTTGGCCTGCAGCACCGTCTGCCGCAGGTGGTCGGCCGACGGGACCTGATCGAAGGATTTTTCCTGTGCCATGCTGTTTATCCGCGGTCTTGTTCAGCGGGAGTGTGGCACGGCGGAGCTTTGTCATGTCCCGACCGGGGGTGTGTAACTGTAATATACGGGAGTTGGCACCAAAGTTTAGGAACTAGGCGAAGCAGCCGTCACGCTCTCCGCTCGGGCGACCTCGCTGTGCTCGATCTCGTCGGCGGGGCCAACAGCTCACTAGCTTTTCATTCTTTCGCTCCCTGAGGTCTGCTTCGGTTGACTCGTTGACCGTCGACGGTTAACGGTTAACCGAAATTGGAGGAGAAGGACCCGTGAAAAGGCCTTCCGCAGACTTCATTCAGCGCGAGGCGCTCGGTGCGAAGGTGGCTGGAGCAGTGCGCGAAGCCATCGCGACCGGCGAAATGGTGCGCGGCGAGCGGCTGATCGAAATCGAGCTCGCCGAGCGTTTCGGCGTGAGCCGCGGCCCCATCCGCGATGCGTTCAACATCCTGCAGGCCGAGGGCCTGGTGGAAAGCCAGCACCGCGGCATGGTGGTGATCGGCATCGACCAGGAGAGCATCAACGAGATCTATTCCTTGCGCGGCGCCATCGAAGGACTTGCCGTGAGGCTGGTGGTGGCGCGCAGCGACAAGAGCGGCCTCGACGACATCGACTATCACGTCGACGCGATGCAACGGGCTGCCGATGCGGCGGATCATGACAGCTTCGCCCGCGCGGATGTCGCCTTCCACAACGAGATCTGCCTGCTCTCAGGCCATAAGCGACTTGCAGACATATGGCAACGCTACGAGGCCATCATGATGACGCTGCTGCGTCTGACCGTTTCGCCGGATCAGGACCTCCCGGCTTCGGCCGACAAGCACCGCCAGCTGCTGGCCTTGATCAGGTCAGGAGATTCTCAGGCCGCGGAAACCGAACTCACCATGCACCTCGAAGGCTCGAGGGCCAGAATGGTGAAAGTCTGGGAGGCTGCCCGCGCAAGACGGCAGCACGAACGGACACCATAGGGACCTGCCCAGAAACAGGCCCAAATCCAAGCAACATGCATCCAAAGGGAGAGAGCATTGCATTCTCGCCGTATCTTCGCACAGACCATCGCAGCCGCCGCGCTGCTCAGCGTCGCCTTCACCGGCGCCGCCTTTGCCCAGGACAAGTTCCCGTCCAAGGACATCACCTTCGTGGTGCAGGCTGCCGCCGGCGGTGCGTCGGACCGCACCTCGCGTGCAATCGCGGCTGAACTCGAGAAGGACCTGGGCGTCAGCGTCATCGTCGAGAACCGCCCCGGCGCGACCGGCACGGTGGCCTTTGCCCACGTCGCCGAGCAGCCTGCCGACGGCTACACCATCGGCTTCGGCCCGGTCGAGTTCGCCATCGTCGAGCACCTCGGCTACGACTTCGACCGCAAGGACTACACCTATCTCGCCCAGGTCATGAACAGCCCGGTCGTGCTCGCCGTCCCGGCCAACAGCCCGTACAACACGCTTGCCGAGTTCATCGAGGCCGGCCAAGACCAAGGAGCTCTCGGTCTCCAACTCGGGTGCGGCATCCTCGTTTGCGGCGACTGCCTTCACCCTCTCCAAGATGACCGGCGCCAAGCTCACCCAGGTGCCGTTCGACGGTGGCGCACCGGCCGTGGCTGCCGCCCTGGGCAACCACGTCGATGCCGTGACTGCGGGCGCCGGCGAAACCGGCAACCGCCTTTGCCGACGGGTCGCTCAAGGTCCTGGCGATCTTCGCCGACGAGGAGCATCCGCGCTTCCCGGGCGTCAAGACCGCCAAGGAGCAGGGTTATCGACCTGACGTTCGGCGCCTGGGGTGGCGTCTACGGCCCGGCCGGCATTCCGGACGACGCCAAGGCCATCCTCGAGAAGTTGATCAAGAAGGCTGCCGCTTCGCAGACCTTCCTCGACGCCATCACGCCCGCCGGCATCCTGCCGGCCTACAAGACCGGCGCCGAGTGGGAGGCCTTCATCGAGACCGAAGCCGCCCGCTACGCGGAAGTCCTGAAGTAAGCCTATGACTGAGCTTGACAAGCTCACGGCTTCGGCCGGCGACACTTTGGTGTTGCCGGCCGAGACGTCGGATGAGCCCGATTTCTCGGCTCGCCCCGCGAGGCCCATGGAAATCGTCATCGCTGTGACTGCCTTCGGCCTGTCGGTGCTGGCCCTCGTGCTTTCGCAGAACATCCACCTGCGCATGGGTGGCGGTGGCCTCGACCCGAAGTGGTGGCCGACCCTGTTGTCGATCGTTTCCGCGTGCCTCTCCGCGATCCTCATCGGCATGTCCCTGTTCGGCCCCACGGCGAGCCGGGGTGACCTCGAGGCCAGCCACCGCCAGGGCTGGGTGCGCATGCTGGTCGCACTGGCTCTCAGCGCGCTCTATGTCTTCGCCTGGTGGCAGGTCGGTTATCTGATCCCCACCGTCGTCTATCTCTTTGCCCTGCTCTGGTCCTTCGGATTGCGCAGCTGGAAGGGACTCGTTGCCTTCCCGGTGATCACGACGGCCCTCATCTACGGGCTCTTCCACTTCCTGCTCAGGGTGCCGCTATGACTTCGCTTCTCGAGGGCATCACGGCCGTGTTCGAGCCGATCTCCTTGCTCTGCATGGGCATCGGCGTGGTCGTGGGCATGCTCGTGGGCATGTTCCCCGGCATCACCGCGACCATGGCCGTCGCGCTGGCCAGCGGCTTCACCATGACGCTCGAGCCCGTCCAGGGTCTCGCGGTGCTGCTGACGATCTACGTCGCGGCCAATTTCGGTGACCGCATTCCTTCGATCCTGATCAACACGCCCGGCACGCCGGCCTCGATCGCCACCACCTTCGACGGCTATCCGATGGCCAAGAACGGCCAGGCGGGCCTCGCCCTCATCGTTTCCGCGCTGGTGTCGGCCGTCGGCATCATCGCGAGCATGATGCTCTTCTCCTTCGCGTCCGTGCCGCTGGCCCAACTGGCCCTCAAGTTTGGCCCGAGCGAGATGTTCGCGGTCGTGATCCTGGCCATGACCATCATGATCTCGATCTCGTCCAAGTCGATCGTCAAAGGACTGATTGCCGGCGTCGATCGGGCTGTTCATCGCCACCATCGGTCGCGATCCGATCACCGGTGACGCCCGCTTCACCTTCGGTATCCGCGACCTCAACAGCGGGCTCGATTTCATTGCCGTGATCATCGGCCTGTTCGGGATCGCCGAACTCTTCGATCAGCTGCTCACGCATCGTCCGCACAAGGTCAAGCCGATCACCGCGCTCGGCCGCTGGTGGCCGACCAAGGACGAGTACAAGCGCATCGCCAAGCCAACCGCCATCGGCGGCCTGGTCGGCCTCATCGTCGGGCATCATCCCCGGCGCCGGCGGCGACATCGCCGGCCTCCTCGGCTGGGATCGGGCGAAGTCCGCCTCCAAGACCAAGGCGACCTTCGGCAAGGGCAACATCGAGGGCATCGCCGCGGCCGACACGGCATCGAGCGCCACGCTCGGCGGCTCGCTGACCACCACCATGGCCCTGGGCATCCCGGGGGACTCGGTGATGGCGGTGATGATCGGCTCGATGATCGTCTGGGGCATCCAGCCCGGACCGAGCCTGTTCGTCAACCAGCCCAGCCTCGTCGTCACCATCGCCACGATCATGCTGCTGGCAACCGTCGTGACGCTCGCCATCAACCTGGTGCGCATGCCCATGATGGTGAAGCTGCTCGACATGCCGGTCCACTACATCTGGGCCACGGTGCTGGTGTTCTGTCTGGTCGGCACCTATGCCACCACCAACAACATCTTCACTGTCAGCGTGATGCTGATCTTCGGCGTCATCGGCGTCGTGCTGAAGCGCTGCGGCATCCCTGCCAGTCCCATCGTCCTCGGGCTGATCCTCGGGCCGCTGGCCGAGGCGAACCTGCGCCGTTCGCTGCTGATCGACGGCCCGGCGGGCCTGATCAACAAGCCGATTTCGGCGACGCTCATCACGCTGGCCCTGATCGCCATCATCGCCTCCCTCGCCGCGCCGCTCATCCAGCGTCGCAAGGCCCGCCTTTCCGGCGGTTCCACCACCTAACCCGCACGAGTTCCTGCATGCCTACCAAGCCTATCATCTTCACCGCGATCCCGGTCGCCTTCCAGGCAGACGGCGCCGTCTCGATCGAGGCGAACACCGCCATCCTCAGCAAATGCGCGCAATCGGGCGTCGACGGTGCCTTCGTGCTGGGCACGACGGGCGAGTTTCCGTCGCTGAGCGAAGACGAGCGCCGGGTCCTGACCCGGCTCAGCCTCGATACCCTGCCCAACAAGCGGGTCGTCGTGCACGTCGGCGCCGCCAGCCTCCATCAGGTCGAACGGCTGATCCAGCAGGCGCGCGAGGAGGGGGCGCGGGACATCGCTGTCGATCACCCCTTATTTCCTGCCCTCCACCGACGAGGCACTGAAGCACTTCTACGGCCGCATCTCGGAGATCTCCGACGGGCTCAACGTCTTCGTCTATATCTTCAAGGCACGGACCGGCGTCACCGTGTCGCCGCAGCTGATGGCCGAACTGGCGAAGCTGCCCAACATCATCGGCGTCAAGATCAGCGGCGAGTCGATCGAGACGGTCGGCGAGTATCGCAAGCTCCTGCCGGACGACTTCCTCGTCCTGACCGGGTCGGACCGCGAGATCGGCCGGCTCGATACGGTTGGCGCCAACGGCGTGATCTCGGGCATCGCCTCGGTCTATCCCGAGCCCTTCGTGGCAATGGCTGAAGCCATCGCGGCCGGCGTGACCGATCGGGCGGCGCTGCAGGAGGACGTCAACGCGACCGTGGACGGCCTGCTCGGCGACATCGAGCGGCTCAAGACCGGCCTGCGCCTCCAGGGCATTCCCGCCGGCCACGCCCGCATGGCCGTCGGCATGCCCGACGCTGCCACCATGGCGCTGCTCGAAGAGCTCAACGCCAAGTACGGGACGCGCGCATCGTGAACCTCAAGCAGCGACTTTCTGCAAACGACGTGATCTACGGCGCCTGGAACGGCTTTGCCGATACCCAGGTCGCCCAGATCATGGGGCGCGCCGGCTTCGACTTCATCTGCGTCGATCTCCAGCACAGCTTCATCACCATGGCGGAGCTGAGCCCGCTGCTCGACGCCCTGCACAAGGCCGGCTCGCCGACAGCCGTGCGCGTGCCGTGGAACACGCCCGACCTCATCATGCGCTCGCTCGATCTGGGCGCCGAGGCCATCATCGTGCCGCTGGTCAACAATGCCGCCGAGGCCAAGCTCGCTGCCGATGCCTGTCGCTACGCGCCGGTCGGCAACCGCAGCTGGGGCCCGATCTGGCGCAACGTGCGTGCCTCGATTCCGCAGGCGCCCGACGGCGATGCGAGCGCCACCTGCATCTGCATGATCGAGACCGCCGAGGGCCTCGCCAATGTCGACGCCATCCTCGCCACCGATGGCGTGGACGGCATCTATATCGGCCCCAACGACCTCTCGCTGAGCATCGGCGAGGAGCGCCGGAGCTACCTCCAGTCCGACAAGCTGCATCAGACGATCCTGCACGTCATTGCCCGCGGCAAAGCCGCCGGCAAGATCGTCGGCATCGACTGCGGTGGACCGGAGCAGGCGCACTACTGGCGCGACCAGGGCGTCAACTTCGTGATCTCGGCCAACGACTCCGACCTCCTGGCCCAATCCGCCGCCGCCATGGCCGCCGCGCACCGCGCCTGATCGCCATCGCCGGAGCCGTCGAAAGATCGCCGACCCCCATGGGTCGGCGATCTGCTTTTGAGCTCCAGGCGCCAGGAGTGGTGCACCTTTGCTCGGGCTCGCCGGTATGACCAAACGCCCTCGCTTGACCATGTCGGTTCTCCGCCTACACTTGCCGCAGTCGCTTGGGAGGGGGCAGATGCTGGTTCGTGAACCGGTGGGGGCAGGCACGGCACTGGTTCCCGCTGCATTTGCTGGCCTCGACCGGGAGGCGGTCCCGTTTGCGTTCCTGGCGCGAGCGCGGGGCCTCGGGCGTCAATGGCGCCCTGGTCACCATCACGCACGTCGACGGTGGTGCGCCCAAGCCGGTCGGCACCCACATGGCGGTCCTGGAGGACGGCCGGCACGTGGGCAACGTCTCCGGAGGCTGTGTCGAGCCGGCAATAGCCGCCCAGTTTGCGCCCCTGATCGGGGCGGGCCGCGATCAGGTGTTCCGTTTCGGCAAGGGCTCGCCCTTCATCGACATCCGTTTCCCGTGTGGCGGTGGCATCGACCTGACGATGCACCCTGCGGTGAGCGACGACGTGCTGGCCGGAGCGCTCGAGCACTTCGCCCGCCGCGAGGCCTTTGCGATCGCCTTCGATGCGTCCCGCTCGCTGGCGGAGCTGCGTCGCCGCCGGCAAGCCCACCGGCTGGCACGAAGGGGTCTTCCTTCGACGTTACCTGCCGCGCACGCGCCTGCTGCTGGTAGGGCGGGGCCCCGACTTCGAAGTGATGGCCCGTGTCGCTGCTGCAGCCGAGTCCGACCTGGTTCTGGTGACGCCGGATGAAGGCTCGGCCTCGGCATTGGCGGATCTGCGGGCGCCGATCAAGATGATGAACAGCCCGACGCAGCCGCTCGACCTGCCGATCGACCCCTGGACGGCCACCGTGCTGCTCTTCCATGAGCACGAATGGGAAAGTGCCGTGCTCGCCCGCGCCGCCGCAGGCCCGGGCTTCTACATCGGAGCCTTGGGAAGCGTGAGGACGCACCGGTTGCGCCGCGAACGACTGGCGGCGGCGGGCGTGCCGCAGGATCGCATCGACCGCATCCGGGGGCCGATCGGGCTGGTCGAGCGGGCGCGCGACCCGGGCACGCTGGCCCTCTCCGTCCTCGCAGAAGTCTCTGCCGCTCGTGCCCAGCTCGATCGCCAATAGCAGGGTCGCCGCGGCAGTGCTCGCGGCGGGCCGCTCCAGCCGCTTCCCCGGCGACAAGCTGCTGCACCCGCTGATGGGCAAGCCGCTCGCGGCGCATATCGCCGACACGCTCTCGCAGCTCGACACGAGGTTTCGGCTGGCGGTCTGTCCGGCCGCACCTGGCCGGGCGGAGCTGTTCCAGGCCCGCGGCTTCGAAATCATCACCAACGCGACGCCCGAGCGCGGCATGGCTTCGTCGCTGGCGCTGGCGGCGCAACGAGCGGCGGAGCTCGAAGCGGAGACAACTGCTGGTCTGCCTGGCCGACATGCCCTTCGTCACCCAGCCGCACCTGACCCGGCTGCTCGAGCTGGTCGGCGACGCGCCGGCGGCGACCAAGGTGGAGGGACATGTCAGCCCACCGGCCGCATTCCCGCGTCGAATGTTCGCGCAGTTGGCGGCCCTGTCCGGCGATCACGGCGCCCGCCAGCTCTGGCAGCAGCGACGCTGCTCGAGGCCCCGCCCGGGCTCGCCAGGGACTTCGACACGATCGAGGATTTCGGCTAGCGGGCAGCCGGCAGGCCGGGCAGGAGCTTCGCCAGCGTGATCGGGAAATCGCGGATGCGGACGCCGGTGGCGTTGTAGACCGCATTGGCCACCGACCCACCGGTGCCGCCCGCTCCCAGTTCGCCGATGCCCTTGACGCCGAGGTGGTTGGCGCGCTCGTCGAAATCCTCGAGCATGATGGCGTCGATGGCCGGAATATCGGCGTGCGTCGGGACGAGATACTCGGCGAAATCGCCGTTCACCCAGACGCCGCGGCGCGGATCGATGGCAGCGTTCTCATGGAGCGCGGCGCCAACTCCCCAGATCATGCCGCCGATCATCTGCGAGCGCGCCGTCTTGGCATTGAGGATGCGGCCGGCGGCGAAGACGCCGAGCATGCGGCGCAGCCGGACTTCGCCGGTGTCGACATCGACGCCCACCTCGGCGAAGGACGCGCCATAGGTGTAATGGGCATGGCTGAGATAGTTGGGATCCTGCGAGTCCGGCAGCGTGCGGCCGATGGCTTCGACGCCGTCGGGGAAATGCCGGCGAACTTCCGCGAAGATGTCGTTGTAGACCGTGCCGGCGACCGCCGCGATCCGCTCCCGCAGTATCTGGCAGGCGCGATCGGTCGCCACCGTCGTGTTGGACGCGCCCCACGAGCCGCCGGCGCCGTGCCCCTTGGGATGATCGCTGTTCGCCAGCTCCACCTTCACCTGGCTCATCGGCACGCCGAGGGCCTCGGCGGCGACCTGCGCGACGATGGTGTAGGTGCCGGTACCGATATCGGTCATGTCGGAGCGGACGATGACCGAGCCGTCGGGCTCGAGGCGGACCAGCACTTCGGCCGAGGTCTGGAAATGCCCCCGCATCGATGAGGCGACGCCATAGCCGACAAGCCAGCGGCCGTCGCGGCGGCTCGCGGGAGTCCGCGGCCGGTCGGCCCAGCCGAACCGCTCGGCCCCCTCGCGCAGGCACTCGACCAGGCGGCGGCCACTCAATGGCCGGTTCTTGCCCGGATCGAAGTCGGTGTCGTTTCGGATTCTCAGCTCCACCGGGTCGATCGCCAGCTTCTCGGCAAGCTCGTCGACGGCGGACTCGAAGACCATCAACCCGGCAAGTTCCCCGGGCCCGCGGACCGGCTCGGCGGCATGAACGTCCAGTACCTGGTGGGCCTGCCGGGTGAGCAGGTTCGGCGTGGCGTAGAGAGCTCGTCCGACCGTCGATATCGCCTCGTCCCAGATCTCGGTCGGCGCGACCTGTATCGTCGCGTCGTGTCCGACAGCGGTGAGCCGGCCGTCGGACGTCGCAGCGAGGCGCACGCGGCTGACGGAGGCCGGCCGGTGGCCGACCAGTGTGAAGATCTGCCGCCGGGTCAGCATGAGCTTGACCGGACGGCCGAGAGCCATGGTGGCGAGCGAAGCCAGCACCGCCTCGGCATGCAGGACGATCTTCGAGCCGAAGCCACCGCCGACGAAGGCGCTGTCGATGGTTATCCGGCTGCGATCGAGCTTCAGCGTCGCGGCGAGGCCGACGATCAGCTGATTGAGCATCTGCGCCGCCAGATAGAGCGTCAGGTGCCCGTCGCGCCAGGTGGCGAGGCAGGCGTTGGGCTCCATCGGCTGCGAGAAATGGTAGGGCGTCGTGTAGGTCTGATCGACGGTGACAGGGCTCTCCCGCATCGCCTTGTCGACGTCGCCGATGCGTGTCTCGCTGCTCCACTCCGTCGCGTCGCTCGGCGGCGGCAAGCGCGTATCGGCCCGGCGCCTCCTCGTACTCGACCTCGATCAGGCCCGCGGCGTGCCGTGCAATCTCGAAGCTGTCGGCAACCACAAGGGCGACCGGCATGCCGTAGTACTCGACGCGGTCGGAGACGAGTTCGGGTCGCGCCCGGTCCATCATGTCGCCTTCGGGCCCTTCGGGCGGGCCCTGCTCGGGGGCGTTGCGGTAGGTCCAGACGAGCCGGACCCCGCGGAGTGCCTCCGCGGCAGCGGTGTCGATGCGCGTGATCCGGCCCTTGGCGATCGCCGCGCCGAGGATCGTGCCGTAGAGCGTGGCTCCCGCTTCCTCGCGCTCGTAGGAGTACTTTGCCCGACCGGAGACCTTGATCGGTCCATCCGTGCGGCTGATCCCCTCGCCGATCATTTGGCGGCCTCCAATGCTGCCGCGAGCATCCGTCGGGCCAGCGGCAGCTTGTAGCTGTTGTCGGCGGTGGGGCGTGCGCCGGCGAGGGCGATATCGGCAATGGCGTCGGGCTCGCTCGGGCCGAGTTCCGCCGCCTCGACGCGCCACGGCTTGTGGGCCAAACCGCCAAACGCGAGGCGATCGACAACGACCCGGCCTCCTTCGCTATGGGCGATCAACGCCAGGCTGACATTGGCAAAGGCGTAGGAGGCCCGGTCGCGCACCTTGCGATACAGTTGCACGCCGCCGATCGGGCGGGGCAGTGTCACGCCGGTGATGAGCTCGCCCGGCCGAAGCGAGGTCTCGATATGCGGCGTGTCACCCGGAAGCAGGTGAAATTCCGCGATCGGGACAGCCCGGGTCGTGCCGCCCTTGGCGACGATCTCGACCACCGCATCCAGTGCCCTCAGCGCCACGCACATGTCGGAGGGATGGGTGGCGATGCAGGCATCGCTCGTCCCCAGCACGGCGAGGTTGTGGCTGATGCCTCCGATGGCAGCACATCCCGAACCCGGCCGGCGCTTGTTGCACGGCATGTCGGTGTTGTAGAAATAGGGACACCGGGTGCGCTGCATCAGGTTGCCGGCGGTGGTCGCCTTGTTGCGCAACTGGCCGGAGGCCCCGGCTAGGATGGCTCGCGCCAATACCGGGTAGTCGCGGCGGATACGGGGATCGGCGGCAAGATCGGTGTTGCGCACCATCGCCCCGATGCGCAGCCCGCCCTCCGGCGTCTCCTCGATCTGATCGAGCCCGAGCCGATTGACGTCGATCAGGTGGGATGGCGTCTCGATGCCAAGCTTCATCAGATCGAGCAGGTTGGTGCCGCCGGCAATGAAGCGTGAGCCGGGCCGCGCCGCGGCTGCCGCCACCGCTTCCGCTGGGGTGCTCGCACGCTCGTAGCTGAAAGGCCTCACGAGGCGGCCCCGGCGACGTCGCGGATGGCCGCGATGATGTTGGGATAGGCCGCGCAGCGGCACAGGTTGCCGCTCATGCGCTCGCGCAGTTCAGCGTCCGTGCACGGGACGGCGTCGTTGAGATCAGCGGTGACATGGCTGGGGATGCCGGCCTCGATTTCCTCGAGCACGGCGAGTGCCGAGAGGATTTGCCCGGGCGTGCAGTAGCCGCACTGGAAGCCGTCGCGCTCGATGAAGGCCTGCTGCATCGGGTGCAGCTTCTCGGGCGTGCCGAGCGCTTCGATGGTCGCGATCGCGTCGCCTTCGTGCATGACCGCAAGCGTCAGGCAGCTGTTGATCCGCCTGCCGTTGACCAGCACGGTGCACGCGCCGCACTGGCCCTGATCGCATCCCTTCTTGGTGCCGGTAAGGCCTAGATGCTCGCGGAGTACATCGAGCAGCGTGACACGAGGATCTAGTGTGATCGCCTCCGGTCTGCCGTTGATCACGAGACTGACTTGCACGGTATCGGCCGACCGCAGGGCAGACCTTTCCTCAACCTCCGACATCGCGGTTCCCCCAAGCCACCTCGTAGCGACATTACTGTGAGGCAGACACGAGATGTCAATTGGCCGGATCGGCATCGACCGAGTTGAGTTTTGGATGTTCCAGGACGACGAGACCAACCGCCGGGTCCGCGAGGGCTTCGGCCACCTTCTCCGCCCGGCGTCGCGGGCAGCAAAGCCCGGGCTCGCTGGCTATTTCCATTAGCGTCAAAGAGTGCCACCGGCATGTTGGCGGCAGGCAGTTCGTCACCACCCCTGACTCCTTAGGATTCACTGCACGGGAAGCGACTCACGGATGACCACCTGCATCTGCACCAGGTGTTCTCCAGAGGGCTCGTCCGACAGAAGCAGGCGGACCGCCTCCCGGCCCATCTTCTCGTGGGGCAGGGCAACCGTGGTGAGGCCCGGGCGCAGATAGCCGGCGATCTCGTCATTGTCGAACGAGACGATCGAGACGTCGCGGGGGATCGAGAGGCCAGCTTCGGCAAGTGCCTGATAGGCGCCGAAGGCCAGCCGGTCGTTGAGGCAGAGCAGGGCCCGCACGCCCTGGTGCTGGCGCATTATCTTGCCGACCAGCCGGTAACCGTTGCGTGGCTCCCATTCCCAGGAGCTCTCTTCGGCCGAGGAACGCAAGCCCGTACTCCTCCATCGCGGCGTAGATGCCTGCTATGCGGCGCGCCACGGTGTCCGATCGGAACAGCCCCTGTTCGGACAGGCGGTTGTAGCCGACCAGCGCGATACCCTCCCTGACGCCAGCCTCGTGCAGCAGCCGCACGGCGGAGCGGCCCCCCTCGAACTCGGCGGGCAGGATGGACATGCCGAAACGGCTGCTGGTGCCATTGAGCATCACCACCTGCGTCGCCGCCGGCAGGGCGGGCACGAAGACTTCGCGGGCGCGCATCGCCGCGAAGATGATGCCGTCGACCTGGCGGTCGAGCGCGGCTTCGATCGCCTGCACCTCCCGCTCGGGTTCCCCGCCGGTCTCGAGCAGCAGGAGCACGTGCCCGGCCTCCTGCGCGGCCTGCAACGCGCCGCGGATAAGCCCGCTGGCATACCGGGTGGTGGCGACATAGTCGGAGATGAACGCGATGGTCCGGGTCTTATCGGTCCGCAGGGCACGGGCTGCCACATTGGGGCGATAGCCGAGTTGAGCCGCCGCCTCGTGGACCCGCCGGTGCGCGTCGGCCGACAGGCGCGTGTCCGGCCGCCCGGTCAGGATCATCGAGGCTGCCGCAGGGGACAGTCCTGCCAGACGGGCAACATCGGAGAGGGTCACGCGCTTCTTGGACAAAACGGAGCGGCTCGGGGTCATCGCGGCTGGCATGGCGGCAAGGTCGGTGGCTTGACAACGCCCGAGGCAGGTATGCATCTGCTAAATGCATTTAGCAACAGGGGCGCGTGGTGGCTTTCTCACTGGCCGATCACTGGGTCTGGGACTTCTGGCTCGCCGATGACGGCGACCGCTACCACATGTTCTACCTGCATGCGCCGAAAGCCCTCGGCAATCCCGACCTCCGGCATCGTAACGCGCGGATCGGACATGCCAGCTCCACCGATCTGGTCACCTGGAGCAACCACGGTCGCATCTTCGATGTCGGGCCCGTCGGATCGTTCGACAGCACCGCCAACTGGACCGGCAGCGTCGTGCGGGGACCGGACGGGCGCTGGCGCCTCTACTATACCGGATCGCGTTTCCTCTCGCTCGACAGTAATGCCAACATCGAGACGGTGGGTTTGGCGATTTCGGACGATCTGCACACCTGGACCAAGTTGCCGGGCCCGATCGTGGCCGCCGATCCGGCGTGGTACGAGACGCTGGGCACTTCGGCCTGGCCCGAGGAAGCTTGGCGCGACCCCTGGGTATTCCAGGATGATGCGGGCACCTGGCACATGCTGATCACCGCACGCGCCAACCAAGGTGACGTGATGGAGCGTGGCGTCATCGGCCATGCCATTTCCACCGACATGCACAGCTGGCAGGTGCGCCCGCCACTGAGCGCAATCGCCGGCGGTTTCGCCCACATCGAGGTGCCACAGATCGTCGAGGTCGAAGGTCACCTGCACCTTCTGTTCTGCTGCGACGGCCCCCGGCTCTCCGGCCGGCTTGCGGGACAGCAGGGCGGCATCTGGTCGGTCGCGGTGCCCGATGCGCTTGGGCCTTTCGCCATCGACCGCGCTACGCTCATCGTGCCGGAAGCGCTTTATGCCGGCCGCATCGCCAAGGACCGGGCGGGCAACGCGGTGCTGCTCGCCTTCAACAATCTGCAGGCAGGCGGAAGCTTTGCCGGGTCGATCTCGGATCCGATCCAGCTCGCCGTGCGACGTCATGCCGATGGCAAGCCCTATCTGGCCGCCCATGGCCGCTCATGAGTGTCAACATCGCCGGGACAGTCGCGCCGGGCTTCTTGACGAACGGATAAAATCCGACGCTAAATCCATTTAGCAAACGCCCCGGTAACGACCGGGGGACGCAAAGGGAGGAGAACGTGGTGGGCATCAAGTCTCACAATGCCATCGGTCTGGTCGTCGCCGTTTCTGTGGCAGCGCTTACCAGTACGGCTGTAGCCGCGGCCACCTGCGGCACCGAGCCGGTCGTCATGAACGCCTATTTCGAAACCGGCTTTCCGCTGCCGAGCCAGCTGGCCGACGAATTCACCAGGCAGTTCCCGAACGTGACCTTCGACATCAAGGAAGATCAGTTCGCCAACATGATGGAGAACACGCCCGCGCCTGCTCTCCGAGGACAATCCGCCCGATCTCATCCGGCTGCCTTCGATGAGCGACCTCGTGGCCAATGACCTGCTGGCCAATCTCGACGGCTACTTCAGCCGATTTCGGCTGGGACAAGTTTCCGCCGAGCCAGCTCGTGCAGCTGCGCGTCGACGAGGGCGGACGGCCCGCGCGGCACCGGTTCGCTCTACGCCATGGGCCTCAACTATTCGATGACCGGCGTCTTCTACAACAAGGAACTCGCCGCGAAGGTCGGCATGACCGAGCCGCCCAAGACGCGTCGCCGAACTCGATGCGCTGATGGCCAAGGCCAAGGAAGCCGGCATCCAGCCGATCATGCAGTGGAACAAGGGCACTGCCGGGCTCGCCTTCCCGCTGCAGAACCTGATGGGCGCCTATGGCGCGCCCGAGCCGATCAACGACTGGATCTTCCAGAAGGACGGCGCCAGCATCAACACGCCCGACAACCTCGAGGCGGCCAACCATCTCGAAGGCTGGGTGAAGGCGGGCTACTTCCCCGCCGATGCCAACGCCATCGAGTACTTCCAGATGATGAGCCGCTTCATCGGCGGCGAGGGGCTCTTCATGTTCAACGGCGACTGGGAGTCGGGCAACCTCGACAAGCAGGCTCGCCGGCAAGTTCGGCTTCTTCCTGATGCCCCCGGCCGAAGCCGGCGGGCGGCACGCCACCATGTCGGCGCCGCTGACCTTCGGCATCGGCGCCAAGGCCGAAGCACGCCGATTGCGCCGCCTTCTTCCTCAACTGGGTCGCGACCAACCCCGACGCCCGCAAGATCAACGTCGAAGTCGGCGGGTCCAACCCCGGCGGTCCGGTCGGACCTGCCGATCCCGGCAGTCGCGCCGGGCTCGGTGACCGACGCAGACGCTGGCCGCCGGCAACGTGGTCGCCGAGCGAGAACGGCGCGATGGACTTCATCGCCAACGCCACGGGCGCCATCTTCGCGGCCGGCTGGACGCCGGAGCTGCAGAAGCTGGTCGGCGGCCGTGCAGACCGGGCAGGGCATGCTCGAGGCGGTGCAGGCCGAGTACGAAAAGCAGCTGTCGCGCTGAACGGGCCGATGACCAGGACGATCGCAACCGGGGCAGCTCGATGCTGCCCCGGTTCCTTTGCGGCAGGTTTCGCGCGGCGCCCGGGGCGCCGCGGCGCTGACCGCGCTGCTGTTCGCCGCGCCGGCCTTCATCATGTACGCGGCATTCGTCCTCGTGCCGCTCGGCATGTCCGTCTTCTATTCGCTGCAGCGCTGGGACGGCATCGGCAAGATGCGCTTCGTGGGCCTCGACAACTACCTCGTCGTGCTCACCGATTCCGACCTGCTGCAGGTCGTCGGCAACGCCTTCCTGCTGGTCGGCTGGTTCACCCTGATCCCGGTGACGCCTCGGGCTCGCCGTCGCGGCGGTCATCCGCGAGCACATGGCCGGCCGGTTCGGCACGGCGGCGCGCACCATCCTTTTCCTCCCGCAGGTCATTCCGCTGGTCGCCGCCGGCATCGCCTGGAGCTGGATGTTCGCCAATTCGGGCCTGGTCAACCAGGCGCTGCGCGGTATCGGGCTGGAAGCCTGGGCGCGCGGCTGGCTCGGCGACTTCACCTTCGCGCTGCCGGCGGTCGGGATCATCGGCGCCTGGGTGCTGCTGGGGCTCTGCACCATGCTGCTGGTCACCGGCATCACGAAGATCGACGCCAGCCTCTACGAGGCGGCGCGGCTCGACGGAGCCGGGCCTGGGACGAGTTCATCCACATCACGCTGCCCGGCCTGCGGCAGGAGCTCGGCGTCTGCGTCACGGTCACGGTGATCGCCGCGCTGGCGAGCTTCGACATCGTCTACATCGCGACGGGAGGCGGACCCGGCATCCAGACGATGGTACCGGGCCTCGAGATCTACCGCCTCGCCTTCGCGCACCGCCAGGTCGGCCTCGCCTCGGCGCTCGCCATCTTCCTGATGGTGCTGGTGCTGGTCTGCGTGCTGCCGATCCAGTGGCTGACGAGGGTTCGGCGGTGAAGGGCCTGGCACTCGACGCGGCCATCGCCCGGTTCCTCATCCTCGTGTTGATGGCGCTGACGCTGCTGCCGTTCCTCAGCATGTTCACCGCGGCGCTGGCGCCGTCGGGCACCTACCCGCCGGGGCTGTCCTGGCCGGCCGAGCCGCAATGGGTGAATTTCGCCAAGGCCTTTGAAGTCGCCCGGATGGATGAGCTGCTGCTCTCCAGCATCCTCATCGAGATCGGCGTCGTGCCGGCCAGCCTGCTGTTCGCCACCATGGCCGGCTACGGCCTCGCCAAGCTCGACAAGGGTCGCGGCCGTTGGTTCTACCTCGTCTTCGTGCTCGGCCTGACGCTGCCCTTCGAGGCGGTGATCACGCCGCTCTACTACGAGATCAAGGCGATGGGTCTGCTCAACACCCGTTTTGCGATCATCCTGCCGCTGATCGGGCTCTACATGCCCTTCGGCGTCTACTGGATGCGCACCCACTTCGTGAACGTGCCCAGGGAGATGTCCGAGGCGGCCCAGATCGATGGCGCCAGCGAGTGGAAGCAGTTCTGGCTGGTGCACGTGCCGCTGGCTCAGGCCCGCCATCATGTCGCTGGGCATCCTGCAGTTCCTGTGGACCTGGAACCAGTTCCTGCTGCCAGTAGTGCTGGTCAAGGACCCGCTACAGCGCACCATGGCCGGGGCGCTCGGGGCTTTCCAGGGGCAGTGGGGAACCGACATCCCGCTGCTGTGCGCCGGCGCCCTGCTGATCCTGACCCCGACCGTCGCCATCTTCGTGATCTTCCAGCGCCAGTTCGTCGCCGCGCTGCTGCAGGGCGCGGTGAAGGGCTAGGCGGGCACTCAAGCGCGCTCGCTCGAACATGCCCGTTCTAGGCCTGGGCGGTCGATCTCGCCTTTGGCGTTGCCGCGGTCGGAGACTGGAATCGGCTTGTCAGAGCCAACTTAGATGATAACGTTTCAATTTACTTGATACGGGAGGACGGCCGCAGGGGCCGCGTTCAGGGAGGAGGGGACCATGACTGCTCGTGTACCCACGGCCGGATTCCGGCGTCGCGCCGTGCTGGCCGGCATCGGCTTGGCCACGCTGCTCGTTGCCACGCCGGCACTGGCGCAGGAATTGAGTGGCGAACTCGTCATCCTGCAGTGGCAGGGCGGCACCGACGCAGAGATGTGGAAGAAGGTCGAGGCCGACTTCGTCGCCAAGAATCCCGGCGTCACCGTCCGCGAGCTCGTCATCACCGGCGCAGGGCGACGCGCGCGGCGCCATCCGCACGGCGCTGCTCGGCGGCGAAATGGTCGACGTCATCATCAACACCTGGCCGGCCTTCCGCGAGGAACTGGCCGATGCCGGGCATCCTGCGGCCGATCGATCGAGCAGTGGGCCGGCTATGGCTGGGACCAGAAGCTCACCCAGTCCTGGAAGGACCTGGGCTCGATCGATGGCGTCGACCTACGGCCTCACCTACACCTACGGTGACCGCTCCGGCGATCTGGTACAAGACCGACGCAGCTGGAGAAGGCCGGCATCGAGCCGCCCAAGACCTGGGACGAGTTCGTCGCCAGCTTCGACAAGCTCAAGGCCGCCGGCTATTGCCACCCCGATCGCCATCGGCGCCAAGTACTGGGCGCATGCCGAGTGGTTCGAGACTCTGCTGCTGCGCACCGGCGGCGTCGAGACCGCCGCCAAGCTCGCCGCGCACGAGATCCCCTGGACCGACCCGTCGGTCAAGAGCAGCGCTCAAGAAATATGCCGAACTGCTCAAGGCCGGCTGCTGCGGCGACGCCGAGCACCATGCTCGCCATCGACTGGGACGACGCCTCCGACCACGTCTTCAAGGCCAGGACGCCGGCAACTACCTGATGATCGGCATGTGGAACAACGCCCGCGCCCAGAACGACTACGGCCTGAAGGAAGGCGTCGACTATTCGATCTGTCCAGTTCCCGGCGCTGGGCGCTGGGCCATGACGACACCTCGAGCGTCGACACCAAGGAACTCTCGTCACCGCCAATGGCGCCAATCCGGCGGCGGCCGACGCGTTCCTCGATCTTCATCGATCAGCGCGGATGCGGCCAACATCATGGCCGGCTACGGCTATGCCTCGCCGAGCAACAACGTCGACACCTCGCTGCTCGGTCCGGTGCAGCAGGTGGCGACGGCCGCGGTCGCCAACTCCAAGGTGCAGTTCGTCCTCGGCGACCTGCTGCCCGGCGACCTCGTCGATGAGTATCGCGTGCAGCTGCAGAAGTTCCTGCAGGATCCGTCCGATGCCAAGATCGACGCGGTGACCGCGGCGATCGAGGCCAAGGCGGCGGACGCCTACTGATGTCCGAGACCGTCGCTCAAAGTGCGACGGCCCGCGACCGCCGGAAGTCCTCCCGCTCGAGGCTGGTGAGCAGCGCAAGCTGCTCGCCGGCCGCGGATGGCGGTTCGGGGACTGGCCCGCGGCCTGGCTGCTGATCGCGCCCGGTGCTCGTCCTGTTCGGCATCGCGGTGGTCTATCCCGCTGATCGACACGATCCGGCTGAGCTTCTTCGACATCAAGGGGCTGGCGAAGCCCAAATATGTCGGCATCGGCAACTACCTCAAGCTGTTCGCCGACCCGGCGTTCCGCAACACCCTGTCGACGACGCTGATCTTCACGCTCGGCACCACGGTCGATCTCGGTCGAGCTCGGCTGGGTGCTCGCCATGCTGTGCTCCTTTGCGCCGCGCCAGACGCTGCCGTTCCGCGTGCATGATCTTTGCCGCCTTCGGCATCTCCGAGGCGGTGGCCGGCTACATGTGGATCGGCATCCTGCGGCCCGATGCCGGCGGCCTGCTCAACGCCGTCATCGGCGCTCGTCGGCCCCGGCTTTCGCCCATCCCTGGCTCGGCGATGCGCGACACGGCGCTCTGGGCGCTGATCGTCGCCGCCTCCTGGGGCGGCGTCGGGCTGCCGCTGATGCTGCTGCTTCGCCGCGGTGCAGTCGATCCCGCGCAATCGTGCTCGAGGCCGCCTATATCGATGGCGCGACGCCGACTGGCAGATCATGCGCCACATCATGATGCCGCTGTCGATGCCGGGCGTGCGCGTCGCGATCTTCATCAACCTGCTCGGCGCGCTGCGCGCCTTCGACATCATCTACGTCCTGACCGGCGGCGGGCCGGTGCGCGCCACCGAGACGGTCGGCTACTTCATGTACCGGGAGTCGATGACGCAGTTCAAACTCGGCTATGGCGCCGCGGCGACCGTGGTCCTGCTCGTCGCCGTGCTCATCGTCTCCATCCCCGCCATCATCCAGCGCACGGCAGGTGCCAGATGATCGGCCGCGCTCCGCGCTGGACCATCGTGGTCGGTGGGCATCGTCGCCTGCATCTGGATCATCCCGATCCTCGGCATCGTCGTGACCTCGATCCGTCCGCCGCAGCGAAATGCGCGCTGGGCTGGTGGCGCCTCGACCAGCTCGAGCTTCACCCTCGATGCCTGGTTCAGGGTCTGGAGCAACTATCCGCTCGCCCAGGCCTTCTGGACCACGGCGCATGCTGGCCGGCATCGCCACCGTCGGCACGATGCTGCTGACGCCGGCCGCCGCCTACGCCTTCCACTTCCTGAAGTTCCCGTTCCGGCGCACTGCTGCTGATCATCATCATCAACGCCTTCGTGCTGCCGCAGCAGGTGGTGATCATCCCGCTGTTCCAGCTCTGGCGCGAGCTCGGGCTGATCGACAACATCGCTGGCGGTGCTCATTCCCTATGTCGGGCCTCAGCTTTGCCTGGTCGATCTTCCTCGTGAAGAACTTCCTCGAGGACTTTCCCGAGGAGCTGGTCGAGGCCGCGCGAGATCGACGGCTGCGGGCCGATCTCAGACCTTCTGGCACGTCGTGCTGCCCAACGCGCTGTCGCCGATCTTCGCGGTCGGCATCCTGCAGTTCCTGTGGACGCTGGAACGCGCTGCTGCTGCCGATGCTGTACCTGCGCACCAACGTGCCGCTGCCGGTGATGCTGACGCGCGATCGCGGGCACCTACGAGCTCAACTGGGACCTGCGCTCGGTGGCCGCGATCGTCACCACCATCGTGCCGCTCATCGTCTTCCTCATCTTTCAACGTCAGTTCGCCGCCGGGCGCACAGACCCGGTCCGGCGCCAAGGAATAGTCATGCCCGCCTCGACCAACAAGCCGCTGCGCTATCGCCAGATCCACCTCGACTTCCACACCTCCGAGCACATCCCGGCGATCGGCGCGGCCTTCGACGCCGAACGAGTTCGTCGTCGACGCTCAAGGCGGCGCATGTCAACTCGATCACCATCTTCGCCAAGTGCCATCACGGCTGGTCGTACTACCCGACCAAGGTCGGCGCGCCGCATCCGCAGCTGGCGCGGCCGGACCTGCTGGGCGACATGGTCACGGCGCTGAACGCGGCCGATATCGAGTGCCCGATCTACATCTCGGTGCAGTGGGACGAGCGCAATGCGCGCGCTGCATCCGGAATGGCGGGTGATGAGCGCCATCGAACCGCTATCCACCATGCCGATCCCGCCGACCCCTCGATCGGCAAGCAGCTGAGCCCCGCCTGGCACACGCTCTGCCTCAACCACAAGGCCTATCGCGACGAGCTGCTCGAGCAGGCGCGCGAAGTTGCGCGCAACTACGAGACGCCAGGGCATCTTCTTCGACATCATCCTGACGCCCGACTGCGTCTGCGCGGCATGCCTCGCCACGCATGGCAGAGCAGGGGCTCGATCCCGAAAATGCCGGCCGACCGGCTGAAGAACGACGAGTGGGTCAACGAGCGCTTCCGCCAGGAGATGAGCGCCGCGCTCCGGGCCGAATTCCCGGGCCTGCGCATCTTCTACAATTGCGGCCACATCCATAAGCAGGGGCCGCAGCGCTTCGCGACCTACAGCCATCTCGAGCTCGAAAGCCTGCCGACCGGCGGCTGGGGCTATGACCACTTCCCCTCGAGCGCCCGCTACGCGGCGACGCTGGGCCTCGATTTCGTCGCGCACACCGGCAAGTTCCACACCAGCTGGGGCGAGTTCGGCGGCTTCAAGCATCCCGACGCGCTGGAATTCGAGGCGGCGCAGATGGTGGCGCTCGGCTCCAAGTGCCTGGTCGGCGACCAGCTGCATCCCAACGGCGCGATCAACCCCGATACCTATGCCTCGATCGCGCCGGCCTATGCCCGCATCGAAAAGCTCGAGCCCTATCTCGAGGGCGCGCGGCAGGTTTCGGAAATCGCCATCCTCGTCGGCCGAGTATTTCCACCCGGTGGGCGCGCGCAACAATGCCAGCGACGACGGCGCGGCGCAGATGCTGCAGGAGCTGCAAGCTCCCCTTCGACGTCATCGACCCGAGCGCCGCTTCGAGCAGCTACCGGCTGCTGATCCTGCCCGACGAGATCCCGGTGGACGCCGAGCTGGCCGACCGCCTCCAGGCTACGTGGCCGGAGGCGGCAAGCTGCTGCTCACGGGCACGTCCGGCCTCCGTCCGGACGGCAGCTTCGCCGTCGATGCGGGCATCCGCAGCGCAGGCGCGGTCGCGTTCAACCCGTCCTACGTCCGGGCCGGCAATGCGCTCGATCCGGCGCTGACCGAGCACGCCGTTCGTCATGTACGGGGTGGGCCAGACCATCGACGGCCGACGGCGCCGAGGTGCTGGCCGAAGTCGTGCCGTCCTACTTCAACCGCACCTATCGCGCACTACAGCTCGCACCAGCATGCGCCGGACGATCCGGAGGCGCCAGCCGCTCGGGGCAGCGGTGACGGTGCAGGGCGGCATCGGCTACGTCGCCTATCCGATCTTCGCGATGTATCACGCGATGGGCCAGCCACTTTACAAGTACCTGGTCCGCGGCCTCATCGTCCGGCTTGCTGCCCGACCCGGCGATCGTCACCGACCTGCCGTCATCGGCGCGCGCGACGCTGACGCGTGCAGGCCGAGCAGAAGCGGCACATCCTGCACCTGCTCTACGGGGCGCCGCAGATCCGCGGCAAGGCGGTGCCGACCGGCGACGGCGGACGTCGGGTGATGGAAATGATCGAGGACATCCCGACCCTCGGGCCGGTAACGGCAAGCATCCGGCTGCCCCGTCCGCCCACTCGCGTCTATGACGCCATGAGCGGCGAGGATGTGCCGTTCAGCAATGGCGGCGATCGGGTGGACGTCACTGTGCCGCGGCTGCGCATCCACTCGGCCCTGGTCTTCGAGGGAACGCTTGTGAACAGCACGGACGAACCTGGCCGGAAGCGCCAGACCACCATCGTCGAGGTCGCCGAGCGTGCCGGCGTCGCCATCGGCACGGTCTCGCGCTACCTCAACGGCCACCCGGTGCGCCGCAGCAATCGCGACCAGATCGAGCAGGCGATCGGCGAGCTCGGCTACCGCCGCAACGCGATTGCGGCCGCGATGAAGTCCGACCTCACCAACACGGTGGGCTTTCTTGTTCCGTCACTCAGCGAGTTCCATTCCGCCGTGCTCGAGTCACATGGCCGGGGCCATGCGCAAGGCGGGCAAGGCACTGCTCACCTATTTCCACGATGCGGATCCGGCAGCTATCGCCGACGCGCTCGATTTCTTCGTCGCCCACCGCGTCGATTGCCTGGTGATGGATGGCCGCGACGATCTCGACGACCGCATCAAGGAGCTCATCGCCAAGCGGCACGCCGGTGATCTTCTACGACAATGGCTGGCCTGGGCCTACCGGTCGACCGGGTGACTGTCGAGAACCGTGCGGCGAGCTTGCCGCGCCGTGACCCACCTGCTCGACATCGGCCACACGCGTATCGCCGTGCTGACCGGCAATATCGAGCGACTGGACCGGCCGCGAGCGCTTTGAGGGCTACCGGCAGGCGCTTCTCGGCCGTGGCATCGAGATCAACCCGGACTATGTGCTCGACACCCACTGGCACGAGGCCGAGGCGTATTCCGGCATGCTGCGCCTGCTGTCGCTGCCAGAGCCGCCGACGGCGCTATTTTGCTGCAACTACAACATGGCCGTCGGCGCGCTGCGCCTGCTGCAGGAGCACGGGCTCAAGGTGCCCGACGATATCTCGCTGGTGAGCTTCGACGATGTGCCGCTGTTCCAGCTGCACGAGGCCGGTATCACCGCGGTGGCCCAGCCGGTGGCCAAGATCGCCGAGACGATCACCAGCATCATGGCGTCGCGTCTCTCCAAGCGGGGCTTCAACCAAGAACCGCACAACATCACGCTCAACTGCGACATCATCCTGCGCGGCTCCACGCGCAGGCTGCTCACGCCAGAACTCCCTCGGCCGGCGCTGAGGCCAACATCAGGAACCTGACCCTCCATGCCGCGCTACTGCCTCGACCTCGACAGCCCCGCCGAGGGCTTCATCGACAGCTTCCTCATCGGCAATGGTTGGCTCGGGGCGACGCTGCGTGGCGGCATCGGAACGGAACGCTTCGACCTCAACCTCGACACGGTCTGGTCAGGCGGCCCGTTGGCGCCGGAAGAAGAGCAGGGGCCAGCACACCTCGTTCCAAAACTGCGCGAGGCGATCCGGCAGGGCGACTACCTCGCCGCCGATGAACTGGGTCGGGCCCTCCAGGGCAAGCGCTTCACGCAGTCCTACCAGCCGCTCGGCGCCATCGAGCTCACCTATGCCGGCGGTGAGGCGGACGGGTACCGGCGGCGGCTGAACCTCGCGGAAGCCGTCGCCGGCACGAGCTACTCCGGCGTCCGGCTCGACAGCTTCGTGTCGCATCCCGACGGGGTGCTCGTGGCCGTCGCCACCGGAGCGGGAATCTCCAGGGCGGACAACGCGAATATCGCCTTTGTCGCGGCTCATCCCGACACCGAGATCTCGATCTCGGAGGAGGCTGGCACGGTCTGGCTGGTGGCGAGCGCGCGGGTTCCGGCGCATGTGCTGCCCAACTATCGCGAGGGAGCCGATCCAGTGGTCTACGACACGGAGCCTCCTGCGACGGACGGCACCGTGGCCGCCGGCATGGGCTATGCCGTCGTCGCGGCGCTTCACCTTGACGAACAGCGCAACCTGCGGCTCATCGCATCGGCCGCGTCCGGCTACCGCGAATATGACCGACGTCCGTCCGCCGATTTCGCTGCCTTGGTGCTGGAGGCCCGATCCCGCGTCGCCGCGGCATTGGGGCAGAGTTCCGAGACTCTCCACCGCCGCCACCGCGAGGACCACCGCGGCTATTTCGATCGCGTCGACCTCGACCTCTCGGCGTCGCCCGCGCGTGACGACGTCGATCCCGCCCGTGCCGAGCTGTTGTTCCATTTCGGCCGCTACCTGATGATCGCGAGCTCGCGGGAGGGCACCGAGGCGGCGAACCTGCAAGGCATCTGGAACGTCGATGTGCGCCCGGCGTGGAGCTCCAACTACACCATCAACATCAATACCCAGATGAACTACTGGCCGGCGGAGTCCTCGGGCCTTTCCGACCTGCATCAGCCGATGTTCAAGCTGACGAAGGAGCTCGCCGAGGCGGGTGCCCGGACGGCGCAGCGCTACTACGGTGCGCCGGGCGCCACGGCCCACCACAATTCCGACCTCTGGCGCTTCACCGCGCCGGTGCCTGGCATCCCGCAATGGTCGAACTGGCCGTCGGGCCTCTACTGGCTGGCGGCGCATCTGCAGCAGCACCTCGACTACCGCAGCGCCGCCGCCGGCTTCGCGACGGAGGTGGCGTTGCCGGTGTTCCGGGCGGCGACCGAGTTCGCGCTGGCGATGCTGGTGGACGACGGGAGTGGCGCGCTCGTCGCGAGCCCCTCGACATCTCCCGAGCACAGCTTCGTGGTCGACGGCATCAGTGTTGCCATCACCGAGGGAACGGCGATGGACCAGGAGTTGATCCGCGAAACGCTAGCCTGCTTCGTCGCCCTGGCGGACCCTGCTGATCCGCTTTTCGGCAGTGCCCGCGATGGGCTGGCGCGTCTGCGCCTGCCGGTCATCGGGCGCAACGGCAACCTGCTCGAATGGGATGACGACAAGAGGCCGGCCGAGCTCGGTCACCGGCATCTGTCACACCTCTATGGCCTCTATCCCGGCACCCGCATAACCGAGACCGGCACTCCGGATGCCTTCGAGGCCGCGCGACAGGCCCTGCAGCTCCGCCTCGACAACGGCACGGGTTACACCGGCTGGAGCCAGGCCTGGGTGCTTTGCCTTGCCGCCCGTCTGCGGGACCGTGAACTGGTGGAGCGCTCGATCACCGGCATGCTCGATCACCTGACGTCGCGGACGCTGCTAGTGCTGCATCCCCACGATGGTTGGCCGGAGGGCAACGTGTTCCAGATCGATGGAAATTTCGGTGCGGTCGCCGGGCTCACCGAACTGCTCGTTCAGAGCCACGACGGCGTCATCGGCCTGCTGAAGACCCTGCCTGCCAGCTGGAGCAACGGCAGCATCCGCAACATCCGCTGCCATGGCGGCCATCAGGCCAGCGTGACTTGGCGGGAAGGTGTCATTGAGGCTGCGACGATCGTATCGGGAACCGATGGCGCGCTCGTCGTTGACCTGCCGACCGGAGCAGTCACCATCACCGGCCCATCGGGTCCGCTGTCCTGGCAGGCGGTCGCTGGTGCCGCACCCGGGCGCATGCGTCTCGCATGGCCCGCGAGGAAGGGCACCACGTTCATTGTCTGCCCCGCGTGATCCGCCTGGCCTCGACATGCCGGCCACACCCGACGCTCGATATATGCCGCTCAAGACGATCTTCCCGACGTCCTGGGCCAGCGTCCTGTCAGGGCGGATCAGTTCGGCCCAGGTCCGTTGTGGCCCAAAGCGGGCATCCATCGTGCGCGAAGGGCTGCGAGCGCCTACGAGCTTACCTTCTGGGCTTGTAGCGCAGCGCGACCGCACCCGAGCTCAGCTCAATCCGGTCGACGAGTTTTAGGTCGATTGACTTCGAGAGGCCGGCGAACAAGCTCGGACCACGCCCCGCGATAATGGGCTGTACCACGAATTCGTACTCGTCGATCAGGTCCAGCTCCGCCAGCGCCATCGGGAGTCTTACGCCGCCTGTGAACAGCGCCTTGCCCGGCTGCTGCTTGAGCTGCCGGACAGCCTCGCCCAGGTTTCCGCTCACGAGCTCCGCGTTCCAATCAACCCGGCTGAGCGTGCTCGAAACGACGTACTTCTTCATCGCGTCGATGGTGTGCGCGAAAGGCTCGGTCCAGTCGGGCATCGTCGTGGTCCGCGTCTCCAGTCGCCACGCTTCTTCCATCATCTGGTAGGTGACGCGACCGAACAGCAAGGCGTCGGCTCGGCCGATGCTCTCGGTGGCGTGGCGATGTGTTGCCCGCAGTGTCTCCTGCAGCAGGGCCTCGTCCGCTGGTCCGGCGCTGTGGTCAACGCACCCGTCGAGCGTCACGTTGATGGAGTAGAGGAGAGGTCGCATTACGGTTGTTGCTCCATTGTTGCTCGTGCCGCGCTGGCAAGATTACGGAGGGCTGACCGCGTTGTCACTGAGCGCGATCCACATGCGGGACGGTTCCGCCACCGTCGATCAAAGTGTGGGGGCGACCGCTTCTGGGGGCACAGCGGACCTTCGGACCTGTCCCTCTGGTCGAGCGCATTGATCGTCCTCACACGTGCTCAAGGCGCCCGAAGATGTGTGCCACGATTCTCTGCGCTTCCTCCGTCGCCGCGAGGATAGTCCCCGACTTGCGGGTGGAAGCAAAGTCGAGGCCGGGGAAATAGAGGCCACTTGCAGTTCCGATGCCGTCCACGTGGCACGGCTGCTGATCCGGGCCGATAGCGCCGGCAACCTTGAGCCAGCTGAAGTCGCCATCGAAGCCTGTACACCAGATGATGGTACCGATGCCGCGGGCGGCAAGGTCCAGCGAGGTGATCGGCGGCGTCGGAAGCTTTGCAGCCACCACCTCGGCCGGATCGTCCGTGGCGGTCGGCGCTGCGAGGCCGGCACGCGCGATATAGTCGTCGACCCTCTGGCGCACCGCCGCCGAAGCCTCGTCGGCGAAACGGATGTTCTCGGCAACATCGTCGGAGAAGGTCAGCAGCATGCCGTCGGCTCCGCTCAGCCTGCCGAGCAGCACAACCCCGAAGGCGCTCAGCGACTGCAGGCTGAGAAGTCTCGGTCGCGCCCTGCAAGGGCCGAGCAGCCACAGCGCCCGAGGGCAGTGCGAACTCCTCCCGCCTCACCTCCAGCATGCCGCCCTCCACCAGCCAAAGGGCCAGATTCCGGCCGCGATAGCGGTGCGGCAGACGGCCGATCCTTCCTGTCGCCAGGAAGACGTCGCGGCCGGCGTCGATGAGGTCTCTGGCGATCTGCCCTCCAGACTGACCCGCTCCCACGACAAGCACGGCCCCTGGTCCGAGTGCCGCCGCACAACGGTAGTCCGAGGCATCGATCTGTTGGAGGTCGGGGGAAATCTGCCGGGCCACAGCCGGGCGCTTCGGTCGATTGAGGCTGCCGCTGGCGACCACCACGTTTCGCGCCCCCAGCGTTCGGCCCTGCGTCTGGATGACATAGCCGTCCGCACTGTCGGCCGTCACCTCGATCACGGTCTCGCCGAGATGGACAGGCAGGCAGTGGCGGGCAACGTAATCCTCGAGCGTGGCGACGAACTCGTCGCGGGTCATCGCTCCCTCGGGATCGCTTCCTTCATAGCGGTCGCCGGGCATCACGGTCAGGACGCGCGGGAGATTGAAGTGAAAGGAATCCCAGCGCTGCGAGCGCCACGTCTCGCCTATTCGCCCACGTTCGAGCAGCACATGGGAAATGCCCGACGCCTTCAACCCCTGGCTGACGCTGAGCCCGGCCCAACCGGCGCCGATAACCACCACGTCAAGGATGTCGCCCACGTCGATCCCCCATCCGCGAAAGCATTCTAGCAGGTCCCTCAGCCTTCGGCGACAAGACCCGGGCTACGGACCGCTTCTGGGCCCAAAGGGGTCCTTCAGGAACGTGCTGCGTTCTTGAGGGCGGCCTGATAGGCGACCTCTGCCCAATCACGCAGCTTTTCGTCGTCCTCGCTAACCTCAGCTGGGACCTCGGCATAGGATTTCAGCGCCTGCGGCTTGCCCTCGTTCGTCGTGTAGGTGAGCTTGCTCGAGTGCGCGGCGTCGTACTCCTGCACCAACTCCTCGTCGGTCTTGAAGTACAGCCCACCCTTCCAGATCATGCCGAACACCAAATTGTTGCGGCGCAGCGCAATGGCCCCAAAGAGCGGTTTCCGAGTCACCTCGGCCCAATCGGCAAGCGCTTCCACATAGTGGTCGGCCATTTCAGAGGCCTTGGATCTTGCCGCCATGGTCGTCTCCGTCTTCTTGCCCGTCGAGAAGGACAACGTGGGCCGCCTCTGGCGCGAAGGGACCTCGCGAGCGGCCGCTGATCAAGACTTATATTCGACGGAGCGCTTGATGGCTGTCATCCGTTGTGTGGCCAAGCAGCCGGGGCGCAACGCATTGCAGGTCTCGTCTGCTGCAGTCGTGCCAAGGCAGAGAAGAATTCCGATGGCCTCAGTGCGCTATATCGTGTCCGACGTTGCTAGAGCGCGAGGCGCGCTTATCACCGCCGGCCTATCTTGATGCTTAAGGGAGCCGATCCTTGGACAGCCGCCGCCCTGATCGCCTCGCTGAGAGTAAGGTCGATTTCGTCCACTACGCGCTCGGTCTTCTCGTTAAGTGACTTCACTCTATAGAGGACCGGACCACGTTCGTGCGGCAGGCAGAAGAGCACTTCGCACGGTCCTGCCGGCCTGTTGCTGGTATGCGGGGATGAACGCATCTCTAGTATTTGGCCGACTTGGTAGCGGTGCATCATGCTGATTTGGCCTCGTGGTGAAGAGCCGTTTGTGCCGGCGCCCAGCTGCAGTGGCAGCCGAGCGCCGGCCCGAGCGCCGTGCAAATCGGCGCCAGTTCGATCAGAGCAGGGACAAATTGGTCGCCGACATCTTGCCGTCGCGGCCGCTCTGCAGATCGTAGGAGACCTTGTCGCCTTCGGCGAGGCTATAGATGCCAGCTGCCTCCAGCGCGGTGGCATGGACGAAGGCGTCCTTGCCGCCGTCGTTGGGGGCGATGAAGCCGAAGCCCTTGGCCGAGTTGTAGAACTTTACGGTGCCATTGATCATGGTGATGACTTTCGATTGTGAGGCTGGCCCGGGGGCAAACAGTCTCGTTTCCGACCGACACATGCCGGCGGATCTAAACGTTTGCAATTCAGGGAAACCAAACAACCGGCGTGCCGGGAGATCAGAAGCCAACTTGGCTGCAACGTACAACTCTCAACGTAAGCGCAGCGGCAGGAAAATGCAATGCAGTTCTAAAGGCCTACCCGGAAGGAGCCGCGACCCGGGGCAGGTAGAGAGGTCCAAGCGGGCCTGCTTCCGCTCTTGCACCATTCATGCGGGAAGTTCGTTTTGCGCCTGGCCTGGAGAGCGACACACCTGTGCAGCAGCGGCAGAGCCGCCGGTCCAGCGGCTGTGGAAGTTGCAATTGCTCCAAGTTGGGCAAGGGCCCCTTCACCGGAATCGGGACGGGCTGCGGTCATGGAAAAGTGTGTCGCCGACTTGCTCCGCCGCCACCGTGCATGCGCGGTTGTACTATTCGCCGCGCTCTCGTGGTGCGTGGTTTGTGTGATGGTTTCGGCGATATGGAGGAGCCTGTGAGGTACTGCCGGGCCCTGATCGCTAACGAGCCCGGGCAGCCCTCTGGCACTAGTGTCCGCGAGCCGCCCACATCTCGATAAGGCACGATAGCGTCCGCTGCCCATAACGAAAATGGCGACGTCCTCGCTCCGGTACGGTTTGAGCATCAAGGGCAGTCCGGAGGCATACTCGGGAATGTTCTGGGCGTCGTGCGCGCTGCAGATCACCACCCGTCTTCCCCGTGGCTCCTTGTCGCGCTCAACTTCGTGGTGCGAATGTAGGACAGTTCACTGGTGGTTACTGGAATGGCGCCGCCGAGTTCCGACTAGCCGGTTTGAAATGTAGTACCCGTCGCGCAATATTGCATCGATCGGGGTAGTTCCCTCGGTGGCCAGCAAGGGGTTATCCTCGCTGATATTTCTCACGTATTTCCAGCCGAGTGACCGTGGATTCGGGGGCAATGCGGAGGTCAGGTCGTCGAGCACAAACAAGACAGGCCCGCTGCCGGATAATGTTCCGTCGTCCGTCACAAAGACCAGCAGTTGCATATATCGGCTCCAGTCCATCTGCCTGACCCACCACGGCCGGGGGCGACCGCTCTCGCAAGAAGGGGCATGGACGAACACCCGTCGCCTCCAAGACCGGTCCGGGCCCTCAGCGGTTCTGTAGCTTCTCACCGACCGGCGTCACCCTCGCTCGGGGGTCATGAAGATCCTGCTTCCCGGCGGTCGTCACTTCGTAATCTTCCTTGGTAGGTAGCCTGTCAAACGGTGGTTGATAGCCCCGCTCCTCGTAACCACCCTTCGGCAGCTCCCCTATGCAGGAGCCGTAGTCGACAAAGGCGTACTCGGCGCCGGTCAGTGGCGTCGCTGTCCTATAGATGCCCTTCGGTCGCACAAGGCATGCTCCGCTCCAAGTGTCGCTTACCGCACCCACAACTGCGTGGCAGGCGCCGACGTTGCATCGGTTCAGTCTCCGCATTCTGTGAAGTAACTTCGAGAACAATGTCTCCGTCCGGGAGGGATTCCCTGCGGACGGCGAGAAGCAAACCAGCGACCCTCAAATCGGCAACAGGAGAGCCGCCGCAAGGTCGCTCATGTGGACAACCTGCAGGGGGCAGAGTGGTTCCGGCCGTCGACCGCGGCAACTTCGGTTGGACCGTCGTCCGTCAGGTCGTCGCGAAAGCCTAAGCCACCGATGCCAGCCTCAGGCGGGTCGCGTAGTGAACCACCCTCGGGCGGGCCCGACGTCGACGCGCTGGGCGCCGTGGTGCTCAGAACCTCACCGCTAGGTTTGCCTTGAAACCGTTGTCCCGTGCGCCGGCGGCGAACTGGCCGGTATAGGACAGGCCGAGGGTCGCGTCGGGGTTCAGGTTCAGGTCAAGGCCAGCCTCGAGCACCGCGCTGTCCCTGGCGATCGGCAGCGCCGGCGATTTTGAAGGCGTCACCGGCCGAGAACGCCTGCGTCGCCGTCGGCGTGGTGTCGCCGAAGGCATGCCGCCAGCCGAGTTCGCCGCGTAGCGTGGCGTCAGCCGTGCCGAGGCCGAAATTGTGCTCGGCGCGCAGGCCCAGCGTGGTGAAGGTGACGCTGGTCGTGCCCTGTCTGCCGGAGAGCGCCGCGGCGCCGCCATGCTCGGAAAAGCCATCGGCATGGAGGCCCACATGGGCGAGGTTGGCGAAGGGCTCGAAGCGGAACGTGCCGGCCTCGATGCCATAGGCGAGCTCGCCGAAGGCCTGCAGCGTGGCGGCCTGGTAGTCGGCGTCGAGGCTCTCGGCGAGGCCGGGAATGGCGACGGAGCGGCGGGTGGAGAGGTCGTGCCAAGTGTAGGCAAGGCCCGCTCCTGAAGGCCAGATTGCCCCATTGCGTGCCGCCATAGAGACCGAGATGGTAGTTGTCGCTCGATCCGGACGAGAAGCGGCTCTCGACGTCGAAGCGGGACTGGCTGTAGCCGGCCAGAAGGCCGAGGCGCCAGTCGCCAACCAGGCCATCGGCGCCGAGCAGCAGGCCGCCGGTGGTGCTACTGAGGCCGGCGGCATTGCCGTCGCCGTCGATCGAGCCCCAGGCCCCGAAGCCGTGGCTCCAGAACACCGGGCCGGCATGGTCGGGGGCGACCAGCAGCGGCGTGTCGCCCGGTCCATAGGCCAGCACCGGCGCGAGCGCGGCCCCGGGCGCGGCGAAGGCGGCGCGCAGCCGCCCATCGATGGCGTTGCGCACGAAGCCGCTGTCCTCGATGAGCACCGACTTGGCCGAGGCGTGGATTTCGCCCGAGAGCGCATCGAACGCCTGGCGCACGATGTCCGGATCGACTGCCAGCGCGATCGCGCGCCAGACGGCGTGGCTGGTGTCGAGCGTGCCGATGGCGGTTGCCGCGGCGGTCTGGTTGCGGGTCTGGCCGAGTTCGGCAAAGCCAAGGTCGTTGCGCCACAGTTCGAGCGTCACGTCATTGCCGTCGCCGCCCTCGTAGTCGAGCACGGCATCGAGGAACAGCAGGTTCCGGGTCACCGGGCCGAAGGTGCCGACGACGGCGCCGTCGCTCTGCTTTTCGAGGATGGTCAAGGGACCGTTGAAGACGTCCCAGCTGGCCGCAGTGGCCGGCGACAGCACCAGGTCGAGCGTTGCGCCGGTGATGTCGACCGCTCCCGCCACGACGATCCTGTCGGCCTCGCTCGGGCTCGCCTCGATGCGCAGCGTGCCGTGGTTGGCATAGTCGCCGAGCACGTGCTGGACGCCGATGGAATTGCCCGGCGCATGCACCGCGCCCGCCTCGATGGTGACGCTCGAGCCGTCCGAGCCGACATTGCCGGTGCCCCCGAGCAGCCCGCCGGAGGCAACGGTCAGCGCGCCGCCGAGCGCGCCCGAGCCGTCCCGGCCGACGATCAGTTCGCCGCCAAATACCGTCGTCGTCCCGGAAAAGCCGGAGCTGTCGCCGGTCAGCGTGGTGGTGCCGGCGTGATGGTCGAGGGCATGGATGCCGGTGCCTCTGCTGATCAGCGCCGACGCAAAGCTGGTGGCGCCGCTCGTGGTTGAAGCTGAGCGTGCCGTCACCGTCGCCGAACCGGACCGTCGCCGCCTCGAGCGTGCCGGCAGCGACAGCTGCCTCGCCCGCCGCCGCGCCGATATTGATCGTGCCGCTGATGCCGGCGCCCCAGGCCAGATCGACAGGTCCGGCTCCGCCGGTACCGACGGAGGCGATCGCCACCGTTCGCGATCGTCAGTGTCCCGGTGCCGAAGGACGCCGACAGACAAGAGAGCCGGCAATCGCCCAGATCGAGGCGTTGCCGCTCGCGTCGGTGCCGGAGACCGTCACCGTGCCCGCCGAGCTTCCAGCCGACATACCCATTCATATTCGTGACCTCGCCGCCGTCCGCGATGGTCAGCGTGCCGGCGCCATAGTAGCCGACAACCAGGAAGCTCGGAATTCGCTCCAGCTCGAGGCGTTGCCGTCTGGCGTCCGTGCCGGAGACCGTCACCGTGCCGGTCGCGCTGGGATCCTGGCCGCCGACATAGCCATGCGTGTTCGTGACCTCGGCCGCCGCCTTCGATTTTCAGCGTGGCGGTGCCAAGGAAGCCGACGATAGAGCTCGCCATTATTCCCCCAGGTCGAGGCGTTGCCGTTGGCGTCGGTGCCGGAGACCGTCACCGTGCCGTTGCGCCGAAATCCAGGCCGACATAGCCATGCGTGTTCGTGACCCTGCCGCCCCCCTCGATGCTCAGCGTGCCCGTTCCGAAGTCGCCGACGGTAAGAAAGCCGAGAATTCTCCCAGGTCGAGGCGTTGCCGTCTGCGTCGGTGCCGGCGACCGTCACCGTGCCGGTCGCGCCGTCGAAATCGCCGATATAGCCGGTCGTGTTGCTGACCCTGCCGCCATCCTGGACGGTCAGCGTGCCGATGTCGTTCTGGCCGACATCGAGCTCGCCACCGACGTTCCATATCGGAGACGTGGCACCGGCTGGATCGACGTCACCGGAGACCGTCACGGGTTGCGCCTGCGTCGGCGGAACCCCACCGCTGGCCCACAAGATCGCGGCAAGAGCTGCAGAGATACGTAGTGGTCGCCGACGCCGCTGCCAGCGGCGCCGCCGTATCCGTCAGTTGGGCCATGCTATCCCCCCGTTGGCAGCGGGCTTAAATCGCCCGCCTGAACTGTTGCGCCACGAGCACGGACGTACATGCGGCAAAAAATACAGCTTTGCCAATTGATTAGGAAAATGAGACTGGCCTGTCAAACCGGCATGTCGCGCGGAGGCGGGAATGTCGCTTCCGGTTAGGACGAGCAATTTCTTCAGCGGCTGCCGACCCGCAGAGGGCGCTCACCGACGTGGCGGTGGGCCCAGTCAGCACCCGCGCGTAGTCTGCTGTTGGCGTCCAGCGGACGCCTACACCAGCACCCCTCCCAAGTGAGCAGGCGTCCAGCACTCAGGTCGCTATCGGCCCCGGCGAAGCGGTTAGTACCCCTGTGGGCCATCATGGCTATAGGATCGGGAAAGCAGGTCGAGACGCTCGAGGTCCAGAATGACGCACCCACCGAGGCTCAAGCGACCCGGCCCGACTTCATCGATCTGCAGGTAGGCGGGCCGGACTTCGTGTGCGGACACCTGCCCGGGAATGACGAGTAGAAGCATCGTGAGCGCCAAAGCCACGCGGTGCACCGATACCTGCCGGTACGATCCGTCTTCAGGCCCGTCCAGTCTGTCGGTCGCCTGCGGCCGCGCGCGACCAAGACGACGTCGTACGCCCGCCCGATGAGTTCCTGCCTGAACTCGCCGCCACCGATCCCAGAGCCTCCGCACCTAGCTCGCCCAAGCTCAGGCCGATGACCGCTCTTCGCGACAATAGGCGCCACCGAGGGGCATCGACGGCCCCCCCGTTCCCCGCCAGCAGGCCGAGCCACCACCGACCAGGTCGCCAATGAGAGCGGCCGCGCGGCAAAATCGGCGACTAAATCAACGATATCGGGCGCCAAGCGGACATCCGCACTTGGGGCCCGCCACAACCCAACAAGGCGGCAAACGGTTACTGCCAGATGTTGATGGTCGCCAGTGTGCGCATCAGGTGATCGGAGACCAGTTCCTGCGCGCGCTTGGCGTTGCGGTCGGCTATGGCGTCGACGATGGCCTTGAGGTCCTTGTGGGTCTGATGCTTGACCGGGTCGGGAGCGGGCTTGTCGGTGTCATGGCCGTCGAACAGCACGGCGCGGCGATCGTCGAGGATCGAGTTCATGATCTGCACCAGGAACTTGTTCCTCGTCGCAGCGAATATCGCCCGGTGGAGGGCATAGATGCTCTCCTTGAAGTCTTCCCAGGTGGGCGCGGAGAGAATCTCGTCGAGCTGCCGGCGCATGTCGGCGATCTCGCTGTCCTGCACGCGGTTGACCACCAGATGCATCATGGCCGGTTCGAACAGCAGCCGTCCCTCGACGATCTCTCCGAACGACGGAACACTGTCGTGCGACATCGCACTGGTCTGGTCCATCCGTTCGAAGACGTTCTGGGCATCGTCGGTCAGGAAAGTGCCCGACCCGACGCGGCGAAGGACGAGGCCTTGCCGCTCCATCATCGCCAGCGCCGAGCGTACCGCCGTCCGGCTGGTGTTGAGTTGCTGCGCCAGTTCGCGCTCGTTGGGCAGTTTTGCGCCCGGAACCATCAGCCCGTCGCGAATGGACCGCAGCAGGGCGCGATAGACGAGCGAGGGCGTGGCTCGCTCGTTGGTGGAAATGGAGGCGAGCTGGTGCGTCTGCGCCGGTGCTGTTCATCGCGGGTGGTCCTCGAAGCGGTCAGCAATGAGCCGAATCGGTCGCTCATTGTCAACCATTGCTGGCCGATCCGGCCCGATCCCGCACCACATCCACGGGCGAGCCCGGTCGCCGCCGAGCGCGCCAGGGCATCGAGAACGGGGATAGCGTCGAACGCCTCGCGGTAGTGCTGCCGATAGGGTGTCCCCGCCAGCGTCGCCTTGATGAAATGGTCGAGTTCGTCCGCCAGTGCCCCGGCGATGCGGCCGTTCACCTCGGGCCACAGATGCGTGTCGCCGCCCTGCGTCGCCGCATCGTCGACGAAATAAAGCCCCTGGTCGGTGACATCGAGCGCGGCAGCCGAGCGGGTGCCGACGATCTCGAAGGCGGAGCGGAAGCCGTTCATCAGCCCGTCCGGCCACGCCCAGGAATAGTCGAGGTTGCCGATGGCGCCGTTCTCGAAATTGACCACGGCATAGAGCGCGTCCTCGTTGCCGGTGCCGAGCGCCTCGCGCTTCTGGGCATAGACGCGGCGAGATGCGCGAGCGGGCGATCCACTGCATGGCATCGACGTCGTGCACGCCCATGTAGAACAGGATCGACGAGTTGCCACCCGAGCCGACGTGCCGTCGAGCGGACGCCGTTGCGCTTGGCGCGAACGTGGATCGGCTCGCCCAGGCGTTCCGGGGCCGCCGCCTCGAACACCTGCACATAGCGCAGGTCGTGCCGCAGGATGTGGCCGACCATCATGCGGCCGCCGTGCTTCTCCACCGCGTCGACGATCCGGCGGGCGGCTTCGGCCGTATGCGCCAGCGGCTTTTCGAGCAGAATGGCCTTGCCGGCCGCCGCGGCGGCGATCGCCGCCTCCTCGTGCAGCCGGTCGGGGAGGCAGATGCTGACCGCGTCGATGTCGGTGCGCGCGCAGCAGCTGGTGCAGGTCGGCATGATGCTCGACGCCCAGCGTGCCGGCGAACTCGCTGGCCCGCGTCGCGTCGCTGTCGCACACGGCGATCAGTTCGGCGGCGGGGTGCTCTGCGAACACCCGGGCATGCCGGTTGCCGAAGAAGCCGAGGCCGATAACACCGAGGCGCAGCGTCATGGCGCCGCCTCCGGAATCGGCCAGCTGCGGAAGTCGGCGATGAAGGCGCTCAGCGCCTCCACCGAGCCGGCAAAGAACGCCGCGCCGGCTTCGGCGCTCGCCAGCGACGGGTCACCCAGCGTGCCGGTCGGCGAGAGGTCGCCGAAATCATGGTAGACTCGCACCGCCTGGCTGCCGATGAGGTCGGTGGTGAGATAGCGCGAGCCGGCGTCCGGATACGTGGTCTCGGCCCGTTCGATCTTCACCAGCTCGGGCCTGAGGTGCTGGATCAGCGAGGTTTCGAACTCGCAGGCATGGCCCATGCCGCCGGGATCCGACTTCCGGAGCTTGGCGATCGAGTCGCGGGCGAGCGCGAAATAGGTGAGCGTCGCGATGCGCGCCGTTGCCGTAGTGCCGGTGCCCCAGCGTCGAGGCCAGCACGTCGATCACCCCGCCATTGCCGCCATGGCCGTTGACGATCAGGATGCGCCGGAAGCCGTGCTTGACCACCGAGGCGACGACGTCCTCGGCGACGGCCATCAGCGTCTCGGCCCGCAGCGTCACCGAGCCGGGGAAGCGCATGTGGTGGGCGGAAAAGCCGTACCAGGGCGGCGGCAGCACCACGACGCCCTCCGCTGTCCCGGCCGCAGCCAAGGCGACCTCGTGCGCGAGGATCGTGTCGGTGCCCAGCGGCATGTGATTGCCGTGCTGCTCGACCGAGCCGATGGGGAAGACCACCACGGTCTTCTCCCGATCGAGCGCGCCGATCTCCGGCGATGTCAGTTCTTCCCAACGCATCAGCGCACCGTGAATGTTGCGGTCTTGAGGTCGCACATGGCGGTCAGCGCGTGCTTGCCGCCGACCCGGCCCATGCCGCTGTCCTTGCCGCTCACCCCGCCGAACGGGATGTGCAACTCCCAGTAGTTCGAGGTGTCGTTGATGTTGACGATGCCCGTCGGCATCTCCTCGACATAGCGGAAGGCGCGGTCGATATCCTGGGTGAAGACCGAGGAGACGAGCCCGTAGCGGTTGTCCCGCGCCAGGGCGAAAGCCTCTTCGTCGCTGTCGATGACCAGCAGCGGCGCCACGGGGCCGAAGGTTTCCTCGGTGTTGATCAGCGCCTCGCGGCTCACGCCGGTCAGCACGGTGGGCTCGAAATAGAGCGGGCTGGTCGCGCCATGCGGCCGCTTGCCGCCGGTGACGGCCCTCGCGCCGCGCTCGATCGCATCGCCCACGTGCTCGGCGACCTTTTTCGCCACCGCCGGGTTGTTGAGCGGCCCCATCGTGGTGCCCTCGAGGCGCGGGTCGCCCAGCACCACCTCGCGGGCCTTCTGCGCCATGCGCTCGGCGAACTCGTCATAGACCTTGCGGTGGACGAGGATGCGCTCGGAGGACGAGCAGACCTGGCCGGCATTGACGAAGGAGCCCGAGGCCGTCGCCGTGGCCGCGCGCTCGAGGTCGGCGTCCTCGAGGATCACCACCGGACCGTTGCCGCCGAGCTCCATGAGCTGCGGCTTGCCGGCGGCGCGGCGGCTGATGATCTTGCCCGTCGCGGCGCTGCCGGTGAAGCCGACCGCATCGGTGCCGGGGTTCGAGACGATCTCGTCGCCGACCACGGCGCCGGCGCCGGTCACGAGGTTGAGGATGCCGGGCGGCAGGTCGGCCTCCGCGATCGCCTGCACCAGCGCCACCGCGATCAGCGAGGTCGTCGGGGCAGGGGTCCAGACGATGGTGTTGCCGGCCGCGAGCCCCGGCGCGATGTATTCGACCGGGATGTTGACCGGGAAGTTCCACGGCGTCACCACCGCGTAAACGCCGCGCGGCTGGTAGAAGGTCATCACCCGCTTCGTCGGGTCCTCGGTGGGGATGGTCGACCCCTCGAGGTATTTCACCAGATCCGCCGCGAGGTTGAAGCCGTCGACGGACTTGCCGACCTCGAAATAGGCCTCCGCATAGGGCTTGCCCTGTTCCAGCGTCAGCAGCGTCGCGAGCTCGGCGCGCCGGCTGGCGATCGCGTCACCGATGCGGCGCATGGCCTTGGCCCGATCCCAGGTCGAGACCTTGCGCCAGCCCGCCTGCGCCGTGCGCGCGGCGGCGATCGCATCCTGCGCGGCAGCCGGCGAGCTCCAGGTGAGGGGGCCGATCTCGCTCTCGTCGATCGGCGAGCGCTGCGTCTTCACCTCGCCCTGAGGGTCGCCGCGCCACTGGCCGCCGATGTAATTGGTCTGCCCGCTTCCCGGCATGTCCTGCCCCCTCTACAAAGGTGGTTGCAATTGATCACAAGTGGTTCATATAGTGCGACCAACGGGCGGGGTGTCAACGACAAAAGGGAGCCTCGGCCGTAGGGGAGGGCCCGCAGGAGCGGGCTGCCAAGACAGAGAGGATGCACCCATATGCAGCTCAGGAAACTCCTGACCGCCACCGCGCTTGCCGGCGGCCTCGTTGCGCAGCCCGTGCTGGCGCAGGACATTACACTCGAGTTCGTCGTCTGGAACTACTCGCTCGACACCGTCCAGGACAACGTGGCGAAGTTCGAGGCGGAGAATCCCGGCATCAAGGTCAACGTGACCGACTATGCCTGGCCCGACTACAATGACAGCCTGGTCCTGCGCATCCGCGGCAACACGCCGACCGATGTTGTCTACGGTGGTCAGGATTGGTTGCCGGCCTGGGGCGCTGCCGGCTTCATCGCGCCGCTCGAAGCCGTGGCGCCGGCCGGCGCCGTCGACGAATTGGCCAAGGACATCGCCGGCTTCGCGCTCGCCGACGTGACCTATGACGGCAAGGTCTACGGCCTGCCGTACTACTCGGATACCATCAGCTTCATCTACAACAAGCAGATCCTCGCCGATAACGGCATCGCCGTGCCGACCACCTGGGAGGAAGTCACCGCCGCGGCCGAGAAGCTCAAGGCGGCCGGCATGGATAAGCCGATCATCTACGAGTACGACCAGGAGCTGCCGAACTTCTACGACGCGTTCGTCGCGCAGTCCTATGGCCGCGGCGCCACGCTGTTCGATGCGGAGCTCAACCCGCTGTTCGCCGATCCGCAGAACGGCGCCTACCAGCACCTGCAGTGGATCGCGGACGCCTGGTCCAAGGGTCTCGTGCAGCCCGACTCGCACGAGTCGACCATCATCCCGGCGATGAACACGGGCAACCACGCCTTCACCGTCGTCTACACCTACGTGCTCGCGGCGCTGAACGATGCGGCTACCCAGCCGCTCGCCGGCCAGTTCGCCATCGCCCCGATGCCGGGCGAGACGCATGCGACGCTCGGCTTCGCCAAGTCCTATGTCATCACCGCCAAGACCGCGGCCGACCCGGCCCGCGCCGAAGCGGCGTGGAAGTTCGTGAACTTCATGGCCGGCAAGCCGTACACGGTCGCCAAGCGCTGGGCCGTGGAGAAGGGCCTCGGCTTCGGCCAGCTGCCGCTGTTCGAGGACCAGGACGTGGTCGCCGCCTGGGGCAAGTGGGCCGACGTGTCCGCGCTCGGCCAGCAGGCCTCGATCGCCAAGGCCGGCACCTATACCGAGTTCTCGTCGGTGTGGTCCGCCTACTTCCGTCCGCTGCTCGCCCAGGCCATGGTCGGGGAGACGCCGGTCGACGAGGTGATGAAGGCCGGCGCGCAGCGCTGGACCGAGCTCAAGCAGCAGTTCGCCTCCCGGTAATCCTCCTGAGCTCCCTGATGGGCGGCGCTGGCCGCCCATCACTTACCTGCCGAGAACTCCCGAGCATGTGGACCATCAATCGATATCCGGGCTACTGGCTGCTGCCGGCATTGCTGCCCGTCATCATGCTGACGGTCTATCCGATCGGTCACGCGCTCTGGACCTCGCTGCACGAGGTCATGCTCCTGTTCCCCGGCGAGCCGTTTGTCGGGCTCAAGAACTACCAGCGGGTCGTCACCGGCGACTATTTCGGCGCGGCGCTGCGCAATTCGCTGGTCTTCACCCTCATTGCCGCGCCCACCGTAGTGCTGTTCGGCACGCTGATTGCGCTTTTCCTGCAGCGCCGCTTCGCCGGCTCGCAGGTGGTCCGGTCCGTCGTGCTGCTGCCCTGGGTGCTGCCCGGCGCTATCTCGGCCGTGCTCTGGGTCTGGGTGTTCCACCCGAGCTTCGGCTTCCTCAACGGCCTGATGCTCGACCTGGGGCTGATCAGCAGCCCGATCGGCTGGCTCTCCAACCCGCGTACCGCGCTCGGCGCCGTCATCGTCGCCCATGTCTGGACGCAGATCCCCTTCGCCGTGGTGCTGATGATGGCCGCGCTCTCGACCATCAACGGCGAGACGCTCGAGGCCGCCGCCATCGATTGCCGCAGCCCCTGGAAGCGCTTCCGCTACGTCGTCTTCCCCGAGATCAAGGCGATGATCGTGGTGCTGCTCGTCTACAACGCGCTCACCGCCTTCACGAGCTACGACATCGTCTACGCGATGACCGGGGGCGGGCCGGGCACGGCCACGACGCTCCTCAGCTTCCAGATCTGGCGCGAGAGTTTCTCCATGTATGATTTCGGCGCCGGCTCGGCCGTGGCCTTCATCGTCGTCGCTCATCAGCGCGCTCCTGATCGTCGCGATCACCAAGGCGCTGCCCTCCGACCTGTTCGCGGGGGAATAGGATGCCGGGCCGCCTCCATCCGATCCTCACCTTCGCCTTCGCCGCGCTGATCCTGATCTTCAGCGGCGGCCCGGTGCTGCTCTCGCTCTATGGCAGCCTCGTGCCCGACAAGGTGCTGCTCAGCCCCGACAAGAGCCTGTTCACCGAAGGCCCGAACTTCGAGACCTATCGCTACGTCTTCACCGGGCAGTTGCCGGACAGCTACCAGGCCGAGGGCGCCAACCGCGCGATGATCTCGGATGCCGCGCGGCAGGTGCCGCAGGCGCTGTTCAACTCCTCGCTCAACGCGCTGGCGGCGATGCTGCTCAACCTCATCCTCGGCGCGCCCGCCGCCTTCGTCTTCGCCCGCTACGTGTTCCCGGGCAAGAAGGTGAGCTTCCTCTACCTGATCCTGTCGCCGCTGGTGCCCGCCGTGGCGCTGGTGACGCCGATCTACATGATGCTGCAGGCGCTGAACCTCGTCGGCACCCAGCTCGGCATCATCCTCGTCCACACCGCCAAGGCGCTGCCCTTCACGGTGCTCATCCTGTCGGTGTTCTTCCGCAAGATCCCGGTCGAGATCTTCGAGGCGGCGGTGCTCGATCACTGCAGCCGCTTCCAGACCTTCTGGCGCGTCGCGGTACCCCTGGCGCTGCCCTCGATCGGCGCCACCGGGCTGTTCGCGTTCATGCTCAGCTATTCGGAGTTCATGTTCGCCATGATCCTCTCGGGCAGCAGCAACACGCGCCCGGTCTCGGTGGTCATGGCGGCGCTGGCGCGCAACACCGACGTGAGCTGGAGCCTGCTTAACACCGCCATTTTCATCGCAATCGTTCCCACGCTGGTGCTCGTCATCCTGGTCTGGCGCTTCGTCGTCGAAGGCCTGCTCGCCGGCGCGGTCAAAGGGTGAGGTCATGACTGATATTGTGGACGACGGCGTCCGGCATCCGCTGAAGGCCCGCCCGAAGAACGCCCGCCAGCACGTGACCGCCGGCCCCTATTCGCCGGTGCTCGAAGTCGATGCGCGCCACCTGGTGGTGCTGTCGGGTCAGGTAGCGGTCGACCTCGAGGGCGCCGTCATCGGCACGACCATCGAGGAGCAGACCAAGGCGACGCTGCGCAACTGCGCCGCCCAGCTCGCCACCGCCGGCTGCTCCCTCGCCGACGTCTTCAAGGCCAACATCTACCTCACCGACCTCGCCGATTGGGCGCGGTTCAACACCGTCTACGAGGAACTGATGCCCGAGCCGCTGCCGGTGCGCACCGCGGTGCAGGCCATCCTGCTGCCCGGCTTCCTCGTCGAAATCGAAATGTGGGCCGTCAAGGCGAAAGGATAGACCGTGGCGTCGATCGATCTTCAGAACATCCGGAAGACCTTCGGCAAGGTCGACGTCGTGCGCGACGTTTCGCTGTCGGTGCCCGACCGCGAACTCCTCGTCTTCGTTGGCCCCTCGGGCTGCGGCAAGTCCACGTTGCTCCGCATGATCGCCGGTCTGGAGGAGATTTCCTCCGGCGAGCTGCGCATCGGTGGCAAGCCGATGAATGCGGTACCGGCCGCCGACCGCGGCATCGCCATGGTGTTTCAGAGCTACGCGCTCTACCCGCACATGACCGTCGCCGAGAACATGGGCTTTGCCCTCAAGATGATGGGGGTCGGCAAGGCCGAGGTCGAGACCAAGGTCCGCGCCGCCGCCAAGATCCTTCATCTCGATGCGCTGCTCGAGCGCAAGCCGCGGCAGCTGAGCGGCGGCCAGCGCCAGCGCGTCGCCATCGGCCGCGCCATCACCCGCTCGCCCGACGTCTTCCTCTTCGACGAGCCCCTCTCCAACCTCGACGCGGACCTCCGGGCCCAGATGCGCGTCGAGATCGCGCGGCTCCACGATGAGCTCAAGACGACCATGGTGTACGTCACGCACGACCAGGTCGAGGCGATGACACTGGCCGATCGCATCGTCGTGCTCAACAATGGTCGTATCGAGCAGGAGGGGAAGCCGCTCCGCCTCTACCAGCACCCGGAAAATCGCTTCGTCGCGGGCTTTCTCGGCCAGCCCAAGATGAACTTCGTGCCGGTGGTCGCAGTCGGCGCAGAGCTGCGGCTCGGCGCTGGCGGCCCGGTGCTGTTGACCCGACCCGTCGCTGCCGGCCCGGGCGTTGAACTGGGCATCCGGCCGGACGCCATTTCCATTGCCGATCGCGGCATTCCCGCCAGCATCGTCCTGGTCGAGCGCCTCGGCGGCTCGAGCCTTGTGCATGCCAAGGTGGAGGGGCTGGAGACCCTGCTCACCATCGAGCTCCCCGGCAACTACGAGGCCGCCACCGGCGCCCAGGTCCATCTCGCCATCGACCCTACCCGTGCCCATGTTTTCGACAGCTCGGGCCAGGCCCTATGATCGCCTAACCGGAGTCACGGAGGACGCTGACATGCATGTGCTGGTCGACGGCACTTGGACCGGCGCCTCCGACAGTGGCACAACTGCAGCCACCTCGCCGTCCGGTCGCTCGCAGCAGCGTTGCTTGCCTCACCCGCTCAGCAGACCCGCGGGGCGGCGAAGCGCCTGCTTTTGCGCGGCGATGCGGAAGGGGGCGTTGGGAGCTCCGTAGCCGGAGTAGTTGCCGCGGCGCTCCAGGATCTCGAAGAAGAAGCCCCCGCCGAAGGTCTGGCTGTAGAGCTGGAAGAACTCGCCGCCATTGTCGCGGTCGTAGAGAATGTTGTGGCGGCGGAGCTGATCGATGAAGGGTGCTTCGAGGCCGAAGCGGGCTTCGATGTCGTCGTAGTAGTTGGTGCTGATGCGGAGGACGTCGAGCTGCATTGCGGCTGCGGTGGCGAAGATATCGGCGGTGGCGAAGGCGAGGTGCTGCACTGAGGAGCCGAAGGTCGTGGTGACGAAATGGCCGGCCAGGGTCCGGCTGTTCTCCGCGCCGTTGAGAGTCAGGCGCAGGGTGCCTTCGGCGTTCTCGATCACCTGGCTACGGACGAGGCCCGAGGGGTCCGGCACGTCGACGACGGCGCTCTTCCGCGTGGCGAAGATGGAACGGTAGAACAGCACCCAGGTCAGCATCTCGTCGTAGTTCATCGTCTGGGCGACGTGGTCGATGGCGAGGAGGCCTGCTTTCGGGCCGGAGCTGGCCGGATCGGCGATGAACTCGGTCTCCCACACTCGGCCGAGGTCGGCACTGTCGTCGAGCAGGTAGATCACGCCGCCGCCGACGCCGCGGATCGCCGGGATGTCCAGCTCGCCTTCGGCGACCTTCTGCGCGAAGGGTCGGGCGCCCAGCACCCTGGCGCGTTCGACCGTCGCCGCGGCATCGCCGACCTTGAGGCCAACGGCGTAGGCAGAGGTGCCGTGCGTGACCCAAGTCGAGTGGGCGAGGCCGTCGGTCTCGGTGTTGATGACGATGTTGATGCCGCCCTGGCGGTAGAGTTCCACGGCCTTCGAGCGATGCCGCCCGGCCCGGACGAAGCCCATGGCCCGGAGCATGCCCGAGATTTTCGGCTGCCTCCTCCTCGTCGGCGGCGAACTCGACGAACTCCACGCCTCGCACCGTGGAGCGCTCGGGCATCGGGGGGACGTCGATGGCGATGTCCGGCTCGGACCGTCGCACCTGATCCATCAGGTAGACGAGCGACCGGTGGCCATCGACCGAGATCGGCCTTGGGCGAACCGCCGCGAAACTGGTCGTTGAAGATCTCGAGCGACAGCGGCCCGTCGTAGCCCGTAGCGGCCACCGCACGCATGAAGTCGACGACCGGCAGGTCGCCCTCGCCGGGCATGTTGCGGAAGTGCCGGCTCCAGTAGAGCAGGTCCATGTCGATCAGCGGCGCATCGGCCAGTTGCACGATGAAGATCCGGTCGCCGGGGATCGAGCGGATCGAGTCGGGGTCGATCCGGCGCGACAGGGTGTGGAAGCTGTCGAGGATCAGGCCGATGTTGGGATGGTCGGCGCGGCGGACGATCTCCCAGGCGTCGCGGTGGTCGCTGACGTGCCGGCCCCAGGCCAGGGCCTCGTAGCCGACCCGTACGCCGCGCCTGGCGGCGATGCTCGCCCAGCTCGCGGAAATCGGCCGCGGCCCGCTCGATTCCGCCGAGCGCTGCCGGGGAGACGTTCGAGCAGACCAGCATCAGGTCGGTGCCCAGTTCCTGCATGAGGTCGAACTTGCGCCTCGGCCCTCTCGAAGGCGCGGGAGCGCTGCGGCTCGGGCAGGCCTTCGAAATCGCGGAAGGGCTGGAACAACGTGATGGCGAGACCAAGGTCGGCGGCCATCTTCCGGATCTCGGCCGGGCCGGCGCGTCGAAGGTCAGGAAGTCGTTCTCGAAAATCTCGACGCCGTCGAACCCGGCGGCGGCGATGGCCTCGAGCTTCTCGGGCAGGTCGCCGCTGATCGAGACCGTGGCGATCGATGTCCGCATCGTGACCACTCCGATAAACGAACTAGTTCGTACACCATCGATAGAGGGTGGGGTGATTGGGGTCAAGCGGGGGAGGAGGGGAGCGGGAGGAGGGAGCGGGAGGAGGAGCGGGAGGAGGGAGCGGGAGGAGGGAGCGGGAGGAGGGGAGCGGGAGGAGGGGGGCGGTGGTAGTGGAGGAGGGGGCCAGTTAGGGGAGCGGGATGGTCGGAGGCAGTGGAGCGTCTGGCTCGCTCCGCAAGGGGGAGGGCCGAGCGCGGTGGCGCCCCGTTATCCTCCCTCGTTCCACGGGGAGGGGACCGGCGCAGCCGGTGGAGGGGGCGGTCCGAGGCGCGGTGGCTGCCAGAGGTTGATCGCGATCCTTGTCCGTTGAGCCGTGGGTCCGCGCCCCTGTTCGCCCCTTCCACCATGCTCCGCATGCTCATCCTCCCCTACGCAGGAGGATGAGCTGTGGCGCCGTTTGGGCGTCAGTCCTTCGGCAGCTTTTCGGGGCGGACGATGTAGCGGAGGACCATGTCGACGGCGTTGCGCTTGAGCGAGGCTTGCGCCTTGGCAGTGCTGAGGTCGCGGCCGAAGAGTTTGGAGAAGGTGGCGCGGTTCGAGACGTTGAAGAAGCACAGGGCGCTGATCTGCCAGTGCAGCTCGATGGGGTCGAGGCCGGGGCGGAACAGGCCCTCCTTCACGCCGCGCTCGTAGAGCGTCTCGATGGTGCCGATGGCGGTGACGTTGAGCTGGCGGATGACCTTGGATTTTTCCAGGTATTCGGCCGTGGTGGATGTTCTCGATCATCACCATGCGGATGAAATCCTCGTGCTTGTGGTGATGGTCGAAGGTGAACTCGACGAGCTTGCGCAGCGCCTCGAGCGGCGACAGGCCGTCGATGTCGAGCTTGGCCTCGCCCTCGCGCACCTTGCGATAGGCGTTCTCGAGGACGCTTGAGATAGAGGCCCTCCTTGTCGCCGAAATAGTAGTAGATCATCCGCTTGGACGAGCGCGTGCGGGCGGCGATCTCGTCGATGCGTGCGCCGGAGAGGCCGTTGAGCGCGAACTCCTCGGAGGCGACCTCGATGATGTTCTGGCGGGTCCCCTCGGGGTCCTGCGTGCGGACCTGCGCCTTGCCTGCCTGCGCTCCGGCCTTTGCCGTCCTAGGCGCCATGTGTTCGCTCCTCGTCCCCGCCAAAGGCGGAGATTGACTAAACTAACCAGTTCGTACAGTTATTGCCGCACGTGATCTGACCATTATCGGCGGGCCGCGCCGAATGACAAGGTGGGCCGATAGATCGGTCACCGCCTTTGCTGGCGGCGGGTGGAGACGGACGTGACATCTTCGATAGTCGAACTGGCCAGCCGGCAATTGCGCGAGCTGGTGGCGACCCGGCACCGCGCGGCGTCGGGCGGTGGGCGCGAGGTCGTGGTCGGCCTCGTCGGCCGCGGCATCCAGGCCTCGAAGACGCCGCGCATGCATGAGCTCGAAGGCGGCCGCATCGGCCTGAGATATACCTATGTGCTGATCGATTTCGATGAGTTGGGGCTCGAGGACCGGCACCTGGGCGAGATGGTGCGGGAAGCGCAGGCTTTGGGGTTCGCGGGGCTGAACGTCACCCACCCGTTCAAGCAGGCGGTGCTGCCGCTGCTCGACGAGCTGGCGCCCGAGGCGGCGGCGATCGGCGCCGTGAACACCGTAGTGTTCGGCAACGGCAGGCGGACCGGGCACAATACCGACAGCTGGGGGTTCGCGGAAAGCTTTCGCGAGGGGCTCAAGGGCGTTGCGATGGATTCGATCGTGCAGTTCGGTGCCGGCGGGGCAGGGGCGGCGGTCGCGCATGCGCTGCTGACGCTGGGGGCGGAACGGCTGACGCTGTGCGAGACCGACTTTGGGCGGGCGCGCCAGTTGGCGGCGCGGCTGGGCGAGCGGTTCGAGGCGCCGGTGCAGGTGTCGGAAAGCGTGCGCGATTCGGTGGAGGCGGCCTCGGGGATCGTCAACGCGACGCCGGTGGGGATGGCCAAGTATCCGGGATTGCCGCTACCGGACGAACTGCTGCAGCAGCGCCACTGGGTCGCCGAGATCATCTATTTTCCGCCCGAGACGGCGCTGCTGCAGAGCGCCCGGGCGCTGGGCTGCCGTACGCTGGGGGGCACCGGGATGGCGGTGTACCAGGCGGTGAAGGCGTTCGAGCTGTTCACGGGGATCGCGCCCGATCGCGACGCCATGACGGCGCATTTTCGTGCCGCAGCATGAGTCCAGGCGAGCGTGTCAGCCCGCTCCACGGTTGATCGTCCCGCCTGCGAGGCGGTTGACGGTTGCCTCCGGCGCGGTTCAGACTCGCTCGCGGACGGCTGTCGAGCGGCCGTTTGATGTCGGTTGACATGTACGAACCGTTTCGTACAAAGTGGAAATCCCGAGGGGCGGCGGAGCCGCGAGGGGAGGGAGTGCCCGCAAAGGGCGGATGGGGCGGAGGGCCCCAATGTGGAGGGATGACATGACTTACCGTATCAGGCGGCGAGCCACGCTTTTTGGTGCCGTCGCGCTGCTCGCGGCGGCGAGCCTGCCGAGCATTGCCCAGGACAAGCCGACCCTGCGCTTCTCGGCGGTGTTCTCCGAGCAGGACATCCGCGCCGAGATGATGAAGCAGTTCGGCGAGGGCATCGCCGGATTTGCGTCGCTCGAGCCCTATTACGGCGGCAACCTGTTCAAGCAGGGCACCGAACTGGTGGCGCTGCAGCGCGGCAACCTGGAAATGGGCAATATCGCGCCGCAGGACATCTCGAACCAGATCCCGGCCTGGTCGGTGCTGACCTCGGGCTACCTGTTCCGCGACGTCGACCACCTGCGCAAGTTCTTCGACAGCGAGGTCGGCGCCGAGTTCAAGAAGATGGCCGAGGACCAGCTCGGCATCCGCATCCTGGGCCCGACCTATTTCGGCGTCCGCCAGGTCGGGCTGCGGATCGACAAGGAGATCAAGACCCCGGCCGACATGGCGGGCGTCAAGCTGCGCATGCCCGGCGGCGACGCCTGGCAGTTCCTGGGCACGGCGCTCGGCGCCAATCCCGACGCCGATGGCCTATGCCGAGGTCTATACGGGCCTGCAGACCGGCGCGATCGACGGCCAGGACAACCCGCTGCCCAACGTCGAGAACATGAAGTTCTACGAGGTGATGGAGCAGATCGTCCTCACCTCGCACCTCGTCGGCTTCGATCTGCTGGTGATCTCGAAGGCTGCCTGGGACGAGCTGTGCGCCGGAGACGCAGGCAAGCTCTGCAGGCGGCCGCCACGGCGGCGATCGACTTGAGCCAGCAGAAGCATGTGGAGCGTGAAGCCGCTCTGCTCGAGCAGTTCAAGGCCGCCGGCCTCAAGATCTACGAGCCCGACGTCGCCGCTTTCCGCGCGAACGCCCAGAAGCTCTACCTCGAGTCCGACCTGGCCAAGGACTGGCCGGAAGGCATCGTCGACAAGATCAACGCCCTCTAGGTGTCTTCGCCGGGTGGCGCCGCTCGCGTGGCGCCGCCAGTCGCTGAATGCTGCCGGGAGAGCACGAGATGGACCCAGACTCACGCGGATCGGCGCCTGGCTGCATGCCCGGGCCGAGAACCTGCTCGCCGCGATGCTGGCGACGATGTTCATCGTGTTCATCGTCCAGATCGTCTTCCGCTACCTGCTGAACTTTCCGATCGGCTGGACGCATGAGATCAGCGTGATCATGTGGATCTGGCTGGTGCTGTTCGGCGCGGCCTTCGTGGTGCGCGACGACGAGGAAATCCGCTTCGACCTGATCTACGCCACGGTCAGCGACCGGGTGCGTCGCATCATGATCGTCGCCTGCGCTGCGGTGGTGGTGTTCTTCTTCACGATCTCGCTGCCGGCGGTGCTCGACTATGTCAGCTTCATGAAGGTCGAGAAGACCGCCTACCTGAAGATCCGCTTCGACTGGCTCTACTCCATCTACGTCCTCTTCGTCGTCGCGATGATCGTCCGCTAGCTCTGGCTGGGCTACCAGGCGATCTGGGGCAAGGCACGCCGAAGAGTTCGACCTCACCAAGATCAAGTCGGGCGTATCGAGCCTGTGTCAGCTCGCTTTCGTCTTTCGCTCGTCGCCTGATCACGGTGCTGGCCTTTGCTCGGCCTGCCGATCGGGCATCTCGATGATCACCGGCTCGATCCTCTACCTGCTGATGCGCGGGCAGGACATGGGCACCGCCGCCGAGCAGCTGCTCAACGGCATGTACACCAACTACATCATGCTCGCCGTGCCGCTGTTCATCCTCGCGGCCGAGATCATGAACATCGGGCTCGCTGACCGAGCGCCTGCTCAACTTCTGCAACGCCTTCGTCGGGCGCTTCCGCGGCGGGCTGGCGCAGGTCAACGTGCTGCAGTCCATCATCTTTGCCGGCATGTCGGGCTCGGCCATCGCCGACGCCGCCGGCTCGGGCAAGATGATGCAGAACATGATGACCAAGGACGGCAAGTACACGCCGAGCTATGCGGCGGCGCTGACGGCGGTGACCGCGGTCATCGGGCCGATCATCCCGCCCTCGATCCCGATGGTGCTCTACGCGCTCGTCTCCGATGCCTCGATCGGCTACCTGTTCCTTGGCGGCGTCGTTCCGGGCCTGCTGATGGCGGGCGTGATGATGCTGCAGGTCGCCGTCACCGCGCGCATCAAGAACTTCCCGGTCGAGGAGCCGATGCCGCTGCGCGAGCTGCCGCGGCATCACCTGGGAGGCGCTGCCGGTGCTGCTGATGCCGGTGGTGCTGATCGTGCGGCATCTATGGCGGCGTCACGACGCCGACCGAAGCGGCCGCCGTCGCCGCCGCCTATGCGCTGCTCATCTCGGTGGTGCTCTATCGCAGCGTCAGCTTCCGCGATCTCTACCGCTCGGTGCTGGCTCAGCGCCAAGCACCACGGCCTCGATCGGCATGCTGATCGCCGGCGCGCTGGTGTTCAACTACGTCGTCACCATCGAGAACATCCCCGGACGATCAGCGCCACGCTGCTGGCCTGGGACCTCGACCCGGTGACGTTCCTGATCGCTCGTCAACATCCTGCTGCTGGTGCTCGGCTGCGTGCTCGAGGGCACGACCATCCTGCTGGTGATCGTGCCGGTGCTGATCCCGACGGCGCAGGCGCTCGGCATCGACATGGTGCATTTCGGCGTGGTCGTGGTGGTCAACATCATGCTCGGGCTGATCACGCCGCCCTATGGGCTGCTGCTCTTCATCATGACGCGAATCGCCGGCGCGCCGATGCGGGCGCATCGTGCGCGACGTGGCGCCGTTCCTCTTCGGCCTGATCGTCGCGCTCTTCGTCATCACCTTCGTGCCCGAGACGGTGCTGTGGCTGCCGCAGCTCTTCGGCTACGTCAGCCCGGGGGCGACGCCATGAAAGCCGATCTACGTCCTCAACGGCCCGAACCTCAACCGGCTGGGCAAGCGCGAGCCGGAGATCTACGGCACGACGACGCTCGCCGAGGTGGAGGCGATGTGCCGGGAGGCGGCGGGCGATCGCGCCATCGCCTTCCACCAGACGAACAGCGAGGAAAGGCTGATCGAGCTGGTGCACGAGGCGATCGACGAAGGGGCGGGGATCATCATCAACCCGGCCGCCTTCACCTTCACCTCGCTGGCGCTGCTCGATGCGCTGAAGATGTTCCCCGGCCCGATCATCGAGCTGCACATCTCGAACATCCACCGACGCGAGCCGATCTACCACCGGAGCTACGTGTCGATGATCGCGACCTCGGTGATGGCCGGCTTCGGCGCCGAAGGATACGGGATCGCGGTGCGGGCCATGGTGGCGCGGCTGGCGGGGACATGAGCTTCCTGAGCCTGCAGCACGGCGTCGTCCACTATCGCGATATCGGCCGGCGCGACGGGGTGCCGATCGTCTTCGTCAACTCGCTGGGCACCGACTTCCGCGTCTGGGACGGGGTCGTGGAGCGGCTGGCGCCGGACTTCCGCATCATCGTCCATGACAAGCGCGGACATGGGCTTTCGGCGGTGCCGCCGGCTCCCTACGCGATTGCCGATTTTGCCGGCGACCTCATGGAGCTGGCCGACCGGCTGGGGCTCGATCGCTTCGTTGTGGCCGGCGTCTCGGTGGGCGGGATGATCGCGATGCGCTTCGCCATCGACCATCCGGAGTGCGTCGCGGCGCTGGTGCTGTGCGACACGGCGGCGAAGATCGGCGATGCGGCGACCTGGAACGGCCGCATCGAGGCGGTGCGCTCGGGCGGCATGGAGGCGGTAGCCGATGCGGTGCTGCTGCGGTGGTTCCCCGAGGCGATCCGCGCCGGGCGCGAGGCGGAGATCGACGGCTGGCGCAACCTGCTGCTGCGCACGCCGGTCGAGGGATATGTGGGCAGCTGCATGGCGCTGCGCGACGCCGACCTCACCGATGAGCTGGGCCGCATCGCTGCGCCGACGCTGGTGGTTGCCGGCGAAGTCGACCAGTCGACGCCGGTAGCGCTGGTGCGCGCCACGGCCGGACGGATCTCGGGGGCCGGATTCGAGGTGATCGAGCGGGCCGGCCATATCCCGTCGATCGATCAGCCGGCGCGGCTGGCGCGCCTCATTCGCGATCATGTGGAGGCGCACGTTCATGGCTGACCATTTCGATGCGGGAGTGCGGACCCGGCGCGCCGTGCTCGGCGATGCCCATGTCGACCGGGCGGAGGCGAACCAGACGGCGTTCGACGCGGATTTCCAGGCCTTCATCACCGAAGGAGCGTGGGGATCGGTATGGTCGCGGCCGGGGCTGACGAGACGGGAGCGCTCGCTGCTGACGATCGCGCTGCTCGCGGCGCTCGGCCATGACGAGGAAGTCGCGATGCATGTGCGGGCGACGCGCAATACCGGCGCCAGCGCCGGAGGACATCAAGGAGGCGCTGCTGCACGTGGCGGTCTATGCCGGGGTGCCGGCGGCCAACCGAGCGTTCCGCATCGCCAAGCAGGTGCTGGAGGAGCAGCCGTGACCATCATCCCGCCCTATGGCGAGGAAGGGCAGCTCTACCAGCGGGATCGCGCCTGGCATCCGCCGGCGCTGACGCCGGGCTACAAGAGCACGACCCTGCGTGCGCCGCGGCATGCGCTGCTGTCGCTGGGACAGACGAAGTCCGAACTGACGGGTCCCACCTTCGGTCACGGCGCCATCCAGCCGCTCGACAACGACCTGATCCGCAACTTCAGCCAGGATGGCGGCGAGGCCATCGGGCAGCGGATGATCGTTCATGGTCGGGTGCTCGACGAGAATGCCCGACCGGTGCGCGGCACCCTCGTGGAGTTCTGGCAGGCCAATGCCGGCGGCCGCTATCGCCACAAGCGGGAGGGCTATGTCGCGGCGCTCGACCCGAACTTCGGCGGCTGCGGGCGGGCCATCACCGACGACAACGGCTACTATCATTTTCGCACCATCAAGCCGGGCGCCTATCCCTGGCCGAACGGCGGCAACGACTGGCGGCCGGCGCATATCCACTTTCTCGGTGTTCGGCCATGCCTTCGCGCAGCGCCTGATCACCCAGATGTATTTCGAGGGCGACCCGATGATCTGGCAGGACCCGATCGCGCTCGCGATCCCCGACCGCGCCGCGGTGGAGCAGCTGATCGCGAGGCTCGACCGGCACAACACGACGCCGATGGATGCGCTGGCCTATCGTTTCGATATCGTGCTGCGCGGCCGCCGCTCCACCCTGTTCGAGAACCGCCCGGAGGGGAACTGATGCTCAACCCGCTTCCGCCGCTCAAGGAGAGCCCGTCGCAGACCGCCGGTCCGTACGTCCACATCGGCATGACGCCCAGCCGCGAAGGCATCGGCGGCCCGAACGTGCCGGACCTGGGAGCGGGTCCGATCGAGGCCGGTGCAGGACCGCGGATCATCGTCGGCGGCATCGATAACCGATGGAACGGGGGCTCCGGTCGGCGACGCCGTGGTCGAGCTCTGGCAGGCCGACAGCGACGGGACCTATCGCAACGGCTGGGGGCGCGCGGCCTGCGACGGGGAGGGCGCCTTCAGCTTCGACACGGTTAAGCCGGGCCGGGTGGGCGGCCCCGACGGCAGGCCGATGGCGCCGCATGTCTCGCTCTGGATCGTCGCCCGCGGCATCAATGTCGGGCTGCAGACGCGGCTCTATTTCGAAGACGAGGCCGAGGTGAATGCGGACGATTACGTGCTCAGCCGCATCATGGACGCACGGCGCCGCAACACCCTGATCGCCGCCCGGTCCGAGGCGCGCGGACAGCCCGCCTATCATCTCGCCATTCGCCTGCAGGGCGAGGACGAAACCGTGTTCTTCGATTTCTAGGGAGGCGACATGGACAAGAGCGTTCCCGACCTCGTGGCAGCGGTGGCCGATATTGCCGACGGCATGCACCTGATGGTCGGCGGCTTCGGCGGCTCGGGCGCCCCGATCGAGCTCATCCACGCGCTGATCGATCGCTTCAAGGCTACCGGCAGCCCTGGGCGGCTGACGGTGATCAACAACAATGCCGGCAATGGACGCATCGGCATCGCCGCGATGATCGATGCCGGCATGGTCGACAAGATGGTCTGCTCGTTCCCGCGTTCTGCCGATCCGCGCGCCTTCACCGAGAAGTACCTGGCGGGGCAGATCGGGCTCGAACTCGTGCCGCAGGGCACGCTGGCCGAGCGCATCCGGGCGGGCGGCGCCGGCATCCCGGCCTTCTACACGCCGACGGGCCATGGCACCGAGCTGGCGGAGGGCAAGCCCGTCGCCGAGTTCGATGGCCGCCACTACGTGCAGGAGCGCTGGCTCAAGGCGGATGTGGCGCTGATCAAGGCGGAACTCGCCGACACCATGGGCAACCTCACCTATCGCAAGGCGGCGCGGAACTTCTCCCCACTGATGGCGGCGGCGGCCCGGGTGACGATCGTCCAGGCGACGCGGATCGTGCCGCCCGGCGGCATCGATCCCGAGCAGGTGGTCACCCCGGGCATCTTCGTCGACCGCATCGTCGAAGTCGCCGATGCGCGGCAGGAAGAGGCGTTGATGCGGGAAGGCGTGGCTTACGCATGAGCAGCAGGCTTTCCAACGCGCAGATCGCCTGGCGGGCCGCGCAGGACATCGAGGACGGCGCCTATGTCAACCTCGGTATCGGCTTTCCCGAGATGGTGGCGAAGTTCCAGCCGCCGGGTCGGCAGGCGGTTTTCCATACCGAGAACGGCGTGCTCAACTTCGGCGAGGCGCCGCCCCAGGGCGAGGAGGACTGGGACCTGATCAATGCCGGAAAGAAAGCGATCACCCTGAAGCCGGGGGCCGCCTTCTTCCACCATGCCGACAGCTTCGCCATGGTGCGGGGCGGCCATCTCGACGTGGCGATCCTTGGCGCCTACGAGGTGGCCGAGACGGGCGATCTCGCCAACTGGTCGACCGGCCCGAAAGGCGTGCCGGCCGTGGGCGGGGCGATGGACCTCGTGCATGGCGCGAAGCGCGTGGCGGTGATCACCGATCATGTCACCAAGGACGGCAGGCCGAAGCTGGTGAAGCGCTGCAACCTGCCTTTGACCGGCGTGGCTTGCGTGACGCGGGTCTATACCAGCCTCGCCGTCATCGATATCGAGAACCAGCCGGTTCGTGCTGCGCGAGAAGCTGGCGCAGATGAGCGTCGACGAACTGCAGGGGCTCACCGGGGCGGAACTCATCGTTCCGGCTGCGGTCGGCGATCTCGTGGTCCCGGAGGTCTGAGATGGCCGAGGCCTTTATCTGCGCCTATCGGCGCACTCCGATCGGCCGCTTCGGCGGCGCGCTGGCCGGCGTGCGGCCGGACGACCTGGGGGCGGTGCCGTTGCGGGCGCTGATGGCCGAGAACGCCGCGGTCGACTGGGAGGCGGTCGACGACGTGATCTTCGGTTGCGCCAACCAGGCGGGCGAGGACAATCGCAATGTCGCGAGGATGAGCCTGCTGCTGGCCGGCATGCCGGTCGGCGTGCCCGGGACCACGATCAACCGGCTCTGCGGCTCGGGCATGGACGCGGTGATCACCGCGGCCCGCGCCATCCGGGCAGGGGAGGCCGAGCTGATCGTCGCCGGCGGCACCGAGTCGATGAGCCGGGCGCCGTTCGTGCTGCCCAAGGCGGAGGCGGCCTATTCGCGCAACGTGGAGATCTACGACACGACCATCGGCTGGCGCTTCGTCAACCCGGTGCTGAGGGCGCAGTACGGCGTCGATTCGATGCCCGAGACCGGCGAGAACGTCGCGGCGGATTTCGGGGTCTCGCGGGAAGACCAGGATGCGTTCGCGCTGCGCTCGCAGCAGCGCGCCGTCGCCGCCCAGCGGAACGGCCGGCTGGAACGGGAGATCGTGCCGGTGACTTCAGCAAGGAGGAAGGGCGATCCGGTGGTGGTCGTGGTGGACGAACACCCGCGCACCGATACTTCGATGGAGGCCCTCGCCAGGTTGCCGACGCCGTTTCGTCAGGTGGGCTCGGTGACCGCAGGCAACGCCTCCGGGGTCAACGACGGGGCTGCGGCGCTGATCGTTGCCTCGGAGGTCGCTGCCAAAAGGCAGGGCCTGATCCCGATCGCCCGGGTGCTCGGCGGTGCGGCCGCCGCGGTGCCCCCCCGCATCATGGGCATCGGGCCGGCTCCGGCGACGCGGAAGCTCTGCGCCAGGCTCGGGCTCGCCCCGGCGGACTTCGATGTGATCGAGCTCAACGAGGCCTTCGCCAGCCAAGCGCTGGCGGTCTTGCGCGAGCTTGGCATCCCGGATGACGCGGGGCACGTGAACCCCAATGGCGGCGCAATCGCCCTGGGACACCCGCTCGGCATGTCGGGTGCTCGCATCACCGGCAGTGCCGCGCTAGAGCTGTCGCTGACCGGCAAGCGGCGAGCCCTCGCGACCATGTGCATCGGCGTGGGGCAGGGTATAGCGATCGCATTGGAACGGGTCTGAGGCAGCCATGCGCCCACCGCTGTTGAGCGCCATCGCCGGCGACCCTGAGATAGAAGCGCTGCTTTCGGACGAGGCTCAGCTGGAGGCAATGCTTCGCTTCGAGGTAGCGCTGGCGCAGGCCGAGGCGGAGGTCGGGCTGATCGATGCGGCATCGGCAGCGGCAATAGCCGCCGCTGCGGACAATTTCGTGCTGGACTGGCAAGGTCTGTTCGCAGGCATGACACAGGATGGCGTGGTGGTGCCGGCGCTGATCAGGCAGCTTCGCGCTGCCGTGCCGTCCCAGCATCGCGCCGACTTGCATCGGGGGGCAACGAGCCAGGACGTTCTAGACACCGCCCTGATGTTGCAGCTGGCCCGGATCATCCCCTTGCTCCGGGCCCGGATTGCCGAACTGCGGACGCGACTGGCGTCGCTGGTCAAGCAGCATGGCGCCAGCCGGCTCATGGCCCACACGCGGATGCAGTCGGCGTTGCCATTCACTATGGCGGACAAGCTTCGCACCTGGGACGAACCCTTGCAGCGCCACGAAGCAACGCTGGCCAGGGCGTCGCCTGACCTCCTGGTCGTGCAACTCGGAGGGCCGATCGGTGACCGATCGAGCTTCGAAGGGCACGGCGGCCCGATCGCGGAGGGTATTGCTAAGCGGCTCGGCCTTGCAACGGCTCCCGCCTGGCACAGTGGCAGGGATCGCATCGTGGCGCTCGGCTCGCTGCTGGCGATGCTTACCGGTTCTCTGGGCAAGCTGGGCGCGGATGTCGCGCTGATGGCCCAGACCGAGGTCGGAGCGGTGACCTTAACCGACGGCGGATCCTCCTCGGCGATGTCGCACAAGTCCAATCCGGTCAACGCGGAGATCCTGGTCGCCCTGGCTCGCCGTTCCGCTGGCCTCGCCGGAACCCTCGGCCAGGCAATGGTTCACGAAGGCGAGCGATCCGGCAGCGCCTGGACCCTCGAGTGGCTGACACTGCCCGACCTGATCGTCACAACCGGTGCCGCCCTGAACCTGGCGATCCGCCTCACCGGCCAACTCACCCTTCGGGACACCGCAGCAAGCTGATCCGCGGCCACAGCGACGTGGGCCGTCCGACGGACAAGTCCTCGCTACGGCCCAAGCTTCTGCGGCGGATGACCTGCCTCACATCCTTGCATTCATTGCGCGAATGGCGTCCGCGCCCCAGGCGTGGTCCTCGAATTGGGTCATGCCGCTGATGGTGACGCAGCCGATGCAGCCCGAGCCGGTGACCATGATGGGTAAACCACCGCCCGTCGCGCCATAATCATCTGGGTTCAGCGAATAGCGCTGGTGCAAGTCGCGCTGTTGCTCGTCGGCGAGCAGCTTCATCTGCAGCGAACTCTTATGGAAGCGCTCGACCACATTGCGCTTCCGGCGGATCCACGCGGTACTGTCCGGCGCTACGCCAGGCAGGACACAGTAGAACAGTTGCTGCCCCGGCCGTGACACTTCGATGGCGACCCGCCTGCTTTCGGCCACGTCAGCCGCTAGGCACATCCTCGCCCCCCTCGCATGACCCAGCAAGCACGCGCGGCGGTCATCGAACGAAAGGCTGGGCCGTTCATCATGCAGGATGTCACGTCGCTCCGGCCGCCGCTGCCTATGCGCTCCGGCTGAGTCTTGTCGGCTTGAGCTGATTTAATTTCACGACGAAGAGGAACGAGATGACGGCGGCTGACTGATCGTTGAAACCAAATACCGTATAGCCACTAGGCACCACGGAACTATGAGCGACTAATGTCGATCGTCGGGGCACACGAAGCCAATTTCGGCTTCAACATGCAGCAACCGCAGTTGTCAGCCGAGCAGCGCGGTGGAGCGTCCATGAAAAGGCGTTGCCGTGGCCTGTTGCTCCAGACCGCTTGGTTTGGCAAGCTTGGCGCGCGCATCAACTGGTATGTCGTTTATTGGAGCGTCAAGGCGCCGACCTCAGTTTGAATCAAGACGCCGGCCTTGATCCCGGACATCAGCGGAGGCTTGCCATGCGGTTACTCATCCTCGGAACGGGCGGCATGGCGAACACCCATGCGACCAGCTTCGCCGCGATCGACGGGGCTACCCTCGTTGCCGGCGTCGACATCGAGCCGACCCGGCTGGCGGCATTCTGCGACAAGCACCGGATCCCGCGGCAGTTCGCGTCCCTCGACGAGGCACTGGCCTGGGGTGAGTTCGACGCGGTCGCCAATGTCACGCCCGATCCCATCCATCATCCAACCACGCTGCAGGCCATTGCCGCCGGCAAGCATGTGTTCTGCGAAAAGCCGCTGGCTACCGATGCCGGGAAGGCCACGGAAATGGCCGACGCCATGGAGGCATCGGGCAGGGTCGGGATGGTCAATCTCACCTACCGCAACTCCCCGGCGCTGCAGCGGGGCCGCCAGATGGTGCTCTCGGGCGCGATCGGCGCGGTCCGCCACGTGGAGGCGTCGCACCTGCAGAGCTGGCTGGTCTCCAATGCCTGGGGCGACTGGAAGACCGAGCCCAAGTTCCTCTGGCGCCTCAGCACCCGGCACGGCTCGAATGGCGCGCTCGGCGACATCGGCATCCACATCGTCGATTTCGCCTCCTATGGCGCAGGGCTCGACGTCAGCCACGTGTTCGGCCGCCTCAAGACCTATCGACAAGGCGCCGGGCAACCGGATCGACGAATACGGGCTCGACGCCAACGATTGCTTCAACATGAGCGTCGAGTTCTCGAGCGGCGCGATCGGCACCATCCAGGCCTCGAGGACCGCCGCGGGCCAGCTGGACCAACTGCGGCTACGCGTCTATGGCGAGACCGGCGCGATCGAGATGATCTACGACACCGGCAAGTCCAGTCTCCGCGCCTGCATGGGGGAGGATGTTCACACCGCCACCTGGCGCGATCTCCCGCTCGATCCGGTCGACACCAATTACCAGCGCTTCGTGCAGGCGGTCCGGGCCGGCAGGACGGAGGAGCCATCCTTCCGCCGGGCGGCGAACATGCAGAAGGTCCTCGACATGGCCATGGCCTCCAGCGCCAGCCATAAGGATGAAGCGATCGGCTGATGCCTTTGCGCGAGCGTGTCGGCTAGACTGAGCTTAGGCGCCGTAGGCAGGCGCACCGGCAGGAAGGGGGAGACGGATGAACTGGCTCGATCATTCCTACATGGCACGGAAGGGCGTGGCGCGAGGCAGGCAGGGCGCCGTCCACAACCTGACCGAGGCTCGGGGTGGCGGTCGAGATCGCGTCGACCACGACCGTGCAGGTGGACCTGATCAAGGACTGGCCCATCGCCTGGCCGCGGCTCGAGAAGGAGGAGGTGATCACCACGATCGGCAGCGCCCGGCCGATGGAGGATGCGGCCCGCATCGCCTATCGCGAACTGGTCCGCTGGCTCTGCGCCGACTATGGCTTCGATGAGATCGAGGCCTATTTCCTACTGACGCAGGCCGGCAAGATCCGCCTCGGCAACATGGTGGACCCGAAATACACCATCGGCGCCTCGATCCCGAAGCGTTACCTCGCCTGGGCCGGGGACCCGCCGGCTACCCCTTCACCGCACCGGCGGTGAGCGCCCCGATGATGAAGCGTTGCAGGACGAGGAAGGTGAGGAGAGCCGGGACGATCGACAACACGCTGGCGGCCGCGAGGATCTGGGTCGAAGTCTGAGCTGTAGGTGCCCTGGAAATTGAAGATGCCGACCGCGATGGGCTGCAGCGTCGGCTTGCTGAGCAGGATGAAGGGGATGATGAACTGCGACCAGCCGAGGATCGCATTGAGCACGAAGGCCGAGGTGAGGCCCGGCAGGCTGAGCGGCATGGTGACCCTGAGGAAGGCCCCGAACCGGGTGCAGCCGTCGATCATCGCGGCTTCCTCGAGGCTCCTGGGGATGCTGTCGATGAACCCCTTCAGCATCCAGGTGAACAGCGGCGCCGCGACCGCGATGTAGAGCATGATGGCGCCCAGATGGCTGTCGGTCAGCCCGATCTGGGTCATGTAGCGATAGAGCGGCACCATGATCACCAGCGGCGAGATCATCTGGAAGGCCAGGATGCCGATCATGATCAGCCGCCGGTAGCCGAAGTCGAAGCGCGACAGGGCGTAGGCGGCGGGCGTCGCGAACAGCATCGCCCCGAAGGCGCCGGCCACCGAAAGCAGCAGCCCGTTCCAGAGGTAGCGCGGGAAGAGCTGGTTCTGCAGCACGCTGGCATAGTTGTCGAGCGTCGGGTTGACCGGCCACAGCCGGATATTGCTGACATAGACCTCCGCCGCGGTGCGGATCGACAGCGAGATCAGCCAGAGCAGCGGCCCGGCGAAGAAGATGCAGATCAGCACATAGGCGACATAGGTGCCCGCATCGGCCAGGCGCTGCCGGCTCGAGATCCTCATTCGCCGCTCTCCCTGGGCAGCAGGCGCACGTAGAAGAAGGTGAAGACGATGCTGATGACGAGCAGCAGCACGGCCAGCACCGAGCCGTTCGACAGGTCGAAATTGCGGAACACGACATTGTAGGCATAGAGCGCCAGCACCTCGGTCGCGCGGCCGGGCCCGCCGCCGGTCAGCGACAGGATCATGTCGAAGGTGTTGAGCGTGAAGATCGAGATCAGGATGGTGTTGATCAGCAGGATCGGCCGGAGCTGCGGCAGGGTGATGTGCCACAGCTGCCGCCAGGCGCCGGCGCCGTCGACCGCGGCGGCCTCGTAGAGGCTGCGTCGGGATCACCAGCAGTCCCGCGTAGAGCAGGATCATCGAGAAGGCGGTGCCGCGCCAGATATTGGCGATCACTGCGGACCAGATGGCGATATCCGGGATCGGAGAGCCAGGTGACCGGGCCGAGCCCGATCGAGCGCAAGCAGCGTATTGAACAGCCCGTAGCTCGCCTCGCTGAACATCAGCTGCCAGACGATGCCGGCGGCCACGCCGGGCACGATCCACGAGCAGAGGATGACGACCCGGACGACCGACACGCCGGGAAGCCTGCGGCTCACGCCCCGGTGCAGGGCGAGCGCGATGAGCAGCCCCAGCAGGAGCTGGAACAAGCACGCTGGCGAAGACGAAGACGAAGGTGACCCAGAGGATGCCCGGCAGGTTTGAGTTGCCCGCCAGCGTCTCGTAGCTGCGCAGCGTGTACTGGTATTCCGGATTGAGCAGCGTCGCGTCGGTGAAGCTGAACCGGATGACCTCGATCGGCGGGATAGACGTAGGTGGCGAGCAGCAGCAAGGCCAGCGGCGCGACCCACACATAGGGGCGCTCGGCAATGCGCCAGTGGCTCCGGGCCGGCAGGCGCTGCGGCACTGTTGCTGCGGAAACGCTCTCAGTCATGCCCTTGTCTCCAGAAAGACCCGGCCGACCATGCTGATGGATGGGCGGCAGAGCGCGCCGCCCGTCCGAACCCAGCCTACATCTTGCTGTAGGCGTCCTGCACCTGTTTCCAGGCGTCGTCGAGCGCCGCCTCGGGCTGCTTGGTGCCGGACAGCACCTCACCCATCATCACCTGGATCTGGTTGGAGATCTCGGGGTAGATCGGCACGCCGGGGCGGGCCTTGCCGTGCACCAGATACTCGCTCAGCTTGGCGTAGTAGGGGTCCTGGAATTTCGGCAGCGAGGCGAACAGCGACTGTCGGGTCGGCAGGTCGCCGATGACCTCGTTGGCCGGTCCCATGTAGACCTCGCGCATCAGCGCCGCGCAGATCGCCGTCTTCGCCGGATCCTTGGAGAAGGAGGCGACCGTCCAGCCGCCGGTGCCGGTCGCTCGCTGCTCGGCCGTCGGCCCGGGAAGCTCGGACTGGTCCCAATTGGCGAACTGCTCGGGCGGCATCGCCTCCTTCAGCTGGAAGTACTGCCAGTGCCCGCCCATGAACATCGCCGCGGTGCCGGCAATGGCGGCGGCGTTGAAATCGTTGTAGTTGACGATGTTGGCGACGCGCTTCGGCGCCGCGCCGCTATCGACGAGATCCTTGTAGTAGTTGAGCGCCTTGAGCATGTACTCGCGGTTCTGCCCCTCGCCGAACACCGGCTTGCCGCTCTCGTCGACGAGCTCGCCGCCCTGCGCCCAGAAGTTGGCCAGCCAGTCGAAGGCCGTGCCCTCCCAGCGCCCGCCGTTGAACAGCACGCCTTCCTTGCCCTTGCCCACGGCGTCGAGGGCTGCCGTCTTCAGTTCGTCCCAGGTCGCCGGGGCGTCGGGGACGATGGTCTTGTCGCGGTAGAGGATGCGAAGGTCGGTGCCCCACCACCAGGCGTAGATCTTGCCGTCGGGACCGGTGATGCCCGCGCGGATGAACGGGAACAGATCGTCGATCTCCTCCTGCGAGAAATACTCGTTGAGCGGCTGCAGCACGCCGTTCTCGACGAACAGCGCCAGCTGGAAGGAATCCACGGTGACGCAGTCGGGCGCCCGCCCGGCGCGCGCCTGCTCGAGCAGCCGGGCGTGCTCGCCGCCGATGTCGTTGCTGAAGAACTCGAACTGGATCTGCCAGTCCGGATGCGCCTCGGCGAAGGCCTGCCAGACCTTGGTGAAGGCGGCACGTTGCTCGGCACTCGGACTGTTCGGCGACTGGTTCGGATTGGCCCGCATCGTCAGGACGTTAGGCGCGTCCGCCTTCCCCACCCGATCGGCGGTGACCAGCTCCTGGGCGAACACGCCTGTCCCCAGCCCGGCGACGACACTGGAGGCGAGCAGCATGGTAATGAACTGACGTTTCATTCTTGTCTCCCTCTTGCCCGATCGCTCGACCGATCGAAATTGTACGTTGCATTGCCGAGCCTATACCCTCCGGCAGGTGTCCTTCCACTGCTCGCCGCATAGTCGTTTCGAGGGGGTGCATAGAAGTCGGTCGCGTCGGCATCTGTTGCCGGGCGCCCGGGACTTATCGTGGTCTCAGAGACGGAACGACTTGCAGGGGGGAGTCTGGCGGCGTGCTCCAGAGCGGACGTTTGCATCGCTTAAAGCTTTGCGAGCCGTCCGGGCTCGAAGCGGAAAGTTGAGTACCAGGTGCCAGTCGAACAAGATTGAGGGAACGGTTTACGGTCGCGGGCGATGGCGATGGCGCGGGAAGTCCCGTCACGATGCCAGGCGTTCATCCGGTGCGGAAACGAGCGATGCCGCTCGGGTCGCAATCCGCTGCGAGTGACTTGCCATATCGTCATGTCGTGATCTCCTTTCGGAAAGGTGTTAGAGACTGCGCCGACGCACTCGTCGGCCGGCTGCGCGGGGGCGGTGACCCTGAGGGCCACCGCCGGAATTTCCGCGCGGCTGATTCCGATATGCTGAGGACGTCGTCGCCCAGGCGCTCGAGTACAGCGACGGTGCGCCTTGCCTGCCAACGCCGCAGCGCCGGACGGCGGGGCTGCTGTTAGGCCTGTAAGGGGGGGCGGTGAACCAGTAGTCGAGTTCCTCACCGCAGCCGTCGCCGGAGGGCACCGGGTCCTGATCGATACACTGTGGCGCCGGCCGGACAGGTCAGTCGAACGTGGAGATGGTCCTCATGGCCGTGCCAGGGGCGCACCTTGTTGAGAAAGCTTCGGTCGCGCCACCTATTTCGCACAGTGACTTCTTGATCCCCGGGGCGACGAAGATGCGGGCGACACCAGGCAACTGTGCAGCACGATAGATGAGCAATCGCCCTGATCACCGGACCAAACAGAGGCAACTTCGGCCAACTCATTGGCGGCGGCAGAGAGCCCCTGCGCTCAATGACCCTTACGAGCAGTGGTCGCAAGCTGGCCGGTCCATGCAGGAAAACCCTGAGTCAGGTGATGGTCAGCGCAAGCAAAATCTTGCTGCTGCCGACATCAAGCCGGGCTTGTCCGAAGCCTCGCCACTACGCCGCTGGTGCCACGCACCGACGCATGCCGCTCACCCCGGGTAGGCGAGGGCCTGGTACTTGACGTTGAGATACTCTTCGATGCCCATCGACGAGCCCTCCCGTCCCATGCCGGATTGCTTGACCCCGCCGAACGGTGCGACTTCCGTGGTGATCAGCCCGGTGTTGACGCCCACCATGCCGTATTCGAGCCGGCGCGAGACGCGCTGGATGCGGGCGAAGTCGCGGGAATAGAAGTAACTGGCCAGCCCGAACTCGGTGGCATTGGCTTGGGCGATGCCCTCCTCCTCGGTATCGAAGCGGAAGACCGGCGCCACGGGGCCGAAGATCTCCTCGCGCGCCAAATCCATACCGGCATGGCTATCGGCGATGATCGTGGGCTCGAAGAAGGAGCCCCCCAGCTGGTGGCGGCGACCGCCCGCCACGATGCGCCCGCCCTTCGACACCGCGTCGGCGACGAGGCTTTCCACCTTCTCGATCGCTGCCGTATCGATCAGCGGCCCCTGGTCTACGTCCGGGTCGAGGCCCGAGCCGACGCGCAGGCGCGCCGTGGCGTGGGTCAGCTTGTCGACAAAGGCGTCGTAGACGCTGCTTTGCACATAGATGCGATTGGTGCAGACGCAGGTCTGTCCGGTGTTGCGGTACTTGGACGCCATCGCCCCTTCGACGGCAGCGTCGAGATCGGCGTCGTCAAAGACGATGAAGGGGGCGTTGCCGCCGAGCTCCATCGAGACGCGCTTGACCGTGTCGGCAGCCTGGCGGAGCAGCAACTGGCCGATTGGGGTCGAGCCGGTAAAGGTGATCTTGCGCACATCGGTGCTGGCCATCATGGCGCCGCCGATCGCCGAGGCCTTGCCGGTCACGATGTTGAGCACACCCCGTGGCAAGCCGGCCGCTTCGGCCAGCGACGCCCCAGGCGAGGGCGGAATAGGGCGTCGCTTCCGCCGGCTTCAGCACTACCGTGCAGCCTGCTGCCAGGGCAGGGCCGACCTTGCGGGCGATCATCGACGAGGGGAAGTTCCACGGGGTGATGGCGCCTACCACCCCCACCGGCTCCCTGGTCACCAGCAGCTGGTGATCCGGCCAGGGCGACGTCAGGACCTCGCCGGCAATGCGCCGCGCCTCTTCGGCGAACCAGTGGACATAGGCCGCACTCATCCCGATCTCGGCCCGCGCCTCGCGCATCGGCTTGCCCTGCTCGAGAACCAGCAGATGGGCCAACTCATCCTGGTTGGCGAGGATCGCATCGCCGAGGCGGCGGAGCAGGGCGAACCGTTCCGATCCGGTGGTGAAGGCAAAACTCTCGAAGGCCCGCTTTGCGGCGGCAATCGCCGCCTGCGTATCCTCCGCGCTCCCGGACGGCACCGTGCCAAGGCTTTGTCCATTGGCCGGATTGTGGACGGGACGGGTCTCGCCCGATCGGGCGTCCACCCACTGTCCGTCGATGAACATCTGCTGGCGTTGAAATCTCATGACCCGTGTCCGTCAGCTCGCCATGGCGGTCTTCCGGAGCTTGAGCGCCCCCGGAATGGTGATGGCGGCAAGCAGCGCCAGGGCGGCAAGCAGGAAGCCCAGGCTGATCGGACGCTCCAGGAAGACGCCGAAGTCGCCGCGCGAGATCAGCAGGGCCCGCCGCAGGTTCTCCTCCATCATCGGCCCCAGCACGAAGCCGAGGATGAGCGGCGCCGGTTCGCAGCGCAGCTTGAGCAGCACGAAGCTGCCGATCGCCAGCACCGCCATCAGGATCACGTCGAAGCTCGAATTGTGCACCGAATAGGCGCCGATGCAGCAGAACAGGATGATGGCCGGGAACATGTAGGCGTAGCGGACCTTCAGCAGCGCCACCCAGATGCGGATCAGCGGCAGGTTGAGCAGGATCAGCATGACATTGCCGATCCACATGCTGGCGATCAGGCCCCAGACCAGCTGCGGTTGGGTCTTGAGCACTTGCGGCCCGGGCTGGATGCCCTGGATCATCATCGCGCCGATCATCATGGCCATGACCGGATTGGCGGGGAGGCCCAGCGTGAGCATCGGAATGAACGAGGTCTGCGCGCCGGCGTTGTTGGCGGCTTCCGGCGCCGCGACGCCGCGGATGTCCCCCTGACCGAAGTGGCGCGGCTTCCTGGCCACCTTGCTTTCCAGCGTATAGGCGGCGAAGGACGCCAGCAGCGCGCCACCGCCGGGCAGCAGCCCAAGCAGCGAACCAAGCACGGTGCCGCGCGCGATGGCGGGCATCGAGGTGGCCAAGTCGCTCCTGCTGGGCAGCACGCGGCCGACATTCTCGACGACACCGTCGACCCGCTCCTCACCCCGCTGCAGGTTGAAGATCACCTCGGCGATGCCGAACAGTGCCATCGACAGGGCCACGAAACTGATGCCGTCGGCCAGCGTGTCGAAGCCAAGGGTGTAGCGGTAGACGCCGCTCGTGACGTCGGTGCCCACCTGTCCCAGCAGCAGCCCGAGCACCACCATGGCCAGCGCCTTGAGAATGGAGCCCTGCGCCAGGATGATGGACGCGACGAGACCGAACACGATGAGCGAGAAATACTCGACGGCACCGAACTTGAGCGCCACCGATCCAAGCACCGGCGCGAAGCCGGCGATGACGATGGTCGCGAAGGTGCCCGCGATGAACGAGCCGATGGCGGCGATGCCGAGTGCGGGTCCGGCGCGCCCGTTCCGCGCCATCTTGTAGCCGTCGATGGCCGTAACCACTGACGAGGACTTCGCCCGGCAGGTTGACCAGGATAGCCGTCGTCGACCCCCCATACTGGGCGCCGTAATAGATGCCGGCCAGCATGATCAGGGAGGAGACGGGGTCCAGCGCGAAGGTAAGGGGCAGCAGCAGCGCGACCGTCGTGACCGGGCCGAGGCCCGGCAGGACGCCGATCAGCGTGCCCATCAGGACGCCGGCGAAGCAATAGAGCAGGTTCTGCCAGGTAACGGCGACCGAGAACCCGAGAGCGAGGCTGTTGAGGAGATCCATTGCCGGTTACCCCGGGAAGCTTGGCCAGAGGGGAAGGGGTAACCCCAGCAGGCTGACGAAAACCACGGAAGCCACGGCCGACAGGATCACGGCTGGTACGAGGCGCCGCACCCAGCCGATCCGCGGCCCGGCAAAGCTCGAAACCAGCACGGTGACGAAGGAGGCGCAGGCGAACCCGAGTGGCCGCAGCACCAGCGCGAAGATGAGAATCGCGCCGACGACGACCAGCACCGGCCAGAAGCTGCCCCATTCCACCGGCTCGCTGGCGCGCCCTACGGCCTGCACGATGATGAAGATGCCGAGCACGGCGAGCAGCACAGACAGGCTCACCGGCAGAAAGCCTGCCCCCATGTTGGCGGGTGTGCCGAAGCGATAGCCGGTCGCCACGAAGCCGAAGGCCAGGGCGAGCAGGATGAAGATCAGTCCGGACAGCACGTTGCTCTGGCGCAGCATGTGATCTCCCGCGCACGGAAAGCGGGCACGCGCCCCAGATCGGGACGCGCGCCTCGCCTTGTTGTTATTCGAGGACGATCTTGGCCGCCTCGACGACCGCAGCAGCGCGCTGGGTGTCGGTTGCCACGCGGGCTTCGGCGTCGGCTCCGTACAAGCCCGGCCTCGGCATTGGCGAGGTCCGTAAGACGCTGCTGCACGTCGGGCTCGGCCAGCGCCTGCGTCACGCCTGCATTGAGCTTGTCGACGATGGCCTGGTCGGTGTCGGCAGGGACGGTCAGGTGCACGAAGATGGAGAAGTCGAACGCGGCGTCGCCGACAAGCTCGGCCACGGCGGGCACGTCCGGCAGGCCGGCGAAGCGCGCTGCCGAGGTCACGGCGATCGGAACCACGGTGCCCTCCTGAATGTGCGGCAAGGCGGTCGACATGGTCGCCAGGTTGAGCGGCACCTCGCCCGACACCACGCCCATCGTTGCCGGGGCACCACCGTTATAGGCGACGTGGAGCAGCGGCACGCCGGCGGCGAGTGCCACCGCTTCGCCGGTGATGTGCGTGATCGTGCCATTGCCTGCGGACGAGAAGGCCAGGGGATCGGCGGCGGCCTTCGCGGCGGCGACGAACCCTTCCCAATCGCTGAAGCCGGCATCCGGATTGGCGATCAGGACCATCGGGCTGGTGGTGACGATGGCGATCGTCTTGACCGCGGCGTTGGTCGGATTGTCCGGTGCGAAGATCGGGTTGATGGTCACTTCGCTCGAGGTGCCCATGACGACGGTGTAGCCGGCGTCGGCCTCGCGCACCATGGCCTCCAGGCCCACCATGCCGCCGGCGCCCGGGCGGTTGTCCACGATGATCTGCTGACCCCAGTAGCTGGTGAGCTTGTCGCTGACGATACGCGCGACCAGGTCGGAGATGCCGCCGGCGGCGTAGGGCACCACGATGCGGATCTGCTTGGTCGGATAGTCCTGCGCCAGGGCGTATGACGCGGACCCGGCCAGCATGGCCGTAGCCACGGCGCCGATCAGGAAGTGTCGTTTCTTCATTTGTCTCTCTCCCCCATAGTTGGGATTTTTCGGGCTGATAGGGCGAAGGAGAGGCAATTGGCCGTCGAGGTAAAGTACCAAAAGGCTCGGGTTTGATACCTTTTGGGTATCAAACCTCGGTCGGGCAGCTTTTGAGCAATTCGCCCTTTCCTTCCTCCTCCTGGAAGAAAAGCGCTCGACGGACCCGCCTCCTTCGGGTCGAAAAATCTTGTGCGTCGCGGTCTGGCTATCGTTGCCGGATTGGTCCGCGACGCGCTCGTTTGGTCAGAACCGGTCGCCGTGTCGGCGGAAGGCCTTGGCATGGCCCTGGTTGAACCAGTCATGGTTGGTCAGTCGGGCTCGCCATGAGCTGGCGCGGGCCTCGGCCCGTTCGGGCGATTGCAGCGCTTCGGGACCCGCGAGATAGTGAATGGCGATGCGGTTGTAGGGCACGGGCTCGCCCACGCTCATCGCGAAGCGCCTCGTGCCCAGCCAGTGCTCGCCCTTGAGCAGGGTCGGGACGTGGTCTTCCGCCATCCAGCGGTCGAACTCGTCCTGCATCTCCTCCGGCACGTTGAACTGCGCCACGAAGATCAGCGGGCGCCGCGATCGTCGTCTCGTCGATCCGCCCCTCCCGGGCGATCTCGGTGCCGAGATAGCGCGTGAAGTTGCTGACATTGGCCAGCATCCAGCGGGTCTCGTCCGACGGCTCGTTCTTGACCCGGTCGTAAGCGGGGGTCTTGAGCACGTCGAGCGAATCCATGTCGTAGACGACGAGATAGTTGTCGTCCTCGACGGCGCGGTAGCGCTGCGTGCCGGTGAACCCGTCGATCGCCATGCGCACCGGGATATGCTCGGTGTCGTACCAGGTGTTGAAGCGCTCTTCCCAGGATGCGTCGGGGCGCATCTCGGAGAACAGGATGGCAGGGCCGATACCGGTCACGTGGCGTATCCCGTCCTGGCGTGGAAATAGGCTACGGCCGCTTCGGCCACCTCCAGGTCCTCGACCGCCGTGCCCGAGCTGATGCCGATGCCGCCGACGATCTCGCCATCGACCGTGACGGGCAAGCCGCCGCCGATGATGCTGAAGTGGCCACCATTGGTGATGTGGATGCCGAAGGTCGGCTGCCCCGGCTGGCAGAGCTGGTTGTAGATATGCGTGCCCTTGCGGGCCACCGCGCCGGTAAACGCCTTGTCGATCGCGATCGAGATGCTGGAGATCTTGCCGCCGTCCATCCGTTCGAAATGGATGAGGTGCCCGAACTCGTCGCAGACCGCGATGCACATTGGAATGCCCATGGCGGCCGACTTTTCCTTGGCCCCTTCGACCAGCACCCGGGCCTCTTCGAGCGACAGTCGTTTAATGGTCAGCATCGATCAGTACTCCTTGGGCTTCAGGTCGGTGGTGGCGAGGTAGGCGACGAGGGCGTCGCGCTCGGCGCCGGCGAGCGGCTTGTAGGGCGGGTACGGGTCGCCTGCCGGCACGCCCAGATGGGTCAGCGCCGCCTTCATCACCGCCGTCAGCCCGTTGGCCATCCACCTGTTCGGAAAGACCGAGAACTGCCGCTGCAGTCGCGCCGCTTCCTCGAAGCGCTTGGCCTTGTAGGCCTCGATGATCGCCATGCCGAGCTTTGCCGCCGGCGGCGGCAGCGTGCAGCCGGTGCCGCCCAGCATCAGGCTGGGCAGCAGCATCTGCATGGTGGTGAAGTAGCGCGCATGCCCGGCATGCTCGATCTCGGCGATGAGCCGCCCCACCCGCGCCATGTCGCGCGAGCTCTCCTTGATGTAGGCGATGCCGTCGATGCGCGAGAGTTCGATCGTCGCCGGCAGCGACACGTCGGCTCCGGGGCCCGCATTGACATAGAGCATCAGCGGCAGCGTGATGCGGCTGGTCACCGCTTCGAAATAGCTCACCAGTTCGGCCGTGCTCGGCGGGCCGCCCGTCGGGCGCTGTGGTGCCAGCAGCTGCAGCGCATCGGCGCCCTTGGCGGTGGCGAATTCGGCCAGCTCGAGCGCCACCTGGAACGACGGATGGGATATCCCGACCACGACCGGCCGCCGCCCGGCGGTGAACTCGATGGTGCGGGCGATCAGTTCCTTCCGCTCGTCCATCGGAAGGTATTGATATTCCTGCGCTTCGACGCCCGCGGCGATGACCATGCTGGCGGAGCAATCCTCGACCACATAGTCGACCATGCCCTTGAGCTGGTCATAGTCGACCTTCCCCTCGGCATTGAACGGGGTCAGGGGCGGAACGATCGTCGCGGGGTAGTCCATTTGCGGCAGCGTGCTATCAGACATAGGCAGGACGGCTCTTCAGTTGCTCGATGTCGAACCCGGCAATCCGCTTGTAGCTGTGCGAGATGTCGGCCAGTTCCTCGTTCGAAATGATATCGTTGATGTGCCGGAACGGCTGGCCGCCCGACCGTTCGTGGACTTCGCGCAGGATCGCGTCCGGCGGGTTCTTGCGGTTGGTCAGCACCACCTTGCTGGTGGCAGCCACACGCTCCCGGTCATACTCGGCAAGGGCGTCGTTGTTCACGCCACGACGCTTCAGACAGCCGGTAAGGTACCGTGCGTCCAGGATCGCCTGTCCCGCTCCGTTCGATCCGCGCGGATACATCGGGTGCGCCGCATCGCCCATCAGCGTCACCCGCCCGAACGTCCAGGTCGGCACCGGATCGCGGTCGACCATCGGGAACATCAGCGGCCGTTCCGTCTGCTTGAGCATCCTGGGGACGTCGAGCCAGTCGAACTTCCAGTCGAGGTAGGGCTCGATGAAGTCCTCGGTCCTCGCCACCCGGTTCCAGTCCATCACGTCCGGCTTGGGCCGTTCCTGGGAGGCTACCCAGTTCATCAGCTGGTTGCCATCGGCATCGATATTGTTGCGGATGGGGTAGACCATCAGCTTGCCCACGGTCATCCAGCCGGCGCGAATTGTGTCTGCGCCGCTGAGGAACGGTTTGAAGGGGGTCACGCCGCGCCAGATGGTGATGCCGGAATAAACCGGGTCGCCTTCGTCGGGATAGAACTGCTTGCGAATGGCGGAATGGATGCCGTCAGCGCCGATCACGATCGATGCAGTCACGTCGCGCAGGCTATCGCCATCGGCATCGGCGAAATGCACGGTGACACCGTCCTCGGTCTGGTCGACCCCGGTGGCCCGATGTCCGGTCACAACGGCATCCCGCCCGAGCCGGTCGATCACCGCGTCGAGCAGCGCCTGCTGCAGGTCGCCGCGGTGGATGGAGAACTGCGGCCAGGGATAGCCCGCCGCCTCGCCCGCCGGTTCGGTGTAGATCAGCTGGCCGAACTTGTTGAAGTAGGATGCATCCAGCGTGCGGATGCCGACCTTGTCCAGCGCCGGCACCAGCCCCAGTTCGTCCAGCTCGCGCACCGCGTGAGGCAACAGGTTGATGCCGGCGCCGACGGCACGGATTTCTTCAACGGACTCGTAGATGCGGCAGTCGATTCCGGCCTGATGCAGGCTCAGCGCCAGCACAAGCCCGGCAATTCCCCCGCCGACGATGAGGACCTGTGTGTCCGTGCCAGCCATTGTGCCAGCCCCTCCCGTGAACCCGCTATTCGGTTGCCCGGAAGGTAGTTTGATATCTGCGGACGGGTAAAATACAATTCCGCTACCGTTACGATACCTTTAGGGTATCGTTCTACGAACGCTCGGTTTGTGAGGAAGCCTGTCATGGAACTGCGTCACCTGCGCTATTTCGTTGCTGTCGCGGAGGAGGAGCACATGAGCCGCGCGGCCCGGCGCCTCAACATCCAGCAGCCGCCACTTTCCAAGCAGATTCAATTGCTTGAGCAAGAACTTGGGGTCACCCTGTTCCTGCGCGAGCCGCGCAAGATCACGCTCAACGCAGCAGGAAAAGTGTTTCTCAGCGATGCGCGCCGGGTGCTCGCCATGGTTGGCGAGTTGGTCGACCGAGTGCGCCAGTTCAGCCTGGGTCAGGAGGGCTCGGTACGCGTCGAACTCACCAGCTCCGCCTCGATGAATGCCCTGGCACTCTCGATCCTCGACCAGTTCCGCCGCGCCTATCCGCTGGTCTCGCTAAAGACGGAGGAGGGGGCCAACCACGACCTGCTCTACCTGGTCGAGCAGGAACGACTGGATGTGGCCTTCGTGCGATCCGAGACCAATCGCTACCCGAGCCTGACCTCGCGCACGTTGCTTGATGAGCCCATGAGCGTGGCACTGCCGAGCGACCACGAAATGGCTCAGCTAATGGAGATAGATCTCGAAGCACTGGCTACCATGCGGCTCGTACTCTACCGACAGGCCAATGGCTCGGGCATCGGGGACATGCTCGTTGCCGCCATGGCAAGGCGCGGACTGGCGCCGAACATCGTGGAAGAGCCCCAGCGCATCCTGGGGGCACTGAGCCTTGTGGCCTCCGGCTTCGGTGTCTCGCCGGTGCCGAGATCAATTGAGGCCCTCCAACTGCCCAATGTCGTCTACCGGCCCTTGGCTGGAGAAGGCAATTTCACCGTCCCGCTCAACCTGACCTACCGCAAAAACATTCTCGCCGAGAGCGTCAAACGCTTCCTCTCCATCGCCTCCATCGCCTCGCCGGGTTGATTGTGATGGTCGCTGTCCGCGGTCCTGCGCTCTCGCGAGTGGGTAACTATTGATATGGCTCTGGGAAACGATTGTTCCGAACCCCTCATCCGCACGATAGGACTCACAGCGACACATATCAGGTCTAGCCGACCGCCTGGGTGCTGTGACTCAGCCAAGTCTCCAGCCTGTAAAGCGGTGGCCTATGCACCGTATTGCGAAACCCGATCACCGACATGTGCCCATGCTGCCTTAGCGAAATAGGCTAGCCGCCATAAGGAGATAGCCGTCTCGCAACGCTTGAATGGCGCGAGGCGGGCTTCGCATCCGCTGGTTGACACCCCGCGACGGGGCGTCCTTCTATCCTGCAGCACTAGTGTCGCACGGCAATGTGCCGCGCACAGGGGACAGCTGCTTCGCGTTCGCGAGCAGTTTTCAAAGGAGAGATTATGCTACACGCGGGACTCACGCAGAGGTTGCGCTTGACCACGGCTCTAACGGTGCTGGGTGGCGCGGCCTTTCTCGCCGCGCTTGCAGCTCCGGGCTACGCGGATGAAGCAGCGCAGGCAAAGTCCGGCGATGCCGCAGCGCAGGTGCAGCCAACCGCGAGCGGCGGCCCGGTCACCCAGGAGCGACTGGAGAATGCCGATGCGGAGCCGCAGAACTGGCTAACCACGTTCCAGAACTACCAGGCGCATCGCTACTCGCGCCTCGACGAGATCAATCGCGATAACGTCGGCGGGCTGAAGGTCGCCTTCACCCTGCCGGTCACCACGGGCATCATTGGTCGGACCAGGGTCGACCTCGAGAACCCGCCGATGGTCGACGACGGCATCATGTATTTCGACGACGGCGCCGGCGTCTTCTACAAGGTGGACGTCCGGTCCGGCACCAAGGGGCAGGTGCTCTGGCGGGCCGACGCCGCGGTGTCCAAGGACGAGGCCAACCGCACCCGCGGCATCGCGCTGTGGAACAACGCGATCTACCACAATCTGGCCGACGGCCGCGTCGTGGCAGTGGATCGCGACTCCGGCGAGTTCCTGTTCGACGAGCAGATCGCCCGCGTCAGCCACCCGAAGGGCTCCAACCTCAACCTGGAGAAGGAGAGCTTCACGGCGGCGCCGCTGGCGGTGGAAGGCAAGATCCTGGTCGGCAACTCGGCCGGTGATGCCGGGACCAACGGCTGGCTCGCGGCCGTCGATGCCGAGACCGGCAAGGAGCTGTGGCGCACCTACACCATTCCTGGGCCGGGCGAGCCGGGCCACGAGACCTGGGCGGACGACCACGGCGCCTGGAAGACCGGCGGTGGCGCTCTCTGGACCACCGGCTCCTACGACCCCGAGCAGAAGCTGATCATCTGGGGCACGGCCCAGCCCGGTCCGATGCACGATCCGGAGTTCCGCCCCGGCGACAACCTCTTCACAAACAGCGCCGTCGCCTTCGACATCGAGACCGGCGCCATCAAGTGGCACTTCCAGTACGTGCCGAACGAGTCGTGGGATTATGACGAGCAGGGCGTGCACCAGCTCATCGACGCCAAGTTCGACGGCGCCGACCGCAAGATGGTGCTGCACTGGGGCCGGAACGGCTTCGTGTACCAGCTCGACCGCACCAACGGTCAGTTCCTCACCGCCGAGCAGTTCGTCGACGAGGTGAACTGGACCGCGGGCATCGATCCCAAGACCGGCAAGCCGCTGGAATACGATCCCAGCCTCGCAGTACAGGAGTATGTCCCCGAGTACCGCATGGTGCGTGGGGAAGAGCAGGGCGACCCGATCTGCCCGCACCGCCTGGGTGGCGTGCGCTGGCAGACGCCGGCCTACAACCCGGATACCAAGGTCTCCTACATCGCGGCGCGCGATGGCTGCTCGTCCTTTGCCAACCTGCCGGTCGATGCCCTGGCGGATGGCGGTATCGATCCGAAGGGCGCCGGCGGCTTCCACGGCGTCGATCGTCCGAACATCAAGGACTTCGGCGTCCGGGGCATCATTGCCGCCGCCGACGTCACCACCGGCAAGGTCATCGGCAAGTACAACACCCATTACGACAACCAGTCGGGTGTGCTTGCGACCTCCGGCGGCCTGATCTTCACCGCCACCGTGGACGGCACGATCAGCGCGCATGACGACAAGACGCTGGAGGAGTTGTGGAGCTTCAATACCGGCATCGGCATCAAGGCTCCGCCGATCTCCTATTCGGTGGACGGCAAGCAGTACATCGCCATCATGGCCGGCGGTAACGTCACCCAGGCGGGTTGGGCGGATGCCTTCCCCGAGCTGGCGACGCAGCTGATCCCGGGCGCGATGCTCTACGTCTTCGCGCTGTAAGGCGGTATCCATACTCCCTGAGGGGCGAGCCCACCGGCTCGCCCCTCTCCCGTGGCTCGACGACCCATCCATGACCTTCGCCCAAACCACCCAGCGCGGACGACAGGCAGGCGCGGCGCGTCTTCGTCGGGCTTGCGCGCTCGCACTCGGCGCCCTGCTTGCCATGAGCGGCATGGTCCATGGGCAGGACGCGGCGGCGGGTGCCGCAAGCTCACGCGACCAGCACCTGCCCTCCGTGTGGGACCTCGAGTTGGGCACGCACGCGCGGCTGCTGCCGACCGACGACTTCAGCGATTTCGCCTGCGGCACGAATGGGGGACCACCCTCCAACACACTCACGAGCTGGACTGGCTACAACTCATGCCCGCCGGATGCAGCGACTGGCCTCCATGAGGTCTATTTCGAATACGACGACGAAGCGGAGTATCGCGGCCGGGCCCGCAACCTCGATCTGCAGGTGATGCGCCACGAGTACACGCGCGTGAATGGCGTTCCGGTGATCGCCTCCGCCCTGTTCGACAGCGACGGATTTCTGGTCGGGCTGCGCCTCGTCACCGACCCTCGGGTGCCGGTCGAAATCCGCGAAAAGGGGACGATACTGGGCGGCTTCCTCGCGGCTCGCTTCGGCGAGCAGGGGTGGACCTGCACCGACCTGCCCAGGCAGGCGGGTGAATCCGAGTACAAGGGCGTCTTCATCAAGCGGCAATGCGAGCGTACCGCCACCGAGGACGGCCTCGGCGTCGACCTCAGCCTGCTGACGCGCAGCCTGCGGGGCAAGGGCGAGACGATCATCGGCTGGGACCAGGTTCCCACCGAGGGGGCTTTCGAAAGCAGCACGCGGTTTGACCTGACGCTGTCGGAGCCGCTCTCCGACAAAGCGGAGCGCCTCGCGGCGGTGGAGGCGCTCGGGACGTCCGAGGCAAACCCGGACGTGAAGCGGGCGCTGGACTGCGCCGGCTGCGATCTGCGGGGCCTGAACTTGAAGCGGGCGGACCTCACGGGCGCGAACCTGGCCGGTGCCAATCTCTCGGGCGCCAACCTGCACGCAGCTAACCTGAGAAAAGCGAATCTTGCAGGCGCCAACCTGTCGGGCGCCAATCTCAACCGCGCCGACCTGCGGGCTGCCGACCTTACCGGTGCGGACCTCAGCAAGGCCATGCTGTACGGCGGCAGCCTCGATGGCGCCAAGCTCACCGGCGCCAACCTGAACGGGGCGCTTGCCGGCAGGAGCCGCTTCATTCGCGCCGACCTGTCGAACGCCAGCATGCGGGCGGTCGACCTTCGCCACGGCCGGCTCAACGACGCCAATCTCGCCCGGGTGGACCTCAGCAACTCGTGGGTGAGCGATGGTCAACTCACGCGTGCCGATCTCACCGGGGCGACGCTCATCTATGTGCGCGCCATCCGGACGAACCTGTCGAACGCGAGGCTAGCCGGTGTAGATGCCCGCGGCGCCGATTTCTTCGGCGCCAGCCTCTACAACGCGGACCTGGCCGGCGCCGACTTCTCGTACACGCGCCTGCTGCAGGCGAACCTGTGGTCGGCGAAGCTGGACGATGCGCTGTTCGAAGAGGCGGAACTGCCGGCGGGCTTCGAGCAATTGTCCCGGCGAGCCGCAGGCGATTGAAAGTCACATGAACTGGCGCGTTCCGCGAACGCCGCAACAAGGGAGATGATATTGATCAGTCGAGGCATTGGTGCAGTGCTCGGGGGCGCAGTCCTGGCGTTCTGCTTGTCCGGTGGTACCGCGATGGCCCAGGATGCGAAGTTCGGCAAGGATGTCTGGCTGGGCCAGGCGAACTGTGCCGACTGTCACGGCTGGCTCGGCGACGGCAATGCCGAGGACCCGCGGTCGCCGCGCGGCGCCAACCTGCGCGAAACCCAGCTCGACATGGACAGCCTCGTCGAGATCATCCTCTGCGGCATCCCCGGAACCGCGATGCCGTACTTCGACGCCAAGGCCTATACCGATGATCGCTGCTACGGCTCGACCCGGGCTCGAGATGGGCGCATCCACGCCACCGACCGGCGCCATGGCGCTGACCAAGCGCCATGCGACCGGGCTCGCCAAGTTCATCCTCGAGAGCTTCGCCGACCAGGGCGAGGCGACCAAGGAGGATTGCGTGGAGCTGCTGGGCGCGGACTCCTCGCGCTGCGACGCCTTCACCGACTGACGCCTGACGCTCTGGATGACACAGCAAGCGACGAGATGATGCCGTCATCGGCCAGCACAGGCGCTGTCGCCCTCGAGGTGCGCTCGCTACGCAAGGAATTCGGCCCCGTCAACGCGGTGCAGGATGTGTCGTTCGCCGTTGCGGCCGGCGAGGTGCTCGGCTTTCTCGGCCCCAACGGCGCCGGCAAGTCGACGACTATCTGCCCTGGCTGCGCGTCGATCGCGCTGCGCTCAGCGACGACGACGTCATTACCGCCCAGCTCGAGATCATGCGCATGTCGAGCGACGGCGCCATCCGACCGCTCGAGAATGCCACCACTACGGTGACGCCGCTGATCCGCAGCACCACAGACTCGATGCTGATCGAGCAATCCGCCGTGCTGCGTCGGGGCGATCCGAACCTGCTGCTCGACCAGTTCGTGCCGTCCGCCGAACGCTAGGTTTTGGCAGCCCGCATCTCTGGAGCGAGCGACATCGACGTCATCCTCGTCGCCGACACCGACATGCTCGCCGACAGCCATGTCGTGGGCGAACGCGGGCGGCTGAGCTCGAGCAATGCCGATTTCGTCCTCAACGCGATCGAGACGCTGCCGGCGGCGACGCACTTGCGGGCGCGCGCGGCGGTGGTCTCTCCTGTCGGCCCTTCACCGCGCTCCAGGCGATCGACGCGCGGGCGGAGCAGACCTATCGCGCCACGGAGCGGCGGCTTGCCACGGAGCTCGAGGAAATTCAGGCACAGTTGCAGGCGATGCAGCAGAGCGTCGAGGCGCCCTCCGGCGCCGGAGCGGTATGGCCGGATCGGCGTCGAGGACCCTGCCACCGCCGGTGCCGCCACGCGGCTCGTCCGCATCAGTGGATCCGACGGTGCAGTCATCGCGGAGGCGCTGCTCGGCCGGCAGAGCCGCAGCATCGGCGCCAGTCCGCGGGGCGGCACCTTCGTCAGGAAGCCGCATGCAGAACAGGCGTGGCTGGTGGAAGGGACCGTTACGCTGCCCCAGACCCTGACCGAGTGGACCGGCACGATCCTGCATGTGCCGGCAACGGCCGTGCGCCGGGTCGCCATCCGCGAAGGCGGCCGCACCATCTATGAAGCGGCGAAGCCTCCCGGCGAGGCCGCCTATCAACTGGTCGCTGCAGGTGTCCCCGCCGAAGCCGCGGCAACTGATGATTCGGCGCTCAAGTCACTTACACGCATAGTCGTCTCGCTGACTGCCGTCGATGTGCGCGCCCGAGCGGAAGTTGCTTTCCCGGACGATGCCCGGGAGGTCGCATTCGAAACCGAGGACGGTCTCGTGATCACGGCCCGGTTCGGCGAGGCCCCTGGGTTTCTCTGGACGGGACCGCGCCCGCACGGACGGAGAAGTGGGCGTTCCGGCTCGACAGGGAGCGAGCGGCCTTGCTGGCCGCTCCGGTCGATAGCCTGCTTGCCGCGCCAACAGTGCCCCAGCAGAAAGCGGTTTTGCCGCCGGCGGTTCCCACCTCGCGCGAATAGGAGTGGGTTTTGATGCTGTGGACGGCTCCTCCGCCGACATCCGCGATGTGCCACGTTGCGGTGTCTTGAGGAACTGCATCAGGGGACCCTGGGCAAGAAGATGTTGTCCTTTCACTGCCCGGGCCTCTTCCCCAGGCCCTGCTGGCGTACATATCCCAGCATACCAAGGGAAAGCCGCGAAAGCTGCGGCAGGAAAGCTGGTCACCGACGTGCTGAAGAAGGACGGTGACGTTTCGCCGCCATCGGAACGCCTGGCGCAGGTCCGACGAGACATCAAGGCGGCCCTCCAACCAGGGCAATCGCTGATCGATCGGCATGAGCAGACCTTCCTGATCGGACGACCGGCAGCGTTACTTACGAAGATATCCAGCCGGGGTCTGCGTGATCGATTGGAAAGCCGGCGCGGTCGGCTACGAGACGGCGATAGGAATCCGCATCGCCAAGTAGAATGGCCAGCTCTGGTGCCCGCCGAATGAACTCGTCGCCTCGCCGAGCAGGCGATCGAAGTTACTCTCGTTTGCGGCCAAACGGAAGGCTGAGCGAAGTCGCGCCAAGGTAGGCGACGCCTTCCAAATTCGGATTGGACAGATGTGGGGAAGTTCGTCGAGTCAGCGAGCGCAAAGGCGCGGTTGCTGTCTTTGATGACCACGAGAAAGTGAGGCAGCGCCTCTGCTGCGTATGTCGAAGGCGATTGAGCCGCGATCAGCCGGTCGGCAATCGAACGCTGGGCATCGGGTTGCTGCGAGTAGTGCCTCTTGGTTCCGCGCGTCGAGTTCTCCTCATCGAATTTGCGATTTTCCAGCTCGGGACCGAGGCAAGGTTCTGACGGAGCGACATGTCCAAGCCAACCAACTGGGGCCCCTATAGCTTGCGCTAGTCCTAACTGGGACCGTTACTAATTGTTGCGCCCGTGTATTGGTAATGCAGGGGGCAGCGAAACTCTATGGAGGGTAAGTTGCGGAACCACTATTTATGTACGATAGCGCTCCTATTTTTTGTGTCGCTCGAATGGGGTGCCTACGGGCAGGAGAACATTGGAACAACTTCTCAGCCCCTAACGACAGCGCCAGGGATCACTAACTGGACCGGCATGGGCAATACCGTTCCGGTGTGTTGGGAAACGGCTGGCTTTGATCGCGAGAAGGCCATCGTCCAGAATGCCGTGACCAACACATGGCAGTGGCATGCGAACGTGACGTTCACCTGGGCGCCTAGCTGCCCCACCACTGGCGATGCACAGTTCGTCCGGGTACGCGTCCGCCCCCAGGGCACGGCAGACTCGGGAGCGGGAGGAAGCGCTTACGAGGGCACGGCCGCGCTCAGTACCGCGGCCGACAATGACCCAGGCGTCAACTTTAGCTTCAATCCTGATGGGACCGCCGACCTGAACCGGGTCGAGTATGTTGGCGTGCACGAGTTCGGCCACGTACTCGGCTTCAGGCATGAACAGGATGCGCCAGGCAATGAGGGCGCGGGAGTTCTGCAGCGATTCAGTAGACACCTCAGGGAACCCCGTGAGCATCAACGTTTACGATCGGGACTCGGTGATGAACTACTGCAACCGCGATGGGAATGGCACCGGCCTGCTCACTGACATCGACATCGACGGTGTCCAGCGCATCTATGGGACAAGGATCCGCAACGTTCCTAACTTCAATTCCTGCGAGTCCGCTCCACTCACCAAACGTGCATCGCTCGCTGCTGCTTGGAACAACGCCGGCTTAGCCACCTTTGCGGTCTATCCGTCGGACGGCACCAAGTTCATCGGCTGGTCTCAGTGGGCGATTCAGGACGGTGGCTGGGGTGATGAAGTGCGATGGGCCTCAGGGGACTTTGATGGCGACGGAAAATCAGACATTGCCGCGATCTGGAACCAGGGCGGATCGAATGTCCTGACTGTGCGACGCTCAAATGGAGCTGGTTTCAGTCAACAGCACTGGCTCATCAACGCCGGCGGATGGATGCCGACCACCAAATGGGTTTCTGGTGACTTCAACGGCGATGGCAAGTCCGATCTCGCTGGCATCTGGAACAATGGTGGCATGGCTTCGATTGCGGTCTACCTATCCGACGGCACCAAGTTCCCGGGATGGACGCAGTGGACTGACAGGGATGGCGGTTGGGGCGATGAAGTGAAATGGATGGCCGGCGATTTCGATGGTGACGGCAAGACCGATATCGCTGCGGCATGGAATAACGAGGGGAAGGCTACCCTCACCGTGCGCCGCTCATTGGGTGATCGTTTCAGCCATGAACATTGGCTGATAGATGCTGGCCATTGGTGGAACGCCTCAGTGTTTGTTGCCGGCGACTTTAATCGCGACGGTCGTGCCGACATTGCTGAGATGTGGAATGACATCGGTCTAAACTCGATAGATGTCTTCCGCTCGACCGGTACCAAGTTCCGTTCGGCCGCGCACTGGAGTGTCCGGGACGGCGGCTGGGGGCCCGGAGTTCGGTGGTTCCCTGGTGACTTTGATGGTGACGGGCGCACCGATATCGGCGCTGCTTGGAACAACGGCGGGACCAACGTCCTGACCGTGCGTTCATCCAGCGGGGCCAACTTCGCCCAACGCCACTGGCTTACAGAGGCCGGCGGCTGGATGGAGAGCACCGCTTGGTGTTCGGGCAGCTACCAGTAAACAGAAGTGCGTAGACCATCTGCTTAAGTGCCGTGGGCGGTGCCGGCTTGGTAGTGCGGCTCCTTCCCACCGGCATGATCCGGGGCCCTGACGCAGACGTCCGCTTTCTAGACACGCGTATCGGACCTTCGATCTGTCAAAGTGGCTCGCACCGGTAGTAGCGCTTGTCGCTGGCATCGAGCGTAGGCACTACGGCGCCGCGCAGGCGTTCTTGTCAGGCGGCATCGACAGTCTTTCGATGGAGCAACAGACGTCCCTTTATTGAGCGGCACGCGTCGCTGGCGGCGTCTGGAGCTGTCAGAAGGCCGTTCGTCAAGAAGAACAAGGGGAGGGCTGCCTCGCCCTCACTTCGCCCAGGAGCAGCCGAGCTTCTCGCCCATGGCCCACCACTTGTCGGCCTCGTCGGCGTAGCGCTTGGCTCCTTTGGTTCCTGCCCGCTTGTCCGCCTCCTCTTCAGCGGACTTCAGCAGTTCCTTGTACATCATGCAGTCCGTCTGCCGCTTGAAGGCCTCCGAACTCTTGTTGTAGCTGCCGGTGTTGGGCTTGGCGCTGACCACCACCGGAGAGATGATGATCGTAAGTACAAGCGCGAGTACTGAGATCCGGACGATGCGGTTCATGGCGAGTCCCCTATGTTGACGGGGGGCATGGTTGATGTGCTCGCCTGAACTCTCACTGAACATGCCGTACAGCTAACGTCGATGAACGGATACGGACCGAGCGCATGGCGAGTAGGCAGGCCTCCATGTCGACGATGCAGCGCGGCAGGTTCTTGAACGTCTCGATCAGCGCCAGCCGCCTGATCCTGCGGCGGAACGCGATCTTGCCGTCAGTGCCGAAGCCGACGAGGTGGAAGAGTTCCTTGCGATATCGACGCCAATCGAGGCGAGCGGTGCAACAGTGGGTCCATGGGCTGCTTCTTCGGTTGAAGGCGGAGCAGTCTAGGACCGCGCCGCGGGGGAAGCAGCCGGTCCATCCCATTAGCGGACATCCGAGCGGCCGGTACCTCACCCCGAGGTTAGGGTGGGGGGCCTCGGCGTGAGGATACCTCAACCGCACTCCCGTTGTGACATTGCGCCGGGGCTGCGACCTTGCGCTGGCGGGCGACTTCGTCGCCAGATGGGCCTTGGGGGCGAAAGAAGACACCGCTCATCGTTCAGGCTCATCACTTGGGTGGCACATAGGGATCAGGAGTGCCGGGCTTGATTGGTGGTTCTCTACCGAACGACGCTTGATGCGCCTTGAGAACTTCGGCTATCGGCCAGCGCACCCATAGGAACCGTAGCCGTGTGGGACAAGGACCGCTCCTGGCCCGAAGGGGACTCTGGTTTGACTGCCTGGCGCCACGCGAGCAGCGCGGTCAGCCACGCCTCCGCAGCTGCTACCGGCTAGACATCGGCGCCGTTTACCTTCTGGACTTGAAGAGCGTCGAGATCAACGGACGGAACGCACCGCCAGCTCGGGCGGGAACCAATTTGGCAAACGGAGCAACGGACGTTCACATTTTGCGTGATACGGTTCCGCCAGGGCTTTTGGACTGGGGGACCTTGCCGATGATCACGCTCTACTTCAGCCGCAACTACAATCCGCGCTTGGCCGTGGCGACTGCCCGCTATCTGCAGGCGCCGCTGCGATATGAGTTCGCCGCTCCCGTTGATCCCGCCCACAGCGACAGGTTTCGGAAATTGAACCCGAACCTGCGCCTGCCGATTCTGGTCGAGGAGCACGGACAATCCCTGTGGGAGGCCGACGCCATTGCGTGCCGGTTGAGCCAGTTCGTCGGCTCCCGGTTCTGGAGGTCGGGCGGCAGCCTGCCGGACATGATCCGCTGGTTGAGTTGGGCGCACTGGAACTTCGTCGATGCGTGCGACAAGGTTCATTTCGAGCGCGTCACCAAGCAGCGTTATGCCCTTGGACCGGTTGACGCGGGCTTCGTCAGCCACGGGCTGCGCGGGTTCGCAGACGCAGCTGCGGTGCTCGATGCGCACCTTGCGACACGTGAGTGGCTGATGGCGGACGGCATTTCCTATGCCGACTTCCGTATGGCCTCCGTCCTGCCATATGCGGATCTCGCCGGCCTGCCGATGAACGACTATCGCAATATCGCCGCCTGGTACCAGCGGTTGGAGGCGATCGATGCCTGGCGCGATCCCTTCAGCGGGCTGGATGCACCGGACCTGCCGCCAATCCCCTAGGGCATTAGTCGCGCAACCAGGTCAGGGGCGCCGGTGTGCACGCCCAGCCCTACGAGAATCCGTGCGCCAGCAACGCTGACCTACAAGACGTCTATCTGAAGGGCTGCAATAGAATGACCGCTTCTGGGCGCACAGCGGACACCCGCGGTCAGCGCAATAGCCCGTCGCGCTCGAACTCCGCCCAACCGCGCAGCTTCAAACGATCCTCCGCACCCTCGCTGTCGGATTGAGGTGAGGTCTGACCGCTCTTCTTCCGAGCACGGGTCAGCTTCGCCTTCCAGGCTGCCCTGCGCCTGTTTTCAGCGGCTTTCTCGGCGTCGTCCTCGCGCCAGGTGTCGATCACGCCCCGGTCGAGAATGTCCTCCACCATACGCGGGTCGAAGACGTGGAAGGTGATCTTCTGTGCCCGGCCACGAAGCTTCACTGTGCGAGTGCCAGCGCTCGGCAAGCGGCCGTCCTTGAGCCACCGATGTCGCTCGCTGGCCGAAATCCCCAGGATGTCTTCGATCTCGCGGGGTATCACCGGCAGGCTCTCGATGCCCTCGAGGGCCTTGGAGACCACTGCAGATGCTCTCGCAAACTCGCTGGTGGCGTCCTGAGGCATGCGCAGCGTGAGTTCGCCCGCCGCAACGGTGAGAGACTTACGCGCCGCGACCGGCAAACGCGCGCGGACCTCGAGGTAGATGCCTTTCGAGCGAACCGATGAGCCCAGCCGGGCGGCATACGGGAGCGTCCACGACGTGGTCAGGTCTCTGCAGTTGGTCGGGTTCGACGTCATGTCGATCAAGTAGGTGCTGCGCTTGGCAGCTGCAACGCTCGGGCGACCGACGCCGCCCGACAGTCGCCGGCTGACCAGCAGGGAAGGATGAGCCCGATGTGCGAGCAAGCCGCCGGAAGGCAGTTATCTCCTTACGATTGACGGCGGGGTGTCGGAGTCTAACACTCTGCTGCGATGGGGTAGGGGAGAGAGCATGACCAAAGCCGATGGGCAGGTGTTCGATTGGTCTCTCGCACAGCGCCTTCGCCAGCTGAGCGCGGCGGCGGCGGGCGCGGGCGACCTCGCGGCGCTCAGGGCCCTGGCGAACGGCGACGACGATATCGCGGCTCTGGCGCGGAGGCTCGTCAGCCATTCCCAGGAGATCGATCAGCGCGTCAAGGAGATAGCTATCTTCAACAGCGTCGGCGAGGCGATGGCCAAGACGCTGAACGTGAAGACGGTCACCCGCATCGTCGGGGACAAGGTGCGTGAGATCTTCTCGGTCGAGGTGGTCGAGATCCTGCTCAAGGATCGCGAGTCCGGACTGATCACGGTTCCCTATGCATTCTCCGGCACCTACAGGGAGCCGGAGCCGTTTGCGATGGGCGAGGGGCTGACCTCCAAGGTGATTCTTACCGGCCAGCCGCTGATGCTCCGTTCGACCGACGACCAGGTGGCGCTCGGTGCCCTCATACCAACCGAAGATGACCGGACGGAGTCCTATCTCGGCGTTCCGATCATTGCCGGCGATGAGGTCCTGGGCGTTGTCAGTGTGCAGAGCTACCAGCAGGACGCCTTCAACGAGACGCATGTACGGCTGTTGCAGGGCCTCTCGACCAGCATGAGCGTCGCCATCGCCAACGCCCGCCTGTTCGACGAGACGCAGCGCCTGCTCAAGGAGACCGAGCGGCGCGCGGCCGAGCTCGGCGCCGTCGGCAAGGTCAGCCAGGCGCTCATCGCCGAAGCCGACTTCGACGGCACGATCCAACTCATCGGCAACCAGATGCGCGACATCTTCAATGCCGACATCGTCTACGTGGCGCTGCTCGATCCAGACAGTCGCCTCATTCATTTCCCCTACCAGTACGGGGAGTCCTTCACGACGCTCACGCTCGGCGAGGGGCTGACCAGCAAGATCATCGAAACCGGCGAGCCGCTGCTCATCAACCAGGACCTCGACGAACGCAGCGCCCAGATCGGGGCGACGCGCGTGGGCAAGGATGCGCTCTCCTACCTCGGCGTTCCGATCAAGACGACGCGGGGGACCATGGGCGTGATCAGCGTGCAGAGCACAACGCGGGAAGGAATGTTCAACGATGATTCCGTGCGTTTGCTCTCGACCATCGCCGCCAATGCCGGCGCAGCGCTGCACAACGCGCAGCTCTACACCGAGACGCTGCAGCTCTCGCGCTCGCAGCAGCAGGCCAAGGAGGCGGCCGAGGCCGCCAATCGAGGCCAAGAGCGCCTTCCTCGCCACCATGAGCCACGAAATCCGCACGCCGATGAACGGCATCATCGGCATGATCGAACCTGCTGCTCGACACCAAGCTCAACGCCGAGCAGCGCGAACTCGGCCGGACGGTCAACGAGCAGCGCCGAAGCGCTGCTGACGATCATCAACGACATCCTCGATTTCTCCAAGATCGAGGCGGGCAAGCTCGACCTCGACCTCCGTCCGTTCGACCTGCGCGAATGCCTCGAGAGTGCGATCGACCTGGTGGCCCCGCAGGCGCAGCCGAAAAGGGACTCGATCTCGGCTATGCTGTCGAGCCGGGCATGCCCGACAGTGATCGTTGGCGACCCCGACCGGCTGCGCCAGGTGCTGCTCAACCTCCTCGACAATGCCGTCAAGTTCACCGAGGCCGGCGAGGTGGTGCTCTCCGTCTCTAGGGCGGCCGGCGGAGAAGGCGCAGACGTCAAGGTGACGCTGCAGTTCGCGATCAGGGACACCGGGATCGGCATCCCCAAGGACCGCATGGACCGCCTGTTCAAGTCGTTCAGCCAAGTGGACGCCTCGACCACCCGTCGGTATGGCGGGACCGGACTCGGCCTCGCCATCAGCAAGCGCCTGGTCGAGCTGATGGGTGGCGAGGTGCGGGTGGCGAGCACCGAAGGGGAGGGGACCACCTTCCTGTTCACGCTCAGCACGCCACCCGCGCCAGCCGTCGCCGAGGCGTCGCCGCCGGAACGTCAACTCTCGGGCAAACGGCTGCTGGTCGTCGACGACAATGCCACGAACCAGCGGATCGTCAGCCAGCATGCCGAGGCGTGGGGCATGCTCGCCCAGGCGAGCGGTTCCGCTGCCGATGCGCTGGCACGGCTCGCCCGGGGCGAGGTCTTCGACGCCATCGTGCTCGACATGGACCTGCCCGGAACGGACGGGATCGAACTCGCGAGGCAGATCCAGGCCGGGGGCAACGTGCCACTCCTGCTGCTGCGCTCGATGGTCGCCCTCTCCGAGCACCGCAAGCGGGAGCTGGAAAGCGCCGAGTTCGCGGTGATGCTCACCAAGCCGATCAAGGCCTCGCCGCTGCTCGATGCCTTGATGGCGATCCTTGCCGGCGCTCCCCTGCGCATCGACAGGCCGGAGCAGGCGAACGGTGTCGCCCTCGCGGAGACGGCAAGCAACTACCCGCTGCGGATCCTTGTGGTCGATGACAATGCCACCAACCGGAAACTGGCTTCCAAGGTGCTCGAGCGCCTGGGCTACAAGACGGACCTGGCCCTGGATGGCCGGTCGGCGGTCGCCCGCCATGGCGAGGGCGCGCACGACGTCATCTTCATGGATATCGAGATGCCCGACATGGATGGCGTCGAGGCGACGAGGCTCATCCGGGCCGCTGTCGCGGGTGCGGGGCCATATGTGGTCGCGCTCACCGCCAATGCCATGTCCGGCGACCGCGAGCGCTATTTGCAGGCAGGTTTCGATGACTATGTCAGCAAGCCGCTGCACGTCGAGGAGCTCGTCGCGTCGTTGAAGCGAGCCTTCAAAGTCACCTCGTCGGCGTAATGTTCATGGAATAGGTCGCAGGGCCAGTCATTCGTGCAGTTCAATTAGCTGGTACTCTTCGCTTCGCTCCATTGACAAACTAAGTCCGCGCCATCCAAGAAAAGGTGGGCGAAAATCAATATACAGGGCGCCAGGTGACGTCATGCAGCGAGGGCGCTTTGGTCATTGACAGGCAGGCGCTCAATAAGCTGCGCGAGATAGTCGGCGGCGAGGAAGCCGATCTGCTGGAACTCGTGGATTCTTTTCTCGAGGAAGGCGCGCAAATTGTAGAAGCGCTGTCTGCGTCTTACCGGGCTTTGGACCTCCCGGCGGTGCGCCGGGCGGCGCACTCCCTCAAGTCGAACGCCAGGGACCTTGGAGCGAGGCAACTCGCCGACATCTGTGCCGACATCGAGGCGCGATGCGCGGCGGGTGGGCTTCCGGACGCCGTCGACGTCGAGGCGGTGAGGGACGCCTTCGGCGCGGCCGCCGCGGTGCTCCGAAGCATGTTCTACCCCCGGGTAGCGTCATGAGCGCGGGGGGCAGGGTCCTCATCGTCGACAACTCTGCGATGGTCAGGACCAAGCTGACAAAGGCCGTGACCTCCCTGGGGCACGCCGCCGAAGCGGTGGCGAGCGGGGCCGAAGCCTTGGAGCGGATCGCCAAAACCGTCTTCGATCTCATCCTGCTCGATATCGTGATGCCCGAGATGGATGGCTTCGAGGTGCTGAGGGCACTCAAGTCGTCGGCCCATACGCGCGATCTGCCAGTCATCGTCATCTCGGCCCTCGACGAGGAGATGCCGAGCGTGGTCAGGGCGATCGAGCTGGGAGCCGAGGATTTCCTGCCCAAGGATTTCGAACTCTCCCTGCTCAAGGCGCGACTCTCCACCTGCATCGAGAAGAAGCGGCTCAGGGACAACGAGAAGGAGTATCTGCGGCAGGTGGCCAAGCTGACCCGCGCAGCGACGACGCTCGAGATGGGCAGGTTCAATCCCGAAAAGCTCGGCATCCAGGACGTTTCCGTGCGGCCCGACAGCCTGGGCACGCTCGCCAAGGTGTTCTCGACCATGGCGCAAAGCGTCTATGAGCGCGAACGCAAGCTCCGCCAGAGCATCCGCACCTTCCGGGGCGCGCTGCTGCTCATCGCCTGCGGCGCCTTGTGGGGACTGGTCGTTCCGCTGGCCAAGATGGCGTCTTCGGTGGAGGCGCACCCGGTGGGCCTCGCCATCCTCATCGATGTGCTCGGCGCGGCCCTGTGCATCGGCATCAGTGCCAGGCGGAGCACCCTGCCGCGCCTGGGCAGCCTGGGGCGTGGCGACATCAGTTTCATCCTGCTGTTCGCGCTCATCAGCGCGGTGCTCAACCAGGTGCTGGTCTACTGGATGGCAAGCCAGCTGCCGGCCTTCATCGTCTCGATCGTCATTGTCCTCGAGGGCTTCTTCGTCTTCCTGTTCGCCGCGCTGATGCGGACCGAGGTTCCGAACGTGAAGCGCTTCATCGGCCTCGGCGTCGGCCTTGCGGGCATTGTCGTGATCCTGCTCTTCGGGATGCCGGTCGACACCTCCGCCAGCTGGATCTGGCTGGGCATCGCCCTGCTGATTCCCGTCACCTACGCCGTGGAGGACCTCTTCCTTGCCGAACGCCGGCCGGCGCGGATCGACACGATCGCGCTGTTCGGGCTCGTCCAGGTCGTATCAGTGGTCATGCTCATTCCTATCGCCGTAGTCTCGAACGACTTTGTGCCGATCGAGCTGCTGGCCGGTCAGACCGGGCTCATCGTCATACTGATGGCCACTGCCGCCAATCTCGCGATGCTGCTCTTCATGCTGCTGGTCACGACAACCGGGGCCGTGTTCGCAAGCCAGGTGGCCTATGCGAGCACGGCAGCCGGCATCGGCTGGAGCATGCTGCTATTGGGAGAGTCCGTCCCGATGCTCACCTGGGGCGCTCTGGCCCTGGTCATCGTCGGCCTGCTGATGGTCGAACCCAAGCATGAAGCCGAGGCGGAACCGCCGACCTTCGACGACGCAACGGACGCCGACGTGGCGTCCGAACTGCTCGCCACTGCGGCGGAGCGAACCTGAGGCAAGGACACCCGGCGCAAGGTGATGGCCCCGGCAGGTTAACCGCCGTTGGCGCGACTTGATGTGAGGATGATGGGACAAGGACCGCTTGTGGGGCGCATAGCGGAACTCAGGAAACCGCCCTAGGGTTAGGGTGGTTCGGCGCCCAGCCGACGCTGCTCGGCAGGGCGTCGCGGTCGCTAAGGTGCTTTTGCCAAGGGGGACCGCATGCTGAACGCGTATCGCATGATGGTGAAGACAGCGGTGTATCCGCACAAGGCAGCCCAAGCAGCTCTCGACGGAAACACCAACAGGCCACTGCCCGCGGGCGAAAACGTCCCCTCGAAGGCTGTCGTTGTTCCTCCACGCGCGAGATGGGATCGTGCCGCAGCGCCTACACCGCCTCGGACGCCAGAGCCGCCAGTGACGACGCGCGGCCTTCGGCGACGGCATGGCATGCGACGCGTGCAGGGCCAGATGCAAGGAGAGCGGGCATCTCCGACCGGCAACGGTCGTCCGCCAACGGGCAGCGGGGATTGAAAGGGCAGCCGCTGGGCGGGTTGAGCGGGGATGGCAGCTCGCCCGTCAACCTGACCCGCTTGCCGCGCTGGTCGGGGTCGGCGATGGGGGTCGCGGAGAGCAGGGCCTGCGTATAGGGGTGGCGCGGGCGAGCGAAAAGCTCGTCGGCCGGCGCCACTTCGACCGCATGGCCGAGGTACATCACCATCACGTCGTCGGCGATGTGGCGCACCACCGCGAGGTTGTGGGAGATGAACATCATGGTGAGCTCAAGTTGGTCCTTCAGCACCCTCAGCAGGTTGAGGATCTGCGCCTGCACCGATACGTCGAGCGCAGAGGTCGGCTCGTCGCAGATCAATAGCTCCGGGTCGAGAATCAGGGCGCGGGCGATGCCGATACGCTGGCGCTGGCCGCCCGAGAACTCGTGCGGGTAGCGGTCGGCCGCCTGCTTCGGCAGCCCGACGCGCTGCAGGATCTCGCCAACGGCCTGGCGCCGGCTCGCCGCATCGCCGATCCCGTGGATGACGAGGCCCTCGCCGATCGAGACCCCAACGGGCACGCGTGGATCGAGCGAGGAATAGGGGTCCTGGAACACCATCTGGATGCGGCTGCTCGCGGCGACATCCACGCCGTTGGGGCCGCCGCTGATCTTCTTGCCGTCGAAGACCACCTCGCCGCGCGTCGGCGGATGGAGGCCGATGACGATGCGGGCCAGCGTGGATTTTCCGCAGCCGCTCTCGCCGACCACACCCAGGGTGCGGCCCTTCTCGATGGCAAGGTCGATGTGGGTGACCGCGGTGACGTGCCCGACGACGCGCTGGAAGGCGCCCCCCCGGATGACGAACTCCTTGTGGATGCCGTGCAGTTCCAGCAGGGGGCTCATGCCAGTTCCGCCTTTTCACGTGTCTCGCCGGTCGGTGCGGCGGTGACCCAGCACCGGGCGCCGTGGTCGTCGCTTAGCGGGAACAGGGCCGGCACCGTTGTGGTGCAGCGCGGCTCGCCGGCCTCGCGGCGGACAGCGCAGCGCGGAGCGAAGAGGCAGCCCTGGGGCAGGTTGGTCAGTTGCGGTACGCGGCCCTCGATGATCTCGAGCATGTCGCGGCTAGCGTCCATGCTCGGCACCGAGCGCAGCAGCGCCTGGGTGTAGGGATGCTTGGGCGAGCGGAACAGCGTCCGCACGTCCGCATGCTCGACAATCTGGCCGGCATACATCACCGCCACGTGGTCGGCCATTTCGGCGACGACGCCGAGATCGTGGGTGATGAGGATGATGGCCGTGCCGTAGTCGGCCTGCAACTGGCGCATCAGGTCGAGGATCTGGGCCTGGATGGTGACGTCGAGCGCCGTGGTCGGCTCGTCGGCGATCAGCACCTGCGGCTCGCAGGCGAGCGCCATCGCGATCATGATGCGCTGCGCCATGCCGCCCGACATTTCGTGCGGATAGGCCTTCATGCGCCGCGCCGGGTCGGGGATGCCCACGGCGGCGAGCAGTCTTGTGGCAGCGGCCTCGCGCTTCCTTGGCGTTCATGCCCTTGTGCAGCCGATAGACCTCGGCGATCTGCCGGCCCACCGTGTGCACGGGATTGAGGGAGGACGAGGGGTCCTGGAAGATCATCGACAGGCGGTTGCCGCGGATGTCGCTGGTCTCGGCCGGCGTCATGCGGCGCAGGTCGACGCCGCCGAGCAGCACTTCGCCGCCGGTCACCTGGCCCGGATAGGGGACGAGCCCGGCGACGCTGAGCGCCGTGATCGACTTGCCGCAGCCGCTCTCGCCGACGATGCACAGCGTCTCGCCGGCGCTGAGCTCGAAGCTGACCTTGTCAACGGCGCGGGCCACGCCCGAGCGGGTGGTGAAGACGGTGCTGAGGTCGCGCACCTGGAGGATGGGATCACTCATTGCGCCGCCCTCAGCTGTTGAGGCGGGGATCGAGTGCATCGCGCAGCCCATCGCCCAGGAGATTGAAGCCGAGCACCGTGATGACGATGGCGATGCCGGGGAAGAAGACGAGATGGGGCGAGGAGAACATCTGGTCCTTCTCGGTGCCCAGCATGGTGCCCCATTCGGGCGTCGGCGGCTGCGCGCCCAGCCCCAGGAAGCTCAGTCCTGCTGCTTCGAGGATGCCGCTGGCCACGCCCATGGTCGCCAGCACGACGATGGGGGTCAGCGCGTTGGGCAGCACTCGGGTAAAGAGGATGCGCCACTTGCTGCCGCCCAGCACGCGGCTCGCCGCGACGAAATCCTGCGGACTTCACCGAGAGCACGCTGGCCCGCGTGACGCGGGCATAGCCCGGCACCGAGACCACCGAGATGGCGAGCAGGGCGTTGACTATACCTGGCCCGAGCACCGCCACGATGGCGATGGCGAGGAGCAGGGATGGGAAGCCGAGAATCACGTCCATGCAGCGCATGATGATGTTGTCGGTCCAGCCGCCGAAATAGCCCGCAATGGCTCCCAGCAGCACGCCGGCAATCAGCGCCACCGAGACGGTCACGATGCCGATCATCAGGCTGATGCGCGAGCCGTAGACGAGACGCGAGAAAACATCGCGCGAATTGCCGTCGATGCCCATGATGTGCTGGGGTTTCGCGACATCGCAGCCGAACATGTGGACGCAGGGCGGGTCGCGGCGCTTCACCTGTTCGACGCCGATCAGCACCTGGTTGGGATCGTAGGGGGCGATGACCGGTGCGAAGATGGCGACCAGCACCATGAAGCCGATGAGGAACAGACCGACCTGGCCCGAGCGCTTGCGGATGAGGCGCTTGAGGGTCTGTTTCCACAGCGGCACGGGGTCACCGAGAAGCCCGTCTTCGATGAGGATGGCGGCCGCATTGGCGCTGGCGGAGTTGAGGCTCGTCATATCAGGTTCTACTGCGGCCGGACGCGGGGATCGAGGTAGGTGTAGGAGAGGTCGACGATGAGGTTCACCACGACGTAGATCGTGGCGATCATCACCGTGAAGGCCTGCACGATGGGGTAGTCGCGGGCGAAGATCGCCTCGACCAGCATGCGGCCGACGCCGGCGAGGCCGAACACCGTCTCGGTGAGCACGGCGCCGCTGAGCAGAGCGCCCATCTGCAGTCCGAGGATCGTCACCACGGGCAGCATGGCGTTGCCGAGCGCATGGCGGCGCACCACCTTGTTGTCGGGCACGCCCTTCGCCCGCGCGGTGCGGACATAGTCGCGCCCCAGCACGTCGAGCAGTGATGAGCGGGTCATGCGGGCGATCACCGCCATCGGGATGGTGGCCACGGCGAGCGCCGGCAGCACCATGTGCCGCAGCGCGTCGATGAAGATGGCCCAGTTCCCGGTGATGAGCGCATTGAAGATGTAGAAGTTGGAGACGAACTCGAAGAACTTGGCGCCGAACGTGTCCTTGGCCAAGTCCCAGTGCCACACCTCGTAGAAGGGTACGGAACTGAGGCCGGCGGTGAGGCGGCCCGAGGGCGGAAGCCACAGGGGTGTGCCCTTGAGCATGACGCCGAACAGGTAAGCCATCATCAGGCCGAGCCAGAAGATCGGCATGGCGATGCCGACATTCGCCAGCGCCATCGTGCCGACATCGGCCACAGTGTTGTGGCGCCGCGCCGCGAAGATGCCGATGGCGATGCCGGCGAGGGTGGCAACGATGAGCGCCAGGATGGCGAGCTCCATCGTCATGGGCAGGCGCTCGATGATGATCTGCGTCACCGGGCGGGAAAAGCGGATGGAATTGCCGAAATTACCCTGGGCGATATCGCGCAGGTAGTAGAGGAACTGCACCGGAATGGGCTGGTCGAGGCCGAAATGGCGCACGAACTCCGCACAGGTCGCGGCGCTGACCTTGTCGCCCAGCATGGACTTGCACGGATCGCCCGGGATCAGGCGGGCGAGGGAGAAGGTGACGACCAGGATGCCAAACAAGACGGGAATGGCGCTGAGCAGCCGTTTGATCGCGTATCCAAGCATGGGGCCTATCTAACCGGGCAAGAACGGATGAGGCGGGCGCCGGAACGCCCGCCTCTCCAAGGGAACGACCTTACTTGGCGGCCGGGGCGTTCATGATGCCCCAGAGGCTCGCGAAGTAGTCGAACGCACCGGTATTGCCGACATGCGTCGGGCTCGAGGCGTCGAGGCCGGCAGCGTAGGAGGCGACGACGTCATTGGCGTCGAAATCCGAACCGTCGGTGAACTTCACGCCTTCGCGCAGGTGACAGACCCACTCGGTACCATCGGCATTCGGGTCGCAGCTCGTGGCAAGACCGCCGACGATATCGCCGCTGTCCTGAGCGTAGTCGAGCAGCGTCTCGGTGAGCTGCGTGCAGACGAGCGTCGACTTGCCATCGCTCTCATCGCCGCAATAGAGGCTGATCGGCTCGGCGTTCTGCATGACCACCATGGTGTCCTTGCCCGGATCGACGAGGCTGAACTGCTTGGCGCCGAACGGACGGTAGCCGGCGTTCTTGACGTAGGCCCGGGCGGCCGAACCGGCAGCAGCATGGGAGATCGGCACCATCGGCACGAGTTCGCGGATGGCGTTGTTGGCTGCTTCGTAGATCGGCTTGGCTTCCTCAACGTCGGCGATCGCCGAGCCCTTGGCCAGCGGCTCGTAGATTTCCGGCAGGGAGGCACCGAACTGCTGGGTGTCCTGGCCGAAGTGGTAGTCGAGGAAGTTGGTGACGTGCGGGTAATCCGCGCCCCAGCCCAGCAGGTAGAAGCCGTCGAGCTTGCCGGCGCTGGCCTGGCCGATGAACTCGCCAATTCCATCGGGGCGACTTCCGCGTCGATGCCGAGATTGGCCTTGAGCTGCGACTGGAACTCTACCGCGATGGTGCTGGGTTCGGGCAGGTAGGTGCGGAACACGTCGCGGTAGTAGATCTTGGTCTTGAAGCCGTCGGGGAAGCCGGCCTCGGCAAGGAGCGCCTTGGCGGCCACGGGGTCGAACCCGTACCAGTCTTCACCGGCGCAGCCATTCGGGATGGTGCACGGCGTGAAGTGCGACGCCAGTT
>CAVPUP010000009.1:0-609611 GCA_963708965.1 uncultured Alphaproteobacteria bacterium | reverse complement strand
GCCCGGTCCCCAGCCCTGGTACTTGCCGGCGAAATCGTGGCCCTGCGCCTTGTCGAACAGCTCGGCGATGGCGCCGGTCCTGGCGTCGATGCGGACGCGGTAATGCGCGTTCTCGATGGTGTCGCCGGCGGCCTTGAGGTCGCCGGCGGGCACGCCGTCCTTGAGATCGAGGAAGGCATAGCCCATCGGCGGGATGGTGCCGGCGACGCGGCGGATCGTCGGGATAGGGCCGCGGCCCGCCCCAGGTGCTGCCGCGGTTGAAGAAGGTGTCGAGCATGCCGACCGGGGCGGCGCCGCCGCGCGGCTCGGGCTCCTCGACGATGACCTTGCGCTCCCAGGGCAGCGTGTTGAACACCAGCAGCTCGTCGATGCCCGAGGGCTTGAAGGCCTCCTCCGGGTCGAGATTGCCGAGGTTGAAAATGCCCTCCGGCCCCTTGGTGCCGAGCGGCGCGGCCAGCGCATTGGCGGCCCGCGCGACGGCGTTGTGGCCTTCCATGGCGGCGGTGTAGGCGAAGCCGGCCTTGCGGTTCCACTGCGCCTGGCTGAACAGCGAGTGCGGCGCCTCGACCGAGGAATAGGCGCCCCAGGTGTGCTCGTCGAACAGCGTCATGATCTCATAGGTGTCGGTCGGCGCGGTGCGGCGTTCCAGTCGCTCGGCGCCCTGGCTGCGGCGCCAGCTTTCGAGCGCTCTCGCCGATGCCGACGATCTCGTGCGCGGCGCGGTTGACGCCGACCTCGAAGGCGCTCGAGCCGACGCCGTCGGCCCAATGGTCGGTCCAGTCGCCGCGCTGCGTGCCGATGGCGTTGGCCGTACTTCGCTTCGCAGCAGCCGGCCGAAATCGGTGACGGTGATGAACTCCATCCGGTAGGGCCGGCCCTCGTCGTTCCAGCGCTTGACGAAATCGGGCATGCGCGGCGTCCGGCGGGCCGTTGTCGACGCGCACCGGATGGGTCGATTCGCAGTAGAGGAAATCGAACGGATAGGTCGGTCGTTCTCGAGCTCGTCGATCCAGCGCGGCAGCAGCCGGTCGACCAGATCCCAGTTGCCGAGGCCGGCCTGGCTGCGGCCGAACAGGTAGTGATAGCCGTTCCAGGCCAGCACCTGCTTGCCGCTCGGCCCCTGCCAGCGGAAGGCGCCGGGGAAGGGCTTCGGCCGGGCGCCGCGGATCGGGTTGATGGCGGCGGTGTAGAACTTGATGCCGAGGTCGGCGAGCAGATCGGCGATAGAGCCAGGAGACGCCGTTGACGTCGTCCTGCATCGCCGCCTCGACCTTGAAGCCGAACTCGTCGCGGATGGCGCGCAGCGGATAGAGCGTGCGGTGCATCTGCTCGACATTGAGCAGCGGCGTCAGGTTGTACTGCATGCCGGCGATGTCGATGCGGCCCTGCTCGTGCCAGTGGCGGAAGCGGTCGATCTCGGCCTTGCTGGCCTGCCGCAGATATTTGAGGAACGGGCCGGTGGTCTCGACGGTCCAGCGATACTGCGCCTCGACCGGATAGCCGTCGGTCGCCTCGATCAGGTCGAGCGCCTGGCCGACGAACTCGCCATGCTGGCGCAGCGCCAGCTCCTGATAGTCGGTGAAGCCGATATCGGTGTGGGCATGGTTGCAGACGTAGATCGTCTTGATCTTGCTCATGGGCTCCTCCTCCTTCAGTTCGGTCGGTCTTATGCCGGATAGACGGCGACGCGGGTCCAGGCGCGCGGTGCGACCGTCAGACGTGACCTCGCCATTGCGACCGGCAGGGTCTCGCAGGCCTCGCCCGACAGCGACGTGCGGTTGGCGCGTGCCGGCTTGAAGCTGCCGGCGCCGATCCGTTGCCTCGACCGGCTCGTCGCCGGGGTTGAGCAGGGTCAGCGCGACGCCGTTGCCGTCGGGCTCGAGGCGGGTCAGCAGCAGCGGTGCCGAGATCGGGCTTGAGCAGCGTGGCGGCCTCGTGGCTGCACCGGGCCGCGCTCGGCGTAGAGGTGGGCGGCGAGCGGCTGCGACGCGGGCGAGGGCGCCTTGCGCCGAGCGTGCCGAGGTCCTGCGCGCGGGCCGGGCAGCAGCCAGAAGCGGAAGCGGATCTCGCCGCCCTGGTCGGCCTGGAAATTGGTGCTCCAGTAGTTGTTGGTGAGCCAGGCGAGCGAGCGTCGGGCGCTCGCGCGTCGACGCGGCCATCCGGATCGCCGAAGCGGCCGAAGGTGAAGCCGCCGACCTGCCAGAGCGGCGCATCCGGGCAGGCGACGGTCAGCTCGCGCTTGCCGTCGGCGATGCGGATGAAGCGCTGCGTCGGTGATGTAGTGGCGGCTGGCATAGGGCAGCTGCTCGTCGTCGAGCTTCACCGACGGCGCCGCCGGTCTCGTAGTCGGCAGTCCCAGCCGGCGCCGAGCGCGGTCGGCATCGGCAGGTAGATCGCGTGCGGCTCGGCGAGCGGCTGCTTGGTGACGATCGCCTCGATCTGCAGCGCCGGGTCGTCGGGCAGCAGGCGGTAGATCACCTCGACCTTGTCGCCGTTGGCGAGATCGAAGCGCCTGCGCTGATGCTCGGCGCTGCCGCGCTCGACGGCGGCGCTGGTCGCCGGTGACGCGTGCCGGCATGTCGCGCTCGGCCTTCCAGTCGGTGTGCCAGGCCTTGTGCCAGTCGGGCGACTCGAGCTCGACCACGGTCGAACATGTCGGTGCGGATGCCGGAGGCGATGCGCTCCAGCACCGGCACGCCGAACGTCAGGTCCTCGGCCGCGGCGCCGGCATATTCGACGCCGTCGAGCTTGCAGCGAGGTGACGCCACCGCTTTCGCGGTCGAGCGTCAGCGGTGAGGCGGCCGTTGGACAGCACGCCGTCCTTGGCGCGAGAGCGTGCCGGTAGCGGCCGGCACGCACGCTCGGCGGCCGGCATGGTGACGTAGGACAGCGCCGGGCACGGCGATCGGCGCGGTCCAGTAGGCGCGCTCGTCGCGAGAGGTCGGACATCACCACGTCCTGGCGCTGGATGCGGTGCGAGGACGGGGCCGGTGCGGCACGAGGTCCTCGAGGCCGAAGCCGCGCTGCGGATCGGGCGCGCCGGCCATCGGCGGCAGGTAGGGCAGGCGCAGCGACTGCGTCGACCGGGAACGGGTGCGGGTTGAAGACCAGCAGGCGCGGCTCGTCGCCGCCGGCATCGATCGCCAGTTGCTCGAGCCCGTCGCGGCGCAGCATGCGGGCGACGCTGGCGCCCTCGGCGGCGGTCGCCAGCTTCAGCAACTGCTGGGTGCGCGTCTCGGGCGAGTAGGGGTGGCTGATCGAGCGGTCGGCGCCCCAGGTGTGCTCGGCATAGAGCGCGAGGCCGTCGCGGGCGGTGTCGTGCAGCATGGCGCGGCGGCGCGGCTGCTCGCCCGGATGCCAGGCTTCGAGCCGCGAGCGCCGCGTCGAGGTCGCGCTGGCCGCGCATCGCCTGCGCCGTCTCGTGCGCGGTGCTGCCGGCGCCGAAATTCCACCAGTCGGTCCAGTCGCCGCGCAGCGTCGGCAGCGTGTCGGCGGGCTGCTGCGCGGACGCGGTCGAAGAACTCGGTGATCGTGCCGAAGCGCAGCTTGATGCCGCCGGTCGAGGCGTTGCCTTCGTTGAAGCGGCGGATGAAATCGGGCAGCGCCGGCCTGCGGCGAGCCGTTGTCGTGGTAGCGGACATTGGTGATCTGCATCATCAGGAACGGATGCGGATAGCCGCCGTCCTCCCAAGCGCTTGGCCCAGTCCGGCACGCGCGTCGCGCGCCTCGTCCATGTCGAGCGGGATGCGCAGGCTGCGGTCGCTGGTGACGCCGTAGATGAAGCCGTTATAGGCGGTGATGGTGCGGCCGCCCGGGGCCTGCCAGTTGAAGGCGCGCGGCCAGGGCTTCAGCGCATGGCCGTAGTGCTCGTTGATCGCCATCGAGATGCCGGTGATGCCGTGGTCGAGCAGCGCATCGACGACGCCCCAGGGCAGGCCGTTGACGTCGGTGTTCATCGCCGAGCGCACCGGAATGCCGAGGTCGCGGAAGAATTTCAGCGGCTTCAGCACGTCGACGACCATGCGAGTGGTCCATCAGCGGCGTCATGTGCCAGCCCATGCCGGCGACCTCGAACTGGCCGCGCTTGACGGCGGCGAGGAAGCGGTCGCGGTCGCGCGTTGCGAGGCGTGCTTCCACCAGTCGACGGTGATGCCGGTGACCTCGCAGGTCCAGCGGAAGCGGCGCGTCGTCGGGGTAGTCCGGCGGTGCGCTCGGCGATATCGAGCGCCTCGTCGATGAAGCGGCGGTGCAGCTCCATCACCACCGGCTGCGGGTGGGTGTAGCCGATGTCGGTATGGCTGTGATGGACGAAGAGGATTTCCTTGATCATCGCGGTCGCTCGGACGCTGCGGCGTGTTGGGGTGGCGCCTAGAAGGCGGCGAGCTTGACCGACATCGGGCGTGCCGATCTCGAAGATGCTGCAGGGGCTCGGAGAGCGTGCCGGCGGCGTGGTCGACGCGGAACACGGTGAGCCGGTCGGAATCCTGGTTGGCGACGACGAGGTGCTTGCCGGAGGGCGAGAAGGCGAAGTCGCGCGGCGTCTTGCCGCCGCTCGGCCAGCGGCCGGTCTGGGTCGAGCCTGCCGTCCGGCGTCGATGCGGAGGCCGAGGATCTCGTCGCAGACGCGCAGGCCGACGAAGAGGTGGCGGCCGTCGGGCGCCAGCAGGATGCCGGCCGGCTGCACGATGCCGCCGTCGAGCGAGGGGATGGAGAAGGCGTCGCGCTGGGTGAGGGCGCCGGTCGCCGGATCGACCGCGAGGCTGACGACGGTGGGGATCAGCTCGCTGACCATGAACAGGACGCTGCCGTCGGGGTGGAAGACGAGGTGGCGCGGGCCGAGGCCGGGCGGCAGGGCGAAGTCGCGGGCCGGCTCGCGGGTCAGGCTGCCGTCGGCGCCGAGGCGCATAGGCGACGAGCCGGTCGATGCCGAGATCGGCGACGTAGACGACGTCGCCGTCGGGGCGTCGGCACGACGCAATGGGCGTGCGCCGTGGTCTGCCGGTCGGGGTTGGGGCCGCTGCCGGTATGGCGGACGCTGGCGACCGCCGCGCCGAGCGAGCCGTCGGCGCCGATCGGGAAGACGGTGAGCGCGGCGTCCGGATAGCCCGCCGGGTTGGCGCCGTTGTAGTTGGCGACGAGCAGGAAGCGGCCGTCGGGCGAGAGGCTGGCGTGGCAGGCCTCGTTGCCGAGGGTCGGCTGGCGGTTGACGCAGCGGCATGCCGGCCTGTCCGGTGTCGACGGCGTAGGCGGCGACGGCGCTCTGGTTGGTGCCGGTGATCTCGCAGGTCGTATAGAGCCGGCGGCGCGCCGGATCGGGCGACCAGCCAGGCGGTGTCGTCGATGCCGCCGGTGACGTCGAGCGACGGCGTCAGCTGGCCGGTCGCGTCGTCGAACGAGCAGCCGGCTGATGCCCGGCCGTTGGCCGCGCCGTATTGCGGCATCGGGCGCGTCAGGCTGCCGGTGAAGGCATAAATCGGCACGTCATCCCTCCCTCTGTCGCGCTTCCGCGCGCCGCTGGTTCGCCGCGGCTTGCACCCTGCCAGTCGAACGCGGCGGTCGGAAGCGATTGACACGACTAGTATGGTAGCTCTACAAATATTTGGCAAGAGAGGACGATGACGTTGAACGCACGAAGCGACGCACGAACACCGACACGGTGCTGGTGACCGGCGCGGCGATGGGCATCGGCCGGGCGGTCGCCGAGGTGCTGGCCGCCGAAGGCAAGAACCTCGTGCTGTTCGATCGCGACGCCGAGGCGCTCGAAGCGACGGCGCGCGAGCTCGGCGGCAAGCACGTCGACGCAGGTCGGTTCGGTCGACCAATCTCGCCGACTGCGAGGCCGCGGTGCGCGCTCGCCGTCGAGCGCTTCGGCGGGCTCGGGCGGCGTCTCGCACAATGCCGGCATCCAGCGCTATGGCGACGGTCGTCACCACGCCGGAGCTCTGGGCGAGGACGCTCGACGTCAACCTCACCGGCGGCTTCTACGTCGCCAAGGCGGCGATGCCGGAGCTGCGGCGGAACGAAGGGCGCCATCGTCCTCACCGCCTCGGTGCAGGGCATGGCGGCGCAGAAGGGCGCGCTCGCCTATGTCGTCGCCAAGCACGGGCTGATCGGGCTCGTCACCGGCATGGCGATGGACGAGGCGGCAGAACGGCGTGCGCGTCCTCGGCGTGGCGCCCGGCTCGGTCGACACGCCGATGCTGCGCGAGGCCATCGATCTCGATCCGAACCCGGCGGCGCTCGACGCGGAGATCGACGCCATGCATCCGCTCGGCCGCCGCGCCCAGCCGCGATGAGATCGCCGAGGTCATCGCCTTCCTCCTCTCGGACAAGGCGTCGTTCATGACCGGCGAAACGGTGCGCGTCGATGGCGGCATGCTGGCGCGCATCCCCGGCGCGCCGCCGAAAACAGGTAGAGACCAGTCAGATGAAGATCGTCGACATCAAGGCCACCACCGTCGCCATGCCGCTCGAGGCGCCGCTGCGCCATGCGGCCGGCGCCCATTGGGGCCGCTTCGTGCGCACCATCGTCGAGGTGGTGACCGACGAGGGGCATTTCCGGCTGGGGCGAGCTGGGCGGCGGCGGCGAATCGGCCGAGAACGCGGTCGCGGGCCTGCTGCCCTATCTCAAGGGCCATGATCCGCTGCAGCTCGAGCAGCTGCGCTGGAAGATCATGAACCCGGTCGCCAGCCTCTACAACAACCGCATGCAGGTGCATGCGGCGCTCGAGATGGCCTGCATCGACGTCGCCGGCAAGGCGCTCGGCGTGCGCGCCTGCGACCTGATCGGCGGAGCGCTGCGCGAGTCGATCCCGTTCGCGAGCTACCTGTTCTACCGCTACGCCAACGACGAGAACGGCTTCGGCGACGAGTTCACGGCCGACGAGATCGTCGCCGAGGCCAAGCGGCAGAAGAGCTGCAACGGCTTCAAGACGCACAAGCTCAAGGGCGGCGTGTTCGCGCCCGACCACGACGTCGAGGTGTTCTCGGCGCTGGCCGAAGCGCTTCCCGGGCGACCGCTTCCGGCTCGATCCCAACTGCGGTCTGGTCGGTCGAGGAGGCGATCCGGGTCGCCAGGCAGATCGAGCACCTCCGCAACGACTATTTCGAGGACCCGTGCTTCGGGCCTCGAGGGCATGCGGCGCGCTGCGCGAGCGCATCTCGCATCCCGACCGCGACCAACACGGTCGTGGTCAATTTCGAGCAGCTCGCGCAGCTGCATCCGGCACGACGCGGTCGACGTGATCCTGCTCGACACCACCTTCTGGGGCGGGCTGCGCCAGGCCTACAAGGCCGGCCAGGTGCTCGAGACCTTCCAGTTCGGCGCGAGCGTGCATTCGTCGGGCGAGCTCGGCATCCAGCTCGCCTCGATGCTGCATCTCGGCGCGGCGCTGCCCAACCTGGGCTTCGCCGCCGATGCGCACTACCACCACCTGACTCGACGACATCATCGTCGGCGGCAAGCTGCAAATACGTCGACGGCGAGATCGCCCTGCCCAAGGGGCCCGGGCCTCGGCGTCGAGGTCGATCGCGAGAAGCTCGCCCAGCTACGCCGAGCTATTACCGCGAGGTCGGCGGCTACACCTACGACCGCGATCCGGGGCGTCCGGGCTGGTACTCGATCCAGCCCGAGACGCGCTACGCCGACCCGGCGGCCGGCATTGAGAGGACGCGACCGCATGGCAACCGTCACCCTGCGCGACATCGTCAAGGTCTACGGCGAGTTCGTCGCCATCAAGGGCATCGACCTCGACATCGAGGACGGCACCTTCGTCGTGTTCGTCGGCCCGTCCGGCTGCGGCAAGTCCACGCATGCTGCGGATGATCGCCGGGCTCGAGACGATCTCGCATGGCGAGCTGCGGATCGGCGGCAAGCTGGTCAACGACCTGCCGTCGCGCGAGCGCGGCATCGCCATGGTGTTCCAGTCCTACGCGCTCTATCCGCACATGAGCGTCAACGACAATCTCGGCTTCGGCCTGCGCATCAGCGGCGTGCCGAAGGCCGAGATCGAGCGGCGCCGCCGCGAGGCGGCGCGATGCTGGGGCTCGACCCCTACCTCGACCGGCGGCCGTCGCAGCTCTCGGGCGGGCAGCGCCAGCGCGTCGCCATCGGCCGCGCCATGGTGCGCGAGCCGCGAGGTGTTCCTGTTCGACGAGCCGCTGTCCAACCTCGACGCGCAAGCTCCGCAACCAGACCCGCGTCGAGATCAAGCGGCTGCAGCGCCAGCTCGGCGCCACGGTGATCTTCGTCACGCACGACCAGGTCGAGGCGATGACGCTGGCCGACAGGATCGTGGTGCTGAACGACGGCCGGGTGGCGCAGATCGGCACGCCGCTCGAGGTGTTCGAGCGGCCGGCCAACCAGTTCGTCGCCGGCTTCATGGGCGCCCCGTCGATGAACTTCATCGCGGCCGTCGGTCGGGGCAGGGCGCCGGTGATCCGGGCCGGGCGGCCTCGACGTGCCCGGTCGCCGCCGAGCGCTTCGACCTGCCGCCGGCGGGCAGCGCGGTGATCGCTCGGCATCCGGCCGGAAGATGTCGTGCCGGAAGGGCATGGCACCCGTCCGGCGCTGGGCGCCGACTTCTCGGCGCGCGGTCGAGCTTCGCCGAGATGCTGGGCGACCAGAGCCTGCTGTTCACCGATTTCGGCGGCACCGAGATCGTGGCGCGCATGCAGCATCCGCGGGCGGTCGAGACCGGCGAGGTCCGTGCGGTTCCGCATCGACGGCAGCCGCGTGCACGTCTTCGACAACCGAAACGCAGGATTCGCTGCTCCGGTAGACGCCGGGCGCCGGAACGACAGAACGGAGAGAGAGAGACGTATGTCGTTACTGAAGACCATCGGCTGCCGTCGGCCTCGCCGCCGCGCTGACGTCGGCGCGGCCGTGGCGGCCGACCTGCAGCCTCTATTCCGACAAGACGCCGTGGAACGCCGGCATGACCGGCCTCGCCGACGTCGGCCAGCAAGGCCTCGGGCGCCACCATCAAGCTGCAGGAGATCACGCCGACCGACAAGTACCAGGCGTTCATGCAGACCTCGATCGCCGGCAACAACGCTCCGGCGTTCTTCACCTGGTGGAACGGCCAGCAGCTCAACGACCTCGTCGCCACGGGCGTCGCCGCCGACCTCACCCCGTACTGGGACGCAGGCGATCGCCGATGGCGACTTCTCGGCCGACCAGCAGGACCTGGTCAGCGTCGACGGCAAGCCCTATGGCGTGCTGCTGAACGTCGCCAACTGGGTGATGTTCTACAACACCGAGGCCTTCGAGAAGGCCGGCATCGCGGCCCGCCGACCACCTGGGCCGAGTTCATGGACGACTGCGACAAGCTGAAGGCCGCCGGCTACACCCCGATCAACGGCCCGGCCTCGGGCGGCTGGATGCCGTTCATCTGGTTCTAGCAGCTCGTGCTCGGCACCAACCCGGACGCCTTCGTCGGGCTGACCGACGGCACGGTGCCCTATGACGGCCCGGAAGTGCAGAACGCCTTCAAGGTGTGGGGCGACATGTACGCCAAGGGCTACTTCACCGACCCGCGCGAGCAGGACGACCAGAAGTTCTTCGTCGACGGCACGGCCGCCATGTTCCTCGTCGGTGACTGGCATTCGGGCTCGTTCGCCGAGGCCGGCATGAAGCCGGGCAAGGACTTCAAGACCTTCCTGATGCCGTCGCTCAGCCCCGGACGTGCCGCAGTCGGTGATCGTCGAAGCCTCGCCGATCGTCGTCTCGAAGGCCGCGCTCGAGGCCAATCCCGATCTCGGCAAGGGCGTGCAGGCGCTGATGGGCGCCGACGCCGCCAACGTGCTGGGCTCGACCGTCCAGGTCTACAACGGCAACCTCAAGGCCGACGGCGCCGAACGACACGATCGCCGCCGACAAGGAACTGGTCGCGGCTGCCAAGCCGCGCGCGCTGGTCCGCTGGTGGGAAGCCGTGCCGTCGCAGATCCAGGGCGACCTGGTCGCTGCCATGGGCGCCTTCATGTTCGACCCGACGCCGGAGCAGGCGACCGAAGTCGATGAGCACCATGCAGACGATCAACGCCGACTACTGGGCCAGCAAGTAAGGTCCGTGCCGCCGGCCGCGCCTCGAGGCGCGGCCGGCATCCGCTCCGAGGGACAGTCCGATGATCGCCACCGCCTCGGCCATGCTCAGCCCCGAAGTCCTGAAGGACGCGCGCCGGCGCGAACGGCGCGTCGCCTGGCAGCAGACGCGCGTCGCCTGGCTGTTCATCGCGCCGGCGGTGATCATGGTCGACGGTGTTCCTGCTCGCGCCGGTGGTGTTCAACGTCATCCTGAGCTTCACCAAGTGGCAGAAGTTCACCGGGCTCGACAAGTTCGCCGGCTTCGACAACTACCAGCGGCTGTTCGCCGTCCCGTACTTCTCCGAAGCGCTGTGCAACACCGCCATCTGGGTGGTCGGCGCGGTGGTGCTTCCCGCTGGCGGTCGGCCTCGGCCTGGCGCTGCTGCTGCGCAACATCCCGTTCCAGGAGACCTTCAAGAGCCTCTATCTTCCTGCCCAAGGTGCTGGCGCCGACCGCGGTCGGCGCCATCTGGTACTACGTCTACGCGCCGCACGGGGTGCTCAACTCCGTCGATCTCCGGCGTCACCGGCAGCGCCGTTCGACTTCGGCTGGCTCTACTCGCCGCAGACCGTCACGCCGGCTCGGTGATCGTCACCTTCGTCTGGCAGACGGTGGGCATCACCATGGTGCTGCTGCTGCTCGGGCTCGCCGCCATCCCGCGCGACCCGATCGAGGCGGCGCGCGTCGATGGCGCGTCGCCGGGGCAGATCTTCCGCCACATCATCTGGCCGCTGCTGCTGCCGACGGTGCTGGTGGTCACCATCCTCAACGTCGCCGCGGGCTTCACCACCTTCGACCTGCTGTGGGTGATGGCGGGCGACTATCCGGGCAAGCGCACGCTCTCGCTGGCGGTCTACATGTACTACGAAGTCCTTCTCGAACGGCGCCTGGGCCTATGGCTCGGCGGTCGCCGTGGTGCTCGGCGCGATGGTGATCGCGGTCAGCGCGGCGCTTGCCGTGCTGCAGTCGCGCGTCGAGAAAAGCATCCGGTAGGAGGCACGCCATGGCCGTCGACATCGCCGACCCGCAGTTCGTCACCGGCCTGATCGAGAAGGAGCGGCGCGCCAGCGCGCTCGGGCGGGCGCTGGCTGCGTGCTGCCGATCGTCGTGCTGACGCTCGCCTACCTGACGCCGTTCTACTACCTGTTCGTCACGGTGTTCAAAACCAGCGAGGAATACGCCACGCAAGGGCGTGCTCGAGCTGCCGGCCTCGCTGGCGCCGTTCCTCGACAACGTCGTGCAGGCCTGGACCATCGCCCACCTCGGGCAGGCGGCGCTCAACTCGCTGACCTATGCGCTGCTCGGCGCCGTGCTCGCGGTGGCGTTCGCGGCGGCCGCCGCCTATGGCATGACGCGGCTGCACCTGATCGGCGCCAACGGCTGGTTCATGCTGATCTTCACCGGCACGCTGTTCCCGTTCCAGATGTACCTGGTGCCGCTGCTGTTCGGCTACCAGCGGCTCGGGCTGATCAACACGCTGGTTCGGCATGCTGCTGGTCTATGTGGCGATCTGCATCCCGTTCCCGCTGCTGGTGCTGCGCAACTCGTTCTCCGGCATCAGCCGCGAGGTCGACGAGGCGGCGCGCATCGAGGGGGCGAGCGAATGGCGGGTGTTCATCTCGATGATCATCCCCAACGCCGTGGGGCCGATGATCGCGCTGTTCCTGCTGCAGTTCACCTTCATCTGGAACGACCTGCTGTTCTCCTCGATCCTCGCCAACGGCATCGAGGTGCGCTCGATCATGGTGGCGCTGCAATCGCTGCAGGGCACCTATTCGACGCTGGGGCCGAATGTCGTGATCACCGCGACGCTGATATCGAGCATCCCCACGGTCCTGCTGTTCATCGCGCTGAGGAAGTACTTCATGGCCGGCCTGCAACTCGGGACGAAATGACGCGACACATCTGATGAGCCAAGGGCCGAAGGCGCGACGCTGCCGGACGAGGACGACCGGGGCTACGCCTACCGCCAGGAGAGCGGCTCGATTGCGCGCAGGTGCTACGACCACCTGATGGAGCACATCCTCGACATGGAACTGCGGCCGTTCCAGGAGCTGTCGGAGGCCCGGCTCGCGGCCGAGTTCGGCGTCAGCCGCACTCCGGTGCGCGAGGCGCTGGCGCGGCTGGCGCGGCGCGGGCTGGTCGACATCCTGCCGCAGCGCGGCACCGTCGTGTCGCCGCTCAGCGACGAGCGTGATCGCCAAGTCGCGCTTCATCCGCGAGGCGCTGGAGCGGCCGCTGGCGCGGCTCGCCGCCGAGAAGCTGACGCCCGAGATCGCGGCGCTGCTGACGCGCGAGGTCGCCCTGCAGCACACCTTCGCCGACCTGTCGGACGACCAGAGCTTCCTCGCAGTCCGACGACCGCTTCCACGCGCTGATCGCCAAGGCGGCGGGCTTCGAGGCGATCTGGGACGACGTGCGCGAAGCGAAGTTCCACATGGACCGGATCCGCCGGCTGTCGCTGCTCAGCCAGGAGCACATGTTCTTCATCGTCGCGCGAGCACGAGGAGATCCTCGATCGGCTCAAGGCGGACGACGCCGACGGCGCCGAGCGGTCGGTCGTCAAGCACCTGACTTCGGTGATGACGGAGCTCGACCTAATCCGGGACCTGCATCCGGAGTATTTTACCCGGGACGGGCGGGATTAGGCCTTCGGGCTAGTTGGCCAAATCCCAGTACGGCTGCCCCTTGGCGATCCGCCTGCGGTCCTGACCGCCTCGCTTGCTCTTGTCGTCAGCCATCTGTCTTCCTCCGTTGATCGACCATCAACCGGCGGAAAGGGCCGCGGGTTTCCTCCAGGAACGATTCGGAGAAGGGGGTGTTAAGTCGCGTTCGAGTTAGTACGCGGAGTAGACGACCATGGCAGGCGCCATCGCCAACAGGCCATTGTGGCAGGGACAGCTGCGGCTGTCGCTGGTGTCCATCCCTGTCCAGGTCTACCCCGCCACGAAGGAAGCCCGAACCCGCTTCCACCGAATCCACCAGCCGAGCATGAAGCGGGTGCGCAACCAGAAGTCGGTCGATGGCATCGGCGCGGTGCCTGACGAGGAGATCCGCAAGGGCTACGAGTACGAGACAGGCCAGCACGTGCTGCTGACCGACGAGGAGGTCGATGCGGTCCGGCTCGAGACGCGCAAGAACCTCGACCTGGTGCTGACGGTCGAGGGCTCTGACATCCCGCCGCAGTACTTCGACTTCGAGCTACTACATGGTGCCGGCTGACCAGCTGGCCGAGGATGCGTTCGTGGTCATCCGCGACGCACTCAAAGAGACTGGCAAGCTCGGCCTGGGGCAGCTGGCGATGCGCGGGCACGAGAACCTTGCCGCAGTCGAGCCCTGGGGCAAGGGCATGATCGTACACACCCTGCGCTATGCCGATGAGGTCCGCTCGCCCAAAGCCTTCTTCGGCGAGCTCGGTGATGCCGAGGGTGATGCCGACGCGGTCGCCGCGGCCATCCAGCTGATGCAGGCCATGGGCAAGCCGTTCAAGCATTCGGATTGGCAGGACCATTACGAGGTGGGGTTGCGGAAGCTGGTGGCCGAGAGGGTGAAGGCCGCCGGCAAGAAGGCACCCAAGGTGGTTGACAAGCCCGCGCCGCACCCGGGGGGCAACAACGTCATCGATCTGATGAAGACGCTCAAGGCCGCGCTCGAGAAGTCCGAGCAGAAGCCGGCGCCGAAGGCTCGCAGCAAGAGCAAGGTGGCATGATGGCTGACCTAAACCTAACCGTGCACGACGCCGGCTTGCGCTTTCATCCGACCTCGGCCGAAGAGATCATCGTCGAGGCACAGGAGATTCTGGCCACCTATCTGGATCCGGAAGGTGACCAGAGCGCCAGGAAGACGCTTGACCGGCTGCTCGAGCTTCTCGATAGCCCAGAGGCCTTCGAGATTTACGACAATGTCATGTCCCGCCGGCAAGGCGGCTATCGCGAGAACATCGCGCAGCACTAGCCGTTCAACGATAAAGGCTCGTGCTGATCCTGCGAATGATGCGCCACCTGTTTAGTGTCCCGCAGATCGAAGGGCTGCCCGCAGACTCGACATAGCTGGTACAGGCTTCCACTGGCCTGGCCCGGTTCGCTCTCCGGCGCCGCAGCTGTCGGCTCGAAGTTCGGGGGCATCGGCGGCACCTCGGCCGTATCAACGCAGATTTCGCGGGGCATGCCGGCACCGGTCCACCCTGCGTGCCCAAAAGGCTCACTTGGGTGCTCTTCGCATACCCACCCGGTTCCCCCACACCTCGGGCAGTTCGGATCGAGCGGCATGCATCACTTCTCGTTGCCGATAGTGCATCACCTCCGCCGGAACCCCAATCCCTCGTGGCTTGTTCTCTGTTCGTTCTCCTTCTAGGAGTTGGGGCTTCGCAGCCCATGGAGTCGAAGCATGTCGATCGCCGTTGTGTTTCGGCGTGCAAATATTGGACGCCGATAGGGGGTCAATCTTCAACGCCGTTTGACAGTCACAGAGTTAAGATGGTCTCTGTGGTCCTTTTCGGCGAAGCCGTACCAGCGGCCTTGCGCCACTCTTTGTCGCGGCAGGCCTTGGTGCCGGCGCGGTAGCCTTGATGTCGGGCGGTAGTCGCGGAGGTGGGCAGCCCACTTACGGGGTGACCGAGCCCACGCAGGCTAGCACCAGCAAGCCGGTATCGCGCTCGTACGTCGCGCCCTCCAGGAGCCGGTCCGCCAGATCGCCCAGAGCGAGATGCACCTGCTGTGCCTCGAGAACTGCAAGGGCCTCGGCAGGCTCGGTCGCAATCACCACCCCGTAGCCCGGCGTTCACGTCGAGCACAGCCGCTCCCAGGAGGACCAAAGGCGCGGTGGAGCACTAGAGCCGCTTAGTAGTCCATGCCGCCGCCGCCCGGCATCGCCGGGGCAGCGTCCTTCGGCACCTCGGCGATCATCGCCTCGGTGGTGATCAGGAGCGACGCAACCGAGGCCGCGTCCTGCAGCGCCGTGCGAACCACCTTGACCGGGTCGACGATGCCCATGGTGATCATGTCGCCGTACTCGCCGGTCTGGGCGTTGTAGCCGTAGTTCGCCGAGTTGTTCTCGAGGATCTTGCCCACGACGACCGAGCCTTCGTCGCCCGCATTGTTGGCGATCTGGCGGACCGGCTCCTGGAGGGCGCGACGTACGAGCGCGATACCGGCCTGCTGGTCGGGGTTGGCACCCTTCACCGAGATGGTATTGGCAGCGCGCAACAGGGCGACGCCGCCGCCCGGCACGATGCCTTCCTCAACCGCGGCGCGGGTGGCGTTCAGCGCGTCGTCGACGCGGTCCTTGCGCTCCTTCACCTCGACTTCGGTGGAACCGCCGACCTTGATCACCGCAACACCGCCGGCGAGCTTGGCCAGACGCTCCTGCAGCTTCTCCTTGTCGTAGTCCGAGGTGGTCTCCTCGATCTGCGACTTGATCTGCGCAACGCGACCCTGGACCTTTTCCTTTGAGCCAGCGCTGTCGACGATCGTGGTGTTCTCCTTGGAGATTTCCACGCGCTTGGCGGTGCCGAGCATGTCGAGGGTGACGTTCTCGAGCTTGATGCCGAGATCTTCCGAGATCACCTGGCCGCCGGTGAGGATCGCGATGTCCTCGAGCATGGCCTTGCGGCGATCACCGAAGCCCGGAGCCTTGACGGCGGCGACCTTGAGGCCGCCACGCAGGCGGTTGACGACGAGGGTGGCGAGAGCCTCGCCCTCGATGTCCTCGGCGACGATCAGCAGCGGACGCTGCGACTGCACCACGGCCTCGAGGATCGGCAGCATGGACTGCAGGTTCGAGAGCTTCTTCTCGTGCAGGAGGATCACCGGGTCCTCGAGGACGGCGGTCATCTTCTCGGCATTGGTGACGAAGTACGGCGAGAGGTAGCCGCGGTCGAACTGCATGCCCTCGACGACGTCGAGCTCGGTCTCGGCGGTCTTGGCCTCCTCGACGGTGATCACACCCTCGTTGCCGACCTTCTGCATGGCATTGGCGATCATGTCGCCGATCGCGGTCTCGCCGTTGGCCGAAATGGTGCCGACCTGGGCGACTTCGCTGTTCGACGAGATCGTCTTCTTGGCCTTGCCGAGATTGTCGATGACTTCGTTGACGGCGAGGTCGATACCGCGCTTCAGATCCATCGGGTTCATGCCGGCGGCGACCAGCTTGATGCCTTCGTTGACGATGGCCTGAGCCAGCACCGTCGCCGTGGTGGTACCGTCGCCGGCTTTGTCACTAGTTTTGCTGGCCACAGCTCGGACCATCTGGGCGCCCATGTTCTCGAACTTGTCCTCGAGTTCGACTTCCTTGGCGACGGTGACGCCGTCCTTGGTGATGCGCGGGGCACCGAACGACTTGTCGATCACGACGTTGCGGCCCTTGGGGCCGAGGGTGACCTTCACCGCATTGGCGAGGATGTTGACGCCGCGGACCATCTTGTCGCGGGCATCGGTGGAGAACTTTATTTCTCTAGCGGCCATGAAAGGCGCTCCTTGTGATCTGGGAACAGCAGGCAGGGAGGCTTAGCCTTCGACCACACCCATGATGTCGGACTCTTTCATGATCAGCAGGTCCTTGCCGTCGAGCTTCACCTCGGTGCCGCTCCACTTGCCGAACAGGATCCGGTCGCCGGCCTTGACGTCCAGCGGGACGATCTTGCCGCTCTCGTCGCGGGCGCCCGGGCCCACGGCCTCGATCACACCCTCGGAGGGCTTTTCCTTGGCGGTATCGGGAATGATGATGCCGCCAGCGGATTTCTCTTCGCTGTCGACACGCCGGACGACCACGCGGTCGTGCAGGGGACGGAAGCTCATGGCTCCTCCTTGAAAACGATGTAAACGCGGCACCGGTTGTCTTTAGCACTCATTGCAGCAGAGTGCTAATCATTCAAACTTTGCTCGTTGGCTGGTGCAGTATCGCACCAGATTGGTAGAGGGCCGTAGCAGCCCCTCGGCAACTGTTCGTTACCTGAAGGCCGCCGACAAGTTGGCCACGCCAATCTCGCCCTCCAGCTTCGGCGTTACGAGAGCACGCCTCAATATTTCCGTAGCATCATTCATCGGAATGACCGCTCTCCGCGTCCCACTCGACGGCTATCTCGCCAATTTCAGCACCGGCTGGGGTGGCTGACAGGTCACCCGCTCCCGGCGCGACGTTGTGGTCTCGTGACCAACGGATGCGTTATTTCTTCGACATATTCGACGGCCACCATTGGTCTCGCGACGATATGGGCCTTGATTGCAGTGACGAGCGCCATGCCAGGCACCAGGCTGTGCTTGCACTCACCGAAATGGCGAAGGAGCAACTTAAAATGCGAAACGGCGAGCGTGTCTTCTACACCAGCGAAAACGGCGATCGGTGGCTAATGATGTCCAGTGATGACGACATGGTGTCCATCCGCCATGTGCCGAATGCCGCTTCTAACGGCATCGAGGAGACCTACGAGCTTGGAGCCTTCCTGTCTCGCGGGCGGCATTCCCCGCAGAATCAGGCTCTTCGAGCTCTCATCGCATCGTTGACCCGAAGCGAAGGCTAAACAATCCGGTCGGCGATGTCGCAGAGCAGCGGTCCTCGAGTTGATCGCCAGACGCGGCGGCTCCCCGAAGGCGGCATTTCCGCCGCACGTGAACGACCTCCACTACAGCGGCGTCGAAGTTCAGTACCTCGACACCGAGAGCGAATTGGGCGTGATCCTCGAAGTCTTCAGCCACTTGCCCGAGGGCGTCGAACAACCCGGCGGCTGACCCTTATCGGCCTGGGTCGTACGAGACTTGTGTACTGTCCATCCCATTAGCGGACATCGACAATCCGCAGTTCACCGCTGTGACGCACCATCGCCAATTACCTGGAGGGGGTGATCCGTCCGTAGAAAAAGGCTCTTTGATCGCACCAGCGCCCGATCGCTTCGAGGCGCCGTCCGGGTCCGTTCCTGGCGCCAGTCAAGTGTCACCAGAACCTCGTCGACGACCTCTAGGCTCCCCGCGATCGCCGACGCTCCAGGTCAAGGAGCGTGGCCGTGGAACGCGAGGTTGGGCTCGTTTACCCAGCCTTCCACGTCCCCTGCTCGAACGAAACACCAGCCGGCCTCGCAGTGCTTCAGATCGACCCGTTGTCCATTATACAGTGTTGAAACATCTCTGCTGTCGACACCAGGGGCGCTACGCACCGGGGTCGAACCCTTGGAATAGGAATCCATTGCAGTGGCGGGGCAAGCGGTGATCATGGCCAAAGCGATGAGAAGTCCGAGCCTGTAAGTCATCACGTCTCCAATGCGCTGTCTGAAAAAGTTGAGAGCGGTTAGCGGTTAGCGCGGGACAGTTCGTTTCCGACTAAGGCGGCGCCATGCCTTTGCAAGGAGCACAGCTGACGCCCGGCGGGACCGCCGTAGCTGCGCATGCGCCGTCAAACCTGGGGCAGGAGTAGAGGATGGTTGCGTGCCGTCGACCGGCCCCGCCTTGCCTCAGGGGCGGGTCACGCCGTAGCTCTGCTCGAGCTTGCCGAGTTCCGGCCCTCGCTCCAGGCGCTTCTCTGCCCAGTCCATGAAGAAGTGCTCGTAGCCACCGGGCGCAAAGATCGCGAGGATCTTCCCGGCGCCCTTGCTGATGAAGCCGTGCGGCTGGCCCCTGTCCACGGCGATGAACGTCCCGGGACCTCCTTCGACGACCTTGTCGGCGATATGGAACTCGTAGCTTCCCTCGAGCACGTACCAGAACTCGGCTTCATTCTGATGGACGATGGCTGGTCCCGGCCCCTCGCCGGCCGCTGAGCTGCCGAGCGTGATGACGCTGATCATCCCGCCAGTTTCGTCCTTGGTCGCAAGCAGTTCGTGCGAATTTCCGTTGGGCAGGATGACGCGATGTTCGCCGCCGATCGAAATGATGGGCTCGAAGGCAGCGGCCGGCGCAACCAGGCCCGCCAACATCAGGAACGCGGCAGAGAGTTCGAAATAGCGCATCGGAATGCTCCTTTGACGAATGGTCCGCCGAGGTATTCCATGCACTTGGACGCGATGTATCGAAGGTCTGCCGAATTCTTCCGAACGGGGGATGTGCACGATGACTGTCGATGACATGAGTTTCGGCCGGTTTCACTACGATCCTGCGCATCGCCTGCTGTCTTGCGACGGCGATCCGGTTCCGCTCGGACGCCGCTCGGTCCTGTTGCTCGATGCACTGCTTCGGCGGCGCGGCGAGGTTTTGCACAAGGGCGAGTTGATCGAGGCCGCCTGGCCCGGCGAGGCGGTCGAGGAGAGCAACCTGTCAGTGCAGATTGCCCACATTCGAAAGCGCATCGGAGGAAGCTGGATACGAACAGTGGAACGGGTCGGCTATGTATTCGCGGTAGAAAAGCCTGTCCAGTCGCCCACGGGACCTGGGCTGGCGTCGGGGCCGGCGGGTATTGCCGTGCTCGCGTTCACCGATTTCAGCGGCTACGTCTTCCTGCCGCTCGGGGATGCCTTGGCCGATGCGGTGATCACGGCACTGGTGCGATTTCGCTCCGTGAGCGTTGCAGCCCGCAGCTCGAGCTTCCAGTTCGAATGCCGGGCGACAGACGCCCGCGAGATCGCGCGGCGGCTTCAGGTCCGCTATGTCGTCCAAGGCAGCATACGTCGCGGGGCAGGGCGACTACGGCTCAGCCTGCAGCTCATCGACGGCGCGAGCGGCACGCATCTCTGGGCCGATAGTCTCGAGATGGAGGCGGCAGACCCGCTGCCCGACACCGACGAGCTCGCTAGCCGCGCCGCGGCCATGATAGAGGGACAGGTTCAACTTGCCGAAATCGGTCGCGCCGAGCGCGAACGGCCTGACAGGCTGGAGGCCTACGACTTCTACCTTCGCGGCCGGAGACACCTGTTGTCCTCTCGAGAGGACGGCAACGCAGCGAGCTACCCGCTGTTCGCCAGAGGTCTCGACCTCACACCAAACGGCGTTCCCCTGCTTGCCGCCACCGCCGAGCTGATCCACCATCGCAAGGCGGTTGGCTGGCAAGCTCTCGACGGTCTCGACGACCAGGCTACGCTCGAACTGATCCAGCGCGGCCTCGAGCATCCTGATCTTGACGCGGCCTCGCTCGCACTCTTCGCCATTGCGCTTCATACCGCCGGAGAGGAGGATCTCGGCGGCCTTGCAGCCGAGCGAGCGGTGGCAATGAACCCCAACAGTCCCATCGTCCTGGTTTGCGCCGGGCTCCAGCGCCTTTGGGCCGGAAATGCGGACGAGGCCGAAGACGCCTTCCGCCGGGCAATCGACCTCAGCCCCGGCGACCCCACACAACGATTCGCGCTCCAGGGAATGGCCAAGGTCCATGCTGTCCGCGGCGACGACGAGAAGACCCTCAGCTATGCGCGGCATGCTCTCGCCGTCAGCCCCAGTTTATCGGCAGGTCACTGGCATCTGATTGTCGCAACAACTCGGCTCGGCCGGGTTGAGGAGGCCCGCCGCCACTATGCCCGCTACCAGCGAATAGCGCCCGGGGTCACCATCAGCAGCGTTCGCAATGGACAGATATACAGGAACCCAGCACACGTCGCCCCCTTGCTCGAAGGCCTGCGTCTTGCTGGGATGCCGGAGCGCTAAGGAGCCGCACCTCGCCTTTCGAGTTGCTGCCTACCGGTGCAGAGCTGTCTCGGCAAAAACGTGAACCCGAGAGCACCGAACGCATCAAATCGCCGACTAAATCAATGGTATTCGTCGGTGGGCTCAACCGGTGAGCGCAACACACTAGTCACTTGGCAGAGATGGAGTGTGGTGCAGTCGACTTCGCCGCCAGTGCCACGTTGTCACGCGGTCAGAGGAGAGCTCAGATGGGTGACGACTGGAAAGAGACAGGCTCCGAAGACCTTCAAGAGGATCGCCAAGGTACAGCTCTACGAAGTGCAAGTAGTTCACTGCGGAAGCGCCGGATCACCGCGGCAGATCCTAGTACAAGCTATCGTGCAGCAGGGCGGCGGTCTTGACCTGCTGCGCGAGCGCGGCGCCGGACATGAGGCAGCCTACGTCGCCCACCTCAGAGGCGCCGGCCGCCGGATCACGAGCATTCCGGGCCACGGGATCGACGCTTGGCGAGGCGGCTGATCACCACCGACACGCCGGGTTGCCGCGAGGTGTGGAGGACGGCGTCAACGGCTGGCTGTGCAGGCCGAAGGATGCCACCAGCCTGTCGGAAGCCATGTTGCGCCTTGTCCCCGCCTCGAGCGGACATAGACGGAAAAGGGTCGGCAGAGGCGCCTCAAGGCCGAACGCGAGTTCGCCGAACGCATCGTCATCGATCGCTAGTCTATCTGGCGGAGATCGCGAGCGCGCGCGCGTCGACGCGGCCCGACGGGCGTGCTGATCGGGCCGTGGCAAAGCCAGCCACGCCGTCGCTGGTCTACTTGAGGCCAGACAGTGAGATGCCGGCGACGAAGTATTTCTGGGCGAGGAAGAACAGCAGCATGATGGGGGCCACCGCCAGCAGCGAGCCCGCCATCATCAACGGCCATTGGCCCGCATACTGGGTCTGGAAAAGCGCGAGACCCACGGTCACCGTCGTCCTTTCCATGTTGGAGGGCAGGTAGATCAGCGCGTTGAACAGGTCGTTCCACGAGAACATGAAGGCGAAGATCGCGAAGGCGGCGAGCGCGGGCTTCGCCAGCGGCAGGTAGATGGTGAAGAAGATGCGGGCCAGCGACGCACCGTCGATCCTGCGCCGCCTCGGCCAGCTCGATGGGAAGGGTCAGGAAGTACTGCCGCATCAGGAATGTCCCGAAGGCTCCGCCCAGGAAGGCGGGCAGGTAGAGCGGGGCCTGCGTGCCGTAGAGGCCAAGGAACTTGAACACGATGAACTGCGGGATGACGGTGATCTGGCCCGGCACCATCAGCGTGACCAGAAGAAGCACGAAGAGGATGTTGCGGAACGGGAAGCGCACTACCGCGAAGATGAAGCCCGCCATCGAGCAGGTCAGCAACTGGCCGAAGGTCGAGATGGCCGCGATGGTGAAGCTGTTCAGCAGCTGCAGGTGGATCGGCATGATCTCGAGCAGCCGGGGGTAGTTCTCCACGGTCAGCGTCGCGGGAACCAGCCGCATGTCGTATTGCTCGGCCACCGGCTTGAGGCTGGTGGCGATCATCCAGACGAATGGTCCCATCATGCACAGCGCCCCCACGGCCAGCGCCGCGAAGGCCAGCACGTCGCCCCAGAAGTGGCGCTTCCTCGCTGTCGCCTTCATGCCGGCGCTCCCCACTTCTTCTGCAGGCGGAAGTAGATCCAGGTCAGCACCAGGATGATGGCGGTGAGGATCACGGCCTGCGCTGCGGCGTCGCCCATGCGGAAGAAGCGGAAGCCGCTGCGATAGATGGAGAACACCATGGTCGGCAGGGTCGAGTTGCCGTTTCCCGTGCGTGTCAGGATGTAGATGTAGTCGAATGCCTGGAAGGCATTGATGGTGGTCAGCACCGTCTGGAAGAACATCGAGGGTGCGAGCGCGGGCAGGGTGATGAACCACAGCCGCTGCCAGGGGCGGGCGCCATCCATGTCGCAGACTTCATAGTAGTCCTTCGGGATCGACTGAAGGCCGGCAAGGAAGATGATCATGCCGCCGCCGATCGCCCCCCAGACGTTGGCGATGGTCACCGAATAGAGCGCCACGTCGCGGCTGAGCCAGCGCACCGGGTCGCCGCCGATGGCGGTGATGGCCGCATTGAGCACGCCATTGTCCTGCGCGTAGATCCAGGTCCATAGCAGGCCGACGGCCGTCGGGCTCGATACCGTCGGAAGGAAGAACGCGATGCGGAAGAATGTCGTCCCGGGCAGCCTGCGGTTGAGCCCGAGCGCGACGAACAGGCTGATGACGACGGTCACCGGGACGTAGAGTCCGGCGAAAGCCAGCGTGTTCCAGAAGGCCTGGTTGAAGAGCCTGTCGCCAGGCAGGTCGGTGTAGTTGCTGAGCCCCGCCGCAACCGGCGGGGTCAGCAGGTCCCAGTCCATGAAGCTGATGCCCAGGCTCGCAAAGATCGAGCCGAAGGCCCCGAGAGCCAGCCCGAGCAGGGTGGGCAGCAGAAAGATCAGCAGCCACGCCCGCTCGAGCCCCAATGGACGGAGATTGCCCATGATCGCCTAGTTGCTGTTGCGAGCCAGGGCATCGTCGGCGTTCTGCACCGCTTCGGCCAGCGCCTCTTCGAGCGGCACGCCCTCCGTCCAGGCGAGGCTCAGCGCATCGCCAACGGCGCCCGACCATTCCTCGTAGCCCCTGAAGGAAGGCTTGACGCGTGCATACTCCAGCGCGTCGACAAAGAGCGAATGGTCGATCTGCGCGGCCTGGCCCAGATAGGCATCGCTGTGGGTGACGCTTTCGCGGATCGGGATGGCGAGACCGATCTTGGCGAGCTCGCTCTGCCCGGCCTCGGAGGTGGCGTACTTGACGAACTCCCAGGCCGCGTCGGGATTGGGCGTATTGGCCGAGATCACGAAGCCGGCGGAGTTGACCATGGTGGCGCGCCCGGCGGGCCCCGCGGGAACCGGTGCGACGCCGAGGTTGAGACCGGCTTCGGAATATTCCGGCACCGACCAATGGCCCGAGAAGCCCATGGCGGCGACGCCTGACAGCAGGCCGTCCCAACCATACTGCGTCAACTGCTCGGAGGTCGGCATCGATTTGTCATCGAGCCAGATCGAGCGGATGAGCTCGAACCCGGCCAGGGCTTCCGGGCTGTCGATGAGGGTCTTGCGGGCCCCGAGGTCGATGATCTGTCCGCCATGCGACCAGACGACCGGGCCCCAAAGCGGCTCCATGTCATAGGCCTCGGCCCAGGCGCCCCACTGGTCGATCGTGCCGTTGCCGTCCTTGTCGATGGTCAGCGACTTGGCCGCCTGGCGGAAATCGTCCCAGGTCCAGTCGGCGTTGGGATAGGCAACCCCGGCAGCATCGAACATGTCCTTGTTGTAGAACAGAACGATTGTCTGGAAATCGCGCGGCAGCCCGTACATCCCGTCGGCGGTCTTGTACGCTTCGAGCGTGATGGGATAGATGCCGTCGAGGATCGTCGGCTCGGCATCGAGATAGGGCTGCAGGTTCAGCAGGACCCCGCGCGACTGCCAATCGGGATAAAGCGGCGCGTCGATGGCAAAGACGTCGGGCGGAGTGCCGCCGGCAATCTGCACGCGCAACTTCTCCCAATAGCCGTCCCAGTCGGCCACTTCGATGCTGACGTTGATGTCGGGGTGCTGGGCCTTGAAGGCCTCGGCGATCTGCCGCCAGACCTCGCCCTCCTGGGGGCTGCCCCAGAGCGCGAACTTTATCTCGGTCTGGGCCGACGCCGGCATGGCGGCCCCCGCCGCCAGCATGAGCGCGAGCCCGGTGGCAAAAACCAGTTTCATGTTGTTCCCTCTCTCCTTGATTGACTAGCAACGGCAGGTCCGCGATCCCGGTCCGCAGCTTGGAGGCCGAACAGCCGGGCTGCGTTGTCGTGGTAGATCGCGGCGAGCACGTCCTGCGGCAGATGCAGGCCGTAGATCATCCAGCGCCCTTGCGGGGGCACAGGTTCGTTGGAGTAGTTGAAGTATTCGTCCCGGGTCTCGAGGAACCGGGCATAGATCGCCCAGGTCGCCTTGTCCGGCCCTGCATCGGTGCCGAACAGGATGCGGCCGGCATGGCGCAGCATGAAGTCGCGGGCGCTGTAGGGCACGCGACCGAGCTCGGCGATGCGGGCGGAAAAATCGATGTAAAGGTTGGGACACTCGTCCATGAGCCGCGAGACCCAGGCGAGGTTCTCGGCATAGCAGGCGACGTGGGCGCCGATGAAGGTCGTGCCTGAGTGCCGGCGGACAAGCGCGGCAAAGGCCTCGAGAATGTCGCGGAAGGCGGGGTAGGGGGGCGACGGGAACGACCACTCGGGATGGGCCTGCAATTCGTCCCAGCGCTCATTGGCGGCATCGATCGGATCGAAGAAGGCCACGGGATCGGCAACGTGCACCAGCACCGGCAGGCCGAGTTCTCCTGCCGTGGCCCAGATCGGATCGAGCCGCGGATCGTCGACGCGGGCCAGTGCACCGGTATGGTCGCGGACGGAGAGGCCGAAGGGCTTCCAGATCTTCAGGCCCTCGGCACCGCGGGCCGCCTGGGCGCGAAGTCGCGCGGCGGACTTTTCGCCGAACGCGTTGCCTTCCTCGGCCCAGCGCGACCAGTCCACGCCGCCGAACACGCGATACATGTCCGGTCGCAGCGCCTTGAAGCGCCGCAGGCGGTCGTCGAGGATATCCTCGCCCCAGCCGCCATCGAGATCGACATAGTGCACGCAGCTGTTGCGCTCGAGATGGGCGAACAGCTCTTCCGGCGCGCGCTGGTCCCAGCCACCGCCGAACCGGCCAAGATGATTGTGCGCCTCGATAAAGGGCATCGACGGGCCCGCGATCTGTGTCTGGGGACGGACCAGCGCGGCCCTCGGACGGAAGTCTGTGAGCCGAATGGTCATTCGAGCCTCATGCCGGTTGCAGCATCGAAGAGGTGCGCCTGCGCCCGACGCGGCCGCAGATGCACAGTGCTGCCGCGCGCGATGGGATGGCGGTCCTGGAACAGCGCCGTGAGGCGCTTGCCATTGCATTCGACGATGACCAGATCGGCGAGGCCCGTGCGCTCGAGGCCCACCACGATGCCGGTCAGCACGCCGTCACCCGGCTCAGGCGACCAGTCGAGATGCTCCGGGCGAAGGCCCCAGGTCACCGGCCCGGCGACCCTGCTCTCGATCGGCACGGTGACGCCGTCGGCAAGGACGACGTGGCCATTCCCGGCAGTGCCCGGCAGCAGGTTCATCGCAGGCGAGCCGATGAAACCCGCAACGAAGACATTGCCGGGGCGATCGTAGAGGTCGAGCGGGGAACCCGCCTGTTCCAGCCGGCCATTGCGCAGCACGATGATCCGGTCGGACATCGTCATCGCCTCCACCTGGTCGTGGGTGACGAAGATGGAGGTCGAGCCGAGCCGGTCATGCAGGGCCCGGATATCGGCCCGCATCTGCACCCTGAGCGCGGCATCGAGGTTGGAGAGGGGCTCGTCGAACAGGAACACCGAGGGTTGCCTGACGATCGCCCGGCCCATGGCCACCCGCTGGCGCTGGCCGCCCGAGAGCTGGCCGGGGTAGCGGTCGAGATAGTCGGTGAGGCCGAGCATCGAGGCGGCATCCGCAACGCGGCGTGCGATCTCCGCTTTCGAGCCGCCCCGCAGGTAGAGCGAGAAGCCCATGTTCCGGGCCACGGTCATGTGCGGATAGAGGGCGTAGTTCTGGAACACCATCGCGATGTCGCGTTCCTTGGGCGAGGCATCGTTGACCACGCGGTCGCCGATGCCGATCGCCCCGGCGGTGATGTCCTCGAGGCCGGCGATCATGCGCAGAAGGGTGGACTTGCCGCAGCCGGACGGACCGACCAGGGCCGCGAACTCGCCGTCGGCGACCTCGAAGTCGATGCCGTGAATGACTTCGGTCTGGCCGTAGGCTTTCCTGAGCTCTGAAACCGTGACCCGCGCCATCGCCCCTCCTTCCTCAGTGGTAGTGGGGCAGGTAGTTGCCGTGTGCCGCGATCAGCTCGTCGCACATGGCGCGGATTTCGTCGGGCGCCAGTTCGGCGGCCGTGTGCGGATCGAGAAGCGCCGCGTGGTAGATGTGGTCGCGGCGGCCGGTCAGCGCCGCGGCGACGGTCAACTCCTGCACGTTGATCTGCCAGCGCATGACCGCGGCGAGCTGGACGGGCACCTTGCCTACCTTGACCGGCTGGATGCCGTTGCGATCGACGTGGCAGGGCACCTCGACGGCGGCGTTGAAGGGCAGGTTGGTGATCAGCCCGTCATTGCGGACATTGCCGTAGATGAGATGGTTGGTGCCGGTGACCATGCCGTGGATGATGGCGGACGCATATTCGTTGGACTGCTCGACCTCGAGGGGACGGGCCTCGTCCTCGAGTTCGATCTTCAGCTCTTCCCACTCGGCAATCTGCACTTCGCAGCGGCGGATATATTCGTCGAGCGGCACCTGGAACCGGTCGACGAGGTCCTCGCGGCCGCGCTTGATGAACCAGGGCGTGTACTCGGAGAAGTGCTCGGAGCTTTCGGTGACGAAATAGCCCAGGTGCTTGAGGACCTCGAACCGGACCTTGTCGCCATCCGGTGCCCGCCCTGCCTCGGCGATCGCCCTGAGGCGCGGATAGAGGTCTTCGCGCCCTCCATCCGGCAGACGCTTCTGGAACTTGGAGAAGAACGCGACGTGGTTGATGCCCGCCGAACGGTAGTCGATGTCGCGGATGTCTTCGCCCAGCACGCGCGCCAGATGCCCGGCCGTTTCCTGCACCGAGTGGCAGAGCCCGACATAGGCGAGGTCCGGATAGGCTTCCTGCACCGCGGCCGAGATCATGGCCATGGGGTTGACGTAGTTCATCATCAGGGCGTCGGGGCAGAGTTCGGTCATGTCCCGCGCGATATCGAGCACCACCGGGATCGTGCGCAGCGCACGGAAAATCCCGCCAATGCCGAGCGTGTCGGCGATCGTCTGGCGCACGCCGAACCGCTTGGGAATTTCGAAGTCGATGACGGTCGCCGGCTTGTAGCCGCCGATCTGCATCATCAGGATCACGAAATCGGCGCCCCTGAGGGCCGCGCGCCGATCCGTGGTGGCGGTGATGCGCAGCCTCTCGAGCCCCAGCGTGGAGCCGATGCGACGCGACATGATCTCGGAAGTGGAAAGACGTTCCTCGTCGATGTCGAACAGGGCGATTTCGCTGTCCGCGAGTTCCGGATTGGAGAGCACATCGCCCAGAATGTTCTGCGCAAAGACGGTGGAACCGGCGCCGACAAGGGTGATCTTGGTCATCGTTCTGTCGGCTTTCAGTTCAGCACCACGACCTTGGTCAGGTGGCGTGGGGTTTCGGTATCGATGTTTCGGTCGACGGCGGCTTTCTCGCCCAGCAGCTGGAGCGCCGGCAGGAGGGTGAGCGCCGATGCGGGGTGGTCGGCGGCGGAGCCGATGACGAGGTCGCCCGCCCCGCCAAAGCCGATGACCCGGGCCCGCTTGGCTTGCAGTTCGGCCGCCAGCGCCGCCTCCTCCGCAGCCGTCTGCTTGCTGTAGAGGAGCACTACCAGCGAGCCCCCGTCGATGAGCGATACCGGACCGTGCCGGAACTCCATCGGGTGGAAGGACTGGGCCGGATTGATGCTCATTTCCATGAGCTTGAGCGCGCCCTCGCAGGCAATGCCGTATAGCGGGCCGGCGCCGAGAAACGCGAAATGCGTGCGGCCCTCGGTGATTGCCGATCCCGCATCGAGCGCGGCAAGGGCAGCTTCCGCCGCATCGATGTCGGCTTCCGTCACTGGCGCGCCGACCAATCGCAGTCCTGCGAGCAGCATCAGGCTCGCAGAGACGCTCATCACCACGCCCTCGCGGGGGTCGGTAGGCACATAGATCCCGGTATGGGCGGCTTCGAGGATGGTGGAGTGCGGTTCGCAGGAAATGGCGACGGTCCTGAGGCCGCGTTCGCGCGCCGCCCGGAGGGCGGCGACAGTCTCGGTCGTCGTTCCGGAGCGGGACAACCCGATCACCACCGCGTCCGCACTGTCCGCAAGGTAGGCGTTCGAATAGCGCGTCCATTCCGCGCCGGGCACGGCGATGGCGTGCTGCCCGCGGGCGTTGTCGACAGCTGCGAGGGTCTTGGCGAGATAGTGTGAGGTGCCGCAGCCGACGAAGACGCGCGTTCCCGCGGGCAGGTGCGGCAGCGGCAAGGTCAGCGCCTTCCGCAGATAGGGGAACTGTTCCCGGATGACCTTCTCGGTTGCCGAACTCATGGTGGCGTCCTCTAGACTTGCTACGCCGGGGCCCATGCGACCCCCAGCTGGTTCAAACTGCTTCGCAGCCCCGACAGCCAGTCCGGCCCCACCTCCCAGCCGGCGCGCCGCGCGGCATCGAGGGCCGCTCCCCCGACCGGGGGCAGCTGGCACGGGACCGGGTCGGAGCCGAAAAGCCGCGCCACTTCGGCGGCTACGATGGGATCGGCGAAAACGCTGCCGGCACAGGCGAGCGGCGCCGATGGTTCGAGCCCCGCGCTGCGCGCGGCCGCTTGGGCGATAGCCGCAAGCGCCGCCCCGGCGCGGGTAAGTATGGCCGCTGCCTCGTCATCACCGGCCGCTGCCAGTACCGAGACATGGCGCGCTACCGAGGCGACGTGCGCCCGAGGATTGTCGCTGCGGTAGATCCACTCCATCACGCCCGCCAGGCCGAATGGGATGTCCAGGATTTTTGCGAGGGATGTGCCGAAACCCGAACGCGGCCGTCTTTCATCGGTCTCCCGCGTCAGCGTGGCCAGCGCCTCCTGGCCGATGTGGAAAGCGGAGCCCTCGTCGCCGACCAGATGGCCAAAGCCTCCGGCGCGCGACATCCCCTTCGGGCCGCGCGCCCATCCCATCGACCCGGTACCGGCGAGGCAGAGCACGCCATCCTGCGCGCCGAAGGCGCCGATATGGGCGACTTCCACATCGTTGCAGGCACGGGCCAGCGGACCGAAGAGCCGGGCAGCGAGTTCGTCCTCCACCGCGGTGATCCGGGCGACCTCGCCGTGGCAAGGCAGGCCCAGCGTTGCGGCCTCTATCCCATGCGCGCCGCGTGACACGAGGGTGTCGAGGAGGCTGCCGAGCTGGGCTTGCAGATCGCCGGACTGGGTCGGGTCGACGCCCGGGCCGGACGTCAGGCTCAGCACCTCGCCAGAGCGGCTCACCAGCACTGCCAGTGTTTTCGTGCCGCCCGAAGTCGATGCCGAGAACCACGTTCATGCCAGCGGTTCCACCAGCTGGAGGCCGACGCCGAGGTTCTCCAGTCGAGATCGCCACTCGCCGCCGAGGCCGACATCGGTGATCAGTCGGAGACCGGGCCCGAGGACGCACACGCGGTGGGTCAGGTAGCTGCCGAACTTGGAGGAGTCCGAGAGGATCACCGCCCTGGCGGCGCGCTGCATGGTCAGCGCGTTGAGGCGGGCCTCCTGCGGGTCGACCGTGTAGATGGCCCCGTCCTCGCCCATGGCGCCCATCCCCATGAAGGCCTGGTCGAAGCGGAGCCGTTCCAGCATCTCTTCGGCGAGCGCGCCGACAACCGAGGCATTCTCCGCGCGCACCGCGCCGCCCAGCAGCGTCACCTTCAAGTCAGGCACGTTGAGGAGCATCTGCGCCAGCGGCAGGCAGTTGGTGAACACGTTGAGCGCCATGGGCCGCAGGCGGATGAGGCGCGCGACTTGCAGCACCGTCGTGCCCGCATCGAAGAAGACCGAGGAGCCGGGCCGAAGCAGCGCATAGGCGGCTTCGCCGATAGCCCGCTTCTCAGGCAGGCGAAGCGACTCGCGGGTTTCGAACGCCACTTCACCGCCGTGCTGTTCGGCGATCCGCGCCCCGCCATGGATGCGCACGATCGCGCCCTCGGTCTCGAGCAATGTCAAATCGCGCCGCACCGTGGGCTCGGACGCCTGCACGGCAGCGGCGATATCGGCGATCGACATCTGACCCCTGGCGAAAAGCAGTTGGCGTATGGCGGCAAAGCGGTCGGGCTTCATGATAGTCCCTGATCGTTTCGATTACAGTGATGATCGTATTGCGCTATTGTCAATCAGGATTATGATCGATAGTGATTATTGTGAGGGAGGGGGACGTGCGGGACGGGTTCTTTACAGAGCTGATCGCGGCGCATGACCGCGGAGAGCCGCGGGGCATCGCGTCCGTTTGCTCGGCTCATCCTCTGGTGCTCGAGGCCGCCCTGCGCTGGGGGGCGCGCGGAGCAGGGCATGTCCTGATCGAAGCAACGTGCAACCAGGTCAACCAGGACGGCGGCTACACGGGCATGACGCCTGCCGATTTCCGCGCGGCCACCCTGGACCTCGCCGATCGGACGGGCTTCCCGCGTGAGCGGCTGCTCCTCGGAGGCGATCACCTGGGTCCCAACCCCTGGCGCCACCTCCCGGCCGACCGGGCGATGGACAAGGCGCACGCGATGCTGGCCGCCTATGCCGAGGCCGGCTTCACCAAGATCCACCTCGACGCCAGCATGAGCTGCGCCGACGATCCGACGCCGTTGCCGGTCGAGACGATCGCCACCCGCGCCGCGGCGCTTGCCGCGACCGCGGAGAGGCATTGCGGCGGCCGGATCCTGTCATACGTGATCGGCACGGAGGTTCCCGTTCCGGGCGGTGCCACCGAGCATGTGGACGCAATCGAAGTCACAAGGCCCGCGGACGCGGCCGAGACGGTTGAGGCGCACAGGCGAGCCTTCGCCGCCGCGGGTATCCCGATGGCCTTCGACCGGGTCGTCGGCCTTGTGGTACAGCCCGGCGTGGAGTTCGGGCACGACAATGTGGTCGTCTATGATCCCCCCGCCGCCAGCGCCCTGTCGGCGTCGCGGCAAGGATCTCGGGCTGGTCTACGAGGCCCATTCGACGGACTACCAGAGCCCGGAAGCCCTGGCCGCGCTGGTGCAGGACGGCTTTGCCATCCTCAAGGTCGGTCCCTGGCTGACATTCGCGCTGCGCGAGGCCCTGTACGGGCTGGATCGCATCGCCGGGGAGATGTTCGGCGAGGCGACGCTGCAAAGCGGGATGGAGGCGCTGATGCTGCAGGGCCCGTCGCATTGGGAGCGTTACTACCGCGGCGATGCTGCGGCGCAGCGGCTCCATCGCCACTACAGCTACTCCGACCGTATCCGCTATTACTGGGCTGCCCCGGAGGCCCAGTCGCTCGTCGACACGCTGCTGCAGCGTTTCGGGACGCGCGCGGTGCCCGAAACCCTGGTCTCCCAGTATCTGGCGGGCGCATGGCAGGATGTGGCCACCGGCCGTCTCGCGCCCGATCCGCGTGCCTTGCTCATCGCGGCGATCAGTCGCGTGCTCGACATCTATGGCCGCGCAACCGCTGCAACGCCCAGCCAATCGGGACTACCGGAATGAAATTCGCAGTCATGGGCACCGGCCAGGTGGGCAGGGCCATCGGCGTCAAGCTGGCATCCCTCGGTCATGACGTGAAGCTCGGCTCGCGGCAGCCGGAGAGCGAGAAGGCGCGAAGCCTCACAGCGGCGACAGGCCTGCAGGTGGCCAGCCATGTCGAAGCCGCCCGGCACGGCGAATGGATCGTCAACGCCTTGCCCGGAGAACAGGTGATCGCACTGCTCACCGGCTGCGACCTCGATGGCAAGATCTTCATCGACATCGGCAACTATGACCACGCGGTCGATCAGCCCATCGTGCTTCCTCTCGGCCAGGCCATCCAGGCCGCCTTTCCGGGCATCCGCCTGATCAAGACGCTCAACAGCGTCAGCGCCCATCTGATGGTCGATCCCGCAAGCCTCGGCGCGGACCATCACGTGTTCATCGCCGGCGATGATTCCGCTGCCAAGGCCGAGGTAACCGAACTGCTGCGCGCCTTCGGCTGGCAGAACATCCTCGATCTGGGCGACCTCGGCGCCTGCCGCGCCATGGAGCAGCTCATCCCGCTCTGGATGAGGCTTGAAGAAATCACGAATGGCCCGAACTTCAACCTCGCCGTGGTGAAGCCGATCCAATAGGGAGCGGCAGAGACCGTCGGCCCCTCGCGCGAGTCGCGCAACCTCCTGGACGCACCATTTGCCAGCGACACCATCGACAAGGATTCAACGGCCGCGCGGCTGCAACGGGCGCACGAGGATCTTGTCCTGATCCGCCTCGGTTGGCGCCCGGATGCCGCCGATCTTGCCGGCATGCCGTTGCTTGAGAGGTGGCGACCCGTCAGGGCTGGGACGGCGCTGATGCTCGACGGCGTCCTCCATGCCCATGCTTCGATCGGCAGCATCCAGCGGATCCTGACGTCCAACCTGATCGCGATCGATCCGAAGAGCGGCTGGGCACGGACCACTTCGGGCTTCTACCGCCTGGGGCAGGCGGCCCCCTGGGCAGAAAGCGCAGCCGCGCCCCCTCGCCTCTCGGACGTTCCGGCGATCGCTACCGACAACGTGGCCCTGCGCGAACGGTTCGTTCTGGACATTGCGTGTCACACCCTGGCTGAGATCGTGGCGATGGGGCTTGATCCCGACAGTGGTCGCCTTCTCGGGGTGCCGTATGGCAGCGATCGGCTCTTTCCGCAGTTTCAGATCGTTGCCAGGCGGCCATTGCCGATCATCGGGCTGGTCCTCGCAGCGCTGCCGCAGAAGATGTCGACGTGGCGGAGGGCCATGTGGTTCGTGTCACCCAACCCCCTTCTGGATGACGCCGCGCCGCATGAGCGACTGGACGAGCCGGGCCTGCTCCTTGCCGCTGCGGAAAAGCTCGCGCGCGAGGTGAGCGGGTAGCCGACGACGGGTCTGCCGTTCGACGGCCTCACCGCTCACTGCAGGTGTCGTTCATTTGTAAAGCGGGTCGGGCCTGCAGGCGAACAAACCTCTGGTTCCTTGCTTGTTTCCGCCCGAGCGTAAAACCAAGGCCGACACTGGGCTCGGCCTTCTTGCAACAGTGTACTGTACTGTACCGCGGTACAGTACACCTCCCGGAGTGAAGTGCATGGCCATCGCCACCTACGAGACGGTCAAGGAGGCCGCGGGACCGCTGCTCGCTGTGCGCAACGCGGCGAACTCCCTGGGGACTTTGCGTAGCTTCCCCGGTAGCCCGGCGGCGAGGTAGCAGAGGAAGGAATCCCCCATGCCGAGAATAGCCGCAAGCAGCATGCCGGCGAGCGCGGCCGAAAAGCAATTGCTGCAAAGGCATGCGCCATAGGTGAACGTGCGGTACCCCGCTCGATCGGTTGCGGCGCTGACGACGGCCGCATAGAGGCGACGCCCGAGCTCTCGCGGGAACGTAACATAGTGAATACCGGCTCTCGTCGCCGGCGATGGTCCCGTTTACCTAGCGCGGCCACTCGGCAGCGCCCGGCACGCCGCCAGCTTGCCAGGCATCGAGTGGCGCGGGGCAATGGGCTATGAGGGCCATTGCGTGCTCGAGCCTGACAGACAGATCAGGGTGACCAAACATGCGAAGGCCATGGCAGAACTCTTCGATGTCGTCGACCATCTAGCCGTCGATGGCATCGAGTGCGCAATCATGTCGAGGCGCGGTGCGGCCATGCCTTCCGCTTCCGGCGATCGCCCGATCCAGGCTGCCGTCGAACGGGACTGGAGCGGACAGAGGCGCCTTCAGGTCCCGCTTGGCGAGATCCTGAAGTCGCTCACTTGCGGCAACTGCCGCAACTCCCGGGACAGACCGTCCGTGCTGTGACGACGCCCGCTCCGGATCGTCCTCCTGTACTCGAACGCCTTTCCACCGTCCGTGAGCCGATGCGAAAAACTCAAGGCGGTAAACCCCTGTTCCCTAATCAGGCCGCGCAGCACGTCCTCGGAAAGTACGCTTTCGCGCCCGAACTTCACCGTGAGATGCGCGTAGAACACGCGGGGCAGGCGAGCTTCCAGACGGCGGAAGCCGGAGAGCACGATCAGTGTCGCGATAGCGCCGATCGCTGCCGGTGCGTAAAAGCCGATGCCGATCAGAATGCCTAACGCCGAAGTCATCCATATCGAGGCAGCGGTGGTCAGGCCGTGAACGTTCGCCCCCTCCTTGAAAATCAGGCCTGCTCCGAGAAACCCGACGCCGGTCATGATGCCTTGCGCCATACGGGTGGGGTCAGTGCGAATGGCCTCAACCGGAACCTGGATCATCCAACTGCTTTGGAACACCGTGACCAACATCAGCAACGATGAAGAAAGGCAGACCAATGCGTGCGTTCGGAGACCGGCAGGGCGCCCGTGAAAACCGCGCTCGAAACCGATGACGGCGCCCAAGGCGAGAGCAGCCATTATCCGAGCCGTGACGTGCGTCAATTCTTCAATCATATAACTCTCCACGACTGGCCGTAGGTTTGGCCGATCTGGCCTGAGCGAGCGACGGGGCGCTGATGCAAAACCTTGAATTGAGCGCAGGGGTAGATCCCCGTCGCGGGTTGAAGGTGTCGGCGTATTCGGCCGGGGTTAGCTAGCCGAGCCCCGAGTGCGGACGGTTGAGGTTGTCAGTCGGCCCGCCACGAGGCGGCATGGCACCACGTCGGCTCAGTGACGTCAGGTACCGCCAGAAGTGGGGCCTCGGGGGGCAGGCGCTTCAGGATTTCGGCGGGGTCCGAAAGCACTGTCAAGTCGCCAAGCCCGCAATCTCCAACTTCCTCGAGAGCGTGAAGAGCACGGTCGCGGATTGCATGCTGGGCGGTGCGTCCGATGACGAAGTAGCGACCACCTGGTTCGCCCCGTCCCCCGTGACCGCATCGGGAGTGCGACTGAGTTAGGCTCGGAGCTGCGAACATGAGCGGTATCTATGCTGATGACGAACTCTTTGCAACGATCGCCGGGAAACTGCATCTCAAGCTGGCAACGGTCATCCGTTTGGACCTCGCGCGCCAAGTTTCCCACCTGGTCTGGTCGTCGAGCCGCTCGCCGATCCTGATGCATGCGTCCCGGTCCGTCCAAGGGGCAGGAAATCGCAAGCACCTTCACCGCCTGCCGGTAGGCATCATGCTCCAGCGACGCTTGCGCACCTCAACGGTGCCAAAGACGGTTACGACTTGTTCGCCTGTGGTCCTTCACCGACCGGATCCTAGAGCTGTGGCAGTGCGCGGCACACCCGGCGAAAGAGGATGGGGGCCCCCTTCCGGAACGTGTCGCCAACTTCCGCCTGCCCTCGGTCATGATAGTCCATTCCACCGCCCTGTCCCCGATCGAAACGATGCCGATGGGTACTGCCGGGGGCCTAACAGCCCGTGTTCGACCCCAAATAACCGGTCTTAACTGGACTATTGCTGGATGCCACCCGTTACAGCCGCGGGACCGCACGCGCCGAATGAAGTTCCTTGGCCTGATCCAGCAGGACCTGGAGATCAATCCGGGCACGGACTACTACGAGAATTGGGACGACCTCTCCGATGCGGACAAGCGCCTCCAGGCCCGCAAGATGGAAGTCTGCGCCGCGATGATCGAGCTGCTGCATGAAGGCATTGGAGAGGTCGTCGAACACCTCACGAAGGCGGGCGAGTACGAGAACACCATCATCCTGTTCATGTCGGACAACGGCGCCAATCCGAAGGACCCGCATTTCTACTCCAATCTCACTCCGGAAGAGATCGACGAGCTGTTCGACAACAGCTGGAGAACAGAATTGGGCCGCGAGGGCTCCTTCATCTCGATCGGTGGTGCCTGGGCGGAGGCGTGCAACACGCCCTTGTCGTACTTCAAGCTGACGACCTCGGAAGGCGGGGTGCAGGTGCCGTTGATCGTAAGCGGTCCGGGCATCGAGCGGCGCGGTGTAGTCACCGATCAGCTCCTGCACGTCACGGATGTGCTGCCGACGCTGCTTGACTATGCGGGGGTCGGGGCGGCCCAAGGATCGCGCCGGACAGCAGTTGGCGCCGCTCTACGGTCGATCCTGGCGCGCCTTCCTCGAAAAGACCTCACATCAGCCCATTCGCAGCGCCTATGATGCAGTGGGCTTCGAGATGATCGAGTGCAAGGCCGTGATCAAGGGCGTCTGGAAGATCCTGTTCCTGGCGCCGCCCTACGGCAACAGCGAGTGGTATCTCTACAATCTCGAGGTCGATCCGCAGGAACTAAGCAACGTTGCGGGCGAAAACCCCGACAAGCTGGCCGAGATGATCGCCGAATGGGACGCCTATTCCAGATCGGTGGCCTACATCCAGGCCTCGGTGGAAAGGGTATTGTCCCGGATGAGCCCCGACGAGTTCTTTTCTGAATACGGTCACCGGCAAGCACCCGTGCCGAGGCTGGGCGATGACTAGGCGTCGTTTGCCCGGGAAGGTTCCTAAGACCTGTCGGAATCGGCGGTGAAGTCGGCGGGGACTGGGAAGGGTGAGCGGGATGGGCGACATCATCGGCAGCCTCAATAGTGTGTGCCGGATGGATGGTAAAATGGTGCGCGCTATCCGGTATTTGGGGGAGGCATCGCCGGCATCCGGGCGCTCGCTGAGCATGCTAGCCGGGCCGGCGTAGCCAAGAAGTCCCCCACGGCCATGACCGCGGGGCACTGGTTCGGTAATCAGAAAACGCCTGGGTAGCCGGCGCCGTCGCTGAGGATGTGCTGGCCGGAGAGGAAGCCCGACTGGGCCGCGCACAGGAATACGCACAGCGAAGCGAACTCATCGGGCGTAGCGAAGCGGTTCGCCGAGTTGGTGGAGGAGCGCTCCGCCCAAATCTCCTCGAAGCTCTTGCCTGCGGCCTCGGCTAGGTCGCGGCCGTGCTGGTACTGCGTCTCGGTGGCGATGATGCCTGGCAGCGCTGTGTTGAGCGTTACGTTGCGCGAGGTATATTCGCGGGCGACTGCGGTGACGAAGCCGGAGAGGCCAAGGCGCGGGCTAACCGACAGGCCGAGTTCGGCCCGCGGCTCCTTAACGAAGCGCGAGGTGACCGCGACAATACGGCCGAACCTGCGCTCGGCCATGCCGTCGATTACGCCGGTGATCAGCTCTATCGGCGACAGCATCATCAAGTCGACGGCCTTCACCCAGTCGGCATGCGACCAGTTGCGGAAGTCGCGATCGGACTTCGGCCAGCCACCATTGTGGATCAGGATGTCAGGGTCGCCACATTGGGTGAGCACGGCCTTGCGGCCTTCCTGCTGCCCTAGATCGGCAGAGATGAAATCCACCTCGACGCCATGCTTGGCGCGGAGCGACTGGGCCGCTCGATCCAGCTTTTCAGGATTGCGCGCAACTAGTACAAGCCGGACGCCCTCGGCGGCCAATTGGTCCGCTGCCGCATACCCTATTCCCTCGCTGGCACCGCAAATGAGCGCCTTGCGACCGTTCAGTCCGAGATCCATAGATAAGTCCCCTATCGGTTCTTGGTGGCCGAGGCCGAAATCAGTCTTCTGACAGTGCCTCGTCGAGGAAGCTCAGGCGGTCCTGCCCCCAGTAAGGGATGTCCTTGTAGAACCAGGTCGGGGTGCCGAACACGCCGCGCTGCTTCGCTTCAGCCTCGCTGGCCTCCCAGGCGGCGATGATCTCGGGGCTGTCTTCCAAGGACTGGAGGAGCTTGCCGTCGAGGCCGAGGCCATTCGCCTTGGCGATGCGGACTTCAGGATCCTTCACGTCCAGCTCTTCAGACCAGACGGCGCTGAGCAGGGCATGGCTCAGTTCCAGCGCCGGCAGGCCAAGGCTGTCAGCGGCCAGCACCATACGGGCCGAGAAGTGCGGAATGGTCGGGTAGTGCTTGGGCTTCAGCACCAGCGGCATGTTGAGACGCTTGCGCCAACGGTCGAGTTCCAGCGCATGGTAGTCCTGACGGGCCTGAGGGCGCGAGCGCAGCGGCACGCCACCATTTTCCTGGACGACAGTGGTGGTGCGCACGATGACGTTGAGGGCGTGCTTCTCGATCAGCGCTTTGAACTGCGGCCAGCCGAGATAGGCCCAGGGCGAGCTCAGCGAATGGAAGTAGTAGACAGTCTTCTGGGACATTGGTTGTTCCTTACGAGGTAATCGGAATGGGGAGGTCCGCGTCACTCCACTCGTCGCCCTGCAGTTCGCTGTCCTGGTAGGCGCGGAACTGGGAGAGGACGTGCGAGCGGTCTTCGACGAAGAGCGATCGGACGATGCCGAGGGCGAGGAGCTGTGCCCCTTCGTTTATCGACGGGATACCACTGTTGATCTTGCCGTGAGACGTAAGTGACGGGAAGCAGAAGCAGTGGACCTGCGACACCCATCCGGCATCAGGATGGCCGGGCCGCGGCAGGAACTCGAAGCTGTCGCCAAGATAGGGCGACGCTGCGAGGCCTGGGTTTGCGAGTTCTGGAGGCGGCGTGTAGGCATCACCCCACAGCATGGCGCGACTGGTGATGGAGGCAAATTCCGGTCGCTTGTCGAAATCAATGCCAAAGCCGGTCGCGAAGATGGCGAAGTCGGCGGCGTAGCGGCCCTTCGGGGTCACCACCTCGACATCTTCGGAGCGCTCGACCAGGTCGAGCACCGGGCTCGACAGATGAAAATGGGCATTCTCGAAGGCCGATACGCGCAGCACGCTGTGACGCGGCGGCGGCGTCGCGGACTTGCTTGCCTCATGCATGATCTCCCAGCGATCCGCATCGGGTAGCTGCGAGTAGCCGAAGCGGGTGCCGAAACCGGCAATGCCGCCGAGCTTGTCCACCTTGGCAAGCGTATCGCGGCGGATGAACAGGTCGACCCGTTCCGCCCCCGCCTCGAGCGCTGCTGCGGCATTGTCCATGGCCGATGAGCCGGATCCGACGACGGCCACGCGCTTGCCGCGCAGGGCCGGGATATCGATGATCTCCGCGCCGTGGGCGCGATACTTCTTTGCGATCCGATTTGCCACCTGGGGCAGGGTGGGTTCGCCCAGGCCGTCGAGGCCGCTGGCGATTACCACGCGGCGAGCCAGTTCCCGCACCGTGCCGGTCGGCGAGGCGTAGGTGACCTCGAAAACGCCGTCGGGCCGGCGGGCGATGTCGGTCACGTCAGCATCGTTGACGATGTCGAGGCCGAGAACGCGCCGGTACCAGACGAGGTAGTCCATCCACTGCGGCGTTGGGATCAGCGACATGGCGTCGAACGCCTGGCGACCGAACTGTGCCTCGTACCAAGCGCGGAAGGTCAGCGAGGGCAGGCCCAGCGATAGGCCGGGCAGCTCCTTGGGCGTCCGCAGGGTGAGCATGCGCGCCGAAGTGATCCACGGCCCCTCGCGGCCCGCCGGCGCGCGGTCGAAGGCGCGCACCCGATGGATACCGTGGTTCTTCAGCACGGCCAGGGCGATCAGCCCGTTGATCCCGGCCCCGATCACGGCGACATCCAGCACGTCGCGCCCGTCGGTCTGCCGCGGCTTGGTCCATGCCTTGATCGGCATGTTGAGCCAGAGCAGGTCGTCGGCCAGTCGCGCTTCCAGCTCGGAGAGGGACCGGGGGTGTGAGTAAGTCATTGCTGTAGTCAACGTGATACGGGGCAGTGCTGGTAGTGAGGTGCCCTGACTACGGTCGTGCCCTGCTGCGCCGAACTGCCGGGAATGCTGGCGATCAGCTCCCGCGTGTAGGCGTGCTGCGGGGTGTCGAACACGGCCTCGACCGTGCCGCTCTCGACCTCGAGTCCATTCTGCATCACCGACACGCGATCGGCGATCTGGCGGACCACGGCGAGGTCGTGGGTGACGAAAATGTAGGTGAGATCGAACTCGGCCTGCAGTTCGGCCAGCAGTTCCAGGATCCGGGCCTGCACGGTCACGTCGAGGGCGGACACGGCCTCGTCGAGCAGCACCACATCGGGCTTGAGGATCAGCGCGCGGGCAATGGCGACACGCTGGCGCTGGCCGCCGGACAGCATCGCGGGCTTGCGGCTCAGCATGCTGGCGGGAAGCCCGACGCGCTCGATGATGCTGCGCACGCGCTGCTCGCGCTCGGCCTGCGGGATGGGTTCGAAGTTGAGCAACGGCTCCTCGACGATCGAGTAGACCGTCTGGCGCGGATCGAGCGAGCTGAAGGGGTTCTGGTAGACCAGCTGGATGCTGCGGCGCAGTTGGCGCCACGCGTCGCCGGAGATGGAGGTGACGTCCTGCCCGCCGATCCTGATCGAACCGGTGGTGGGGGGCTCGAAGCCCGCGATCATGCGGATCGAGGTCGTCTTGCCCCTGCCGAACTCGCCGACGATGGCGTGGGTGGTGCCGCGCGCCACGCGGAAGGACAGGCGATCGACGGCCCGGATGCCGTCCCGGCTGCCGGCGAGCTGGAAGTGCTTGCCCAGCCCCTCGACGACGACGATGTCGTCGCCGGAGGAGGGAGGCGCAGCGCGGGACAAGAGCGGCTTGCTGAAGAAAGAGGGCGCGTCTGCGAGCAGCTTCTTCGTGTATGCCGTCTTGGGGGCGCGGAGGATTTCCTCGGTTCGGCCCGCCTCGACGATCCGGCCACCCTGCATCACGACGATGGCATCGGCGCGGTCGGCGGCGACGCCCAGGTCGTGCGTGACCAGCAGCACAGATGCGTTCGACTGGTCCTTGAGGGTGTCGATCAGGTCGAGGATGCGTTTCTGCACCGTGACGTCGAGGGCGCTGGTGGCTTCGTCGGCGATGATCAGCTCGGGCTTGAGCGCGATCGCGATGGCGATCAGCACGCGCTGTCGCATGCCGCCCGAGAGCTGGTGGGGATACTGGTCGTAGCGCAATTCGGGCGACGACAGGCCGACGCGGGTCAGTAGCTCGACGGCCTTGGCCTTGCGCGTCTTCGCATCGAGGCCGCGCCGGTGGAGGCGGAACATCTCGGAGAGCTGCGAGCCGATGGTGCGGATCGGGTTGAGCGAGTTGCCGGGGTCCTGCGGGACGAGGCCTGATGCGCGAGCCGCGCAGCGCGTCGAGCTGCCGGTCGGACCAACCGGCGATATCGGCACCGTTGAGCAGGATCGTGCCACTGTCGATCTTCCCGCCCGAGAGCAGGCCGATGATCGACTGCGCCGTGGTGGTCTTGCCCGATCCCGATTCCCCCACGAGGGCGACGATCTCGCCACGCTCGAGCCGGAACGAGATTCGGTGGACGGCACGATGCCGGTCGGCGCCCGCGCCATAGGAGACGACAGGTCCCGTACGTCCAGCACGGGGATCGTGATTCCGGGGGTCGGTATGGTCACTTGCGGCCTCCGAGCGACTTGCTGATCGGTTGGCGGCGAGCACGACGATCACCACGACGAGGCCGGGCGCGGTGGTCAGCCACCAGGCGGTGGCGATGTAGTTGCGGCCCTCGGAAATCAGCAGGCCCCATTCGGGCGTCGGCGGCGGCGCGCCGTAGCCGAGGAAGCCCAGCGTCGAGATCGAGAGGATGGCCGAGCCGAACTGCAGCGCCGAGAACGCGATCACCGAGGTCAACGAGTTCGGCAGCACGTGGCGCAACAGCACCTGGCAAAGCTGCCGCCGCTGCCGAACGCCGCCTCGACGTACTCGCTGCGACGCACGCGGATCACTTCCGAGCGCATCAGGCGAGCGAAGGCAGCGATGGCGGAGGCACCGACGGCGATGGCGGCATTGACGGTGCCGAAGCCGAGCAGGATGATGATGCTCAGCGCCAGCAGCAGCCCGGGAATCGAAAGGAGCACGTCGACGACGCGCATGATCGCTTCATCGACCACGCCGCCGAGCGACCCGGACAGCAGGCCGAGCGCGGTGCCGACCACAAAGCCGACAAGCGCCGCGACGAAGGCGCCGGTCAGCGAATAGACCGAGCCGTAGACGATGCGGGCAAGAGGTCGCGGCCGAGCGCGTCGGTGCCGAAGAAGTTCTCCGCGCTGGGCGGACGCAGCTGCTGGCCCGGCATGCCGAGCAGGGGGTCATGCGTGGCGAAGAGGCCGGGGACGAGCGCCCAGAGCAGCACGATGACCAGCGCGACAGCGGCCAGCAGCGCATCGGCCCGGCATCGAGCAGCGTCGCGACGACACGCTTGAGCAGGCCTGCACCGGGCCGCTCCGAGCCGGCGTTGACATCGGGAGAGAGCGACATCTCAGTTACCTTTGGTCGTCTGGCGCAGCCGGGGATCGAAGACCGGATAGAGCAGGTCGACGACGAGGTTGATGAGCACGAAGCCGGTGGCCGAGATCACCACGACGGCCTGGAGCACCGCGATGTCCTGGTTGCCACCGCCTGCTTCGGTCAGGCGGCCGATGCCGTTGAGGCCGAACACCGTTTCGGTGACCACGGCGCCGGCCAGCAATTCGCCGAACAGCATGCCGGCAATGGTCAGGACGGCAGCAGGGCGTTGCGCAGCACATGCCGCCACAAGACCCAGTTCCGCGAGGCGCCCTTGGCGCGGGCCACGGCGACGAACGGCTGGGTCATCACCTCGTCGATGTTGCGGATCAGGATCTGCGCGAGCGGCGCGGAGATCGGCACGGCGAGGGTCACGACCGGCAGGATCAGCCCTTCCACTGGGCCGGGATTGATCACCGGAACCCAGCCCAGCCGGAACGAGAAGATCTGGATCAGCATGATGCCGAGCCAGAACACCGGCACCGAAATGAACAGCGAGGGCAGGGCGGTCAGCGTCCGGCGCAGCCAGCGCGAACGGCGACAATGCTGAGGAAGGCCAGGCAGGACGCTGAGCAGCACCGCAGCGACGAACGCCAGCCTGGCCAGCCGCAGGGTGGGCGGCAGGTTGGTCGGCGAGCAGCGCGGTGACCGGCACGCCGGCCTGGATCGAGTAGCCGAAATTGCCGGTCAGGAAGTTGCCGAGCGCCTTGACATACTGCTGCCAGAGCGGCACATCGGCGCCATAGGCAGCCCGGATGTGTCCGCGATCTGCTCGGCCGTCAGGCCCATAGTCGGGGCTCTGAACTTGATCAGGATCGCATCGCCCGGCAGCGCCTGCAGCAGCAGGAACGAGACGGTGAAAGCGGCCCAGAGCACCAGCACGGCCTGCCCGACGCGGGCAACGATGTATTTCGTGTCATGGCGCCTCGCAGGCGCGCAGGCACGGAGATCCGGGCCGCTTCATCAGCTTAGTTGGCCAGCCAGGTGGTGTAGAAGCTCGGGCGGCCGACCGCCTCGAAGCTGATGCCCTTCACATAGGGCGCGCCGGCGAAGGCCTGCGGCTCCTCGAAGATCGGGATCACATAGGCCTGGTCGATCAGGTAGGCCTGCACCTCGCCGGTCGTGTTCGAGGCGCTTCGCCGGATCGGGCTCGGACGCAATCCGGTCGAGCAGGGCGTTCAGCTTCTGGTCGACGAAGCGCTGGCCTTGTCGCTCGCGGCCGCCCTTCTGCAGCAGCACGTCGCGGTGGTGGGATAGAACTTGCTCTTGATCACGTCCGGATCGGCGCGGCCGACCATGGCCGGGCACCAGCGGGGTCTTCAGCGGATCGAGATTGTCGGCGATGCGGCTGCCGGCGTCGCCGGCGAGCACGTTCAGCTTCACGCCGACCTGCGCCCATTGCTGGGTGAGCAGCTGCAGCGTTTCCTTGTTCTGCGGCTGCGGCAGCGACTCGTAGACGGTGAGCGACCAGCTCTGCGCCGTCCTTTTCGCGGATGCCGTCGGCGCCGACCGTCCAGCCGGCCTCGTCGAGCAGCGCCTTGGCCTTGTCGGGGTCGTAGGTCAGCTTGGCGGATGATCGACATAGCCCGCGGCGGTCGAGGCGATGACCGAGGTGGCCTGCGGATAGTTCGACGAGAACAGGCGTCGAGACGATCTCCTCGGCATTGGTCGCGTGCGGCAGCGCCTGGCGCACCTTGAGATCGGCGACCAGCGGATTGTCGGGCCGGAAGACGACGCTGTTGTTCACGCCGCGGGTCGAGGCGCATAGACCGGATAGCCCGGCGCTGGTCACCTGACCTTCGTCATAGGCCTGGATCTGGCGGATGAAGTCGGCCTGGCCGGCCAGCAGCGCGCCGATGCGGACGCTGTCCTCGGGCGTGACGATGTACTTGATGCCGTCGAGATAGGCGCGGCCCTGGTGCGCGAAGCTTCGCCGGACCCCAGGTGTAGTCCTCGCGCGCCTTCAGGTTGCAGCTTCGCGGCCGAGCACTTCGCTGTCACCACGAACGGGCCCGAGCCGATGATCTTGGTGGCGATCGCCCAGTTCGTCGAACGGCAGCGCCAGGCGTGCTCGGCGAGACCAGGCCCGAGCCGATCACCGACGTGCGCCTGCAGGAAGCCCGGCGACGGCTTCGTGAAGACGAACTTCACGGTCAGCGGATCGATGACCTCGCTGTGGTCGTAGTTGTTGATGACCTCCGAGACCGGCTAGCTTCAGCTCCTTGTTGCCCAGGCCGTAGGTGTCGAAGTTCTTGGCGACGGCCGCGGCGTCGAGCGGCGTGCCGTCGGAGAAGGTGACGCCGGGGCGGAGCTTGAAGGTGTACTCGGTGGCGTCGGCATTGACCTCCCAGCTCTCGGCGATCCACGGCTCGATCTCGAGCGTCTTCGGGTTCTGGTAGGTCAGCTTGTCGGTGATCTGGTTGAGCATGCCGCCATTGGGATAGAAGCCGCCGGCCGGCGGATAGAGGTTGGTGTGCGCCTGCTGCTCGAGATAGACCAGCGTGCCGCCGGTCTTGACGGCATCCTGTGCAGCAGCCGGCACGGCCAGCACACTTGCGGTGACAAGCAGGGTGGTAGCGCTGATTGCCTTGAGCAATCGGCGGCGGGTAGTCGACAAGAACAAGATGAGCCCCTTCGTCAGTCGATCGACCAGCTGCCAGCGCCGATCGAACCCCAAAACCTGTTCGCCTGCGAGACCCGATGTGACGCAGGCGGATGATGGCAAACGAATGTCCACCAGTGCAGTAGGGTTATCATGCAGCTGGCAGGCTCAGGAACTTGCCTGCGTTCCAAATGCCCGGGATGCAGCGGAATATTGAACCAACAATGTTGCGGGCAGCGCAAATTGGGTCGGATCGGGCAAAATGCTGCGATGGGGTAGTCGAGCGCCATCTTCGTTCCCCACGGCACACCCCGGCCGGGTTAAAAGGATCGTCGACGGCAGGTCTCCTGACTTGCGGGTCGATGCGCTTCTGACCTTCCCAGCCTTGCGGCCAGTGGTGTTCCGGAGGAGCCATCCGCTCACAGTTGCGGGCAGTCACAGTTTTGCGCCCTGATGGGTACGTCGCACCGTTCCTTTTAGTCCCCGTTGGCGATGGGCAGCCGAGGAACCTACGAGGGGCGCCATAAGGCACGGCGCCCCTTGTCGTGTTAATGACCGCTTGTGAGCGCGAAGCGGACGCTGCGTGAACGTCCAGCGGGCATCCGCGCTGTCCGGTGGAGGGCGAACAGCCATGGCCCATGGCGCTCATCGCATTCTGGCGAAACACCCAGGGTCTCAAGGCTTCAGCGATGGCAGGACGGCCCGACGGGCGTCAGTCCATCCAGGGAAACCTGTCCGCATCGGCTTTGGAGCGGGCCAGGATGGTTCGGTCGTCGTGGCCTCGAATCTGGTCGAGCAGGGGGAAGTCGTTGGGCGCGACGGGAATGCGGGCGAGCGGAGTGACGGCCTCGAGGCTTGCCCACTGCGGGATGTGAGCGCGCAGCCCGCCGACGGAAAGTGGCGGCATGACTTCGAAGCTGTCGGGGGGCAGAAGGTAGAGCGTGCCCGGTCGGAACGCTCGCGCGTCGAGCGCCGGCTGGCTGATCGAAAAGAAGTACCCGGGTTCGCTGAGGGCGCCGCTCTCAAGTTCGACGCGCAGCGCCGAGTTGAGCAGCAGCATCGGATGCGACGCCCGATCGAGCACGGCATAATACATCGCCCACAACCCGTCGGAAGCGCCGTACACCGCTTTGCGGTTACCGAATGGATGCGTGTCCTGCGACTGTCGCGGTTCGAACTGGGTGATCGCGCCGTTCTGCGAGCCGTGTGCGATCAGCCCCCGCGACTCGACCACGTGGCTGATGAACTGCCAACGCGGCCAGGGCAGATTGTAGTCGATCAGCGTGTTGGGACCGGAAGCGACTACGTGATCGAACAGGGATTCGAACGCCGCGATTGCCTCGCCGCCGGGCATCGGAGGCCGGGTGATGAAGTGCGAGGGCAGCTCAGGCATGACGGGTTCCCGCGTGGGCGGCGGCAACCTAGCATCATCGGTGCCGAATGAAACGGCCTCCTCTGCACCCGCATCTCGTCAACGAGACGCCGGCCGAGCAGGTGACAAGACGGGTATCCCCTCGGCTTGGGAGACGTTGCGAGCAGGCGGTGTCAAGCTCGCTGTCACTGGTTGAACCCGGCCCGCGAGGGACCGCTGTTGGTGCATAGCGTCGGCAACGAGGGCCTGGTCGAGCGGGCTTCTGGTCCTGATAGATCACCCTCAGTTCGTAGAAACGCATGGTGGCCAGGAAGCCGAAGGCGGTTCGACCGTTGGGGGAGCAGCATCACGCCCGCCGGTAGAGAGTGGTGGAGTGGGTTCACGAGCCCGTGTGCTCGTAACCGACTGCCGCCTTTCTGAAAGCATGCTATTCATTGAGGCAGGTCGTCGGCGGGGCATCGTCGCGTCAGTAGCAACCGCGGGGAAAGCGGGGCGCCCCCGAGAAAGATGTGGCCTATGTCGGGCAAGCCATCCGACGACGAGCGCCCCGAAACCGCTCAGCCGAGCCCGCACGCGCAGGCCGCGAAGCCCTATCCGCCGCTGGAGCGCAGCCGGTTCGGCGGCACCGAACGCCGGCACCCGGACGATGGCGAGGCGCCAGTATCGCGCAGCGACCTCAGCAAGGGGCCCGAGCAACTGCTCGAGCATCGCAGTGCCAGCATCAACTGGCGCGTCCTGGTGTTCTCGTCGGCGGTGATCCTCGCCTTCTCGATCTGGGCCATCTTCCTGCCCGCAGAGGCGCGCACGACGATGAAAACCATGGTCAACTGGATCGCCACGAACCTCGGTTGGTACTACGTGCTCACGGTCACCCTGGTGATCGGTTTCGTGCTCTGGGTCGCGTTCTCGAAGGAGGGCGACGTGCGGCTCGGTCCCGACCATTCGCGGCCGCAGTACAAGCTCGTGACCTGGGTCGCCATGCTGTTCGCCGCGGGCGTCGGCATCGACATGCTGTTTTTCTCCGTCACCGGCCCGGTGGCCCAGTACCTCAATCCGCCCTCCGGCCAGGGCGGCACGCCTGCCGCGATCGAGGATGCGGTGGTCTGGACGATGTTCCACTACGGCATCGCCGGCTGGGCAATGTATGCGCTGCTTGGGATGGCGATGGGGTACTTTGCCTACCGCTGGGGCATGCCCCTGTCGATCCGGGCGGCGCTCTACCCGCTGTTCGGCAAGCGGGTGCGCGGTTCCCTGGGCGACGGCATCAGCATCATCGCGCTGGTGGGCACCGTGTTCGGCATCGCCACCTCGATGGGCATCGGGGTCGTGCTGCTGAGCGTCGGCTTCTCGCTGATCTTCGGCCTCGAGCAGGGCATAGCGCTAGAGATCGCGCTGGTCGTCGGCGCCGTGGTCCTGACCATCGCGGCCACGACGTCCGGCGTCGATCGCGGCATCCGCTGGATCTCCGAGTTGAACCTCTGGAGCGCCGCGGCGATGATGGTCTACATCTTGGTCACCGGACAGACGGCGTTCCTCTTGAACGCCCTTGTCGAGAATATCGGCCGGTTCCTGCTCACGCTTCCCGCCCGCACGCTGCAGACCTTCGCCTACGAACCCGGCGGGGCCGAGTGGATGGCCGGGTGGACACTGTTCTTCTGGGCCTTCTGGCTCGCCTGGGCGCCGTTCGTCGGCGTCTTCCTGGCCCGCATTTCGCGCGGGCGGACGCTGCGCGAGTTCGTGATCGCGGCGATCACCGCGCCGGTGCTGTGCGACTTCATCATTGTCTCGCTGTTCGGCAATTCGGCCATGTACGAGGTACTGCAGGGCAACACGGCTTTTGCCGAGCTCGCGGTGCAGAGCCCGGAGCGAGGCTGGTACGCCCTGCTGGCGATGTTCCCGGGGCCGATATTCCTCATCAGCCTCGCGACACTGTCGGGGCTGCTGTTCTACCTCACGAGCGCAAACTCGGGCGCCATGGTGACGGCGAACTTTTCCGCCTCGATACCCGATCCGTCGCAGGATGGGCCGAAGTGGCTCCGCATCTTCTGGGCCGTGCTCACCGCGGTGCTTACGGTGGCGATGCTGCTCGCGGGTGGGGTGACGACGATGGAATACGCGACGCTTATCTTTGCCTTGCCGGTGACACTCGTCGCCTACCTGGTGATGGCATCCTTCTACAAGGTGCTGCGGATGGAGCGGGCCGAGCGCGAGGGGCAGGTCCTCCGAAGGCGGTCCATGGCCCCGATCGGCGGCCACCTGCCGGAGCGGTCATGGAGGCAGCGGCTGGAACAACTGCGCGCCTTCCCGTCGCTGCGCCAGGCCGTGCAGTTCCTCGACCGCACGGTGCGGCCGGCGCTGGACGATGTGGCGGCCGAGTTTCGAAGCCAGGGCTACGATGTCGAGCTGGGCACCATGACCAACGCCAGCGGGCTCGAAGAGCCGGTGCTGCGAGTAAGGATGGAGGGGTTCCGCGCCTTCCAGTACCAGGTCGCGATCGTCGAGGCGCCGGTCCCGATGTTCAGCGGCCGCATGACGCGTGAGACCGATGTCTACTACCGGCTCGAGGTGTTCACCCAGACGGGTTCCGGCGGCTATGACCTGATCGGACTCTCGAAGCAGCAGGTGATCGACGACGTGCTGGAGCGATACGAGGCGCACTTGGCCTTCCTGACCTTCTCCAGCGAGACCGATACCGCATCGGTGCTCACGCCCTCGATGCCGCCCGCCAGCCAGCAGGCCGCGGTGCCGAAGGCCGAGGGGGATGGCCCGGCCACTGACAAGAACGAGTGACGGCCGCCATTGGTGGCGGCTCTGGGAGCTAGCGCCTGCGGTCGCAAACCTACTCCGACCAGCGATCGTCGGGCCCAGAAGCCCTGCTCGGGGGTGTTCCATTCTTCGGTCGGCAGGAACATCGGCCGGAAATAGAGGCATCTGAGCGCAGAGAGCGGATTGGTAGGTGCTGGGCGACATCGCAGTCCTCCTCGCCTTGGCCGAGACACCCGAAGCCGCTGCAGGCCCACCGAGGGACCGCTTGTGGCGCAGCATGGGGGAAGGTTCGTTAAGCCGCCTGGAACAATCCCCAGTCATTGCATTCTCGCTATATCGGGTCTCGATCCTAATATGAGCGGGACAGATGGAACCTGACGGAGTCGTTGGATCCCCTCTGCCCTGCCTCGGGACGATCTACCCTCACGGGGCGATGGAATTCGTTAGTTCAAACTGGAGATCCGGCGCATAGTGCGGGGGCGCACCTTCGCGCCGCCAGCGAAAGCACTCCCCCAAATGCCGGTGGACCATCCAGACGCCGCCGTCGCGCGTCCCGCGAGGCGTTTGCACGTTCGTAAGCTCAGCTTGGCGCTCGGCTTCCTGATCATGCTCTCACTTCTGCTGTTACTGCAGTCGCCTCTCGTATCGGCGCTGACTTGATGCTTGTTGTTCGTGCTGCAAACGTCCCGTGTCTTGTGAACGGTTGGTCCCGCCTTTTCCCGTGCCGGTGGCTGCAATCGTACAGGCGACAGCCGGCCGCTGCCTACAGAACCGGCAGTATGGGCGCCGCCAACAGGACCAGACACCGCGCTGGTTCATGCACGTCCGAAGGGGAATCACCCGCGGGCCACTGAGCGGTGCCACCACATGTCCGGGAATAGAGCTCGGCGGAACGTGCGAAGTCGACGAGCCCGCCAGGGTTGGCGTGTTCGATAGTGCACCAGATGCGGCCTCATCCCGGTACGGGTGCTTCCCTGGTGCTGCCGCAGCACTGCTCTACGCTCTGGAGTCACTTTCAGGCGCCAAGCAGGCGGCCGCAGTACTCGAGGTAGACGGGGGAGAGGTACGACGCGCACCAGATGAAATCGCTGTCGACGCATCTCCGCGGGTTCGCATAGCCAGTTAGTGGTCACGCGCAGGTCGTGAGGGCTCAGGGGCGGGCGGGCCGCCCAGGCGAAACAAATCCTTTTAAGACTTGGACCAGCTCGCGCTCACCGACAAGGAAAAGGCCGCGATACGGGTGCACATCAAGTTCTGTATTAGCGACATGGAGGGGCTCATGGCACGCATGGACGAGGTGGAGAAGGATGATGCGCCGTAACTACGGCACCGTCCGACGGGCCGGCCTGTTGCTGAACTTCGCCAGTTCGCGAGTGACGAAAACCTGATGCGGGTCATGGACCAGATCAGGCCGCGGCAGGGTCAGGTAGCGATCCGGGTGGGGCTGCAGCGGATCGTTAGTGCACCGAGGTCTGAGTTCGCCCGGTGGCGGGCGACAAAATAGCTGTGGGGCACACGTTAGACCGGTACTGACGTTGCCCTTTCGCTTAATCCAGTTTGAGTTAGGCTCTGGCCCACGACAAGGACCAGAGATGAAGCGCGTGCAAACAATCGAATTGCTTGGCATTGCCGATAGCTCCTTAATTCGGCGGCGGCACGGCTGGGATACTGGTAGATGGCTTGTCCAGTGGCGACTGACAGCGATGACACCTACTACCCCAGGTCTCGGACTAAACCGTCGCGAACTGCTGGGAGCCGGGCTCGTGGCCGGTGCGGCTGCGGCGCTGCCGGCGGGCTCTGGAGTGCGCGGGCAGGAAACCGGACTGGCCTCCGCAGCCGCGGACCCCGAAATTGGGCCTTGCATCTTTTCCCCGAAGGCGGTGCGCTGCAGGTAGAGAAAGCGGCCGGCGCGCTCGACGTCGGTCAGCGTGGAGGGGTGACGGGTCTTCAGCCGCTCCAACTCGCGGCGCCCGGTGATCTGGAAGCCCTGTGCATCCATGAACTGCGGATAGTGCCGTTGCAGGATACGGAGCAGGTTCGCCAGGTCGGCCGAAAAGTCGTTGATGACCTCCGCCCTGGGCTGCTGCCGGCGGGCAGGAACACCCAGCCCGTGACGACGAGGGCCCCGGGCGTAACGGCCATGGGCGGGCGCTACTTGCCAGTGGCTTCGACCCTTAGCTGCTTTGCGTAGGGGATGGTGTCCGCGAAAGCAAAGTCCTTCGCGGGGAAGCTGAAACGAAACTGGACCAGGCAGCCCTCGACGAGCACTATCCGCTGCACAACGTAAAGGTAGATGATGCCGCCTTTGCCGTCCGGTGCACCTGCGGCTTGCGCTGCGGCGAGCGAGTTGCCGTCTCTCGAGATGAACTGACCATCGTCATACTGGTCGATCGGGAACGCGTGACCCACCTTTTCGCTGGCCGCCTTGATCTGTGCGCGAGAATCATCAACCGATAAGTCGCTCGCCACCAAGTCCAGGGATCGGGTGTCGTATTGGCCCTGTCCGATATCTAGGTTGTTCTGCGACATCACGAGAAGCGACAGGGCGGGGTTATCAGGGCTCACGTACATAGCAAGTAGTGTGTTGCCTTGAATCGAAGCAGAATCTTTCACGCCTTGAAGTTCAGATGACGGGGGCAGTTGCACCGTGTTCTCCCACAAGCCTTCTCGCGTGATCGCAATTGGGGTGGGGCAAGTCCCAAAAGTATAGATCTCTTGAGCAGCTAACCCTGGGGACGTGATCGCGGTCAGCAGAAATGCGATTAGGAGCCTGAAACGACTGGGCAAAGAAGCGACTCCGAGTTAGCAATTATCGGACGACAACTGTTGATGCCCGATTGCACACCTTACATAGACGCATCCTCACATTGAAGACAACGGCGCTTTGGGGTGGAGACTTGTGTCCCGGTCATTGTGCGTTGCATGTCCGCTTGTGGGCCGATATCGTTGATTTAGTCGCCGATTTTGCCGCGCGGCCGCTCTCATTGGCGACCTGGTCGGTGGTGGCTCGGCCTGCTGGCGGCGAACGGGGAGCCGCCGGATGCCTCCTCGGGCCTATGCGAGCGCGGTCATCGGCCTGAGCTTGGCGAGCTTTCTGAGGTTCTGGGCGGTGGCGGCGAGCAGGAACTCGTCGCGGGCGCCGCATGGTCCGCGCAGCCGCAGGCGACCGAGCCGGAGGATGCGCTTGAGGTGGGCGAACAGCATCTCGACCTTCTTGCGCCGGTGCCGTGAGCGTTCATAGGCTGGTGTGCCGGCCAGGGCGCGGGCCACGTCGCGGGCATCCTCGTCGAGGTCGCGCGGGATCTTGCGGGCCGGCGTGTTGGGGCAGCACCTGGGCTTGAGCACACAGGCATCGCAGTCGCGCTTGCTGGCGCGGTAGATGCGCGTCCCCTCCTTGGTGATGCCGGAGCGCGGGGTGGCGTAGGTGCGATGGAACTGCACCAGGTGCTTGCCCTCTGGGCAGGTGTAGCGGTCCTGCTCGGCATCGAAGACGAAGTCGGAGCGCGAGAAGGTGCCGTCGGTGCGGTTGGACTTGTCGAACACCGGGATGTGCGGCGCGATCCCGCGCTGCTTCACCAGGAAGGCCAGGTTCTCGGCCGAGCCATAGGCACTGTCCGCGGCGAGGCTCCGCGGCCTGAGCCCGAAGCGCTCGGCCGTGCGGTCGAGCATGGTGCGCGAGGCGCCGACCTCGGCCTGGCGGATGGCCCGGCTCGCCTCGACGTCGAGGATGATCGCGTGGTCGGTGTCGATCAGGTAGTTGGTGGCATAGGCGAAGAAGGCGTGGCCCTTGTGGGCGCCGGTCCACTGCGCCGCCGGGTCGGACGGCGAGATGAACTTCGGCGTCGTCTCGCTGGCCGCGCCGAAGGCAGCATCGTCGAGGGTAGCGAGATACTCCCGCACGGCGCCCGCCCGGCATCGGCATCAGCTTGCCACTCGTCGCCCGGCACGGAACGCTGCTTGTTGGCGTCGGCGGCGATCAGGCTGGCGTCGACCGCAAAGCCCTCGCCACCCACCAGCCCCTCGCGCAGGCACCGCTCGACTACCGCCTCGAACAGGTGCCTGAGGATATCGCTCTGCCGGAACCGGCCGTGCCGGTTGCGCGAGAAGGTCGAGTGGTCCGGCACCTTGCCGTCCAGGCCGAGCCGGCAGAACCAGCGGTAGGCGAGGTTGAGATGCACCTCCTCGCACAGCCGCCGCTCCGAGCGGATGCCCATGCAGTAGCCCACGATCAGCATCCGCATCATCAGCTCCGGATCGATCGAAGGCCGGCCGATGGTGCTGTAGAACGGCCTCAACTCAGACCGCACGCTCTCGAGGTCGAGGAACCGGTCGATGCGGCGCAGCAGGTGATCGGCCGGAACATGATCATCGAGCCGGAACTCGTAGAACAGCTGCGCCGGCTCGACCTGCATCCCCATCATCGTCCCGTTCTCCTGCACCCACAGCAGAACGGAATCACGATCAAAGCGACCGATCAACTGCCGACTAAATCAACGGTATCGCCCATAGCAGACCTCCGAAGAAGATGGACACTTCCGGCCCACAATGGGTGTCAAACGATCGGCCAGGTCAAAAAAGTATCAGCGAGGCCGCCGCGTTTTGGTGGCGGTCGGGTTCCGCAAGGCCTAAGTTCCTTGCAGTGCATAGAGCCGACAGAGATCGGCCGCATGGGTGAAGGCGAGGCGCAATGAAGCCTCGTTTGCCGGAGGAACAATGGAACCGGATCTCGAAGTAGTTCAGATCAGACGCGGTGAGTCCTTCAAGGCCTGGTCGCACGGGTATCCGTTTCACACCGTGCGGTGGCACTTTCATCCCGAGTATGAACTGCATCACGTGGTGGCCACCCGAGGCCGCTATTTCGTCGGCGATTTCATCGGCGAGTTCGAACCGCAAAACTTGGTGCTTACTGGGCCAAACCTGCCGCATAACTGGGTTAGCGACTTGCCGCAGGGCGTCAGCGTACCGCTGCGGTGCAGGATCGTGCAGTTCTCGGAAGAGTTCATCGGCAACACGACCAAGGTACTTCCCGAGCTGGGGATGCTGGATCGCGTGCTCCAGCAGAGCCGGCATGGCGCGCTCTTTTCACCCGCGACGGCCATCGAGATCGCGCCGGCTCTCGAAGAACTAGTCGACGCGCAGGGCGTGCGCCGGATCGAACTGTTCATGATCATCATGGGGGCGCTGAGCCGATCGAGCGACGTGCGTACGCTAGCGAGTTCGCGCTATCTTCCGGATCCCTCCGGATACATGTCGGCCGGCATCAACAAGGTCCTGGCCCATATCGGGGGCCATCTCACCGGGCCCTTCAACGAGGGCGACCTCGCCGTCATCGCGGGGCAGAGCCCGAGCGCCTTCTCGCGCAGCTTTCGCAAGCACACGGGGATGGCCCTGGTGCAGTATGTCAACCGGCTGCGCGTCAACCTGGCTTGCCAGTTGCTGATGAGCGATGACGCCATGCCGATCACCGAGATCTGCTATGCAGTCGGCTTCAACAATCTGTCCAATTTCAATCGCCAGTTCCTGACGCAGAAGGGCATGCCGCCCTCGCGGTTCAGGACATTGCTCGTCGAGAACACAAGAGCGGCCGAAGCCGCCTGAACAAAGGAGGAACGGGAGGAAACAGACACCATTGGACGTTCGAACGCGGGCGCGCAGTGAGCGCCCCGTGATCGAGAAAGCACGTCCAGAATTATCCGTCTGGGAGGAAATCGGCAAACTCGTTGGCAGTACCGCCAGCGAAAGCAGTAGCACGCCAACGCCACTGCCCGGGTTTTCTCGCAAATCTGTAGCGCAGCACTGTGCTGCGATCCACATCAAACGGAGAGATCGAATGACCATATGCGTACGGAGTGGGGTATCGGCGCTGGCCCTCGTCCTGCTCAGCAGCACCGGCGCCCTCGCGCAGGCAGATATCGCCAATTCTACCGTCGCCTTCCTGATGCCAGACCAGGCTTCGACGCGCTACGAGGAGCACGACCATCCCGGCTTCGCCGCCGAGATGAAAAAGCTCTGCGAGACCTGCAAGGTCATCTACCTGAACGCCGACGCCGACGCGACCAAGCAGTCGCAACAGTTCAACTCGGCCATTACCCAGGGCGCCAAGGTCATCGTGCTCGACCCGGTCGACTCCTCGGCGGCCGCTGGAATGGTGCAGGCGGCTCAGAGCCAGGGGGTCAAGGTCATCGCCTACGATCGGCCGATCCCCGACGCCAAGGCCGACTTCTACGTCTCTTTCGATAACAAAGGGATCGGCAAAGCCATCGCCGAGTCGCTGATGCGGCATCTGGAGGCCTCGGGCGTGCCTACCGAGGGTGGCGGGCCTGCTGCAGATCAACGGCTCGCCTACCGACGCCGCGGCCGGCCTCATCAAGGACGGCATCCACGAGGGCATCGCCACCAGCAAGTACAAGACACTCGCCGAGTTCGATACCCCGGACTGGGCCCCGCCCAAGGCCCAGCAATGGGCAAGCGGCCAGGTCTCTCGCTTCGGCAGCCAGATCATCGGCGTGGTTGCAGCCAACGATGGCACGGGGGGCGGCGCGATCGCGGCGTTCAAGGCGGCCGGCGTCAATCCCGTTCCGCCGGTGACCGGCAACGACGCCACCATCGCGGCGCTGCAGCTGATCATCGCCGGTGATCAGTACAACACCATCTCCAAGCCCAGCGAGATCGTGGCCGCGGCCGCTGCGAACGTCGCGATCCAGTTGCTCAAGGGCGAGACGCCCAAGGCGGAGACGACGCTATACGACACGCCGTCGCAACTGTTCGTGCCTGCCGTTGTAACGGCGGAAAATCTGAAGGCCGAGATCATCGACAAGGGTATTGTGGCTGCCGACGTGCTTTGCGTCGATCGCTACGTCGATGGTTGCAAAGCCCTCGGCATCACGCAGTAGGTACAACGCCGCCCGCTCCCTCCCGGGTGGGCGGCGCATTCTCGCAGGAATTATCATGACCAACGCGCAAGACGTGCCGAAACCGACCGGGGAGCGGATTCTCAGCCTACGCAGCGTTTCCAAGAGTTTCGGCGCCGTTTCTGCCCTCACCGAGATCGACCTCGACGTGCATGCCGGTGAGGTGGTGGCACTCGTGGGCGACAACGGCGCGGGCAAGTCGACCCTCGTCAAGATCCTCTCCGGCGTGCACCGGCCGACGGCGGGAATAATCACCTTCAAGGGGCGCGAAGTGTCGCTGCCCGACCCCGGCGCTGCCCTGTCGCTGGGCATAGCTACGGTGTTCCAGGATCTGGCCCTTTGCGAAAACCTCGATGTGGTTGCCAATATCTTCCTCGGCCAGGAACTCAACCCGCTACGGCTCGACGAAGTGGCGATGGAGATCAAGGCGTGGACACTGCTCAACGAATTGTCCGCCCGCATCCCCAGCGTCCGCGAACCGGTGGCGTCGCTCTCAGGCGGCCAGCGCCAAACCGTGGCCATCGCCCGCTCGTTATTGCTCGACCCCAAGATCATCCTGCTTGATGAACCCACCGCGGCATTGGGCGTGGCGCAGACGGCCGAAGTGCTGGACCTCATCGAGCGCGTTCGCGACCGCGGCCTGGGGGTCGTGATGATCAGCCACAATATGGAAGATGTGCGCGCGGTCGCTGACCGCATCGTCGTGCTTCGACTTGGGCGCAATAGCGGCGTTTTCTCACCCGATGCCTCCAATCATGAACTTGTCAGCGCGATCACCGGCGCCGACAACAATTCCGTGTCGCGCCGGGCCAGCCGGCGGGAGGCAGGAGACTCTTCGAGCCAGGAGGCACAATCGTGAGCAACTCGGGTCCGTCCAGCCAGCCCACCCAGCCCAGCCCCGCAACACCGCTCGATCGTCGCGACGTCCGTGTCCATCATGAGGCAGGAATCGCCGGGTCGCTTCGGGCCTTTGGCGATCGCGTCCGCTCCGGTGACTTGGGCTCGCTGCCGGTCGTCGTCGGTCTGGTGATCATCTGGACCGTCTTCACCGTCCTCAATCCGGTGTTTCTATCGAGCGCCAATCTAGTCAACCTGCTGTTCGACTCGGCGACCGTCGGTGTCATCTCGCTCGGTGTCGTGTGCATGCTGATGGTCGGCGAAATCGACCTCTCCGTCGGCTCGGTGAGCGGCTTCGCTTCGGCACTTCTTGGGGTGCTCTGGGTGAACTTGGGGTGGCCGGTGGCCCTCGCAATTGCCGCCGCTGTGGCGGTAGGGGGACTGATCGGATTTCTCTACGCGCTGCTCTACAACCGGTTCGGCATGCCAAGCTTCGTAGCGACGCTGGCCGGGTTGCTCGCCGTGCTCGGATTGCAGCTCTACATTCTGGGCGGCACCGGTTCGATCAACTTGCCCTACGGCTCCCCGCTGGTTGATTTCGGTCAGTTGCTGGTGATGCCACAGCCGCTCGCACATGTGCTCGCCGCTCTCCCCGGTGTGGCGATGTTTCTAAACGGCTATCGCTCAGGCGTCCGCCGCCGGCAAGCGGGCCTCTCGGCTCAGTCGCTGGGCGGCGTTGTGTTGCGGTCGCTGGCGGTCACTGTCTTGCTCGAAGTCATCGTGGCCTACCTCAGCCTGTCGCGCGGGGTGCCGTGGATGTTCGGCCTTTTCGTGGCCCTCGTTGCGTCGATGCAGTATGCGCTAACGCGCACTAAGTGGGGTCGTTCGATGATGGCTGTCGGCGGCAATCGCGAAGCCGCGCGGCGGGCGGGCATCAACGTCAAGGCCATCTACACCAGTGCATTCGTGCTTTGCGCCGGCCTTGCCGCGTTGGGTGGCGTGCTGGCGGCTTCCCGGCTGGCGTCCGCCAGCCAGCAGGCCGGGACCGGTGACGTCAACCTCAATGCCATCGCGGCAGCCGTCATTGGGGGCACGAGTCTGTTCGGTGGCCGCGGCAGCGCCTGGTCGGCATTGCTCGGAATCATCGTCATCCAGTCCATCGCCAGTGGCCTGACCCTGATCGATCTGTCTTCGTCGCTCCGCTACATGATCACCGGTGGCGTACTCGCCATCGCCGTAATCGTCGATAGCCTGGCGCGGCGTTCCCGAGCCTCTCACGGCCGGGCCTGAGACCCTCCGAAAGAGACCATCACTTCGGTGGGCGCACGATGCACCGCCACCCGAGCCGCCGCCAGCATGTTCGAAATTATCGGAAGAATTGAAAGACACGAAAATGGATCAGGATCTGTCGGACAGCGTTGCCGCGATAACCGGCGCCGCATCGGGAATCGGACTGGAATGTGCCAGAACCCTTCTGGAGGTTGGCGCACGCGTGGTGCTCGTCGACCGGGAGGCCGAGAAGCTGGCGGCGATTTGCGCCGACCTCGGACCGCGCGCAATTCCCGTCGTGACGAACCTCACTGACCCTGTCAGCGTCGCGCAGATGATGCCGCAGATCCTCGAGAAGGCCGGTAAACTTGACATCTTCCATGCCAACGCTGGATCCTATGTGGGCGGTGAGATTGTCGATGGCGATCCCGATGAATGGGACCGCATGCTCAATCTCAACATCAACGCGGCATTTCGCTCGGTACATGCAGTGCTCCCGCATATGGTCGAGCGGCGGACAGGCGACATCATCATGACCAGTTCCATCGCCGGCCTCGTTCCGGTCGCATGGGAGCCGATCTACACAGCCTCCAAGCATGCGGTGCAGGCCTTCGCCCATACGGTGCGACGGCAGGTAAAGAAGTACGGCATTCGCGTCGGCGCCATCGCACCCGGCCCGGTGGTGACTGCCTTGATCAGCGACTGGCCCAAGGAAAAACTCGATGCGGCGATGGCGGCCGGCGACCTGATGGAGCCCTCGGAAGTGGCAGCTGCGGTCAAGTTCATGCTGACCCGGCCTCGCAACGTCACCATCCGCGATCTCGTCATCCTGCCCCAGAGCAATGATCTTTGAGATGAGGCAGATACACTTCATCGGCATCGATGTTGGCACTGGGAGTGCTCGGGCTGGCGTTTTCGGCGCGAGCGGCACAATGCTGGCCTCAGCCAAGCACGACATCGCGCTGTTCCAGGCCCCGGGCGACATCGCCGAGCAGTCGAGCGAGGACATTTGGTGCGCGGTATCGGGCGCCGTGCGATCCGCAGTAGGCCAAAGCGGCGTCGATCCAGCCTCGATCAGCGGTATCGGGTTCGACGCGACCTGTTCGCTTGTAGTGGTAGGACCGAACGGCACCCCGCTACCGGTAGGTGACGCTCCGGAGCGCAACATCATCGTCTGGATGGATCATCGCGCCAGCGCCGAGGCGGCCCGGATAAACAAGACCAAGCACCCCGTGCTCGACTATGTCGGTGGCACGATCTCGCCGGAAATGGAAACGCCCAAGCTACTATGGCTGAAGGCGAACCGCCCCCGCATCTTTGCTGACGCTTGGCAATTCTTTGACCTCGCTGACTATCTGACCTGGCGGGCGACTGGCAGCCTCGCCAGGTCGATCTGCACCCTGACCTGCAAGTGGACTTACCTTGGGCACGAGGGGCGATGGGACCCGAGCTACTTCGAGGCAATCGGGCTGGAGGAACTGTCACGCGAACATTTCGCGCGGATAGGGACGGAGGTCGTCCCGGCAGGTACGAGCCTCGGACGGGGACTGCAGCCCGATGCTGCAGCTGATTTCGGCGTCCCTGCAGGCGTGCCGGTCGGCGCCGGCCTGATAGATGCTCATGCCGGCGGCCTGGGAACCGTGGGCGCCCGCGGTGAGCAGGGGACGGTGTTGTCGCGGCTTGCTTACGTGTTCGGCACGTCCGCCTGCACTATGACATCGACACAGGGGCCGGCCTTCGTGCCCGGTGTGTGGGGACCGTACTTCTCCTCAATGGTGCCCGGCCTATGGCTCAACGAAGGCGGTCAATCGGCCGCTGGCGCGGCCATAGACCATCTGGTTCGGCATCATCCGGCGAGCGGGGCGGCCGACCACCTGGCCGCGGCACAGCAGATGCCGATGCTGTCCTGGCTCGCCAAGGAGGCCGAAAGTCGCGGTGGAGCCGCAGCCTTGGGTGAACTGGTCGGCGAGCTGCATGTTGTCCCAGAGTTCCTCGGCAACCGATCGCCGTTCGCGGACCCTGAGGCAAGGGCGCTTATTGCAGGGCTGGGCATGGACGTAAGCATCGATGGCCTCGTCGGCCTCTATCTCGCCGGCATCTGCGGCCTGGGGTATGGAACGCGGCAAATCCTTACAGCGCAGCGGGCGCAAGGCATCGCTGTAGATACGATCGTGGTCAGCGGCGGCGCCGCCCAAAGCCCGCTCGTGCGCCAGGTCCTGGCCGACGCCACCGGGGTAGCGGTCGCCGCCACCAAGGCTGATGAACCGGTCCTGCTCGGTGCAGCGATCCTGGGGGCCCTCGCGGGCAAGCACTTCGCCGATTCCCGCGAAGCCATGACAGCCATGAGCGAGCTCGCCGTAGTCTACCAGCCGAACCCGGCGCTGTCTGCGTGGCACCGCCAGCGCGCAGAGGCGTTCGAACTGCTGCAAACGGCGGCAAGGACAGTTCGCTATGGGTCTCGAGCAAAATAACAAACCACGGCTGAGTACCCCCCGCAATAACAGTCTCCGCCGCCATCCCCCCGCCCTGCGAGTGTTCCCTTCTAACGCGCAAGGCGGACATCTGAGGCTACCGCATAGAGGGAGGGACCCGTCCAAAACCGGTGGTGGAGTTTGGTTGCGAACTAGGTGCCAGACAAAGGCGACCGAGGAGGAGATCGAGGAACGCGCCGAGGCGTTGGCCGAGAAGATACTGCGTCGCCGACGAACCGCCGCGCGAAGGCGCAGCACCACGTCCTGATTGGGCCCGGCTTCGGAACAGGAGGCCGGGCCCTTTTTATTTGCGCTCGGGCGCTCCCATCCGAACAGTTCCTTCGCCTTCACCTCTAGCCATGCAATGGCTTCCTGCTCACTCGATACCGTCGCAGAGGCTAGGACTGGCTTGCCGATCTCCACATGCCATGCGGTGTCGAAGAGCTAGTCAATCTGGCCTGAGATTTCTGCCTCGTGGAGCTGCTGGAGAAGGGCCATCTACCCGCTCTTTCATTTCACCGCACGCTGAGTGCCTGGGGCTATCCCGTGGCGGTGGTGAACCCGCTGCGGGCCCGGCTGTTTGCCCAGGCCTGCGGGATGCCGGCCAAGACCGACCGCCTCGATGCGCGGCTGCTGGCGCTGATGGCCGAAGCCCTCAAGCCGGCGCCCGCCCCTCCGGTCCCGGCCCGACTGGCCGAACTGGCCGAACTGGTGCAGGCCGCGAGGCGGCGGTCGCCGACCTGACCCGCCTCGGCAACCAACTCGACAGCGCCACCAGCGGGTTCCTGAGGACCGAGCTCCGGCGCCGCTGCACCAGCCTCAAGGCCTGGCTCAAGCGCCTCGAGGTCGAGATCGCCACAAAGCTCAAGGCCGATCCCGACCTGGCCGCCCGTTACGCCATCGTCGCCTCGATCCCCGGCATCGGCCCGATCACCGCCATCAGCCTCGCGGTGGGGCTGAGCGAGATGGGCGCCCTCACCGGCAAGCAGGCCAGCATGCTCGCCGGTCTCGCCCCCGTCGCCGACGACAGCGGCACCCGCACCGGCCAGCGCCATATCCGCGGCGGCCGCGCCCAGGTCCGCCACGCCCCTGTACATGGCCGCCCTCACCGCCAGCCGCTACAACCCTGACCTCAAGGCCTTCTACGACCGGCTGCGGGCCAACGGCAAAGCCGCAAAGCTGGCCCTGACCGCCGTCATGCGAAAGCTCGTCGTCCTCGCCAATACCCTCATCGTAAACAACCGAACCTGGTCCCCAAGCCCGCCAGCCAACGCTTGACGCCAAACACAGATGCTAGCGGGTATCGCTGAGGCCAGCTACCCGATAGCGTGAGTGACCGGCGCGACGCCTGGGTCCGAGAGGGGAATTCACGTGCCGGGTAAGACCGTCCTAGTGGTAGAGAACGATTGGCTGGTAGCCGATGCGCTGAAGGACGACTTAGTGGAAATGGGCTGTACCGTGCTGGGACCGGCACTGACGAGTTCGGTAGCCCTTTCCCTCTTGGCTGGTACGCGTCCAGACCTGGCCTTCATCTCTGCTCAGCTTGGCCCGGAGTCGGGGGAAGCTGTGGTGGTTCAATGCCGGCGACAGGAGATCCCAGCGGTTATCTGCAGCGCGCACGACGCCGAGAACCTATCTGAGTGTGCTTTTGGACTGCCCTCGATGCTCAAACCGTATCGGACAGCTGACGTTGCAAATTTCCTTAGCTTGGCCACTGATCGAATCTGAGAATGGCCGAACCCTTCGATTTGATCCGGCGCGGCTCCTTGACCGCTCCACTGACACCGTCGTCGCCTACCCCAGCCGGCTTGGGGCAAAACCCCTAGGCCACCGGCCTCAGCGCTCCTTGAACTTCTCCGTCCGGCGAGTTCGGCTGCCTTCGTCCAATCACCATCCACGATCACCAGGATTCGTTTCGCCTGTTTGATCGTCAGCCCAAACGAGCTTGCCAGGAATGCCGGTGCAAAGGACCCGGCTTGTGAGGATCCCCGACCCTCAAGCTCTCGCGCAGTGCTACTGCTGGTCCAGAGTCAGGTCCCGCCGCAGCGGTTGGTCTTGCTGTTTTGGCAATTTGAGAGCTTCTAACATGGCCTCTTCGACGGTGCGAAACGGGCCAGCGACAAAGCCGTGAGCATCCCGGACGCCAAACCCGCCATCTGGATGCGGTTGAATTGTCCAACCGTCAACATATGCACTTAGCCGCTCCACCGAAACCTCCAATCGCAAAAGGAGAAACCAGCGGTCACCGCACAGGTGCGCTACACCCGCCGGCCCTCAACACAGCGAAATTAGGAAGTGGAATTGCTGAGGGCAATGGTCTGTCCGATTCCAGACAAACTCCGCAGCCGCTCATACTCACGCTCGGGCAAGCCATAGGAGCCGTTCGCCGTGGCGATCAGTCCGTCGCGATCCAAGACCCGAAGGTGACCACGGGTGGACTCGATCATCCGACGACCCTCGAGGATCTCCAAGGCAACGGTCACGCCGGGGCGACGGACCGCGAGCATGGATGCGAGGAAGTCGTGCGTGATGTCGAAGCTCGGGCCCATGCGATCCGCTACCATCAGAATCCAGCGAGCGAGGCGTTCCTCCAATACCGCCTGGCCGTTGGCTATTGAGGTTGAGGCGACCTGTATTTCGTAGTAGCGGGCGTACTGCAGAAGCGACCTCCGCAGCGAGACGGAACGTTCCAGGGCACTTGCCAATCGGGCGGCCTCCAGCCGGTGCGCCGTACCCCCTCCCTGGCAGAGGGTTTCAAACGGCGACTGAGTGTCCCCGTGGATTACCCCTGAGCCGCTAACGCCCTCTAGGCCGATGAGGCCGACTTCTATTGTTCCTCTGGGGGCGTTGGCGACAACCGACAGTAGGCAGTCCTCTGGAAAGAAGACCACCTCGATCGGAGCCTGGGCTTTCTGCACGCTCTCGTTCAGCACAAGGGTTACCGTCTCCAGCGGACCCAGCAGATCCAGGTCAGCAGCAGATAGACTATTCAGAAGGACGTTCTGAAACTGGGACTTTGGCACATCGTGCTCCCCCGTTCGGGCAAGAGCACATGGAATCTCCCAGCCGCCTGGGCCCACAAAAAGTCCCCAGGCGATGGTGTTATGATGGCACAGGAACAAGGCCCTACTACGACAGCGGCCATTACTCGGAAGCCCTCTCGACAACGAGTGTTAGGGAAACGACCAGCACACCCCGGTCGGCTTCATCGCGAATGAAAATGCTCAGCCGGCCTGAGTTTGTATCCGGCAGCCAGTCACCGGCCATCTCGGTGAGTGCCCTCGTGGCCTCGCGCTCAGCCGCCTGGGGATCCGGTAGGTCGGTGCCTTCCGTATCGACAAACAGGCCGTCCTGGTCGGTGAAGTCGAAATAGAACCGCGGCATGAGGCGCAAACGTTGGACACAGGGATCCGATGCGAGCTCAGCACTTGGTCTGATTTCGTACTGGAACAGTGTCCATCTCTGGCTCGTTGCCACTGCCGCGAAAACCTGCGGAGGAAGCGATGCTGGCCAATTCTTATCGTCCCCGACGCACCTGCGAAGAGGTGGTTCAGCGGAGGCGCGAAAACGGCGTTGTGCATCCCTACATGAGCAAATTCCAGCCTTGGCATGAACGCGTTGCCCGGCTTCGGCTGCAGCTGGCTCGTCAACCGACGTCCTCGGAACGCGCGTCGATCTGGCGCCAAAGGGATGAGTTGCTGGCGGAGATTCAGGGCCAGGAAATGGCGTTCCGGCTGGCGGCGGCGCGCCTCGCGCCAAGTGGCCGCATACTCGACCTGCAACGCGCCTTTGCTTCGCTTTTGGAGGAGGCCAGGAGCCTCAGTCCTAATGTCGACAGTGGGGAATATCCGCTCTTGCAGAAAGGAGTTCCCTGATCGCACTCCCGCGGTGCTTGAGGCAAGGGGGTTTTCATTCCTCGAATGGTGTACTTGCTCGGGCAGAGGCCTCCGATTACCGGTGCTTGCCCTACATGTTCCTGCGTTCAGCAGATCGACATTAAGGGTCGGGCGCGGCCACGCCGCGAAGTCCTCGACGTAGTGGAAGGGTCAGCGAGCTGTAGATGAGATCGCAGCTGTCCGGCGGCACCACCAGCGTCTCGAGATCGGAGGGCAACGACCTGGTGCGCTATCGGCGACAGGCGGACGAGGCGGCTGCAGCGTATCCAGATCCATCAGGTGATGGCATGGCCCGCACGCCAACTCGGCGTAAAGATCTCCGCCGTGGCGAGCTTCAGCCTGATTGGCTAAGGCTCGTCGTGAACTACCTTGTACTGTCTAGTCCAGAATTGACCGGAACTCTTAAGAAGCGGGCGTCAGTTTCGCCTTAGGCGGCTAGGCGACCTTTCACACGGCTTTCTCCGCGAGGTCCTCGCGCCAGTTGTTGATCTCGGTGGAGAATTATCTCCACGGTGACACGGGTCGAAGACGTGGAATGCCATCTGTCTTCCGCGAACGGCGCCTTGGCCTTTTCCCGGTCGAGGATCAGCCCGCCGGAGAGATAGACGTCCCGGCGGGCGGTCGCCGCGTGGGACGGGAAGAACCGGTGTCACACCCGGACGACCCGGCTTGACGAGCGTCTCCGCTCGAGCGCGTCCTCAGTCGATCAGCACCGCTATTTTGCCCTGTCCATGTCCGGATTCGACCTCGCGGTGCGCTTCGGCAATATCCGCGAGGGGGAATGTTCTGCGGATGTGCACCCTGACGGTGCCGTTGTCAGCGAGCGCGATCAGCTTGGCCAACCGGCCGCCGTTGCGCGGTCCCGAGGGCCATTGCACGCCCAGCTCCTTGTAGCGCCGGTGGTTCCCCAGCGTGGCGATCCTGCGCTTGTCGGCGCCGAGGGCGATGGACACGTCAAGGGCTTCGCCGCCGGCCCAGTCGAGGATGACGCTAACGCCCTCCGGAGACGCCGCTTCGATGCGTTGCTTCAGGCCTTCGCCGTAGATCAGCGGATGGGCCCGATGGTGCGCAGGATACCATCGTAGCCGTTGAGCGAGGTCTGGACCGCCAGCTCTATCAGTTCGACCCCTTCGACGCTCTCGATGATACGGCGCAGCACCGCGTCGTTACGGCCTTCGTGCAGGACCAGATAGAGCGAGGCGATATCCAGGCCATGCTGTGCCTTGACCTTTGGCAGCAGCGACAGATCGGTCCGCGGCGTGCCGCCCCAGCCGGCAACGGTGATACCGTCATAGCCGATTTCGGCGAGCATTTCGCATTGGGACCGGAATTGGTAGACGCCCATGGACGTATAGAAGAACGAATCGAGTGCGTGGATGGAATGTTTCATGGCGTGGCTCCCGACTAAGACCCTTGGGTCATGATGGCCCAGTGGGGATGCGCGGCCAGTCGCTGCTCCATGGAGCTGAATGCGGCGCGCGAGCGTTGCAGGTTGCCATAGACATCGCCGCCCATGCCCTCCCACGCGAGGACGCCGTATCGGCCGGTGAAGCCGCGCCGCTCCAATGCGCCGAGCAGCACGAAGTTATCCATCTCGCCTTCGTCAAGCGGCTCGATGGTGGCGACGCCGCCCCAGCCCAGTGGCGACATCCGGCAACCGGCGATATTGACCTGGCGCAGCCAGGGCATGACCGCATCGAGGCGGTTCTCCAGGTCCTTTTCCTGAGCGGCGTACCAATGGTAGCCGTTGAACACGATGCCCAGGTTCGGGTGATCGAACTCCTCGCACAGGGCGACAGCTTCGGCAGTGGTCTGCATGCCGTAGCGCACATGGGGGTAGAGGGCGATATCGATGCCCCGGCCCTCGGCGATCGGCAGCACATGTTCAAGCATGCGCCGATCGGCATCGGTCACTTCATCGCCGGAATGCAGGGCCAGCTCGATGCTGGTGCAGCCTTCCAGTGTCTCGAAGGTGTTGCTGACAAAGGACTCGAGGCCTTGACGGTAGATCAGGTAGATGGCGCCCGCATCCAGACCCCATTCCTGCTTGACCTTCGGCAGTAGCGCAAGCTCCCTGCTCCAGGCCGAGACGGTCAGGCCCTGATAGCCGGTCTCGGCGAGCATTTCGCACTGAGTTGCCAGCGGGTAGGTACCCAGCCTGGTCTGGAAGATGAAATCCATATGCTGCAGTATTCGGTTCATTCTTGCCTCTCTATGCTGCGAGCTGGTCGGCATCCAGGACGACCACGTCGTTCTCCTGCTCGATACTGGCGGCGCTGCTGCCGGACCGATGCCGGGACCGAGCCGGGGCTTCGCCTGCAATGGCTCGCCCGACACCGACAAGCGCGGCTAGCTCGGTGGCGGCCCGGGCAATCCGGCGGTCGAGGTCGGGTGCGCCCCGGTCCTCGGGCGCTGCGAAGATCGCCGTCGGCACCGGCAGCGCCCGCATGAAAGCGAATAGCGGGCGCATCTGAGTGTCGAGTACCATGGCATGCCGCGCAGAACCGGCGGTGGCCGCCAGGATCATCGGCCGCGCACTCAAAAGGTCCTTGTCGATCACATCGATGAACGCCTTGAAGAGCCCGCTCAGCCCGGCATTGTAGACCGGCGAGGCGGCAATCACCGCCTCTGCCCTGGCGACCTTGCCGAGTGCCTCGGCGACCATCTCGTCGGCACAGCCGGCGACAATCGCCCTGGCGATGTCGCCAGCCAGAGGCGCGAGATCAATGACATCGAGCATTGCGGCCACGCCGGCTGGCCGCAGGCAAAGGTCCCGCGGGGACGCCGTTTGCCTGTCGCCTGGATGCCTCGGGCCGTGCCGGTGCCGGCGACGACCGCGTGCGGCCCAGACGCGGCGCGCTGGTGCTTGCTCGTTCGCCGAAAGGCGAGGCAGGCTCACACGGCCGTCCTCTGGATCGGGGCAGGGGGATCGTGGCGTCCTCGCGAGAAGAGGCCTGCGTCACGCAGTCATGGCCATCGCCTGTTGGCCGCTGAAATGCGGCAGGACGTATTCCTTGAGTTCCTGCATGATTTCCTCGACCGGACGCCGGTTGGGCTTGAGGTTCAGCGCCACGTGGCTGACCCCCTGTTCCTCCTGTCTCTTCCAAAGTTCGATCAGCTGGTTCCGGCCGACCTGGAGGCCACGGGCATAGCGCAGGGGCGCATCCGGGTCCTCCATCAACTCGAAGAAGGTGCCATAGCCATAGGGTCGGAAGATGTCGTCGGTCCGCGCGGCCCGCCAGTCCTGCAGGAGCTCCGGTAGGCGCCTGAAATCGCTCAGATGCCAGATCCACCCCTGGGTATTGTTGGCGAGCCACGGGGTGTCCTGTCCGGCGCGCCCGACGACGATCATCGGGATATGGCCAGCTTGGGAACGAGGTCGAGATTGCCGCTCAACTCGCCGTAGAACTGCGTTTTCTTCGTCGGAAATCTGTCCTCGATGGTGGTTCGCACCAGCTCGAAGGCTTCACGGAAGCGCTCCGCGCGGTTGTCGAAATCGACCCCGAAGGCGGGATATTCCACCGCGCGGTCGCCACTGGACATGCCCAGTCACGTCTCGCGTCTATGGCTCGCCCGGTCGCGGTGTGTCGCGCGGCCTCGCATCTGGCTCAGTAGTAAGTGGTCGCAACGCCGTCACGGCCGCGTCCCGTCGGTATGACGCTGGATCATGTCAAGCAGCAGCGCGTAGACGAAGTCAGTGTTCTGGTCGGGCTGGCGCGGATCGATCATGTCGTGGACGATGCCTTGGGCTAGCGGCACGACCTCGATGTCGACCTCCCTCCCATGGGCCTGCCAGGACGACGTCACCTGCAGCGCCAGCCGGTTGTTCACCGCGAAATCGGCGTTGCTGACCAACAGCCCGAGGCCCTGCGCCGCCGGCGCCGCCTGTTGCGCGCTGTCGAGGAGGATCTCGCCCATCCGCATGAACTGGCCGAGCGCGTGCGTCGGCACGCGGGGATAGGCGTATTCCATGCCCGGCGGCCCCTCGGGCTCGAGCGGGTTCCAGGTGAACATCACGCTGGGCAGGAGCAGCAGCAGGTTGGTCGCGGCGCGGTTGGCCCAAGTGGGGACGACATGCGGCCCGAGAAACGGCGCCAGCGCAATGGTGTGGGCGACGTCGGCGCGATACTGCGCCGCCCACATGGTCATGGTGCCGCCGCCCGAGAGCCCGGCCACGTAGACCTGGTCGCCCAGCCCTGCGGCGAGGTCGATCGCCCGCTCGGTGGCGCTGACCATCCCTTCTGCGGTAATCTCGGTTAGCACCGTGGTCATCGGATCTGTTTCGCCGTGACCGGGCAGCCGCGGCACATAGACGTTGTAACCAGCTTTGAACAGCTTGGGCGCAAGCTCATCGAGCTGCGCCGGGCAATTGGTGAGGCCGTGGAAGAATACTACCACCCTCGCGACTCTTGAGCCGTGGCTGAGGAGCTTGGACAGGCAGCGTGGATTGAGTGGCAGCCGGCCTTCGTCGGCCCTGATGGCCTCGAAGTCGGCGAGGGCAGCGGCGTAGCTCGGCGCCGGGACGCTCGGTGGGCGTGAGCGCACTAAGTTCTCACCGTGAAGCGGCAGCAGGGACAGCCAGGCAAACCCCAGGCTTAGGACGACGACCAGCGCCGCAGCGAGGACAGTAAGGGCCCGCCAGAGCGTGCGGCCGCCGACTCCCAGCGCCCGACGAGTGGCCGGCGGATAGACCGACCGGAGCAGCACCGAGGCCAGCATCCCAACCAGCGTGAAGACGATGGTCGCTGCGAATCCGGTCGTGGCGATCGCCAGCACTGTGATCTGCAGGACATTGGCAACCCGCCCGCCCAACAACTCGGCAAGCCGAGCCGGATCGCGTCGGAAGAGCTCGGCCAGGGTGAGCACCGTAGGGTAGCAGGTGACGCCGACGATTATCCCGGTCACGGCTCCGCGCCGCAGCGACAGCCGGTCCGGGCGAGCCACCAGCAACCACCACCAGAAGCACCCGACGAGAAAGGTGCCGGCGACGAGGCTCGGCCAGGTAACGTGAGCCTGCGGGTCGGCATCGAGGCCACCGATCTCGAGGCCGGAGAGAGGCGCGGCGACCAGGGCGCCCAGTGCGAAGATCGCGCCGCCGAGGAGCGCCCACCCCGCCTGCGCCCGGTCCCGCCTGACCGGTCTCACGCTCATCGGTCGCGCCCGGAGGCTTCGTCGAGCACCACCTTGAGCGCATCCAGGCTCGATTTGTCCCAGCCGGTCGGCTCGACCAGGGCCACCCAGGCATCGACGTAATCGGCCGCGGAATAAACGTGGCCGAAGCCGACCGGCGAACTGTTCGAGAGCGCCATGTCCATGCCGAGTTGGAAGAAGGTGACTATCGGGTACCAGGTCAGCTCCTTCGACACGCCTTCGCCCCGTCGACCCTTCATCCAGTCCGGTTCGCGGTAGAAGGAGGGAATGTCGAAGAAGACGATCGGATCACTGGGATATTGGAGGAACGCCATGCGCATGGGTCCCCATGGTGTGTCCGGGCGAACGAGGTCGGCGCCACGGTTGGCGAACCGGATGCTGCGATCGTCACCGAAGCGAGGCCGCCACTCCGGCAACTCCGGGTCCCGCGTACGGGTGGCCCAGGTCCAGATCGGACTGCTGAAGGGCGGGCCTACCCATAGTGCGCCGTTGAACGGATCGGAAACGACATCGAGAAACCGCGTCGAGGCCTGCGATGCGTGGGCACCAAGACTGAGGCCATTGAGGTAGAGCCTCGGGCGCGTGTCGCGCGGCAGGCTGGTCCAGTAGCGATAGACCGCTTCGAACAGCGCCTGGGCCGCGTCCGTGCCGTAGTCGGGCTCGATCACCAGCGAAAGCGGGCTGACGAGATAGGAGTATTGCAGCGACACGCTGGCGACGTCGCCATCCTCGAGATATTCGAGCGCGCCGATGCTGGGCGGATCCACCCATCCGGTGCCCACGGGCATGATGATCACAAGGACCCTGCGATCGAAGGCTCGCACCCTTCGCAACTCCTGGAGTGCGAGTTGGGCGCGTTTCTCGGTGGTGTCGCCCGAGCGCAGTCCGACATAGACGCGCAGCGGCTCCTTGCGCAGGCCGTCTGGTGAGCGCCGTGATCTCGGCGCCGGTCGACGCGGTCTGCACGTAAAGCCGACCGTCGCGACCGATGGTGCTCCAGGGGATGAGCGAGGCGGCGCTGCCTGACTTCAGCGGATCCGCCGGCGGTGGTTCGCCGAACTGGCCGGCGACCTGATCGAGACCGAGGAAGAACGCATCGGCGGCATGCAGCGCACCCCGGAGCAGGACGCCGCTGAACAGGCTCGACGTGACGACGCCCACGATCACCAGTCCACCCAGGATCGCCACCCGTCTCGGCACCAAATGTGCGAGCCGCCTTGAGACGTACTGCACGGCATTGCTGAGCAGGGTGCCCAGAACGACAAGGATTGCGGCCGGCACCAGTGCGACCAGCCATACAAGCAGCGGGTCTCCTGTCCCCACCGGCTCGAGCCCCATCGCCGCGCGGACGGCGTCCTGCCAGTCGGCGAACTGCAGGAGGCAGATGAGCAGCAGCCCAATGCTCGCTACCGCCGCGCCGATCGCGAGCCACTGGCGCCAGCGTCCCGCAGGCGGCGTCAGCTCGAGGAAGTTCCAGACCCACTCCAGCGCCGCTCCCAGTGCGTAGCCGACGGCGAATACGCAACCCGATAGCAGTCCCTGGATGATCGGCGTGCGTGGCAGGAGCGAAGGAGTCAGGGAGAGGGCAAAGAAGACGGCGCCAACAACCAGCCCCACCATCGATACATTGCGGCGGAGCCAGCCGATCCGCCCTTTTCGCGGTCCCACCGGCTCTCGTTCGAGCGGAGGCCTTTCAAGCAGATCAGGTGCCTTGTCGGAGCTGGCCATTACGCGCCGCAGACGATGACATGCCCGGCGGGGCGCCCGGCGGACGCGCCGCGGGTGCGGATCCCAGCTTGCCCTTCGTAGCGCTTCGCGACCTGCCAAGCATGAGCTGGAAGTCCTGACCGCCCACTCACGCCTGCCCCCGCGCCAGAGGGGCGGTTGCTGGACGCTCGCCACCCTGCTGCCAAGCCCGCGCCCTTTGCCGGCGTCGCCGCGGGCTCTCGAGCATCGTGGCGCCCACCGCACTCTGGGCGAACTCGAGGTGGGCGGGGCTGGGGGCCACGCAGGCGGGGATGAAGTCGACAGGATCAGCCACAGGAATTCCAAGAGGGCTGGGGTCATCGCCGTTCACCTTCGCGGCGATTGAGCGCGGACCATACGCCGCGAATTCAGCAGCGGCGAATGCCCCCACTGGCCCAAGCCTTACGGGGGCTTCAAGCTTTGCCTGCAAACCTCGCTGCCTGGGCTCGCTTTCGCACGGAAGCCCCCGAACGCCGACAGGGGCGTCTAGGCGATGGGCAGAGAACTGTATCTCGCTGAGCAAAGAGCGTAAGTGGGGGACCGCTGTTGGCGGATTGTGTTGAAAAAGTCCTCTGCGGCGGGTCCGGCTGCATGGTCGCCGAAACAAAATTCCGTTTGGAGCGCCGATACCATCGGTTGGCGCAACTCCTGACTCATGATTGAGTGCAACAGGAATGCGATTCCGCCCTGTCGTCGTGAGTTTAGGGGAACGGCTCCCCCGGCAGCCTTTTTCAACACTATCGGCGCGAAGCGGACCTTCGCACAACGACTGCTAAGGCTTGCCGCTCCCCGCCACTCCATACTTTGCAAACGCATCTTTCATAATCGTCAGATCGTACGGCAAGGACACTTGATCGACAAACTTCTTCAGCACCGGGATATGCACTGTGTCCGTATAGCGCGCCTGCTGCCCGCCCCGTTCGAACGAAAACACCAACCGGCTGCTCCGCCAGTACCTGCCGCGTGGCACCGACCTGTCCATCCACAGCCAGGCCAAGCTCAGTGCTATCGCCCGGCAGCTCAACGAACGACCAAGAAAGACCTTACGCTACCAGACCCCGGCGGAGAAGTTCGCTGCGTGTGTTGCAGCGATCGGTTGAACCCACTGCCCCATAGCGGACGCCGAATTTCCGACGCCGCTAACGGCATCCCACCATCTTTCGGTGCTTGAAGCAGCCGGTCTCGCCTGTCGTTCAAGCACGCGTGCGAAGCCTGAACCCCGGAGGCTGCGATGCCTCAGATGGGCTGAGTTGCCGCACGGTGCTCTTGATCAACGCGTGGGCACAGGAAATGGCCTATTGGTCGTAACGGAATTCCTGCTTAGGCCAAGGCGTGTCGCCTGAGGGGGAGGGCGATCAGGCGATATCCAGAACGGCCTTTATCAGCCCAGATTTGTCTGTGGCCCATTGCGGGATCATGCGGGCGGCACCGCGCAGGCTGGTGCGATGGGTAATGAGACGGTCCGGCCGAACAAGCCCGTCGCGAAGTGCGGCGATCACCTGTTGAAAGTCGACCTCCAGCGCGTTGCGACTGCCGAGCAGGGTCATCTCCTTGCGGTGGAAGTCGGCATCGGCGAAGGAGATCGCGTCGCGCACGACGCTTACCAGAACGTAGCGCCCCGCATGGGCGACATGGTCGAACCCGGCCTCCATTGAACCGGTGTTACCGGTCGCATCGAACACTCAGGCCGAAACCATCCCCGTCCGTCCACGCTTTTACGGCTTCCTCAACATCGCCGTCGGCCACGATACCCTTCTCGGCGCCCGCAATCTCGATCGCGGCACGGACCCGGGCCGAATCCCGGTCGAGTACCGTGACCTTCGCCCCCGCCAGCCCGGCGAAGATCGCCACGCCGAGCCCAATGGGACCGGCTCCCACCACCAGCGCCTGCTCGTCAGGAGCGACCGAGGCCCGTCGCACCGCGTGTGCGCCGATGGCCAGAAACTCCACCACAGCGCAGGCATCGGCGCTGAGGCCCTCCGCCTGGATCAGATTTCCCGTGGGGATGGTGAGCAGCTCCGACATGCCGCCATCGCGATGCACGCCAAGGACCGCAATTTTGGTGCAACAATTGGGTTTGCCCTGCCGGCATGCGACGCACGTTCCGCAGGAGAGATATGGATTGACCACCATGATCTCGCCCGGTCGCAGGTCGGATGACCTTGGTGCCTCGAGCACTTCCACTGCAAGCTCATGACCCATGACGCGCGGGTAGGCGAGAAATGGATGTTTGCCTTCGAAGATGTGGTAGTCCGTGCCGCAGATGCCGACCCGCAGCGGGCGCACCAAGACTTCGTCGCTCAGTGGCACCGCGGCAGGGCGTTGCACAAGTTCGAGCCGTCCCGGTTCCTCACACAGCAGGACATCCATCAGCCTGGTCACGGCAAAGTACCTCCAGAACGAGAAGAAGGAGGCGCCGCGCGAGGCGGCGCTGAGTTTGGGCCGGACGGCATGGGACTATCCGGCGCCGTGGGAGGCTTCGGGGTCTTGGCTCAGAGACCGGCCTGTCGCCGCTTCTGCAAGTTGTCGAGATAGACGACGAGCGCGATCAGCAGACCTTCGATCACCATTTCCCAGAATGGGTCGATGTCGAGCAGGACCGCGCCGTTGCTCATTGTGGTGAAGAGCACCGCGCCGACCACCGTGCCGAGGACAGTCCCGCGGCCGCCAAAGAGACTAGCGCCGCCAACCACTGCCGCTGCGATTGCCTGCAACTCGTACGCATTAGCCATGGACGGAGAGGCGATGCTGAGCCGCGATACCATCAGCAATCCCGCCAGCGCGGCCAGCACCGAGCTGAGGACGTAGGCAGTGATGGTGATGCGCAGCGCATTGATGCCCTGGCGCTGGGCCGCATCGGCATTGGAGCCGATAGCGTACATGTAGCGGCCGGTGCGCGTGAAACGCAGCAGATAGTGCGCGAGGATGGCGACTGCCAGCATGGCGAGAAACAGGTTTGGAATCCCCAGGGTGTTGCCGCGGGCGAAGTCCTTGATGCCTGGAGGCAACCCGCCCACGGTCATGCCTCCCGAGACCAGCAACGCCAGCCCGCGGTAGACCTGCAGCCCGGCCAGGGTGACGATGAAGGCGGGGATCCTGAGTTTGCCGATGGCCGCCGCGTTGATGAGGCCGATGCCGGCACCCGCAACAAGAGTAAGTGCGACCGCTACGCTGGGGTCGAGGCCGTGATTGCACATCTGGGCAAAAAGCACACCGCAGAACGCCACCACCGAGCCGACAGACAGGTCGATTCCGGCGGTGATGATGGTGAACAGCACGCCCACGGCTATGATCGCGGCAATCGAGGTCTGCCGCATCATGTTGGAGATGTTGTTGTCCGTCAGAAAGTTGGGCGCCATGAAAGCCAGCGCGACCCAAAGCACGACGGTGAAGCTGATGACGTAGGTCTCGATCGGCAGCCGGCGCAGCGAGAATGAGATCGCGCGCGGCCGCATGGCGAGGATGCTTTGCATCGAAGTGGCTCTCGTACCGAGAAAGGTGGAGCCGGACGGCCCGTCCGGCTCCGTGCGTATCAGTTGCCGAGGAACGGGGTCAGCGAGCGCTTGGAGACGTCCAGCAGTCCGGCGAACTTGGGATCGTCCATGTTGGCGCGGGTGACGGTTCCTACCCCGGTGTCGACGTCCTTGGGCAGTCGCGCGCCCTTGGAGGCGGCATAGCCGTAGAACACGCCGCCATAGCCCATCATGTACGGATCCTGGATCACCAGGGCGTAGATCGACCCGTCCTTGAGGTGCTCCACTTCCCCGGCATCGGAGTCGAAGGCGACGAGGCAGAACTTGTCGCCGATCCCCTGTTCCGCGACGCTGGCTCCGGCGCCGGTCCCCATCTGCGCGTTGTCGGCGAATATGCCGGCGAGATCGGAGTCCTTGGTCAGCATGTCGGCCGTCAGGCTCATGCCCTCGGCTTCCTCGTTGTTGGCGACGCGGTTGCCGACCACGGTGATGTCCGGATAGGCCTTCATGCCGTCGACAAAGCCGCGATCGCGGGAGTTGAGCGACTCATGCCCGGCCATAGCGGTCAGGTAGCCGACCTTGCCCGCCGCCTTTCCCGTCCGCTCCTTGATGCACTGGGCTAGCGCGTCTGCAGCGGCCCGGCCGCCTGCCTCGTTGTTGGTGGTGAGGAACGATGCGTACTTGTCGGTCTTGGCGCCCGAGTCGATGACGATCACGGGAATGCCGGAGTCGGTCACCGCGGCGATCGGGTCGCCCAGCGCCTCGTAGATGGTCGGCGAGATGACGATGGCCGCCGGTTTGGTGGCTGCAGCGCTCTCGAGGACAGCGATCTGGCCGGCGGCATCGTCCTTGGGGGTGCCCAGTTCGTCCACCTTCACCCCAAGTTCCTTGGCGGCCGCCTGGGCCCCCTTGAACACCCATTGCCAATATTCGGAAGTGGTCGCCTTGACGATCACCGCCACGGTGTCTTGGGCACGGGCGGCTGGTATCGCCGCCATTGTGGTCAGCGCGAGCAGTGACACTGTAAGAAAACGCTTTGTCTTCAACACGTCTACCCTCCCTTTGCGGCGGCCCCTCAGGCCGCCTTCTGCGAACCTGTGTAGCCGGTCATGTACCGAATGAGTTGCTGCTGGTCGGTCTCGCTGGACCGTGTCACATGCACCGTGCGCCCCTGCAGCATGACGACGATGCGATCGGCCACCTGCAGGATCTCGGTCAGGTTATGGCCGATATAGATGACGCCCGCGCCATGCGCGGCGAGTTCGCGGGCATGCTGGATGACGCGTTCGCGCTCCATTACCGCGAGGGCCGCGGTAGGCTCGTCCATCAGCACGACCTTGGCCTGCCAGTATATGGCGCGGGCGATGGCGACCGCCTGTCTTTGCCCCCCGGATAGCCGCGCGACAGTCTGGGCGCCTTGGGGAACCTGGCTGCGGATGCGCGCCAGGAGCGCCGTCGTTTCGCGCTTGATCAGGCCGTCGTCGATATAGGGCAGCAGGCCGAGCAGGCGCTTGATCGGCTCTCGCCCGAGAAAGATGTTGGCGCCGACCCCCAGGTCGTCGGCGAGTGCCAGGTCCTGGTAGACCGTTTCGATTCCGAGGTCGCGGGCAGCCTTGGGCGAGGTGAGGTTCACCACCGAACCGGCGAGCCGGATTTCGCCGGCGTCCTGCCGATAGACACCGGACAGATGCTTCACCAGTGTCGTCTTGCCGGCGCCATTGTCACCGACGACGGCTAGGACCTCGCCGGGAAAAAGCTGCAGATCAGCGCCGCGCAGCGCCTCTACCGGCCCGAAGCTCTTGCGCAGCCCCGACACCTCGAGCACCGGTACATCGCCCGCCGGACGCGTCGCAAAGCTCTGCTGTTCGCCCCCTCGAGGGGCGGCATCATGGTTCGATCGAGACAAGTTTATCCCCCTCGCGCCCAGAGCCCTCCCGCTCCGGGTACTAACTGCGTCAGCATCAATGCCGTTGTCGATTATCGATAAAAAGCGACGACCGTCATTGCGTCAACTTGTTTTTTATAGATAAGAGAAAATACAGCTGCAGTGGAGGCGGAGCGTGAAGTCGGATGTGGTGTTCAAGCAGGCATTCAATGCCATGCTGGATCTAGTGGCGGAGCGGGGGCAGGGGACCTTGCTTCCGTCGGAGAACGAGCTCAGCAAATCGCTGGGCGTGAGCCGCACCACGGTACGCAAGGTTCTGGGGCAGCTAGCCGATCGCGGCTACGTGGCGGGCGAAGGCAAGGCGCGGAGGGTCGGCGTCGTCGCTCCCACCGGTGCTCATTTCCCCAGGGCCGAGACGGTCTCCACCTCCGAGCAGGTCGAGAAACGCTTCATGGAATGGATGCTGCGCGGCGATGCCATGCCGGGGTCGCAAATCAACGAGCTCGAGCTTGCTCGTCAGTTTGGTGTCGGCACAACGGGGATTCGGGAGTTCCTCAATCGCTTCCGCCGCTTCGGGCTGATCGAGAAGCGGCCCAACGCGGGGTGGTTGTTCAAGGGGTTCACCGAAGACTTCGCGATGGAACTGTTCGAAATCCGCGAGATGTTCGAACTGCGCTCCGCCCGCGCCTTCGTCTCGCTGCCCGAGGACGCACCTGCCTGGGCGGCCCTCCGCGCCATCGCCGACGAGCATCGTGGCCTGCTGGCGGCCGTCGAGGACCGGTTCCACGACTTCTCCGACCTCGACAACCGCTTCCATCGGCTGGTGAACGAGGCCAAGCCCAACCGTTTCATCTCGGACTTCTACGACATCATCACTCTGATCTTTCACTACCACTACCAGTGGAACAAGCGCGACGAGCGGCAGCGCAACGAGGTTGCGATCAAGGAACACCTCGCCTACATCGCGGCCCTGGAAGAGCGAGACGCCGAACGGGTCGAGGCGGCCTGCCGGTACCATCTGGCCTCTGCCAAGCGGACGCTGACGAGGGCTTTCTCCATCACGTGACGCGGCTCAGCAGCCGACGCACCGGCTGGTTGTTGACTAAGTGTTTCCGCCACTTGGCCATCTGCGCCAGCTTTGCCAAGACAAGGGGAAGTCTAATTCTTGGCGTTCGGCGTGGACCACCATGGCCGTGCGAAATGCGTAGTCTGTATCATGCGTGTGGTCATTGCCGACGACGATCTGGCTCAGCGAACCTATCTCGCCGCTCTCCTGCGCAAGCTTGGCCATGAGGTCTTTTCGGCGGCCGACGGCGCCGCTGCCCTCCAACTGCTGCAGGACGAGCAGGCTTCGCTGCTGCTCTGCGACGTCGAGATGCCCGGAATGGACGGGTTCGATCTGGCCCGCCGGGTTCGGGCGCTGCCGCTCGACCGTTACGTCTACATCCTGATGATCACGAGCCGGCAGGGTGACAGCGAGCAGATGGCTGGAGCTCGACGCCGGGGCGGACGACTTCATGAGCAAGCCGGTGAAAGGCGCTGTTCTCACCGCCCGGCTGCGTTCCGCCGAACGACTGCTGCATTACGAAGCGGAACTGCAGGGCCGCAAGCGACGCCTTGAGGAAGCCCAGCGCATCATCAGCGACGACCTGGCGGCCGCATCGCGGGCGCAGCGCCAGCTGCTACCGCAGAGCAGCCAGCGCATCTCCAGTTGCCGGTTCGAGGCGGTCTTCCTTCCCTCCACCGAGGTGTCAGGGGACGTGTTCGGATATTTTCCGCTGGGTACCGGATTGGTCGGGTTCTTTGCGGCTGATGTATCCGGACACGGGGTCCGGGCGGCACTGTCGGCCGTCGCCCTGGGCCACATGATCACCGCGGACTTCTTCAAGGACACGGTGATCGCCGCCCCGGCGGACGGCGGAGCCGCCGATATCAGGCCCGAGCGCCTGGCACAGGTGCTGGATCGTCGCTTCGCCGCCTCGCTGGCCGATGACAGCTACTTCGCACTGCTCGTCGGGGTGATCGAAGAGGCAACGGACAGCTTGCTGATCTGTCAGGCCGGATTTCCCTCGCCCGTGCTGGTGCGGCCCGGCGGAACGGTGTTCGAGGTCGGAGAGGGCGGCCCGCCGGTAGCCCTTGTTCCACATGCAGAGTTCGAGTGTTTGACGGTCGACTTTGCCAAGGGCGACCGGCTGATCGTCTACTCGGACGGTGTCGTCGAGGCATCCAACCCGGCAGGGGAGCCTTTCGGTGGCGAGCGGCTCGCAACTCTGGGCGTGTCGCAGCAAGAAAACGGTCCAGCGGCGTTGCTGGCCAGCCTGACCGGCGCGTTACGCGACTGGGCGGGCGATGGACGCTTCGATGACGACGTATCCGTCATCGTGATCGATAGGGAGAAGTGAGATGTTCAGTGCCGAGGAGCGAGCTGCGGGAATCTGCGTGTTCACGCTGGATGAAATGCGCCTTACCGCTGCCGCGGCGCCGGGGCTGAAGACCGCTATCGCCAGCGAGATCGAAGCGGGCCGGTCGCGCCTCGTGCTGGATCTGGGCAAGGTCAGCTTCATCGACTCTACAGGCCTCGGCGCCCTGGTGGGGCTGCTCAAGCGCGTCGGCATGCGCGGTGAACTGGTGGTGTGCGGCGTACAGCCAGCGGTGGAGCAGATGTTCCGGCTCACCCGGATGGACAGGGTGTTCCGCATATTCCGGACAGCTGACGAGGCCGTCGCCCAGCTCGCGCAGGCCTGACAGTGTTCAGTGTCACCTTTTCCGCAACACTGGAGGAGGTTGACGCCGCCGCCATTGCGCTACGCAACGAGGCCGCACGCATACTGCCCGAGCCGGCGCTGATCCGGCTCGAGATCGCGGTCACCGAAGCGTTCACCAATATCGTGCTGCACGGGTATCCCTCGCTACCCGGCAAGATCCAGGCCACCTGCCATGAGCAGCAGGATGGCGTGGTCGTCACGATTTCGGACACCGGACGTCCCGTACCGACCGGCCTGTTCAGCGGACGGGCGAGCCTGCCCGACGATCCGCTCGAGGAAACCGGGCGCGGTATCGCGCTGATCCTCTCCTGCGCCGACTTCGTCGGCTATCGCAGCGAAGGGGGTCGAAACGAACTCACCATGGTGTTCCTCAGCGAGCGGCCGGTGGAGCAACAGGAGGTCGTCAAGCCATGACGAAGCCCGCCGACACATTGCCGGCTCGCGGGTCTCGCCAGCACCCGTTGCACACGCGTCGCCATCGCCTGCGCCAGCAATTGATCCTGCTCGTGGCCGTGCTGACTGTCGTCGTCGGCGGCACCCTGCTGCTGCACCTCAAGGAAACCCTCGGAAGTTTCGGTGCAACGTCCCGCAGTGCGGGCCAGGCTGTTGGCTACGAGGCTGCCCGCAGCTTCGACAAGCTGCTGCTCGGGCTGGCTGCAGGAAGGGCGCTGCAACCCGTCTCCGAGTTCGATCTCCTCCAGCGTTTCGAGGCGTTTCGCTCGCTTGTGGAAGAGCTGAACTCGGAGCGGCATGCCAACCTGCGCGAGCCGGGAAGTCTCTACGTCGTGCCCGAGCCACTGCGCGACCTGGTAAGCCGCACGGCTGGCATGCTTGAGAGTGACACGAACCTCGACCAGCCGACGCGCGACGCGTTGTTTGCCGAGTACCAACGGCTGGGCCCCGCCGTCGATGCGTTCGTCGGCGAGCTTGCAGCGCGGACCGCGAACGCAACCGCGCAGCGCCGCTCGGATCTCATCGCCACAATCGTGACCTCCGGTGTGATCGCCACTCTGCTGATGCTGGGGGTCGTCCTGGCCCTTCTGTTCGTGCTGCGTCAGCAGGATCGACTGAAGAGCCGGACGGAGCAATTCAGCGAAACCGCGCGCTCGCTCGCCCATGCGCAGCGCATCGCTGGCGTCGGCACCTTCCATTGGGACTACGAGGCGGATCGAGTGCGCTGGTCGGAACAACTGGCCAGGATCTACGGCGTCCCGATCGGCGGCGAGCTCACGGGCGAAACCTTCCGCACCATGCTGCACCCTGATGATCGCGCCGCCGTTGAAAAAGCCGAGTCCCGCGCCGTCGCTGAATTGGCACGGACGGGCGAACCGGCGCGCAGCGAGCAGGATTACCGGATCAAGCGTCCCGACGGGCGGATCATCGACGTTGCCGGAGTACGCGAGATCATGGCGGACCCGTCCGGCCGCGTCCTCTGGATGACCTCGACCATTCGCGACGTGACCGAGGAGAAACGGCAGCGGAGGGCGCTGATCGACAGCGAGCGCAGCCTCGCAGAGGCGCAGCGCATTGCCCACCTGGGCAGTTTCTGGGTGGACCTGCAAACCGGCGCGACACGCTGGTCGAACGAGCTTTCACGCATCACCGGCCTCGACAAGCCCGCGGAGGGCATTGCCAGGGGGGAACTGCCGGTTGTCGTTCATCCGGACGATCGCGAGCAGCTCACACGGGACATGACCAGGGCGCTGACCAATCCGCCGCCCGCCGGCTCCCGGCAGTTTGCGATGCAGCATCGGATCGAACGACCTGACGGCACGGAGCGCTTCGTGCGCGGCGCCGCAGAATACACGTTCGGCGCCGACGGCACGCCGCTCACCCTCACCGGTTCGCTGCAGGACGTGACCGAGGAGCACGAGCGCGAACTGGCGCTGCAGGACGCCAAGGCAGCGGCCGAGCGGGCCAATGCCGCCAAGACCGAGTTCCTCGCCGTCATGAGTTATGAGCTGCGCACGCCCATGAACGGGGTCATCGGCATGCTCAGCGCGCTCGACGAGACCCCGCTCAGCCCGGAGCAGAAGCGGCTCACCACCGTCGCGCGCAACAGCGCCGATGCCCTGCTGCTGATCCTGAACGACATCCTCGACATGTCCAAGATCGAAGCCGGGCGGCTGGAACTCGAGACCACCCGCTTCGAGCTCAACCCGCTGCTGCGCAGCGTCGTTCACCTTTACGTGCAGCAGGCGCGCGCCAAGGGCATCACCCTTGATTCCCGCATCGCTGCCGATGTCCCTGCCTGGCTCGAAGGCGACGCCGCACGGCTGCGCCAGATCCTGCTGAACCTCGTCAGCAACGCAGTGAAGTTCACTGCGCAGGGCGGTGTCATGCTCGAGGCAAGCGGGCGTTCCCTCCCCGACGGACGTTTCCTTCTCCGCATCGCCGTCGAGGATTCCGGCGTCGGCATTCCGCTCGACAAGCAGGGCGAGGTCTTCACCAGCTTCAGCCAGTTGGATCGCTCCTATGCCCGCCGCTTCGGCGGTACCGGGCTGGGGCTCGCCATCAGCAAGCGGCTCGCCGAGTTGATGCAGGGCGGTCTCAGCTTCAACAGCCGGCCCGGAGAGGGCACCACCTTCTGGTTCGAGGCCCCGCTGCAGCCAACCGCCGCCGAGGCGCCCGCCGAGGCGTCGACCCTGAACGACATTCCTGCGATGAAGATCCTCGTCGCGGAGGACAATGCCACCAACCAGCTCGTCGCCCGCATGATGCTCGAGAACATGGGGCATCGCGTCGATGTGGCCGACAACGGGCTGGCCGCCGTCGAGGCATTGCAGACGCGGACCTATGACCTCGTGCTCATGGACGTCTCCATGCCGGTTCTGGATGGCATCGAGGCGACGCGGCGCATAAGGACAATGGCGGGCGCTGCGAGCAAGGTGCCGATCATCGCTGTGACCGCCAATGCAATGGAGGCCGATGTCGATGCCTGCCTTGCGGCGGGCATGAATGGCTTTCTCAGCAAGCCCATCATCAAGTCCAAGCTCGAGGCGGCGCTCGGCAGCGTCCCCGACATGCGCAAAGCCGCAACCCCTGGAGCGGAGGGTCGAGCGGGAGGGCAGGGGCCCTTGATCGATGGCGGGCGGCTCGAGGAGCTCATCGGCGAGATCGGAGCCGAGAACATCCCCGAGCTCATGGCTGCCTACAGGAAGGACATCGAACGCAACCTGGGGCTGATCCGGAGCGCGGTGTCGGAAGCCGACCGGCAGGCAATGGCGCGCTCTGCACACTCCCTGAAGGGGATTGCGCTGAACCTCGGCGCCGACACCTTGGCCCGTCAGATGGATGCGCTAGAGCAGCGTTGCCGCGCCGGTGCCACGGTCGAATTTCAGGCCGAGTACGAGGCCATAGCGTCCACGCTGTCGGACCTCACCAAGGAAGTCGAGTCAATCGAAAGGGAGTTCGGGGCTCCCTTCGTAAACCAGGCAGAAGCATGACGATGACCGACGCGACGCCACCACCCGGGCCAGGCGATCGGACCGAAGACCGACTGTGGAGCCCATCCTCAATGCCGGCCAGTATACCTCGTTCGGACAAGCCAGTTTGGCTGACCGAGGCCGCTCGACTGACCGAGGCCGCCCGATGTTCGGCCGCGCCGGCGGGGGCATCCTGGTGATGACCCTGTTGATCAAGACCATGGCGCCTTCGGACCGCATGGTCTGGTTCGATAGCAATCGGGTCATGGCTGCGATCGGTGTACTGCTGATCCACTGCACGGCGGACTTCGCCGGCCAGCCCTTCCCGGACGCCACGCCCGACCAGCGGGTCGTGCCGGTGGTGGTTCGCATGATCGCCGAGCTGTCAGGCGCGGAGATGTTTGTCGTCTTCTCGCTCTTCCTCCTGGCCTTCAAGCTCGACCGGCGCCAGCAGTCCTTCGGGCAGACGGTGCGGGACCAGGCCAAGCGCCTGCTCGCTCCCTTTGTCTTCTGGACGGTGTTCTACGCCTTCTATCGGCTGCTCAAGGCGGCGACTTTCGGCTACGCCCCTGCGGTCGTAGCCGAACTGGGGGAGTCGTCCTCATGGGCCAGCCACCTTCTGCTCGGAACGGCCCAGTATCATCTGCATTTCCTGCCGACGCTGTTCCTACTGGTGTTGTTCTATCCCGTGATGCGCATCGGCGCCCGGTACCCGGTCGTGGGCCTTGCCTCATTCGGGCTGCTCGGCGGCATGGACTACGTGCAAGGCTACATCTGGGGCGCCGTCGATGACCCCCTTTGGCGCGATTACCTCCTGCGCGCCGTGAAGATCCTCGGCTATGTCGGCTACGGCCTCGCGGCCTTCGCGCTCTACGGCATCTGGCGGGACGGCATTCCGCGCGGCGAGTCCAAGCTCCTGCTGCGCGCGGCGCTGTTCCTTGCCGTCTTCGCGCTGGTCCTGAAACTACCCTATGCAGGCGAGGCGATCGCCACCGGCTCCTGGCCGGTACGTGAGGGCTGGGGCTTCTACAGCTTCGCTCTGATGCCGCTATTCGTCCTTGCCGCGTTCATGGGCGCGCAATACGGGACGTGGCCGCCCTTGTGGAGCCGCCTCGCGCGCTACACCTTCGGCGTCTATCTCGTCCATCCAATGCTGATCGATCTGTTCGACGTCGCAGTGTTCAGGCTCGCCATCGTGCCCCCACCCGGCGCCACCGTGGTCATCAGGTTCCTGCTGGTGGCACCCGCTGCATTCGGCCTGGCCTATCTGCTTTCGAGAGTGGCGCCGCTCGCTTGGACGATTGGCCTCGGGCCCGTGCCATGGATGCGTACGGGCCAGCCCGTCCCCGTCCCCGTGCGGCGCACCGATAACTGAGGGGGGCATAGTGGGGTTTTATTTCGATCGCTTCGAGGACCGCACTCCTCCCGCACCCGTGCCGCACTCGCCGGTACGCGAGCTGCTCTGGCAGTTCTTGGCCACCATCTGCCTGGTGCTCGGCGCCTCCTACATCTGGTGGCGATGGACGGGCTCGCTCAACACCGATGCACTCTGGTTCGCTATCCCGTTGGTCGTGGCGGAAACGGGCGCGTTCATCGGGCTGATCCTGTTCGTGATCAACCTGTGGAAGGTGACGGACTGGAAGATCACGCCGCCGCCCGCGACCATCGATGAGGTGACTGACGGTGAACCCTCCCGCGCGATCAGCGTCGACGTGATGTTCGCCACCTACAACGAGGATCCCGAACTGGTCAGGCTGGGGATCAGGGATGCCAAGCGGATCGAGTATCCTCATTCCATCGACATCAGGATCCATGTGCTCGACGACGGCCGCCGGCCGGCGATGCGGCAGGTGTGTGAGCAGGAGGGCGTCGGCTACATCACCCGCTCCAGCAACGAGGGTTTCAAGGCTGGCAACCTGCGCAATGCCATGGAGCAGACCTCAGGCGATTTCATTGTCATCTGCGATGCCGATACCCGGCCCTTTCCCACCATGCTCAGCCGTACGCTGGGATACTTCCGCGACAGAAAGCTTGCCTGGGTGCAGACGCCGCAATGGTTTTACGACCTTCCCGAAGGTCGCGGCCTGGATGAGGTGCTCGCGCGCCCGCTCGGTCCACCCGGCCGCTGGCTGGGCAAGGCGGTGCAGTGGCTGATGGGGCCGATCCGGTTTGGCGAGGATCCGTTCGTCAACGATCCGCGCATGTTTTACGACGTCATCCTGCGCCGGCGGAACTGGGCCAATGCCGCCTTCTGCTGCGGCGCAGGCTCGATCCACCGGCGCGAAGCCGTCATGGAGGCGGCGCTGCGCAGCTATGGGCTCAGCGTCGAGAATTCGGTTCTCGCCACCGCCGAACGGATCACCGTCTCCACCCGCGAACGTGACCTCGCCCCCGACCTGGTCGAAGCCCTGCGGAGCGAGGCGGCGATGACGCAGTTGCTCACTCCCTACAAGTTCCACGTCTCGGAGGACATCTACACCTCGATCGTCCTGCATGCCGACCGGGAACGCGGCTGGAAATCGGTGCTCCACCCCTATGTGGAGTCGAAGATGCTGTCTCCACAGGACCTGCTCACCTGGACCATCCAGCGCTTCAAGTATGCCGGCGGCAGCCTCGACATCCTGTTCCACGACAATCCGCTGTTTCGACGCGGGCTGACGCTGCAGCAGCGGCTAACGTATGGGGCGACGTTCTGGTCCTACCTGGGCGGCATCTGGAACCTCGCGTTCCTCGCCGCGCCGATCGTTTACCTCTTCACCGCGGTGGCACCAGTCTCGGCGTATTCGACCGAGTTCTTTCTGCACATCCTGCCCTTCCTCATCTGCCTCGAGCTGGCGACCATGGTGGGCACCTGGGGCATACCGGGCTACCAGGCGAAGGCCAGCTACCTTGCCTTCTTCGCCATCAACCTCAAGGCGCTATGGACCGTGCTGCAGGGCAAGAAGATCACCTTTCCGGTTACTCCAAAGGACCGTCAGGTCGGCCGCCATTTGCGCCTAGTCTGGCCGCATTTGCTCATCATCGGCCTGACGGTGGTAGGGATCGTCGTTGCTCTCGCGCGCAACGCACTGGGTGACGGCGGCTACAGCGTGGCGGGCATATTCGCCAATAGCTTTTGGGGACTGAACAACTGCCTTGCTCTCGCCGGCATCGTCGGCGCGGCGCTGTGGCAACCTGAGGAGAGCGACCAATGACATTCCGTCAGGGCCTCGTGGCGGCCCGTAGCCACATCGTCTTCATCGCCGGCCTGCTGTGTGCCAGTGCCATGGTCATGTGGCTCGACCAGCAGGCATCTGGCTTCGAACAGGGCCCACCCAATTCCACGCCAGGGCTGATCGCCGAGCTCTTTCCTCCCCTGCCGCTCGCGCTGCATACCGAGTTAAGCGAGGCCGACATGGCCGCGGCAAGAACCGCATGGCGCTATTTCGTCAACAACACCAATGCCAAGACCGGGCTAGTCAACGCAGCCGACCAGTATCCCTCGACCACCATGTGGGACACCGGCTCGTACTTCATCGGGCTTGTGGCTGCGCATCGGCTCGGCATCATCGATCGGAGCGAGGTAGATAAGCGCCTTGCCCTTGCGCTTGCCAGCCTGTCGCGCCTGACCTTGTTCGACGGCCTGATCCCCAACAAGGCCTATGACGTACGGACGCTGGCCATGGTGGACTATCACAACACGGAAACCGAGCGGGGTATCGGTTGGTCGGCGCTTGACATGGCGCGCCTGCTAATCTCGCTCAAGCTGATCGTAAGCCACTATCCGGAGCACGCGCCGAAAGTTTCACACCTCATGGGGCAGTGGCAGCTCGCTGCCCTGGTTGACAAGGGCAGCCTGGTTGGTGCTGCCGTCGACGAGAATGGGGATACCGTTCTGCTGCAGGAAGGACGCATCGGCTACGAGCAATATGGCGCCAAGTCCTTCCTTCTCTTCGGCCTTGATGCCCTGCAGGCCGTGCAACTCGAACCCAATGTGACCTATCCTCTGAGCGAGACCATCCCCGTTCCCGTGGACAAGCGCCTCGTCGGGGAGGGGCCATCCTTGGCGACCAGCGAACCCTTCATTCTGGATGGGCTCGAGTTCGGTTTCGACAGCTTCTCACATGTGCTGGCTTCCAACGTCTATAGGGCCCAGGAGGAGCGCTTCCGCGTCCACCAGACGCTGACCGCCGTCAGCGAAGGGCACCTCTCCAAGGCGCCGTTCTTCGGCTATGCCACTGTGTGGGGCGGAGGCATGCCTTGGGCCGTGATGAACGTCGAGGGCGAGCGGTTTGATGACCTGCGCACCCTCAGCACCAAGGCGGCCTTCGCCTGGGATGCCCTTTTCGGCACGCCGTACACCAAGCAACTCGTCACGTCTGTCGCTGATCTCGCCGACCCCGCGAAAGGCTGGCTCGAGGGTCGCTACGAACTGGACGGCACCCCGAACGCCGTGTTCACGGGGAACACCAACGCCGTCGTGCTGACCAGCCTGGCAGCAAAATCCTTCGGCCCGCTGCTGCAGATGAAGCCGCTGGTTGGGAGTGGCAAGTAGCGAGGTGGAGACTGCTGAGTCCGCTCTTGGCGGATATCGTTGATTTGGTCGGCGATTTTGCTGCGTTCGCTCCTTTCCGGGGATGGTGGGTGAGCCTGCTGGCGGCGAAGACGGAGCCGCCGGATGCCATCTGGGCGTTCTCGAAGCGCACGTCATAGATGTCCATCCCGGACTGCCCTACGCCCCTGAACGAGATGTCCTTGAGGTGGCCGGCGCGTTTGAGGTCCGCCTGGATGATGTCGGACTGCTGCCGGGCTGTGCCCTGAACGATATCTCGAAGCCGCCGCTCCCCTAATCCGGGCGCCTCTGGGAAGTTGAATGCCGCTTCACGAGGGTAACCATGCCCGATGACGTCGCCGACCGCCTAGCCATCGTGGAGTTGATCCATCGAGATCGCGTCGCCTTCTGGATGCGGGACGCTGCGGTTTTGGGCGGATTGTTTCGTGCAACAACCACACCTGATGCGGTGGGTGGGGCTGGTCGCGCATAGGCGGTGCCTACTCCCAGCGTGGTTGGGAGAGGTTTGGAGCAAACTCAAGAAAGAGTTCGAGGAGCAACCCGGTCCCAATCCGGATCTTGCCCATGGCACCACAATCGAAAACGTTTCAATCCAATTGGCGGGTGAGGTGGCGTGCAGGTTGGCATTTGGATCACTGCACTATCGCTCGCGGTGCTATCCGCAACGGGGGCATGGATGCTGCTGGCAAGCCTTGTTGGGTGGTCAGACTAGCCAATCTAGCGTTGGAGTCATCGTAGGGGTTCGACCGGCCGGAACGGTTGTCCGGCTAGGTCTTCAGCCGGGTGACCGTCACGCCGTCTGCGCTGACAACCGCTTGGTCGACGTGCCCGCCAATCCAATATCGGTGCACTATACCCGCTCGACGCGGCTGCCGCCATCGGCGGACAACCCTCGGGGTCGGGCCGGCTTGCCAACTCAATGGACGGGCTTCCGTCCTTCTTGTCGTCCCTTGGCCGGGTCCCCAAGCGGCCAATCGGACCAAACAGACCTGGGAAGACTCAGCGCCTCGGCCAGACCAAGCGTCAGCATTCGGCGCGTGAATTGTCGCGCGGGCGTCCACTGTCACCGAACCCTGGTTGTCCATCGGCGTCGGCATACTGATCGAAACAGGCACCTTGCCGCCATTCGGCAAGGGGATGACTGCCTCCCTGCCGTGCACGACGCCGCGAAAGCAACGACGAGAGTCGCTTTCCTTCACCCCGCTCCAGTCCTCCCTGAGGGAGGAACATCGTCTTGCCCTGTTGGTGTGCTTGCTCGGGCAACGGGGATGGGAGACTCAGGGTCATGATCGTAGACGATGGGATTGGCGCAGGCGGATTGGACGAGGTAGTTCGGCCGGGGCTTCTCAGTCGCCGGTCGTTTCTGTTCGGGTCCGCGGTCGGCCTCGGCGCGTTGGCGCTTGCCGGTTGCTCCCCGGCCGGCATCAGCTTGGCTGAGGCGGAGAAGGTCTACGGGGCGCGGCCCAGCGAGCGTTTCCCGATCCCGGCCGTCAACGTGAACAAGATCAATCCAAAATACTATCGCCGGACAGTGCGCTACGACAGCAAGGAAGCCGCCGGGACGATTATCGTCGATCCCCGCAATCACTACGTCTACCGCATCGAAGGCGATGGCTACGCCACCCGTTATGGCGCGAGTGTCGGCCGTGCCGGCTTCCTGTGGAGCGGCGACGCCTATGTCGGCCGCAAGGCCGAATGGCCCGTATGGACGCCGCCCAAGGAGATGATCCTGCGACAGCCAGAAGCGGCCAAATATGCGGGTGGCATGGCGCCAGGCTTGGACAATCCGCTCGGCGCTCGCGCGCTGTATCTATATCAGAACGGCGTGTACACGCTCTACACGCTGTATAGCACAAGCGTGCCTGAATCGATCGGCACAGGCATTTCAAGCGGCTGTATCGGCCTGCTCAGTCAAGACATGATCGAGCTTTACTCACGGACGCCGGTCAATACGAAGGTGGTCGTTCTGAAGGCATAGGGCGACTATCGCCGATAGGCCTCCGCCAAGCTCTATCAAGAGATGCGAAGCCACGACCCCCTGCTGGACACGGTGCCCCCGTATTGGCGCGAAGGGGGACAATCCGAGCGGCCGCAGTTGGCCCCAGACCGGCCCCTCACCTCCCCGATGTCCCAGTGCTCCCGCACGCTCTAGTAGAAAACCCCTCTTCAGGACAGACCGTCACCTGTCATCGCGCCATTCATTCCAGCGCTCTTCAAGCTGAAGCAATCGCCGCGCGTGAACCTTGAAGTTGCTTGGCGCAGGAGATCTTCCCAAGGCGAACAGATGAGGCTCGGCGATGGTCTGCATCCACCGCTCGGTAAGACTGAAGAAAAGTGGCGCGTCGATGAGCTTATCCTCGATAAGAGTTGCCCCGTTCGTGAAGAAACCAAGGACGTAGCGGAAGGAGTGCAGTTCCTCAGCGCTGGCGGATCGTTCGATCTCACCAAACCGGGTCTCATCGCCCAGTCGGCCCATGAATGACCAAAACTGGCGCCTAACCTCGTGTGCTTCAAGGGTCGAGAAGTCCTGGAACAGCGCGGCAGTTAGCTCACGTTTTGACTTTCGGCTGTCGCGAAACCCGTCGAGAAACCACGTCACGAACCCGGCGCCAACACCACCAAAAACCAGCGCGATGAATGCGTTCGTACTCCATCCCACCAGTGCGTTCCAGAAGTCGACCACTTTCTCCTCCCGAACTCTTAGTGGCTACTGCCGGCTGAACGTGCTGCTCGACGACGAACAATCACTGTGGGCGGCCGGGGTGGAGACTGCTAGAGGTCGAGAAACTTCACAATCTATCCAATGAGGTGATCGCATCGCTCATTGGTCTGATCTCTGAAGTCGCCAGCGGCCACACATCCATGCCGCCCAGATTTGTCGAGAGAAGAGCCCAGAGTAACGGAACTCTCTAGGTCTGCTGTTGGCGGATTGTGTTGATTTAGTCGGCAGTTGATCGCTCGCCGTAGTCGTGATTCCGTTCTGCATGGATGCAGGAGGGACGCGATCATGATGGGGATACAGGTCGAGCCGGCGCAGCTGTTCTATGAGTTCCGGTTCGATGATCATGTTCCGGCCGATCACCTGCTGCGCCGCATCGACCGGTTCCTCGACCTCGTGCGCCCCTCGCAGGCGACAGGATCAGGCAGCGGATTTGACTGGGTGCCGGGTGTGTTGATCCTCGAACTGCTGCGGGCTCAGATAGCCGAGCGCTGAGTGCAGTCGGCGCTCGTTGTAGACCTGATCGATGAAGCGCGGAAGGTCGGCGGCGACGTCCTCGAAGGTCTCGTAGGCCATCGGGTAGACGGCCTCGACCTTGAGCGTTTTCATGAAGCTCTCGGCCTTGGCGTTATCGTACGGATTGCCGCGGCGCCCCATCGATCCGACGAGACCGTGCTCGGCCAGTGCCTGCCGGTAGCGCCCGGCCGCGTATTGCGAGCCGCGGTCCGTGTGGTGGACGCAGCCGGGTGGCGGCCTTCGCTTTTCGATGGCGGAGCGCAGGGCGGCCAGCGTCAGCCGCACGTCGATCGAGCGGCCGATGGCATAGCCGACGACCTTGCGCGACCAAGCGTCGAGGATGACGGCGACGTAGACGAAGCCGGCGGTGATCGCGACATAGGTGATGTCGGCGACCCAGAGCTGGTTCGGCCCATCCGGGACGAATCCTCTCGCCAGGTTCGGGAAGATCGGCAGGTCGTGATCGCCATCGGTGGTGGCGATATAGCGCCGACGCCGACGCGGCTGCAGATCGTGCTCGCGCATCAGGCGTCGGATCTTCTTATGATTCACGACGAAGCCGCGGTGCCGCAGCGCTGCCTGCATGCGGCGATAGCCATAGGCCTCGAAGCTGTCGGAGATCGCCGCCATCGTCTCGACGAGCGCGGTGTCGTCGATGCTGACGGCCGGCTGGTCGTAATAGGTCGAGCGCGCGATCCCCATCAGCCGGCATCCTTCTGCGACGGAGATGCCGCGGGGCCGGTGACGACGGATGTAGTCGCGCTTCTCGGCCGCGGTCCGTGCTTCAGAGCCCCCTTTAGAAACTCGATCTCCAGAGCCTGCCTGCCGACGAGCCGCTCCAGCGCGGCGATCCGCGCCTCGTAGGCTTCGATCGTATCGGCGGCGACGGCCTCGTCGTCGAAGGCGCCGGCTTCGAACTTCTGGATCCAGATGCGGATCAGATTGCGCGACAGATCATGTCGCTCGGCGAGGCTGTGGAGCGTCTCGCCGGCCAGATAATCCTGCGCGACCTGGCGCTTGAACTCGATGCTGTGGGTGCGATGTCGGGCCATGGCTTTCATCCTTCGAAAGCCCGGCTCTCCGGTCAATGCCTTCGTCCACTCTGTCCGCCTCAAGGGGCGCACTCCACTCACGGGGTCAAACTTTGCACGCCGAATGACACTTGAGGCGCAAAAAGCTCACTAACGCCATGACTGCTCTCCGTCATGACCGCTGTCGCTGCGCATTGGGTGCGAAGCGGCGGCGTCCAGATTTCGGACGCGCCTCGCAGCCATGCAGACGAGCCCGGTGGCCAATCTGGTGGCCAAAGCGGTGGCAAAGCCCAGGTTCTGGCCGGCTAGAGCTGGCTGAAACCCGCGGAAGACCTGGAGTTTTGCTGAGAGTCTGGCTGGGGAACCTGGATTCGAACCAAGATCGACGGAGTCAGAGTCCGCTGTTCTACCATTGAACTATTCCCCAAGCGCCGGGCTTGGAAGCGCCGTGGGCGGGGCCCGTGGCGTTCGGGGGGCCTTCTAGCGGCATTTGGCGGCGGGATCAACACCCTACGGAGGGCAATCGGGAGGGAAGTTGTTGGAGCCCTCGCGCGGGCTGGGCCGCCGCGGGGTGGGAGGACGCCGCCAGGGGCCGGCGGGGCGGTGCTGGGGAGGGCGGCTCGCAGGGAAGCGTCTCACGGCCCGGGCTGCTTTGGCCATGTTTCCGGTCGGGCGCGGTCCGATCCTTACCTGCGCGGAGAATGGCGAGGCAGAGGTGCTGTCTGCGATTCCTGCAGCGCTCCGCCCGTATTCCCGTCAACCGGCGTGTCCCCGTCGTCCCCGAGCGCCAGGCGCGGAACTTTCAGCCGTCCTGCGCAATTGTCTCTAACGCAAGCGACCCGTCGTTGGAGCGTTCGATGCGCCGAGTTCTCACCCTTGCTGGTATTGCCCTCTGGCTCGGCCTCGGTGCCGCGCTGGCGGGGGAGTTCAGCCCGATCGGGCAGTGGGAGGTGACGTCCGGGGAGTCGCGCTATCGGGTGAGCTACTGCAACGGGACCGAGCTCTGCGCGATGCTGACCTGGCTGCGCGAGGACGCCAGGACCGAGGAGAACGTGGCGCTGCTCAACCGCTACGTGGTGCGCGGGGCCAAGCCGGGTGGGGACAATACCTGGACGGGCACGCTGATGTATGGCGGCGAGCGCTATGCCGGCCGGGTGAAGATGATGAGCCAGAACGCCATGCGGTTCGAATCCTGCTCGGGCATGCTGTGCCGAACCTTTACCCTTCACCGCCTGTAGCCGTTGCGCTGACCCGTCCAATCCACTAACCTTTCTCCCGACACTGAAAATTAGCCCGCGCCCGGGCGCCCTCGGCTTCGGCCGCCGGTGCGACCGCGCGGGGAACGGAGATCAGGTTGACCGATTCCGATCGGTTCGCCGCCGTATCCGAGCCCGCGGGCGCGGAGCGGCTCCGCGAAGGGCGGGGCGCGAGCCCGGCCCTCTCGCCCGCCGGACCCGGTCAGGAAGCCGGGACGGGCGGAACGGAAAGGCGGACGCACGCTGCTGGCCTTGGATCGACGCGGCGCCAGCGCGGGCTCAGCTACGCCGCCCTGGATCTCGGCACCAATAATTGCCGCCTGCTGATCGCCCGGCCGCACGAGCAGGGGTTTCGGGTGCTCGACGGCTTCACCCGCATCGTGCGCCTCGGCGAGGGGCTGACGGCCACCGGCCGGCTGTCGGATGCCGCGATGGAACGCACCATCGAGGCGCTGCGGCTCTGCCGCAACAAGCTGCGCGAGCATGAGCCGACCCGCATGCGGCTGATCGCCACCGAGGCCTGCCGCACGGCCGCGAACGGCATGGACTTCATCGCCCGGGTGGAGCGCGAGCTCGGCCTCGTGCTCGAGATCGTCGACCGCCAGACCGAGGCGTCGCTGGCTGTCACCGGCTGCGCCGACCTGATCGAGGAGGCGTCGGCCGGGGCGCTGATGTTCGATATCGGGGGCGGCTCTTCCGAACTGGCCTGGCTGGATTTCCGCGGTGGCCGGCCGCGCCGCCAGGGACGGATGGCAGCCTCGATTCGCTCGTGGCAGTCGCTGCCGGTCGGGGTGGTATCGATCGCCGAGAAGTTCGGCGGCATGGTGGTGACGCCCGACTCCTTCGAGGCCATGGTGAACTTCGTCTCCGGGCACCTGCGCCAGTTCCGCGGCCGCGAGAAGCTGCGCCAGATGATCGCCGACCACCCGGTGCACCTGATCGGCACATCCGGCACAGTGACGACGCTGGCGGGCCTGCATCTCGGCCTCGAGCGCTACGAGCGCCAGAAGGTCGACGGGCTGTGGATGTCGCGCGAGGATATCGACGCCACCATCTCGGTGCTGATCGGCATGCCGTTCGAGCGGCGGGTGGCGCACCCCTGCATCGGGCGGGACCGGGCGGACCTGGTGCTGCCCGGCTGCGCCATTTTCGAGGCGATCCGTCGCGAGTGGCCGACCGACCGGGTGCGGGTCGCCGACCGCGGGTTGCGCGAAGGCATCCTCATTTCATTGATCGACGCAGACCGGGCCGAGCGCGCTGCCCGCCAGGCAAGAAGGAGCCGCTGATGCCCAAGGGTAGCGGGCAGGGGGGTGGCCGGCGATCGGACCGCGACCTCAAGGTGCGGGTGAAGACGGCAAAGGGGCGCAAGATCGGTTCCACACTGTGGCTGCGAGCGCCAGCTCAACGATCCCTATGTCGCGAGGGCGAAGGCCGAGGGCTATCGCTCGCGCGCCGCGTTCAAGCTCAAGGAGCTCGACGAGCGCTATCGCCTGTTGAAGAAGGGGCAGCGCATCGTCGACCTCGGCACGGCGCCGGGCGGCTGGTCGCAGGTCGCCGCGCCGATCGTCGGCTCTACCGAGGAGAACCCGCTGATCGTCGGGATCGATTATCTGGACATGGACCCGATCCCCGGCGTGATCCTCCTCAAAAAGGATTTCAACGACGAGGACGCGCCGCAGGCACTGATCGACGCGATGGGTGGCCAGAAAGCAGACCTGGTGCTGTCCGACATGGCGGCGCCGACCACCGGGCACCGCGCGACCGACCATATCCGCATCATCGCTCTGGTCGAGCTGGCGGCGGATTTCGCCGTCCGCGTGCTGGCGCCCGGCGGCACCTTCGTCGCCAAGGTGTTCCAGGGCGGCACCGAGCACGAACTGCTCGGCATGCTGAAGCAGCATTTCACCACGACGCTGCACGCCAAGCCCAAGGCCAGCCGGCCGGATTCGGCCGAGACCTACCTGATCGCGCGCGGCTTCAAGGGCCGGCCGGCAGAGGCGGGGGAGGAGGCCGAGTAGCTACTCGGCCGCTTCCCCGCGCGGCGCCGGCGCCTGGCCGTGCATGTTGGCGGTTCGCGGCACGCGCAGGAACAGCAGGGTCGAGACCAGCGTCACGCCGGCGATGACGAAGAAGGCGAAGTGGAAGTCGCCGAGCAGCGGCTCGCCGCCGCCATGCGTCAGAGCCGCACGCCCTCGAGCACGCCGCCGCCGAGCGCCACGCCGAAGGCGAGCGAGAGCTGCACGCCGACCTGGCTCAGGACGTTCGCCTGTCCCGCATGCTTGTCGTCGACATCGGCGAACACGAAGGCGTTGGTGGTGGTCCAGAACACCGACTGGAAGAAGCCGGTGACGACGAGGAACGCCATCATCAGCGGCACCGGAGTCTCCGGGCCGTAGATGCCCATGCCGACAAGCCCGAGCGCCGAGATCGCCGTCGAGACCAGGAGGCCGGTGCGGAAGCCGAAGCGGATCAGCAGTGCCTCGGTGACGAACTTGGCGCTGAAGGCGCCCACGGCGGTGGCGAAGGTCACCATGCCGCTCTCGAACGGCGTCAGCCCGAAGGTGAGCTGCAGCATCAGCGGGAAGAGGAAGGGCATGGCGCCGGTGCCGAGGCGATAGACGAAGCCGCCGATCACGGTCAGCCGGAACATCGGGCGGCGGAAGATGCCGAGATCGAGCAGCGGATGCTCGGTGCGGCGGAAATGGAACCAGTAGGCGATCGCCGCGGCCGTGCCGATGGCCAGCGCCCCGAAGCCGAAGCTCGCCGGCAGGGCGGGGAGGGTCAGCACCGAGACGCCGAACACCCAGCCGGCGAAGGTCGTCCCGGCCAGGAGGAAGCCGGTGAAGTCCATCGGGCGGGGCGCGTTCCGGTGCCACTCGGGCAGGAACTTGTTGACCAGGATGATGCCGATAATGCCGATCGGCACGTTGATCAGGAAGATCCAGTGCCAGCTGGCGAAGGTGGTGATGAAGCCGCCGACCGGGGGCCCGACGATCGGCCCGACGAGCCCCGGGATGCTGAGCCAGGCCATGGCGTCGACCAACTGGGCGCGCGGCGTCACCCGCACCAGCACCAGCCGGGCGATCGGCGTCATCAGCGCCCCGCCCATCCCCTGCAGGAACCGCGACAGCACGAAGGTGAGCAGCGAATCCGACACGGCGCAGCACACCGAGCCGAGGATGAACACCACGATGGCCCAGCGGAAGACGTTCCGCGCCCCGAACTTGTCCGCCATCCAGCTCGATATCGGGATGAAGATGGCGAGCGCCACCATGTAGGTGGTGAGCGCCAGCTTCAGCGCGATCGGGTCGGTGCCGAGGTCGTAGGCGATGTTGGCCAGCGACGTGGCGATGACCGTCGAGTCCATGTTCTCCATGAACAGCGCGACGGCAAGGATCAGCGGCGTGATGCGAAGGGCGGCGGCGGACATGGGCGGGGACGATGCAGGAAGGTAAGTGTCTCTAACATGTTAGTGGGAAAGGTCCCACCGGCCTTTAGTCATAATCAGGCAATGGCGTCGGCGGCTTTGCCGACCGGCTTGACCCGGTGGCCGGAGACGTCGCTCCCGGCATCGGGGGGCAGGCGCAGGAACGGAACGGCGCTGGAGACGGCGATGGTCGCGACCACGAACCAGGCGATGTGGAAGTCGCCCAGCGTCAGGCCCTTGCCATGGAGGTTCGAGACCATCTCGAGAACGCCGCCCGCGACCGCGACGCCCGCCGCGATGCTCAGCTGCTGGGTGACGGCGTTGATCGCGGTGGCCTGGCTGGCCTGCGCCTCGTCGACATCGGCGAAGACCAGGGCATTGATGCCGGTGAAGAAGAACGAGCGGGTGAGCCCGCCGAAGAGCAGCGCGCCCATCAGCAGCCAGTGCGGCACCGCCGGGGTGAAGAGGCCGTTGATGGCGAGGAACAGGCAGCCGAGCAGCGCCGTCGCAGCCAGCGTGCGCGGGAAGCCGAAGGTGGCGTAGAGCTTTTCGGCGCCGAACTTCGAGAGGATGGCGCCGATGGCCGCGACGAACGTGGTGAGCCCCGATTCGAACGGGTTGAGCCCGAAGGTGAGCTGCAGCATCAGCGGCATGAGGAAGGGGAAGGCGCCGATGCCGATGCGGAACAGCGAGCCGCCGATGATGGCGTTGCGGAACAGCGGCAGGCGGAACATCCTGGGGTCGAGGATGGGAAACTGCGCGCGCCTGGCGTGCCTGAGGTAGAGCCATCCGGTGACGCAGCCGACGGCGATCGCGGTGTAGCCGGCGGCGGTCGGGATGGCCGGCAGGCTGATCACCGAGAAGCCGAACATGATGCCGGCGAAAGTGACGGCCGAGAGTACGAGCCCCGGGATGTCGATCGGCCGCTCGTTGCGGCCCTCCATCGGGCCGAGGAACTTCGTGACGAGCACCAGCCCGATGAGGCCGATGGGGATGTTGATCCAGAAGATCCAGTGCCAGCTGAAATAGGTGGTGAGGAACCCGCCCAGCGGCGGGCCGGTGATCGGGCCGATCAGCGCCGGGATGGTGAGCCACGCCATGGCCGAGACCAGCTCGTTGCGCGGCGTGGCGCGGACCAGCACCAGTCGGGCCACCGGCGTCATCATCGAGCCGCCGATGCCCTGCAGGAACCGCGACAGCACGAAGGTGAGCAGCGAGTTCGAGAAGGCGCAGCAGATCGAACCGACCATGAACACCATGATGGCGATGCGGAAGACGTTCTTGGCCCCGAACCGGTCGGCCATCCAGCCCGACAGAGGGATGAAGATGGCGAGCGCCACGAAATAGGCCGTCAGCGCCAGCTTCAGCGAGATCGGCTCGGTGCCGATATCGGCGGCGATGGCGGGCAGCGACGTAGCTATGACGGTGCTGTCCATGTTCTCCATGAACAGCGCAGTCGCGAGAACCAGCGGAATGATGCGCAAGAGCAGGCCTCGATCGAGGCAACGTTAGGATCAAAACTATGTTGCCGAGCATTAAGGCTGCTTGGCGACAGGCGCAAGGACAGTAATTGCGACCGTTGACCCATTGTCGCGTTACGTGGCCTATAGATGCCATTGTACCTACAGGGCCTTTTCAATGAAGAGCTTTTCGTCCTCGAGCTTCGCCAGCAATCATGCTGAGGCGCTCGACCTCGCCTTTGAGGCGGTCCAGAAGGACCCGCAGGCGCTGTTCACCGACTTCCAGTGGTTCCTGTTCGCCGGCAAGGATACCATCTTCTTCACCGCCTTCTCGAGGGAGAAGTTCGACAAGGAGAAGCTGAAGAATCTCGCCGCGCAAGTCGTTTCACTGGCGCCGCAACTGACTCACGGCTTCGCTGGCGCGCGGCCGGGGCACCCCTTCACCGAGACCCAGCTCGACGCCATCACCTCGGTGGAGATGGTCGACAGCTTCGACGGCTACCCGGACAAGTGGCTGTCGCGTAGCGCCGATATCTTCGATCACCCCGACCTGCCGCTGTTCCGCTTCGTGGCCGCAACGCTGCGGGATGGCCCCGACGCCGAGGGGCGCGCCTCGGTGATCCAGGTGCGGGCGGCGCATGCGGTGCTCGAGGGCTCCGATTCGGCGCTCTTGTCGCGCTCGCAGACGGCGGGCCACGGCATCCAGTCCGACAAGTCCAACAAGGTCGGACTGGGTGCGAGGCTGGGCGGGCTGCTGAGCGGGTTGCTGTCGGCCGGAATCCACCTGTTCTTCGCCCATGTGCTGTCGCCCAAGGAGGTTCCGACCGAGTTCAGGACCCTGGCGCTGCCGCGGAGCCGCATGCGCCGCCTGGCGAACCGCCTGGGTATCAGGCAGCGCTCGCTCTACTTCGCCCTCGTCACCTATGCGCTCCATTCCGAGACCGACAAGCGGCACAACCAGAAGCTGATCGCCGCTGCCTACACGATGCTCGACACCAAGCGGACCGCGGCCGACGACGACTTCTTCCGCGTCCGGGCCCTCACCGCCAAGTTCCCCTTCCACGCCGATTTCGTCGAGTACGCGCGCGGCGTCGACCGGGCGCTCGACGAGATCGAGCAGAAGGACATCACCAAGTTCCAGCTCGCGATCCTCGCGCTGTTCTCCACCCACCGGAAGATCCACTCGCTGTTCCCGTTCCTCTACGGGCCGCGCTTCTGGCGGTTCAGCGGGGCGACCGACACCGTGCTGACCCTGGTGCCGCCGCACCGCACCATGGGGCCGGTGACCGACTGGATGATCGAGCCGATCTATTGCGGCGCCTACCACCCGGCGCAGAACATCTGCACCTTCTGCCCCGGCCGCGAGTTCATGACGCTCAACTTCGCCATGGAGCCGCGGCACATCGCGGAAGTCGACAAGATCATGCCGCTGATCGAGCGGATGGAAGCGATGGACCTGCCGCCGGTGGCGAGAAGGGCGCCGGCCGAAGCCGACGCCTGAGCTCAGGCCGACTGCCGGCCGTAGCGCTGGGCGATGTCGTCCGCCATCCGCCCGGTGAGTTCGGCGAGATGGTCGAAGTTCTGGACGAAACTGCCGACGCCCGCGGTCGCCGAGCGGAGCTCGATGATCAGGTCCTGCATCTCGGCAGCGGGGACCTGGGCGTGGATCTCGTCCCAACCCTCCCAGCCGTCGCGGGCGTCGGAGCCGACGATCTGGCCACGCCGCCGCGGCAAGATGCCGTTGATCCGCGCCGTCGCCTCGGTGGGGCAATAGACGGTGACGTTCATCACCGGCTCGAGCAGCACCGGATCGCATTGCGGCATGCCTTCGCGCATGCCGATCTGCGCCGCCTGCCGGAACGCCATGTCGGAGCTGTCGACCGTGTGGTAGGAGCCGTCGGTCAGCGTCACCGCCACGTCGACCACGGGAAAGCCCAGCGGTCCGCCGATGCCGAAATACTCGCGCACGCCCGCCTCCACCGATGAGATGTACTGCCGCGGCACCACGCCACCGGTGATGGTCTCCTCGAAGCCGAGCCCGCCACCCCGCTCGAGCGGCCGGATGGTCAGCACCACGTCGCCGAACTGGCCGTGCCCACCCGACTGCTTCTTGTGCCGGCCGCGCACGCTCGCCGCCTTGCGGATGGTCTCCCGATAGGCGACGCGGGGCACGCTGGTGGTGACGGGCACGCCGTACTTGCCGGTCAAGCGGTCGACGACCACCCTGAGGTGCATCTCGCCGAGCCCTTCGAGAACGGTTTCGCCGGTCTCGGGCACGTGCGAAAGCCTGAGCGAGGGGTCCTCCTCGAGCACGCGGGCCAGGGCCGCAGAGAGACGCACGTCGTCCTTGCGCTCCTTCGGCGCGATGGCCATCGCCATCATAGGCGCGCTCGGCGGCAGCGGTGCGAGATCGGGGACCATGCCGCCCGCCGCCAGCGTGTCGCCGGTTCGCACCCCCTCGACCTTGCCCAAAGCGACGGTCTCGCCCTCCTGGCCTGCCTCGCGCTTTGCGGTCTCCTGGCCCATCACCCGGAAGACCCCGGAAACCTTGGTCTCGCGGCCATCGGCCGTACGCAGCACCGCGCCGTCGGCGACCGTGCCGCGGAGGATGCGGGCGACGCTCATCTTGCCGCTGCGGGGCGTCTGGATGGTCTTCATCACCTGCACCACGGTCTCGGCGCCACCATCGGCGAGGCCGAGGCGCCGGCGTGTCTCGGCAATGCCGGGCGCCTCGTGCCGCAGCGCCTTGAGCAGCCGGGAGATGCCGTTTCCGTGCTCGGCGGAGCCGATGAAGACGGGACAGATCTTGCCCTGCCGCATCTCCTCGACCAGGTCCTGGAAGATCAGGCTGCGCTCGGGCTTGATGTCGTCGAGCAGTTGCTCAAGCAGCCGGTCGTCGTAATCGGCGATGGTCTCGAGCATGGCGGTGCGCGCCTCGACCTCGGCGGCCTTCTCGCCATCGGGCAGCGCGACGATCTCGCTCTCTTCGCCCTCGTGATAGACATGCGCCCGCTCGAGCGCGAGGTCGATGCAGCCGGTGACCACGCCGTCGCGCAGCATCGGCAGCTGCCGCAGCACCATCGGCACCCGGCTCGCGGCCTGTAGCGTCGACAGCACGTCGCGGACCGAGCCGCTGAGCTTGTCGATCTTGTTGATGAACAGCATGTGGGGAATGCCGCGCGCCTCGAGGTCGCGCAGGATGAGCTGCAGCGCCGGCACCTTCTTGGCATCGGCCTCGGCGACGACGACGGCGAGATCGGCGCCGGCGAGCACCGGGATCGCCTCGTACTGGAACTCGACCGAGCCGGGGCAATCGATGAAGCTGTAGCGGTCGCCCATATAGGTGGTCTCGGCGACGTTGACCTCGACGCTCATGGAGTTGGCGCGGGCCTCGGGGGACGCGTCGCCGACGGTGTTGCCGTCCTTGGCATGGCCTTGCCGGGTTATGGCCCCCGTGCGCGCCAGGATTGCCTCGAGCAGCGACGTCTTGCCGCTCGCGAACGGACCCACCAGCGCAATGCACCGGGGCCCGACTTGTCTGCCGCCATTGTCTGCCATCTACTCCTCCTGGTTGGGGTTTTCTCCTCTTCGCGGCGTGCCTTGGGTGCCGGTTGCTCGCACCGAGAAAGGCGCGCCCCGTGCTTCCAATCTAGGACTTTTGCGCTGGGCGCGCGAGGGATGTGAAAGGAATGCTTTCCAATCGCCCGCCCCGGTGGTAATCACCCTCGCCAACCCGCAGCCGGGCCTCGAGTCGTCCGCTGCGGGCTTCCGTTTTTCTGCTGCTCAGACGGGAAGGGCCCACCCTTGGCGAAGATCATTTCCTCCATCACCGGCGATAGCGCACTGACCTTCGACGACGTGCTGCTGCAGCCCGCGCGCTCCGACGTGTTGCCCACCGAGGTCGACATCAGCACGCGGGTGACCAAGGACATCGCGCTCAACCTGCCGATCCTCTCCTCCGCGATGGACACGGTGACCGAGAGCCGCATGGCGATCGCCATGGCGCAGGCCGGCGGCATGGGCGTCATCCACCGCAACCTCGAGCCGCACGAGCAGGCCGAGCAGGTGCGGCAGGTGAAGAGCTTCGAAAGCGGCATGGTGGTGAACCCCATCACCATCGGCCCCGACGCGACGCTCGCCGACGCGCTGGCGCTGATGCGGGCCAACCGGATCTCGGGCATTCCCGTGGTCGCGAATGGCGGCGCTCGGCGGCCGCACGACCGGCAAGCTGGTCGGCATCCTCACCAACCGCGACGTGCGCTTCGCCTCCGACGAGCGCCAGAAGATCTCCGAGCTGATGACGCACGAGAACCTCGTCACGGTGCGCGACGGCGTCGGCAAGGACGAGGCCAAGACGCTGCTGCACCGCAACCGCATCGAGAAGCTGCTGGTGGTGGACGACGACGGCCGCTGCGTCGGGCTGATCACGGTCAAGGACATCGAGAAGGCGCAGCTCAACCCCAACGCCGATCAAGGACGAGCAGGGGCGCCTGCGCGTCGCCGCGGCCTCGACCGTCGGCGACAAGGGCTTCGAGCGCTCGCTGGCGCTGATCGACGCCGGCGTCGACCTGCTGGTGATCGACACCGCGCATGGCCACTCGGTCCGCGTCGCCGAGGCGGTGGAGCGGGTGAAGCGCGAGAGCAATTCGACCCGCATCGTCGCCGGCAACGTCGCGACGGCGGAGGCGGTGAAGGCGCTGATCGATGCCGGCGCGGACTTCGATCAAGGTCGGCATCGGGCCGGGCTCGATCTGCACCACCCGCATCGTCGCCGGCGTCGGCGTGCCGCAGCTCACCGCGGTCATGGCCTGCGCCGAGGAGGCCGACCGGCAGCGGCGTGCCGGTGATCGCCGACGGCGGCATCAAGTTCTCGGGCGACCTCGCCAAGGCCCTGGCCGGCGGCGCATCCTGCGCCATGGTCGGCTCGCTGCTGGCGGGCACCGACGAAAGCCCGGGCGACGTCTATCTCTACCAGGGGCGCTCGCTACAAATCCTATCGCGGCATGGGCTCGGTGGGCGCCATGGCCCGCGGCTCCGCCGACCGCTACTTCCAGCAGGAAGTGAACGACGCGCTGAAGCTGGTGCCCGAGGGCATCGAGGGGCAGGTGCCCTACAAGGGCGCCGGCCGGCAACGTGCTGCACCAGCTGGCCGGCGGCCTGCGGGCCGCGATGGGCTACACCGGCGCGCACGACCTCGAGGAGTTCCGCGACAACGCGGTGTTCGTGAAGATCTCCGGCGCGGCCCTGCAGGAAAGCCACGTGCACGACGTCTCGATCACCCGCGAAAGCCCGAACTACCGCGGCGGGAACTAATTCGAGATGCGTCTTCCCGGCCGGATCGCCGCCGCCATCGAGGTTCTTGCCGACATCGACCAGCATCACCGCCCGGTGGCCGAGGCGCTGAAGGGCTGGGGCATCAACAACCGCTTCGCTGGGGCGGGCGATCGCGCCGCCATCGGCAACCTCGTCTACGACGCGCTGCGGCGGCGCAGTTCCCACGCCTGGGCGATGGGCTCGGACACGCCGCGCGCGCTGGTGCTGAGCGTCGTCGTGCGCGAATGGGGCGAGACCGTCGAGGCGCTGAACGCCAGCTTCGAGGGCGATCGCTTCGCCCCGGCGCCGATCTCGGCGGAGGAAGCGGCGCGGCTCGACTGGCCGGCGATCCGCTGGCCGGGGCGCCCGAGCATGTCCGCGCCGACGTGCCCGAATGGGCAGCAGCGCATCTGCGAGCAGAGTTTCGGCGACGGCTGGATCGAGGAAGGGCAGGGCCTCGCCGGCCGGCCCCCGCTCGACCTGCGCGTCAACACGCTGAAGGCCGATCGCGACAAGGTGCTGCGGGCGCTGGGCCGGCTGCATCCCGACGGCCCGCCGCTGATCGCCAACGGCATCCGCTTTCCGGCCGGCACGCGCGACAGCCGCACGCCCGAACGTGCAGAGCGAGGAGGGCTACCTCAAGGGCTGGTTCGAGGTGCAGGATTTCGGCAGCCAGATCGTCGCCGAGCTCACCGGGGTCAAGCGCGGCGAACAGGTGCTCGACCTCTGCGCCGGGGCCGGCGGCAAGACCCTCGCCATGGCGGCGGCAATGCAGAACCAAGGCCAGATCTTCGCCTATGACCGCGACCGGTTCCGTCTCGCGCCGATCTACGACCGGCTGAAGCGCGCCGGCGTGCGCAACGTGCAGGTCCGCCAGCCGGGCGAGAACGTGCTGGACGATCTCGTCGGCAAGCTCGACCGCGTGGTGATCGACGCGCCGTGCACCGGCTCGGGGACGTGGCGGCGGCAGCCGACGGCGAAGTGGAAGCTGACGCCCGAGCAGCTCGCGATGCGCGTCGAGGAGCAGCGGCAGATCCTCGCCGAAGGCGCGCGTTTCGTGAAGCCCGGCGGCACGCTCTGCTACATCACCTGCTCGATCCTGCCCGAAGAGAACGCGACGCAGGCCCAGGCATTCCTCGCCGCCCATCCTGAGTTCTCGGCGCTGCCCGGCGACCGGCAGTGGATGAGCCACTTCTCCGGCAGCAAGCTGCGTGCCCGGTTCTCGCCGGAAGGCGGCGTCGCGACGACCCCACATACATCGGGTACTGATGGTTTCTATATGATATTGATGCATCGCGCCGCCTGAATCGCGTCTGGTGTACGGTGGCGAGGGGGCCACACCGATTGCGCGATATTTCTCTTCGTAGCGGCTGGCGACTGCTGCTGCTGTTCGTCGGCGGAGTCGTCGGCATCGGCTACATTGTCGGCCTCATCGCCGCCCCCGGCGACTACGTCACGAAGCTCCGCATGCCGGACCTGGTGCTGCCTCCGGCGATCTCGACGCCGCTCTGGTTTGCCCTGGCGCTGGCATTTGCCGTGGCGGGCTGGCGCGTCTGGACCATAGACTTCGTCCTCGGTCGAGACCCGGTTGTGGGTCGCCATCCAGATCATCAGCTGGTGGTTCTCGCCGGTGTTCTTCATCATCCGCTCGCCGGCGATGGCCCTGGGGGTGATCCTGACGCTAGTGGTGCTGATGGGTTGGTTCATCCTGCGTATCTGGAGTAGAGATCGTCTCTCCGCCTACCTGTTCATCCCCTGCTTCATCTACATCGTCTACGTGGCGTCGATGACTGGGGCGATCGTGGCGATGAACTGATGGCCAGCCGCTTCGAGAGCACCAGCGTCTCCCCGGCGGCGTTCATCGTCGCAGCGATACTCGTGGTGCTGCTGGTGGGGACGCTGGTCTGGTTCGCTATCCCCCAACCAAACGCCCGGCATCATTTCTCGGCCCCGAGCGGCAAGGTCTCGCTCGACCTGGGCGAGCAGTGCGCCGAGGAGACCTGTGCCCGCACCGCCATCGTCGAGATCGACCAGCGCCGCAGCGAGTGCACGGTGCCGCTGACCTCGACCCACGCGGTGCTGCTCAACGCCTATCCGCTCTGGCCCAGCGACGAGAAGAAGGTCGACATCGTCTATACCGACGCGCAGGGGCAGGGCGGCAAGTTCACCCTCGACTTCGCCCGGGACTGCGCCCCGACCCAGAACTGACCGGCTTCAGCCGGCGGCCGGCGACAGCGTCGTCCCCTGTCCGGAGCCGCTGCGCTCCCGCGTCCGCGCCCAGCGGATGACCGGGTTCTCGATCAGGTGGAAGGAGAGATGGGCGGCCACGACGGTGAGCCCGATGATCACCCCCGAGGTGACCACGAACTTGATCGGATCGCGCCATCGTGCCGTGGTCGATGTCCGGGGCCCAGAAGCGCCGCACCAGCTCGAGCACGAGATAGTGGTAGATGTAGATGCCGAAGGAGATGCGGGCGATGTAGCGCGTCAGCCGGATTGTCCAGCCACGCTCCGACGATGCGGCTCGAGGGCGCCGCGGCGAGGAACAACGCAACCGTCAGCACGAACCACGGGAAGGCGTAGGGGATGCCCAGCCAGCCGAAGCCGCTCGGATCGCGCGCCGGCATGTGCCGGATGAACACCCAGACGGCAAGGCCGATGGCGACGACGCTGACCGCGTCGAAACTCCAGCTCCGCACCTTCGCCCAGCGCACCTGCAGCCCCGCCGCCAGGCTGCCGATGGCGAACATGGCGAAGAAGCCGAGCGGATTGTAGCGCGGCATCCAATACTTGGCGCCGCCGATCAGCCCGTAATCCCAGCCGCGCTGGTGCATGTCGACGCGATAGTAGCGCGTGAACATCCACTGGCCGACGAGCACCACCCCGATCACCGCGACCCAGGCGAGCCGCGACTGCCAGCCCCGGCCAGTCCAGCGAGCGGCTAAGAAGACCAGCGCGAGGCCCAGTGGCAGCAGCACGTAGGAGGTGATCTCGAAGCCGATCGACCAGAGCGGACCGTTCACCTCGACGGGAAAGAACGACACCCAGTGCCAGTCGGCGACGAGCAGCAAGCCGGCCAGCAGGCGCAGCACCAGCTCTCCGTCGAGCCTCGCCTCGAACACGGTGAAGCTCAAGACGAAGCTGACGAGCAGCGCCAGCCAGAAGCCCGGGAGGATCCGCGCCGCGCGGCGCAGCGCGTAGGTCGAGAGCGACGGCATGGCCTCGCCGCGGTCCAGCGCCTGCCAGAACGGCCGGGCGAGCAGGAAGCCCGAAAGCACGAAGAACATCGCCACCCCGAAGGTGCCGATCTGCGCGAAGACGCGAAACCACTCGATGAAGCCGAGGGACTCCTGCCAGCTCATGCGCTGCGCCAGATGGTGGAACAGCACGGTCAGGCAGGCGGCCGCCCGGATGAAGTCGGCGCCGCTCAGGCGGTTGTCAATCATGCGTCCCCCCTCGCCGCGGGCGCGGCGCTCCTCCATGGGGGAGTTTGCATCGCCAGCCCCGCGCCGCAAGATATGAAACGCGGTGTTCTATCTGCCAGCAGACGGCGTCAGCCGGTGCGGGAAACGTACCCCCTCGCGATGCCCGGCTTGCGAAATCCGGCGCGGGCCTCTATTTCCGCGCCATGACAGACAGCGCCGCATCCGTACCGCCCGAGTCCATCCTCATCATCGACTTCGGGTCGCAGGTGACCCAGCTGATCGCGCGCCGGTTGCGCGAGGCCGGGGTCTATTGCGAGATCCATCCGTTCCAGAGTGCGGCGGAGGCCTTCGAGCGCCTGCAGCCGCAGGGCGTGATCTTCTCGGGCGGGCCGGCCTCGGTGACCGATGAGGGCAGCCCGCGGGCGCCGCAGGCGGTGTTCGACTCCGGCGTGCCGATCCTCGCCATCTGCTACGGCCAGCAGACGCTGGCGCTGCAGCAGGGCGGCAAGGTCGAGGGCGGCCATGCCCGCGAGTTCGGCCGCGCCGATGTCGAGATCCGGGAAGCGAGCCCGCTCTTCGAGGGCATCTGGGAGGTCGGCGGCCGCTATCCGGTGTGGATGAGCCATGGCGACCGCGTCACCGAGCTGCCGGCCGGGCTTCAAGGTCGTCGGTACGTCGGAGAACGCGCCCTTCGCCATCGCGGTGAACGAGGCCAAGCGCTACTACACGACGATGTTCCACCCCGAGGTGGTGCACACGCCCGATGGCGGCAAGCTCCTCGCCAACTTCGTGCACAGCATCGTCGGGCTGAAGTCCGACTGGACCATGTCATGCCTATCGGCAGCGCGCCATCGAGAAGATCCGGGCGCAGGTGGGGAAGGGCAGGGTGCTCTGCGCGCTCTCGGGCGGCGTCGACAGCTCCGTCGCCGCGATCCTCATCCACGAGGCCATCGGCGACCAGCTCACCTGCGTGTTCGTCGACCACGGCCTGATGCGGATGAACGAGGCCGAGGAAGTGGTCTCGATGTTCCGCGACCACTACAACATCCCGCTGGTCCACGTGGACGCCGCCGACCGGTTCATCGGCGCGCTCGAGGGCGAGGCGGATCCCGAAACCAAGCGCAAGACCATCGGCCGGCTGTTCATCGAGGTGTTCGAGGAAGAGGCGAAGAAGATCGGCGGCGCGCAGTTCCTGGCGCAGGGGACGCTCTATCCCGACGTCATCGAGAGCGTCAGCTTCTCGGGCGGCCCCTCGGTGACGATCAAGAGCCACCACAATGTCGGCGGCCTGCCCGAGCGCATGAACATGCAGCTGGTCGAGCCGCTGCGCGAGCTGTTCAAGGACGAGGTGCGGGCGCTGGGCCGCGAGCTCGGCCTGCCGGACCGCTTCGTCGGCCGGCATCCGTTCCCCGGACCGGGCCTCGCCATCCGCCTGCCGGGCGGGGTGACGCGCGAAAAGCTCGACCTGCTGCGCCGCGCCGACGCGATCTATCTCGACGAAATCAGCAAGGCCGGGCTCTACGACAAGATCTGGCAGGCCTTCGCCGTGCTGCTGCCGGTGCAGACGGTGGGCGTGATGGGCGATGGGCGGACCTACGAATTCGTCTGCGCGCTGCGCGCCGTGACCTCGGTCGACGGCATGACGGCGGATTTCTTCCCCTACGACATGAACTTCCTCGGCCGCGCCGCCACCCGCATCATCAACGAGGTGCGCGGCATCAACCGGGTGGTCTACGACGTGACCTCGAAGCCGCCCGGGACGATCGAGTGGGAGTGAGGGGCTAGGGGCCGGAGCCCACCCGCTGGGAATCACGCCGATTTCGGCTAACCTCCGCCGAGGAGGCACATATGCTGATACTCATCGCCGGACTCGCCGTCTTCTTCGCCATCCATTCGGTCCGCATGGCCGCCCCGGCCGTGCGCGAGGGGCAGGTCGCCGTCGCCGAGGGGCGGTGGAAGGGGATCTACTCGCTCGTCTCGCTGGTCGGCTTGGCGCTGATCATCTGGGGCTGGATCGTCTATCGGCCCGAGGCGCCGCAGGTCTACGATCCGCCGAGCTGGGGCCGGCACGTGGCGATGCTGCTGGTCTGGGTCGCCTTCGTGCTGCTGGCCGCGGCCTACATGCCGGCGGGACGCATCCGGCATTGGCTGAAGCACCCGTTCCTCACCGGCATAATCCTTTGGGCGGCCGGGCACCTCCTGGCGAACGGCGACCTCGCCTCGCTGCTGCTGTTCGGCAGCTTCCTCGTCTATGCGGTCGTCAACCGCCTGGCGGTGATCCCGCGCGGCGACCCGGCGCCGGCGGTGGTGCGGCCGCGCAGCGACGTGATCGCCCTCGTCGCCGGCACGGTGCTCTACGCCGTCTTCGTCTTCTGGCTGCACGGGTTGCTGTTCGGCGTCAGCCCGCTGGGCTGACCCGTCAAAATGCGGTGGCCCGGGGCCGCGGATGCGTTTGCAATCGCGGGGCCGGGAAACTATGGTGCGGCCGCATTTGACCCCGGACGAAAAGCCCCAGATGACCAACGAGAATATCATCCGCGAGATCGACGAGGAGCTGCGCAGCGATCGCATGCGCGCCCTGTGGCGCCGCTTCGGACCCTACATTATCGGCGCCGCGGTGGCCGTGGTGCTGCTCGTCGCGGTGAATGAGGGCTGGCGCTGGTGGCAGAACAGCAATGCCGCGCGCTCCTCCGACCAGTTCTATGCCGCGCTGGAGCTGGCCGACGGCAGCGACGTCGCCGCGGCGCAGAAGGCGCTGGACGAGGTGGATCGCGCACGGCTCCGGCGCCTATCCGGCGCTCGCCCGCTTCCGCGAGGCGGCGCTGCTCGCCAAGCAGGGCGACACGGCCGGCGCCGTGGCCGCCTATGACGCGATCTCGAACTCGGAGCAGAACCAGCACCTGCGCGACCTCGCGCTGGTGCTCGCCGGCTATCTCCTCGTCGACAGCGGCGACCTCGCCCAGGTCGAGCAGCGCGTCCAGGGACTGATCATCGCCAATGCCCCGCTGCGCAACGCCGCCCGCGAGGCGGTGGGCCTCGCCAAGTACAAGGCCGGCGACCTCGCCGGGGCGCAGGCGGAATTCGAAGCCGTGGTGAACGATCCGCTGGCCTCTCAGGAGACCCGCAACCGCCTGCAGATCTACCTGCAGCAGCTGATCGCCGAAGGCGCCGCGCCGCCGGCCGCGGAAGCGGCGCCGGCGCCGGCCGCGGATGCCGCCCCTGCGGCGCCGGCCGAGGCTCCGGCGGATGCAGCCCCGCCCGCCGCCGATGCTGCGCCGGCGACGCCCGCCAACTGACGACGCGGCCACGAACTTGCAGTCCCCGCCCAAGCGCGGGGACTTCGTCATTTCCGCGCCGATGCGCTAGATAGACCCGGATCCAACCACCATATGGGCCAGCCATGACCGTTACTGTCGCCATCGTCGGCCGTCCCAATGTCGGCAAATCCACGCTGTTCAACCGGCTGGTGGGTCGTCGCATCGCGCTGGTGGACGATACGCCCGGGGTGACGCGCGACCGCCGCGAGGCCGAGGGCCGCATCGGCGACCTCAAGTTCAAGGTGCTCGACACCGCCGGCTACGAGGACCGCACCGACGGCTCGCTCGAGGACCGGATGCGCCAGCAGACCGAGATCGCCATCCGCGACGCCGACGTCATCCTGTTCATGATCGATGCCCGCGCCGGCGTGACGCCGCTCGACCAGCGCTTCGCCCAGGTGCTGCGCAAGGCCGGCAAGGACGTACACCTGATCGGCAACAAGGCCGAAGGCCGGGAGGCCGACCCGGGCCTGATGGAGGCCTATTCGCTGGGCTTCGGGGAGCCGGTATCGCTGTCGGCCGAGCACGGGCTCGGCCTCGCCGACCTCCACGCCATCGTCTCGAAGGCGGTGGACGAGGCGGCGGCGAAAGCCGCGAGCGCGGCGCGTACTGGAAGTCCCGATGCCCGAGGTCGATGTCGACCTTCCGCCGGACGATGGCACGACCGAGGAGGGGCCGGCCAGGCGCTGGGACCCGCAGCGTCACCTCAACGTCGCCATCATCGGGCGGCCCAATGCGGGCAAATCGACGCTGATCAACCGCATGGTCGGCGAGGAACGGCTGCTGACCGGGCCCGAGGCGGGTATCACCCGCGACTCGATCATGGTGCCGTGGGAGTACAACGGCCGGACCATCAACCTGGTCGACACCGCCGGCATGCGGCGCAAGTCGCGCGATCGATGCCAAGCTCGAAAAGCTCGCGGTGAGCGATTCGCTGCGCTCGATCCAGTATGCCGAGGTGGTGGTGCTGCTGCTCGACGCACAGATCCCGTTCGAGAAGCAGGACCTGACGCTCGCCGACCTGGTGGAGCGCGAAGGCCGCGCCCTGGTGATCGCGGTCAACAAGTGGGACACGATCGAGGACAAGAACGAGAAGCTGGCGGAACTGCGCGAGCAGTGCGAGCGCTACCTGCCGCAGCTCAGGGGCGTGCCGCTGGTCACCATTTCCGGACTGCAGGGCCGCAACCTCGACAAGCTGATGGCGGCCGTTTTCGCCGTCGAGAAGCGCTGGAACAGCCACGTCTCGACGGCGCGGCTCAACCGCTGGCTCGCCGGCATGACCGAGAGCCACCCGCCGCCGGCCGTGTCGGGACGGCGGCTCAAGCTGCGCTATATGACGCAGGCCAAGATCCGGCCGCCGAGCTTCATCCTGTTCGCCAGCCGCCCCGAGGTGCTGCCGAACACCTATCAGCGCTACCTGGTGAACGGGCTGCGCGACGCCTTCGACATGCCCGGGACGCCGATCCGGCTGTGGGTCAGGGGCGGCAAGAACCCGTTCGACAAGAAGGACGGGTGAGAGGGACTTCCCCTCACCCCGACCTCTCCCCGAGGGGAGAGGGGGCGATGAGCAGTCTCGCCACAACGTCCCCTCTCCCCTCCGGGGAGAGGGTCAGGTGAGGGGATCGAGCCTCCTCCTCTCCACTACCATCCCTCGTTGCGCCCTGCATAATCCTCGCTATAGTTCCGCCTCCCAAGCGACCCGATGCTGAGTGCGGGGCCGCAACGCGATAAACGACATTGTTCCTCGAAATCCTGATCGTCGCCGTCCTGACACTGGTCAATGGCCTGTTGTCCATGTCCGAACTGGCGGTCGTCTCCTCCCGCCCGGCCCGCCTGAAGGTGCTGGGTTCGGAGGGCAAGCGCGGCGCCGAGGTGGCGCTGAAGCTGCAGGACGACCCCGGCAAGTTCCTCTCCTCGGTGCAGATCGGCATCACCCTGGTGGGCGTGCTCTCCGGCGCCTTCTCCGGCGCGACCCTGGGTGACCGCCTGGGCCAGGCGCTGGCCGGGAACGGGGTCGACCCGTCGCTCGCCCTGCCGCTCGGCGTCGGCATCGTGGTGGTGATCATCACCTACCTGCAGCTGATCGTCGGCGAGCTCGTGCCCAAGCAGATCGCCCTGCGCGACCCCGAGCGGATCGCCGCGCAGGTGGCGCCGCTGATGGCCTTCATCGCCTCGATCGCCCGGCCGCTGGTCTGGTTGCTCGATGTCTCGGGCCGCTTGCTCCTCGGGCTGCTCGGCCAGAGCGGCGAGACCGAGGAGCGGGTCACCGACGAGGAGGTCAAGACGCTGATCGCCGAGGCCGAGAGCGCCGGCGTGCTCGAGAGCGAGGAGCGCCACATGATCTCGGGCGTCATGCGCCTCGCCGACCGCTCGGCGCGCGGCCTGATGACGCCGCGCCTCGACGTGGAACTGATCGACCTCTCCGAGAGCCAGGACGAGATCCTGCAAAAGCTGAAGGCGACGCGCCACTCCGTGCTGCCGGTACAGGACGGCCCGGTCGACTCGATCGTCGGCGTCATTGCGCGCAAGGACCTGGCGCAGAGCCTGCTGTCCGGCGAGCCGATCGACATGCGCGACACTGGTCAAGCAGGCGCCGGTGGTGATGGACCGCTCCGGCGCGCTCGACGTGCTGAAGGCCATTCGCGGCTCGCTCGTCCACATGGCGCTGGTATTCGACGAGTACGGGCATTTCGAGGGCATCGTCACGCCCAGCGACATCCTCGAGGCGATCACCGGTGCGTTCCAGGAGGAGGAGGGGGACGAACCCGCCTTCACCACCCGCGCCGACGGCTCGTTCCTCGTTTCCGGCTGGATGCAGGCCGACGAGTTCCAGGACAAGATCGGCGTCCGCATGCCCAAGGACGCCAAGTTCGAGACCGTCGCCGGCTTCGTCCTGGCCGAACTCAACCACCTGCCCACCGTCGGCGAGGCCTTCGAACGCGGCCACTGGCGCTTCGAGGTGCTGGACCTCGACGGCCGCCGCATCGACAAGATCCTGGTGACGCGGCTGGGTTAGGGCGGGGCGCCCAGACAAGGAGAAGGGCGATGACGAGACACCTCGAATGCAAGTGCGGCAAGGTTCGGCTTGCCGTCCACGCACGGCCGATCGTCGTCGCCGAGTGCCATTGCGACAGTTGCCGTACGGCAGCTGCCCGGCTGGCGCAGCTTCCCGGAGCAGAACCGGTCACCGAGCCGAACGGCGGCACGCATTTCGTGCTGCACCGCAAGGATCGACTGAGCTTCGTCGCCGGTGCAGAGCATCTCGGTGCCTACCGGCTGACCCCGCAGTCGCCGACGCGCCGCGTGGTTGCGACCTGCTGCAACACGCCGATGTTCCTCGAATTCCAGCATGGGCACTGGTTGAGCCTTTACGCCCGTCTCTGGCCGGAAGCGGACCGGCCCAGGGCCAGCATGCGCACCATGACCAGCGACCTGCCGGCGGGTCACGCGCTGGCCGGCGACATTCCCAACCACCGGACGCAGTCGCTGGGCTTCTTCGCCAAGCTCCTGCTGGCCTGGGCGGCCATGGGCTTCCGCACCCCGACGATCGCCGTGCCGAACGAGATCGTCGCCTGACGGACGTCGGGACCTAGAGCGCGGTCAGCTCCGACTTTTCCCAGTCGAACAGCATGCGATTGTGCTCGAAGCCCGGCTCCAGCATGTCGATGAGCTTGGGCGCGACGACGGCAGGCGAAGGCAGGGTGTCCGGGTCCTCGCCGGGAATGGCCTGGGCCCGCATCGCGGTCCGCACCGCGCCGGGATAGAAGACGTTGGCGCGGATCTGGGTCGAGCCGCCGGTTTCGGCGGCATAGCTCTTCACCAGCGCCTCGAGCGCCGCCTTGCTGGCCGCGTAGGGACCCCAGAAGGCCTTGGCCGAACGGGCCGACGACGAGGAGACGAACACCACCCGTCCCGCCTCCGACTGGCGCAGCAGCAGGTCGAACGAGCGCAGCAGCCGGTAGTTGGCGGTGAAGTTGAGGGCCATGACCTTCTCGACTTCCTTCGGCTCGAAATGCGCCACGGGGCTCAGCCCGCCGAGCATGGCGGCGTTGCCGACGAGCCCGTCGAGCTTGCCCCAGCGCTCGAAGATGGCGCGGCCGAGCCGGTCGATGCCGTCGAAATCGCGCAGGTCGAGCGGCACCAGCGTGGTCGCGCCGCCCACCGCCTGGATCTGGTCGTCGAGATCCTCGAGGCCGCCCACCGTTCGGGCCACGGCGATCACATGCGCCCCCCGCCGCCCCGCCTCCAGCGCCGCCTGATAGCCGATGCCGCGCGAAGCGCCGGTGACGAGCACGATCTTGCCGGCGAGGGATTGAGTGGGGGTCATGCCTGGGTTCCGTTTGAAGCTGGCGCGGTTCTAGCCGGGAAGGGGGGAGGGCGCCAGTGCCGCGGGGGGCGGAGTTGTTGGCGGTTCAGTGGGTCCCCGGGTCAAGCCCGGGGATGACGGTGGAGATGATCAGGGACGGCGCCCCAACCACCGTCATCCCCGAGCTTGACCCGGGGACCCATCGGGATCTGACCCGGAATCGCCTCAGCTCGCTTCCCGCATCAGCGAGACGGTCTTGGGGTCGTTCTTGCCGCGGCCGGTGAGGTCGGTGAGGGGAGTCGGGTATTCGCCGGTGAAATAGTGGTCGGTGAACTGCGGCGCGGCCGGGTTGCGCTTCGCGCCGCCGACCGCGTCGTAGAGGCCGTCGATCGACAGGAACGCCAGCGAATCGGCGCCGATGTACCGGCACATCGAGGCGAGGTCGGTGTGCTGGTTGGCGAGCAGGTGCTCGGGGTCGGGCGTGTCGATGCCGTAATAGTCCGAGTGGAAGATCATCGGCGAAGCGACGCGGATGTGCACTTCCTTCGCCCCGGCGTCGCGGATCATCTGCACGATCTTGACCGAGGTGGTGCCGCGCACGATCGAAGTCGTCGATGAGCACGACGCGCTTGCCCTCGATCTCGGCGCGGTTGGCCGAGTGCTTGAGCTTGACGCCGAAAGCGCGGATCGACTGCGTCGGCTCGATGAAGGTGCGGCCGACATAGTGGTTGCGGATGATGCCGAGCTCGAACGGGATGCCGCTCTGCTGCGCAAAGCCGATCGCCGCCGGCGTGCCGCCATCGGGCACCGGCACCACCACGTCGGCCTCGACCGGCGCTTCCTTGGCGAGATTGATGCCCATGCGCTTCCGCGCCGAATAGACCGGCCGGCCGGCGACCACCGAGTCGGGCCGGGCGAAATAGACATATTCGAAGAGGCAGATGCGCTCCGGCCGGGGCGCGAAGGGTTTCACGCGAATCGATGGTGATGCTGCCGTCCGGCTGGATCTCGCAGATCACCACTTCGCCGTTCTCGACGTCGCGCACGAACTTGGCGCCGATGATGTCGAGCGCGCAGGTCTCCGAGGCGAAGATCGGCTTGCCGTCGAGGTCGCCCAGCACCAGCGGGCGGATGCCGTTGGCGTCGCGCGCGCCGATCAGCTTGGTGCGGGTCATGGCGACCAGCGAGAAGGCGCCCTCGAGATGCATCAGCGCATCGACGAAGCGGTCGGACGAGGCGGCCTTCTTCGAGCGCGCGATGAGATGCAGCACCACCTCGGTGTCGGAGGTCGACTGGCAGATGGCGCCCTGCGCGATCAACTGGCGGCGCAGCGTCAGGCCATTGGTGAAGTTGCCGTTATGGCCGATGGCGATGCCGCCGACCTCGAGTTCGGCGAACAGCGGCTGCACGTTGCGCAGGATGGTTTCGCCGGTGGTCGAGTAGCGCACGTGCCCCATGGCCATGTGGCCGGGCAGGCGCTTGACCGTGGCGGGGTCGGTGAAGTGATCGCCGACCAGCCCGAGCTGGCGCTCGGAATGGAACTGCCGGCCGTCGAAGCTGACGATGCCCGCCGCTTCCTGGCCGCGATGCTGCAGGGCATGCAGGCCGAGTGCGGTAAGGGTCGCGGCTTCGGGGTGGCCGAGAATGCCGAACACGCCGCACTCTTCGCGCAGCGTATCGAAATCCCATTCGGCCATAGTGTGGTCTTTGCTCATCGGGGCACCTCATGCTGGTCCGGCCGGCCTGCGGCCCGGAGCGCATGGCACGCCCCGCTCCCTATATGCAATGCGCTCACCCGATTTTCATCAGTTGTTGGCGGCGCGCCCGTTCACAGGTGCTTGCGGGGCGTCGCTCTCGGGCAGGTCCGTGGAATTGTCCGGCGGGATCGCCTCGGCGGGGCTCGCGGCCTCGTTCGGCGAGGCCTGCGTCTCCTGCGGGCCCGTCTCTTCGGTCCCGGTGCCCTTGTGCAGCAGGTCGGTCACCTGCTGTCTCGAGGTTCGGCGGCAGGGCCGCGACCAGGCTGTCGCCGAAATTCTGCAGCACCGGCAGGGACTTCGAGGTCGCCACCATTTCCGGCAGCTTGACCGGGCCACAGCCAGATGCCGAAGATCACGATCACCACTGCGATGAGCACGCCGCGCGTCACGCCGAAGACGAAGCCGAGCGTGCGGTCCAGCGGGCCGATGCGGCTGTCGACGACGAAGTCGGCGATCCGCATGGTGAGGAGGTGGAGGACGATCAGCGAGATGAGGAAGCTGCCGACGACCAGCACCAGCTTGCCGACCAGTTCTTCGGCAAAATAGGGCTGCAGCAGGTCGCCGTGGTAGAAGTAGAGATAGGCGGCGATCGCGGCCGAGCCGACCCAGGTCGCAAGCGACAGGATTTCTCGGGTGAACCCGCGGGCGGTCGCTAGGATCGCCGAGATCAGGACGAGCACGGCGACGCCGACGTCGAAACCAGTCATGTAGAGATTCCGCCTAGGGGACGAGCTTCAGCCTCCGTTTAGCGGCTAAACGGGGCAATGCCAAGCGCGGACGGGCTTTAGCGGCAGTGAAGTCCACCGAATGCGCTTGAGGCGTGGCCAAAGCGCTACTCGGCCGCTTGCTGTCGGCGACCGCCGGCGGCGATGCGGCCGATGAGCTCGGCGAGCTCGGAATATTCGCCCACGCGGATGCCGCTCGGCGCGTCTCCCTGGCCGATCCGCCCGGTGACCGCGGCTTTGAACCCGAGCTTCTGCGCTTCGCGCAGCCGCAGCGCCCCATGCACCACCGGACGAACGCCTCCGGCGAGCGAGATCTCGCCGAAATAGACGTTCTCGGGCGGCAGCGGCGAGCCGGTGAGCGAGGAGATGAGCGCCGCAGCGACCGCAAGATCGGCCGCCGGTTCGTTCATCTTCAGCCCGCCGGCGACGTTGAGGTAGATGTCGTTGGCGCCGATGCGGACGCCGCAGCGGGTCTCGAGCACCGCCAGCACCATGGAGAGGCGCGAGGAATCCCAGCCGACCACGGCGCGCCGAGGCGTCCCGAGCGGTGAGGGGGCGACCAGGGCCTGGATCTCGCATAGCACCGGGCGCGTGCCTTCCATGCCGGCGAACACGGCGGAGCCCGCCGCATCCTTGTCGCGCTGGTCGAGGAACAGCGCCGAGGGATTGGCAACCTCGCGCAGGCCCAGCGTCGACATCTCGAACACGCCGATCTCGTCGGTGGCGCCGTAGCGGTTCTTCACCCCGCGCAGGATGCGGAAGGTGTGGCTGGCGTCGCCTTCGAAATAGAGCACGGCATCGACCATGTGCTCGACGACGCGCGGGCCGGCGATCTGCCCGTCCTTGGTGACGTGGCCGACGAGCACCACCGCGGCGCCGGATTTCTTGGCGAAGCGGGTCAGCGCCTGCGCCGAGGTGCGGACCTGCGTCACCGTGCCCGGCGCGCTCTCCACCCGGTCGGTCCACAGCGTCTGGATCGAGTCGATGATGACGAGGTCGGGGGCAGGGCCCTTCTGCAGGGTCGCGAGGATGATCTCGACATTGGTTTCGCTGGCGAGCAGCACCTCGCGGTCGCCGAGCCCCAGCCGCTGCGCGCGGAGCCGGATCTGCGCCACCGCCTCCTCGCCCGACACGTAGACGACGCGCCCGCCACGCTCGGCCATCGCCGCCGCGGCCTGCAGCAGCAGGGTGGATTTGCCGATTCCCGGATCGCCGCCCACCAGCACGGCCGAGCCCCTCACGAAGCCGCCGCCGGTCACCCGGTCGAGCTCGCCGATGCCGGTGACCATCCGCGCTGCCGTCTCCGTCTCCCCGGCGAGCGGCAGCAGTTCCACCGGCCGACCCCCGGCGATCGCAGACTTCGGCCCGGCCCCCACGCCCGAATCGACGATCTCCTCGACGATGGTGTTCCACTCCCCGCACGCCTCGCAGCGCCCAACCCAGCGCGCCGTCGCCGCGCCGCAGGATTGGCAGACATAGGAGGTTTTAGTACGCGCCATGGAGTGCCCCGGGGAGGAATCGAGAGGTAGCGGAGGATGGGATGCAATGCAAGAACGAAAAGTGAACAGCAAGGAGGCGCAGAGCCCTCACCCCCGCACCACCCGATACCTCAGATGTGTCGCCAACGGCCCATCCGTGACACTCAGCTTCTCCAGCCGGATCCCGTCCGGCAGCGTATCGAACAGCCGCACGCCGCCGCCGAGAAGGTACGGCGCGAGGTGGATGATGAGCTCGTCGACCAGACCCGGCGACAAGCGCCTGCTTGCCGGGCGAGGCGCCCTGCAGCTTCACCTGCTTGTCGCCCGCCGCGGCCCTGGCCTGGCGCACGGCGCTTGCGATGCCGTCGGTGACGAAGGTGATGCGCGAGCGCCCCTGCGGCACTTCGGAGGCCGGCGGCGGGTTGTGGGTGAGGATGAACAGCGGCATGCCGTCGATCGGGTGGCTGCCGCCCCAGCCATTGGTGAGGTCGTAGGTCCGCCGCCCGAAGATGAAGGCGCCGGATTCAGCAATCAGCCGCTGCACTTCGTCGCGGTTCGCGCCCGGCTCCGGATGCGCGATCTCGAGATCGCCGGGGAGTTTCGGTCCGCTGGTGTACCAGTCGAAGATGTGCGCGCCCCCATGCGCGCCGAGTTCCTGCCCGGGCCGGTCGTCGGGGCCGGCGACATAGCCGTCGAGAGACATCGTCATGTCGATTGCCACGCTGCCCATCTGGTCCTCCATCGATGGCCCTGCGTCTCGAGTATACCTCAGCCCGCCTCGCCTGTGCCGGTGTCGACATAGTGCCGGGTATAGCGGCCCTTCATGCTGGTCAGCACCTCGTAGCCGATGGTGCCGGCGACATCGGCGTGGTCGTCGACGGTCACGTGGTGGCCGATGATCTCGACCATCGCGCCCGGTACCGGGATCTCCGGCAGGTCGGTGACGTCGATGGTCATCATGTCCATGGAGACGCGACCGACCACCGGCACCTGCTGCCCGCCGATCGCCACGCGGGTGCCGGGTCGGTTGTTGGCCGACGACAGCGCGCGGAAGAAGCCGTCGGCATAGCCGATGCCGACGATGGCGAGGCGGCTGTCGCGCGACATGGTCTGCAGCGCGCCATAACCGACCGACTCGCCGGTCTTCACGTCCTTGACCTGCAGGATAGGCGCCTCCAGCGTCACCACCGGCGCCATCGGGTTGCGGCGCCCGGAAACGGCGCGACCGCCATAGAGCGCGATGCCGGGGCGCACCATCTGGAAATGGTTGTCGCGATTGCTCATCAGGCCGGCCGAATTGGCGAGCGAGGCGGGGATGCCGGGGAACTGCGCCATCACCGAGGTGAACAGCGCCAGCTGGGTGCGGTTCTTCTCGTGCGCCGGGGTGTCGGCGCAGGCGAGGTGGCTCATGATCATCTGCGGCGCGTAGCCGACCTGGTCGATCATCCGCTTGACGATCGAGGCCTCGTTCAGCCGGAAACCGAGCCGGTTGATGCCGGTGTCGAAATGCAGCGCCGCCGGCAGGGCCTGGTTCGAGGCGAGGCAGGCCTCCAGCCATTCCTCCAGCATCGGCACCGAGCTGAGGCACGGCATCAGCCGCTCGCCGAGATAGAGCGGCGCGGCGCCGGGGAACAGCCCGTCGAGGATGAAGATGTGGGTGTCCTCGTTGAGGGCCGCCCGTACGGCGATGCCTTCATCGGGGGTGGCGGTGAAGAAGAAGCGGGCGCCCGCATCGTAGAGCGCGCGCGCCGACTGCACGAGCCCGGTGCCATAGGCGTCGGCCTTGACCACGGCGCCGGTCAGGGCGCCGCGGCTCACCTTGTCGAGGGCCTGCCAGTTGCGCTTGAGCGCACCGAGGTCGACTGTCAGCCGTCCCCCGTAACCTGTCACCACTGCGGGCGACGGCATCACTATTCCATCCTCTCGGGCAGGTAGTCCGATTGCGCCAGGTTGCCGAAGCGGGTGTACTGCGCCTCGAAGCTCACCTGCACCGTGCCGGTGGGGCCGTGACGCTGCTTGCCGATGATGACCTCGGCGCGGCCGTGCACCTGCTCCATCTCGTCCTGCCAGGTCAGGTGCTCCGGCGTGCCCTCCTTCGGCTCCTTGTTCTTGAGGTAGTACTCCTCGCGATAGACGAACAGCACCACGTCGGCGTCCTGCTCGATCGAGCCGGATTCGCGCAGGTCCGAGAGCTGCGGGTGCTTGTCCTCGCGGTTCTCGACCTGGCGGCTCAGCTGGCTGAGCGCGATGATCGGCACCTCGAGCTCCTTGGCCAGCGCCTTCAGCGTCGTGGTGATCTCGGTCAGCTCCTGCACGCGGTTCTCGCTGCGCCTTCTTGGACGAGCCGGTGAGCAGCTGCAGGTAGTCGACGACCAACAGGTCGAGGCCCTTCTGGCGCTTCAGCCGCCGCGCCCGCGCCGCGAGCTGCGCCACCGAGATGCCGCCGGTGTCGTCGATGTAGAGCGGCACCTGCGCCATCAGGTTCGAGGTGTCGACCAGCTTGGTGAACTGGCTCTCGTGGATGTTGCCGCGGCGGATGTCGGACGACGAGATCTCGGCCTGCTCGGCGAGGATACGGGTCGCCAGCTGCTCGGCGCTCATTTCGAGCGAGAAGAAGCCGACATGGCCGCCGTCGACGGTCTTGATGTGGCCGTCCGGCTGCACCTCGCCGCGAAAGTTCTTGGCGACGTGGAAGGCGATGTTGGTGGCGAGCGAGGTCTTGCCCATGGCAGGACGCGCCGCGAGGATGATCAGGTCGCGCCGCTGCAGGCCGCCCATCAGCCGGTCGAGATCGGTGAGGCCGGTGGCGGTGCCCGACAGCGTGCCGTCGCGGCCATAGGCCTCGCCCGCCATCTTGATGGCTTCGGTGAGGGCCTGGCTGAAGGTCTGGAAGCCGCCGTCGTAGCGGCCCTTTTCGGCGAGGTCGAAGAGCTGCTTCTCCGCCTCCTCGATCTGCTTCGCGCGCGGTGGCCTCGACATCGGAGTCGTAGGCCGACCTGCACCATCTCCTCGCCGATCTGGATCAGGTTGCGGCGGATGGCGAGGTCGTAGATCGACTGGCCGTAATCGGCGGCGTTGATGACGGTGGTGGCTTCCGCCGCGAGCCGCGCGAGATATTGCGGCATCGTCACTTCGGCGGTCAGTTCGTCGCCGAGATAGGTCTTGGCGGTCACCGGCGTCGCGGTCTTGCCGGCGCGGATGATCTTGGCCAGCACCTCGTAGATCGTGCGGTGGACCGGCTCGTAGAAATGCTCCGGCATGAGGAAGTCGGAGACGCGGTAGAAGGCCTCGTTGTTGACGAGGACGGCGCCCAGCAGCGCCTGCTCGGCCTCCACGTTGTGGGGAGCGAGGCGGTAGGGCTTTTCGTCCTCGGGGCGGAGGCGGTGAACGTTGGTGTCGGCCATGGCGACTCGAATTCTCCCCTCAGCGCGTTAAGGATTGCTTTACCAGCGTGGGCCGCCATGGCGAGCATAATTGTGACGGTGCGACAGGGCGTGCAGGAGAGCCGGGCACGCGCCTGTGGGTAGTGTGGAACCCGGGGGAAGCGACAGCGAGGGGTTGCGAATCGGGCGGCGGACGGAAACCCGGCCGGCGACCCGCGGGCAGGCGCAAAAAGGCCGGGATCGCTCCCGGCCTTTGAACTCTTGATGCAACCGGCAGATTACTCGCCGTCGTCTTCCGCTTCCACCTCGGCGGCAGCTTCGGCCTGGCCGGTGCGGAAGGCTTCCTCGGCTTCCTCGCCGTAGTTGATGGCGGTGAGGTCTTCGCCCTTCGCCTGGCGCTCGGCTTCGTCCTGCGAGCGGGCGATGTTGACGGTGACGGTGACCGCGACTTCGGCGTGCAGGTGCAGCTTGCACCGCGTGCAGGCCGAGCGTCTTGATCGGCTTGTCGAGGTCGACCTGCGAACGGTCGACCGTGCCGCCGTCGGCGTTGACCGCGCCTCGGCGACGTCGCGGACGGAGACCGAACCGTAGAGCTGGCCGGTTTCGCCGGCCTGGCGGATGATGACCACGTGGCTTGCCGTTGAGGCCCGCCGCGATGCCGGCAGCGGCCTTGCGGCGCTCCTGCGTTGCGCTTCTCGATGTCGGCGCGGTCGCGTTCGAACTGGCCTGCGGTTGGCCTCGGTGGCGCGCAGCGCCTTGTCGCGCGGCAGGAGGAAGTTGCGGGCGAAGCCGTCCTTGACGGTGACTTCGTCGCCGAGGTGGCCGAGGCCGGCCGACGCGTTCGAGCAGAATGACTTTCATGGGTGCTTTCCTTTGCTGTCCTGCCTCGAAGGCAGTTAGGAGCAGCCGACCATCGGCCGCCCCAACTGGGCGAATTGGCGCGCGTCTACAGCGCCAACCGCCAGCGAGAGTTCCGAACCGTTCTTACTTCACGACGTAGGGCAGGAGGCCGAGGAAGCGGGCGCGCTTGATGGCCTTGGCCAGTTCGCGCTGCTTCTTGGCCGAGACCGCGGTGATGCGCGAGGGGACGATCTTGCCGCGCTCGGAGACGTAGCGCTGCAGCAGCTTGCACGTCCTTGTAGTCGATCTTCGGCGCGTTCGGCGCCGGAGAACGGGCAGATCTTGCGGCGGCGGAAGAACGGACGGCGGGCCGTGGTCGTGGTCAGGTCTTTGATGGCCATTTGGCTGCTTCCTTCCGATTACTTAGAAGCGACGCGGACGACGGTCGCCGCGGTCGAAGCCGCCGCGGTCGCCGCGCGGGCCGCCCGGACGGTCGCCGTCGCGGTCGTCGCGATCGCGCTTCTGCATCATGGCGGACGGGCCTTCCTCGAGCTCGTCGACGCGGATGGTCATGAAGCGCAGGATGTCTTCGTTGATGCGCATCTGGCGCTCCATCTCGGCGATCGCCGCGTGCGGCGCGTCGATGTTGAGCAGCGTGTAGTGCGCCTTGCGGTTCTTGCGGATGCGGTAGGCGAGGGACTTCAGCCCCCAGTACTCGTTCTTGGTGACCTTGCCGCCGCCCTGGGTGATCACGTCGGTGAAAGCGGTCGGTCATTTCCTCGACCTGCTGGGGCGAAACGTCCTGGCGGGCGAGGAAGATGTGCTCGTAAAGGGCCATGGAAAGCGCCTTCCTTCTTGAGAGTTACAACTCTGCAGTCACTCGGCGCGGAGCCCCTTTGAAGCCGGAAAGGCGCCAAAGCAGTCTTCTAAAGAGCGGGAACACGGGAGGACGGGACGAAACCCTGTCGGCAATAGCCGACCCTCCGTTCAGCCCCCGGCCGAACGAATGCGAGGCGGGCTATAGGGGAAAAGGCCCCGGATGGCAAGGCATCAGGCGGGGTTGATCCTGTAGGGCCGGATCAGCACCTCTGCCGGGAGGCCCGCAGGCATCGTGCAGCTTGCGAGCCATGTCGAGCGTCATGGCCCGCTTAGCGGAATTGTGGCGGGTGGGTAGCGCAGCCAGAACTCGCAGAGCGTCGCTTTCGAAATGATGCGCATGCCGCCCCGGTTCCCACGGTGGGAACTCCAGATCAGCAAGTCTTGCCTGGCAATCCCGATCCTGTCAGCGTCGCCTTATGACCAACATCGACCTCGTTCCGGACCACGCATCCGTCCTTGCCGCCGAGGCGGTGATCCGCCCGCATATCCGGCGCACTCCGGTGTTCACCACCGCGGCCGAGGACTTTGGGCTCCCGGGTGCCCCGATCAACTTCAAGCTCGAGTTCATGCAGCATTCGGGGACGTTCAAGGCGCGGGGCGCCTTCGCCAACCTTCTGATGCGCGAGGGGGCGGGGCGGGGCGTCGTCGCGGCCTCGGGCGGCAACCATGGGGCGGCGGTGGCCTATGCGGCCATGCATCTGGGCATCAAGGCGCATATCTTCGTGCCCTCGATCTCCTCGCGGGCCAAGATCGAGCGCATCCGCGAGTACGAGGCGGACATCGTCGTGGGCGGCGATACCTATGTCGACGCCTATGCCGCGAGCCACGCTTTCGCCCTCGAGCAGAACCTGCCGGAGGTGCATGCCTACGACAACTTCCACACTCTCTGCGGGCAGGGGACGACGGGGCTCGAGTGGCTGGTGCAATCGCCGGAGCTCGATACTGTGCTGGTCGCGGTCGGCGGCGGCGGGCTCATCGGCGGCATCGCCGCCGCGGTCGGCGGCCGGGTGCGGATCGTCGGGGTGGAACCCGAGAACTGCCCCACGCTCTACCGCGCCAAGGAGGCAGGGAGGCCGGTCGACGTGCCGGTGAGCGGCGTCGCCGCCGACAGCCTCGGCGCCCGCCGCCTCGGCGAGGCCTGCTTCGCTCTCTCTGACAAGATCCAGAGATCCGTCCTCGTCACGGACGAGGCCATCGTCGCCGCGCAGGAAGCGATCTGGGACCGGCTGCGACTGGTGACTGAACCGGGCGGCGCGGCCGCCCTGGCGGCGCTGCTGTCGGGCCGCTACCTGCCGGCGACCGATGAGAAGGTCGGCGTGCTGCTATGCGGGGCGAACACGACGGCGGTGACGTTCGATTAGGCTGTGGTCGCGTCCACGCCGAGCTGAGCGGCGACGTTCATGAGCCGGCGGTCTCTCGTCCAGATGAACGTGCCGGAGTTCAACAGGGCGGACGCCAGCAGGTGTGCGTCGATTAAACCGATCCCTGATCCCTGTAGCTTCTTGCCATCGATGAGGTTGAGAACCTCATTGTCATCAGCGCGCACCGCCATGGGTATCTTGGACAGATCCCGCATCATCTTGTGCCAGTTCCGCAGTGCTCCCAGCGCGATCTCACCCAGGACAAAGGGATGCATGAGGACCAGGTTTTCCCCCAGCAAAGACGCCATGGCGTCGTCGCCCTGGTGCAGATGGTCTATCCAGATAGACGTATCGACAATGATCACTCGGCGGCGACCGGTGGCCGGCGTCTTGGGATGTACTGAAGACCGGGCTCTGTTCCACCCAGCCGGGCGAGCCGCCGCGCTGCTTCTCTGGCAACAAGCAACTCGAGCCCCATCCGAATAAGCGTCGCGCGCTCCTTTATGCCGGTATACTCCTGCGCCTCAGCCAGGAGCTTGTCGTCGATCGTGACAGTAGTGCGCATGCTCATTCGTCTCCAGCAGAAAACTTAGCATCATATGATGCGCAATTCAATGCATGGTGATTTCTCCCGCCTTGACTTTGCCATGCCCCTCCGGCAAACGCCGCCGCCAACTGGACGCTTGTCCGGCGGCGGCCTAGGTTGGCGGCAAGCAAGAACAACGGCGGAGGCCACCCGTGAGCAAGCGTGCATTCACCTTCCCCGGCCAGGGCAGCCAGGCCGTGGGGATGGGCAAGGACCTCGCCGACACCTATCAGGAGGCGCGCGACGTCTTCGCCGAGGTGGACGAGGCGCTCGGCCAGAAGCTTTCCGCCATCATGTTCGAGGGGCCTGACGAGACCCTGCGGCTCACCGAGAACGCGCAGCCCGCGCTGATGGCGGTATCCGTGGCGGTGACCCGCGTGCTGGCCAGCCGCGGCGTCGCGCTGAAGGATCATGCGGCCTATGTCGCCGGTCACTCGCTGGGTGAATACTCGGCGCTGGCGGCGGCCGGCGCCTTCAGCCTCGCCGACGCGGCGCGACTTTTGAAGACGCGCGGGCAGGCGATGCAGCAGGCGGTGCCGGTCGGGCAGGGCGCCATGGCGGCGATCCTCGGGCTCGATCTCGAGACGGTGCTGCGCGCCGCCAATGACGCCGAGGATGGCGAGATCTGCGGCGTCGCCAATGACAACGCACCGGGCCAGGTGGTGATCTCCGGCCATGCCGGTGCAGTCAACCGCGCCATCGAGTTGCTAAAGGCCGCCGGCGCCAAGCGCGCCCTGCCGCTGCCGGTGAGCGCGCCCTTCCATTGCGCCCTGATGCGCCCGGCCGCCGACGCCATGGAGCACGCGCTCAATCAGGTGACGGTGCAGGCGCCGGTGGTGCCGGTCGTCGCCAACGTGCTTGCGGCGCCGATCTCCGATCCGGAAGAGATCAAGAAGCGGCTCGTCGAGCAGGTGACCGGCATGGTGCGCTGGACCGAATGCGTCGGCTGGCTGGTGAAACAGGGCGGCGTTACCGAACTGGTTGAACTGGGTTCGGGCAAGGTGTTGTCGGGCTTGGCCAAGCGCATCGCGCCCGAGGTGGCGGCAGTGTCCGTGGGGACGCCGGCCGATGTGGATGCGTTCGTGGCAGCGGTGGGTGCCTAGTTGAACTTCCCCTCCCTCAGGCCGCTGACGCGGCCGCCCTCTCCCCCCATTGGGGAGAGGCGCCTGCGTGAGGGTCTCGATCCATTGAATCAGACTCTGCGAAGGAGCCTCTAAATGTTTGATCTTTCCGGCAAACGCGCGCTGGTGACCGGCGCTTCGGGCGGCATTGGGCGGGAGATCGCCAAGGCGCTCGCAGCCAGTGGCGCGCGTGTCGCCCTGAGCGGCACCCGCGTCGACGCCCTTGAGGAGACCAAGTCGCTCCTCGGTGGCGGCGACCATCCGGTGATCACGACCAACCTCTCGGACCTCGGCGCGGTGGATGCGCTCGTCCCCGCCGCCGAGTCGGCGCTGGGCGGCATCGACATCCTCGTCAACAACGCCGGCATCACCCGCGACAACCTCTTCATGCGGATGAAGGACGACGAGTGGGACCAGGTGCTGGCGGTGAACCTCACTGCGGCGTTCCACCTCACCCGTGCCGTGCTCAAGGGCATGATGAAGCAGCGCTACGGGCGCATTGTCGGCATTACCTCGGTGGTGGGCGTGGTGGGCAACCCCGGCCAGGGCAACTATGCCGCCTCGAAGGCCGGACTCATCGGCATGAGCAAGGCGCTCGCCTACGAGGTCGCCTCGCGCAACATCACGGTGAACACCGTGGCGCCCGGCTTCATCGGCTCGGCCATGACCGACGAATTGAACGAGAAGCAGCGCGAAGGCATTCTATCCAAGGTTCCGGCCGGTCGGCTGGGCCAGGCCGATGAAGTGGCCGCCGCGGTGGTGTTCCTCGCGAGCGCCGAAGCGGGCTACATCACCGGCCACACGCTGAACGTCAACGGCGGCATGGTGATGCTTTAAGGCTGGGGAAAGCGGGCTTGCCGGCAATATGGCAAATGGTGGGGAAGTGTGTTACCTCCGCCCCTGATTTCGGGCTTGTGTCGCCTTGCGAGGGCAGGGCACCGCGCCTACAGTCGGCCGCCGAGGGCGGCAAGTTCCGGGGGAAAGTGGTGGCCATCCCAGTGCCTTCCCGCCGAATAGAAAACGAAACAAAGCAGTCTGGTAACAAGGAAGTCAGATATGAGCGATATCGCTGATCGCGTCCGCAAGATCGTGGTCGAACACCTCAATGTCGATGCGGAAAAGGTCGTCGATAAGGCCAGCTTCATTGACGATCTGGGCGCCGACTCGCTCGATCAGGTCGAACTGGTGATGGCATTCGAGGAGGAATTCAGCGTCGAGATCCCCGACGACGCGGCGGAATCGATCCAGACCTTCGGCGACGCTGTCGCCTACCTGACCAAGGCCGTCGGCTAAGCGCCGGCGCACCGGTTTTCTTCGATGGAACTGCGCCGGGTCGTCGTAACCGGGATGGGGATCGTCAGCCCGTTGGGCTGCGGGGTTGAAGCAACCTGGTCCAACATCCTTGCCAGCAAGAGCGGTGCCAAGCGCATCGATGACTTCGAGGTCGACGACCTCGCCTGCCAGATCGCCAACCGGATCCCGCTTGGCGACCACGCGGACGGCAAGTTCAATCCCGACGAATGGATGGACGTGAAGGAGCAACGCAAGGTTGACCCCTTCATCGTCTATGCCATGGCGGCGGCCACCCAGGCCATCGCCGACGCCGGCGTCGAACCCAAGACCCAGGAAGAGCAGGAGCGGATCGGCACGCTGATCGGCTCCGGCATCGGCGGCATCGGCGGCATCTACGATGCCGCCGTGACGCTGCACGAGCGCGGTCCGCGCCGCATCAGCCCGTTCTTCATTCCCGGCCGCATCATCAACATGGCGTCCGGCAACGTCTCCATCCGCTTCGGGCTGAAGGGGCCGAACCACTCCGTGGTCACGGCCTGTTCGACCGGCGCGCACGCCATCGGCGACGCCGCTCGGCTGATCATGCTCGGCGATGCCGACGTGATGGTGGCGGGCGGCGCCGAATCGCCGGTCAACCGGCTGTCGATCGCCGGCTTCGCCGCCTGCCGGGCGCTCTCCACCGGCTTCAACGACCAGCCCGAGAAGGCCTCGCGCCCCTACGACAAGGATCGCGACGGCTTCGTCATGGGCGAAGGCGCCGGCATCGTCGTGCTCGAGGAATACGAGCGGGCCAAGGCCCGCGGCGCCAAGATCTATGGCGAGGTGATCGGCTACGGCCTTTCGGGCGACGCCTATCACATCACCGCGCCGTCCGAGGACGGCGACGGCGGCTTCCGCTGCATGCAGGCGGCCGTCAAGCGCGCCGGGATCTCCCCCGGCGACATCGACTACATCAACGCCCACGGCACCTCGACGCCGCTCGGCGACGAGATCGAACTGGGCTCGGTCACCCGCATGCTGGGCAACTCCGCCTCCAAGGCGGCGATGAGCTCGACCAAGTCGGCCATCGGGCACCTGCTCGGCGCGGCCGGCTCGGTCGAGGCGATCTTCTGCCTGCTCGCCATGCGCGACGGCATCGCCCCGCCCACCATCAATCTCGACAATCCGTCCGTGGAGTCGGTGATCGACCTGGTGCCGCACAAGCCGAAGAAGATGGAGATCAATGTGGCGCTCTCCAATTCCTTCGGCTTCGGCGGCACCAATGCCTCGCTGATCTTCAGCAAGGTGCAGTGAGCGCCGTCCGGCGCTCAGGATTTCTGTTCCCGTTGTTTGTTCAGGCCTTTGGCGCCGCCCTGGGAGGTTACGTGTAAATGGCCCGTGAACGCACCGACAAGCGGCATCGCAAGCGCCGTCGCGGCGGCATCATCGACGTCGTCAACGCCCTGCTGACGCTACTCGTCCTCACCATCCTCGTGACGGTGGGGCTGTTCCTCTATGCCGCGAACCAGTTCTACGCGCCGGGGGCGGTGAAGGAAGATACCAATTTCGTCGTCGAACGCGGGCGCCTCCATCGGCACCACGGCGCGCCGTCTCGCGGACCAGGGGCTGCTTCCCGACAGCCTGCTCCCGAGCGACCTGGTCTTCCTCGGCGGCGCCCGCGCGCTGAAGAAGGAGAGCGCGTCGAAGGCCGGCGTCTACGTGCTGAAGGCCAACTTCTCGATGGCCGATATCCTCAGGGAAATCACCGAGGGCAAGCCGCTCGACTTCTTCGTCAACGTGATCCCGGGCGACACCTCCTTCCAGGTGGCCGAAAAGCTCAACCAGGAAGGCCCGAACCTCGTGGGCGATCCGGTGCCCGTGCCGGAGGAGGGCTCGCTGCTCGCCATCCGCTACGACTTCTTCCCGCGGCGACACGCGGCAGTCGGTGCTCGACAAGATGCAGTCCGAGATGAAGGCGAAGCTCGACGCGATCTGGCAGGGCCGCGACAAGTCCATCGACGACGTCATCAAGTCGCCGGCCGAGCTGGTGACCCTGGCCTCGATCGTCGAGAAGGAGACCGGCCTCGCGAGCGAGCGCCCGGAAGTGGCGGCGGTGTTCATCAACCGCCTGCGCAAGGGCATGCGGCTGCAGACCGACCCGACGGTGCTCTACGGGGTGACCGAGGGCAGGACCGTGCTGAGCCGCGGGCCGACCTCGCAGGAACTGCAGGCGAGGACCGCCTACAACACCTACCAGATCGACGGCCTGCCGCCCGGACCGATCGCCAACCCCGGCGAGGAAGCGCTGAAGGCCGTGGCGCATCCGGCGACCACCAACGCGCTCTATTTCGTGGCCAAGAGTGCCAACCCCTCGGACGGGCACCTCTTCGCCGCCACCTACGCCGAGCATCGCAAGAACGTCAGCGCCTACCGCAAGGCCGCCGCCGAAGCGGAAGCCGAGCGCGCCCGCGAGGCGCTGGAGGCCGAGGCCGCCAAGGACGCCGGCGAGACCGTCGAAGCGACCGAGTGATGGGTGCCCGCCTCGCCAGCATGACCGGCTACGCCCGGGCTTCGGGGGCGGTGCCGGGCGTGAGCTTCGTCGTCGAGCTCAAGTCGGTCAACGGCCGCGGCCTCGACATGCGCATGCGGCTCTCGCCGGGCTTCGACCCGCTCGAAGGCGAGATCCGGCGCCGCATCGGCAAGTCGATCACCCGCGGCTCGCTGACGGTCTCGCTCTCGGTCGACCGCGAAGGCGAGGGCGGCCGCGTGGTGGTCAACCACCAGGCGCTGGAAGCCGTGCTCGAGGGCTTCCGCTGGCTCGAAACCCGGGTCGAGGCGGCAAGGCCCAGCCTCGACGGCATCCTCGGGCTCAGGGGCGTGCTGGAGCAGCACGAGAGCCCGCTCTCGGCCGATGACGAGGAAGCCCTCAACACCGCCATCCTCGCCGCCGTGGACCAGGCGGTCGCCGGCCTCGTCGTGGCACGCGACGGAGGAGGGCGGCCGCATCGGCGCCATTCTCAGCGAGCGCGTCGACGAGATCGCCGCGCTGACCAAGGCCGCCGAGATCCATCCCGGCCGCAGCCGCGACGCCATCCTCGCCCGCCTGCGCCAGCAGGTCGCGGAGCTGTCCGAGGCGAGCCCGGCGCTGTCCGAGGAGCGCCTCGCCCAGGAGGCCGTGCTGCTCGCCACCAAGGCCGATATCCGGGAAGAGCTCGATCGGCTGGGCGCCCACATCGCGGCGGCGCGCGCGCTCATCTCGGGCGGCGGCCCGGTGGGGCGCAAGCTCGACTTCCTCACACAAGAATTTAACCGCGAGGCGAATACGCTCTGCTCGAAGTCCAACGACGTGGCCCTGACCGCGATCGGACTGGACCTCAAGGCCGTGATCGACCAGCTGCGCGAGCAGATCCAGAATATCGAGTAGCCCATGGAAAGTCAGCGCCGCGGCGTGATGCTGGTTCTCGCCTCGCCTTCGGGCGCCGGCAAGTCGTCGATCTCGCGCGCCCTGTTCGAGGATGACCCGAATATCGCCCTGTCGGTCTCGGTGACGACGCGGCCGCGCCGCACCGACGAGATCGACGGCATGCACTACCACTTCATCGACGTGCCGACCTTCGAGCAGATGCGCGCGGACGGGGAACTGCTGGAAAGCGCCGAGGTGCACGGCAACCTCTACGGCACGCCTCGCGCCAAGGTCGAGGAACGGCTCGCCGCCGGTCGCGACATCCTGTTCGACATCGACTACCAGGGCACGCTGCAGCTCTACGAGAAGTGCCGGCCGGACATGGTGACCATCTTCATCCTGCCGCCCGACCATCAAGGAGCTGCGCAAGCGCCTCGAGCGGCGGGCGCAGGACAGCCAGGGCACCATCGACAAGCGCCTCAAGAACGCGCGCATCGAGATGGAGCACTACGACGAGTACGACTACGTGCTGGTGAACGAGGACCTCGAGGACTCGACCAGCCGCGTCCGCACCATTCTTGCGGCAGCCCGCCTGGCCAGGACGCGGTTCACGCAACTGGACAGGTTCGTCAAGGACTTGCAGGACGAGATCGATTCTCTTTGAGAGGATGAGGTGGGCGGACGGCCCCTCCCGGCCTCCCCCATAAGGGGGAGGTGAAGAGTGGGTCGTGGCCTCGATTGTGCCAAAAACGCCGGCCGGCACCTCCCCCTTTATGGGGGAGGATGGAGGGGGCCGTCGCTGAAGGGCCTCACCCCCTCCGTCCCACCAGCATCACGAACTTCGCAATCAGCCCCGCGCCGAAGCCGAACAGCATCAGGCCGCCGAGGAAGGTGCCGATGATGGATTGGGGCCGCTCGACGTCCAGCGTCAGCCACCAGAAGAACAGCGCGCCCAGCCCGAGGATGATGGCAAAGCTCCGCCACCGCTGCGCGAACAGCGGGATGGCGAGTGGCACGAGGAAGGCGAGCAGCGAGGAGAGGATCGCGAAGACGCCGCTCATGCGCGACGGGCCCGCGCCAGCTTGAGGAAGGTCTCGACCGACAGCTCCTCGGCCCGCTCGTCGCCCCGCAAGTCCGCGGCCGCGAGCAGCGGCTCCATGGGGAGGCCCAGCGACTTGAGGCTCTGGCGCACCATCTTGCGGCGCTGCCCGAAGGCGGCGCGCGTCACCGCCTCGAGGTCCCTGGCCTTGACCGCCGGATCGATGGCCTTGGGCTTGAGGTGCACGACGCTGGAGGTGACCTTCGGCGGCGGGGTGAAGGCATTGCGGTCGACGTTGAAGGCGATCCGCGCCTCGGTCCGCCAGCCGCACAGCACCCCCAGCCGGCCATAGGCGTCGGCCCCGGGCTTGGCGACGATCCGCTCCGCCACCTCGCGCTGGAACATCAGGGTGAGGCTCTCGAAGAACGGCGGCCAGGGCTCGACGCTCAGCCAGCGGGTCAGGAGCTCGGTGCCGATGTTGTAGGGCAGGTTCGAGACGATCCGCACCGGCCCCTCGGCCAGCCCCGCAAAGTCGATCTCGAGCGCGTCGCCGGAGATCACCTCCAGCCGGCCGGGATACGCCGCGGCGATTTCCGCCAGCGCGGGCAGGGCGCGCTCGTCGCGCTCGATGGCGACCACCTTCTTCGCCCCTTCGGCGAGCAGTGCCCGCGTCAGCCCGCCGGGACCGGGCCCGACCTCGATCACCGTCACCGCGTCCAGCGGTCCCGCGACCCGCGCCACGCGCGCCGTGAGGTTGAGGTCGAGCAGGAAGTTCTGCCCGAGCTCCTTCCTCGCGCGGAGGCCATGGGCGGCGATCACTTCGCGAAGCGGCGGGAGGTTGTCGATCTGCATGGCAGGGGGATAGCGGATTTATCGGCGGAGGCAAATGCCGCGCAGCCTGATGGGAAGGGGGAACCCTCGCCACCGGCAGGGCATTGGCTCCAGGTCAGCCGATAGGAGTGTTTGCCTTGTTGAAGTCCCTGATCGCCGCAGCCGCCCTCTTTGTTCTCCCCGGCGTTGCCCTCGCTCAGGAGAGTTCCACCAGTACCGCAAGCGTGGTTGCCGGCACGCCCGCCATCTGCTTCGCCAATGCGGAAAAGCCTGCCGAGCCCAGCACGCGTATCCACGACATGGGCATGGACTCGGCGCACATGGACCTGCTGGACGAGATGGACCGCATGCATGCCGAGATGATGGCTGCCGGCTCGGTCCCCGACATCGACATCGCCTTCGTCTGCGCGATGATCCCACACCACCGCGGCGCCATCGACATGGCCAAGGCCGCGCTGGTGCACGGCGACGATCCCTGGGTCAAGGAACTGGCGCAGTCCGTTATCGACGCCCAGGAGAAGGAGCTGGCCGAGATGATCGCCTGGCTGGAGCAGCAGCCGTAGCGGCCACGGGCCGACCTAGCGCGTGCCGCCCGTCAGCCGGTCGGCCAGCCGGATGGCGGCGAGGAAGCTCTTCACCGAGCCCTTGCCGCTGCCGGCGAGGTCGAAGGCGGTGCCATGGTCGGGCGAGGTGCGGACGATCGGCAGCCCGAGCGTGACGTTCACCGCCTCGTCGAAGGCCACGGTCTTGATCGGGATCAGCGCCTGGTCGTGATACATGCCGACCACCGCATCGAACTGGCGCCAGTGCGGCAGGTGGAACAGCGTATCGGCCGGGATCGGCCCTTCGGCCCGGATGCCCTCGTGCTGCAGCTGCGCGACCGCCGGCGCGACCACGTCGAGGTCCTCGCTGCCGATCGAGCCACCCTCTCCGGCATGCGGGTTGAGCCCGGCGAAGGCGATCCGCGGCTCGGCGATGCCGAAGCGGGTCCTGAGGCTGCGATCGAGGATGCGGCCGGTGTCGAGCAGGAGTTCCGGCGTCACCAGCCCGGGCACCTCCCGCAGCGGGACGTGGATGGTCGCCGGCACGACGCGCAGCTCTTCATGCGCCAGCATCATCAGCGGGGTAGGGACCTGGCCGCCCTGCGCGCAGAGCGCCGCGAGGAACTCGGTATGGCCCGGGTGCTCGAAGCCGGCCTTGTGCAGCACGTTCTTGTGGATGGGCGCCGTGACCACGCCGCGCGACGTGCCGACCAGCGAACTCTCGACGGCGCGGGTGATCGCCTCGATCACCACCTTGCCCGAGAGCGGCGTCGGATCACCCGGCTTGTCCGGCACGAGGCCGTCGATGGGCTCGACCGGCAGCGAATGCGGGAACACCGACGCGGGCGGCATCCGGCGAGGCGGCGGCGATGGAGATGTCGAGCCCCAGCCGCTCGGCCCGCGCCCTCAGGAAATCCAGGTGGCCGAAGACGATGAAGGGCGGCAACCCGTGCGCCGCCCGGTCGGCATAGAGGCGGAGGATGAGGTCCGGGCCGATGCCGGCGGGCTCCCCCATGCTGATCGCCAGCGGCAACGGACTGGATTCGGACACCGGACGGCCTCGTCGAACGCGAAGGCCCTGCGTCGCCGCAGGGCCTCATGATCACTGATAGACGATCTGCGCCTTCTTGCGCATCTCCTCGAGATACTTCTCGGCCTCGGTCTTCATGGCCGCGCTGCCCACCTCGTTGCGCAGCTTGTTCTTGATGAAGGTGGTGTCATGCGCCGCGGTCTTCGAGCAGACCGCCAGCATCGAGACGCCCGCCTCGGTCACGCGCGGCTTGGTGATGCCGCCGACATTGAGCTTGGCGAGTTCCGCCGCCAGTGCGTCGGGCAGCTGCGTCGCGTGGCGGCGACCCATGTCGCGCACCGCCGCGTCGGTGTAGCCGAGCGACAGGTCGACGGCGCTGTCGCAGCCCTTGAAGCTGCTGCGATACTTGTTGGCCTGTCCGGTGCGGTTGGCGGCCGAGCCGCTCGGCCCGGTGATGAACAGCACTTCCTTGAGCACGTAGTCGTAGCTCTGGTCGACACCGAGGGCGGCGTCGGCCTTCTGGTCGAGCTCGAGATCGGAGATCTCGACGCGGGCCTTGATCGCCACCTCGCCGATCTTCTGCCAGGCGAGCGCGGCGCGCAGGCGCGCCTTCATCGTCGCGTCGCTGACGCCGTTCTGCCGCAGCAGCTGGTTGAGCTTGTCGGTGCTGAGCTTCACGTTGCGCGCGACCTGCTGGAACGCATCGTCGACCTGCTGGTCGGTGACGTCGATGCCCAGGCGCTTCGCCTCCTGCACCTGCAGCTGCTCGGTGACGAGGCTGTCGACGGCGGCCTTCCTGTTGCCGCCGCCCTCGAGACGCATCAGCTTGGAGCGCTGGTCGACGTCGAGGTCGCTGATCGGCACTCCGTTGACGGTCACCACGGTGGCCGCCAGCGCCGGCATCAGGGCGCCGAAGGCCAGCACCGTTCCAAGTAGCGTTGCTGCGATGAGGCGGTTCATTTCGTCACCATGCGGTTCTGGAAAGCGCCGGATCCCCTTCCGGCTGGCGTTCTCAATGTTGAATAAATACGGCTAAAATCAGTTGCTGGAGAGCCCGAACTCGGTGCCGGGCGCCTTCAGTTTGAACGTCCAACCGAAGGCCAGACTATCAGGATTCTCGTTCGTGGGTCCGGTCGCCGTGGCGAAGCCGCCGACGAGGAAGTAGCCGTCGTCATAGGTCAGCTGGCCGGTCGCCTGCAACCACTGACCTGTTGCGAGGTCCCACGAGACCCCGCCATTGATCGTCCAGTAGTCGATCGGCAGCGGGGCGCCGCCGCTGAGGGTGATCTCCTGCTGGTTGGCGGTCACCCCGATCGCCGGGTCGGCGGGGATATGGATGTAGTCGAGCCCGGCCCAGTATCCGTCGCCCGGGGAGACCCGGCCGCCGACGCACGGCGCGCGCGACGCGCGTCTCGGCCGGATCGAGCTGCAGGCTGGCCGAGAGCACGGTGCCGTAGCCGGGCGAACCCCGCGCCGCGAGCACCACATAGGAGGCGTCCTCGCCGAGCCCGGTGGAAACCCCGGTGTTGACCTCGTCGCCCACGCCCATCGCGTTGAGTCCGGCGAGGTGGAACGACTGCCCGCCCACCAGCTCCAGCCATGAGCCGCCGTCGAAGTTGGCGAGGTAGCGCGCGCCGACATTGGCGCGCAGCCCGGTCTCCTGCCGGTCGGTGCCGGTGAAGCGGTTGTAGGAGAAGATGTTGGAGTCATCGAGCACGAAGCTGTGGGCGTTGTCGTTGGTGACGCCCACCTCCGTGACGTCGCTGCCGCGATAGACCAGCTGCGCGATCGGCTCGAGCAGGTGGGTGTCGGCGCCGTTGAACGCGATCATCGGCCAGCGCACGTCCACCGCCGCGATCGGCGTGGCGTTGAGCAGCAGCTGGTCGGGCGGCGTCGTCGTACCGGCGGAACTCGTCACCGAAGTCCAGGCGAACGTCGCCGGCGTTGAAGCTGGTGATGTCGGCACGGACACCGAGGAACGGCGTCGCGACGATGCCGCCCGGCCCGACATACTGCTTCTGCCAGCTGGCCTCGCCGGTGGCGTGGACCTTCTGCTCCGCGTAGCCGAAGACATAGGGCACGCCGCCGAAGACGACCGGCGGGGTGAACATGTTCTCGGTCGCGCTGCACGCCCAGCAGGTTCCCCGACAGGTGCACCTCGCCGTCGTCGCCGAGGTGGTAGTAGCCGTCGCCCCGCAGGTTGGGGATCGCACGGCCCTGCTGCTCCTGGACGATCGCGGGCACGTTGCCCAGCAGCAGGAACTGCTGCAGGCGCAGGTCGCCGTAGAAATCGTCGCTGAGGTGCGTGGCGTAGACCTCGTTCACCGCCTTGCCGGAGTTGTCGAAGTCGTAGTCATCGAGATAGGCCGCGTCGGTGAAGGCGGTGTAGCTCCAGCCGACGTTCCAGTCCGCCGCCGGCTGGAAATTGCCCGAGGTCTGGATCGCGCCGCGCCACTCGCGGTTGCCGACGGTCCCGGCAAAGGCCTCCGGATCGGCTTGCTTGAGGCCGGAGGCCTCGACCGTGAAGGCGCCATAGTCGAAGCGCTGCTGCCACTCGGCCGCCATCAGGAAACCCTGGCGCGACATCAGCTGCGGCGCGATGAGGATGTCGGTGTCCTTGCCCGCGGCGATGAAGTACGGCACGCGGAGCCGGACCCCGAGCTCCTCCTTGAAGTCGACGCTCGGCAAGAGGAACCCGGTGTTGCGCGGGTTGGACGGGTCCGGCAGCCACAGCCAGGGCAGCCAGGCGACCGGCAGGCCCAGGATCTCGAGGCTCGGCTGCTCGAGATAGACGACCTTGCTCTCGTCGCTCTGCACGATCTTCGCCGCCCGCACCTTCCAGCCGATGCGGTTGCCCTTGGCGTCGATGCACTCCCCGCACGGAGAGTAGGTCGCCTCGTCGAGGACGGTCTGCAGCGCATTGGAGAACGAGGCGTCGCGCGCCGTGATCACGGCGCCCTCGGAGGTGGTCAGCGTCAGCGACCGGATGAAGGCTTCCTTCATCCCGCCGGTGACCTCGACCCGATCGGCCGTATAGACCGTGCCCCTGGTATCGGTGAGCTGGACGTTGCCCTCGCAGAGCACCGAGCCGGCGCGGCGGTCGTAGCGCAGGTCGTCGCAGGCGACGGTGTAGCCGGCATAGTGCATCACCACCCGGCCCTCGGCGCTGATCACGTCGGATCGCGCGTCGTAGCCGAGCGTATTGGCCTCGACCTCAGCGGGAGCGCCCGGCTCGGGCAGTTGCGCGAAGAAATCCGGCGGCAGGAATTGCGCCTGGGCGGGCAGGGCGACGAGAGTCGTGACGACGAGCCCCACGCAGAGCCCGCGCAGAAGCCTGTCGCCCCTTCGGTCGCGGCGCCCAGAACTCACGTCCGCCCATCTTCCCTGTTCAGCAGCACCGTCGCACCAGCGACAATGGCCACCGCAGCAGGACCAAGCACAGCCAGCACCGGCTGGATCACCCCTGCAGCGCCGGCACGCCCAGCCATCTCGGTCACAACGTACACCACGAACCCTAGGACAATGCCATAAAGCACCATCCCGCCATACTTATTTGTTCTTCGATAACCGGCCGTAAATGCGAAGGCAATGACCAGCGAGCCGGCGAGCGTGAGCGGCAACGCCATCAACCTCATGAATCGCGTGAAGACCAGCGCGTGCTGTTCCGGATCGTTGATCCGCGAGGCGAGAGAGGCGGTCAGCTCGTAGATCGTCATGTCCGCGACCGAGGAGAGCTTGGCCCGCATGTCGCCCCGTGAGGTGGTGGTCGGCAGCCTGAGGTCGGTGACCTGTTCCGGCAGGCGGTTGGAGAGGAACCGCGTTGCGGTGGGCAGGTGCCAGGCGTCGCCCTCGAGCAGCGCCGTCTCCGCCTCGATGCGCGTCGCGGGGCGCATCGAGCATGAACACGGTGACGTTGCCCAGCGCCTCGCCGCCCGGATGCACGTAGCGCGCCTCGAGGATGTAGCGCTGCGGCGCGTACCGCTCCTCCATCCAGAACACGCCGCCGCTCGAGTTGCCGCGGCCGCCGCCGGTGTTGAGCTCCCGATCGAGCTGCACCACCGCGGCATGGCCGACGAACGCGACGAGCACGCCGCCGAGCAGCGCGACCGCCAGCGGCGCGGCCATCAGCCGCCAGACCGAAACGCCCGAGGCCTTGATCACCGTCATCTCGCGCGTCGACTGCAGGTTGAGCAATCCGGCGATGGCGCCGATCAGCAGGATCAGCGGCAGCGTGTCGATGATCCAGCGCGCCGAACTGGCCGCGATGGCGAGCAGCGCCAGCTGCACGCCGCCCAGCCGGTCAGCGCCATGAAGCGGGAGGTGCTGAGGGATTCGACCAGCAGGATCAGCCCGTACAGCACCGCGAGCGTCAGCCCGATGCTGCCGAGCAAGCGCCTGACGATCACCCAGTCGATGCGGTTCATGTGCCATGCACCTCCCGCGGCTGCGGCGCGAAGGCGCGGAACCTCAGGACGAGGATCACGATGGCAAGGGCGCCGACCAGCACGACCCCGCCGGCCGGCTTCAGCCAGCCCTCGATCGGCAGGTAGCCGTGGATGCCGCGCTCGAGGAACGCGGCGCCCAGGATGGTGATCTCGATCGGCACCCTGGCCTCCCGCCGCCTGCCGCTCGGGAAGGCGCAGAGCGCGGTGACGAGCAGGCAGAGCGCCACCACCCGCAGGCCCTCGACGGTCCGCTCGGTGAGCTTCAGGAGGCGGCTCTCCGGCCAGTTTCCATCGGCGAGCGAGGCGGCGATCATCGCAAGGCTGCCGTTGTCGCCGCGCTGGCCCTCGTCGACCTCGCCGGTCAGGCGCTCGAGCGCGATGTCGTAGCGCACGAAGGAGATTTCGGAGAAGCGGCCTTCCGGCGTCCGGTACTGGATCGTGCCGTTGCGCAACTGCAGCACGTAGCCGAGCTCGTCGGCGGTGATCAGCGCGGAATCGGCGAGATAGGTGCGGCGCGTCGGCTCGCGCGTGTCGTCGGCGAAGAACGAGGTGATCTCGCCGTTGGCCTTGCGGCCGCCCACCGTGATGGTCACCCCGTCGGCCACGGTGGCGAAGCGGTTCGGCACGAGCGACCGCCCGACGAGGTCGGCCGCGATGCGGGCCCGGATCAGGTTGGACTCGCGCGTCGTCGCCGGCTCGACCACATGCGCGAGGAAGCAGGACGATGACCGTTCCGGCCAGCGTGAAGGCCGCGATAGCCCTGAGCAGTACTGGCAGCCGCTGGCCGACGTGGATGATGTGGAGTTCGCGCGAGTCCTGCAGCGCTCGAAGCGCGCGCGCCAGCCCGACGGCGACGCAGACGTAGAGGAAGGCCATCCCGACCGGCGGCAGCGCCAGCACCGCCTGCGTCAGCAGCGTGAAGAGGCCCTTGCCGCGCACCGACCCGGCGTCGGCGACGCGCAGGCACTGCACGAGGAACAGCAGGCTGATGGCCACCCCGAACAGCGCCGCCGCTTCGACGGTGAACAACCTGAACAGATAGCGGCCAAGACGATTCATTGAGCCCCGGTGGCAGATCGCGTGCATCCCCGGCCCGACCCGGGGACGGAACCGCCCTGAAAATGCCCCGCCGGGTGGGCCAGTGGCAAGCCTCGGCCGGATAGCGCGGTGGGAAGCGCCACATTCGCTTGGCCGGTGTTGCGGGATTGACGCGACACCTGTAGCCGCTAACTCTGTCAGCCCCACCGGTCCAGGATCCGACACATGCCCAACGAACTGCAGATCAAGACCGCCACCTTGCCGATCAAGGCGGCGGAGGCGCTGGTGATCTACGTGACCGAGGATGCGGAGCCGACGGGTGGCGCCGCCTCGGTCTGGCAGTCGACCGGCCTCGACTGGGCGAAGGTCGCAGGATCTGCCGGCTTCAAGGGCAAGCAGGGCCAGGTGCTCGACCTCCTGGCGCCGTCGGGCCTCGGGGCCGACCGGCTGGTCGTTCTCGGCAGCGGCAAGCCGGGGCAGGGGACCAGCCTTTCGAGCCTGGACCGACCGCGGCGGCTCGCTCGCCGGCCAAGCTGATGTCGCTGAAGATCCGGAAGGCCGCGGTGCTGCTCGACGACGAAGCCGCCACCCCCGACCGGGTGGCCGAACTCGCCGCCGGCCTGAGGCTCCGCCACTACCGCTTCGACAGCTACAAGGCGGCCAAGAAGGAGGAGAACGGCGAGAACGGCGACCTCACCGTCACGCTGCACGTCGCCTCGAGGCCCGCCACCGACAAGGCCATCGCCGACCGCATGGCGACCGCCTCGAGGCACGCTGCTCGCCCGCGACCTGATCAACGAGCCGCCCAATGTGCTGGGCACGCTCGAATTCGCCGCCGAGGCGCAGAAGCTCGGCGAGCTCGGCGTCGACGGTCGAAATCCTCGACCAGAAGGCGATGGCGAAGCTCGGCATGAACTCGCTGCTCGCGGTGGCGCAGGGCTCCGACCGGCCGCCGCGCCTGGTCGTCATGCAGTGGAACGGCGGCAAGAAGGGCGAGGCGCCGCTCGCCTTCGTCGGCAAGGGCGTGGTGCTTCGACACCGGCGGCATCTCGATCAAGCCGGCCGCCGGCATGGAGGACATGAAGGGCGACATGGGCGGCGCGGCGGCCGTCACCGGCCTGATGCACGCGCTGGCGAGCCGCAAGGCCAAGGTCAACGCCGTCGGCGTCATCGGCCTCGTCGAGAACATGCCGAGCGGCAACGCCATGCGCCCCGGCGATATCCTCAAGGCCATGTCCGGCACGACCATCGAGGTGATCAACACCGACGCCGAGGGCCGGCTCGTGCTGGCCGACGCGCTCTGGTACACGCAGGACCGCTTCAAGCCGAAGTTCATGATCAACCTCGCGACCCTCACCGGCGCCATCGTCGTGGCGCTGGGCAACGACCACGCGGGCCTGTTCTCCAACAACGACGAGCTGGCCGGCAAGCTCCTCGCGGCCGGCCTCGCGACCGGCGAGAAGCTGTGGCGCATGCCGATGGGCCCCGCCTACGACAAGCTGATCGAGAGCCGCTTCGCCGACATCAAGAACTCGGGCGGCCGCCAGGCCGGCTCGATCACCGCGGCGCAGTTCCTGCAGCGCTTCGTCAACGACGTGCCCTGGGCGCATCTCGACATCGCCGGCGACCGCCTTGGGCTCGCCGAGCGACCGAGACCAACGCCTCCTGGGCCTCCGGCTTCGGCGTGGCGCTGCTCGACCGGCTGGTGCGCGACAACTACGAGGACAAATGACCGAGGTCCTGTTCTACCACCTCGAAACCCAGCCGCTCGAACGGGTCATCCCCGTGCTGCTCGAAAAGACGCTCGAGCGCGGCTGGCAGGCCGTGGTCGAAACCGGCAGCTGCCGAGCGCGCCGAGGCGCTCGACCACCTGCTCTGGACCTATCGCGACGACAGCTTCCTGCCGCACGGCGCTCGCCGGCGGCGAGACGGATGCCGAGCAGCCGATCCTGATCACCACCGGCACCGACAACCCCAACGGCGCCGAGGTGCGCTTCTTCGTCGATCGCGCCGTGCCGCAGATCGGCGAAGGCTACCAGCGCATCGTCTATCTGTTCTCCGGGCACGATCCCGACGCGGTGACCGAGGCGCGGGAGGCCTGGAAGGCGCTGCGCGACGGCAATGAGGTGACCTACTGGCAGCAGGACGCCAACGGACGGTGGGCGAAGAAGGGGTAGGGGAGCAGACTGCCCCTCACCCCGCCCTTCGGGCACCCGCTCTCCCTCAAGGGGAGAGCGGAGGCGCGTGGCACGATCTCGCCGTCAACGTTCCCTCGTCCCCTTGTGCGGAGAGGGTGGCCGCGTAGCGGCCGGGTGAGGGGACAGTACCGCTATCTCACCCCGGTTCCCACCCCGGCGCCGCTTCCTCGAACTTCGAGAACAGGAAGCCCGGCGCCACGGTGCAGCCGACCAGCGACCAGTCGCCGAGCACCTTGGCCTGCTGCCAGGCGCCGGCCGGGATGATGCGTTGCGGGCGCTGGCTCGACAGCAGGTCGTTGCCGAGCAGGAATTCCTCGATGCCGAGCCCGTCCCAGACCCGCAGCAGCATCGGGGCGCCGGCGTACCAGTGCCAGACCTCGGCCGCGTCCACCCGGTGCCAGAGGCCCGTCTGGTGGTCGGTGAGCATGTAGTAGATCAGCGTCGAGACCGGCCGCCCGTCGGCATCGGGGCGGTCGGCGAAGGTCTGGCGGTAGAACCCGCCCTCCGGATGCGGCTCGAGGTCGAGCATGGCGGAGACGTCGGCGGCGGTCAGCGTGCTCATTGCGCGGCCCTCTCGGCGGCTTCGAGTTCCTCGCTCTTCATCAGCCAGCTCTCCTCGGCCTTGGCGATCTCGCCTTCGTAGCGCGCCCGGTCCTTGCCGAGCAGGATCACCCGCTCCGGCGCGCCGTCATAGGTCTTGGGGTCGGCGAGCGTGGTCTCGACCCGCGCCAGCTCGGTGCGCAGCCGCGCGAGCTTCTGCTCGAGGTCCTTGATCGACTTGCGCAGCGGCGCGACTTCGGCGCGCCTCGCGGCGGCATCCTGGCGGGCGGCCTTGCGATCCTCCACCACAGGCGGCGCCGACTTGCCGTTGCCCTTCCCGTTGCCGGACGAGGTGAGCTGGCGCTGGTAGGTGTCGAGGTCGTCGTCGAACTCCTCGATCGTGCCGTTCTGCGCGATCCACAGCTTGTCGGCCGTGGCGTCGATCAGGTGCCGGTCGTGGCTGATGATCAGCACCGCGCCCGAATAGTCGTTGAGCGCGGCGACCAGCGCATCGCGGCTGTCGATGTCGAGATGGTTGGTCGGCTCGTCGAGGATCAGCATCCCGGGCCCGCCGAAGGTGATGAGCCCGAGCAGCAGGCGCGCCCGCTCGCCACCCGACAGGTTCTTCACCTTGGTGTCCATGCGCGAGGTGGTGAGCCCCATCTGCGCGACGCGGCTCCGGCGCTTCGCTTCGCTGTCATAGGGCATCAGCTCGATGACGTGCTCGAACGGCGTCTGCTCCGGCTTCAGCTTGTCGAGCTGGTGCTGGGCGAAATAGGCGATCTCGAGCCCCTTGCTCTTCCGCATCTCGCCGCCCATCGGCTTGAGGTCGCCGGCCAGCAGCTTGGCGAAGGTCGACTTGCCGTTGCCGTTGACGCCGATCAGCGCGATGCGGTCGTCCGGATCGATCCGGTTGGTGATGTGGCGCAGCACCGCCTTGTCGCCATAGCCCACCGACACCCCGTCGAAGGTCATCATCGGCGAGGCCGGGATCTTCTTGGGGTTGCGGGAAGCTGAAGGGCGACGAGTTCTCGTCGAACATCGCCGCCGGCGGCTTCAGCTTCTCGATCATCTTGACGCGCGCCTGCGCCTGCTTGGCCTTGGAAGCCTTGGCCTTGAAGCGGTCGACGAATTTCTGCAGGTGCGCGATCTGGTCGAGCGTCTTCTCGCGGCCCTTGTTGTTGAGCTCCATCTGCATCCGCCGCGTCTCCTCGAACGTGTCGTAGTTGCCGCGGTAGAAGGTGAGCTTCCTGTGCTCGAGATGCGACGATCGAGGTCACGGCCTTGTTCAGCAGGTCGCGGTCGTGGCTGATCATGAACACGGTGTACGGGTAGGTTGCGAGGTACTTCTCGAGCCAGAGCGTGCCCTCGAGGTCGAGATAGTTGGTCGGCTCGTCGAGCAGCAGCAGGTCGGGCTGGCTGAACAGCACGCCGGCCAGCGACACGCGCATGCGCCAGCCGCCGGAGAGCTCGGCGGTCGGCGCGAGCTGCCGGTCCTTCTCGAAGCCGAGGCCCTTGAGGATGGTGGAGGCCCGCGCCTCCGCGGTGTGCGCGTCGATCTCGGCGAGCCGGGTGTGGATGTCGCCGATCCGGTGCGGGTCGGTCGCATGCTCGGCCTCTGCCAGCAGCGAGGTGCGCTCCTTGTCGGCGGAGAGCACGACGTCCAGCACGCTGACCTCGCTCGCCACCGCTTCCTGCGCGACGGCGCCGATGCGCGCCCTCCTGACCACCTCGATGCTGCCGCCCTCGGCGGCGAGGTGGCCCTGGATCAGGTGGAACAGCGTGGTCTTGCCCGTGCCGTTCTTGCCGACGAAGCCGGTCTTCGAGCCGGTCGGCAGGACCAGCGAGGCGTTTTCGAACAGGGCGCGGCCCTGGATGCGGTAGGTGAGATTGCTGATGGTCAACATGGCGCGGCCGGTTGCATCCCCCGGCGTGCGGAATGCGTTACTTTCGGATCAACGGGACAATTCGTGCCCGAGCCAATAGAGAAAAGCACCGGAGAAGTCCAATGCGCCTGTTGCCCGCCTGCGTCCTCGCCCTGTTCCTGCTGACCGGCACCAGCCTGGGGGAACAGGCAGCGGAACTCACCGATCTCAAGGCCTGCCGGCTCGACGCCGAGCTCATCTCCCTGAGCTTCAGCTATCAGGGCGGGGCCTGCGAGGAGACGGGCGATCCGAGCCTCGAGGTCTCGGAATCCGGCGACGCGATCATCGAGGTGCCGGTTGTGAGCACGTCCGACGTCTGCACCATGCAGGTGGTACCGGTGAGCCTTTCGAGCGCCGTCGCCGTGCCGGAACAAGTGTCGGCCGTGTCGGTGCAACTGGTCGACCCTGCTGGGGAAGTGAAAGCCGCGGGCAAGACCGACATCGCGCCCTCGAGCCCTGATTGCGTGCCGCCTAAGCCGACCCACTGAGGCGAGGGCGCGTCTTGCGCGCGTCATTGCCCTTGGCTACAAGGCCGCACCTTTCCGACCCATCTCAAGGACGATCCATGGCTCTCGAGCGCACCTTCTCCATCATCAAGCCCGACGCGGTCCGCCGCAACCTGATCGGCAAGATCCTGACCAAGTTCGAGGAAGCCGGCCTCCGCCCGGTTGCCATGAAGAAGATCCACATGACCCGCGCCCAGGCCGAGGGTTTCTACGCCGTCCACAAGGAGCGTCCCTTCTTCGGCGAGTTGGTCGAGCAGATGATCGCTTCGCCGGTGGTGGTGCAGGTGCTGGAAGGCGAGAACGCCATCGCCAAGAACCGCGAAGTCATGGGCGCCACCAACCCGGCCAACGCCGCCGAGGGCACCATCCGCAAGGAATTCGCGCTGAACATGGGCGAGAACTCGGTGCACGGCTCGGACGCGCCCGAGACCGCGGCGCAGGAGATCAAGTTCTTCTTCACCGACGACGAGATCGTCGGCTGATCGTTTTCGGTCGAAGTTTCCGAGGGGCCGCCTCCGGGCGGCCCTTTTGTTTTGGCAATGCAGCCACGGGCATCCGTCCACCACGGGGGTCATCCCCGCGAAGGCGGGGATCTCCGTTTTTCGCCGTCTCAGGCAACCAATAACAGAGTTTCCCGCTTTCGCGGGAATGACCCGGTGGGTGAGTCGATGCCCGCGCGAACCGAAAGCCAACCCTTGACCCTGCCCGATACCATCCACCCCGCCCTCGCATCCGCCCTCGCCGAGCGCGGCTACGAGACCCTCACCCCGGTGCAGCTTGCGGTGCTGGACGAGGGGGCAGGGGAGCGCGACCTTCTCGTTTCCGCCCAGACCGGTTCGGGCAAGACCGTGGCCTTCGGCATGGCGATTGCGCCGACGCTGCTCGGCGAGGCGCGGCAGTTCGAGCCGGCCGGCGCGCCGCTGGCGCTGCTGATCGCCCCGACCCGCGAGCTGGCGCTGCAGGTGCAGCGGGAGCTGCAGTGGCTCTATGCCAATACCGAGGCCCGCATCGCGGCCGGTGTCGGGGGCATGGACATCCGCACCGAGCGGCGGGCGCTGGAGCGGGGCGCCCACATCGTCGTCGGCACGCCGGGGCGGCTGCGCGACCACATCACCAAGGGCGCGCTCGACATGAGCGCCATCCGCGCGGTGGTGCTGGACGAGGCCGACGAAATGCTCGATCTCGGCTTCCGCGAGGACCTCGAGTTCATCCTCGCGGCGGCGCCCGAGGAACGCCGCACGCTGCTGTTCTCGGCCACCGTGCCGCGGGCCATCGCCGACCTCGCCAAGACGTTCCAGCGCGATGCACTGCGACTGGTTGCGACCAGCGCCGGCGAGCAGCACGCGGATATCGAGTACCAGCAGATCGTCGTCCGCAACGACGAGAAGGAGCACGCGATCATCAATACGCTGCTCTATTACGAGGGCTCGAACACCATCGTCTTCTGCCACACCCGGGAGTCGGTGAAGCACCTGACCGCCCGGCTGGCCAATCGCGGCTTCGCGGTGGTGGCGCTTTCCGGCGAGCTGACGCAGGCCGAGCGCTCCAATGCCCTCCAGTCGATGCGCGACGGCCGAGCCCGCATCTGCGTAGCGACGGATGTCGCGGCGCGAGGCATCGACCTGCCGAACCTCGACCTGGTCGTCCACGCCGACGTCCCCTCGAACCCCGAAACTCTGCTGCATCGCTCGGGCCGGACTGGCCGGGCAGGGCGAAAGGGCATCTGCGCCCTGATCGTCCCGCTGCATCGACGCAGTGCCGCTGCCCGGGTACTGCGCGCGGCGAACCTGGATGCGTCGACGCGCGGGGCACCGACGATCGCCGAGATCGATGCCCGCAACCGTGAGCAAATCCTCGCCGCGGCAGTCGAAACCGCTTCGGATGAAGACATCGACGCCAGTTTCGTCAGGGAGCTGCTGGAACGGGTCACTCCTGAGCAGTTGGCTGCTGTCTACATCCGGCGGGAGCTGGCGGCGCGTCCGGCGCCGGAAGAGGTGTCGGAAGCACCGATCCCTGCGTTCCAGGAGAAGGCGCCGCGCCGCGACAAGCGCTTCCTCGACGAGGGGGACGGGCCCAAGGGCAGGCCCGAGCCGATGCAGAACGGGCGTTGGTTCACGCTCTCCATCGGCCGTAACCGTCGTGCGGACCCCAAGTGGTTGCTGCCGCTGATCTGCAAGGCGGGGGACGTCACCAAGCGGGACATCGGCTCGATCAAGATTTTCGACACCGAGACGCGGTTCGAGATCGCTGCGGACAAGGCCGACGCGTTCGCTGCCACCGTGGCCAGCAATGCCAGCAGCATCGAGAACAACGCCACGATCCGGCCGTCTTCGGCTCCGGGATTCCAGAAGCGCGGCAAGCCTGGCGGTCACGATGCGGGGGCGCGCCCACCGCGGGACGATGGTCCGCGCTACAAGGTTCGCTCCGATAAGGGCGCCAAGCTGGCCACAAGGCCAGCCCGCGAGATCACGCCACCAGTGGCCGAGGCGGCACCCTTTACGAAAAAGGCTAAGCCCAATCCCAAGGACAAGGGTAAGCCGAAGTACAAGAACAAGGTCAAGACTGATGCGCCGGCGGACGCCGAACGTCCGACCAAGCCCAAGAAGAAGGCCTACGATCCGCTCGATTGACGAACGTACCTCGACTGCAGCATCCTCCCTCTGCTGCGGGAGGAGAAGCACACATGCCTTACGTCCGTATCGAGATCACTGACGGCGCAACCTACGAACAGAAGCTGCAGATCTACAAAGAGACCACGGAGATGCTGGTCCGGATCCTGAACAAGAAGCCGGAATACACCTTCGTCGTCATTGAAGAGGTCGACAACAAGAACTGGGGCCACATGGGAACGTCTGTGGCGAAGATCCGGGAAGCCGAGGCCAAAAAGCGCGAAATGGCCCAGGCCAGCGCGGGCAAGGCGGCGTCGGCTGTCGCCAAGCCCACGAAGTCAGCCAAACTCAAACCCATCAAGGCCAAGGTGAAGAAGGCCTGAGGCGATGCCCGAGGTGCTCGTCCACATCGTCGAGGGACGGACCAAAGAGGTCAAGAAGGCGCTGATGAAGGACATCACCGACGCCGTCGTGAAGCACTTCGGCGTCGCCCCCGAGCGCGTCGTGGTGCAGATCGTCGAGAGCCCGAAGGACAGCAAGTCCCGCGGCGGCGTGCCGTTCGACGAGATGTGAGCGGGCGGGGTCCGCGCCTCGAAGACCCCCGCCCTGTCCCTCCCCCGCAAGGGGGGAGGGGACCAAGGAACCGAAGCATCGAGTTGGCGTCCCCCTCCCCCTTGCGGGGAGGGGACAGGAGTGGGGCTATCTTCGAGGCGCCCAATTCTCAATGGCCCCCGGTGCCCCTGCAACGAACGCCACCCCGCCTCGTTCTGCCAGTGCCGCGCGACATGGGCGGTGTCTCACGTTGCGCGGCCCAGCAGCAGGAGACGTTAGAATGAAGACATCCAGGAGCATGATGCCGGCCCGGCGGGAGAATGGCGGGCAGGTGACCCCGTTCGACGCGCTTCAGACCCAGGTGGACCGCCTGTTCAGCGACTTCTCGCGTGGCTTCGGCCTGCCGCGAATGTGGGAAGGCGGCGGCATGCCGTTCCCCTCGCTCGAGATGCGCGAGGAGGGCGACAAGGTCATCCTCACCGCCGAGCTTCCCGGGGTCGACGAGAACAACATCGACATCTCGGCCGATGGCGAGATGCTGACCATCTCGGGGGAGAAGAAGTCGGAGTACGAGACCGGCGAAGGCGAGAACCACCGCTCGGAGCGCATGTACGGGCGCTTCTCGCGCTCGCTGGCGCTGCCCTTCGAGATCGAGCCCAACAAGGTCGAGGCCCGTTACGATCGCGGCGTGCTGAAGCTCACGATCCCCAGGCCCGCCCACGAGACGCAGTCGAGCAAGAAGATCCAGATCAAGCACTGAGGCGAGGGCAGGACGCCTGCAACCAGGGCGGGCGGCCTGCCTAGTTCCCCTCGTCCGGAATGTTGAGCACCTGTCCGCAGGCCTTGCAGTGCACGGCGTCTGCGTCGTGCCGCTGCAGACCGCATTGCGGGCAGGGGAAGATCACCTTGTGCGGGCGGAAAATCGACTGCGCCAGCCGCACGAAGAGCGAGATGCCGATGATCATCGCCGCGATCGAGACCAGCTTTCCGGCTGTCCCCGGCAGCGTCACGTCGCCATAGCCGGTCGTCGTCACCGTGGTGACGGTGAAGTACAGCGCGTCGACATAGCCTTCGATGCCGGAATCGGGCCGGGCGAAGAAGGTGAGGATCAGTCCGCTCAGCACGAACAGGAAGGTGACGAGGTTGACGATCGCGTCGCCCGTCTCCCGATATTGCTGCAGGCGCAGCCCCTTCAGCGGCCGCCACAGGGCGCCGGTGCGCGATAGCGTCCAGAGCCGCAGGATCCGCAGGAAGCCCAGGTTCGCGAACCAGTCGGGAAACAGCAGCGTCACCAGGATGAAGATGTCGAGGATCGTCGTGAGCTGCCTCAGCCAGCGCAGCGGGTCGGTAGAGGCGAGGCCGCGGGCGACCAGGTCGGCCAGCAGCAACGCCGCCACGGTGAGGTCGATGTAGAGGAAACTGGGCCGATCGCGCAGCAGCGGCGAGGCGATGAAGAAGGCGATGATCGCCAGGTCGACGACCAGCACTGAATACTGGAACCGCACCGCGGCCGGCGAGTGGCCGTGGTAGAGCAGCCGCAGCGTCGAGCGGATGCGGGCCAGCGTGCCCGGGGCCTCGGTGTTCGTTCCGTCCAACGCGACTCTCCGCCGGTCCATTTCGCTTAAGGCAGGATAGCGCCCCACGTGGCCGGAACACGAGACCCACCATGCCCTTGGCATCGCCGCGCCACTGCCTTATGTACGCCCGCGTTGGGGACGACCCTAATTTCCGAGCATCGCGGGACGGCCCGCCAACAGGAGAGATCCTATGGCCTGGGTCTATCTCATCGTCGCCGGACTGTTCGAGATCGGTTGGGCGATCGGCCTCAAGTACACCGAAGGCTTTTCGAAGCTGGTCCCGTCCGTGCTGACGATCGGCGCCATGATCGTCAGCGTCGTCCTCCTGGAAGTCGCCGTGCGCCAACTGCCGGTCGGTACCGCCTATGCAGTGTGGACCGGCATTGGTATCGTGGGCACCGCCATCCTCGGCATCATCCTGTTCAAGGAACCGGCTACCGCCATGCGGCTGGTCAGTATCGCCCTCATCGTGGGCGGAATCGTGGGCCTGAAGGCCGCTGGGTGACCACACTGTGGCAGCCCGCCCACGCTCCTTCCGAGAAAATTGCGGATAACGCAAAAGTTGATGGAACCTTTTGCGTTTTGCCATAACGTGAGCTTCGGGGCTCCTCGGAGCTTGACCAAAATGTGGCCGCGCCGCGTCAGCGCCTACCGAAGAAAGTATATTGGGCCATGCTGTTCCGCTTCTCCGAAGTGGTGTCCGTCCTGACGGTCGTAGTTCTCTTCCTCACCGCAAAGCACATCCCGGTTGTTCAGGAACTGCCGCTGGCGCAGATGACCGGCATCATGTGCTTCCTCTTCGCCATCTTCCTGAGCCTGAGGATCTACAACGCCGAACTCGCGCGCATCCGCGCCGAGGAATAGTCCGGGGGACCATCCGGCCGCCCAACCCCGTGGCGGCCGGCTATTCCGGCCCACCCGGCCCGTGCTAGGGTGCGCCATGAACGCCGTCACCTCTCCACGCATCGCCCGGTCCGTCTGCCCGCACGATTGCCCATCCACCTGCGCGCTGGATGTGGAGGTGATCGACGCGCACACCATCGGCCGCGTGCGCGGCGCCAAGGACGATCCCGTACACCGCCGGCGTGATCTGCGAGAAGGTCGCCCGCTACGCCGAGCGCATCCACCATCCCGACCGCCTGCTCCATCCGCTGCGCCGCGTCGGCCGGAAGGGCGCCGGCGAGTGGCAGCAGATCAGCTGGGACGAGGCCTTCGACGAAATCGTCGCCAAGTGGCTCGCCATCGAGGCCGAGCACGGGCCCGAGGCGATCTGGCCCTATTTCTATGCCGGCACCATGGGGCACGTGCACCGCGACGGCATCGACCGCCTGCGCCACGCCCGCGGCTACTCGCTGCAGTACGAGACCATCTGCACCGGCACCGCCTGGCCCGGCTACGTCGCCGGCGCCGGGGTGATTTCCGGCCCGAACCCCGAGCAGATGGCCGAGAGCGACTGCGTGGTGATCTGGGGCACCAACGCGGTCGCGACGCAGGTCAACGTGATGACCCACGCCGTCCGCGCCCGCAAGACCCGCGGGGCCAAGCTCGTCGTCATCGACATCTACCGCAACGCCACCATGGAACAGGCCGACATGCCGCTGGTGCTGCGCCCCGGGACCGACGGGGCGCTGGCGGTGGCGGTGATGCACATCCTCCTGCGCGACGGCCTCGCCGACCGCGCCTACATGGCCCGCTACACCGACTTCTCGCCCGAGTTCGAGGCGCACCTCAAGACCCGCACGCCCGGAATGGGCCGCCGGCATCACCGGGCTGACGGTGGCCGAGATCGAGGCCTTCGCCCGCCTCGTCGGCACCACGCCGCGCACCTTCTTCCGCCTGGGCTACGGCTTCACCCGCCAGCGCAACGGCTCGACCGCCATGCACGCGGCGCTGTCGATCCCGGCCATGACCGGCGCCTGGCAGCACCGCGGCGGCGGGGCGTTCCATTCGAACTCCGGCGCCTGGAAGCTCGACAAGTCGCTGATCAAGGGCACCGCCATGGGCCCGGGCGGTCGCCGCGAGCTCGACATGTGCGAGATCGGCCGCGTGCTGACCGGCGATGCCTCGGCGCTGAAGGGCGGCGGGCCGGTCAAGGCGCTGTTCATCCAGAACACCAATCCGGTGAACGTCGCGCCCGAGCAGGAGCTGACCCGCGCCGGCTTCGCCCGCGAGGACCTCTTCACCGTCGTCCACGAGCAGTTCATGACCGATACGGCGAAGATGGCCGACATCGTGCTGCCGGCGACCATGTTCCTCGAGCACAACGACTACTATCGCCGCGGCGGCCACACCCGCGTGCTGTTCGGCCCCAAGGTGGTCGAGGCGCCGGGCGAATGCCGCTCGAATTTCGAGGTGGTGAACGAGCTGCTGCGCCGGCTGGGCGCTGACCATCGCTCATTGCAGCTCACCGACCGCGAGATGGTCGCCGAGACCTTCCGGGCCTCGCACCTGGGCGAACTCGACGAGGTCGAGAAGACCGGCTTCGTCGAGCTCGACATGACCGACGACGAGGCGCATTTCCGCCACGGCTTCGCCTGGCCCGACGGCCGCTATCGCTTCGCGCCGCTCTGGGACGAGGTGGCGCGCAAGGGTGGCTATACCTGGGTCTGCGACCCGTCCGAGATGCCGCGCTTCGCCGACCACTGGGACGTGACCGAGCGGGTGGACGACGAGACCCCGTTCCGCCTCGCCACCAGCCCCTCCCGCGGCTTCCTCAACTCGAGCTTCACCGAGACCCCGGGCAGCCAGAAGCGCCAGCCCCGGCCCACCGTGTTCATCCACCCCGACGATGCCGCCGAACTCGGGATAGGGGAGGGCGATGCTGTCACGCTGGGCAATCGCCGGGGCACGGTTGGGCTCACGGCCGAGCTGTTTGACGGCATGCAGCGCCGCGTGCTGATCGCCGAGGGCGTCCACCCCAATTCCGCGCACCCCGGCGGCCGCGGCATCAACACCCTGATCGGCTCCGACCCCGTCCGCCCCTTCGGCGGCGCCGCCTTCCACGACACCTCGGTCTGGGTGCGGAAGGCCTAGGGCCCTCATCCGGCGCCGTAGGCCTCCAGAAGAACCAGGCCGTCAGCCCGATGCCATAGACGATCACCAGTCCGCGCAGCACCCGCGCCGGCACCAGGTGCGCCAGTCGGGCCGAGACGTAGCCGCCGATCGTCACGCCCACCAGCGCGATCGAGCCATGGTACCACTCGATCGACCCCGACAGCGCGAAGCGCAGCACGGCGACCACCGCGATCACCACCGAGATCCACAGCTTGATGCCGTTCATCGCGTGGATATCGGTCATCCCCGCGAGCGCCAGGAAGGCCAGCAGCAGGATGCCGAGCCCGGCGTTGAAGAAGCCGCCATAGAGCGACACCGCCGCGAGCAGCAGCACCAGCAGGATCGCCCCGACGAGCTTCGCTCCGCGCCGGCCGACGCCGCGGCTCGCCACCAGCGCGTTGAGCCGCGCGCCGAAGGCAAACAGCAGCACCGCGAACAGCATCAGCCAGGGCACGGCCTTGGAAAAGGCTTCGTCCGGCACGTGCAGCAGCAGCTCGGCGCCCGGCATAGCCGAAGATCAGCGCGATGACCGAATAGGGCAGCAGCCGGCGGCGATGCTGCCAGATGTCCTTCCAGAACCCGGCCGCGCCGCTGACATAGCCGGGCAGCGCCGCATAGGTGTTGGTCGCATTGGCGAGCACCGGCGGCACCCCCGCCGCGAGCAGGGCAGGGAACACCACGAAGGAGCCCCCGCCGGCCAGCGTATTGAGCGTTCCGCCGATCAAACCGGCGACAAGGAGGAGAAGTTCGGTCACGTCGCAGTCCAGAGCCTTTTGCTCCTCCTAGCGGGCAAGCGACTGGATGGCCAATCCAAAAGCGGCTATCCCCGCATGGATGGGGCCACCAACACCGACTCCCACCCCCGTTGACAAATCCCCCTCCATCACCCCCAGATAACCGCCCGGTTGCTGGCGCCTGCCGCTCGCCGGGGGAACCCGATGGTGAAGTCCAGCCGCGGATGATCCGCGTTCAAAGCATGATCGCTCCTGACGACAGGCGGGTTCATGGCAAGGCGAGCCCCATGTGACGACCGCCTCCGATCGTGAGGACGACATGACCTATTCACTCGATACCCCCAACGTCGCCAGCCTCAAGGCCGAGGCGAAAGAGCTGCGCGCCGAGCGGGCGCTGGCCGGCGCGCCGATCACCCAGGGCGCGGCCCTCGAGGAGATCGCCCACCGCCACGGCTATCGCGACTGGAACACCGCTGCCGCCGCGCTGCCCGAGCGCATCGCGGTTCCCCTGCAGGTCGGCCAGCGCGTCAAGGGTAGCTATCTCAGCCGGCCCTTCTCCGGGCTGGTGATCGGCATGAAGCTGCTCACCGGCATGCAGCACTACGAGGTGACGGTGAAGTTCGACCGGCCGGTGGACGTCTCGAAGTCCACGCTGATGGGCCCGATCCTGCGCCAGCGGGTCCGCGCCACCGTCGACGGGCACGGCATCTCGTTTTCGCGCACCAGCGACGGCGAGCCGCACATGCGGATCGCCCGGGCCTGAACTGCTGGAACCGGCGGGTACGCCCGCCGTTTCCATCGAAGGGTGGCGTTGTAATCCATCGGCAAGTACCGATATATCACGATGTGCGGCCCCGCCGCCCCTCAGCATGGACAGTGAGATGACCGCCCAGACCAAGCCGATCGAGCTCTACTACGCCGCTACGCCCAACGGGCGGAAGATCACCATCGCGCTCGAGGAGCTCGGGGTGCCGTACGAGATCCGCTACATCAACATCGGCCGCGGCGACCAGTTCAATCCCGACTTCCTCGCCATTTCGCCCAACAACAAGATCCCCGCGATCGTCGACCCCGAGGGGCCGGACGGCGAGGTGGTCTCGATCTTCGAGTTGGGCGCCATCCTCAAATATCTCGCCGAGAAGTTCGGCAAGTTCTACGGCACGACGCCGCGCGAGCGGGTCAAGATCGACGAGTGGCTGTTCTGGCAGGTCGGCGGCTTCGGCCCGATGCTCGGCCAGAACAACCACTTCTCGCGCTACGCCCCCGAGAAGATCCCCTACGCCATCAAGCGCTACCAGGACGAGGCGCACCGGCTCTATGGCGTGCTCGACAAGCAGCTGGCTCGCCAGGCCGCCGCCGGCAGGGACTACGTCGCCGGTGACGGCTACTCGATCGCCGACATGGCGATCTTCGACTGGTCCAACGGCGCCGAGAACCACGGCATCGACCTCGCCGAGTTCCCCCACTTCGCCGCCTGGCGCGAGCGCGTGCGCAGCCGCCCCGCCGTCGCCCGCGCCCTCGAGATCAAGCTCGACACCAAGGTCGACCTCGCGACCGACAAGGAAGCCCAGAAGGTTCTCCTCAACCAGCGCTGACCGCGCCACCATCGGGCGCTGGCTCAACCCCGCTCCCGCCGGCTGCGGAGGAGGTGGCGGCACCGCCGCCTCCCCCACCTCCATAAAAATAGTCCTTGCGATCCCGGCCCATCACCCCTATCAGACCCCTCGCCGGAGAGGTGGCCGAGTGGTCGAAGGCACGCCCCTGCTAAGGGCGCAGACCTCTAAAGGGTCTCGTGGGTTCGAATCCCATCCTCTCCGCCATCTCACACCTGAACCCGTGGAGTTTCCTAGGGTTCTGAAATTTCAAAGACTTTTGACGGTCTCGGTGGTACACAACGGTGGTACACATGAGCCTCACTATGTCCTCTCCCTGGAAGCATCCCAAGACCGGTATGTACTGGGTCCGGCGGCGAGTGCCGACGCACCTGGTTGAGCGCGTTGGAAAGAGGGAAGAAAAACGGTCCCTGGGGACGAAAGATCCCGCGGAGGCCAAACGGCTCTTCACTCAAGTGAATGCCGAGATCGAGGCCCGCTGGGCCAATCTGGAGCGAGGCGAGACCGAAATCATTCGCGAGGCACTTAGCCTCGCTCGTCCCTTCTATGACGGGATGTTGGCTGAGTTCCGTGACCAACCTTTGCTGCAGACGCGTTGGGACGTCGAGATTGGAGCGGCGTGCTTTTCTCCTGTGCGTTACGTGGGAAAGGATGCATTGGCGGTGGATGCACGCGATATCACCCGAATTGTAACGGAAGGGTGGTGTCTCGACTTTGCGCACAGGCGCCTGGCCGAAACTGGCTTTCCCAAATCGGACGAGAATATCGCAACGCTCTCTCGGGCTATCGCTCAGGCACTCCAAGCGGCTGCGATTGAGCTAAAGCGTCTCGCAACAGTGGCTGTGTTCCCGTTGGGTGTGCCGGCCTAGCACGGGCCAGCGAGTGCCGGTCCGACCGGTGACCTTGCGCACCATGGCCGTGTCCGGAGGACCGACGGTCACGACGAGGTCCGCCGCAGCACGAAGCGCGGGACTCAGCAGTTCCGAGTTCATGTGTCACGGCCAACACGGTCTGCCCCGACGCCAGCTACGGCATCGGATCGTCGTGCCGCCAGGAACTCTTCTTCCGTTCGACGACGAGGTGCATCCGGGCCCGCCGGTTGCGGTTGCTCAGCACCAGTCCGGTCGGGGCGACGTGGCTGGCAGAAGGGACAATCACGATGACGAGACGGCCGGCGAGGTTCGTGACAACGCGATCCCCACCACGAGGCAATGCGGCATCGAGCACCGCAGCAGCCAGCAAGGTAGCGGCCTGGACGGACCCGTCTGGCTTCGTCAACGAGTCCCAGCAGCCAATGGAGACGCTGCAGGCGGGTCTCAAAAGCACTCCGGCATCGGCCTATGACACCTGACGGCGGCCAACAGCTAACAGGTGACGCCGGCTGCGCAGCGCCGGGATGACCGGCGTGCCACTCCGGCAACGCTGACCGGAGTCAACGGGCGGCCGACGCTGGCGTAGGCTTCTGCGACAAAGCCCTGCACCCCGGGGATATGGATTTGCTCGCCGAGCTCGAAGCTGCCCAGGGCGAGGATGACCGCCAGCATGGCGACGCCGAGTTTTCTTGAACGGGTCATTTTGTAGCTCCTACCGAGAAGGCGCCGGGCAGTTCATCGGCGTCAGGAAGGTCCGCAAGCTCCATCTTCTTGGCGTTGGCCGGCGCCTCGAAGGCGAAATCAGCCGCCGCGACGTCAGTGCCGGTTTTCCAGTTCCGGAACTCGACGCTGTACTCGGGAGAGCCGGCGACGTCCTTGCTGGTGACGACGTAGCGGCAGGGAAGGGGCTTGTCGCCGTCGGCGATCCAGAGCTGCCAATCCACCTCCTTGGTCCGGAAGGCCAGGTGATTGCACTCAACCCCGCCGATCACGCCGCTGCCCAGGTCCTTGACGTCCGTCACCTCGGGCATCAGCGCGTCGTAGACGTTTGTCAGCAGCAGGTCGGCGCCCGGAATGGGCCGCTGGAACTTGTCGCGTAGCGTATCGATCAGCTGATCGAGCGTGCCCGGCACATCGGCCTGGGCGTAGGCGTTGGCATCCTTGCCCAGCACTGAGACGGTCTTACCGTCGAAGGTCACCTCCACGTCGGCAAATCCCCCTTTTCGTTCGGCCCGCAGCTGGTCGGGGCGCTTCAATGTCATTGCCCCGGAGCTGGCCAAGGCGAGCTTCTGCTGGTCCTTGGTCACAACTTCGAGGTCGCTGTCATAGTCGAACGAGAGGGCGGGCTGCGCTCCTAGATAGTCGGACATGGCCTTGAACAGGTTCTTGGCTTCTGCATCGTCGGCCGCGGCCGGGGCCATATTGGCCAACCCGACCAGCGCCGAGAACCCGACGACCGTTATCGTTCTGGCGGTCACTGCTACGATCTTGCGTCTCAATCGATCCTCCTTGGGGGCGTGGGCCTGGTGTGTTCCTGACTGCTGCCGATTGGTGATGGAGGACCAGGCACCTCCAGCTCGGCACAAGGCGACGCGCGGCACCCGGCCCGCGGTCAGTTTCGGAGTGAGGCTCAGAGTTGGTCCGCCGACGCGAGCCTGCAGGCGCAGCGGCAGTGGAACGAGGAGACCTGATCAAGCTGGAAAATAGCGCGGGGAAATGAAGCAAGGCGGTACTGCCATGAGTCAAAGTCGCTGCAATTTCGACCCGATGGCGACCGGCTGCCCGAACATCTTGACGAGGTTCAAGACCGCGCTCAATTCGATAGCTTCGTCTGGCGCGCTGTCCGCAGAGGGTAGCAGACACTGTCACCTCAAGTGAACTAGCGCCGGTCTTCAAAACCGGCCCCGACCAGGAGCCAACCTCTAAGGAAACACCATGAACCCCAAAGAACGCGCGGAGCGCGATCGACTTGCCATTCCTGATCCAGACGCCAATCGCGCCGGCCGAGACCGCGGTGCTTATCAGGCCGGCGGTCTCAAGCATCGAGATGCATACGAGCTCGGCTTAAATGAGGAGACGGCAATGCTCGCCGCTCAACACCACGCCGGGAGACATGGTCGGCTGGGACGAGCTGACGAAGTTCACCCAAGCCTCACCAATGCCGGCCAAGGCGCCCCGGTCATATCGGTAGCCACCGACACCGGGCTGGTGCTGCCGGTCGCGACCCAACCATCGTACGATAACGCATCGCGACGGTACGCCGGTGTTGAATGGAATTGACTTATCGCGCGAACCTTCTTCTTGCTGGCGCGGGACAGGGATAATCAACGATGCGGCGTGCGTTGCTGTTGGCGGCGCTGGCGTTGCTGCAGACGGGCAGCCCGTCGGCAGCCGCCTCGTCATGGCCGTCCCTTGGGCCGCTGAACCACGACGTGTTCGGCTTCGGCGGCGAGGTGTTGATCCGGATCGATCCACCTACCGAGGGGTTCGAGCCGGATAACCGGATCTTCGGCATCGGCTACCAGGCGCTGTCGGGCGACCCGTGGGCAGGGCAGGTTGGCGCCGAGGCCGGATTTGCCGCGCGGCTCGGCGGCCGGGACTCGGTGGAGCTCTGGGGCGGCGTGGTCGGCCGCTACAACTTCACCTTCGCCGATTTCCGCATCGCGCCCGCCCTGACGGTGGGGCTGAGCGTCGTCAGCGACCTCATGCAGGGCGGCGAGACCCGCCGGGTGGAGGAATTCGACGGCGACGGCACGCTGCTGTTCTATCTCGCTCCCGAGGTGAGCCTCGGCCTGGTCGAGCATCCCGAATTGGAGCTCTTCGCCCGGGTGCACCATCGTTCGGGCGCTTGGGGGACGCTGGGGAGGGTGCACGGAGCGGCCGACGTGCTGGCGCTGGGCCTGCGCTACCACTTCTAGAGCGGGAACGGACCGCCATTCGGCGGCTGCAGGACGTGTCAGCCGGCGTCGAGAATCTCTCGCGCCCCCTCAAGGTCGCGGTAGTCAAACCCCTCGGTGAAAGTCGCATGGATCTCGGCAAGGACGCGCCTTGCCGCCGCCTCCGGTGCGCCGGTTTGCTGGACAACTCGAAGACGAATTGCGGCCTTCATCAGAAGGCGCGCGGCATCTTCAAGGGGCAGCTCTTCGATCCGTGCCGCCGCTTCGAGCAGACGGTCCGAGAGGGGCCTTTTGGCATCGCCGCGGTCAGCCATCAAAGGTTCCAGTCGGTGTTGCGTGGACCAGCATGACTATCCAGTTAATCAAACCGGCTGCCGCACCGGAGCCCCTGGCCTCGTCGCGTGCTTCGCGCCGGCTGGCCGCCAAGAGCTCCAGAGCGGCGACCGCAGGGTGATCCGGGTGTCCCGGGAAGGCATCCTTGGAGGCAGTTGCTGCCCTTGATCCGAAATGTCCGCGGCGACGCACCGGTCAGCCAGTGGGGCAGCACGCCACCGCTACCCCCCGCGCCTCAGAGCTGTATGCCTAGCGATCTCGGCCGCTCTCAATCGGTCGCCATCAGAAGCGGCGATGATTGACCGCGCCTGGGCGAGCGCCAGGGCAAAGGACGCGGCCAAAAAGGCAGGGGTATACTGCGGGCGTAGAGAAGGATCTAGCTCCGCAGGCATGACGTTCCTCCTGTCAGTGGATGGTGACCCTTGTCGGACCCTTCGCGAGCTCCCCGCGAAGATCAAAGGCCCGGGCAGCCGAGAGACGGCCGCGCCGCCAGCGGTGGCGGCGCGATCCGGGATAGAGCGCTTGCGCCGAAGTGACGCGGCGCTGGGCGTCGGTCAGAGGCGGCGGCCGTTCAGGAAGGCGGTCACGTCGCTCTGCGCCTGGGCCTTTTCGAGGCCATACTTGGCGACGAGCTGGCCGACGAGATCACCCTCGCCCTTGAGAGCGCCGACTTCGATCTCGGAGAACTTGTCCCACTTGGCACGGATCTCCTTGCCGAGCGCTAGCTTGTCGCCGGAGTTGCCGGCCTGATTTCCAGTCTGTGCAGCGGTTAAAGTATTCATGGTAGCGTCTCCAGAATGATGTGAAACTATGGCTTGAATAATGTTCGTTCAACCAATGCCCTCATGTAGGAAGAGGTGGGCGAATAAATAGGTCAGATGAACAAATATATCTGAAGAAGTATCCTCAGGTGGTCTCAGTTCGGCCAGAATTGAGGAATTTCGCACGGACCGTGAGAAACTCATACGAAGGAACTGCCCCTGTGCACATTGACGAGCATCTTACTGCGGCGACGGAACTCCAATGACCCGATGGCGCGCAAGCACTCAGTCCGAGGTCATGGCAACGGCGATGGTTCTCCAGGTCGTCGCGGAAATGCACATCGTAGGGAGACCGACGCACATGGTGGTCGGTGATGCCTTTACCCTCGTCATGGCCGACGACTCTCGCGATGCAGGTGCGATCGTTGGCGTCCTGGCCAGGCACGCGGTGGTGCGAATGGACAGCGGGCGCACGCTCCATCTTCGACCTCGCAAGGAAGCCGATCCAAAGAGTGGCTTCCCGCCGCTACGCGGCAAGCTCAGTAGCGACTGGATTGTAGAACGGATGTCGTAGCGAAAGCGACCGCGGGGAGTGCATGGCGCAGGAGCCCGATCCCGATGGACGTAATAGAGATCTAGTCCTTGCAGGACCGGACTGTTGAAGGATCGGCTTGCGGCTGCTGCTAGTTCGGCGCCACGCTCGGGCCGCGATATTGGGCAACTTCGTGGGCAGCTTGCCCGCTTACAGGCCCCAGCTAGAACGGGTTCTGAACGCCGGCCGTACGTGACCTTAGGTCTGGTTGGCGCTCTCTTCATGGTCCATCCGGCCGATCACGGCCGCCATGTCCTGGATGCAGAACTTGATGTGCAATCGGATCACCGCTCTTTCCCTATCGGTTAGCGCCAGTTGCTCCAAGTCCCGCCAGTCGTGGTTAATCGCACGGCGCAACGTCTCCAACTCTCTGATCAAGACTTCTGTTTCGGTCATTTCGCCCCTGATGCTCTGGACAAGGCGTTGGTGCCAGAGCGACCGCGTCTCAAAGGGGCAACTAAAAGGTGCGGTCGCTACGGGGAGGGGGAGCGAGTTCGGCCTCCTCCCCTCACCTGCAACTTGGATGAATGTGGATTGTTCCGGGCTGGGTAAGGCGAGCACCGCACCAAACCCTGTAGGCCAAGCGGGCGAGCATGTGTTGTGTTATCAAGGAGGCTCCGCAGGTCAGGTTGGCAACCCCAGCGGCGGCACATCTAGCCGTGCTCGCTTGATCGCAGCGCGTGCCGCTTGCATCCGCCGGATCCAGGCCTCTTGGGCCTTGGGGCTGCTCTGCCAGTCGGCCACATATCCGAAACGCATGAACGCAGCACGAGCCAACACATCTATCGCTTCTTCGAAGGCGAATTGATCGAAGACGCTCTGGAAACACCTGGTCCAGTACTCGCGGGTGTCTGCGTCACGCTCCCACTGGCTTATCCGTCCGCTCACCAAGAACGCCGCCTTGGCCCCCGCTGATATCAGCTGCGCACGGTTTACAAGAGGAAGCGCTTCGTAGCCGTCCATCCTGTTACCCTCCGCTGCAATACGCATCAGTGCACCGGAAGCATTGGCGAGACCCGGGAAGGTCGGAGCAGGGTGGCGCGCAGATGCAGTCGCCGCGCCTCCAGCGCGTCGGTGCCGAGGTGCTTGATGCTGTCTCCGATCCAAGGGGTGGCAAACGCCAGTTCGGCCCGGAAACGGGCGAAGTGGCTGCGCTGGTTAGCGCGGCTTGAGACTGTCATGGAAGGCTTTCGTGCCGCCAGGTCCTGAGAAGGACAACTCCCACGGCCAAGGCAGCAAAAAGGGCCGAGGGTACGACTTGCGGTCGCAGCAGCGTATATGGTGGTTAGGCGGACAGATTGTAAGTGGCGCAACCGTCAGCGGTTTCGCCTTTCGCGCATGTAGGCGTTGAACTCCTTTGCAGGATCGCTACGCTATATTGGCATTCACTTCAGGTAGTGCCATTGGATCTTTTCGCCTCCCCTTTGATTGTTAGGGCTGCCAACATTCGGCAGCAATTATCGTACGCCATTATTGCGTTGCGCATAACGAGATACCATATGTTTATGGAGAGTGCAGAGGTTCTTCTGGTGGGAGTTCGCCAGGACCAATGGCCTTCGGCCGCCCGCCCTCCAGGAGATTTCCCATGTTCGGATATGCCGCAGGCGACCCGCGCGAGGTTCGCGCGGCCAAGGTCGCGCGAAGGGCTACCGCGCAAGCCAGATGGCCGTTCCTTACGACCCTTGATCTGTCGATGCTTCACAACGAAACGCAGCTCGCGTCGATGGTCAAGGATCGGACGGGAAACTCCCGCGAAGTGGCGGATACTGACGTACACGAATGGCTTGTGCGTCAGGTGCTGCCGGGCGAGCCGGGTCAACTCTCAAGCATCGCCCGATGGACGGACGACGGCGGCGCACCTGGTCGGAGCTCCGCGGGCAGGTCGGCATGAGCACTCGGGCCATGCTTACACGCTTCCGCAGCGTTCCGGCGCGCGTTTTGTTCTTTCTGGCGATAGTGCTGCTTGCGTTGGGGTTCGTGCATCAGCGCGACACCCCTCCGCTAGTGGCTACGGGTGTCGAAACCCGCTGAGACTACCAACCGCATCTCAAAAGGACTCACATCATGCGCAAACCAACAAGTGTGCCCGCACGACAATACACCCCAGCATTCCTGGCCAGCTCGTTCGGCCTGACGCTTGAGCAGGCGAAGTCCATCATCGCAACCGCGCAGGGGGATCGGGCGAAGGCAGCCGACTTGGCGAGCGCGCTTAGATACGGGTGAGAAGCGACGCGGTGCGCGTCACCTTCACCCGGGCGAACGTATGGATTTCATGACCGGACAGGCGGCATAGCCGATAAGGCATAGGCGTAGGCCTATGATTACGACTATGTCGACGACCTCCGATGGCCCGTTTCCCGGGTTGAAGTCATCACCTCTGTGCAGCGCCGCCGGCGATGGTCGGCTGCCGAGAAGGTCCGGCTGGTGGAAGAAGCCATGCAGCCGGGCATGAGCGTGTCCTTCGTCGCACGACAGGCTGGCATCTCACCGTCGCAACTCTTTGCCTGGAAGCGTCGCATGATCGAGGGCGGGCATGCAGCCGTGCAGGCCGATGAGGATGTGGTCGGCACCTCTCGCGTTCGAGAACTCGAGAAGCGAGTTCGTGATCTCGAACGTCTGCTTGGTCGCAAGACGATGGAGAACGAGATCCTCAAGGAGGCCATCGAAGTTGCGCGCCTAAAAAAACCGACCTTGCCGCTGCTGTCCTGGAGCGATCGGGAGGACGGTTCGCGATGAAGACCGTGGCCAGTACGCTGGGTGTCGCCCGATCCAACCTGATCGAGCGGCGCGACAAGGTGTCCAAGCCTCGCGGCCCTTATCGCAAAGCCGAGGATGTGGCCCTTCTTCCCATCTGCGTCCATCATCGACGAGCGACCTACCTACGGCTATCGCCGGGTCTCGGCTCTCCTGAACCGGCATCGGCGCAGCGGGCAAGCCCACGGTCAACACGAAGCGGGTGCTCCGGATCATGCAGCACCACGGACTGACACTCGAAGCATACCGCCCGTCGTCCTACCGCACGCATGATGGCGTCGTCATCGCGCTGCGCTCGAATATCCGATGGTGCTCTGATCATCTCGAGATCCACGCCAGCAATCGCGAGGTCGTCCGGATCCTGTTCGTGCTCGATGCCTGCGACCGCGAGATCATCGCCTGGTCGGCCGTGGCGAACGCCGGTATCTCCGGCGAGATGGTACGCGATCTCATGATCGCCGCCGTCGAGCGCCGGTTCAAGGCCCACAGGCGCCACACCAGTCGAATGGCTGTCCGACAACGGAAGTGCCTACATCGCCAAGGACACTGCCGACATCGCCGCGCCCTCGGCCTGACCTGCTCTTCACCCCTGTCCGCAGCCCGCAAGCAACGGCATCTCGGAGAGCTTCGTCAAAACCCTGAAGCGGGACTACGCCTCAACATCCTGCCTGATGCCGACGCAATCCTTGCATTGCTCCCCGAATGGATCGAAGATTATTGCGAGATCCACCCGCACTCCGGCCTGAAGTTCCGATCCCCTCGGGAGTTCATCCGCCTCAGTGCTTAAACCCAACCGCCAAGTGTCCGGTCAAATGGGGTGCACACCAGCACGCCGGCTTCCGACATGCCGAAGTGCTTCACCTTGGCGGCGCGCTCCTGGCCTGTTTCGCGTTCAACCGGGAGAAGCAACCCATGTACAGCACGACAGCTTCTCACCTCGATCGGCATCGATATCGGCAAGGAAGTGTTCCACCTCGCTGGCATCGGCAGTGACGGCAAGATCGTGTTCCGCCGCAAGATCAGGCCGCTGGCGCTGGTCGAGATGTTCAGCACTGCCGCCCTGCATCGTCGGCATGGCAGCCTGCCTCAGCGCCCATTTCGTTAGCCGTGCGTTGCGCAAGCTCGGCCACGAGCCTCATGCGTGAAGCACAGAGCCTCCAGCCATGATGCAATGTTGATGGGGATGGGGGTGCTTCCGTCCAGCCACCGATCCACCAGCGATCTGTCAACGCCGAGGCTGGCAGCAAGAGTGGCGGAGGGCCATCTGATGACGTCCAGGCACTTCGCCATTCGGGTCGGGGTCATGGGAAGCGATGTCCTGGCTTCCGAGGCGAAGCCCCAGTCACGACGAGCTCCCTGTGCATTTTCCTGATCTGCGCCGGTCCTAAGGTTCGGTCGCCAATCCTCAGCATCGCACCACGAAGGCTAACGGGTGCAGCATGTTCCACGGCGAACCTGATCGCCTTGATGGCGGACCGGAAGCTGCGCGGTCCCTGGGCCAGTGCGGTTGCGATGTCGCTGCCGAGGAAGAGCTCCGCCGGCATGTTGAGTCTATGGGTATTCATGTTGATCTTTTCTGCCGGCACTATGCCGGCCGTATCAGCGCGTTCCGCGCTGTAGGGGAACCGCGGCGCGTTCTACAGCGCCCGATGGTCCCGCCTTCGTATCGTTCGTCGCCGCTTTCAATCGTTACGCGACAGAGGGGTAGAGCGGATGCTTTTGCCGCGGACGGCAATCGTAAGTAGCGGCTGTTGCCGGTTCTCAGCGTGGATTCGCTGGAATAGAGCTCGGCACCTGAGAGTGGTCGATTGCCGACGTTATCGCCGGCTGACGGCGACACTGAAGGGACCGCGGTCCTCCGTAGCCGAAGGCCTCTCGCGGGCGCTCGGCGACAGGTCGGTTTCGTCTACAACCCGCTCGTTGTTCTCTTTGACCGATTTTACGCGATAGAGCACCGGCCCTTTGTCGTGCGGGAGACAGAAGATCACCCGGCAGGCTCCGGCCGTCCGGTTGCTGCTGCCGGGAGCAGACCGCATCTCCAGCAACTGGCCAACATGGTAACGGTGCTTCACGCGTGCTCCTGAGGACACGTGCGGCCACAGACCGAGAAAGCCCGCCTGTGGCCACGCGCACCGGACCAAAGGATCCGGTCTGCGCTCAAGCGCCGTGCAAATCGACGCCCAAGCCATGATGTGACTGGCAGGCTAGAGCAGCGCGAGATTGGTGGCGGAGACCTTGCCGTCGCGACCCTGTTCAAGCTCGTATGAAACCTTCTGGCCTTCGTTCAGGGACGAAATCCCCGCCCGCTCAAGCGCGGTGACGTGGACAAAGGCGTCCTTGCTTCCGTCGTCGGGTTGGATAAAGCCAAACCCCTTGGTGTGGTTGAAGAACTTGACGGTGCCTTCGATCATTGAGGTGCCCTTTCTTGATATGCGGCGTGGCGGATGCGTACACCCGCTCCCGGCTGGCAACATGCCAACCACGTCTACACGTTCACAATATCAAGGAGGTGCCGGGGACCACTGTCCCGAGGCTATCGCGTGATGTCAGCGAAGCGTCAACCAACCATGCGCGCACAACGCGCCATTTGCAAGGCGTATTATCTCTCAGCAGCTGGGTAGCTGGAGCCGGTTCCAGATCGTAACTGACAACCTCGGTGTCGCACCCGAGGCTCTTCGCTCACCGGGTGCGATACTCCCGGCGACGTCGCGGAGGCCCCGTGGCCAGTGAATCTTGCTGCAAGATCCATTCTGCACCTTGTCGAACTGTTCGAACCTGCGGAGTCAGGAGGCATAGTATGCACGAGGTCCCGAGCCTTGTCCCATGGGCAGGCGGACTTGCGGCAGTGAGGTGGAGTAGTCGGAGAGCTGTCGCCAGGCCATTGATGCCACGGACAGGAAGGCCCGGTCCTCACCTCCCCTGACGGTGATGAGTTGAGTATTTCTGCTGTTGACGCTCGGCCCGACGTCCGGCGGGCCATCCGAAGTAGGTTTTGAAGAAACCCCAGGGCCTATCAGGGCACCGCTGATGGAAAGGAGAGTGTGAGGCCCGTGTCGGTCGGGCCGGTCTAGGCTGTTCGTATGCGGGATCTCCGTTCGATCCGCAGGCGGCGCTGCGCACCGTTTGACGAGCCCGATTGCGGTTTGCCACACCGGACGTCAATTCGTGCTACTCTCCTCCACTTGCGCGCATTCCGCCCGCTGGTCTCACATCAGATCGGACACTTCAAAATGCAGATCCCGACTTGGCTAAAACCGGGCCTCATGGGCGCGGGCGTAGGCGCCATTGCTCTTGCAATCGTGGGCTTCAGCTGGGGCGGCTGGGTGACTGGCGGAACGGCTCAGGAGATGGCCAGGAAGGCGGCCAACTCCGCGGTTGCCTTGGCCCTGACGCCGTACTGCGTCGATCGGGCCGGCGCTGCCGATTCTGCGTCCGTAATAACCGAGCTCAAGGGCGCGACGACCTATTCGCGCAAGGGGATCGTGGAAAAGGCTGGCTGGGCGACACCGCTCGGCGCCGACAAGCCGAACGCCGATCTGGCCCAGGCCTGCCAGCTGAAGCTTGCCGAAGCCTTCTAGACAATATCGCCCCCTGTCGAACTGGGTCCGGCAGGGGCAATCCGGGTCGCTGTATAGGCAAGCAGCTTCCGTTGGCACGCCCTTGGCCCCCGCCAACTCCAGCTCGGCCCTGCCATAGGCGAGCCAGACGGGGCGGCGGTCGAACGCGATGCCCGAAGTGGACCAAGTTCGTCGTGCGCAATGTATGGATTGGTCAAGCTGACCCGCTAGGGCCTGGGAGCGCTTGGCCGCGTTGCGGTCGGCTCAATTCAATCGTGGTGGTGAACGGGAGGTCACCACGTTGCGCCCTCGGCGAGGACGTCCCCGCCTTGGCTCGCAGCTGGCGGTCACTGCGTTATTCAGCGTCGGGCCACATCTAAGCTGAGTCACATTCTGCTCTCGGCGCTAAATCGCGCCAACTGGGGGCTAGTCCTCCCATTCGGCGTCACTGCGCGAGATAAGAATGTAAGTGCATCAATGCGTTGCCCCTTGAGCAAGGAGGGCCGCGCGATCGCTCCAACGTGACGGTCCGGACGGCTCGGGCCTACTCTAGACCGAAAGAGCTACTGTACCTCCCGGACCCCGGCCGTAGCCTAGGTTCGGTGGCGCATTAAAGGAAGAGTTCGGGCGACCGTCCTCGTTTGTTGCTGCGCCATGGTCACCGTCCGGGCCAGCAGACACCGCCGGACGGTGACCCGCTCCAGCGCCGCTCACAGGTGCACGTCCGCGACAGGTGACGGTCCGGGGCAAGTGGTACGGCGCGTTCAGGCAGATCGACAGCGGCCCAGGTGTGTGCCCGGGCCGCTGAGCCTCGCCGCGAGACGATGACGGCGCTGTAGCGAACTACTGGGCTGCGGACTGGAGATTCTTGCAGAAGGCTCCGACCATCGGCCGCTGGGCGTCAGCGGGCTGGCCAAGCACGTAGGTGCAGGCGGCCTTTATCTTCGCCTGCCGATCCGCGGGAAGGGACTTGAGGTAGGTCCCAACCTCCTGTGCAGTGGTTCCTGCCTTGCTGGCGTCGGTATCGAGTGCCTTCACGTCGGGAGAATCTGCAGTCATCGCATCTTGGGCGAAGGTCGGGAACGACAGCGCGGCGAGCAGCAGCAGGCCGCTGACGGCGACAAACTTCTTCATGTTAGACTCCATGTTTCGGGCAGGCGGCCGCCGGTTCATGCGGATCCTCCATGCCGCCGGCGGCGCAACGTATCGCCTGCGCCGATAGCCGCCGCATTGACCGATGTCAGCTTAACGAACTTGGCGATGTCCACCCTAAGATACGGTTTGACGGTCCGGGCCCTCGAGGTGGCCGGGCTCCTCCGCCCGCTCAACTGGTCTAGGATCAAGGGCAGTCCTGAGGCAGTAGTGATGCGATTGCACGTCCGGCGCGCCAGGCAAATGCTGCGCGCCCGCAGGAGTGGCCTCGCTGACCGGCACTTTCGTGGCGCATCTCGCTATAGCTACCCCTTGCTGCAGCAAGACCGCCTGGCACCTGCGCGCCGATACACCTAAAGCAACCTGGTGGACAGCGCCGCGTTGTAGTGAATTCGATACCAAGGTGCGCCGATGGCTAGCAGAGCAACGGTAGCGTGGCAGCTGGGGACACAGCAGCAATTTTTCGGCCTGATCGAACGTCCAATTCCTGACGGCACGGTGTTGACCATTAAGTCCGGCTGGCCGCTGTATCGCTCGCCAAGGACAGGAACATCATACTGGCAGGCGGAAGACTCGCAGCTCCTCGCTGATCTGGTTGCGAAGTATGGGCCGCCTCCCGACCACCTCTAGGAGACGCGGACCGGACGGTGCTGGTTACCGACCTGGCCGACATCCTTGGCTTGTCAACGGTGCATACCAACCGCAAGTATCGATCAGCGACGCGAGCTGGCCGATCTTGGCGTGCAGCTTCGTCACCTCGGCCTCCCGGCCACCTGTGCATCCGCTGCCTTGTCGTCGAACGCCCTGGCCATATCCGTGAGGGAAACGATACGGGGCCGGCCCTCCACGACTGGTACTAACGCATTATTTGGTCGGACGGTTCAGCAGCTCAACGGCCGAGCGGCCGTCTGTTGTAAACCCTCGACGCTCCATGTTGCCAAGCCCCCAATCGGTCCTGCTCGGCTTGGGGAGACTCAGCGCCTCGGCAATGGCTGCGGACTTGTCCCTGAAATGGACCCGCAACAACGCCGTGGTCGTCACAAACAATAAAGCCGCCATCCGGTGCCTCGCGCACCTGCCACCCGTCGATGATGTCGGTCTCTGCAGCCACTTCATCCTCCTTTGCACTGCTGCGACGCTTATGCCGAAGACGCACCTTTTCGGCATTTAACTATGACGGGAGATTGGCTGGGCCCCGGCAGAAATCAACTTGTCAAATCGAGTAAAACATAGTCAAGGCGAACTAGGCGAGTAAGGCGCTCGAGGTGACGGGTGCGGCCATGTGATGCTCGACGAAGCGACGACGCGGATCGGCAACGTCTACCAGGGGCTGCGCTCGCCACCGGTGTTCTGGCCCATGGTGCTCTGGATCCATGCGGCGGCTTGCCACCTAGCGGGCCGACCGGCCGAAGGATTGCCGGCGGCCGAGGCGGCGCTGCAGATGATGAGCCAGGGGCCCGGGCACCGCCCTGTTGTCCGAGCTGCAGCTCACCGAGGGTGACTTGCTGCTGGGGCTGGCGAGCAGGGAGGGTCGGACCGATTGCCCGGAAGCCGAACCCTGGTACCGGCTGGGCTTCGAGCGGGCGCACCGGCTCGGGGCCCGGATCTCCGAGCTGCGGGCGACGAGGCTTTACCGTGTCGCGCCGGCCGGCGCACCGGAGGCGGCGGCAAGGCGCGTCCTTGCCGAGATCCATGCGACTTTCACCGAGGGGTTTGACTGCCGCGACCTTGAGGGGGCGCGAGAGATTCTCGACGCCGGCTGACACGTCCTGCAGCCGCCGAATGGCGGTCCGTTCCCGCTCTAGAAGTGGTAGCGCAGGCCCAGCGCCAGCACGTCGGCCGCTCCGTGCACCCTCCCCAGCGTCCCCCAAGCGCCCGAACGATGGTGCACCCGGGCGAAGAGCTCCAATTCGGGATGCTCGACCAGGCCGAGGCTCACCTCGGGAGCGAGATAGAACAGCAGCGTGCCGTCGCCGTCGAATTCCTCCACCCGGCGGGTCTCGCCGCCCTGCATGAGGTCGCTGACGACGCTCAGCCCCACCGTCAGGGCGGGCGCGATGCGGAAATCGGCGAAGGTGAAGTTGTAGCGGCCGACCACGCCGCCCCAGAGCTCCACCGAGTCCCGGCCGCCGAGCCGCGCGGCAAATCCGGCCTCGGCGCCAACCTGCCCTGCCCACGGGTCGCCCGACAGCGCCTGGTAGCCGATGCCGAAGATCCGGTTATCCGGCTCGAACCCCTCGGTAGGTGGATCGATCCGGATCAACACCTCGCCGCCGAAGCCGAACACGTCGTGGTTCAGCGGCCCAAGGAACGGCCATGACGAGGCGGCTGCCGACGGGCTGCCCGTCTGCAGCAACGCCAGCGCCGCCAACAGCAACGCACGCCGCATCGTTGATTATCCCTGTCCCGCGCCAGCAAGAAGAAGGTTCGCGCGATAAGTCAATTCCATTCAACACCGGCGTACCGTCGCGATGCGTTATCGTACGATGGTTGGGTCGCGACCGGCAGCACCAGCCCGGTGTCGGTGGCTACCGATATGACCGGGGCGCCTTGGCCGGCATTGGTGAGGCTTGGGTGAACTTCGTCAGCTCGTCCCAGCCGACCATGTCTCCCGGCGTGGTGTTGAGCGGCGAGCATTGCCGTCTCCTCATTCGAGCCGAGCTCGTATGCATCTCGATGCTTGAGACCGCCGGCCTGATAAGCACCGCGGTCTCGGCCGGCGCGATGGCGTCTGGAGCAGGAATGGCCAGTCGGTCGCGCTGGATGCGCTGTGGCATTTGCGTTGGGGAGTCCTTGGTTTTGTGGGTCGGCGGCAGGACTAGATCCAGTCCTTCCCGCGGCCTTTTTACGACATGCTTGATGCGGCCAGGGAGCTCGGCTTTCAGGGTGGCCACCTCCTGCCGGACGCGTGCCAGGCTGGCGGGGTCGGCACCGGTGGCGTCTATAGTGATGTTGATGGGAACGGCTATTGAGTTGCCGCCCGAGCCCATCGCCGTCGGCATACTGATCGAAACAGGCACTTTACCCCCGCCGGAAGCGGAATAACTGCCTCCCTCCCATGCACGATGCCGCGAGGCTGCCCACGCACACCGCCCGTATCGGGCAGTACCGGAAGCAAAGCCCATCATCTTGAGCCGAAGGATCGTATGACTGAGTCCGCTGTGTGCGGTTCCGCGCTGTAGAAGTACGCCAGTTTATGCTCGCGCACGGGCGCGGAACGGGTCGATTAGATCTTAATTGAACAGAGCGGCTGGGTAGCCGACTTGCCTGAGCCAGCCGGGGGCGGCCGCAGGAACCTCGATCTCCCGTACGAAGAGCGGCCGCACCTGGTTTCTCGACGCTAAAACCGGCCTGAGGCCTCCCGAGCAGTTGGCCCTTGGGCTATTCAAGACGATTGGAGAAAACGAATGAATCGCTCTCTGATTTCGTGCCTCACCCTTACGGGGGCGATGCTGCTCTCAACGGCAGCCTTCTCTCAGACCATGATCGACGGCAAGGAAGTATCGGCGGCCGACCTGCCGAAGGTTCAGGCCGCCTGCGATGCCCTGACGGCGAAGGGCGCCGCCTCCACCAGCACCGACGCGAACAAGACAGCCTCAACCGACGCGAACGCCAACCAGTCCACAACGGCGGCCAACAGCAGCAGCTCCGGCGATGCCGCGGCCAAGACAAATGCCGACGCCAATACCGCGAACACCGGCGGTTTCGATGTGAGTACCTTGACTCTCGATCAGTGCAAGACCGCTGGATTGATCAAGACGCCCTGACTGCCCTTTTTCGCGGTGCATTACATTAGGCGACCGTGCACGCGGCAGTTAGCGGGTACGGTCGCCGGCTCGGCGGGAACGCTGCCTGCTCTACCGCGGGCGATGGTCTCTTGATCTTTAACGCGGCCACTCGGCAGCGCCCGTGGGCGATGTCAGTGACTTTTCAAGCCGAACGACAGTTGAATTCGAAGGATGCCCTCGAAGCGCTTGGATAGCTGATCTCGAAGGCGGAGAAGCTGGTCGCGGCCGGATCGAACATGAACTTGGCGTAGAAAATCAGATCAGTGGTTGCTTCGTCGTCCGCCATGTAGCCGGACAACACGAACCACGAGCGGCCAGCAGCTCGGTAAGTCACTACGCGGTTCGCGGTAGCGGCTGCTTCGACTGCCTCACGAAACTCCGATACTGAGAGGTGCTCGGCATTAATGCCGCCAAACACTTCGATCTGCGCCTGGCTTTCAGGGTCCTGAAGGACAAGCCGCTGCTCACTTTTTTCGGTCACAGCAAACGTGCCCGTCGGCAATTCAATGGAAAAGGGGAACTCACTGTAGCGCGACCACTCCGCAGCTTTCGCCGGTGCCGTGTCCACGAGCAGAAGAAGGACGAGCAGACTGCGCCTGAGATGCAACGTGAGGCTCCTTTACAAGCCATCAACCAACCTCAGGCGTCCGGGTTCCGGCGAGGCACCTGCTCGGCGCGAAGTTCAGGAGGTGAGCGCTGCCGAAAGGATGGGGTCAACCGTGGCATCGCTGCGGATCAAGCCATGACTCCACCGCTCAGGCGCGTCGGGCTGCTGCCAAGGGGGACAATCGACCACCGGGTACCAGCATAGCCCCACGACTTTTGCGCCGAGTGACTGCGCGACAGAGATTTCCTGCTCAACGTGCCGAAACCAACTTCTCTTGTCGAAGCCAGGATACCTACGGTGGTGAACCGGATGACCATCATGCCAACTGGTTTCCGACAGCAGTATTGGTTTTCCGTAGCGCCTCCAGGTTTTCAGTAGCACTTTGCGAAGGGCCGTTCTGGCGGTGTGGGGGTAGTAGTTGATGCCGACGACATCCACCAAGTCCGCCTGAACGAGCTTGTCGGTCGCCGCGAATTGCCGCTCTCCGACGCCCGTAATGGGATCGGTAGTCAGGACGCGAACGTCGGGGTGGTGATCCTTGGCCACGTTCGCCATTAACACCGCCATGTCCGCCGCGGCATGCCACGACATACCGGCCAGCCTCGGGTAGAGCATTGGCTCGTTGACGGGACAGATCCAGAAGGGTTGCCGGGCATCCGCCGCACCGGCGCAGCGGCGAGCGTGCCCCGCGGGATCGGGAGGTGGATCGTAGTGGGTGAGATCCCAGATCACCCCTAACCCAGCGTCACCAGCGACCCCGATGCGCGCCGCTGGATCATGCCGCCACGGCAGCCCGTCCCTCGCCGCGTGCATCCCATGGCGCCGGACCGTGGCATAGTGGGCCGCCATCCGATCCTCGGGGAGGTGACGCGTGGTGACGAGAAGGTCATGACCATTCCACCCCAGGTGGCCACATTCGAAGCCCGCCAGGATGTGAGACGCGAAGCCGATTGGCTGGGTCGTCTCCATCTCACTGGTGGCAAGCGAATCCGGATCGTCGAAAAGGTCGAGTTGCACCTTGGTCCTCGGAATCGCTGTGGCTCCTCGGCCGGAACAAACAGCGAAACTAGGCCCCTGCCAAGTGCGATATGCCCGGATCGACCTGTTGCGCGGCTTGTCCCGGAGCCGGCGTCGACCGCTCGGCATGCCTGGTCTGGGCACATGCCAGTTCATCTGCCAGGGGTTGAAAGACCCTGCGGCTTCCCTTGATCCGCTCGTGCTCCAGCAGGCCATTCTGGCACGGCCGATCGTCGTCCCAGCCCAGATGGTTGAGAATTGGATAAAGGCAAAGCCCCTCCAGCGGCACGCCCTTGGCGCGCGCCAGTTCAAGCTCGGCGCTCACATAGGATAGCCAGGCGGGGCGGCGGTCGAACTCGATGCCTGTTTCGGCCAGGAACATCGGGCGGCCATAGCGGCCGTAGATCTCCATCAGCAGCCGATGCAGCGGCCGGTACCGCGGGTGGCCGAGGTCGATGGGCGGCCCGCCATGGATCCACTGGTTATTGGAGTAGTAGTTCACCCCAACGATGTCGAGCAGTTCGGGCGCGCCACCCAGTTGTGGCCAGCTCATGCCGGCGATCATGTCCCAAGCCTGGTACTGGGCCTGCCGATGCCCCTCGGCCGCCCAGAATTCGTGTGGGCGGTTGTGGTCGGCGATAACGTTGATAGCCGGGTCAGCATGCACGAAGCGGGCGCGAGGATCGACATCGAGGATGGCGCGCATCGCGGCGATGCTGGCCCGCACCAGCTGTACCTTGAGCTCGTATCCGCGACCGTTGGCAAAGGGATTGAGGTAGCCGGCGTCGCCACCGCCCCACGCCGAAAACGAAATCTCGTTCACGGGACAGTAAAATGGGACGGCGTCGGAGCTGTCCCTGACCCGCTTCGCTGCGGCATGGGCGAAGCGGGCGAAGCGGTCGACGAATTGCGGGCGCCAGATATCGATATCGTCCGGCCAGCCATAATGCAGCAGATCCCAGATCACCTGCGTGCCGGTGAGCTGTGCCGCCTGGAGCATGGAGTTGATGCTCGACCAGTCGTACCGGTTGGGTTGCCGCTCGATGAGATGCCAGCGAAAACCGTCGCGCACCGTTCTTATGCCGAGGCCGGCAAGCTGCCGGTAGTCGGCCTCAGCATATCGATCGTGCTCGCTCGAGTGGAGAAGATCGAGGCGACGCCCATTGTGCAGCCGATGCGTGGAGCATTCGAAGCCGCCTTGCCAGTATGTCTGGAACAAGCGTGCAGGCGGCGCCGGGGCGCGTTCCGCAACGACGGCGTCGAGAACGGCTGCCCATTGGGGGATCACGGCCGCCACGCTGTACTCGGACTGTACCTTCCGCCGCAGGGCGCTGCCGAGCCGCCTCCGCAGTGCCGCATCATCGAGCAAGCGCAGCATGGCAGCGGCGACCGCTTGTGGTGACTCATGCGGTACGAACACGCCGGACCGGTCGTGTTCGATCTGCTGCAAGGCCCCATTGTCCGGCGTGGCAATGACCGGCAAGCCCGCGGCGCCGGCCTCGGCGATGACGTGCGGCATGCCCTCGCCGCGCGACAGCCAGGTGAAGATATCGAGGCCGACGAGGATCGAGGCAACATCCGCGCGGTCGCCGAGAAAATGCAGATGGTGACGGAGCTTGCGCTGATCGGCCAACGTCCTGAGCCTGTCGGCATAATCCGGCATGAATGCGTCGGGACCGCCGACAATGATGTAGCGGGCATCGGGGCGCTGCCGATGCACGATGGCGGCCGCATCGATGAAATCCTCGACCCGCTTCTTGCTATCGAGACGACCCACCCACCCGATGAGCGGCGCATCGTCGGACAGTCCGAGCTCGGTGCGGATTTTCGGGTGGTCTCCCGGCCGGTACGTGTCCAGATCGACCATGGAGGGTATTTCGAGCGCATGCTGTTCGCGCCCCGGCATCCGGCTGGCTGCGGCATCCCGGATGGAACGGCAGACCCCGATATAGCGGCTGGTGAAGTGCTTCGGGCCTGCCAGCGCTTCGGAGACCAATCCACCATGCTCGATCAGCGGTGGCCGCAGGTGTGCTCGCTCGAGAGCCGGGTAGATGTCGGCGACGTTCTGGCAGGAGACGACGACATCGTAGGTGGACACCTTCCGAGCGAGATAGGCGACGGTATCCTCCATGGAGAGGGTGTAAGGCACCGTGTCGATGTCGACACCCAGCGCGCGCAACTGCTCATGCGTTTGCTCGGGCATTCCCGGCTTGCGGAAGCAGGCCAGGACGTCGATGCGATAGCGCGCCGGGTCCAGATGTTGTGCCAGCAGCCGCACCTCTGTCTCTTCGCCGCCGACCACCAGCCAGGCGAACACGAACAGGATGCGTGTCGGCTCGCTCGTCACTCGCTCACCTGGAAGACTATCTGCATGAAATCCGGTCGCCGCTCGACGAGTTCAGCGAGGAACGCCGGACCATCGTCGAAGGGCACGATGTGGGTGATGACCTCGCGCAGAATGGACGGGGCCTCGCCCTGGAGCATTGCCAGCGTCTCTGCCGCCAGGCGCTTTCGGTTCCATAGATGCGCAAGGCCCCGCGGCACGCGATTGATCTGGGCGCATCGAACCGTCAGCCCGTTGTGGTGAAACTCCTCCCCGAGCCGGAGCGCCTCCGCGCCCGCCTGGTAGAACGCCAGGTCGATGACCGTCCCCTGCGGGCGCAGTGCGCGAAGCGCGGCGTGCAGGCTGGCTGCATGTGCCCGGGTCTGGAACACGAAGTCGGCCCCACGCTCACCGCCGCTGTGCCAATGGGTGCGGGCATGCTGCCATGCCTCCTCCTCGTCCATGGCGACGAGCCCCATCCCCCGCACGCGCTCCCGGCGGTACGGCGAAGGATCCGCCACTACCACCTCCGAGGCGCCGGCCCGGCGTGCGAAGAGCGCCGTCATCAACCCGACCGAGCCGGCGCCGATCACCAGCACCGGTCGATCGGTCAGCGACTGTCCGAGGCGAGTAACGCCGGCCCCATGGAACTCGGCGTCGGCGTGCAGGATGCCGTTGGCGGCAATCGGCCCCATCTGCGCGACGAACACGCCCAGGATCGGATCGAGCCCGTCGGTCAGGGGTATCAGCACGTCGCGAGCCGGATCCGCGGTGTGGCCGGTCTTGTGGCCGAAGGTCGTCGCGAGGACCTGACCGCGCCGGAAGGCCGGACTGCGGCTCTCAACCACCCGACCCACCTCCATGTAGCCGAGGAACGGCACCGGATAGTGGAGGCTCGGCTCGTTGGTGATGAAGACACCGCGGTCCCCGTCCCAACGCGAGTGGAAATACGGGTTGGTGTGCTTCACGAAGGTCAGCTCGGTTCCGGCGGAGAAGCCGGTGTAGAGGGTTTCGAGCCGGACGCACCCGTCGGGCGGATCGCTTTCACCGTAGGCAAAGATGTAGGCTCGGCCTTCCCGCTCGATGCCAAGGGAGCGGATTTGCCGTTCAGACATGCGCCAACTCGCCGGCGCCGACTGCCAGCGCCCTGCCTTCACGTGCCGATTGGCTGATCGCCAAGGCGACGCGGTGGGTTTTCAGCGCCTCCCCATACGGGCACCGCACACGGTTGCGGTCGCCGCGCACTGCATCGATGAAGTCCCGGTCTTCCCGCCAGACGGGATCGCCCTGCGCCTGCTGTACCGGCCGGCCTGCACCGACGTCGACCATGATGTCATGATCAGTCAGTTCGATGGCGAGGCCCTCGGCGAAGAGGTGGAGGCCCACCCTGTGCCCCCAGTTGAGGAGGCAGGTGGAGGCGATGTTCCCGACGGCGCCGGAGGCAAAGCGCAGGGTCGCGGCGCTGGCAGTAGGCACGTCAAGGCCGGGAAAGCCGGCGCGATCCAGGTGTCCAGCCACCCCGAAAACCTCGGTCACCTCACCGACCAGATAGCGGGCCAGATCGATGATGTGCGTGGCCTGCTCGACCGTCTGGCCGCCGGACTGCGCTTGGTGCCACCACCATTGCGGCGGCGGGGTCTGGTCGAGCCAATACCCCGAGATCAGCTGTGCCGGACGGTCGGAAAGGCGACGACGGGCTTCCTCGACCGTATCGATATAGCGCCAGTGGTAGCCCACGGCCGTGATCAGATCGGCGGCCGCCACCTCGCTGGCAATAGCCTCCGCCAGCGCACCATCGAGCGAAAGCGGCTTCTCGACGAAGAACGGCAAGCCGCGCCTGATGGCCAGCCGCTCGGCCTCGCCATGAGCAAACGGCGGAACGCAGATGTAAACGGCATCGAGATCGGGATCGTCGAGCAACTCGTCGGGCCGCCGGTACGCCCGTGCTCCGAAGCGGGAAGCCGCCGTGACTGCCCGGTCGAACTCCGGGTCGGCGAAGCCGGTGAACTCGACGTCACCGAAGGTTTCCAGCACCCCGAGGTGCCGCTGCGCTATGCCTCCGACACCGATGAAACCCAGGCGGATCTTGCTCATGCGGCAGCACCCTGGGGCTCGCAAGCGCCGATGAAAGAACGATAGACGACTGCGGTTTCGCTCGACATGCGCTCCCCGGTGAAGCGCGCATCGTAGCGTCGCCTGACCTCTTCGGTGGCCGCCCGGACGGCAGCCGGATCGGCCAGGGCCCGGATGATTGTGGCTGCAAGCGCCCCTGCGTCATCAGCGGGAACAAGCAGTGGGTGTTCGGCTCCCAGGGCCTCGACGTTGCCGCCGACCGCGGTTGCGACGACCGGGACGGAGGCGGCCATGGCTTCGAGCACCGCCATTGGCAGGCCTTCGAATCTTGAAGGCAGCACGAAGAGGTCGGCGCTTTGGAGGAGATCCGGAACGTCCGAGCGCGATCCAAGCAGCATCACATTGCCTGCCAGTTGCTGGTCCACGATGGCGCTCGCGACGGCTTCCTGCTCGGGACCGCCTCCCACCAGCACAAATCGGGCGTCCGGGCGTGCGCGAAGAACTTCCGGAAGGGCGGCGAGAAGGAGATCGTGCCCCTTCTGCGGCGCGAGGCGTGCCACCGTCAGGATGAGGGGGGCATCCCTGCCGATGCCAAGCCCGGCTCTCGTTTCCTCGCGGGTGCACGACGCCGCCGTCGGGCAGATGCCATTGAGGATGACGTGAAGCCGGCCGCCGCCCTGACCCGCGTGGGTGTCGGCAACGGCCTGGGAGACCGCGATCCTGCAATCTACAGAAAGCAGCATGGCGCGATATTCGGCCTGCTGGACGACGCTGGTGAGCAGATAGGGCAGGTGCTCGGTACGCACCACCGGGATGCCAACCCGCTTGGCGGCGCGAACCAGGCCATATCCTTCCCAGCCGATGCCGGCGTGCACGTGCACAAGCGCGGCGCGAATCTCTGTCAGCCACTCACAGAAGAGGTCCGTCCGGTCGGGGTCGAAGAAGCTTTACCCGCAGGCCGCGCTGAGCCGCCCTGCTGATGAGCCCGCCCGGCCCCCATCAGATGCCGCAAGCACAACGTCGTACTCCGACGCCAGCCCTTGGCCGAGGATGAGCATGTGCTCCCCCATGCCCGAGGGATCGAGGCTGTCGGTGGCGAGGACGATCCGTCGTCTCATGCGGTGGCCCCCACACGTTCGCGGAACTGCGGGGCGCTCGCCAGGCGACGGTAGGTGGCAAGAGCCTGCCCTACGACCTGATCCATGTTGTAGTAGCGATAGGTGCCGAGGCGTCCGACGAAGGTCAGGTTGCGATGCTCGCTTGCGAGGGCCTGGTAGCGCTTGTAGAGCGCCAGGTTTTCCGGCTGCGGCACCGGGTAGTACGGTTCTCCGCCTTCCCGTGGAAACTCGTAGGTTAGGCTGGTCTTGGCGTGCACCTGGCCCGTGAGGTGCTTGTACTCGGTGATCCGAGTATACGGCACGCTCGGGTCTGGGTAGTTGACGACAGCCACGGGCTGGAAACGCCGTTGCTCGAGGGTCTGGTGGCGGAAGGTCAGGCCTCGATACGGCAGAGCCCCGAAGCGCTGCCCGAAATACTCGTCGATGGGGCCGGTGAAGATGGTGTGTGCGGCAACCGTTTCGCCCTGCAGGTCGCGATAGTCGACGCCCAGCGCCAGTTCGATGTTGTCGTGGTCGACCATGTTCTCGAACATGGCGGTGTAACCCCGAAGCGGCATCGCCTGAAACCGGTCGAGGAAATAGCGATCGTCGGTGTTGAAGCGGGCGGGAACACGCGCCGTAACGGCCTTGTCGAGCTCGCTGGGATCGAGGCCCCATTGCTTGCGCGTATATCCCTCGAAGAACGTACGATAGAGCTCGACGCCGACCTGGCTCATAACCAGGTCACGCGCCGTCCTGATTGGGTCCACTGCTTCCGCGATAGATTGAAGGAACGCTTCGGTCTCGCGCTCGTCCTTCAGGTCCAGACCGTAGAGCGCGTTGATCGTGGTCCGGTTTATCGGTACTGGCAGGAGCCGGCCGCCAACTGAAGCCAGCACCCGGTGCTCATAGGGGCGCCATGGCGTGAAGCGAGAGAGGTAGGCGACGATATCGTCGCTATTGGTGTGAAAGATGTGCGGGCCGTACTCGTGCACCATCACGCCGGCAGCGTCGTAATGGTCGTAAGCGTTGCCTGCCAGATGGGGTCGCCTGTCGCAGAGCAGCACCCGCTTACCAGCGCCCGCAGCCAGGCGCTCAGCGAGCACGCTTCCAGCGAAGCCGGCTCCGACGATGAGATAGTCGTAGGCTGCACTCGTCGGTAGGCGTCGGATGAAGGGTAGCGCTGGCTGCGTTGACTTGCGGTCCATCGCTTCGTCGACCAGGGCAGAGATACGGCGAAATCTTTCATCCCAGCTCTTGGTGGCCAGTTTCGCGTCGATCTCCGTCAGCATGGCCTGCCGGCGATCGAGCGCGAGCGCCTCCTCACAGGCCTCAACGAATGCCTCGGGCGTATCGGCAATCCTCACCGACGGCAGATCGCCATAGTCCGCCACCACGTCGACGATCGGCGTCGAGACCACCGGGAGCCCGGCGGCCAGATATTCGGGCGTCTTGGTCGGGCTGATGAAGCGCGTCGCTTCGTTGATGGCGAAGGGCATCAGCGCGACGTCCCATGCCGCCAAGCACCGAGGCAGATCGAAATAGCTGCGAGGTCCAACGAAATGCAGGTTGGGGAGGCGGGGCAACTCGTCAGGACTCAGTTTCGCCAGCGGCCCGACCATTACCAGCGACCAATCCGGCCTAGCCTGGGCGACCCGCTCGAGGAGCGCCAGATCGATGCGCTCATCAATAACGCCGTAGAAGCCCAGTTTCCTGCCGGGCAGGTCGAGCATGCCGGGCTCCGGGGTCACGTCCGAGCGGGCGGCCGCGAAATGCGCGATATCCACTCCCGACGGAAAGCAATGGATGTTGTCGTGCCGGTTCCGGCGAGCCTCGAACAGACTGGCGCCGCCAGTGAGCACCAGGTCGGCCCGCCGCATGAGTTCTGCTTCAGCCTGTTCGAGATTTGCGGGGGCGAAGCGGAAATTGGCGAGCTCGTCCATGCAGTCATAGACCACAACGGCCGCCTCTATATTCCGCGCGAAGCGGTACATCATGGGGCTATAGAACCATAGGATAGGGTCGACGATATTGTTCAGCCGAAGCAACAGTCGGAGCAGTTTCTCCAAACCGACGTTGCACTGCTCCTCGTTCCAGTCGCGGGGGAGGCGGGGGCGCAGCGACACGATCTCGGTGCCCTCGAAAGGGTGGTACTCGAGATAGGGTGAGTGATGCTCGGTCGGGATATGCTCCTCGAAGAAGTAAATCTGCCGAGTGCGACCGAACCTGTTCATCAGATGTTGTGGCCGCTGCAGCACGAAATCCCAGCGCAGATGCGAAAAGCAGATCAGCGGATTGGTGTGAGTGGCGTTGCGCAATATTTGCTGGTTCATGTCGGCCTCCGGCCGACGACGGGCTTCGCAGGAGAGTCGCTCCAGCTCAACGAATGTCCGACAGGCGTTGTCACAGCAGAATATCTCCCGCTCGGGAGGTTGGTCCCGGGCATTTCAGGTTCAAGAAAAATCACTGAAGACCGGCACTACGTTTGAAAGGGGGTTGACTAAGAGGGACGCTCCCTAACCCAAGGTGACGAAGTACGACTGTTCTTGGCCATCGCGGATCAACCTAGAAGCGATACCTACGTTCCCTTAGCCCCTGAGTGCCATTACGTACCAACCAGGCGGGACCTGCCCTTTTACTGGTGCCTGCGGCAACCCAGATGAAATGGTACGATGTCTGGGGAACCGACCAGACCTACAACACATGTCTGCCGGTTGGTCCTGGGCTTTCGATACGCCATTCATCTGGGTTCAAGCAGAACGCCTCCAAGCTCGGCGGCATCCGCCAGAACATGGTAGTTTCCCGGATCACGGACAAAGGCGGCCTGCGACAGCAGTTCATGCATTTCATCGACGTGGTGCCGACCATTCTCGAGGCGACAGGCATTCACGCCCCCGAGACGGTGGACGGCATGAAGAAGGCGCCGATCGAGGGCACCAGCTTCGCCTACACCTTCGACAAGGCCAACGCGGATGCGCCTTCACGGCACAAGACGCAATACTTCGAGATGATGGGCCAGTGAGCCCTCTATGACGATGGCTGCATGCTGAGCACCAAGGTCAACCGCGCCCCTTGGAAGCCTTCGGGGCGGCCAACACCGATCCGCTCAACAATAGAGCATGGGCGGGCCGTGGCCCCTGGACGGCTAGATCTTACTTGCGCAGACTCCACTCAAGCGGGAGCCAAGGTCTCCAGTGCAAGGACAAGTCTAGTAGCGTCACCTGGAAGTGGAAGCCCTCATTGTCCCTTCGGGATAGGCCGAAAATCCGGCAAGTTGCGAAGAGCCAGTTCCGGGCCGGCTGGCGAGTAGACCACGAACAGCTGCATCGGTCCTGGTCCGGTATTGAGCGTCGAGTGGAACCGGCTTTCGGGCACGAACACCGTGCAGCCGGGCCCAACTTTCTGCACTTCGGGCACGCCCTCCGGCGTTTCGACCATCTGCTCACCCTCGCCGGAAATGACAAAGATGATCTCTTCGGAGCCCGGATGGTTGTGTCGGCTGTGCCCCTGACCCGGAGGTAGATCGACCACTCCGCCCGAGAAGCTCCTTGCCCCGTTGACCTCCGGTGCCACCGTCAGCGCCAGCCGGCCCCAGTCAAAGCCGAACGCGCTCACGTCGCGTGGATAGACAAAATTGTTCTCGGCCACTTTCCCCTCCACCAGCATTGCTGCATCCCGACCGGGCGGAGGACGGAGGCACGGTGCCTAGCCGCCCGTCTTCAGCCCCTTGAACGCTTCCACCTGCGACTTGATCGCGACTTCTACCGGCAGCCGCTCCATCGAACTCGCCCCGTAGAACCCGTGGCACCCCTTCACCCGATCCAGCACGAACCGCGCGTCATCGGGCATGGCGATCGGCCCGCCGTGGCAGAGGACGATCACGTCGTCCCGGACATTCCTCGCCGCGGCCGCAATCGCCTCGATCTCGGCGCAGCACTGGGCGAGCGACTTCGCCGCCAGCGCTCCGATGGCGCCGCCGGTCGTCACCCCCATATGCGCGACGACGATATCGGCGCCCGCCCGCGTCATCGCCTCCGCTTCCGCCGGGTTGAACACGTAGGGCGTCGTCAACAGGTCCTGCCGGTGCGCCTCGGCGATCATGTCGACCTCGAGCGAGTAGCTCATTCCGGTCTCTTCAAAGCTCTGACGCATGACGCCGTCGAAGAGGCCGATCGTCGGGAAGTTCTGTACCCCGGAGAAACCCATCGCCTTGAGCTCGTCGAGGAACTGCGGCATCAGCACGAAGGGGTCCGTGCCGTTGACGCCCGCGAGCACCGGCGTCCGCTTCACCACCGGCAGCACTTCGAGCGCCATTTCCTTGACGATCTCGTTGGCGTTGCCATAGGCGAGCAGGCCCGAGGCCGAGCCACGCCCGGCCATCCGGTACCGTCCCGAATTGTAGATGATGATGAGGTCGATGCCACCGGCCTCCTCGGCCTTGGCGGAGAGTCCGGTCCCTGCGCCGCCGCCGACAATGGGCTCGCCGCGCGCCACCATGGCTTGAAATTTTTGCAGGATTTCGGCTCGCGCGATCGCCGCCATGCTTACTCCTGCACCGCGATTTCACGGTAGGCGGTTGCCGCGGCCAGCGCGAAGGCCGGCTCGTTGATGTGGCTGTCGAGCCGCAGCAGCCGGCGCTGGCTGTTCCAGTTCACGGTGCGCTCGATCGCGTCGAACAGTTCCCGGTCCGCTTCCGGGTCGTCGAAGGCGCCGCCCGCCACGTCGAGCGCCGAGACACCGCGTTCCGGCACCAGCATGCGTACCGGGCCCTCGCAGCGGTTGAGCTTGTTGCCGATCCACTCGCCCACGGCCCGGTTCTCCTCGGGCGTCGTACGCATCAGCGTAACGTCGGCATTGTGCGCGTAGAATGTGCGGCCGGCGAACCTGGCGGGCACCGTCTCGGGCTTCCAGAAGTTGACCATGTCGCAGGCTCCGACCGATCCCACGTAAGGCACCCCGGTGCGCGCGATGCAGTCGAGCCGCTCCGGGCCTGCGGGCAGCACGCCTCCGACCAGGTAGTCGCAGATCTCGGTTGTGGTGATGTCGATGATCCCGGTCAGAAGCCCGCTATCGACCAGCGTCTCCATTGTTCGGCCTCCGGTTCCCGTCGCATGGAACACCACCGGCTCGGCCTCGTCCTTGAGCAGGCGCACGATCTCGGTCACGGCGGGGGTCGTCACGCCGAACATGGTGATCCCGATGGCCGGACCCTCGCCTTCGATGCGCGGCCGGTTGGCGCTCATCGCCACGATCGCCCGGGCGGCGTTGACGAGGATGGTGCGGCTGATCCGGTTGAGCCCGGCCAGATCGGTCACCGAAGGCATCATGACGATGTCCGAGACGCCCACGAAGGGCCCGACGTCGCCCGAGGCAAGCGTCGAGACCATGAGCTTGGGCAGCCCGATCGGCAGCGCTCGCATCCCCGCCGTCACGATCGACGTTCCGCCGCCTCCGCCGATCCCGACCATGCCGGCAATATCGCCGCGGGTCGGCACGAACCGGGAGAAGGCGTCGGCCATTCCGGCCACGGCGACCCCGCGATCGGTTCCTCCCAGCACGTCCGGAGCACCGAAGGCGGCAACCTCCGCGGCGCTGATGCCGACCGCGATGCTTGGCGGCCGCGTGCCGACGTCGACGATCAGCGGCTCACCCCCGAGCTCACGGATCCTGCCGGCGAGGAACGACAGTTCCTCCCCCTTGGTGTCGGCCGTGCCGACCACGTAGATGCGCTGCATCCCCGCGTCCTCCCCGGCACCACTCATGGCAGAGCCCGCGCTGCGTTGCAAAGCATTTTGAAATGTGCGTATCATTTCGAGATGGAAGTCTCACAGCTCGAACCACTCGTCCGGTCAACCGGTGCTGCGCGGTCCGCGCGCCCGGACGCGCAAGCTCATGCTCGAGACCGCCATCGCGCTCATGCAGAAGGGGCAGACACCGTCGGTCAGCGATGTTGCCGAGGCGGCGGGCGTGTCCCGCGCCACGGCCTACCGCTACTTTCCCAGTCAGGCTGCGCTGGTCGAGGAAGTGGTGAACGAGGGTCTCGGGCCAATCCTGCAATGGCGGAGCGACAGCAAGGATGCCGAAGCCAGGGTGCTCGACCTGCTGGCGAAGACCATGCCGCGGGTGGCTCAGTTCGAGGCGACCTTCAAGGCGGCGCTGAAGCTCTCGCTGGATCAATGGGCGCGGCGGCAGGCGGGTACCCTGGGAGAGGAGCCGCCGTTCCGGCGCGGACACCGGGTGGAGTTGCTGCAGCAGGCGATCGGGCCGCTGAAAGACCAACTTTCCGATTTCCAGTTCAAGCGGCTGGCCAGGGCCCTGTCGCTGGTCTACGGCCTTGAAGTGCTTATAGTTCTCAAGGATTTGTGGGGCCTCGAGTTCGAGGAGACTCGCGAAGTGGCGGCATGGACTGCGAGGGTGCTCGTTCGTGCGGCGATGAGCGAAGCTGATACTCTGGAGGTGTAGCAAAATACCCGCCTGGCGAAGCAACGTGCCTTGGAAATGCTAGCATGTCAGCTTGACGAGGGCGGGGGAATGTTGAACGTGTAGCGACGCACGCTCGATTGGAGGGAGATCTGGGCGACGGGCGCCGAGGGGCGCCACATCCGGGAGCGTCCGCCTTGGGAGAGGCGGGGGGCTCGCGAGGAGCCGGAAGTAGCGGGGCTGAGGGGCCTCGATCGTCGCTGTTGAACGTACTGGGGCGTCTGGCCCGGTTTGGCTTTTGCCTCGGTTCGCTGCTGCATGCCCCCGGCATGGAGGAGGGGCGTAGGCCGGTGTTTGCCGGCTGTCGGACGCGCTAGAGGGAGGACCAACAATGCGCATCGGAACGAAAGGCGTCCTGGCCGGCATCGGCTTGATGCTGGCGTCGAGCACCTCGGTGCTTGCGCAGGAATTGACGATCTTCTGGGCCGAGTGGGATCCGGCCAACTACCTGCAGGAACTGGTGAACGACTACACCGCCGAAACGGGCGTCACCGTCACCGTGCAGACCACCCCTTGGGGTGACTTCCAGACCAAGACCTTCGCCGAGCTCAATGCCCATGGCGACGCCTACGACATGGTCGTGGGCGACAGCCAGTGGCTGGGCGCCGCCTCGACCGGCGGCCACTATGTCGACCTCACCAAGTTCGTCACGGACAATGGCGTCGACAAGTCGTTCGTGCCGGCCACCCTGCAGTACTACTCGCTGTATGGCGGCAAGTACTGGTCGATCCCGCTCGAGGGTGACGCCAACGGCTGGGCCTACCGGAAGGACTGGTTCGAGGATCCCACCGAGAAGGCCAACTTCAAGGCCAAGTACGGCTACGACCTCGACGTGCCCAAGAACTACAAAGAACTCACCGATATCGCCGAGTTCTTCACCCGGCCCAGCGAGAACAAGTACGGCGTCGCGCTCTATACCCAGACCGCCTATGACGCGATGGCGATGGGCGTCGAGCAGACCATCTTCACCTGGGGCGGCGATCTGGGCGACTACGCCAACAACAAGGTCGACGGCATCCTGAACTCGGACAAGAACATCGAGGCGCTCGAGGCCTACCGCAAGCTCTACACCTTTACGCCGCCGAACTGGACGCAGGCATTCTTCGCCGAGAACAACCAGGCTTTCACCGAGGGCCTGGTGGCGATGAACATGAACTACTTCGCCTTCATGCCGGCGCTCGCCAACAAGGCCACCAATCCCTTCGCGGACCAGACTGGCTACTTCGCCAACCCACCCGGTCCGAACGGTGACCAGCATGCCGCGCTCGGCGGGCAGGGCATCTCGATCATCTCGTATTCGAAGAACCAGGACGAGGCCTACAAGTTCCTCCAGTGGTTCATCAAGGACGAGACCCAGAAGAAGTGGGCGGAACTGGGTGGCTACACCTGCAGCTCCGCAGTCCTGAACTCCGACGAGTTCCTCAAGGCCACGCCCTATAACCAGGCGTTCGCCGACTCCATGAAGATCGTCAAGGACTTCTGGGCCAACCCTGTCTTCGCCGACATGTTGTTCCAGATGAACGATCGCCTGCATCCGTACATCACGACGGGTGAAGGCTCGGCCAAGGAGGCGCTCGACGCCCTTGCCGCCGACTGGAACAAGACCCTCAGCGCTGCCGGCGGCTGACCTCCTAAGATGGACTTCGGACCGGGGATCCGTCCCCGGTCCCTCGACGACAGGCGACTAGAGGGGGTTACCAGTGGCTGTCCTTGCGACGCTCGATTCCGGTTCGCGGGCCGCTGCCCGGGGATGGACGGACATCACCATCCGCAACGCGTTCATCATTCCGACGGTCGCGTTCCTGATCATCTTCAACATCTTCCCGCTGCTCTATTCGCTGGGCTTCTCGTTCACCGAGTACCGCGTTTCGATCAACCAGCCCGCCAGGTTCGTCGGGCTGCGGAACTATGCCGAGTTGCTCGCCGACCCCGCCATCTGGAGCAATTTCACCACCACCGCGGCCTATGTGATCGTCTCGGTGGGCGGCCAGATGCTGGTGGGCTTCGGCCTGGCGCTGCTGCTCAACCGGCAGTTTCCGCTGAAGGGCCTCGTCACGACGCTGCTGTTGCTGCCGATGATGCTGTCACCGGCGGTGGTCGGCCTATTCTGGAAGCTGCTGTACGATCCCTCCTGGGGCCCCATCAACTACGCCCTCGGCCTCGGCAAGTTCGAATGGCTGGGCAACCCGACCAACGCGCTGTTCGCCGTGGCGCTCACCGACATCTGGATGTGGTCGCCCTTCGTCATGCTGCTCTCGCTGGCGGGCCTGTCGGCGATCCCCAAGCACCTCTACGAGGCCGCCGCCATCGACCGCGCCGGCTGGTGGTACACTTTCCGCCGCATCACCCTGCCGCTGGTCTCGCCGCTGCTGCTGATCGCTCTGATCTTCCGCACCATGGAGGCCTTCAAGGCCTTTGATCTGCCGTTCGTGATGAGCACGGCCAGCGTCAAGACGGTCTCCATCACCATCTACCAGATGGCCTTCCAGGGCTGGGACACGGGGCGCGCCTCGGCGCTCGCCTACATCGTGCTGATCGTCGTGCTCTGCATCACCAACATCTACGTGAAGTACCTCAACCGCGTGAAGGAGCGCTGAGATGGCTGCCGTAACCTCGCGCGGCCAGCGCTTCGGTCGCCCCGTCGCCATCCTCGCCATCATCGCGGTGACGCTGGTTTTCCTGTCGCCGATCCTGTGGATCGGAGCCACCGCCTTCAAGCCGCGCGCCGTCGCGACCTCGGTGCCGCCCACCGTGCTGTTCCAGCCCGAGGTGACGCCCTTCGTGAAGCTGCTTCACCAAGCGCGTGCAGCTCAAGCAACCCGTCGATCCGGCGGTCTACGAGGCGGCGCCCTGGTGGGAAAAGCTCATCTATGATAGCGGCGAGCGCGTGCTGAAGGTCGGCGACGAGCCGCAGCTCTCGCAATATCCCAACCGCTTCCTCAACAGCCTGATCGTCTCGATCGTCTCGACGCTGCTCGCGGTCTCGATGGGAACCATCACCGCCTACGGCTTCTCGCGCTTCCGCATCAAGGGCGAGGCGGACCTTCTGTTCTTCATTCTCTCCACCCGCATGCTGCCGCCGGTGGTCGTCGCCATCCCGATGTTCCTGATGTACCGGCAGTTCGAGCTGACCGACACCCATATCGGCCTCATCCTGCTCTATACCGCCTTCAACCTGAGCTTCTCGGTCTGGCTGATGAAGGGCTTCATCGACGAGATCCCGAAGGAATACGAGGAAGCGGCGCTGGTCGATGGCTATACCCGCATGCAGGCCTTCTTCAAGATCGTCCTGCCCGAGGCGGCGACCGGCATCGCCGCAACCGCGGTGTTCTGCTTCATCACTGCCTGGAACGAGTACGCCTTCGCCCTGATCATGACCAACCGCCGGGCCCAGACGGCGCCGCCATTCATCCCCAGCCAGATCGGCTCCGGCCTGCCGGAATGGACGGTGATCGCCGCCGGCACGGTGCTGTTCCTGCTGCCGGTCGCCATCTTCACCTTCATGCTCAGGAACCACCTGTTGCGCGGGGTCACCTTCGGAGCCATCCGCAAATGAACGTCCGCGTCTTCAACCAGAAGTTTCTCGAGCCCGGCGCTCAGGTCTGCATGGTCCTCGGCATCATCTTCCTGTGCCAGCCCTGGATCCTCGGCCTGCACCAGTGGAGCGTCGCCCTGATGCTGCTGGGGCTCATCGGCTTCAACGTCGCCGTCCATATCCCGCCGCCGGAGCCGACGAAGTTGGACGAGGACGACACCGGTCCCGTCTCGGTCACGGAAGCGGTGCGCGGAGGCAGCCATGGCTGAGATCGAGCTCCGCCACATCCAGAAGTATTTCGGCTCCGTCCACGTCATCCGCGACGTGAACCTCACCATCGCCGACAAGGAGTTCGTCGTGCTGCTCGGCCCCTCGGGCTGCGGCAAGACCACCACGCTGCGCGCCATTGCCGGGCTCGAGGAGATCAACTCCGGCGAGATCCTGATCGACGGCAAGCCGGTCCAGGCGCTGCACGCCTCCGAGCGCGACATCGCCTTCGTATTCCAGCTCTACGCGCTTTATCCGCACCTCAGCGTCTACGAGAACATCGCCTTCCCCCTGCGCGCGACGGGACTGGGCAATGCCGAGGTGGAGCGCTCCGTGCTGGCAGCGGCCGATGCGCTCGATATCCACCACCTGCTGAAGCTCCGCCCCTCTGCCCTTTCCGGCGGCGACATGCAGCGCGTCGCGATCGGCCGGGCGCTGGTCCGCCGCCCCAAGGCCCTGCTGCTCGATGAGCCGATCGGCGCGCTCGATGCCAAGCTGCGCGAGGACATGCGGGTCGAGCTCAAGCGCCTTCACCTCGAGAACGGCTCCACCTCGATCTACGTCACCCACGACCAGGTCGAGGCCATGTCGCTCGCCGACCGTATCGTCGTCATGCATGATGGCGTGCTGCAACAGGTTGGCACCCCGTCCGAGGTCTATCTCCATCCGGCCAATCTCTTCGTCGCCCAGTTCATCGGCTCGCCGGTGATGAACATCGCCGACGCCGCCGTGGTCGACTCCGGCGGGCAGGTGGCGGTGCAGCTCGATGGCGAAAGCTTCGCCATGCCGCGCGAGCTCGTTGCGATGCTCGGCGCCCAGCAGGCGGAGGCCATCGCGCTGGGCATCCGTCCCGAGGGCGTGCTGCTCAGCCACGACGAGCAGCCCGGCTACCGGAGTGTCGAAGCCCACCTCATCCAGCCCTATGGCCCGTTCGACATCGTCGACCTGAAGGTTGGCGCGCAGACCCTGCGGGCCCGCACCCACACCGGCTTCGTCCGCACCCCTGGCGAGCGGGTCTGGGCCCGCATCGACCCGGCCCAGGCGCATTTCTTTGATCGCAACTCGGGCGCTTCGCTCGGCATCCGTCTTCCGTGAGCAACCGATGGCCCGCATCCAGCTAGAGAACATCTCCAAGACCTTCGGCCACAACACCGCGCTCGCGGACCTCGAGCTCGATGTCCGCGACGGCGAGTTCTTCGTCCTCCTGGGTCCCACGGGCGCCGGCAAGACGACGACGCTGCGCCTCATCGCCGGGCTCGAAAAGCCGACTTCCGGCCACATCCGCATCAACGGCGTCGACGTCGGCGACTGGGGGCCCGCCGAGCGCGACGTGGCCCTCGTCCTGCAGCAATACTCGCTCTATCCGCGCCTCACCGTGCGCGAGAACCTGACCTTCCCGCTGAAGTCACCGGTGCGGAAGACCCCGCAGGCGGAGATCGACCGCCGCCTCGACTATGCGGCGCGCACCCTGCGCATCGAGCACCTGCATGGATCGCAAGACGGACCGGCTCTCCGGCGGCGAGATGCAGCGCGTTTCGATCGGCCGGGCCATCGTGCGCGAGCCGCAGGTGTTCCTCATGGACGAGCCGCTTTCCAACCTCGATGCCAAGCTCCGCGAGGCGATGCGGAGTGAGCTCAAGGACCTGCAGATGCGGCTGGGTGCCACCTTCATCTTCGTCACCCATGACCAGGTCGAGGCGATGACCATGGGCGACCGCATGGCGGTGCTCAACCAGGGCCGCGTCATCCAGGTCGGCAAGCCGCACGAGGTCTACAACAACCCGCGCGACACCTTCGTCGCGAGCTTTGTCGGCTCGCCGGCGATCAACCTGCTTGCCGGCCACCTCTCCACCAACAGCGCCGTGCTTGCCGACAACGGCTTCGAGCTGCCTTTCGCCGGGGCCTCCGCCGGGGAGGGTGCCTACACTTTCGGCATCCGCCCCGAAGACGTGCAGGTCGCCTCGGGCGCGCCGGTCGAAGCGAGGATCCACGACGTCGAGAACCACGGCATCGAAAAGATCGTCACCCTGCGCGTGGGCAGCACCCTGCTTCGCGCCGCCGTTCCCGCCCGTGTCGACGTCAAGGTCGAGGAGGCCGTCCGCTTCGGCTGGGATCCCAGCAAGGTGATGCTGTTCGACGCCCACACCGGCCTCAACCTCCGGCACAAGGCGGCGTAAGGGGTGGGCACTCGCAGGTGGCGGCGAGTGAGCCGCGGGCGCGAACGGACGAGGACTGAACCAATCCCTCGGGGAGGAGGGGCAGATGGCTGAACCGACCAACAACTACCCAAAGCTCCATAACGCCGCTTGGCCGGGCATCGTCGGCAAGGGGGCGCCCGACAGCGAGCCGATCATTGCGCTCGATACGCTCCTGAAGCTCACGGCCAACGCCGAGGTCGACGGCCAGAAATTCGACGGCATCGACCTCTTCGTCACCGCGCCGCATTTCGACATCGACTCCGACCCCGGCGAGGTCCGGCGCATGTCCGACCACATCGCCGGCTATGGGCTGAAGGTCGGCTCCTTCGTCGCCCCGATCTGGGGCGGTGCCGGGGGCGGCTCGGCCATGGGCGACGAGGCGGATCGCAAGCGCTTCCTCACCCAGGTGCAGAAGGCCTGCGCCATCGGCCAGCAGATGCGGGAGATCGGCATCCGCCCCACCGGCGGCATCCGCGTCGACTCCTCGGTCGGCGTCGACGCCTGGGACCAGGACCCCGAGGGTAACACCCAGAAGATCGCCGAGACCTTCCGCGAGGCCGGCAGATCGCCGGGACCACGGCGAATACATCGTCGCCGAGGGCGAGATCTGCTGGGGCGGCATGCATTCCTGGCGCGAGAACGTGAAGCTGCTCGAACTGGTCGATATGCCCGGCACCGTGGGCTACCAGGCCGACATGGCCCACTCGATGCTCTTCGTCCTCGGCGCCAACGCCGAGAAGGACCGCATCCTGCCGGCCGATTTCGAGTGGAGCGACAACGCCGCCCTCGATGCCGCCTACCACAAGGTCGCCGACGCCCTCCGACCCTGGACGCTCGACTTCCACGTGGCCCAGAACGACGGCACCACCTTCGGCTCCGGCACCCACGAAAAGACCGGCCGGCACTGCCAGATCGACGATCCCAACGGGCGGCTCGATGTGGTCAAGCACGCCGGCTACTGGCTGCGCGACGAGACCGGCACCCTCACCAAGCGCATGCGCCACATCTGCTGGGACGGCTGCATGTTCCCGAACGCCGTGATGGAGCAGCAGGAGACCTGGAACAAGGTGCTCGCCGCCATGCTGAAAGTCCGCGACGCACACGGCTGGCGGGAATAGCGGTGCTGCGGGTCGGGGCCTTCGCCCCAACCAGCGGACCGTCCTTCACCCACCGGGTCATCCCCGCGAAAGCGGGGACCTCCGTTCTGCGATTTCTCGGTGTGCACCCGAACAGAGGTTCCCGCTTTCGCGGGAATGACTCCGTGCGTGTGGCGCCCCCACTTTCGAGGAACCACCCATGACCAAACCCCTCAACATCGGCATGATCGGCTACGGCTTCATGGGCCGGGCCCACTCCAACGCCTACGGCCAGGTCAACCACTTCTTCGACCCGGCTACCGGCCCGTCCTCAAGGCCGTCTGCGGCCGCAACGACGACAAGGCTCAAGGCGCTTCGCCGACCAGTGGGGCTACGAATCGCGTCGAGACCGACTGGCGCAAGCTGATCGAGCGCAAGGACATCGACGTCATCGACATCTGCACGCCGAACAACCTGCACGCCGAGATCGCCATCGCCGCGGCGCAGGCCGGCAAGATGATCCTGTGCGAAAAGCCGCTGGCGATGAACGGCCGCCGAAGGCGAGCAAGATGGTCGAGGCGGTCGAGAAGGCCGAGGTGCCGAACATGGTCTGGTACAACTACCGCCGCGTCCCGGCCGTCACGCTGGCCAAGCAAGCTCATCGACGAGGGCAAGCTCGGCAGCATCTTCCACTACCGGGCCAAGTTCCTGCAGGACTGGACCATCATCGCCGACCTGCCGCAGGGCGGCGCGGCCTCTGGCGGCTCGACGTCGCCGCCGCCGGCAGCGGCGTCACCGGCGACCTGCTCGCCCACTGCATCGACACGCGCCATCTGGCTCAACGGCGGCATCGCCAGCGTCACCGCCATGACCGAGACCTTCGTCAAGGAGCGCAAGCACAACCTGACCGGCAAGGTGCGAGAAGGTCGGCATCGACGACGCCTGCCGCCTTCATGGGCCGCTTCGCCAACGGCTCGCTCGGCACCTTCGAATCCACCCGCTACGCCCGCGGCCACAAGGCCGCTCTACACCTTCGAGATCAACGGCGAGAAGGCCTCGATCGTCTGGGACCTGCACGACCTGCACCGCCTGCAATACTTCGACCACCGCGACGAAGGCGACGCTGCGCGGCTGGACCAGCATCCACGTCACCGACGGCGATCATCCGTACATGGGCAAGTGGTGGGTGCCGGGCCTGCACATCGGCTACGAGCACAGCTTCGTCCACCAGGTCGCCGACTTCCTCGAAGGCCTCGAAGACGGGCAAGCCCGCCGCCCCAACCTTCCGCGACGCGCTCGAAACCAACAAGCTATGCGACGCCATCATCGCTTCGGGGAAATCGGGGCAGTGGATCAATGTCTAAGTTCCTTCCCCTCACCCTGTCCCTCTCCCCAGAGGGGAGAGGGACGTTGTGGCGAGGACAGTGCAACATCGCCCCCTCTCCCCTCCGGGGAGAGGGCCGGGGTGAGGGGCAGTTTACATAGGCAAGAACAATGAAACTCGGCTTCGATCTCCTCCTCTGGACGACCCACGTCACCGACCAGCACTGGCCAATCATCGAAAGCCTCAAGGCAACCGGCTATGACGGGGTCGAGATCCCCATCTTCGAGGGCGACGTCGCGCACTACGAAAAGCTCGGTCGCCGCCTCCGCGAGGCCGGCCTTCTCGCCACCGGCATCGGTGTCATGCCCGGCGGCGGCAAGAGCGCCATCTCGCCCGACAAGGCCGAACGGCAAGGGGCGCTCGATCACCTTAAGTGGCTCATCGACTGCACGGCCGCCATTGGCGGCGACATCGCTGCCGGTCCCTTTCACCAGCCCCTGGGCGAGTTTTCGGGCAGGGGGCCTATCGCCGACGAGATCAAGTGGTGCGCCGAAGTGCACAAGCAAGCCGCCCGCTATGCGGCGCCGGCGGGCATCACGCTCGCGGTCGAGCCGCTCAACCGCTTCGAGTGCTACTTCCTCAACACCATGAAGCAGGCCGCCGCCCTCAGCCGCGCCGTCGACGAGCCGAACTACGGCTACCTGTTCGACACCTTCCACACCAATATCGAGGAAAACGACGTTCCGGCGCTCATCGGCGAGACTATCGGCGCCATCACCCACGTCCACATCACCGAGAACAATCGCGGCGTCCCCGGCGCCGGGCACATCGCATTCCAGCCGATCTTCAACGCGCTGAAGCGCGCCGGCTACGATGGCTGGCTCACCATCGAGGCCTTCGGCTCGGCTCTCCCCGACCTCGCCGCCGCCACCAAGATCTGGCGCCCGCTCTTCACCAGCGAGGCCGATGTTTACGAGAAAGGGCTACGGCTCATGCAAGAGGGGTGGGCGAGGGCAGGTTGATCTTCAGCGCCGGCGTCCCCTCGTGGCCTAAGAGTGCCTCCCCTGGCCCATCAGCCGAACACCAGCTCAGGCACGATCGCCTCCCATTCATCCCGCTGCAGGTGGGCCCGATACTCTTCCTGGTTGTCGGACTTGCGCCAGCGTACGATTGCACCGACCTCGCCGCGGAGGAGGCGGAGACCGTCGGGGGGTGACCAGCTCTTGGCCATGCGGCCGAGCGGCTGCCCCTGCCTGTCCTCCATCATCCAGTTCGCGCCGTCGCGGACGATCCGGACCGGATCTCCGACTTTTGCCGCCGAGATCGCAGCCAGCGAGGAATGGCCTGTCCTGAGACGCCCGGCCCACGACAGGTCCACGTTCTTCAGGTCCGGCACCTGGTACAGTGTAGTTGAGTGTGTGTCGTCCTCGGCGACGGCCGGCGCAGGTCGGCGCAGCACGTGGCCTTCACTCCGCGGGGCGAACGGATGCTGCCCGTCCGCCATTATCGCGAGGCTCCGCCGCGCCCGGGTCATGGCGACATAGAACAGGCGGCGCGGCGCATCGGGGTCCTCGCCTCTTGAGAGCCTGTCCCACCCGCCATTGAGGATGACGACGTCATCGAACTCCAGCCCCTTGGCTCGGTGCGCGGTCAAGAGGAGCAGCGCCCGTTGTTCGCTGCGAGCATCCCGGGCCTGTCATTCGGCGTGCAAGTTTGACCCCATGAGGTTGGGGATCGGCGTGCAAAATTGGCTCTGACTCAGTTTTGATGAAATTGGGTGGCGGACTGACGAGAGTTCACGTCGGGATCAGCGCCATGCAAGCGGCTCTTCGCCCTTCTTCCTTAGTTCCATCAGGCTTCGCGGTGATCAGCGCTGCATCCGTTGGCCCGGTAACAACCGTGGAGGTTCGCAGCACCGGCTCGACCAGTCGATGTCCGGGGTGCGGCGTCGCGAGCCGTCGCGTCCATAGCCGTTACCGCAGGCACATCGTTGATCTGCCGATGGCCGGTCGGACCGTCGAGTTGGTGGCGACGGTGCGCCGCTTCCGGTGTGAAGCCGTCGTCTGCGGCCGAAGCATTTTTGCGGAGCGGTTCGACGACGGCGTCCTGAAGCCTTGGGCGCGACGGACGGCGCGGCTTGATGGCCTTGTCCATCACCTGGGCCTGGCGTTGGGCGGTCGACCCGGAGCCAGCTTGGCCAAGCGCCTGATGCTTCCCGTCAGCAACGACACCCTGCTGAGGGTAGTTCGACGGCGCGGCTGCCCTGCGGCTCCACCCCCCAACGTGATTGGCATCGACGACTGGGCGTGGCGACGCAATCATCGCTATGGGACGATCATCTGTGACCTTGAGCGACGGCGCCCGATCGGCCTGCTGCCGGACCGTGAACCCAACACAGCCCAGGCTTGGCTGAGCGGACAACCCCAGATCGCCACCGTCGCCCGCGACCGGGGCGGCGCTTATGCCTTGGCCGCAGCCAAGGCGCTGCCACACGCCGTCCAGGTCGCTGATCGCTGGCATCTGATGGAGAACGCCAGCCGCGCCTTTCTCGACGCGGTCCGCAAGTCCATGCGCCAGATCAGATCCGCCATCGGGGCCATGACGATCAACCCTGACCTCCTGACGGCCGCCGAGCGTATCCAATACGAGGGCTACCTGCGCCGCCAGGACGCCAACGCCGCTGTGTTCGCCCTTGCCGGAGACCATGTGGCGATCAAGGAGATCGTCCGTCGCACCGGCCATAGCCGCGGCCTGGTGCGGCAGGTTCTGCGAGGTCAGCGCGGCGACGTGTTCAGGGTGCGCGAGAGCTCGCTTGAGTCCCCACCTGCCATGGCTCGACGCTCAGTGGAACGCGGGTCACCACAACGCCACCGAACTCTGGCGTCGGCTAAGGTCCCACGGCTTCCGGGGCTCCCTGCGGGTCGTCACCGAGTGGGCGACCCGCCGCCGGCGAGCAGACAGGGTGGACGTGGAGACCCTGCGCCGCATTCCTTCAGCCCGAACCATCGCGCGGCTGATGACCACTTCTCGGGACACGTTGTCGAAGGCCGAGACGATCACCGTCGCCGCGGTCGAGTCCGGCGTACCCTTGCTGGTCGAGGCGCGCGAGATCGTCGCCGCCTTCCAGGTCATGATCCGCCGCAAGACCGAGGCCGATCTCAATCCCTGGATCGAGCGTGGTCGCGCCAGCCTGGTCGCGCCGTTCGCCAATGGCGTCGACAGGGACATCGCGGCCGTGCGCGCTGCCATCGTCTCAGGCTGGTCAAATGGCCAGACCGAGGGCCAGATCACCAAGCTCAAACTGGTCAAACGACAGATGTACGGCCGTGGAAAGCTCGACTTGCTCCAAGCCCGGCTGATCGGCGCAACCTGATGTCACAGTCATCAAAACTGCGTCAGAGCCAATATTGCACGCCGATCGGGGGTCAATCTTCGACGCCGTTTGACAGGGAAAGTGCCCGAACCGGATCGTTCTGTTCCCGGCACCAGTCGCAGTCGGGGCGATCGCAGGCGGTATCGCGCAGGTGTCGGACGATGCGTGCCGCATCGGGGAACTGCTTGCGGACCCAGGGCGGCATGACCGAGTCGCCGCCCGCTACGAGGATCCACGACAGCGCATAGGCCATGGGCCAGCCGCGCTGGGGGTTCGACAGCCGGTCGAGCATCTGGTCGACGCGTAGCCGGCAGGCCCGTCCCTTCAGTAGCCGGGAGACCGCCTCCCTCGCCGCTAGGGAGGTGGGCGCTGGTGCCCTGCGAACTTCCCGGAACACTGCGTCGAATCCGCCCGCGTTCTCCATCCGGGTGGTCAGGAAATGGAAGGCTGCCACGGCATCAGGCTGTTCGGCGTCATGTTGCGCCAGTGCCGTCAGCTGATTGCGCAGCACCTGGAACACCAGTCGCGCATCCAGTTCCGGGTCGTTGACATGGCCCGCCTGCAGGCGGCCGTCGTGATAGTGTTTGACAAGGTGGTGATAGGGGTTGCGGGGAAACGCCAGCGGGTTGAGCCACAAGGTGTCGATCGGCGATGCGAACACCTCCGCCAGACGGGGCCGCAGCGCCACCAGGTGCGGCAAGTCGTGCCGGATGATGTTGTGGCCGAGCAGGTGGGTAGCCCCGGCCAACGCCCCTTCCAGCCGATCGAGTCCCGCCCCAAGATCGCGCTTCTTCCCCACGATCGCAGGGCGTGCATCGTCGCGCACGGCGGCAAAGGCGAAGACCGTTGCAGTTGCCGGGTCTACCTCCAGATCGACCGAAACGCAGCGCTGCAGCAAGGGCTGAAAAGGCTCGATCATCCTGAAGGCAAGCTCTGCGCCGCATGAACATATAGGCGATCATGGTCGGGCGACCGAGCAGAGGTCAACACTCGCCGCGATCCATTACGGCCGTTGGCGTCGCTCCGGCTCCGCAATCCCTGACGCGCAGGCCAAAGAACCTGCTAAGCTAGGGAACCTTGGCCCCCGGATTGTCGTCCAGTGGAGATGGCAACAGAATCCTCACACACTCGATACGAGCTTCACCTTCCCGCCAGTGCCGGCGAGATGACCACCACTGCGGCGCATTACTACCGCGCCGAAGTCGCCCGCATGATGAGCTGGCGGGACCGGCTGGATCGCACCAGCAACTGGGCCATCACGGTGGTCGCGGCGCTGCTGTCGGTGTCGCTCTCGACGCCGACCTCGCACCACAGCGTGCTGCTGTTCGCGATGCTCATTGTCTCGCTGCTGCTCTATGTGGAGGCGCGGCGCTACCGGTTCTACGATGTCTATCGCATGCGGGTGCGGCAGTTCGAGCGGCACTATTTCGCGCCCATGTTCTCCGGCGCCACCACCGAGGCCGAGCCGTGGCTGGGCCTCCTCGCCGACGACCTGCGCCATCCGCGCTTTCACTTGAGCGTCGCCGACGCAATCACTGCGCGGCTGCGCCGCAACTATATCTGGATGTTCGGCATCCTGCTGCTCGGCTGGTTAGTACGCATCACCTCGGCCAAGCTCCAGACCGAGGCCGGGGCGATGATGCACGACACGGCGCGCCCGCTGGAGACCGTGGTGAATAATGCCGCGCTGGGGCCAGTCCCCGGCGCGCTGGTCATCGGCTTCGTGACCGCGCTCTACGTGTCGCTGCTGGTAATGTCGCTGAGGAAGCCGCCGATCCTCGATGCGGACCAGGTCCGCGTCTGAGCGCCGGGGCGGTCAATGGCGCAGCCAGACGCGCTCCTCGGGCTCGCCGACCGGACGCATCCCGTCCCGCGATTCCAGCATCACCTCGACGTCCTCGCCCAGCGCATCGAGCATACGGGCCGAGAACAGCGCGTCCGAGATGGCCTCGTCGCGGCTCGCATAGGGCTGCGCCTTGCCGACTGTCTGTCTTGTCTTGCCGTTGGTAACGACATGCCACCCGACACCGGTGTGCCGCACCACGATCTGGATCTTCGCCATAGGGTCCCTCGCGACACGCAAACGCATCTTTCCGCGAGTTGGTTCCGCCCAAGTCAGCGGGGCTTGCGGCTATGATCGGTGAAACCGGAGATTCGCCCGCATGCCGCTATCCTATGAATCCGTGCTCGCCGACATGGTTGCCGTGGCCCGCGAGGCCGGAGCGCTGACGCTCAGGCCATTTCAAGCGCTTTCGCGAGATCGAGATCGGCATCAAGGGACCGGCCGATTTCGTCTCCGATGCCGACAAGGAGTCCGAGCTCCTGATCCGCAAATTCCTGTTCGAGCGCTATCCGGACTGGAGCTTCACCGGCGAGGAGTTCCCGCCCGTCGACAAGGCCGACCAGGAGCACCGCTGGCTGGTCGACCCGATCGACGGCACCACCAACTTCATCAACGGCATGCACTACACCATCTCGATCGCGCTGCGCCGCGGCAACGAGACGGTGGCCGGCGTGCTCTACAACCCGCCCGCCGACGAGATGTTCACCGCCATCGAGGGGCAGGGCGCCTTCATGAACGGCGAGCGGCTCAAGGTCAGCGAGCAGACCGAAGTCGGGCTGATGAACATCGGCACCGGCCTGCCGACCCCCGGCCTGTCGCTCTATCCCGGCGCCTACGAGCGCCTCGACGCCATCCGCGCCCCGATCGGCGCGGTCCGCATCGTCGGCAGCGCCGCCAACTCCTGCGCCTATGTGGCGATGGGCCGGCTCACCGGCTATTTCGAGGAAACCGGCTTCGTCGACACGGCCGCCGGCATCCTCTTCGTCGAGGAAGCCGGCGGCATCGTCACCGACTGGTGGGGCAGGGGCCCGGAGTTCTACGAGAAGACCGGCGCCATGATCGTCGCCAACAAGGCGACGCACGCGTATCTGCTGGAGAAGCTCAAGGACGTGCCGAGGAAGGAGCCGAAGTAGGGGAGCCACCGTACCGGACGGCCCCCTCCCAACCTCCCCCATGAAGGGGGAGGTGCCGGCCGGTGCATGTGGCACGATCGAAGCCACAAGCACTCCTCTTCACCTCCCCCTTCATGGGGGAGGCCAGGGGAGGGGGACCGTCCCAGTTCCCGTCAGCGCCACACCAGCGCCGCCACCCCCTCCGGATCATCCGTCGTGATCTGGTCCACCTTCAGCGCCAGCAGCCGCTCGATCACCGCCATGCCCTCGTCGTCCGGCCGCGCTGCACCGTATAGGCGTCGATCCGCCGCCCGTGCGCGTGGAACGCGCCGATGAGGTCGAAGCCGTCCTGCTCCGCCTCCAGCACCAGCCGGTACTCGAGATAGATCGAGCTCCGACTTCGGCGACGCCGCGACCGCGTCCGCGACGAACGCCGGCATAGTCGCGCGTCGCCATCAGCCGCTCCATGCGCGCCCTTGTGGCAGGGGTCGTACCCGATCCGCACGCCCGGCGCGCTGTCGGTCAGCACCCGCACCGACTCCGCGTCGCCCGAGGACAGGATGAAGTGCCGCGCCACCGGCCCGAGCGCCTTGCGCGAAATTGGCGATCGCCTCGGGGCGTCGAGCGCCGCCGCGTCCTCCTTGTAGTCGAGCTGCAGCAGCGCGTCGGGATGCGCGCCGTCCCGCGCGAGCAGCGCCGCGAGGTCCTCGAGCAGCATCACCTGGTCGGCGATCGGCTGCCCGTCATTGTCGCGCAGGTGCAGCGCCGCGCAACGCCTCGGCGGAGGTCTCGCGCACCGGGCCCGTGCCCGTCGTCTCGCGCTCGAGCGATCAGGTTGTGCAGCACCGCAAAGCCGTGGTCGGCATGCACCACCAGATCCACCTCGACGCTGGCGCCGAGCTGCATGCCCTCGAGGATGCGGCGGCCGGTGAACACCGGATCGGTGCCGCGGCGCCGGGCGCGGTGCCACTTGAAGAAGGTGCGGTGGCCGTTGCGGGTCACCGAGATCGCGTCGGTCATGACAGTCTCAGGTGCTGCGGTAGATGGCGGCGTTGTCGCGATAGGCGGCGAAGGCCCGCGGCTTGAGGTCGATCGGCTGGCCGGTCTTCCAGTCGCGCGCCTCGCTGGTACCATCGCCTTGAGCCGCGTCCGTCGGGCAGCTCGAGATCGACGATGGCATGCGTGCCGTAGTCGGTGACGCGATGGATCCTGGCCCATGCCCTGGCCGTTGGCCGGCGCGATCTCCAGCGCCTCGGGCCGGACGGCGAGCGTCGCCGGGCCGTCGCCCGCCGGCAGCGGCACGGTGAAGGCCGGCTGCTGAACGTGCCGTTGGCGACCGTGCCCTCGATCAGGTTCATCGTGCCGATGAAGCCGGCGACGAACGGCGTCTGCGGCTCGCGATAGACGACGTCCGGGCGGCGCGATCTGCTCGGTGCGCCGTCGCGCATCACGACGATGCGGTCGGCCAGCGCCAGCGCCTCGTCCTGTCCGTGCGTCACGAACAGCGTGGTGATCTTCAGCCGCTGCTGGATGTCGCGCACCTCTTCGCGCAGTCGCTCGCGCAGGTGCTGGTCGAGGCTGGCGAAGGGCTCGTCGAGCAGCAGGATCTTCGGCTCCAGCACCAGCGAGCGCGCCAGCGCCACGCGCTGCTGCTGGCCGCCCGAGAGCTGGTTGGTCGCCCGCGTGGCCGTAGCCGCCGAGGCCGACCAGCTCGAGCACGGCCTCGACCTGGCGCTTGATCTCGGCCGCCGGCAGCCGTGCGCAGCTTCAGCCCGAAGGCGAGGTTCTTGAACACGTTCATATGCGTCCAGAGCGCATGGCTCTGGAACACCATGCCGGTCGGCCGCTTCTCGGGCGGCACGTGGGTCACGTCCTCGCCGTCGATGGTGATCAGCCCCGAGGTCGGCGTCTCGAAGCCGCCGACCATGCGCAGCAGCGTCGACTTGCCCGAGCCGGACGGCCCGAGCAGGCAGACCAGCTCGCCGTCGCCGACGGTCGAGGTTGAAGCTGTCGACCGCCGCGCGTGCGTCGAGAAGCTCTTGGTGACGTCCTTGATGTCGAGAACGGACATGCAGCAGTCCTCTCTAGCGCGCCGAAGCCGCGGGCGAAGCGGCCCGAGCTGATGACGCGGCGCGCGAACAGCAGCGCGATGAACGACGGGACCCAGAGCAGCACCGAGAGCACCGCGCCATACTGGATGACCGGCTGGTTGTTGATGAAGCGAGATCATCAGCACCGGCAGGGTGCGGATCTGCGGCGCGCCGATCAGCCAGGCGCCCTCGGTCTCGTAGAAGGTGCCGACGAAGCTCAGCAGGACCGCCGCGGCGATGGTCGGCCCGGCCTGCGGCAGGGTGATCGACCAGAACACGCGGAGCGGCGAGGCGCCGACATCGCGCGCCGCCTCCTCCATGCGCCGGTCGACGGACTGGAAGGCGGCGACCGGGATCCAGATCATGAACAGCAGCGTGCCGACCAGCTGGATCAGCACCACGCCCCAGAACGTGCCGATCAGGTTGAGGCTGAGGAAGATGCCGGCGATGGCGACGAGCAGGCCGAACTTCGGGAAGGCGTGCCCGGCGAGGAACGAGAAGAACAGGATGTTGCGGCCCGGGAAAGTCCAGCCGCGCGAAGGCATAGGCCGCCGGCAGGCAGATCAGCGCCGAGAGCAACGTCACCATCGTCGCCAGGCTGAGGCTCATGGTGATCGAGCTCCAGACGTCGGCGCGCGCCAGCGTCTGGTTCCAGAACTTGCAGCCCGAACTCCTGCGGGATGCACCGACGGGATAGCGCCACACATTGGTGAAGGCCCAGGTGCCGACGACGAGCAGCGGGAAGACGATGACGAGCGTCAGCACCACGGCAAAGACGATGCCGGTCCAGTCGATCGCGCTTTTCGGTCAGGACGCGAGCCATGTCAGGGCGCCCGGTTCTTGGCGACCGAGCGCACGTAGAACAGCCCGAACACGATGCAGAAGCCGAAGGTGATCACCGCCTGGGTGATGGCGATCGTGCGGATCGTTCAGGTCGCGGAAGGTGCGCTGCATGAACGGGCCCATCATCTCCGGCGCGGCCGGGCCGAGCACGTAGGGCAGGGTGAAGGCCGAGAAGATGCCGAGCACGGCGAAGCGACACGGCCACGAGGATCGAGTTGCGAGATGCGCGGCAGGATGATGTGCCACAGCACCGCGACAGCGGCCGGCGCCGACATCGCGCGCGGCCTCGATCGACTGGTTGGAGACGTTGCCGAGCCCGGACGAGCAGGATCAGCACGGTGAGCGGGATATTGTCCCAGACCAGCCCGATCACCGGCCCCCAGGGCGTCAGATAGGGCGAGCGGATCTTCGGCAGGCCCACGGCATTGAGCAGCAGGTCGACCGTGCCGTTCGGCCCGAGCACGCGGATGAACGCATAGCTCAGGATGATCGAGGGCACGAACATCGGAAAGATCGCCAGGCCCTGCACATAGGCCGCGAGCCGGCCCGTGGCGAAGCGCAGGTAGAGCGCGATCGGCAGGCAGATCAGCAGCAGCAGCAGCGCGCAGACGCCGGTGGTCCAGAGCGTCACCGACAGGTTGGTGAGGCTGTAGCCGGTCGGAAAAGAAGAAGCGGTAGGTCTCGAGCGAGAAGCCGTGCCGCCGCCCTCGGCGGCGGCAGCCAGACGGTCCGGACGATGGCCGAGATGATCGGCCAGATGATCAGCCAGACGACCAGGAGCACCGGCGCGGCGACGAGCAGGAGGCCGATCGGCCTCCTGCGCTTCTTGGTGCCGACGATGTCGCTGGCGCCGGCAGTCGTAGTCGTCACGACGTGCGGATCCACGTTCGGAGCGACGTTGCGATACCAGCCGTCGTTGATCGCCTTTTCCCAGTCGCCGCCCGGGAAGGTCGGGATGGTGGTCGGGATGACGTCCTTGAACTTGCTCGCGCAGGTCGGCCGAGATGTAGTCCCACGACACGCCCGGGAAGCCGCCGAGCTCGGTCAGCACCGCCGACTGGATTTCCTCGGTCAGGATGAAGTCGGCGAGCTTGAGCGCCGCGTCCTTGTTGGCGCCGTTCGACGAGCACGACCGAGCTTGCGAGAAGCCGCCCGGCAGCGCCAGGTCCTGCAGCTGCACGAGGCCGGTGGTCTCCGGCAGCACGCCCTGGCTGATCGCCGACAGCGCCTGGTCGGACCAGGCCGGGATCATGGTGACGGCGATCTGGCCGAGCAGCTGGATCGACTGGGTGTTGCCCGAGGTATAGGCGCCCTTGTCGAACAGCGACGGGGCGAGGTCCTTGAGGATGTCCCAGGCCGGGGTCAGCGTCGTCGTCGCCGGCTTCGGCGGTGAAGTTGTCGACGGTGAACTTGGCCGGATCCTTGCCATTGGCCTCGTAGATGGCGCGGCGCACGAAGTTGCCGCCCGAACCGCCCTTGTCGGGACGGTTGTAGATGAACTGGCCGGGGTTGGCCTTGATCCAGGCGACGAGGTCGGCCCAGGTCTTGGGCGCGTTCGCCGGGTCGAGCTTGGTGGTGTCGTAGGCGAGCAGCACCTGGATGCCGCGATAGGGCAGGAGTAGTCGGATGTCGATGGCCAGCGGGTTGATCTTGGAGTAGTTCGAGAGCCCGGCTTCCTTGCGAAGTTGACAAAGAGGCCCGCGTCGATGCCGCCGGCCGGCAGGCGCGGGTCGAAGCCTTCGAAGAAGTCGGCCTGCGGATCGGCGTTGCTGGCCAGCGCGGCCAGCGCGCGCTCGCCGATCGCGATGTTGCCCGGCGCGTCGCCCGCGTCGACGAGGTTGAGGGTGATGCCCGGATTGGCGGCCTCGAACTTCGGCTTCACGATGTTGGTCCAGAAGTCGAGGACGTTCTGGTCCGACGAGGTGTACCAGTCGATCTTGCCCGCCTCGGCGAAGGCCATCCGCGGCAGCAGCACCATGCCGGCGGCAGCGCCGCCGACCGAAAGCATAAACGCACGACGTTTCATGTGAGGGTCTCCCAAGTTCGCCTGCGGGGCCATCCCCGGGGCTGGTCAATCTGACGCCGACCTGCGGCTAGCCTATCCGGCATCAGGCTGGTGGCAAGCGAAAAATGGAACGGAAATTCCATTGTGACAGCTTTCCGCATGAATTGTTCCGGACGTCATCGACCATGACCTAAATCGCATTCGGATGACGCCCCGATGACGGGAAGAAGCGAAGGTAGATCAAAGGCTTGATGGCTGACAGGGGCAATCCTGTTCAAGGAAATGCCGACCGACTTCGGCGAACAGTTCGAGGTCGGCCAGCGAGTCGGTCAGCACGGTCTTCGGCTTCTCGCCGGTGGTCACCGCGTGGTGGAACGCGCCGAGCTCGACCCGGAAAGCATCCTCGTAGAACGGCCCCACGATCTCGGTGCCGGTCGAGTTGAGATCGGACGTGGTGATCTCGAGCCGCGTCGGCAGGTTGCGGACGTACGGCGTGTCGTAGTTGATCTTGAAGTGCTGGTTGAAGGTCAGCACCTCGATGCCGGCATCGAACCGCGCCACGTCGTGGATCACCGCCTCGTAGAGCGCGGTGAAGCTGCCGTAGTCGAACATCACCAGCACGTTCTCGCCGCGATGCTGACGGGCAGCGGCGACCTTCAGCGGCTTGCCGAACAGTTCGCGCATCGCCGAAAAGCTGTGCGAGGAGAGCCCGGTCAGCACCTGGTAGGCGCGCAGCTGGTCCGGCTCCGCGCCCTGTCCCATCACGCTCTTGAGCAGTGCCTGGGTCTTCGACCTGCCGTCGGCGATCAGCTCGGCCGGCACGTCGGTCGGCTTGAAGATGTTGCGCGACTGGTCGACGAAGAACTGGCTCTCGCGGATCAGGTCGCGGATGCGGACGTGACGGATTTCCTCGCGCGGCGGCAGGCGCTTCTTCAGCTCGAGGAACGCCGGCGCGAAGCGGCGCATGTAGCCGACGAACACGATCTTGTCGTTGCTCTTGTCGAGCTCGAGGATCGGCCGCAGCTGCGCCGCGGTGAGGCAGGCCGGCTTCTCGATGAACACGTGCTTGCCGGCGCGGATCGCCGCCTCGAGCAGGTCGGCGTGCAGGTGATCCGGCGTCAGGATGAACACCGCATCGAGGCCCGGATCGGCGATCAGCGCCTCGGCCGAGGCATGCCGGGTCTTCACCCCATAGCGCTCCGCCACATGGGCCACGAGGCTCGGCGACACGTCGGTCACCGCCGCGATCTCGAAGCGCTGGTCGTCCGCGAGCAGCGGCAGGTGCATCAGCTGCGCGACTTCACCGAGGCCAATGAGGCCGACTTTGATCTTCCCGGTCATCACGCGATCGCCTGCATGTAGTTGAAGTTGCGGGTGGCGAGCTGCAGCGGCGTCTCGGCCGCGTTCTCGGCAATGTCCTGCTCAACGACGATCGGCCCATCGAACCCCTTGTCCTCGAGGAAGCGCATGACCGCACGGATATCGACGGCGCCGTCGGGCAGGGGGGCCATCACCCCCTCGCCATAGGACTCGGCGACCGACAGCTGACGGTCGAGCACGCGCTGGCGCACGGCCGGCGTCGACGTTCTTCAGGTGCATGTAGGCGATGCGGCCCCAGACCTTCTCCATGTAGGCGAGCGGGTCCTGGCCCCAGAAGGCGTGGTGGCCGGTATCGAAGCAGAGGTCGATCGTCGGTATCGGCGAGCAGCCGGTCGATCTGGCTCTCGAGCTCCACCGCGGTGCCGACATGCGGGTGGAAGCTGGCCTTCAGCCCGAACTCGCCCTCGATCACCGCCTGCGCCTCGCGCACCGTGGCGGCGAGACCCTGCCATCCGGCCTCATCGAGCACGCCTTCCTTGCCGGCCGGATACCAGTTGCTCTCGTCCATGATGACGATGTGGCCGGCGCCGAGCTCCTTCATCAGCGGCGCAAGTTCGCGCAGCGTCCGCATCAGCACCGGCGCCGAAGCCGCGGTCGCCGAAGGTGTGGACGTGGGTCGCGCCGATCAGCGTCAGGTTGCGCTTCTTGAGCTCGCGCTCCAGCACCGCCTTGTCCTTGGGCAGGAACCCGAAGGGCCCCAGTTCGGTGCCGCGATAGCCGGAGGCGGCCACCTGGTCGAGATATTCCTCCCAGGTATAGGCGTTGCCGGTTGGATAGTTGATACCCCACGAGCACGGGGCATTGCCGATGAGCATTGGTCAGTCCTGGTCTATGTAGATCGGGTTGGAGATGGCGCGCCGGATCGGCTCGTCCGTGAGGTGCGAGCCCTGGAGCTGCCAGGGAAGTTCGCCGCGCTCCATGGCCGCGGCCTTGAATTCCTCGACCAGCCGCGCACGGCTGTCGCGGGCGACGATCTCGGCGCGAACGAAGGTCTCGGCGCCATCGAGCAGCGCCAGTTCGCCGTGCCAGTCGTCGGAGTCGATATCCTGCTCGGCGATCGTGCCCTTGGCGTCGATCCAGGCGAGCACGTCGCCCTTGGCCCCGCGCACATGCGCTTCGCAATCGAGCGGCGCACTCGCGCTCGAGCCCATCGGCTCCCCGTTCAGCTTGATCTCGAGATGCGGCCCCTGCGGCCCCTCGGTGACGTAGCCGCGCCCCGCCTTCATCGCCGCGAGGATCGCGTCCTCGCTGAGCTCATCCAGCCACAGCACCGTGGTCGGCCGCGCCAGCACCAGCGGTCCCTCGGGCTGCAGTTCTTCCGGCTGGTGGAAATCGCTGCCGCCGATCGCCGAGATGCGCATCCCTGCCGCGAGCCGCTCCTGCCAGCGCCCCAGCGACACCCAGTTCCATGCCATCCAGGTCGATTGCCAGACCTCCTGGCAGTCGGCACGCGGCAGTTCGTAGTCCCAGGGAATGGTCGGCTTGTCGTGGTTGATCGACAGCAGCCCGCCCTTCCGATGCACGATCTCTTCGATCACGTGCGCGTCGGACGGCCTGGTCATGCGGAAATCCACCCAGTCGTCGACGCCGTAGACATTGGCGTGGCCGGTCGCGGTGGTGATCTCCATGGCGCGCACGAACACGAGGTCCGGCGAGGAGTTCGGGTGGAAATAGCGCCGCTGCGTGATGGTGTTGTGGTCGGCGATGGCGAGGAAATCGAGCCCCGCCTGCCTCGCCGCCGCATGCAGCACCTCCGGCGCCCCCCGCGCATCCGAGTGGTACGTGTGGCAGTGGAGATCGCCCTTGTACCACCCCGCCCCCTGCCGCACCGGAAAAGTCCGCGCCGGCCGCGGCAGCGTAGGCCGTGGGGTACTGTCGAGCGAGACCGTAACAGTCACCTCCGCCCCCTGCGCCGGCACCTTGTAGAGCCCCAGGATCACGTTCCACTCGCCCGCCTGGATCGGCCCATGCACATAGCCCGGCGTCGCATCGTCGGTGGCGACGAAGAACCGATCCCGCGCGCCGCCGGACCAGCCGCGAAAACCTTCCTCGGAGGGGAAGTCCGTCATCCGCGGATCGAACATGCCGAGGTCGACGATGCAGTCCTCGGCCTTGGGATAGGCGAGGCGTCACATCGATGCGCGTCGTGCCGGCCGGGACGTCGACCGGGATGTAGAAGTAGGGGTTGCGCGCCTGGTCGGCGGGGGTGACGTGGACGTTGATGGTTTGGGTCATGGCCGTACGCAGCCAGTTAGCGGACGGCCCCCTCCCGACCTCCCCCATGAAGGGGGAGGTGAAGAGTCCGCGGTCTGGGTCTCGATCGTGCCCAGTACACCGGCCGGCACCTCCCCCTTCATGGGGGAGGCCGGGAGGGGGCCGTCTGCCTCAGCCAGTACCAAACGACTCACAGCGGCCTCTCCCCATCCGCCGGGATCCGCTTCCCATCCGCATCGAACAGCGTCGCGTGCGCTCCCGAGAACGTGAACGCCACGTTCTCGCCCGTCTCCACCAGGTCGTCGGTGAAGATCCGCGCCGTCACCCTGCCGCCGTCCTGCCGCTCGAAGGTGACGAGCTTCTCCGGCCCCATGTTCTCGTTGGCGAACAGCTTGCCGCTCAGCGTGTTGGCATCGCTGAGCGAGCCCATCCGCAGATGCTCCGGCCGCACCCCCAGCGTCAGCGCCGCGCCCTTGCCGAGCGCCGCGCGGATGCCCGACGACATCGGCACGTCGCGCACCAGCACGCCGTGCGCGCGCAGCTGCAGCTCGCTCGCCCTCGATCGTCCCCTCGACCGGGATCATGTTCATCGGCGGGTTGCCGACGAAGTTGGCGACGAACGTCGTCGCCGGCCGGCGGTAGATCTCGATCGGCGGCGCGAACTGCACGATGCGGCCATGGTCCATCACCGCGATCCGCGTGGCGAGCGCCATCGCCTCCGCCTGGTCGTGCGTCACGTAGACCGCGGTCATCCCCATGTCGCGCTGCAGGTGGTTGAGGAAGCCGCGCGCCTCGAGCCGCAGCTTGGCGTCGAGGTTGGAGAGCGGCTCGTCGAACAGATACACCCGGCTCGGATAGACCAGCGCCCGGGCCAGCGAGGTGCGCTGCTGCTGGCCGCCCGAGATCTGGCTCGGCAGCCGGTCGAGCAGGTCGCCGATCTTCAGCACGTCCGCCACTTCCTTGGCGCGCGCTTGTGCCGCCGCTCGACGCTCTCGCCGCGCACCTTGAGCGGGTAGGCGATGTTGTCGGCGAGGTTCATGTGCGGGTAGAGCGCATAATCCTGGAACACCATCGAGATCTGGCGGTCCTTCGGATGGAGGTGCGTCACGTCATCCGCCCCGATCATGATCTTGCCCGGAGGTCGGCGTCTCGAGCCCCGCGATCATCCTCAGGCTCGTGGTCTTGCCGCAGCCCGATGGCCCGAGCAGGCAGACGAACTCGCCGTCCGCCGACCTTGAAGCTGATGTCCGAGACGGCGCTGAAGGCGCCGAAGCTCTTGGTGACGTTCTGGAATTCGACCGAGGCCATTACGCTTTGATTCCACCGAAGAAGCGGAAGCCGAACTTCCAGCTGACGAAGAGATAGAGGGCGATGACGGGCAGCGAGTAGATCAGCGAATAGGCCGCGAGCAGCGTCACGATCGGCGTCCCGGCCTCCGAGTAGAACGAGTAGATCGCCACCGAAGCCGGCATCTGCTCATCCGAGCGGAGCAGGATGAAGGGGATCAGGAACGAGCCCCAGATGTTGACGAAGCCCCAGACCACCACCACCACGATGCCCGGCCGGATCACCGGCAGCGCCACGTCGAAGAATGCCTGCACCGGCGACGCGCCGGCGACCATGGCGCTTTCCTCATAGGTCTTGGGAATGCCGTCGATGAAATCGCGGAGGATGAACATCGCGGTCGGCAGCAGCCCGCCGGCGAACACCAGGATCACCGCGATCTGCGTGTCGATCAGGCCCACCGAGGAGATGATGAGGAAGATCGGCACCATCGCCGCCGAGCCCGACACCACCGACGAGAACAGCAGCAGCACATAGGTCACCGCGCCCTTGCCGGGGATCGACGAGCGGCTGCAGCGCATAGGCCGCCAGCGTCGCCGCGATGCCGACGAGGATCACCCCGCCGACGCTCTGCAGCAGGCTGTTCCACAGCCCGCGCATGGCGAAGGCGTTGCCGAACACCGTGGTGAAGTTCTGCAGCGTCCACGGGTCCGGGATGGCGAGCCCGAGCTCGGCCCGCGCATTGAACGGCGCGAACAGGAACCAGATCAGCGGCAGGGCGAACAGCGCGCCGATGATCGCCGCCAGCGCCGAAAACCCGATGCGCGACAGGAACTGCGGGAAGCTGAGCCTCATTGCTGCGCCCCCTTCGCCTTCTTGCGCCCGATGCTGAGATAGATCAGCGCGAAGGCGAGGTTCACCAGCATGATGATCACGCCCACCGCCGCGCCCTTGCCGAACTCGAAGTCGCGGAAGGCCACGCGGTAGTTGTAGATCGACAGCAGTTCCGTCCGGTACGACGGCCCGCCGCCGGTGAGCACGAACGGCGTGAAGACGTTGAACGTCCACATGGTGATGAGGATCAGGTCCGTGACGATGTGCCCGCGGATCAGCGGCAGGCCGATGTCCCGGAACTTCTGCCAGCTCGATGCGCCGGCAACGTCTGCGGCCTGGAAATAGCTCGGCGGGATCGACGAGAAGGCCGAGTTGAACAGCATCATCGAGAACGCCGCGCCGCGCCAGGTGTTGAAGACGACGATGACCCAGAACGGCTGCTGCAGCAGGAAGTCCCCGGCGCGGCAGGCCGAGCCCCTGCGAGCATCATGTTCAGCGTGCCGTGCTCGTAGTTGAGGAAGGCGAACCAGGCAAAGCCGATCACCACCTCGGGCAGGATCCACGCGGCGATCACGCAGGCCTCGACCACGCGCTTCAGCGCCGGCGGGATGGTCTGCATCAGCCAGGCAAGCAGCAGCCCGAGCAGCGCCTGCCCGACCAGCGCGGAGAGAAGCACGAACTGCGTGGTGAGGATCAGCGAGAAGCCGAACTGCCCGCGGGTGAAGAAATTCACCGGGTCGAACAGCTTCACGTAGTTGGCGAGCCCGACGAAATCGGGGTTGAGCGCCGTCTTTCCGAGCAGCGTCCGGTTGGTGAACGAAACGAAGATCACCCAGAAGAACGGCAGCAGCACGAACACGCCGACCAGCGCCGCCGCCGGCGCCAGGAACACCGCACCCGCGCGAGTTGGAAAGCAGCGAGAAACTGCGCTTCTTCATGGGGAGTGCACGCCGATCCACAGACGGCCCCCTTCCCGGCCTCCCCCATGAAGGCGCGGAGGTGCCCGCCGGTGTATTTGGCACGGTCGAGCCACAGCCTCGACTCTTCACCGTCCCCCTTCATGCGGGGAGGCTGGGAGGGGGCCGTCGGTCAGCGGCTTCATCTCTTCAAGCAAAATCACAACCCGCGCAAACAAAGAGGCCTCCCCGGTCGCGAACACGCCGGGGAGGCGCCCCAGGGAACCGCCCGGCGCAAAAGGAGACGCCGGGCGGCAGGGAGGATGGTTGATCCTCAGAGCTTCGAGACGGTGTTCTCTTCGCCCACGATGCCGATCACCGCGGCCTTGTACTGGGCCATGGCGTCTTCGGGGCTGAGTTCACCGGAGACGACGCTCTCGGTCATGCGCTGGATCTCGGCCGAGACCTTGTTGTAGTTCGGATCGTTCGGCCGGGCCGTGGTGAGCGGCAGCAGGGACTTCTGCGGTCTCCTGCAGGTAGACGTTGTTCGGCGTCGCCACGTCGTCGCGGATGCGGCGCGCCTCGCGATAGCCCTGGAACGAGGTGAGCTCTTCCTGGCTGTTCATGAAGCTGAGCAGCGCCCAGGCCTCGGCCGGGTTCTTGGTCGCGGGGTTGAGCACGAAGCCCGTGCCGCCCGAGACGGTGACGAAGTCCTGGCCGCGATAGCCCTTGCCCGGCTCCTGCGCCGGCATCGAGGCCCAGGTGACTTCCGCATCGCGGTTATCGAGGCCGAACTCGGCGCCCGGCGCCATCACCGAGTTGAAGAACCAGTCGCCCTCGACCAGCAGCGCGGTCTTGCCGTCACGGAAGTTGGTGAAGCTCTGGTTGCGGCCGTCGGCGAGCAGCTGCGCGCGCTGGTCGCCGAGCTTTTCGTCCACATAGATGGTCTTGTAGAGGTTCAGCGTGTCGAGGATGCCCTGGCTCGAGACGATGTACTTGCCGTTCTCGTCGACGACGCTCTCGCCCGTCCCGAGGATGGCCATGTAGTAGCCCTGCATGGTCGTGGCTTCGCCCATGTTCACGCCGGCATTGAGCTGCAGCGGGAAGGAGTTGGGGTTGGCCTTCTTGATGGCGCGGGCGGCGTCGAGCAGCTCGGCCCAGGACTTGGGCTGGAAGTTGTCGGGGTCGAGCCCGGCCGACTTCAGCAGTTCCTTGCGCACGAAGATGGCGCGCACGTCGGTGCCGAGCGCCAGGCCGTAAGCCTTGCCCTGGTAGCTCATCAGCGCCTTGGAGCCCTCGGAGATGTGGCTCCAGCCTTCCCAGTTGTTGACCTCGGGGCCGGCAACTTCATCGAGCGGCTTCAGCAGCCCGCCCTCGACGAAGGAGGGGATGAGGAAGCCGTCGAAGGCCGAGACGTCCGCGCCGGCGCCGGTCGAGAAGTCGAGCGCCAGCTGCTGCGTCATCTGCTCGTCCGAGCCGCCGAACTCGTTCAGCTTGACGGTGACGTCCTTGCCCTCGGCCTTCATCTTCTCGGTGAACTTGGGGATCACGCTTTCCTTGATCCAGGTCGCGGTCTCGCTGTTCACGCCGCCGACGACGCAGCGGCAGATCACCGTCAGGTCCACGGCGAAGGCGGGGGTGATCATGGTCGTTGCAGTTGCGAGGCCCAGGTAAAGGGCGCGCAGGCGATTGCTCATCGCAAAATTCCTCCCTTGATGGCTCCGGTTTGCCGGCAGCCGATTGGCGACCACGCCGGCCCAAGCAGCCGGTTCGCGGTTCACCTAACGAGAATGAACACGCTTGCATTCTCCGTCAAGGCGCAGAATGAATGTTTCGGATGACGCGCGGAATGACGGCAGAGATGGAATGTTTGTTCCAAAACCGCGGTTTTAGAGATTGTTCTGTAATCTCAGGAGGTTAGGTCGCCAGCCCGGCCGATCGCGCTTGACAGAGCGCGAACCCAACCGCGAGAAGCGTTTTGCACACGATTTCAATTAGGGCAGCAAGGCAGACCTTTTGAGCGAGCAAGGCAGCAGGAACAGGAGCCGTCCGACGGCCGACATGGTGGCCCGCCGCGCCAATGTCTCGCGCGTGGCCGTGTCGCGCGCCTTCAATCCGCACGCCTCGATCAAGCCGGAGAAGCGCGACCGGATCCTGCGCATCGCGCAGGAGCTGAACTACACGCCCGACATGGCCGCGCGCTCCATGGTCACCGGCCGCTCGCACCTCGTCGGCGTCATCGTCCCGGACGTCTGCAGCCCCTGGGAAAGCCAGGAGATCGACGCGCTGACCACCGCCCTGCAGGCGGAAGGCTTCGCGACGCTGCTGTTCAAGACGCGGACCGACCTCAGCATGGACGAGACGCTGCTCACCTACATGAAGGGCTTCAACCCGGACTCGGTGATCGTCTTCACCGAGAACGTCAGGCCGCACACGCATCTCCCGCGTCCTCGATCGCGCCGTTCCGATCTATGTCGCCTATCCGCACGGCGAGGATGTCGAGGACGAGGCGGCGGCGCCGCTGTTCGACAAGCTCAACGTCCTCCAGCGCGACGGCATCGAGCAGGCCATCGCGCTGCTGCAGGGCTACGGCGCGCGGCGCATCGCCTTCCTCGCCGGCGTCACGCATTCGCTCGCCACCGTCGAGCGCGAGAACATGGTGCGCACGGTCATGGCGGAGCGCGGCCTCGAGCCGCCCGTCGTGATGCCGGGCGACTACACCTACGACACCGCCTATCGCGAGACGCTCAACCTGTTCCGCATCGGCGAGACGGTGGACGCGATCTTTGCCGCCAACGACGTCGGCGCCTTCGGCGTCATCGACGCGCTGCGGCACGAGCTCGGCCTGCGGGTGCCGCAGGACGTGAAGGTCGTCGGCTTCGACGACATCCTCCAGGCGCACTGGAAGAGCTACAACCTCACCACGGTGAAGATCGACCTCGACGAGCGCGTGCAGGCGCTGGTCCGGCTGATCCTGCGCCGGCTCAAGAACCCCACCTCCCCCTCGCTCACCGAAACCGTGACGACGCGCCTCGTCGTCCGCGGCACCGTGGGCTGACGAGACCTCCATGACCGCGCACCATCCACCTGGTCTTCAAGACCCATCTCGACATCGGCTTCACCGACCACGCGGCCAAGGTGCGCGCCCAGTATCACGAGCGCTTCATCCCGCAGGCGATCGACACCGGCGAGCACTTCTACGCCGAGAACCCGGAGACGCCGCGCTTCATCTGGACCACCGGCGCCTGGCTGATCTGGGATCACCTCAACTCGCAGGATGCCGGCGCGGGTGAAGCGGCTCGAGCGCGCCATCGAGCGCGGCCTGATCCGCTGGCACGGGCTGCCCTTCACCACCCATTCCGAGCTGATGTCGCCGGCCCTGTTCCGCGCCGGGCTGTCCTTCAGCAAGGAGCTCGACCGCCGCTTCGGCAAGCAGACCATCGCCGCCAAGATGACCGACGTGCCCGGCCACACCATCGGCATCGTGCCGCTGCTGGCCGAAGCCGGGCTGCAGCTTCCTGCACCTGGGCGTCAACACCGCCTCGCAGGTGCCCGGACGTGCCCGACGTCTTCCGCTGGCGCGCGCCGGACGGCTCCGAGATCGTCGTCATGTACCAGAAGTCCTACGGCGAGACGCACTTCCCGGACGGCTTCGACGAGGGCCTCAGCTTCGCCCACACCAACGACAACATCGGCCCGCAAAGCGTGCCGCAGACGGCCGAGGCGCTACCGGCACCTGCAGGCCGCCAACGAAGGCGCGACGCTCCAGGCCTCGACGCTCGAGGACTACGGCCGGCTGCTCTGGGCAGCGCCGCGACGAGTTCCCGGTGTTCGAGCGCGAGATCGGCGACAGCTGGATCCACGGCGCCGCCACCGATCCCGAGAAGATCGCCCGCTTCCTCGCCCTGCAGCGGCTCTACGACCGCTTCGAGGAGAGCGCTGACGCCGTCGCGCCTCGCCTTCGGACGCGGCCTCACCATGGTCGCCGAGCACACCTGGGGCGTCGACATCAAGTCCTACCTGCGCGACGAGACCGCCTGGGACCGGCTGGCCTTCGAGGCCGCCCGCAAGAGCGACTACCGCTTCGCCTATTCGGAAGCCTCCTGGGCCGAGCAGCGGGCCTATCTCGATGCCGCCGTCGCCGAACTCGAGCCCGCCGACCGGGCCCGGGCCGAGCGCCAACCCGGCCGACGCCTCCAGCCTCGACGGCTGGAGCGTGGAAACCGACCCCGAGACCGGCGACATCGCCGCGATCCGCTCCCCCGCCGGGGTCGAGCTCCGCGGCGAAGCCGGCAGCCTCCTCGGCTACCGCTACGAGAGCTACGATGCCGCCGGCGCCGCCTCGCACCGCGACACCTACCTCTCGAACCGCCACGAATGGGCGCTACAGGACTTCGGCAAGCCCGGCCTCGAGAACGCCAACACCGCCCGCTCCGGCAGCTTCGCCCCCGCCCGCCGCAACGGCGCACTTCTCCTCGACGCCGACGCGCACGCCCTGCTCGGCGCCCCGCGCGAAGTGGCCTACCGCTTCCGCGCCCCTCGATGCCCACCGCCTCGAGATCAGCGTCGAACTCCTCGACAAGCCGGCCAACCGCATGCCCGAGGCGAGCTTCGTCACCTTCACCCCCGCCGGCCGGCACGACTGGCAGTTCCTCCGCATGGGCCAGTGGCTCGCCTCAGGCGACTTCGCGCGCCGCGGCGGCAGCCAGCTCCAGGCCGTCGCCGCCGTCCGCGCCACCGGGCTCGAGCTCCAGCCCCTCGACACCCCGCTCGTCGCCCCCGCCGACCAGCCCTTCATGCCCTTCCACCCCGAACCCTCCGACTTCTCCCCCGGCCTCCGCTTCAACCTCCACAACAACAAATGGGGCACCAACTTCCCCATGTGGTGGGGCACGGAACAGTTCGTCGCGAGGTTCGTGCTGACGCTGTAGTTCGGCGTTGTCAGCGGCCATGCGAGGCGACGCGGCGGACCGCTCCCGCGTGCCGCTCGCCCGAGCCGTGCCGATCGCGTGCCCGAGGAGGATCCATCCGAGCCCCGCGCTGGGCACCGCCACGGCGAAGGCCGCGAAGTACCAGGCGAGGGCAGGGTGCTCGGCCGGGATGACGCCGAGCGCGAAGATCACCGCCTTGGGGTTGAGCAGCGTGGTGACGAACACCGCCTTCGCATCCACCGTCCTGCGCCCTGCCGGCGCCGCGTCCTGCGTCCACAGCCGGAACGCGATCCAGCCGAGGTACATCACCACAGCGATCTTCAGCGCCACCCCGACCGGCGGCGAGGCCTCGATCACCGGCCCCAGCACCGCCCGGATCGCCGCGATGGCGAGGAGGTACCCGCCGAGCTCGCCCGCGAGCAGCGGCAGCGAGCGCCGCACGCCCACCATCGCGCCCGAAGCGGCGAGCAGCGTATTGGTCGGCCCGGGCGTGCCGAGAATGGTCAGCACCGCGAGGATGAAAAGGCTGGGATCGGTCATGCGGCCCTCATGCGTCGTCGCGCGAGTGAAGCGAGGACCGAGGCCCGGTGCAAGGGAGTGCGGATGTTCCGTGTCGTGCGCAAAACTACCCCCACCCCTGTCCCCTCCCCGCAAGGGGGAGGGCGTGGAGCCGCCTGTTGGCGCCTCGGGCACGATGCAGGTGTAGGGGTCACCCTCCCCCTTGCGGGGAGGGGACAGGGGTGGGGGTAGCACGCGCACGCTCGACCCACCACCGCCCCCTACCGCAAATAATGCGCCCGCATCTGCCGCGGCGTCAGGCCATAGGCATTGCGGAACTGCTCGTAGAACTGGCTCAGCGCCGTGAACCCGCTCTCGAACGCCACGTTCTCGATCGACAGGTTCCCCTCGAACAGCAGCGAGCGCGCCCGGATCAGCCGCATGCGCACGACGAACTTGTGCAGCGGCACCTGCATCACCTCGGTGAACAGGTTGAGCGCATAGTTGGGATGCAGCCCCACCACCTTGGCCACGTCCTCGGCGCGCAGCGGCTCGGTGAGGTTCTCGAGGATGTGCCGGATCATCGCCACCACGTAGCGCAGCGGCGTCGCCGCCCGGGCCGATGCGCCGGGGCTCTCGATCCACGGCTCCAGCAGCACGTCCCAGCCGGTGACCGCCGCGCGGCGCAGCATCAGCGCGATCTCCTCCTTGAGGATGTCGGTGCGCTCGGCGTCGCCGCTGCGATAGTCCTGGTACCAGCGGCTCGAGCGTGTCCGTGCCGATGCGTCCCGGGCTGCAGCATGCACCACGCCGCCGCCCATCATCGTCTCGGTGAGCTTGCCGAGCTTGGGCATGTGCAGGAAGCTGTCGAGCGGCAGGTAGATGTTGCACTGCCGGCTGTCCTCGCGCGGCCCGGTGTCGAGCGCCACGGTCTGGTGCGGAATGCCGGCCCAGAACATCACCAGCCGCTCCGCCGGGATGCTGAGCGGGCCGGCCGTCGATCACGTAGTCCATGCTGCCGGCGGTCAGCCAGTTGAGCTCGATGTGGCCGTGGAAGTGTCCGCTGCGGCATGATCTGCGGCGGGAACCAGCGGATGCCGAAGCGCCCGAAGGCCTGCACCTGCGCGTAGAACTGCCGGTCCGGACGCGGAACGGGCGCGGCCGCCTTCTCGCGCGGCCGGGCGGGAGGGGAGCGGTTCGGCTGCTCGTTCATGGCCCTGAGCGATCTTTGGAAACCGGAATAACTGATTCAGATAATCGGATTGTCCGGCCCCTGGCAAGGGCTACCATTTTGCCCTGCATGGACAGCGGGCGACGGGTTGGAGGCCCGGCGCCTGGCGCGTGTTGCGCTGGTCCGTCGCATAGGGGAGGTTACATTGAAGAGACAGCTGTTTGCCCTTAGCGGGGCAAGTCTGCTGCTGGGCGTATCGATGATCGCCGCGCAGGCTCAGACCGTGACACCGGGCGAGCTGCCCGATCCGCCGAAATTCGACGCGCAGGGCACGCCCGACTTCGTCGGCATGGCCGACATCCTCGAGTTCAAGGCGCTGCCCGAATATCACGAGCCCGATTGGGTCACGAGAACTTCGTCGAGACCGGCAAGCTGCCGCCGGTCAAGGAGCGCCTGCCCAAGGAGCCGATGGTCTACAAGACCGGCAACATGCCCGACGGCATCGGCGTCTATGGCGACGTCGATGCGCCATGTCATCGGCGGCCGGCCGGAAGGCTGGAACTATGGCGCCGGCCAGACGCAGGGCTGGGGCGGCATCGATATCGGCCTGTCCGAATGCCTGACGCGCACCGGGCCGCTGTTCGAGGTCAAGGCCGAGGAACTCGAGCCGCTGCCGAACCTTGCCAAGAGCTGGGAATGGTCGCGAGGACGGCCACAAGCTGACCATGCACCTGATCGAAGGCGCCAAATGGTCCGATGGCGTCGCCTTCAACGCCGACGACGTCATGTTCTACTGGGACGACAACGTCGTCGATCCGAACGTCTCGCCGCTCAACGGCGCGACGCCCGAAACCTTCGGCGTGGGCACGACGCTCGAAGAAGATCGACGACTACACGGTCGAGTGGACCTTCAAGGAAGCCTTCCCGAAGCAGTATCTCTACGCCATGGCCTACGGCACCTTCTGCCCGGGCCCGGCGCATATCCTGAAGCCGCAGCATCCGAAGTACACGAAGAACACCTACGACCAGTACAAGAACGCCTTCCCGCCGGAATACATGAACATGCCGGTGATGGGCGCCTGGGTGCCGGTCGAATACCGCGCCGACGACATCATCGTCTGCGCCGCAACCCCTACTACTGGAAGGTCGACGAGAAGGGCAACCAGCTGCCCTACCTCAACGAGCTGCACTACAAGCTCTCGACCTGGGCCGACCGCGACGTGCAGGCCGTGGCCGGCTCCGGCGACTTCTCCAACCTCGAGCAGCCGGAAAGCTTCGTCGAGTCGCTGAAGCGCGCGGCCGATCCGAACGGCGCCGGCCCGTCTCGCCTTCGGCGCCCGCACCATCGGCTACACGCTGCAGCCTGAACCTCTCGGCCAATGGCTGGGGCGAACCCGATGCGCGCGGCCAGGCCGTCCGCGAACTCAACCGCAACCTCGACTTCCGCAAGGCGGTCACCATGGCGCTCGACCGCCAGGCGCTCGGCGACAGTCGCTGGTCAAGGGTCCGTTCACCGCCATCTATCCGGGCGGCCTCTATGCCGGCACCAGCCTCTACGACAGGCACTCGACCGTCTACTATCCGTTCGATCTCGACGGCGCCAAGGCCGAACTCGCCAAGGCCGGCCTCGAAGGATACCGACGGCGACGGCTTCGTCAACTTCCCGGCCGGCACCGCTGGCGGCAAGGACGTCGAGATCACGCTGCTGGTCAACGCCGACTACGGCACCGACAAGAGCCTTGCCGAAGGCGTCGTCGCGCAGATGGAACAGCTTGGCATCCGCGTCATCGCTCAACTCCCTGACGGCACGCAGCGTGACGCGACGCAATCAGGCCGGCCAGTTCGACTGGCTGGTCCGGCGCAACGACTCGGAACTGATCTCGGTGGTGCAGAACACCGCAGCAGCTGGCCCCGACCGGTCCGCGGACCAGCTGGCACCACCGCGCCGGCACGGACGGCACGCTCGACCTGATGCCGTTCGAGCAGGAGCTGGTCGACGTCGTCAACAAGTTCATCGCCAGCCAGCGACAACGACGAGCGTGCCGACCTGATGAAGCAGTATCAGAAGATCTACACCGAGAACGTCAACGCCGTCGGCCTGACCCAGTATCCGGGTGCGCTGATCATCAACAAGCGCTTCGCCAATATCCCGGCGGGCGCGCCGATCTTCATGTTCAACTGGGCCGAAGACAACATCATCCGCGAGCGCGTCTTCGTGCGCGGCCGACAAGCAGGGCAACTACGAGCTGCTTCCCGCAGCACGCTGCCCGGCAAGCCCGGGCGGCAAGGGCCCGATCAACTGAGCCTCCCAAGCCGAGCGAGATCATCCGGCCGCGCGCGAGCGCGGCCGGACATCGCTCAAGCATGCAGGCCGTTCGACCGACCCGAGCTGTCGACGGCAACAAGAGAAGCGAACAGTCCGATGCTGCGATTTCTGCTCGTCCGCATCGCTTCGGCGATCCCGGTGCTGCTTCATCCTGAGCATCGTGACCTTCGCCATCATCCAGGCGCCGCCGGGCGACTATGGCGACTACATCCGCTCGCATGCTGATCAACCAGGGCGGCGCGTCCTTCGCCGCAGGCCGAGGCGCAGGCCGAGGCCTATCGCGTCGGCCAATGGCCTCAACGAGCCGCTGCCGGTGCAGTATCTCAACTGGATCAACGGCATCGTCACCCGCGTCGATTTCGGCTACAGTCGCTCTACTACAACAAGCCGGTCGGCCGACGTGGTCGGCGAGCGCCTGCCGCGCACCTCCTGCTGGCGCTGATCTGCCACATCCTCGCCTCGGTCCTCGGCATCGGCCTTCGGCATCATCGCCGCGACCCGCCAATACAGCTGGATCGACACGCTGCTGTCGGCGTCATCTCCTTCCTCGGCATGACGGTGCCGCGCTTCCTGATGGCGCTGATCATCGTCTACTCCTCGTCTTCCAGCTCAACGTCAGCGAGATCGGCAGCTTCTTCTCGCCGCAATATGGCGGCGCGCCCTGGTCGCTGGGAGAAGTTCGTCGATCTCGTCGAGCACGTCTGGCCGGTCGTCGTCATCGCCACCTTCGGCGGCCTCGCCTACAACATGCGCGTCATGCGCGGCAATCTGCTCGACGTGCTCAACGCCCAATATGTCGAGACGGCGCGCGCCAAGGGCCTGCCCGACAGCGCCGTGATCATGCGCCATGCCGTGCCCAATGCGCTGCATCCGCTGATCACCTATCAGGGCGTCGTGCTGCCCTACATGCTGACCGGCGAGATCGAGATCGGCGATCGTCTTCGCGCCTCGCCGACCGTCGGCCCGGCCATCGTCGGCTCGATGGCGGTCGGCGACGTCTATGTCACCGCCACCTTCATGCTGGTGCTGGCGGCCACGCTGATCGTCGGCAACATCATCGCCGACATGCTGCTGGTCGCTGCTCGATCCCGCGCGTTCGCCTCGGGGAGGGAACTGCGAATGAGCGACCGTCGATCACCAGATCGATCCATTCCGCTGCCGCCCGATCGCCGGCGGCCCCGCCGACGCCGTGCCGACGAGGCCGGCAACGCCGTCGTGACCGCTCGCGCACGGCAACGAGAGCTATCTCGCCCTCGTCTGGCGCCGCTTCCGCCGCTCGACCATGGGCATGATCGGGCTGGTCCTCGTCGTGCTGCTGCTGGTCATGTCGATCTTCGCCGATTTCTTCGCGCCGATGGACCCGAAGCGCGCCGAACATCGCCTTCGCGCCGCCCGACGATCATCGCCTTCGACGACCCGGACGGCAGCTTCAGCCTGATCCCGCTACGTCTATCCGATCGGCGAGACCGGCGAGCTCGACCCGGTCACCTTCCAGCCGCTGATCGGCCCGGACTACGACAATCCGACGCCGACTCGGCTTCTTCGTCAAGGGCTACCGCTACAACCTGCTCGGGCTCATCCCGGCCGACATCCATTTCTTCGGCTCGACCGACGGCCGGCCGGTCCATTTCCTCGGCACCGACAAGTTCGGCCGCGACATCCTGTCGCGCGGCATCGTCGGCTCGCGCATCTCGCTGATCATCGCGCTGACCGTGGTGCTGCATCGACCACCGTCGTCGGCACCACTGGTCGGCATGATCTCCGGCTATTTCGGCGGCCGTTCGATGCCTGGATGCAGCGCTTCGTCGAGTTCGTGCTCGCCTTCCCGCAACTGCCGCTCTATCTGGCGCTGACCTCGCTGATCCCGGTCACCGCGCCGTCCAATGTCTTCCTCGCCTTCGTCATCGTCGTCATGGCGGCGCTCGGCTGGGCGCAGCTGTCAGCCGCGAGGTGCGCGGCAAGACGCTGGCGCTGGCCCGCATCGAATATGTCCGCGCGGCCATCGCGGTCGGCGCCACCGACCGGCGCATCATCATCCAGCACATCCTGCCCAACGTGATGAGCCACGTCATCGTCGCCGTGACGCTGGCGATCCCGACGCGTCGTGCTGCTCGAATGCTTCCTCGGCTTCCTCGGCTTTGCGGTGAAGCCGCCGCTGATCTCCTGGGGCCTGATGCTGCAGGACACCGGCACCTTCTCGGTCATCGGCTCCTATCCCTGGATCCTGTCGCCCGGTCGATCTTCGTGCTGATCACCGTCTTTGCCTTCAACGCGCTCGGCGACGGCCTGCGCGACGCCGTCGATCCCTATTGAGCGAGATGACCATGGCCGAACCGACGACCTTCGCCCCGTCTCCGACACCGCCACGACCTCGGCAGCCATGGCCGCGAGCTGATCCTCGATGCCCGCAATATCGGCGTCGACTTCAAGGTCGAGGGCGGCATCGTCGAGGCCGTGAAGGACGTCTCCTTCCAGCTCCACCAGGGCGAGACCATCGCGCTCGTCGGCGAATCCGGCTCCGGCAAGTCGGTGACGGCCCGCACCGTCATGGGGCTGCTGACCAAGCGCGCCACCGATCGCGCCGAAGGCCGCAGATCACGCTCGACGGCAAGAACATCCTGACATGCCCGACACGCGAGATGCGCAAGCTGCGCGGCAACGGCATCTCGATGATCTTCCAGGAGCCGATGAGCTCGCTCAACCCGGTCTACACGATCGGCCAGCAGATCGGCGAAGTCATCCACGTGCACAACAGGATCAGCCGCAAGGAGGCCATGGAGCGGGCGCGAGACGCTGCTCGAGGAAGTGCAGATCCCCGAGCCCGAGGCGCGGCTCAAGCAATATCCGCACCAGCTCTCCGGCGGCCAGCGCCAGCGCGTGATGATCGCCATGGCGCTCGCCAACCGTCCCGACGTGCTGATCGCCGACGAGCCGACCACGGCGCTCGACGTCACCGTGCAGGCGCAGATCCTCAACCTGATCAAGGACCTGCAAGGACAAGTACGGCATGGCGGTGATCCTGATCACCCATGACCTGACCGTCGTCCGCCAGTTCTCCGACTATGTCTATGTCATGCAGAACGGCGAGGTGCAGGAGCACAACGCCACCGAGGCGCTGTTCGCCAACCCGCAGCATGCCTACACCAAGCACCTGCTCGCCTCCGAGCCCAAGGGCGCCGCGCAGCCCGCTGCCGAGGGACCGCGACGACCGTGCTCGAGGGCAAGCGAGGTCCAGGTCTCCTTCACGCTCAAGCGCGGCGGCTTCTTCAAGCCGGACTTCTTCGAGCTGGTCGCCGTCGACAATCTCGACCTCAAGCTGCACGCGCCACGAAACGCTCGGCCTCGTCGGCGAATCCGGCTCCGGCAAGACCACCTTCGGGCAGGCGCTGATCCGGCTGATCGGCAACCAGGGCGGCGAGATCTTCTTCGACGGCGAGCCGATCCACGGCCAAGGACCGCGCAGGCGATGCGGCCGCTGCGCTCGCGCATGCAGATCGTCTTCCAGGATCCGTTCGCCTCGCTCAATCCGCGCATGTCGATCGGCCAGATCATCGAGGAAGGGCTGATCGTCAACAAGCATCGGCGGCAACCGCGCGCGAGCGCGGCGACCGGGTGCGCCAGGCGCTGCGCGATGCCGGCATGCCCGACAACATCCTCACGCGCTTCCCGCACGAATTCTCGGGCGGCCAGCGCCAGCGCATCGCCATCGCCCGCGCCATCGCGCTCGAGCCGGAATTCATCCTGCTCGACGAGCCGACCTCGGCGCTCGACCTCTCGGTGCAGGCCCAGATCATCGACCTGCTGCGCAAGCTGCAGGACGAGAAGGGCCTGAGCTACCTCTTCATCTCGCACGACCTCAAGGTCGTGCGCGCCCTCTGCCACCGCGTCATGGTCATGCAGCACGGCAAGATCGTCGAACAGGGGCCGGTCGACGAGGTGCTCACCAATCCCAAGACCGAATACACCGAGCGGCTCGTCCGCGCCGCATTCGAAATAGCCGCCTGACATGTCCGGAGCGTCTCAACATGGCACAATCCCAAGATCACCTTCATCGGCGCCGGCTCGTCCGTGTTCATGAAGAACATCGTCGGCGACATCCTGCAGCGCCCGGCGCTGGCCGGCGCCGACGATCCGCCTGATGGACATCAATCCGCAGCGGCTCGAAGAGAGCGAGATCATCGCCAACAAGCTGGTCGCGACGCTCGGCGTGCCGGCGACGGTCGAGACCTACTCCAACCAGCGCGAGGCGCTCGACGGCACCAATTTCGTCGTCGTCTGCTTCCAGATCGGCGGCTACGAGCCCTCCACCGTCATCGATTTCGAGGTGCCGAAGAAGTACAACCTGCGCCAGACCATCGCCGATACGCTCGGCGTCGGCGGCATCATGCGCGGCCTGCGCACCGTGCCGCATCTGTGGAGCGATCTGCGAGGACATGCTGCGAGGTCGCGCCCGACGCGATCATGCTGCAATATGTCAACCCGATGGCCATCAACACCTGGGCGATCGCCGAGAAATACCCGACCATCAAGCAGGTCGGCCTCTGCCACTCGGTGCAGGGCACGGCGATGGAACTGGCCCACGATCTCGACATTCCCTACGAGGAAATCCGCTACCGCTCGGCCGGCATCAACCACATGGCCTTCTATCTGAAGTTCGAGCATCGCCAGCCCGACGGCTCCTACCGCGACCTCTATCCCGACCTGCGTCCGCGCCTATCGCGAAGGCCGCGCGCCCAAGGCCGGCTGGAACCCGCGCTGCCCCAACAAGGTGCGCTACGAGATGCTGACGCGGCTCGGCTATTTCGTCACCGAAAGCTCCGAGCACTTCGCCGAATACACGCCCTATTTCATCAAGGAAGGCCGCGAGGACCTGATCGAGAAGTTCGGCATTCCGCTCGATGAATATCCCAAGCGCTGCATCGAGCAGATCGCCAAGTGGAAGAAGACCTCGCGAGGAGTACCGCAAGGCCGACACGCATCGAGGTCAAGCAGTCCAAGGAATACGCCTCCGTCGATCATCAACTCGGTCTGGACCGGCGAGCCGTCGGTGATCTACGGCAACGTGCGCAACAATGGCGTCATCACCTCGCTGCCCAACAACTGCGCCGTCGAAGTGCCGTGCCTCGTCGACGCCTCGGGCATCCAGCCGACCTATATCGGCGACCTGCCGCCGCAGCTGACGGCGCTGATCCGCACCAACATCAACGTGCAGGAACTGACCGTCGCGGCGCTGATGACCGAGAACCGCGAGCACATCTACCACGCCGCGATGATGGACCCGCACACCGCCGCCGAGCTCGATCTCGACCAGATCTGGAACCTCGTCGACGACCTCCTCGCCGCCCACGGCGACTGGCTGCCCGACTGGGCGAGGGCCGACAAGAAGCAGCGGGTGGCCTGACCCCTTATCCTCCCCCGCGTGGCGGGGGAGGGGGACCGGCGAAGCCGGTGGAGGGGGCGGCGAGGCGCCAATCCCGCTACTTCCCCTCACCCGGCCGCTCCGCGGCCACCCTCTCCCTCAAGGGGAGAGGGAACCCCGTGGCACCGTCTCGCCACCCCGCCCCTCTCCCCTGAGGGGAGAGGGTAGCGCAGCTAGGAGCGCCAGCGACGTAGCGAAGCTGGGGTGAGGGGTTCAGACTATCCGTGAGCCCAACCGCAGCCCGGGGCCCTCACAGCGCAAATCTATTCCATCCCGTGCTCTGAACCCCTTCGCCGCTCATGAATTGCACTCCTGTCCCGGGCGCCCTCCTGGCGCCCCCTTCAGCCATGGGAGCAGCGCCATGAAAGTCAGCGAATGCATGAGCACCGATGTCGAGATCGCCTCGCCCGATGACACGCTCCGCGACGTGGCGCGCACCATGCGCGAGATCGATGCCGGCTCGATGCCCGTCGGCGAGAACGATCGCCTGGTCGGCATGATCACCGATCGCGACATCGTCGTCCGTGCCATCGCCGAGGGGATGGGGCCGGATGCCACGGTGCGCCAGGCGATGAGCACGCATGTGCGCTGGTGCTACGACGACGAGGACGTCGCCGATGTGTCCGAGCAGATGGGCGAGCACAAGATCCGCCGCCTGCCGGTGCTCAACCGCGACAAGCGCCTCATCGGCATCATCTCGCTGGGTGACGTCGCGCACACCGATGGCGTCACCAGCGGTCGCGCCTTGCATGAGATCACCGAGCCCGGCGGCATGCACAGCCAGCACTGAGATGCGGGCGACGCTCGCCTCAAATCCTCCAGGCGAGCGTCACCGCTCCTGCGGCTATCAAGCCGACGCCGATCCAGCCCTGCGGCGTCAGCTTCTCCCCCAGGAACAGCACTCCAAACACCGCCACCAGCACGACGCTGAGCTTGTCGATGGGCGCGACCTCGGCCGCCTGGCCGAGCTTCAGCGCGCGGAAATAGGCGAGCCACGAAGCGCCTGTCGCGAGGCCCGAGAGCACGAGGAACAGCCAGGTCTTGCCCGAGATCGTCGCGAGCGGCTGGTACTTGCCGAGCGCCAGGACGATGGCCGCGAGCACCACGACGATCACCAGGGTGCGGATCAGCGTTGCGAAGTCGCTGTCGATTTCGGCGATGCCGATCTTGGCAAAGATCGCGGTAAGCGCGGCGAAAACCGCGGAGAGCAGCGCCCAGAACAGCCAGCTATCGAACGGCGAACTCATGTGATGCTTCCTGTCTGCGAGGCCGGCCGGCCGGCCCGCCTCATCCCATCCCGCGCACCGCCTCCAGGAACTCCGCGTGCCCGAGCGCCTTGGTGGCAGCCTGCTTGTACTCCTTCACGAGGCTGTCGTGCGTCTCGCGCGCGAACTTCCTGAGCTTGGGGTCGCGGGCCATCTCGGCCTTGGCCAGCGCCGGGTCGAGCAGCCCCAGCCCGTCGAGCACCGGATAATGCAGCTGCGTTTCGATATGCGGCAGCCCGAACAGATACTCCGGAAAGTGCTCGCGCCGCGGCATCTCGCGTCTTCCAGCGCGCCAGCCGCTCCTTGGTCTCCGGATGGATCCGGTGCTCCCGCACCTCGCGCCAGAACGGCGTGTCGTCCCGCTCGGTCATGTAGTGGGTGTTGACGAAGGTGCGGAAGTCGTCGACCTGCCGCCCGACCCGCCTGTTGTAGTCGTCGCGCAGCGCCTGCGTCATCTTCCCCGGCTCGCGCAGGTACTGCCCCGCGAACATCATCATCTGCACGATCGTGCCGTGGATCGAGGTCGATTCCAGCGGCTCGAGGAAGCTCGAGCTCAGCCCCACCGCGACGACATTGTTGATCCACGCCTTCTCGAGCCGCCCGATCTTGAACTGGATGTCGCCGCGCACCTCGATCTTGCGCCCCAGCACCCGCTCGACCTCGGCATGCGCCTCGTCGGGCGTGCGGAACTCGTCCGAATACACGTAACCGCAGCCGTACCGGTATTGCGTCGGGATCTGCCACATCCAGCCCGCTTCCTGCGCCCAGGCGCGGGTATAGTTGGCGATCTCGTCGCCCTCTTCGACCGGCAGCCAGAAGGGCAGGGCCCGGTTCACCGGCAGCTCGTGCTGGTACGAGATCCACGGCGCCTGCATCTCGCCGACGATCAGGCGCTTGCGGAACCCCGTCGCATCGATGAAGAAATCGCCCTCGAGCCGCTGCCCGTCCTCGAACACCAGCGCCGTGACGTCGCCGCTCTCGCCGTTCCGCTCCACCCCGGTCAGCACGTTGTCGACGATCTCGACGCCCTGCGACTTCTCCTTGAGGAATTTTCCCGACCAGCGACTGGTCGAAGTGATAGGCCGGCGAGAACGGCCCGAGCGGGATCAGCCCGCCATCGGCCTTCCTCGCCCACGGCGCCTTCTTCTGCTTCAGCAGCGGCCCGAACAGGTGCATGTCCTGCACCGGCTCGCCCACCGACACCGCATAGACGTTGAGATAGTCCGACGGCGCGCCCGGCCGGCGCCTGCACCACCTGGTGCGGATCGTCGATCGGCCCGTAATAGGTAAAGCCCTTCCGCCGCCAGTCCTCATGCCGGATGCCCAGCTTGTAGGTGGCCTCGGTCTTCCGGAAGAACTCGAAGATGTCGATGCCGAAGTGGCGTGAGGAACACGTGGAACGCCGCCGTCGTCGCCTCGCCCACGCCGACGGTCGGGATCTTGCTCGACTTCCACCACGCTCAGCCGCGCCTCGAGCTTCAGCCGCTTGATCGAATCCTGGATGATGAAAGCCGCGATCCACCCCGCGGTGCCGCCGCCCACGATAACGAAATGCGGTTGTCCCGCCATGGTGTAGTCCTCCCCGGAGCGGAGGAAACGCGATGTGGGGCAGGGCGGCAAGAGGGGAGGCGGGGAGGAAAGTCCGGAAAGCTAAGGTCTGCGGCGCTTGTGGCCGACCTCCTCCACCAGCTTCGCTGGACCCCACTCCCCAGCACGCGGGGGAGGATCCCGGCGGCAGCCACCTACTTATCCTCCCCCGTTCACGGGCGGAGGGGGACCGCCGTAGGCGGTGGCAGGGGGCGGTCACAGGCGAAGGTCATCGCCTCACACCCCGTAAACCCGCTCCGCATTCCGATAGAACAGCCTCTCCTGCTCGTCCTCGCTGGCCCCCGCCACGATCTCGCGGCTCGCCTCCACCCAGCGCGTCAGGTTCGCGAACAGCGTCACCACCGGGTGGTCCGAGCCCCACACCACGCGGTCCCACCCGAAGGTCTCGATCACGAACTCGACGTACGGCCGGATCTGGTCCACCGTCCATTTCTCGTCGACATTGGCGAGGATGCCCGACACCTTGCACACGACGTTCGGCAGCTCGGCCACCCGCTCCATGCGCGTCGTCCAGCTCTCCCACTCGCCCTCGGCGATCTTGGGGTTGCCGCAGTGGTCCAGCACGAACTGCGTCCCCGGACACGCCGCAATCAGCGGCGGCGCCAGCATCAGCTCGTGCGATTTCACGCAGATGTCGAAGGTCATGCCGTAGCGCGGCAGCAGCCGGATGTTGTCGATGAATGTCGCCGTCTGGCTGAGCTCCGCCGGCTGGAACTGCAACAGCCGGCGTATACCCTTCACCCGGCCCAGCGCCTGCATCTTCTCGAGATGCTGCTCGAACTCCGTATGCTCCGGCCGCCCGTTGGCGATGGCGCCGACCACCCGGTCGAGCCCGAGCACGAACTCGGTCTCCGCCGTGATCTCAGGCTCCGCGACATCCACCTCCATGTGCAGCGCCCGATCGATCCCCAGCCCCTCCGCTTCCTTCCAGTAGCTCTCCACGTGCCACGCCCGGTTGATCGCCGGCGCGCCCTCGAGCCACGGATAGGAGAATTTCTCGGGATAGATCAGGTGTAGGTGGGTGTCCAGAATGCGCATGAAATCGGCCGGATGTGAGTGAGGTCGGCTGACATGTTAGCATGGGGCGTGTGCGGGGGAAGGTGGCCGAGCGATTGAGACGGCCCCCTCCCATCCTCCCCCATGATGGGGGAGGTGCCGGCCGGTGTACGTGGCACGATCGAGCCCCAATCTCGACTCTTCACCTCCCCCATCATGGGGGAGGTCGGGAGGGGGCCGTCCCAGCCGATGCAGCTCGAGAGCCGCCATCCTTCCCACCGTCATCAAACCGGTATACGAACCGCCAGGCTGCTCGCGACGCCGGTCGGCGCGGCAGCCTTGCTGATCCGCGTCGGGAAAGGTTGTTCGCAAGTGACTGATGCTACGTACATGCGCCAGGAGATCGAGGAGATTCCCTCAGCTGTGGCGCGCCTGCTGTCCGAGGGCCAATCGGAGTTCCTGGCGGGAGGCGCCGCGCTGCGCGAGCGCGATCCCGCCGCCGTCGTGACCATCGCCCGCGGGTCGTCGGACCACGCATCGGCGTTCCTGAAATATGCCATCGAGCTGCTGGCGGGCGTCCCCGTCGCCTCCGTCGGGCCCTCGATCGTCTCGATCTACGGCAGGGAACTGCGGCTCGGACGCGCCGCCGCGATCTCCATATCGCAATCCGGCAGGAGCCCCGACATCGTGGCGATGACGGAATCGGCCCGCCGCTCCGGCGCGCTCACCTTCGCGCTGACCAACACTCTCGAACTCCCCGCTGGCGCATTCCGCCGAACGCACCATCGCGCTCCGCTCCGGCGAGGAGAAGAGCGTCGCCGCCACCAAGACCTTCGTCGCCTCCGTGGTAGGCGGCCTGGCGCTCCTCGGAAACTGGTTAGAGAACAGGGAGTTGCTCGCAGCACTCGAATCTCTTCCGGAACTTCTTGAGCGCGCCGTCGGCTGCGATTGGTCGCCGCTGCTGGAGCCGCTCGACCAGCACCAGTCGCTCTATGTGCTGGGTCGCGGCCCGAGCCTCGCGATCGCCCAGGAGGCCGCGCTCAAGTTCAAGGAAACCTGCGGCATCCACGCGGAAGCCTACAGCGCCGCCGAAGTGCTGCACGGCCCGGCCCGCATCGTGGAGCAGAATTTCCCCGTCCTGGCGCTCGCCGCGCGCGACGCGGCCGAGGCCTCCGTCGCCGAAGTTGCCGAGCGGCTTGCCGGGCAGGGTGCCCGCGTGTTCATCACCTCGGCCCGCGCAACCGGGACCGGGCGGCTGCCGTTTGCCGCCTCGACCCACCCGATCACCGACGCGCTGGCCCTGATCGTCAGCTTCTACGGCTTCGTCGAGGCGCTGTCGCGCCGGCGCGGCTTCGATCCCGACCGGCCCCCCTACCTCAGCAAGGTCACCCAGACGCTATGAGCACGAAGCAGGCTTTCACCGGCGCCCGCATCTTCGACGGGGCCGAATGGCATGACCGCATGGCCCTCGTCGTGGCGAACGGCCAGGTGGAGGGGCTGATCGCCGCCGATTCCCCCACCGACGCCGAGCGCGTTCCCGCCGACGGCGCGATGATCGTGCCCGGGCTTCGTCGACCTGCAGGTGAACGGCGGCGGCGGCGCGCAGCTCAACACCACGCCGACCGTCGAGGCCATCCGCACCATCTGCTCGACCTTCGCGCAGTTCGGCACCACCGCCAGCCTGCCGACGCTGGTGACCGACACGGTCGCGGTCAACGAGGCCGCCATCGCTGCCGGCATCGAGGCCGCGCACGGCAGGGCGTGCCCGGCTTCCTCGGCCTCCATCTCGAAGGGCCGCACCTCTCGATCGCGCGGAAGGGCGCGCACGATCCGGCCCTCATCCGCCCGATGGACGAGTCCGACCTCGAGCGCCTCGTCGCAGCTCGCGCGAAACTTCCGAATCTCATTCTCACCGTCGCCGCGGAAACCGTTGGCCCGGAACAGATTTCCCGCCTCGCCAAGGCCGGCATCGTGGTCAGCATCGGCCATTCCGAGGCGAGCTACGCGCAGGTGAAGGCCGCCGCGGATGCCGGCGCCACGCATGGTCACCCACCTGTTCAACGCCCAGAGCCAGATCGGCAACCGCGAGCCCGGCGTGGTCGGCGCGACGCTCGACCTGCCGCAGCTGAGTGCCGGCCTCATCGCCGACGGCATCCACGTGCATCCGGCCTCGCTCGGCATGGCGCTGCGCGCCAAGCGCGGCCCCGGCCAGATCTTCCTCGTCACCGACGCCATGTCGATCACCGGCACCGACTGGGAGAGCTTCGACTTCACCGGCCGCACCGCCTATCGCAAGGACGGCGCGCTCCGCCTCGCCGACGGCACGCTCGCCGGCGCCGACCTCACCATGATCAACGCCATCCGCTACGTGCATCGAACGATCGGCGTGCCGCTCGACGAAGTGCTGCGCATGGCCGCGCTCTATCCCGGCCCGCGCCCTCGGCGTCGAGGCGACCCACGGCCACCTGCGTCGCGGCGCAAGGGCCGACTTCGTGGTGCTCGACGGGGATCTTGGGGTGCGTTCCACCTGGATCGGCGGCACCAGCGTGTTTCGGGCCGGGTAGGGGGTTCACGCCTTCAAGTCGAAGGACGAGGCCCTCTCTTCCGTCCTCTCCCACCTCCCACGAAGTCATTCCCGCGAAAGCGGGAACCTCTGTTTCCCTTGCGAAGTCGCAAACGGAGGTCCCCGCTTTCGCGGGGATGACCCGGTGAAAGAAGCGCAACACCGCGCAACCCAAAGCCGTTCCCTGTGGACCCACCAAGGCCGGCAACGGGAACTCTCGAACTACCCCCGCCCGATGAACGGCATGTTGGTGGCCATCACCGTCATGAACTGCACGTTCGCCTCGAGCGGCAGTCCGGCCATGTAGACCACGGCATCGACCACGTACTGCACGTCGAATGTCGGCTCCGGCATCATCGTGCCGTTGGCCTGCAGCGATCCGGTCGTCATGCGCGAGGTCATGTCGGTCGCCGTGTTGCCGATGTCGATCTGCCCGCAGGCGATGTTGAAGGCGCGGCCATCGAGCGAGATCGCCTTGGTGAGGCCGGTGATGGCGTGCTTGGTCGCGGTATAGGCGGCGGCGCCGGGCCGCGGCACATGCGCCGAAATCGAGCCGTTGTTGATGATCCGGCCGCCCTGCGGATGCTGGTCGCGCATGGCGCGGAACGCCTCGCGCGCCACGTAGAACGCCCCGTTCAGGTTGACGTCCACCATCTGCTGCCAGGAATCGATATCGGTATCGCCGAACACCATTTGCGGCGCGAACTTGCCGGCGTTGTTGAACACGACATCGACCCGGCCGAGCTGCGCCCGCACGTCGGTGAAGTAGCGGTGGACGGCGGCAGGGTCGGTGACGTCGCAAACGCCGCTGTACTGCGCCTGGGCGGCTTCCTCGGTGCGCTTGAGTTCCTCCTCGCGTCGGCCCAGGATGGCGACACGGTATCCCGCCTTGCCCAGGCCAATCGCAGTCGCACGGCCGATACCCGAGGTTGCACCGGTGACCACCGCAACCTTGCCGTCTATCATCTGTAGAATCCCCCGTCCTTGATCGCGCCCATATGCCGTACTACTTGCGGCATAGACAAGGCAGGGGCTGCCGCAGCGCTGGAGTTGGTCGACACTACTTATGTCTAAGTATCCCGCCCCGCCCCCGAACCGCACCCCGAGGCCCTCGACAAACGAACTGCTGCAGCAGGGGCTGGCGCTACATCAGTCCGGCAGGGGCGCCGAGGCGGCGGCCTTCTACGAGCGGGTGCTCGCGCGCGAGCCCCAGCAGCCCGCCGCCAACCACCTGCTCGGCCTCGTGCGGCTGCAGCAGGGCAAGGCGGAAGAGGCGGTGAAGCTGCTCGCCCGGGCAGTTCGGGCCGATCCTCGAAACGCGCAGTATCTCGGCAACCTGGGCGTGGCGCTCAATGCGGCGGGTGAGCACGAGAAGGCAATCGACGCGCTGGATCGCGCGATCGCCGCGAAGCCGGATTTCGCCGAGGCGCATGCCAACCGGGGGCTGGCGCTGCGGGCGCTGTCGCGGTTCGGCGAGGCGGCGGCGAGCCATCGGCAGGCGATCCGGCTGAAGCCGAACGAGCCCGGCTTCCACTTCAACCTGGCCAATGCCCTCGCCGATGACGGCCGGCTCTGGGATGCGGAGGCTGCCTACAGGCGAGCCATCGAGCTTCGTCCGCACTACCCCGCGGCGGTGGCCGCGCTGGTTTCGCTTCTCGTCCGCACGGGGAGGGCTGCGGAAGCCGTGACCCTGGTGGACGCGGCGCTGCAGAAGCACCCCGGGGAACCCTCGCTGCACCTGCAACGTGCCCTCGCGCTCCGTGCTCTGGGGCAACTCACCGAGGCGGCGGCCGGGCTCGGGCGGGCGCTTGAGCTTGCTCCCGACTTCGGCGAGGCGCACCTGCACCTGTCGTACCTGGTGCGCCATGAGCACCGGGATGACGCCATCGCCAGGATGGAGAAGCTGGCCTCGGATCCCGGCGTGCCCGACGAGCAGCGCATCTGGGCGAACTTCGGGCTGGGCAAGGCTCTCACCGACCTCGGTGAGCATCGTGCGGCGATCGACGCCTTCACCGAGGCCAATCGGCTCGTCCGGCAGCGGACTTCCTTCTCGCTGGAACGTGCCGTCGCGCAGCTGTCGGACGAACTGAGCGAGTTCGAGGGAGCCGCCGCGCCCGACTCCGGTTATCGCGAGGCTCGCCCGATCTTCGTCGTGGGCCTGCCACGCTCCGGCAAGAGCACGGTCGAGCTCATCCTGACGCGCCATCCTCAGGTGGCGGGCGTTGGAGAGTTGCCGACGTTCGGCCGGCTCTTGGGGGAGTTGCGCCAGGAGACGGGTGGGGCCTCCGTGTCCGCCATTGCACCCGCTCGGCTGGAACGGCTTGGACGCGACTATCTCGCCGAAGTGCAGCGGATCGCGCCGGCCGGCATGATTTCCGTCGACACGATGCCATCCAATTTTCGACACACAGGTTTCATTAGTCTTACCCTGCCGAACGCCCGCATCATCTGGTGCCGGCGGCCGGCCCTGGATCACTGCGTCGCCATCTTCGAGAAGTACCTCACGAGCCGCGGCTACGAGTACGCCAGCGACCTCGACGAGCTTGTCGCGTACCACGCCGCCTATGTGCGGATGATGGAGGGCTGGCAGCGTCTGTTCCCCGGCCGCATCCATGCAATCGACATCGGCGCCGCCACGGACGAGTCGCAGATCGTTGATCTGCTGCGGTTTTGCGGTCTCACGCCGCTTCCGGCCGAAACCGCCGCGCTCAGGTCCGAGCCGCAGCTCGGCGATTGGCCCGCTGAACGGGTTGCGCGCAATTGGGCCGATCATCTGGCGGCATGGCGGCAGGCGCGCCCCGATCTCTGGGGCTGAGTGGTATGCTTCACGTTGTCATTGGCCGCTGCCGCTTTGGATGTAGCGGCCTGGTAACGCCGCGTTCACAAGGATTAACGGTGCGTTTCCAAAGCTGTGCTGAATCTGCAACAGACTAATCCCAACCTCCTTGGCGCTGCCCAATTTTGGCCATTCTGCGATTGCGCCCCCGGCGCTCCTGCGTAGAGTGGCTAATGCGAATCCATGCATGGGATCGTTTGTCGGTCGCAAACGCGACGACAACACACACAGATAGTGTGGTCGCGTTTCGACAAACCGCCGGGTGGCCGGCAAAAACGAATGACTGACTTTGGAGGTCAACAATGAAAATCAGGAACCTTCTGCTGGGTTCTATCGCGCTGGCGGGTCTGTCGACCACCGGCGCCCACGCGGCGGATCTGGGTGTTCTGACGTCGCTGGACGTCTGCGATGCTCTCGGCCTGTCGGGTCTGACGATCTCGTCCGACACCAACTGCCTGCAGATCACCGGCGAAGTGAAGTACAAGCTCACCTGGGGCGACTACTCCCCCGGCCTGCTCGTCGCGACCGGCCAGGGCAACGTCAACTTCATCGAAGGTGACGACGAGCAACAACTGGCAGTCGCGCTTCGACGCCTGGGTCAAGTTCGTTGCCACCGCCAACTCCGACTTTGGTCCGGCCAAGGCCGTCATCAAGGTGAAGCAGGTCCAGCAACCGCGTGCAGGATGACGGTCTCGTTAACGTCGATCCTGGACGTCGGTATCCGCGATATCGCGATCGTCGGCAGTTCGGACACCGACGGCGTGATCTTCGACGAGGCCTATGTCTCGATCGGTGATTCGACCGTGATCATGGCGGGCAAGAAGGGCTCGATCATGAACAAGGGCAACGACGAGCCGCTGAACTTCCTCGGCCTGTTCAACTCCGAGAAGGTCGACCTCGGCGTCAGCTGGGGGCCGTTCACCGACAACGACAGTGATCCGAACACCGCATTCCGGCCTCGCTGGGCGACGGTGGCCATGTGATCCAGGTCGTTTCCGACCTCGGCAACGGCGTCTCGATCGGTGCCGGTCTCGAGAATCTCGACGACCGCAACCTGTTCGGCGACGCTGGCACGGCGGTTGGCGTTCTGTCCTACGCCGGTGAGGGCATCTCGGCCCACATCACCGGTGCTGCTGCCGGCGTGCTGGACGGCACGATCGAGGCTTGGGGTGTCCACGCCGGCTTCGCCGGGTCGTTCGACAACCTCAAGGTCGTTCTCGCTGGCGCCTTCGGTCATGCCGACAACCTGTCTCCTGACCCCGGCCACGGCGATCTCGACCACTGGAACGTGCTGGGCTCGGTTGCGGCCACCTTCGACATGTTCACGCTGGCCGTCTCGGCTGAAGCCGTCAACGACACCGTCCTCACCGGTGGCGACACCGATGTCGGCGTTGGTGCGTCCATCAGCGTTGCCGCGACCGACACCGTCCAGGTGAACCTCGGCGGTCGTTGGTACCAGCACAACAAGGGCCTGAATCTCGGGTCGATCGACGCACCGGTCCTGGCCGGCGACAGCTGGCAGGTTGCTGCCCAGGTCATCGCCGCCGTCACCGAGAGCATCACGCTCACCGGCGAAATCGGCTACGTGCAGAACCCGATCGACGACGTCTTCTACGGTTCGGGTAAGGTTGCCTGGGCTCCGGGCGGTGGTTACACCTCCTCGCTCAAGGGCACCCTCAGCTCCGACAACGGCTACAAGATCGAGTCCGAGTTCAAGAAGACCTTCGAGTAAGGTTTTCCGACCAGACCAAAGGAGAGGCCCGGCAACCGCCGGGCCTTTTCTCGTTTCGGGATCTGCTGTCCTCATTCAGAATACCTTCATCCGCTGTTCATCGCCCGCTGCCGTGTCTTCTTTGCACAGGGCGGGGGAGATTCACTTGTCGCAAGGTCTTGCTGCACTTCTCCGATTCATCGTTTGGCGGTAAGGCTCGTCTCTGTTGCGACGACGGGACGAATACAGGCACACGATGAGCACCATATTCCTGCGTTGGGGCGGTCCTGCCTTCGCCACCGTCATCCTCGGCACCATCGCCGCCATCACCACCAGCGGCGCCGCCATCCCGCAGGACCTCGAGGCCCGCAGCACCAGCGTCCTCTCCTCGTCCGGCGCGCCATGGGCGAAGGTCGAGTTCGACATGCGGGACGCCGTGCTCTCCGGCACCGCAGTCGATCCGGGCGATGTCGAGGCGGCGATCGCAACACTCGCCGCCGTGCACGGCGTGCGCTCCGTCACCGCGCAGGTCACCCTCGCCGAGCCGGCCGCCCCGGAGCCCGTGGCCGCGCCGGAGCCGCCGCTCGCGACCCCCTACGAGTGGCGCGCCGCCTACGACGGCAACCGCGTCCTCCTCGCCGGTGTAGCGCCCACCGAGGCCGTGGCCGCCGAACTTGCCGCCATCGTACCCGCCACCGTTCCGGTCTCGACCAGCATCCAGCTGGCCTCCGGCGCTCCCGCCGATTTCGCCGACAACGCCAGGCTGCTGCTCCAGAACCTGCTGCTCCTGCAGGAAGGTAGCGCCAGGATTTCAGGCGCGACACTAGAGCTGTCCGGCGTCACTCCCGATGCCGAGACGGCCAGCACCATCCGCGTCGCCATGACTCCCGGCCGGGGCCGAGCTCGACCTCAGCCCGCCGCCGGTCGCGGAGTACCGCTTCACCGCCGAGCAGCGCGGTGGCTCGATCGTCCTCGACGGCTTCGTTCCGGACGCGGCGATGCGCGACCGCCTGGAAGGCATGGCGACAGTCGACGCCGCCGGGCTGGAACTTGCCCGCGGCGCGCCGACGCGCTTCGTCTCCGGCGTCGACTTCATCCTCGATGCGCTGGGCCGCATGAGCGAAGGCCGCGCCTCGCTCGACGGCACCGCCATCTCCCTCGAAGGCCGCGCTTCGACCGAGAGCGACTTCAGGAAGCTGGAGACCACGGTCGGCCTCGGCGCCCCGCAGGGACTGACCCTCAAGTCGGCCTCGATCCGTCCGCCCCTGGCCGTGCCCTACACCTTCTTCGCGGAAAAGAGTGCCTCCGGCATCTACTCGCTCATGGGCCACGTTCCCGACGACGCAATGCGGGACGCCTTCGCCGCCGCGCTGCCCGCAGCGCCTGTAGACGCCCTGACGCTGGCAGACGGCGGCCCTGCCGGCTTCGAGCTCCGGGTGCTCAAGGCGCTGCCGCTCCTGGCGCAACTCGACAGCGGCAAGATCGAGTATGATGGCCGGACCTGGGCTTTGAGCGGCGCCATAACGCAGCCCGGAGGCCGCCCTTGCCCTGGAACGCGCCTTCGCGGCCGCCGGCCTGAAAGCCGCCGGCTGGAGCTACGACGTCAAGCTGCCCGCGGCGCCCGCACCGGCAGTCCTCCCGACCGTGAATCCGTATGAATGGCGCGCGCAAAAGGCGGCGGACGGCACCGTGACGCTGACCGGCTATCTGCCCACGGACCAGCTGAAGCGCTATCTCACCGCGCACCTGGGCGAGAAGCTCGTCGACCAGACCACGCTCGCGGCGGGGGCGCCGGAAGGCTTCATCCCTTCCGCCATCGCCGCCGTTGACGCCCTGGTCGGCCTCGATGACGGTGCCGTCTCGCTGACGGGAAGCGACTGGTCGGTGAGCGGAAACACCCCGACGACTGCCCAGCGCGACGCTGTCGAGGCGGCGCTCGCCGCAGCGGCGGACATCTCGACTTGGCACGTCGCCATCCAGGCCGCGGACGCCGCTCCCGTCGCCGTGCCCTTCGTCTGGTCCGCGGCGAAGGCAGCGGACGGCAGCTACACCTTGTCCGGCAACGTGCCTACCGAAGAGCTTCGCCGCTTCCTCGCCGTGCGGGCGGGAAAGGTCGCCGACGACACCACCCAGGTCAGTTCGGGAGAGCCCGACGGCTTCATCCCCGATGTGCTGGCCGGGCTGGATGCCCTCCTGAATCTTCAAACCGGCGAGGTGAGTTTCGACGGCAACAAATGGTCTATTGCCGGCCAGCCCGCGAGCCCCGCCGATCTGGAAAAAGCCAAGGCCGCGCTCCTCTCGGCCGCGAACGGCGCCGCCGGATGGACCCAGGCATTCGCCGATCCGCCACCGGTCGCCACGCCCGAGCCGCCCGTGGAGCACGTTCTGCCGGAGCCCGAGCCAGCCCCCGCGCAGGTGGCGAAGGCGACACCGGCAGATGCCGTGCCCGCGGTGCGGCATTACCTGTTCGACGGGAAGAAGGCGCTCGGGCAGCCGATCGTATTCGAAGGGGCCGTGCCGGCCGAGCCGATGCGGCGGCACCTGGCGGTGATCAGTGGCAGCGAGCCGAGCCAGACGCTGACCATCGATCCCTCGCTTCCGCCCGACTTCATCGAGCGGGCGGATGCCGCCACCCGGGCGCTCGCGCTGCTTGCCGACGGCGAGTTCGGCCTCGATGGCGACAGGTGGGTCTTCTCCGGGCGCGCGGAGAGCGATGCAAGCCGCGAAGCGGCGCTGTCGGCGCTTGCCGCGGTGCCCGGGCCTGCCTGGGATGCGCGACGTCACGCTGCTGCCTCCGCTCGAACTCTGCAGCCAGAAGGTGAACGCCTTCGCCAGCCGCAACGCCATCCTGTTCCAGTCGGGCAGCGCCCGCATCGCCGACGAGTCGCTCCCGGCCATCGATGAGCTCGCGGCTGATCTGGCGCTCTGCCCGGAGGCGACGGTCAACGTCGAGGGCCACACCGATTCCGATGGCGACGCGGCAGCCAACCTGGCGCTCTCGGTTTCGCGCGCCGAGGCCGTGGTCGACGCCCTGATCCTTCGCGGCATCGATCCCGGGCCGGCTCTATGCCATCGGCTATGGCGAGAGCCTGCCGATCGCCAGCAACGACACCAGGGCCGGCAAGCAGGCCAACCGGCGCATCGCCTTCACCCTGTCCGATGAGTAGCAGCCCGGCTCGATGACGCTCGACTCGCTGATCTACCTGCTGGAGATCTACTGGCCCTTCGTGGCCGGGGCGTTGTTCATCGGGCTGGCGACGGGCTGGTTCTCGATCCCCCCTCGCAAGGGCTGAGGCGTCATGTTCAACGCCGCCCACGTCCTCGAAGTCGCCTTGCTGCTGCTGGCCGCCTTCCTGGTGGGCGCCATCACGGGGTCGACGGTACGAGCTCTCGCCCTCCGCCGGCGCCGCCCGCCGGCGGCCGCGGCGCGCTTCGAAGCAGCGACAAGAGTGCGTCGCACCGTCCCCGATGAGCCCGCTCCGGCTGCAGCCGTGCCTGAGCCGCTCGACGCCACCTCGATCGAGGTCCCGCCGACGAGACCGCAGCCGAAGCGCCCCCTGCCGACCGAGACGCTCCCGCTTCGCCCACCGAGCCGGAGGCCCCACCGCTTACCGAGCAACCGGCCGAGCAGGACGCAACCGCTTCGGAGCCGCCTCCGGCACCTCCGGTTGCCGAGCCGAACCCGTTGCCCGATGCTCCGGAGGCCACCCCGGAGCAACCGATGCCCGAGCCGAGCAACACGCCGGCTTCGCCGCCAGAGGCTGAGCTCGCATCCGCCGCTTCCGATCCGCCTGCCACTGCCCAGCCGAAGCCACGTCCAGAGGACGACGACGAGTTCGCCGCGATGCGGGCGATCGAGGGCAACTGGACACCCCGGCGGCGTCCTCCACGGCCGCAACCGGCGCCGACGACCGCCGAGGACGATGGAGCCGAGGCGGTCGCCGCATCGGCAGCTGCGGTCGAGGCAGCGGCAAGAGCCGCCCAGGCCGTCGTCACCGAAAATGCCCCCGACTCCGCGACCCAGCCCGGCCGTCCTCCCGGGCTTACCGCTCCGCGTCAGGGGCGGAAGGACAGCCTCAACCACATCATCGGCATCCTGCCGATCATCGAGACGTCGCTGAACTCGCTGGGCATCTACCACTTCGACCAGCTTGCCGCTTTCACCGACGAGAACGTCGCCTGGCTGGAGCGGCACCTCGGCATCGAGGGTCGGGTGAAGCGCGAGCAATGGCGGGAGCAGGCCCGCGAACTGGCGCTGGCCCTGCGTCCCAAGGCTGAGGCCGAGGGTTAGGGGGTTTAGGCCGCTGACTTGCCGCGCGGCCTGACGATGCGGCGGACGAACTGCGCGATCGGCTCCACATCCTCGGCGGTATTGAGCAGGGCGGGCGAGCCCTGCGCCTCGATGATGTAGGCTTCCGCGTCTGGCCGCCGCCGCATCATTTCCTCGAACGTCTCGCGTCGCAGTTGCTCCGTCAGTTGCGTCCGCATCAACATCAGCGGTGCGGGACGCAGGGCATCGTAAAGCGGCCACTGCGGCACGAGGATATCATCGTGTTCGAAGGGCTCGAGCATCTTGACCAGGTGCGCGTCGAACAGCCCGCGCACGCGGCCGCGCGCGTCGAGGTAGTGCGTGCGCGCGGCCAGCACGTCGAGCATGGGTTCGGGCACCGCCGGATACTCGGAGCGCCAGCATCCGGCGCAGCATGGCCCTCAGCCCCGGCTCGCTGCGAGGTCCGTCGAGTTCGCGCAGGTTGTTCCTGAGCCGCACCAGGCCGCGCGGATCGGAGACCGGGGCGGCGTCGATCAGCAGCGCTCCCGCGATGAGATTGGGCCGATGCGCAGCCAGCGCCATCACCACCTGCCCGCCATAGCCCTGTCCGACGAAGATCGCCCCTTCCAGCGCCAGCGCCGCGATGATCTCGACGATATCGAGGGCGTCGAGCGTGGAGACATAGCGCGCCTTGTCGCCACGATCCGAGGAGCGGCCGCGTCCCTTGAGGTCGACCAGAACCACCGGCCAATCCTCGCCGAACTGGCGGTGGAAGTGGTTCGCGAACTCGGAGAAATCCGACATGTTGCGATGATAGCCCGGCACGCACAGCACGGGGACACGGCCGGTGGCGAGCCGGCCGGCTACATGCACCGCAATCGCCTCGCCTGCCGGCCCGACGCTGTAGCGGCTGACGGGCAGGTTGGCGAAGGCGCGGTAGTCTTCAGGAACCATGCGAGGGCTGGCGAACATCCGCCGAGAGATAGCAGACCGCCAGCCGCTGGCAAGCGGCGGCACTAACTGGGGATCTGCCGGAGTGCCTCGCCGATGGTGAGATCGCTGTTACCCAGCCGGGCGCGGTAGACCAGGTAGTTGCCGACCACCCGCTGCACGTACTTGCGGGTTTCCTGGAACGGGATCAGCTCCACCCAGACGACCGGGTCGATGCTCTCGGAGCGCGGATCGCCGAACATGTTGATCCACTTCCTGGCGTTGCCCGCACCGGCGTTGTAGGCGGCCGCGGCCAGCACCAGCGAGCCGTTGAAGCTGTCGAGCTGGCCCTTGAGATAGGTGGATCCGAGCAGCGCATTGTACTCGCCGTCGCTGGTCAGGCGGGATTGCGAATAGCTCACGCCGATCTTGCCGGCCGTTTCCTTGGCCGTGGCCGGCATCAGCTGCATCAGGCCACGCGCGCCTGCGGACGATACGGCGTCCACCTGGAAGTGACTTTCCTGCCGGGCGATGGCGTAGATCGCCGCGTGGTCCATTGACGCCAGCTGGCTCGAGGGCAGCCCGTCTTTGGGGAAGTTGAACAGGTCGAGCGGGAAGCCACGCCGCTCGGCGGTATCGGCAATGCTGATCGCCAGGTGGTGTGCATCGAGCGATTGCGCCAGCCGCGCCGCCAGAAGCAGTTCCCCACCGGTCTTGAAGCTCGTAGCGAAGCTGCGAAGCAGCGGAACAGCCATTTCCTTTTGGCCATTGTCAGCCAGCAGGCGTACCGCCCGCACCAACTGGTTGTTCTCGAAAGCGGACTCCGCCGGTTTCCACTCGGGGAGGACGCGGATCTCGACGCCGCTGAGGCCCATGGCCTCCCGTGCCAGCTGACCGTAATAGACCGTGCCGTACTGTGCCGCGGCCGTGTAGGCCGCAGTCGCGCCCTTCTGGTCGCCCAGTTGTGCGCGCGTCTTGCCCAGCCAGTAGTTTGCCTGCGTGATCGTATCCGGCAGGGTGGTGAGCTTCCGCATCGCCTCGAAATGGGGCAGGGCGGATGCCGGATCGCGGAGGAACGACAGCGCAATCCATCCCGCGTGGAAATGCGCATCGACCAGACGGCCTTCCGGCCCTTCGCGATAGCCGTCAGCGGCGCGGTAGGCGCGCTTCACCTCGCCCAGCGCGAGCAGCTTCCGCACCAGGGCGCGGCGCTGGTACCAGAACTCGGCCGCGTCGGGGAAATCGCCCTTGCCCTTGTCGAACCAGGCGATGGCGTCGTCCCAGAGCTCGAACTGCACGGCCCGCTGCGCGCGGCTGAACAGGAACACCGGGTTCGAGTGCATCGACGGGTCGACATTGTCGAGCAGCTTCTTGGCGTCCTTGTCGTTGCGCGACACCGCGTTGCGCGCCACCGCCAGCGATTTCTGCGCCGGCGTCATGTACTTCATCAGGCGCTCAACGCCGCTCGCCCGGTCATGCATCATCAGGTGCATGGCGCGGGCCCAATGGGAATCGCGGTCGAGCAGCGAGCCGAGCTTGTCGAGAACCTTGGTCTCGGTGGCGTTGTCGAGGAAGTTCTCGGTCCAGAGCGAGCGCGCGATGCGGGCCCCGCGGGCCTTCTGCCCGTCGGCCACATAGGCCTGGGCCAGCGCGATCTGTGCGTCGACCGTGTTGGGCATGCTGCCGCCAAGCAGGCGGATGACCTCGGCCGCGCTGGCGCCTTCCTTGGTCAGGGCCTGCTCGAGCCGGGTCTTGAACACCGACGAGGTGAACTCCGGCGCGTCGGCCATGAAGCGGTGCACCGACGCATACGGCACTTCGCCGTTGCCGTAGTAGATTGCCGCCCACTGGATGGCGCGCCGTTCCGTATCGTTGGGGATCGAGCGGGCGAGTTCATAGGCCTTCGCCTGGTCGCCCGCGGCCAGCACCGACAGCGCCGAGCGGAAGGCAGCGGACGCGCGGCTGGACGTCGGCCCGGCGGAGCGGTCGACCGATCCCGTGACGGTCGAATCGACGCCGCCGTCATTGGCGCGCACCGTGTGGGCCGCGGGAATCGCGGAGGTGGTGATCAGGAAGAGCGCGGCAAAGCCGGCAAGGAGGCGGGTGCGCCTCGGAGCTGACAGCATGATGACCGTCCTGTTGGTCCTCGGTACAAATCCAACAAGGTGCCCACTATCCTTGCGGCTCGCCCATAGCGTGCGCCAGGGGCGTGAAAAATTCGTTAGCTATCGGGCCCTTGTCGGCATGCGTCGCGCCCCCGCTCTACAGCTTGCTTGTCGCGCCGCACGAGAAAAACTATGGTGCGCGACTGTGGCCGCCCGATGATGGGCTTGTGGCCGCAATCTGGCCATCATGGCCATCAACAGGCCGGCGTCCCGCCATCCGGGCGTCTCTTTTGCGAGGAATACCCCCGAAATGCTGCGAGGCTCGATTACAGCGCTCATCACTCCGTTTGCCAACGGGGCGCTGGATGAGAAAGCCTTCAGCCATTTCGTCGATTGGCAGATCAACGAGGGCACGCACGGCCTGGTGCCGGTGGGGACGACCGGCGAGAGCCCGACGGTGACGCACGAGGAGCACCGCCGCGTCATCGAGATCTGCGTCGAGGTGACCTCGAAGCGCGTGCCGGTGATCGCCGGCGCCGGGTCGAACTCGACCGACGAGGCCGTGGAGCTCGCGCGCTTCGCCGAGGAGGTCGGCGCCGATGCGGTGCTGTCGGTCGTGCCCTACTACAACAAGCCCACCCAGGAGGGCATGTTCCAGCACTTCTCGGCGGTCGCGAGCGCCACGTCGCTGCCGATCATCCTCTACTCCGTCCCCGGCCGCACCAGCGTCGACCTCACCATCGACACGATCGTCCGGCTTCGCGACGCCCATTCCAACATCGCCGGCGTGAAGGACGCGACGGCCAGCATGGAGCGGGCGAGCCTGCAGCGGGCGCGGCTCGGCACCGATTTCATCCTGCTCTCCGGCGAGGACATGACGGCGCTCGGCTTCAACGCCCATGGCGGCCACGGCTGCATCTCCGTGACCTCCAACGTCGCGCCGCGGCTCAGTGCCCTGTTCCAGAATGCCTGCCAGCAGGGCAACTTCGCCGAGGCGCTGGCGCTGCAGGACAAGCTCGTCCACCTGCACAAGAACCTGTTCCTCGAGAACAATCCCGGTGGCGTGAAGTACGCCGCGTCCCGGCTCGGGCTCTGCCGCAACGAGTTCCGCCTGCCGCTGGTGCCGGTGTCGAAGGACAACGAAAAGGCCATCGACTTCGCCTTGTCGCATGCAGGGCTGCTGCCCAACTAAGCATTCATGGCCAAAGCACCCAGCAAACCCGCGATGATCGTCACGGGCCCGGTCGCGGAAAACCGCCGGGCCCGTTTCGACTATGAGATTCTCGACACCCTCGAGGCCGGCATCATGCTGACCGGCACCGAGGTGAAGTCGCTGCGGCAAGGCAAGGCGCAGATCACCGAATCCTACGCCTCGCCCGAGCGCGGCGAGCTCTGGCTGATCAACGCGCACATCCCGGAATACCTGCAGGCCAACCGCTTCAACCACGAGGAGAAGCGGCCGCGGAAGCTGCTGGTCTCCAGGAAGCAACTGGCCAAGCTCAGCCAGGACGTCGAGCGCGCCGGCAACACCATCGTGCCGCTGAAGCTGTACTTCAACGAGCAGGGCCGAGCGAAACTCCTGATCGGCGTCGGCAAGGGCAAGAAGAGCTTCGACAAGCGCGAAACCGAAAAGAAGCGCGACTGGAACCGGGAGAAGGGCCGCATCCTGAAGGAAGGCGGCCGGGGGTAGTATCCCTCCACACCCCCGATGTCATCCCGGCGGAGGCCGGGATCCAGCCTGGGATATGTCCACCGCCACCGCAGGCTGAGCCACCTCAGGATGGGTTCCGGCCTTCGCCGGAATGACGCCGGTGGTGGTGAAACCATCGCGGGCAGCCGCTTTCGTCCGGCGGCCTTGCGGCTCCGGAGTTTTCAAAGAACGAAGCGGGGCCGGCGAGGCTTGGCCTCACGCGGGTAGTCCGCAATTTACGAGGCTTCCGCCTCGCCGGCCGGCCGGGATTTTGGGCGTATGGCACGAGGGCCCGGGCGCATCCCGTGCCGCATCGCGAGATCGGAGGGTCTTGGCAGGCGGCGACCCCTAGCGGTCCGTCCCGGCTGCCTCTTCCCACTGCCCTTGCCCGGCAGCTCCCGATCCCTGGTGGAGCGGGCATCGCTCCACCGTCGCGTCGTGTAGCGGCGTCCCCGGCGAACCGGCTCGCTCCGCTCGTGCTTTCGGCCTGGGTGACGGCGACCCGCCACCCACCCGGTCTCCCCCGCACCAACCACTCGTCATGATCTCGCTTCGGTGCGGCGGATGGGGGGAGTGTCGCATGGGTGGAAGCGGCGGGGATAAGTGGGGTGCGGTCCACAGGTGGGCCCCATCCTCCGCGCTACGCCACCGCCTTCGCCGCCCGCCCCACCACATCCTCGAACATCGCGGTGGTCAGCACGCCGGTGTTCGTGTTGTACCGCGAGCAGTGATAGCTGTCGAAGAGCAACGCGCCGCTCGTGAGGCGGTGCTCGGCGCCGTGGGTGAAGGGGTAGGCGGCACGCTTTTCGCCAAGGGCTGAGAGCAGCGAGTCGTGGGCGATACGGCCGAGGACCAGGAAGGCGCGGGGGCGGTAGGCCTCGATGCTGGCGGTGAGGAACTGCCGGCAGGTCTTGATCTCGTCGCCGGTCGGCTTGTTCTGCGGCGGCACGCAGCGCACGGCATTGGCGATGACGACGTTCCTGAGCCGCAGCGTGTCGTCCGGACGCTGCTCGTAATTCCCGGTGGCGAGGTGGAATTTCCTCAACGTCGCGTAAAGCAGGTCGCCGGCATAGTCGCCGGTGAACGGGCGGCCGGTGCGGTTGGCGCCCTTCAGCCCCGGCGCCAGCCCGACGATCATCAGGCCGGGTTGCTCGTCGCCCCAGTTGGGCACCGGGCCGTTGAAGAAATCGGGATAGTGCCGGCGGTTGTCGTGGCGGAAGCCGACAAGGCGAGGGCAGCGCGGGCAGTCGTGCGGCGGATTGATCTGGTGCAAGGCTAGGGGCGGCGAAGGAAGACTCAGGCCTTAGCTTCCGCCGCGAGCGCGGTGCGGTCAACCGGCGGGATGCGCCCGACGGTCTTGGCCAGTTCGGCGACATCGAGGAAGAAATCCGCCTGCCGGCGCAGGTCGTCGGCGATCATTGGCGTGGGCGTGGTGAGGGTCGAGACCACCGTCACGCGCTTGCCCTTGCGCTGCACGGCAGCAACCAGCGCAGTGAAATCGCCGTCGCCGGAGAACAGCACGAGATGATCGTAATACGCCGACATCTCCAGCGCATCCACGGTCAGCTCGATGTCCATATTTCCCTTGATCTTGCGACGCCCCGAGGCGTCCACGAACTCCTTGGCGGGCTTGGTGACTACGGTGAAGCCATTATAGTCCAGCCAGTCGATCAGCGGGCGGATGGACGAATACTCCTGATCCTCCACCAGCGCAGTATAGTAGTAGGCCCGGAGCAGATATGACTTGGCCTGAAATTCGGCCAGGAGCCGCCGATAGTCGATATCGACCCCGATCGCCTTGCTTGTCGCATAGAGATTGGCGCCGTCGATGAACAGGACGACTTTCTCGCGTGGATCGATCGACATGAAATTCTCCCCACCGAGCCGGTGGCCGCTTGCAGGCGCCCGGGAATGACTTCAAGTATTACCGCTAAGGACCAAGCATAGCCGATTTGTGGCGCCTACCACTCTCCTAAGTTCGGATTACGCACTTAATCTGAGGCAATGCAACAGCAATAAATCGTGAGAGGTAGCGGCCGGTGCCTGCGGCCTTACGAAAGCCGCAGAAAATTGCTGAAAATCCACATCACTTGGCCGGTTTCGGGCGGCTGGAAGCCGCTCCGGCCGCAGAGGTGCCGGAAACCTTGTGCGCTAGGGGCCGCCTCGTGTATGAGGACCGCTTGATCCCACACCAGCCTTGGAGACGTACGTGGCACGCGTCACCGTTGAAGACTGCATCGAGAAGGTCGACAACCGATTCGATCTCGTGCTGATGGCCGCACACCGGGCCCGCATGATCTCGGCCGGCTCGGCCATCACCGTCGATCGCGACAACGACAAGAATCCGGTCGTCGCCCTGCGCGAGATCGGCGACGGGGCGATTTCGCCCGAAGACCTGCACGAGGACCTGATCCACTCGCTGCAGAAATATGTCGAGGTGGACGAGCCCGAAAGGCACGCCGCCCCGCTGCTCGACGCCAATGCGGACGAGGACAGCGACACGTTCGACACGATCAGTGAAGACGAACTGCTTCGCGGCATCGAAAGTCTTGCGCCGCCCGAGCGCCGGGACGATTGATCGGCGAGAGCAACGATATATAATCTCAAAGGCGTCCGGCCATCCGCCGGGCGCCTTTTTGTTTGCGGATGCGACCGACAGGCGCCGCCGCGTAGGAGTGCGGCAACTCCATGATGCGTCAGTATGAACTCGTCGAGCGGGTGCTTGCCTACAACCCGAATGTCGACGAGGCGCTGCTCAACAAGGCGTACGTGTATGCCATGCAGAAGCATGGCACGCAGAAGCGCGCGTCCGGCGACCCCTATTTCGCCCATCCGCTCGAAGTGGCGGCCATCCTCACCGAGCTGAAGCTGGACGACGCCTCAATCGCCGTGGCGCTGCTGCACGACACGATCGAGGACACCGACGCGACGCGCGCCGAGATCGACCAGGTGTTCGGCCACGAGATCGGCGCCATCGTCGACGGCCTCACCAAGATCGACCGGCTGCAGCTGGTGACCCGCGAGGAGGCGCAGGCGGAGAACCTGCGCAAGCTCCTGCTCGCCATCTCGGCCGACGTGCGCGTGCTGCTGGTGAAGCTGGCGGACCGGCTGCACAACATGCGCACGCTCGACTTCATGCCGGTGGACAAGCGCAAGCGCATCGCCACCGAGACCATGGAGATCTATGCGCCGCTCGCCGGCCGCATGGGCATGCAGGACATGCGCCAGGAGCTCGAGGACCTGGCCTTCAAGACCCTGCAGCCCGAGCACTACAAGGCGATCACCGACCGGCTCGACGAGATGAAGTCGGACTTCGCCGACACCATCAAGACGATCCGGACCGAGCTGGCCGAGAAGCTGAAGAGCGAGGGGATCGACGCCCGGGTCACCTCGCGGGTGAAGTCGCCGTGGTCGATCTTCACCAAGATCGAGCGCAAGCAGATCGCGCTCGAGCAGCTGTCGGACATGATCGGCTTCCGCGTCGTCGTGCCGACCGTGGCGGACTGCTATCGGGCGCTCGGCATCGTCCACACCAACTGGAAGGTCGTGCCCGGCCGCTTCAAGGACTACATCTCCGTCCCCAAGCACAACGACTACCGCTCGATCCACACCACGATCGTGGGGGTGGGGCGGCAGCGTGCGGAACTGCAGATCCGCACCGAGGAGATGCACCAGATCGCCGAGTTCGGCATCGCGGCGCATGCGCTCTACAAGGAGGGCGCGACCGACGTCCACAAGATCGAGAACGAGAGCAGGGCCTTCGCCTGGCTGCGCCAGACCATCGGCCACCTGACCGCCGGGTCGTCGACCGAGGACTTCCTCGAATACACCAAGCTCGAGCTGTTCCAGGACCAGGTGTTCTGCTTCACCCCGCGTGGGCGGCTGATCGCGCTGCCCCGGGGGGCGACGCCGATCGACTTCGCCTATGCGCTCCACACCGATATCGGCGACACCTGCGTCGGCGCCAAGATCAACGGCCAGATCGTGCCGCTCGTCACCCAGCTCCGCTCGGGCGACGAGGTGGAGATCATCCGCGACCAGAACCATCTGCCGCCCTCCAACTGGGAGACCATCGCCGCGACCGGCAAGGCCCGCGCCGCCATCCGCCGCGCCGTGCGGCAGGCGGCGCAGCAGCGGGCGCATGCGCTGGGCGAGCACATGATCGCCGTCGTCCTCGACAAGGAGGGCATTGATCTCAACGAGGCGGAACTGAAGCAGCTCGCCGAAAAGCTGGGGCAGCCCGGCCGGCGCGAGCTCACCATCGCGCTGGGCGAGGGGCGGATCAGCGGCGAGGACCTCGATACCCAGATCATGGAGTTGAAGGGCGTCAAGCGGCGGCGCAGGAAAGTGGACCTGCCGGCGCCGGACAAGGCCGAGGGCTGGTTCGCGCTCAAGTCCACCGACTGGTTCCGCTTCCGCGTGCCCGGCAACCCGCGCTCGGGCCCCGAGGCGAAGGCGGCGCTCAACGAGCTCAGCTTCTCGACGCCCGCCCGGGTCTCGCCGGAGGGCGTGGTGCCCGGCGACCGGATGGTCGGCATCCTCGAATTGGGCGAGGGCATCACCGTCTATCCGATCCACTCGGACGCTCTGTCCGAGCTTTATGACAGCGACGTCGCCTGGATCGACGTGCGCTGGGACGTCGTCGGGCGAGAGGACGCGCTGCACCAGTGCGTCATCTCCATGCAGGCGCAGAACAAGCCCGGTTCGCTCGCCCAGATCTCCTCAGTGATTGCCGCCTGCGAGGCCAACATCCATAATCTGGTGATGCGCATGGAGTCGCCCGACTTCCATAAGCTCATCTTCCAGATCGAGGTCCGTGACCTCGCGCAGCTGACCGATGTCCTGAACTCGCTGAAGCTCACCGCCGGCATCACCGCCGTGCAGCGGGCCACGGTGAGCGAGGCCCGGGATGTTTCGAGGCTGGAATGGATTGCGCCGAGTCGAGAGAAGGAACCCGCGTGACTACCGAAGACGTTTTGCAGCTGTTTCGTGAGAGTGGCGCCCTGCTGCAGGGGCATTTCATCCTGTCCTCCGGGCTGCGCTCCCCGGTCTTCCTGCAGAAGGCGCGGGTGTTCATGCATCCCGAGAAGGCCGAGAAACTGTGCAAGGCGCTGGCCGACAAGATCGTCGCCGAGGGTTTTGGCGACGTCAGCCAGGTCGTCTCGCCGGCCGTCGGCGGCATCATCCCCGGCTACGAGACGGCGCGGCACCTGGGCGTGCCGGCGATCTATACCGAGCGCGTCAACGGCGTCTTCGAACTGCGCCGCGGCTTCGAGATCGCGCCCGGGCGAGAAGGTGATCGTGGTCGAGGACATCGTCTCGACCGGCCTCTCGATCCGCGAATGCATCGAGGCGATCAAGCAGGCCGGCGCCGACGTGGTGGCCGCCGCCTGCCTGATCGACCGCTCGGCCGGCGAGGCGGACATCGGCGTGCCGCTCATCTCGCTCACCCGCTACAAGGTCCCCGCCTATCCCGCCGACGCCCTGCCGCCGGAACTGGCCGCGATTCCCGCAGTGAAGCCCGGCTCGCGGGGGCTGGCGTGATGGGCCTGCATACTTGGGCGGAGGCGGCATCATGATCATCGGCCTCGGCAACGACCTGTGCGACATCTCGCGGGTCGAAAAGACCCTTGCGCGCTATGGCGAGCGCTTCACCATGCGCTGCTTCACCGAGATCGAGCGGCAGAAGTCGGATCGGCGGGCGCAGCGGGCGGCCTCCTATGCCAAGCGCTTCGCGGCCAAGGAAGCCTGCGCCAAGGCGCTCGGCACCGGCCTTAGTTTTGGCGTTTATTGGCGCGACATGGGCGTCGTGAATCTCCCCTCCGGCAAGCCGACCATGAGACTGACCAATGGCGCCGCGCGTGTGCTGGAGCGTCTTGTGCCCAAGGGGATGAAACCGCATATCCACCTCACCATCACCGACGATGGCGGCATGGCCCAGGCCTTTGTCATCATCGAAGCGCTGCCGGTTGACCAGGTCGCGGCGGTCCCGTAACCAGATTGCCCGAGCGGGGCAGAGGCACCAATGAGCGAGACCATGTCGAAAGCCGAGGCCAAGGCCGGCAAGAAGAAGAACGAGCTGCTCGAGACGATCGTCGTCATCATCGAAGCGCTCGCTATCGCATTGATCTTCCGCACCTTCCTCTACCAGCCGTTCTCGATCCCGACGGCCTCGATGCAGCCGACGTTGATGATCGGCGACTATTTCATCGCCAACAAGTGGGCGTGGGGGTTCGGCAAGTACTCCTTCCCGGTGCCGCTGCCGTTCAATGGCCGCTTCCTCACCTTCGGCGAGCCGCAGCGCGGCGACGTCGCGGTGTTCCACAACATCACCGACGAGGACTACATCAAGCGCGTCATCGGCATGCCGGGCGACCGCATCCAGATGAAGGAAGGCCGGCTCTACATCAACGGCACGATCGTTCCGCGCGAGGAGATCGGCAAGGCCGTCGACACCGACAGCAGCATGTTCAGCGTGCCGGTGACGGTGTACCGCGAGACGCTGCCCAACGGCGTGAGCCACGTCATCCAGGAGATCAGCGACAACGCCGAGCTCGACAACACGCCGGAATATGTCGTGCCCGCGGGCCACTTCTTCATGATGGGCGACAACCGCGATCGGTCGGCCGACAGCCGCGTGCTGCGCCAGGTGGGTTATGTTCCCGCCGATGCCCTGATCGGCAGGGCCGAGGCCAAGTTCTTCTCGATCACCAACAATATTCCGCCATGGCAGCTCTGGGAGTGGCCGGCCAATGTCCGTTGGGACCGGATGTTCCAGCCCGTCAATCCGTAAATGCATAGAGGTCGAGCGCACGACAAGCTCGAAGCCCGTCTCGGATATCGCTTCGCCGATCCGGAGCTGCTCGATCGGGCGCTGACCCACTCGAGCGCCCTGTCGCCGGGCAAGCGGACCGAGAACAGCTATCAGCGCATGGAGTTCCTGGGCGACCGGGTGCTGGGGCTGGTGGTGGCCGACCTGCTGTACCGGCGCCTGCCCAAGTCCAGCGAGGGCGATCTCAATCGCGCGCTGGTCCGGCTGGTGCGCAAGGAGACGTGCGCCTCGATCGCCCGCCAGCTCAACCTCGGCGTGGAACTGCGGCTCGGCGAAGCCGAGGCCCGTACCGGTGGCGCGGACAAGGAGGCGATCCTCAGCGACGTGGCAGAGGCGATCTTCGCCGCGGTCTATCTCGACGGCGGCTATGGACAGGCCTTCGATCTCGTCGAGCGCCTGCTCGAGGACCATTTCGAGGCGGCGCTGCACCTGCGGGCCGATCCCAAGACCACGCTGCAGGAATGGGCGCAGGGCAGGGGGCTCGAGCCGCCGCTCTACTCCGAGATCGAGCGCACCGGCCCCGACCACGCGCCGGAATTCACCATTGCCGTGCAACTCGGCGATTTCCCCACCATCACCGCCACCGGCCCGTCCAAGAAGCTGGCCGAGCACAAGGCGGCCGAGGCCTTCCTGATCCGCGAGAAGGTGTGGCGCGAGACACTATGACCGACAAGAACGAGATGCCCGAGGCAGGTGCGCTGCCGCTTGCCACCGAGAACACCCGCTGCGGCTTCGTGGCCCTCGTCGGCGCCCCCAACGCCGGCAAGTCGACGCTGCTCAACTCCCTCGTCGGCACCAAGGTGTCGATCGTCACCCATAAGGCGCAGACCACGCGCGCGCAGATCCGCGGCGTGGTGACCGAGGGCGAGGGGCAGATCATCTTCATCGATACGCCCGGCATCTTCGCCCCCAGGCGCCGGCTCGATCGCGCCATGGTCGAGGCCGCCTGGACCGGGGCGGGCGACGCCGACTTCGTCGCCCTGATCGTCGATGTCGAGCGCGGCGTGACGCCCGAGCTCGAGTCGTTGCTCGCGGGCCTGGAAAAGGTCCCCAACGACAAGGTGCTGGTGCTCAACAAGGTCGACCTGATCAAGCGCGAGAAGCTGCTGGCCCTCTCCGAGCGGCTCAACGGCGCGCTGCGGTTCCAGCGCACCTTCATGATCTCGGCGCTGACCGGCGATGGGGTGAAGGACTTTCTCGACTGGTGCCTGGGCCGGATCCCGCTCGGACCGTGGCATTTCCCCGAGGATCAACTCACCGACCTGACGCTGGCCATCACCGCCGCCGAGGTGACGCGCGAGAAACTGTTCCTGCGCATCCACGAGGAAATCCCCTACAATTCCACGGTCGAGACCGAGAAGTTCACGATCAACAAGGATGGCTCCTACCGCATCGACCAGGTGGTCTATGTCACCCGCGACACCCACAAGAAGATCGTGCTCGGCGCCGGCGGACAGACGATCAAGGCGATCGGCGCCGAGGCGCGCAAGGAGCTGATGGAGATCTTCGAGGTCCCGGTGCACCTGTTCCTGTTCGTCAAGGTCCGCGAGAAATGGGGCGACGACCCCGAGCGCTACCGCGAGATGGGGCTGGAGTACCCGCACCAGAAGTGAGCGGGCTGCTCGTCCTGTCCCCTCACCCCTGACCCTCTCCCCGAGAGGGGAGAGGGGACGATGGGGCGAGATCGTGCCATTGCGTCCCCTCTCCCCTCCGGGGAGAGGGACAGGGTGAGGGGAAGTCCCATGCAATGGACCGGTGAAGGTCTCATCATCGGGGTGCGGCGGCATGGCGAGACCAGCGTCATCGCCGAGGTGATGGCGGCCGGGCATGGGCGCTACCTCGGGCTGATCCGCGGTGGGCGCTCGTCCAAGCTGGCGGCGACGCTGCAGCCCGGCAACACCGTGCAGGTGACCTGGCGGGCGCGGCTCGAGGAGCATCTGGGGACGTTCCAGCTCGAGTTGCTCGAGGCGCGCGCCGCGGCGCTGATCGCCGACCGGCTGCGGCTCTACGCCAGCCAACTCGTCTGCGAGCACCTGCGGTTGCTGCCCGAGCGCGATCCGCATGACCGCATGCTCGCCATCGCCGCCCGCATCCTCGACCAGCAGGGGACGCCCCTCGAGCTCGGCACTTCGCTCGCCCGCTTCGAGCTGATCCTGCTCGAGGAACTGGGCTTCGGGCTCGACCTCACCAGCTGCGCCGCGACCGGCACGACGCGCGATCTGACCCACGTCTCGCCGAAATCGGGCAGGGCGGTGAGCCGCGCCGCCGCCGAGCCCTATCTCGACCGACTGCTGCGGCTGCCGACCTTCCTCATCGCCGACGTCGAGCCGACCCCCGAGGACCTCGCCGATGCGTTCCGGCTTACCGGGCACTTCCTCGACCTGCATGTCTGGCTGCCCCGGCAGATGGACCCGCCGCCGATCAGGGATACTTTCGTGGCGCTGGTGAGCTAGGATGGGTCATGGGCAGTCGCAGGGCAGACACCGCGTCGCGGATCATCGAGGCATCGCCCGAGGTGATCTTCCGTGCCTTCGTCGACCAGGCGGCCCTCCTCGCCTGGCTACCGCCTGCCGGGATGCGCGGCGAGATGCTGGCCTTCGACCCGCGGCCGGGCGGCGAGTTCCGCATGGCGCTCCATTATGGTGACCGCGGCCGGGGCAAGACCACCGAGGACACCGATGTGGTGGACTCCGAGTTCGCCGAGATCGTGCCGGGCCGGCGCGTGGTCCAGCTGGTGAGGTTCAGGAGCGAGGATCCGGCCTTCGCCGGCACGATGCGGATGGTGTGGGACCTCGAGCCGGTGCCCGGCGGAACCCGCGTGATCTTCCTCGCCGAGGACGTCCCCGAGGGAATCAGCAAGGAGGATCACGACGCGGGGCTGAACTCCTCGCTCGACAACCTTGCGATCTACGTGACGGGGCGGGGGTAGGGCAGGACCCGATGACGGGGAGGGGGTCGGGGCGCCGTCAATGGGGGCTCGATGACTCCAACCCCTCGATGTCATTCCGGCGCAGGCCGGAATCCGATCCTGAGGTCTCGCCCCCCGCGCCCGGCTGCGCCATCTCAAGCTGGACCCCGGCCTTCGCCGGGATTGGGGGTGTGGAAGGGACTAAGCGTACTTCGCCGGCCCGGCCCCTGGCGGCTTCGGCGCCTCGGCCGCAAGCTTCCGCCTCAGCTTCCCCAGCGCCAGCTGCTGCATCTGCTGCGGCGTGGCCGAGAGCGGGGCGATGGCCACGACTTCGACGCCGGTCGCCTCGTCGATGGCGGCGACCCGCATCTGCTGGCCCAACTGGGTGAACTCGAAAAGGACCCGGCCCGGCAATTCGTTGTCTGTCGGGCCCGGTCATCCCGTCAGGTGTCCGTGAAGCTCACGATGCCCTGCGCATCGAACTGGTAGACGTCGTCGCGGAAGCTCACCGTGCCCTGCCGGTTGGCCCAGGCGGTGATGTAGGTGGTGTGGATCGGCACCTGCACCTTGAGCTTTATGTCCTCGCGCAGGCCGCCGGTGAACGCGGCCTGCACCGACGGTACGTCCCAGCCGCCATTGTCGCGCAGCAACCAGGCGGCCAGCGTGTCGATGCCCTCGCAGCGCACGCAGCCCGAGGAGTGGAAGCGCGCGTTCTCGCCGAACAGCGCCTTCTGCGGCGTGTCGTGCATGTAGACGTCGTGCTTGTTGTAGAAGTCGATCTTGCAGTGGCCCATCGAGTTCTCGCCGCCGGGATCCTGGCGGAACGTGTACTTCACCGCCTCGGTGGTCTGCCAGTTGATGGCGGTCGGCGGGACCTCGTTGCCCTTGCCGTCGAAGATGCGGATGTGGAACTTGGTCAGGTAGTCCGGATCCTCGTTCATGTAGCGGATCAGGTCCTTCTCGATGATGCTCTTGGGCACCGTCCAGTAGGGGTTGAACTTGACCTGGTGGACCTTGGAATTGAGGATCGGCGTGGCGCGGTCGACCTTGCCGACGACGGCCGTGTGCCGCTGGATCACCTGCGCGCCCTCGACTGCCTCGATGGTCGCGGCCGGGATGTTCACCACCACGTAGCGGTCGGAGAGGGCCGAGGCCCACTGCTCGATGCGCTGGGCATTGAGGCGGAGCTGGTTCAGCCGGTAATCGGCCGGGACCGACAGCGCATAGAAGGTGGCTTCGTCGACCTGGCCGTTGATGACGAGGCCGTGCCGCGCCTGGAACAGGCGGACGGCGGCGTCGAGCTTCTCGTCAAATTCATCGTTGATCCGATTCTCGAGCGCCATGTCGCCGTTGATCATCAGGCGGCGCTTCAACAGCGCGGCGGCGCGGCGGGAATCGCCGAGCTTCAGCCCGAAGGTTTCGCGCGTCGGCTCGTCCCACGAGCCGTTGGCGGCGATGAACTGCTCGTAGTTCTGGATCGCGAGTTGCAGGTTGTAGGCGGTGTCGTAGCTGAGCACCGGCTCGATCGTGTCGACGAGGCTCTTGGCCGTGGCCGTGTTGCCGTCCTGGTCGACGCCGCGCATGGCATTCTTGCGGCTGAAGATGTCCCAGAAGGAGTCCCTCTCCTGCGCCCGCACCACCGCCGGCACCGCCAGCGTAGCCCCCATAACCGCCGCAGAAGTCAGCAGATTTCGCCTAGTCAGCCGCATCAAGTCCCAGTCCCCAGCCTGTGCCAGCAGTCGGTCCCTCTTAGCATCGGCTCCGCCAGCCTCCAATGCGGTCAAGCAGGCGTGAACCGCTTGATCTGGAGGACGCTTCACGCTTGCGGAGCCAGCATGGACCGAGGGCCGATCCTGCAATGGTTTCGGTTACATAACGGGGTTTTAGGCATAAATAAGAAACGCCGGCTTAAGGCCGGCGTTTTGCGAGATGCGGTGTGGCCGGTGGGCCACAGTCCGGTCAGAGCTTGTAGAGGATCTGGTCCACCCAGAAGCGCTCCAGCCGGCCGAGCGCCTTGTTGAGGCCCTCGAAGGTCTCGCCGTTGAGGCCGCCGACCTTCTCGATCGACTTCAGGTGCCGGTCGTAAAGCTCGTCGATGACCTCGGCCACTTCCTCGCCCTTCGGGGTCAGTCGGATGCGCACTGAGCGCCGGTCGGCCCTCGAACGCTCCTGGAAGATGTATCCGGTCTCGACCAGCTTCTTGAGGTTGTAGGAAACGTTGGAGCCGAGATAGTAGCCACGCGAACGCAACTCGCCGGCGGTCATCTCAGCATCGCCGATGTTGAACATAAGCAACGCCTGCACCGGATTGATGTCATCCCACCCCATCCGGTCGAATTCGTCCTTGATGAGATCGAGCAACCGCCGGTGCAGCCGTTCAACGCGGCCAACGGCCTCAAGATAAAGCGGCTTAAGTCCTTGAGCTTCTGCCGGAACCATTGCCTCTGCGGCGTTGGATTTGATTACCATGGATGCCTCACTGTCCTGTCGTCCTGCGCGATTTCTTCGCGTCTCATGAGGCCCAACTTAGGCGGCCCCAAATAAGATCGCCTTAAGCCGGACACTTAAAACTATCTTACGGAAAAAGTTCAGGAATTTGGCTTTACGAGAGGTAACCGCAGGTCAGAAAATTGTAACCTGAACAGAGTGTTTATGCGGATCAATCGCGTGCGCGCCGCATCCTCAAACTCAGGATGAAGAGCGTCGCGACGCTGATGAGCAGCACCAGCCGCACCGCAAAGCCGAAGACGCTGATCTTCACGTCCGGGCTGCCGGCGACGTACATGGCGAGTTCGACCGAGGTCGAGATCCCCAGCAGCACCGCGCCCCAGCTGGCGCGGATCCACAGGCCCACCGCGGCGAAGAGACGCGAGAGGCAGAACACGCCGAGATAGGCGAAGCCGGCCGTCCCCAACTGCGCGATCGGGCTGCTGGCGCCGGTCGAGACGCCCAGCAGCCGCGAGGCATCGGAAAGCCCGAGGAGCAGCGTGATGATCGCGACAATCCTCAGGTAGCGCCCCGCGAGCTCGCTCTTGAAATCCATGACGCATCCTTCTGCAATGCCGTCACCTAGCGTGGAAGCACCAGTGCGACAAGCGCGGGCTTGGCCGAAACACCCGCGCCCTGATAGATGGGGACCGCGAAATCGGCGGGGTTGGTCCATGACGCAGAACTGGGTGAAGCACGACATGTCGTTCCTCGAGGGGCGGCGCCAGCGGCGGCTGCGGCGCACCGGCTGGATGCGCGACATGCTGCGCGAGACGGTGCTGACCCCCGCGGACCTGATCTGGCCACTGTTCATCATCGAGGGGCAGGGCGAGCGCACCGCGATCAAGACCATGCCCGGCGTCGAGCGCCTGAGCGTCGATCTCGCCGTCGAGGCGGCGAAGGCCGCCGCCGCCGAGGGCATCCCGGCGCTGGCGCTGTTCCCCAACACCCCGGACCACCTCCGCAACGAGAACGGGTCCGAGGCCTACAACCCCGACAACCTGATGTGCCGCGCCCTTAGTGCGATCAAGTCCGCGGTGCCCGAGATCGGGCTCATCGCCGACGTGGCGCTCGACGAGTACTCGAGCGACGGCCAGGACGGGCTGGTGCGCGACGGCATCATCCTCAACGACGAGACCGTCGAGGTGATGGTGAAATCGGCGCTGGTGCAGGCGCGGGCGGGGGCCGACATCATCGCGCCCTCCGACATGATGGACGGGCGCGTCGCCGCCATCCGACGGGCGCTGGACGACGACGGCTTCGACGACCTCGCGATCATGTCCTATTCGGCCAAGTTCGCGTCGTCCTTCTACGGGCCGTTCCGTGAGGCGGTCGGCTCGGGGAGCCGGCTCAAGGGCGACAAGCGCACCTACCAGCTCGACTACGCCAATTCCGACGAGGCGATGCGCGAGGTCGCGCAGGACATCGACGAGGGCGCCGACATGGTGATGGTGAAGCCCGGCATGCCCTATCTCGATATCGTCCGCCGCGTACGCGACGAATTCGACATCCCGGTCTTCGCCTACCAGGTGTCGGGCGAGTACGCGATGCTGAAGCTGGCGGGCGACGCCGGGGCCATCGACGGCGAGGCGTCGATGCTGGAGAGCCTCGTTGCCTTCAAGCGGGCCGGGCAGCAGCGGCGTGCTCACCTACTTCGCCCTGGAGGCGGCGCGGTTGCTGAACGCCTGAGGTCGCATTTTCCCGGGCCGCCCACTTGTCAGCGGCCCGGCGGTCCCCATCTTTTTCGGGAATGACCGAGGGCCAAGCCATGCAAGACCTTCCCGACCCCCAATCGCACCCCGAACTCTTCGAGGGCCTGCTGCTCCGCCGCGGGATCGCCTACCTGATCGACACGACCATCATCGTCGTGATCGTCCTGGTCGCTCGCGATCGTCGGCCTGGTGCTGGGCGTGCTGACGCTGGGGCTCGGGCTGGCTGGCGCTGCCGATCCTGATCCCGGTGGCGATCCTCGGCTACTACGCCGCGACGCTGGGCTCGCCGATGCGGGCGACGCTCGGCATGCAGATGATGGACATCGTGCTCACCCCGGCGCGCGGCCGGCCGCTCGATGGCTGGGCGATCCTCATCCACCCCATCCTGTTCTGGGTCACCGTGTGGATCTCGTGGCCGCTGTCGATCCTCTTCGCGCTGTTCACGCCGCGCCAGCAGATGGTGCACGACCTGATCGTCGGCACGCTCATGGTTCGGCGCTCGCCGATGGAGCGGCACTGGCGGCGCATGCAGGCGGGCACCATCTGAAGCCTCCATCTGAGGCCATTGCGGGGGCGGGCTCGCGCGACTAGACTGACCCTGTCGCGGATAGGGCCCCAATGACCGATCAGACGCCCGAGAATACGCAGCTTTTCCTCACGGCTGCCATGCCGTGTCCGTATCTGCCGGGGCGCCAGGAGCGCAAGCTCTTCACCCATCTCACCGGCCGGCGGGCGGCCACGCTGCACCATCTGCTGTCGCGACAACGGCTTCCGCCGCAGCCAGAACCTGATCTATCGCCCGGCCTGCGATGGCTGCGCCGCCTGCCAGTCGGTGCGGATCGTGGCGCAGCAGTTCGAGCCCAGCGAGCGCTATCGCCGCGTCACGCAAGATGAATGCCGACGTCTCCGTCGAGGTCTGCCAGCCGCGCGCCACCGCCGAGCAGTTCGGTCTGTTCAAGCGCTACCTCGAGGCGCGCCACGGCGGCGGCGGCATGACGCAGATGAGCTTCGTCGACTATGAATACATGGTCGAGGACACCCCGGTGCAGACCGTCGTGGTGGAATACCGCCTCTCCTCCGTCCCGAGCCGCCCTCTGGTGGCCGTGGCGCTCACCGACGTCATGCCGGACGGATTGTCGATGGTCTACAGCTTCTACGACCCCGACCTCAGCCGCCGCGGCCTCGGCAACCTGTTGATCCTCGACCACATCCAGCAGGTGAAGCTCGCGGGGCTCAGCTACGTCTATCTCGGCTACTGGGTGAAGGACTCGCCCAAGATGGCCTACAAGGGCCAGTTCCGCCCGCTCGAAGTGCAGCGCGGCCCGCTGGGCTGGCGACGGCTCGAGTAGGGCCGCCAGCCTTGGCAACCATCCGGATCGCGATCGACGGGCCGGCCGAGCTGTTCACGGCGCCGGCCTTCGATCCGCTTGCCGGGCAGCTCGAGCGGCAGCCGGGGATCGAGCGGATCCTCGATGGCATCGAGACGCTGAAGTCGCGAAGCGAGCCGGTCGAGGTGGAGATCGCGATGCCCGGCGACGCTGCCGGGGCACCGACCTGCGGCCGAAGTCGAGGCCGCGATCGCGTGCCTATTGCCGGGCGGAGTTCGTCGAGGTCAAACGCGAACTGGCGCTGACCCGGCGGCGCGGGCTGCAGGCGCTGCGGGTCGGGCTGCCGGTCCTCGCCGTCTGCCTGGCGCTCTCGGCCGCGGCGACGGCGATGCTGGAGCGGACTGGCTTGTGAACCTGCTCTCCAACAGCTTCATCATCGCCGGCTGGGTCGCGATGTGGCGCCCCGCCGAAATCCTGCTCTACGGCTGGTGGCCGGCCCGGCACCGGATCGGCCTGCTGGAGCGGCTCGAAGAGGCCGGTGCGGTGTTCGGGCGGTGAAGGGGTTGGAACGCTGCGTCATCCACTCAGTCACCCCGGCGAAGGCCGGGGCCCATCCTGAGTGCTCACGTTCCGGGTGGTGGAGATCTCAGGATGAGTGCCGCCTTCGCCGGCATGACATCGGGATGGAGGCGTCGATGCCTACCCCACGAACCTGTTGTTGCGCGGGAAACCCGTCGGCACCTGGCGGCCGGCGGTGGCGCGGTCGCCGAGCCATTCGGCCAGCTCGGCCATTGGCCTTGTGTAGGTGCGGCCGGAGGAATCGGTCCAGGTGAGGCCGGTCGTCGGACGGGAAGGTCTTGAGGTCGGAGAGGCCGCCGTCCTTGTAGCGCTGCAGGCGCACGCCCTTGCCGCGGCCCATCTCGGGCAATTGCTCGAGCGGGAAGACGAGGAGCTTGCGGTTCTCGCCCACCACCGCGACCATGTCGCCCTCGACCCGCGCCAGCAGCCTCGCCTCTTCGGTGGCGGGCAGGTTGAGCACCTGCTTGCCCTTCCTGGTGTTGGCGACCAGGTCGTCCTCGGCGACGACGAAGCCGTCGCCCTTGCGGGATGCGGCGACCCGCTTGCTACCGGGGCGGTAGACGAAGAGGTCGAGGATGTCCTGGCCTTCCTCCATGTCGACCATCAGCCGGACCGGCTCGCCCTGGCTGCGGCCGCCGGGCAGGCGGTCGCCGCCCAGCGTGAACACCTTGCCGCCAGTCGAGAGCAGCAGCAGCTTGTCGGTGGTCTGCGCATGCACCAGGAGCTTCAGCCGGTCGCCGGTCTTGAAGCCCTTGTCGTCGACGTCGCTGGTGTGGCCCTTCACCGCGCGGATCCAGCCCTTTTCGGAGAGGATGACGGTGATCGGCTCGCGCTCGATCATCGCCGAGGCCACTTCCTCGTGGTCGATCTCGGTCGGCGTGTCGAAGTCGGTCTTGCGGCCCCACACCGGATGCCGCGTGCCGTCCGCCTGCTGCGCCGGATAGGCCTTCTTCAACTCGTTGATCTGCGTGGTGATCTCGCCCCACTGCTTGCGCTCGGAGGCGAGCAGGGCGTCGAGATGGCCCTGTTCCTCGGTGAGCGAACTGTGCTCGCTCCTGAGCTCGATCTCCTCGAGCTTGCGCAGCGAGCGCAGCCGCATGTTGAGGATCGCCTCGGCCTGCACCTCGGTGAGGTTGAAGGTGGCGATCAGCGACGCCTTGGCATCGTCCTCCTCGCGGATGATGCGGATCACCTCGTCGAGGTTGAGGTAGGCGATGATGTAGCCGTCGAGCACCTCGAGGCGGCGGGCGATCTCGGCCAGCCGGTGCCGGGTGCGCCGGACCAGCACGTCCTTGCGGTGCTCGAGCCAGGCGACGATCGCCTCCTTGAGGCTCATCACCCGGGGCACGATGCCCCGGTCGAGGACGTTCATGTTGAGGCTGATGCGCTGCTCGAGATCGGTGAGCTTGAACAGCTGCTCCATGAGGATCACCGGATCGACGGTGCCGGCGCGCGGCTCGATCACCAGCCGTACGTCGTCGGCGCTCTCGTCGCGGATGTCCTTGAGCAGCGGCAGCTTCTTGGCCAGCAGCAGCTCGGCGATCTTCTCGACGAGCTTGGACTTCTGCACCCCGTAGGGGATTTCGGTGACGACGATCTGGTAGACGCCGCGGCCCTTGTCCTCGCGCACCCAGCGGGCGCGCAGCCGGAACGAGCCGCGCCCGGTTTCGTAGGAATTGGCGATCGAGGTGGCGCTCTCGACCAGGATGCCGCCGGTCGGGAAATCCGGACCGGGCACGAAATGCATCAGCTCGGCGGTGGTCGCCGCCGGGTTCATGATGAGGTGCAGCGCCGCGTCGCAGAGTTCGGCGACGTTGTGCGGCGGCACCGAGGTCGCCATGCCCACCGCGATGCCCTGCGAGCCGTTGGCGAGCAGGTTCGGGAAGTTCGAGGGCAGGACCACCGGCTCCTCGCCGGAGCCGTCATAGGTCGGCTTGAAGTCGACCGCGTCCTCGCCGATGCCCTCCATCAGCCGCATCGCGACGTCGGTCATCCGCGTCTCGGTGTAGCGCATGGCGGCAGCGCCATCGCCGTCGATATTGCCGAAATTGCCCTGGCCGTCCGCCAGCGGGTAGCGCATGGCGAAGTCCTGGGCGAGGCGCACCAGCGCATCGTAGATCGACTGGTCGCCGTGCGGGTGGAACGAGCCCATCACGTCGCCCACCACCTTGGCGGATTTCTTGTAGGCGCCATCGGGATCGAGCCGCAGCAGCCGCATGCCGTGGAGGATGCGGCGGTGCACCGGCTTCAGCCCGTCGCGGGCGTCGGGCAGGGCGCGCTGGGTGATGGTCGAGAGCGCGTAGGAGAGGTAGCGCTCCTCGAGCGCCTGGCGCAGGTCGACGACGCGCTTGTCCTCGCCGTCGGGCGGGAGTGTGTCGGCGTCGTCGCTCATGCTGCTCGGAAACTCGTGCGAATCATTGCCGCACTATAGCGGGTGCGGCCGCGAGAAAGCGTTGTCGCGCGGTCGCATCCCCAGCCGGAAGGGAAGCGCTGCTAGAGCGTGCAGTGATGCCGGTAGCCGTCATAGCCCAGGAAGGTGTCGCTCCCCGGGTCATACGAGTGGTAGCGCGCGAGGCAGGCCTGCACATGGTCGTCGGCATAGCCGCCGCCGTATCCGGCATCCCCGCCGTAGCCGCCGTAGCCGCCGTAGCCGCCGTAGTCGCCGTAGTAGGGATAGCCATAATACGGCCTACTGGCGATCGCGGCGCCGAGACCGAAGCCGAGCAGGCCGGCGAAGGGGGCAAAGCCCCAGCCACCCCAGCCCCCGTGCCATCCGCCGCCGTGCCAGCCGCCACCGCCGTGCCAGCCGCCACCGCCGTGCCAGCCGGCACCCTGCACCATCGTGCCTCCGCCGGGCATGCCACCCCGTGCCATTCCAGCCGCGCCGGGCACGCCAGGTCCATGAAGCATGGCGCCCCCGCCCTGCATGCTGAGGCCCTGCATGGCGCCGCCGCCATGCGGCAGGTTCATCGGCGCGGCGATGGGAGTTGTCGTGAACGCCATGACGCCGGCGAGAACGGCCGCAATCGCGGCAAACCTGGACTTCTTCATCAGTTCCTCCTCCATCGAGGTACTGGTCAGGCGGCCGCGACCTCCCCGGCCACGGCCAAGGGAACGCTAGTAGTACCTCCGGTACGGGCGTCCGTAGCGGTAATACGGCCGGTAATAGGGCCGGTAGTACGGCCTATAGTACGGGCGGTAATACGGGGCGTAATAGCGGGGCCGATAGTACGGTGCGTAATAGGGCCGGTAGTACGGCCGATAGTAGGGCGCGTTACCGTAATAGCCGGAATAGTAGGGCGCGGCCAACGCTGCGCCCAGGCCGAATCCGAGAATGCCTGCACCAAGGGCCCAGCCGAAACCACCACCCCAGCCTACGTTCTCGAGCCTCGCGGCGCTATTCAGGTTCACGCCGTGGTCGAGAACCGGGGCTGCATGAACAGTCGTAGGTATCGCCATCACGCAGGCGAGTGCGGCCGCTCCTGCGGCTCGGGCAAACTGTGTCATCAGTTGCTCCTCCGCCTAAGTGAGGCCGGAGGATTCAACTGCTGACGCGATGGATGGTTGCGTACGAAGTGTGATTGGGAGCGCCCCTGGGAGGAGGGGAGGGCGCTCCCAATTCACGCTGCTAGAGGCGGCAGCGGTGATAATTCCCGTCGTAGCCGAGGAACATGTCGGTTTCGGCTTTGTAAGAACGATACTTGGCCTCGCAGCGCGCCACGTGCGCGTCGAACGAACTGCTGCTGCGGCTGTTGGCGATGCTACTGGCGATCGCCGCGCCGACCGTCAGGCCGAACAGGCCAGCGGCGACGTTGCCCAGCTTGGGCTGGTTCCAGCGGTACCAGCGGCGGTAGTCCTCATGGCCCCAGCGGTGATGATTGCGGCGCCAGTCGCTGCAGCCCCGCCAGTTCGGGTTGACGCGGCAGCGTTCGCTGATGAAGCGGTCCTGCTGGCCGAACGTGATGTTGAAGGAGGCGGATTGCGCGCTGACGGGCGTGGGAATCGCCATCAGCCCGGCGAGGGCGGCGGCGATGGTGGTCATAGCGAGCTTCTTCATCGTGGTTCTCCACTGTGTTCTTCTGGGTTCGACGCTCGATAACTTTAGGCAAATCGAACCCATGAGGAGGCAAATGGTTGCCTCGCCTCAGTGAAGTTCCGCGTGGGCGCAGCTTGGTTGGTTCCATTGGCGGGGGACGCGGCTGCTGCCGAATCCCCCGGTTCGCCTGCGCTACAGGTTGCAGCGGTGATGGTTGCCGTCGAAGCCGAGATACATGTCGGTCTCGGCGCTGTAGGACCGGTACCGGGCCTCGCAGCGGGCGACGTGATCGTCGTAGCCGGGGCTGGACCCCGCCTGGTACCCGCCTTGCGCCTGGCTTGCGCCTATCGCCGCTCCGGCTGCGAGGCCGAACAAGCCCGCGGCCGCTGCGCCGAGATATGGCTGGTTCCAGTGATACCAGTCGTTGTAGTTGCTCTCGTTCCAGTTGGCATGGTTGCGACGCCAGTCATCGCAGCCCCGCCAATCGGGGTTTTTCGCGCAGCTGTCCCCGACGAAGGCATTCTGCCGGCCGTATTGCTGCGCCTGGGCGGCGGGGGCAAAGGCCGTCACGCTGACTATGGTGGCCGCGATAGCGGCGGAGATGAGTTTCATCATCCTCCTCCAATCTGATCTCACGTGAGGCAGTGAGCTAACCACCGGGCGTCTGGGTGGTTGCGATCACCGGCCCTATTGCCGCCCGACCGGGCGCGGACGATGTACAAGCTGAACCTGGAGGCCATCCGATGCTGCGTCTCGTTCTGGTGCGCCACGCCAAGTCATCCTGGGACGAACCCGCGCTCGCCGACGTCGACCGGCCGCTGGCGCCGCGCGGCCGTACCGCCGCCGCCTGGATCGGCGAGACGCTGGAGAGCCAGGGCTGGATGCCCGATCGGGTCCTCTGCTCACCGGCTCGCCGCACCCGCGAGACGCTCGAACTGGCACTGCTCGGCAGCAGGCCGGCCGGCGAGATCGTCTATGACCAGGAACTCTACGAGCGCCGGGAGGGCGACTATGTCGAGGTGATCGCCGGCGCGGGGCAGCAGGCGGGGGTGCTGATGCTCGTCGGGCACAATCCGGCCATGGCGAGCACCACCGCGGCACTGGTGGACGCCGAGGGCAGGGCGACTCTCGATCCCTCCGCCGGCTTCCCGACAGGCGCCATCGCGGTGATGGATTTCGACATCGTCGACTGGGCGGAGGTGGCGACCGGAACCGGCCGCGTCGTCGCCTTCCTGCCGCCGCCCCGGAAGTAGCGGAGACCGGCGCTCCGGGCTGCATCTGGTTGCGTCGATGTAGCTACGCTACCACCGCTTGGAATCTCGCCCTGCGGCATGCTACACGCGGGCAAGCCGAAAGCCCCCATCGTCCTGCCACGGGAGACGCCCATGAGCGCCGTCCAGCCACTTCCGCTCTTCCCCCGGTTCTTCAGCAACACGCTGGCCGAGACCGACCCCGAGATCGCCGAGGCCATCCAGCTCGAGCTCGGCCGCCAGCAGCACGAGATCGAGCTGATCGCGTCCGAGAACATCGTCTCGCGGGCGGTGCTCGAGGCCCAGGGCTCGATCCTGACCAACAAGTACGCCGAGGGCTATCCGGGCAAGCGCTACTACGGCGGCTGCCAGTACGTCGACATCGCCGAGAACCTGGCGATCGAGCGCGCCAAGCAGCTGTTCGGCGCCGAACTTCGCCAACGTGCAGCCGAACTCCGGCTGCGCAGATGAACCAGGCGGTGTTCCTGGCGCTGCTGCAGCCGGGCGACACCTTCATGGGGCTCGACCTCAACTCGGGCGGCCACCTGACGCACGGCTCGCCGGTCAACATGAGCGGCAAGTGGTTCAAGGTCGTCTCCTACGGCGTGCGCCGCGACGACCACCTGCTCGACATGGACGAGGTCGCGCGCCATGGCGCGCGAGCACAAGCCCAAGCTGATCATCGCCGGCGGCACCGCCTATTCGCGCGTCTGGGACTTGGCCGCGCTTCCGCGAGATCGCCGACGAGGTCGGCGCCTACCTGATGGTCGACATGGCGCACATCGCCGGGCTGGTCGCGGGCGGCGTGCACCCCTCGCCGGTGCCGCATGCGCATGTCGTCACCACCACCACGCACAAGTCGCTGCGCGGCCCGCGCGGCGGCATGATCCTCTCCAACGACGAGGACATCGCCAAGAAGATCAACACGGCGGTCTTCCCCGGCCTGCAGGGCGGGCCGCTGATGCACGTCATCGCCGCCAAGGCGGTGGCGCTTCGAAGGAAGCGCTGCAGCCCGAGTTCAAGACCTACGCCCGCCAGGTGGTGGCCAACGCCCGCGCGCTCGCCGCGACGCTGGTCGAGCAGGGGCTCGACGTCGTCTCGGGCGGCACCGACAACCACCTGATGCTGGTCGACCTGCGCAAGAAGAACGCCACCGGCAAGCGCGCCGAGGCAGGCGCTCGGCCGCGCCTACATCACCTGCAACAAGAACGGCATCCCGTTCGACCCGGAAAAGCCGTTCGTCACCTCGGGTATCCGCCTCGGCACCCCGGCCGGCACGACGCGCGGCTTCGGCGAGGCCGAGTTCCGCGAGATCGGCAAGCTGATCGTCGAGGTGCTGGACGGCCTGCGCGAGGCGAATTCCGACGACGGCAACGCCGCCGTCGAGGCCGCGGTGCGCGACAAGGTGAAGGCGCTGACGGCGCGGTTCCCGATCTACGCGGACTGATCGTGACATCTGTCCCCGCAATCGAGACACAAGGTCATTCCCGCGAAAGCGGGAATCTTTGTCGGCCGGGCGCCAACCAAAACGGAGATCCCCGCTTTCGCGGGGATGACACCGTCGTCCGCGGCGGGGCGAGGGTACCGACTGATGCGCTGTCCCTATTGCGGCAACGACGACACGCAGGTGAAGGACAGCCGGCCGACCGAGGATTCCAACGCCATCCGGCGCCGCCGGATCTGCAATGCCTGCGGCGGCCGCTTCACCACCTTCGAGCGGGTGCAGCTGCGCGAGCTCACCGTGGTGAAGAAATCCGGCCGCAAGGTGCCGTTCGATCGGGACAAGCTGACCCGCTCGATCAACACGGCGCTGCGCAAGCGCGACGTCGAGCCGGAGCGGGTCGAGCGGATGATCTCGGGCGTCGTGCGCCAGCTCGAGAGCCTGGGCGAGACCGAGGTCAGCTCCGACCAGATCGGCGAGATCGTCATGGAGGGGCTGAAGAACCTCGACGACGTCGCCTTCGTGCGCTTCGCCTCGGTCTACAAGAACTTCTCGGCCGCCGACGATTTCCGCTCATTCCTGACGGAACTGGGCGAGGACGACGCGACGGGCGTTCATCACGAAGACGACTGACTCGTGGGCGCCGCTTTGCGATTGCGGTTGCCCTTCCCACTGGCTAAGCCCATACCACCCGACGCCCCGCCACGCGGGCGAAACCCCGAAGTGACTTCCGAGCCATGCCCCAGCCCAAGCCGCGCGATGCCGCAATTCCCCGAACCGCCAACCAGCGTGGAGCGGCAAGGCTTGCGGCCGTGCAGGCGCTCTACCAGATGGACGTCGGGCGGCAGACGCTGGAGGATACGCTGTCGCCAGTTCAGCGCCGTGCACCTCGGCCGCGAGATCGAGGGCGAGGAATACCTGCCCGGCCGATGCCGACTTCTTCCGCCAGATCGTCGGCGGCGTGATCAAGAGCCAGCTCGAGATCGATCCCGCAGTCGACGCCGCGCTGGTCGAGGGCTGGCCGATGGGCCGGATCGACGCGACGCTGCGGGCGATCCTCCGCGCCGCGACCTTCGAGCTGCTGCGCCGCCGCGACATCCCGGCCCGGGTGGTCATCACCGAGTATGTCGACGTCGCCAAGGCCTTCTACGAAGACGATGCCCCGCGCATGGTCAACGGCGTGCTGGACGCCGTGGCGAAGGCAGCGGGGCGCAACGATCAACCCGGCAAGCCGGGGTAGGGGAGCAGATGAACGAGCGCGTCACCGCAACCGGGTCGCCGCTCCGCAATGTCGGGCTGCTGTCCGTCGCGCAGGCGGTGGTCGGCTCGAACCAGGCCGTGCTCGGCGCCGCCGCGTCGCTGACCGCCGCCGCGATGATCGACGACAAGGGGCTCTCCACCGTCCCGGTGAGCCTGATGATCATCGGCACCGCGCTCGCGACCATGCCCTCGGCCCACATCATCCATAGCTGGGGGCGGCGGCAGGGCTTCATGCTCGGCGCGGCGATCGCCATCCCGGCATCGCTGCTCGCCGCCTATGCCGCCTGGACCGGCAGTTTCCTGCTCTTCAGCCTCGGCCTCGCCCTGCTGGGCGCCAGCGCCGCCTTCGCCAACCAGTACCGCTTCGCCGCGGCGGACAGCGTGCCGCCGGCCCTGAAGCCGCGCGCCATCTCCTGGGTGATGTTCGGCGGGGTGCTCGCGGGCTTCCTCGGCCCCTGGCTCAGCATCGTGACCAAGGACCTGGTCCCGGGCGCGAGCTTCACCGGCAGTTACCTCGCCATGGCGCGTCCTCGCGCTGATCGCCGTCGGCGTGCTGAGCCAGACGAGGCTCGCCCCCACCGCGACGCAGGCGAAGCTCACCGCCACCGGCCGCCCGCTCGGGGTGCTGCTCCGCAGCTCCGACATCATCGTGCCGATGCTCGGCGCCTCGGCGAGCTATGCCCTCATGGTCCTGGTGATGGTCTCGGCGCCGCTCGCCATGGTCTATCTCTGCGGCCACTCCACCACCGATGCAGCCTTCGCCATCCAGTGGCACATCGTGGCGATGTTCGCCCCGAGCTTCATCACCGGCGCCATCATCTCGCGCATCGGGGCGCACCTGACGGCGTCGATCGGCCTCGTTTTGATCATCGCCGCCGCGCTGGTGAACCTCAACGGCATCAGCGTGACGCACTTCAACATTTCGCTGATTCTGGTTGGCGTTGGCTGGAACTTCGGATTCATCGCCTCAACTGCGCTGCTCTCCACCGCCTATCGGCCGGAGGAGGCGGCGCGGGTGCAGGGCCTCAACGAGCAGGTGGTCTTCGGCTGCATGGCCCTCGCCTCCATCGCGTCGGGCCTGCTGCTCGAATCGATCGGCTGGCAGGCCATCAACGTGCTGGTGATCCCGGTCGCCACGGCGGCGATCCTCGCGCTGGGCTGGACCAACCTGCGGCCCAAGCGGGCATCGGAACAGGTTTCGTAGGGGCTCCGGTGGGTCCCCGGGTCAAGCCCGGGGATGACGGGGGCAAATAGTCGCGACAGGGGAACTGGAAACGGCCTGCGTTCCCAACGGGTACCCCGCCGCTCAACAAACCCCGTCATCCCCGGGCTTGACCCACGGCTGTCCGGTTCAGATTTGGAGGGTGAGCTGTTGTGAGTTTTGAGGTGGGGGTTTTGGTGGTTCGAGGAGTTGGTGGATGTGTCGTTTGTGCATGAGGTTGGCACGGACGAGGCGTGTGAAGGCGAGGGGGCTCGGGACGAGCTGCGACGCCTGGTTGGCGAGTTTGAGGATCAGGTAGGCGATCAGCGCGACGGCGATCTGGATGCGGACGGCGTTCTCGCTGTGGCCCACGAAGTGCCTGATCCTGAGGGTCTGCTTGATCCAGCGGAAGAACAGCTCGATCTGCCAGCGGCGCTTGTAGAGCTCGGCGATCTCGTGGGCCGGGGCATCGAGGTCATTGGTGACGACGCGCAGCGCCTTGCCGCTCTCGAGCAGGACGCCGATCTCGCGCACCGGGTCGTGGAACGGGTTGTGGCGGGTCGATGAGAGGCGCTCGGGCAAGGTGCCGATGCGATCGTAGAGCAGGCTGGAGCCCTCGGGCAGCGCCTGCTCGGCGACCAGGGTCAGCGGCGTATTCGCCTTCAGCCGGCTGACGATGCGGCAGCCGGCGTCATTGAGCTTTGCCCACCAGCCATAGTCGTAATAGCCCAGATCGAACACATAGGTGGCGCCCGGCTCGATGGGCATGGCCTTGGCCACGGTGATGTCGTTGACCCTGGCCGTCGTCACCTCGACATAGAGCGGCTCTTGGGCGTCGGGGTCGTAGATCATGTGGGCCTTGGCCCCCTGCACCCCCTTGCAGAAGCGGGCCCATTGGGTCGCCAGCCCGCACAGCCGGATGCCGGTCGAATCGATCAGCCGCACCGCATCGGCGCTGGAACGGCGAAAGCCGCGGCCGGCCATGCCGGCCATATGGGCGAACAGCCCCGAGAACACCGCATGCGAGCGCTGCCCATTGGCATCGGCCAGCGTCGAGCGCGACACCTGCCGCGCCCCCAGATGGTACAACCCGCCAGCATGGCTGGCCATCGCCGTCTCAATCTCGCGCAGCGAGGCAGCTCCTGCCAACTGACCATACAGCAACGCCACCAGTTGGCTGCGCGTCGACAGCCGCCGCACCCGCGCGTCAGTCTGGTGCGTCTCAACAAGCGCTTCGAACTTCGACCACGGCACGTACTTCAGAAGCCCGTGCAATACGCTATTATGGTGCGGCATGGCATTGATCCCTTCTATGTCCAAAACACCGCCAAGTGCTTGAAACATAGTAGAATCAATGTCGTGCAACCTGTCTACTCACATCGAACCGGACAGCCGTGGGCTTGACCCGGGGACCCACGACTCAACCCCGACCCGTTCAGATCGACGAGATGATCGATTCGAGGAAGGTGCGGTCCTGCCCGTAGGACGGGGTGCGGCGGGTTTCGATGTTGAATACCTTGCCGTCCTTGACGCCCAGGCGCTCGGTGTCGACCACCTTGTTGTTCTTGTCGAAATAGATCGCGAGCACCGTGCGGTCCTTCTGCAGCTCCATGCCGAAGGCGGTCTGCTGCACCTTCTCGCCGATGTAGTACCAGGCGGTCTCGGTGGCGAAGCTGTTGGTGGCCTGCGGCGAACCGAGCACGGCGGTGACCAGCGCGGCGCTTTGTCCCGGGCGGATCTGCTTCACGTCGTCGTCGGAGATCTCGTAGCCGCGTGCCTTCGACTGCGTGAGGCTGAGCCCCGAGCTGCACGCGCTCAGCGACGGCGCCGACGACGAGGGCCGCGACAATCGGCAGCGAGCGGCGGATGGCTTTGCTGAAGGGCATCAGTTTGACTTTCCCGATCTCTGTCGACTATTACCACGGCCTTGGCCGACCGCGGCACTGTTTAGCTGCCAAAGCGTTGTTCTGGCAAGCTGGCTTGCTCCAAGCCCCCAATCACGTCCCGAAGCCGGGCCGGCGCTCCGAAAATCGCCCAAAGAGCGACTGACGATGTTGAATCTTGTTCAAGAAAAGCCCGAGCCCCACCGCGGTTCACGCCGTCTATAGCGCCATTGTGTCACAATCCCGGCAACCCCTTTTCTACGCCGAATGGGGCGTACCGGACACTGTCACGGGCCGTTTCGACATGATCTCGCTGCACCTGGCACTGCTTTTCCGCCGCATGCGGGCCGAAAAACCGGCGGGAGCGGAGTTCAGCCAGGCGGTGTTCGACCTGTTTTTCAAGGACATGGACCGGTCCCTCCGCGAGATGGGGGTGAGCGACCTCGGCGTGCCCAAGAAGATCCAGAAGATGGGAAACCTGTTCTTCGGCCTGATGACCAAGCTCAACGAGGCGATGGACCGCGACGACCTCCCGGGCGTCGAGGCGGTGCTCAAGCGCAACGTGTTCGACGATGCCGAGGGCGCCCATGTGGCGGACCTCGCCGACTACCTCTTTGCCCAGTACGATCGGATGGCCGGCGCAACCGGGTGAGGCGATCGCCGCCGGCCAGTTGGAGATGAAAACGGCATGACCCGGAAGCCCGAGCGAATCCGCATCACCGATGCGAGCCTGCGCCTCGATTCGATGCCCGCCGCCGGGCGCGAGCTGGCCCTGACAGTCGACCGGCCGCGAGCGGCGAGGCGGTCGCCGTCTCGCCTCGGGGTGACCGCGGTCGAGCGCCTGCAGGTGAAGCTCAATGCCGTCCGCTTCCGCGGCGGCTTCCGGGTGACCGGCCGGCTCACCGCGCTGATCGTCCAGCCCAGCGTCATCTCGCTCGAGCCGGTGACGCAGGAGATCGACGAGCCGGTCGACCGCGTGTTCCTGCCCGGCGGCGAGAAGCCCTATGCCGGTCCGGCCGACGCGGAAATCTTCGTCGACCTTGAAGGCGACGACGTGCCGGACCATTTCGAGGGCAACGAGGCCGACCTCACCGAGATGATCGTCGAAACCCTGGCGCTGGCGGTCGACCCATATCCGAAGTCGGAAGACGAGAGCCTTGGCGCCGTGGGCGACGAACGATACCGAAGAAGAGCTGCCGTTCGCCGGTCTCAAGATCCTCAAGACGCCCGAGGACAAGGGGTGAGGGCGCTGGCGGGCTTGCGCGGGTGAGGCGATTGGATATCTTGGCGGCGCTCCCGGTCGGGGAGCTGGATCGGCGATGAGCGACAGCATCCGTATTTCGGTCGACGCCATGGGCGGCGACAAAGGTCCGCGCGTGGCGGTTGAGGGCGCGCGGTTGTTCTGGCGCGAACGCAAGAACACCTCGTTCATCTTCCACGGCCGCGAAGCGGACCTCGACGCCGCTGCTCGACGAGTTTCCGGACCTCAAGAAGGTCTCGCGCATCGTCCACTGCGACAACGTCATCTCGATGGACGAGAAGCCCTCGCAGGCGCTGCGCAAGGGCCGCGGCAACTCCTCGATGTGGGCCTCGCTGCAGTCGGTGAAGGACGGCGAGGCCGACGTCGCCATCTCCGGCGGCAACACCGGCGCGCTGATGGCCATGGCGACCTTCTGCCTGAGGCCGATCGAGGGCATCTCGCGCCCGGCGATCGCCGCCATCTGGCCGACGCTGAGGACCGACATCATCGTGCTCGACGTCGGCGCGACCGTCGGCGGCGACGTCAAGCAACTCTGCGATTTCTCCATTCTCGGCGCGGCGCTGGCCCGGGCGCTGTTCGACCAGGAGCAGCCCACCGTGGGCCTGCTCAATGTCGGCACCGAGGAGATGAAGGGCCACGACGAGGTGAAGGAAGCGGCGCGGATCCTCGCGGCCGCGAGCGGCGAGGGCTTCATCTACCACGGCTTCGTCGAGGGCGACGACATCGGCAAGGGCACCGTGGACGTCGTCGTCACCGAGGGCTTTGCCGGCAACATCGCGCTGAAGACCGCCGAGGGCACCGCCCGGCAGGTCGGCACCTATATCCGCGACGCCCTGAAGGCCGACATCGTCTCGATGCTCGGTGCCGCCATTGCCGGGCAGGCGCTGCAGGCGCTGAAGCGCAAGCTGGACCCGCGCAACATCAATGGCGGCGTCTTCCTCGGGCTGAACGGCGTCGTCATCAAGTCCCACGGCGGCACCGACGAGATCGGCTTCAAGGGCGCGCTGGGCCTCGCCTATGAAATGGCCCGCAACCGGGTCATGGACAAGATCGGCGAAGGCATGCGCCGATTCCCGACCCTGAGCGCATCAAACGTGCCCGCCCCCGAACCCGAGGCCAAACCCGCGTGACCGAAAAGAAGTCCATCATCCGCAGCGTCGGCGCCTACCTGCCGACGCGCGTCATGACCAATGACGACCTGGCCAAGCTGGTCGATACCTCCGACGAGTGGATCGTGCAGCGCACCGGCATCCGCCAGCGCCACATCGCCGCCGAGGGCGAGAACACCTCCGACCTCGCCGCCGCGGCGAGCCGCAAGGCCCTCGAGAATGCCGGCATCGACATCGGCGACGTCGACCTGATCGTCTGCGCCACCACCACGCCGGACATGACCTTCCCCGCGACCGCCGCCGTGGTGCAGCAGAAGCTCGGCATGTCGCATGGCGCCGCCTTCGACATCCAGGCCGTGTGCTCGGGCTTCGTCTATGCGGTCGCGACCGCCGACTCCTACCTCAAGAACGGGCTGGCGAAGCGCGCCCTGGTGGTCGGCGCCGAGACCGCCTCGCGCATCCTCGACTGGAACGATCGCACCACCTGCGTGCTGTTCGGCGACGGGGCAGGGGCCGCGGTGATGGAGCTCGGCAAGGGCAGCGAGCAGCGCGGCGTGCTGGCGACTGCGCTCCGCTCCGATGGCCATCACTGGAACAAGCTCTATACCGATGGCGGGCCGAGCTCGACGCAATCCATGGGCCACATCCGCATGGAGGGCCGGGAGGTCTTCAAGCACGCCGTCGGCATGATCACCGACGTGGTCTACAAGGTGCTCGACGACACCGGCCACACCATCGACGACCTCGACTGGTTCGTGCCGCACCAGGCGAACAAGCGCATCATCGACGGTGCCGGCGTGAAACTCGGGCTGCCCCCGAGAAAGTGGTGGTGACTGTGGACCGGCACGCGAATACTTCGGCGGCTTCCGTTCCGCTGGCCCTCAATACAGCCGTGGCCGACGGGCGCATCAAGCGCGGCGACCTGGTGATGATCGAGGCCATGGGCGGCGGCTTCACCTGGGGTGCGTCACTGATCCGCTGGTAGGTGGGGCGCCTGTCCTTTTCCTGCCATTCGAATCGCTCCACTGGAGCGCCGGCGCTGCTGCCTCGAAACGGCGAGCGCCGCGTCGAACTTAATCGAAACGCTTAGTCGCATCCTAGCCGTTGATTGTTAAGTCAGATTGCCAGCCTTGCCGCGGAGCGTTAAGGTTTGCGGCATCCGTGGCGGGGCGTCAGCGGGGGAGCGAGGGGCTGCATATGACACAGAAGACTGTGACTCGCGCGGATCTGGCCGAAGCCGTTTATGAAGCCGTAGGCCTATCGCGAACCGAATCCGCCGAACTGGTCGAGCGGGTTCTCGAACTGATCGGCGAGGCGCTGGTGGCCGGCCAGAACGTCAAGCTGTCGTCCTTCGGCTCGTTCCAGGTTCGCTCGAAGAACCAAAGGATTGGGCGAAATCCAAAGACCGGAGAGGAAGTTCCCATCCTCCCACGGCAGGTTCTGGTGTTCAAACCGAGCAACGTGTTGAAATCGAAGATCAACAAATCTATGGTCAAGTCTGGTAAATAAGAGTCTTTCCAGACTTGGGTGAGTCTCTTGGATAAATCGCCAGACGCTTTCCGCACGATCTCGGAGGCAGCCGAAGAACTGGACCTGCCGCAGCACGTGCTGCGTTTCTGGGAGACCCGGTTCTCGACCATCAAGCCGCTCAAGCGAGGTGGCGGTCGCCGCTATTATCGGCCCGAGGACGTATTGCTGCTCAAGGGCATACGGCACCTGCTCTACGACCAGGGCTTCACCATCAAGGGCGTGCAGCGCATCCTCAAGGACCAGGGCATCCGCTACGTCGTCGCGGTGGGCGAGGGCCGGCCGGTCGAAACGCTGCCGAGTGCCCCCGCTGAAGAGGCGGAAGCCGAGCACGAAGCGCCGGCTCCTGCCCCGGCCGAGCAATCGACGAAGCCCCGCTTCCAGCTCCCCGGCCTGAGACCGCAACCCCCGGCCGGCGGCCTCACGGCCGCCGACCGCGAGAAGCTGTCCGATGTGCTTGCGCGAGTTGCTGGATTGCAAGCGGATGCTGGAGCGCGCGCGCGAGGGTTAGGCGGCTGACCGAGTGCCGCCACAGGCGGCCACCGTCCTCATCTCGCCGCTCGCCCCCCGGGCCACCCCCACCCTCAATCCCTCCCCACAAGGGGGAGGGAGGCGCTGCGTCATCTCCACAGCCCCATCGGCTCCAGGATGAGGAGCGTGGCTTCAGCCACCCCTTCAAGGTCGGCCTGTCGATTCCGTTCGGTGACGGCAACACTGCTGCCGAGGCTCTCAATCCGCTGGCGACTTCGGCAATGCCGTATCGCGCCGCGGGCTGGGCGGCTGCGCTGGACTGATCGCGATATTCTTGTTTGAATGCCAAAGGGCCCCTCTCCGGGGGCCCTTTGTGCTTTCCCCAGGCCCCCATGTCGAAAACCACTCCCGCAACCCAGGTCCTTGCCGCCGCCCGCGTGGCCTTCACGCTGTTTCCCTATGACTACGATCCCGATGCGCCGCGGGTCGGGCTACAGGCGGCGGCGGCTTTGGGGAAGGGGCCGGAGCAGGTGTTCAAGAGCCTGATGGCTGAGGTGGACGGGAGGCCGGTCTGCGTCGTCGTGCCCTCCGATTCCGAGGTCAGCATGAAGAAGCTGGCGGCCTGCTTCGGCGGCAAGTCGGCCAGCATGATGAAGCCGGCGGATGCCGAGCGGCTGACCGGGTTCAAGGTCGGGGGAATCAGCCCCTTCGGGCAGCGCCGGAAGGTGCCGACGGCGATCGACGAGACCGCCGAGCTGTTCGACGAAGTGCTGATCAACGGCGGCCAGCGGGGGCTGCTGCTGGGGCTGGCGCCGGCCGACGCCATACGCGTGGCCGAGATGAAGGTGGTCGATCTCACGGCCTGAAACGATAGCGCGATCGCCGGAAACGCGGGGTTGCCTTGCCGCGCGCGAGCGACTAGATAGTGCGCCAGTCGGGGTGTAGCGCAGCCTGGTAGCGCATTTGTCTGGGGGACAAAGGGTCGTCGGTTCAAATCCGGCCACTCCGACCATCTCTTTCGTGACTAAAGGACTGAGCGGATTGGATATGCCCCCCAGCGATCCGCTTCCGGACGAACTCGCCCTTGTCAGTGCCGCCCTCGAACGCTGGCCGATGGCCACCGGCGGCACTCCCGTCCTGATCAACCTTTCCGAGAACCACACCTTCCGCATCGATGCGCCCGACGGCCGCCGATACGTGTTGCGGCTGCACCGGCCGCGCTATCAGTCGCGCGGCTCGATCGGCAGCGAGCTGGCGTGGCTCGAGGCGATCACCGACGACACCGAGATCGCGGTTCCGCGCCCGATTCCCGGCGCCGACGGCGAGATCGTCCAGGAGCTCGAGCCCGAGCGCTTCGCCGCGCTCTTCGCCTTCGAGGCGGGAGCCGAGCCGCAGCCGGATGCGGACCTGGTGCCGCTGTTCGCGACGCTGGGTCGCTTCGCGGCGACGCTCCACAACCATGCGGCCGCATGGCAGCAGCCGGAAAAATTCGTGCGGCCGATCTGGGACGCGCTGGGCATCCTCGAGCCGGCGGGGCTCTGGGGCGACTGGCGCAAGGCGCCGCATGTGACGGGCGAGGTGCTCGCGGACCTCAAGCAGCTCGACGCCCGCCTGCGGCAGGATTTGCGGGCCTACGGCACCGGCATCGACCGCTTCGGGCTGATCCACGCCGACATGCGCCTCGCCAACCTGCTGGTCGATGGCGACACCACGGTGCTGCTCGATTTCGATCGATTCCGGCTTCGGCTGGCATCTCTATGACCTCGCCGCCAGCCTCTCCTTCATCGAGACCTCGCCGCAGGTGCCGGTGCTGATCCGCGCCTGGGTCTCGGCCTATATGGAAGTGCGGCCGCTGACCGCCGAGGACCTGCGGATGATCGATGCGATGATCCTTCTGCGCCGGATGGCTCTCCTGGCCTGGATCGGCTCGCACGGCGAGACCGAGCTCGCCCAGGCGCACCAGGAGCGCTTTGCCGAGGATACCGCCGCGATGGCTCGGCTCTACTTGCGGCGCTCGTAGCCGGCGGTAACGCCCCAGATCAGGCCGCCGACCAGGAAGAAGTGGCGCCAGTGGTCCAGGTCGATGATTGCGGCCTCTGCCGACAACGGCACGAACACGGCGACCAGCGGAATCAGCAGCACGCGGTTGGGGCTCGGGCGGGCGAGGAAGGTCACCGCGCGCCAGATGGTGATCCCGATGAACATCCAGAAGACGAAGCCGCCGCCCCAGCCATAGGCATGGAGCACGGTGACATAGGTATTGTGCGGCTCCTCCTGGATCCTGAGGTTGCGGAACTCTAGCGGCCCCAGCCCCAGCGGATGGGAGAGGGCGAGGTCGAAGGCATAGCCTTGGCGGCCGAAGCGGCCGGTCTCGCCGGTGTCGTAGCTCTGCTCCTGCGTCCTCAATTCGATGAAGGAGCGGAAGCTGGGGATGCTGAAGATGCCGGCGCCCGCAACCACCAGCATCAGCAGCCCGGCCAGCGCGATCATCAGCATCCTGACCTTCAGGCGGGCATGCGCCTCGAGCACGAAGATCAGCACGAACACGATCACGCTCGAGAGGACGAGGTGCCCCCATGCCGCGCGCGAGAAGCTGGCGAACACCCCGACCAGCAGCACCGCGTAACCCAGCAGCGACCAGAATGCCTGCCTCGCGCTGCCGATCAGCACCCGCTCCAGCACGTACATAGCCGGCAGGATGAGGAACGGACCGTAGACGTTCGGATCGTTGAAGAACGCTTTTGCACGGTCGTAGCGCGTGAACAGGTCGTGCCCGATGCCGAGATAGCCCAGCGTCCCCAGCACCGCCGAAATCAGCGCGGTCGCGAGATAGGCGATCATGATCAGCCGCATCCGGCTCTGCGGCGCCTCGGCGACGTAGTTGGCCACCCAATAGGAGGTGAAGAGGAGGAAGATCGTCACCGCCTGGAAGATCAGCGCGTCCATGATCGTGGCGTACTTCACCTGGAACGCGGCGATGATGGCGAACGGGATGAAGCTGGCGAACAATACGAGCAGCCCCAGCGTCGACCGCCGCAGCGTGAACCCCGCAAAGAGGGAGACGCCGAGGACGAGCAGGAAGGCCAACTCGTAGGGCGACGGCTCGGTGATGACCATGCCGCCGCAGAAGATCCAGAAGGCGACGAGGCCGTTGAGGAGCTTCGCGGTGCGTGCACGGAACCACGCCGCCGCCTGCGCCGCCGAGACGGAGCGGGAAGGACTGGCGGCGTAGCCGGAGACGCTCACCTCAGTATGCGTTCCGGCGCTGGCTGAAGAGCGAGACCGGGGTCAGCATCACGATCTTCAGGTCGAGCCAGAGCGACCAGTTTTCAATGTAGTAGAGGTCGTGGTTGACTCTGCTGCATGATCTTGTCGACCGTGTCGGTCTCCCCGCGCCAGCCGTTGATCTGGGCCCAGCCGGTCATCCCTGGCTTCACCCGGTGCCGGGCGAAATAGCCGTCCACCGCCTCGTAGTAGAGCTTGTTGTCGGCCTTCGCCTGCAGCGCGTGCGGGCGCGGGCCGACAATGGAAAGGTCGCCCATAAGTACGTTGAAAAGCTGCGGAAGTTCATCGATGGACGTCTTGCGGATGAACCGCCCGACACGGGTGACGCGCGCATCGCCCCGGGTCACCAGCCTGGCCGCGGCGGGGTCGAGCAGGTCGCTCCGCATCGAGCGGAATTTCCACATGTCGATGAGCTGGTTGTTGAAGCCATGCCGCTTCTGTCGGAAGAACACCGGGCCCTTGCTGTCGAGCTTGATGGCGATCGCCGTGGCGACCATCACCGGCGAGAGCAGGACCAGTGCCACGATCGCGACGAGCTTGTCGAACAGCCACTTGAACACGAGGTTCCAGTCCGAGATCGGCCGGTCGGCCATGTCGAACACCGGAGCGTTGCCGACATAGGAATAGGCCCTCGAGGTGAAGCGGAGCTGGCTGCGGTGCGCCGAGAGCCGGATGTCGACCGGCAGCACCCAGAGCTGCCTGAGCATCTCGAGCACGCGGCGCTCGGCGGAAAGCGGCATCGAGACGATGACCAGGTCGACGCGCGTCCGACGGGCGAACTCGATGAGGTCGGCGACGCGTGCCGAGCTTGGCGAGATGGGCGACCGACTCGGGCGAGCGGTCATCGTTGCGGTCGTCGAACAGGCCGAGGAGCTCGATGTCGTCCTGCCCACCCTCGAGGATGGACTCGATTAGCGCCTCGGCATCGCTGCCGCCGCCCACGATCGCCGTGCGCCGCTTCAGCTTGCCCTGACGGGTCCAGCGCCTGACGGCGAGGTGGAGGGCAAAGCGGAACGCGACGAGCGCAACGGTTCCTGCCGCCCAGAACAGCACCAGCCACTGCCGGGCGAGGATTTGCTCGCGGTCAAACAGCAGCACCAGTGCGGCCAGCAGGACCACGGCCGCAGTCCAGGCCGCGCCAGCCATCGCCGCCTGCCGGACGAAGCTGCGGTAGGCCGCAATGCGATGCACCCGCGCCATGTTGGCGAGGTAATTGGCGAGCGCCACCACGCCGAGCGTCGCCAGGATGCTGAGCAGCAGGTCGCCGCCGACCAGACCGTAGGTCGTGACGCCGATGGCCATCAGCAGCCCTGCCTCGATCAACTGGGCGGCGCCGGTCACCACGGCAGCGGAATAGGACGGCCGGACCGGCTGCGCCGCGATGCTCGCTGCAAGCGGCGGCAAGGCATCCCCGCTCGGCTTCGCCGAGACGTGATGGAGCACTGCCTGCTTGGGGTCTAGATGGAACATGACCGGCCCTGAAATTCGGATGGCCGGACATTAGCGGAGCACGTCGCAGATTGGGGTGAATTCGAGTCGGTCGGTTAACCGCGGCGGGTCGTAAGCGTTTGATGGTACAGCGCTTCGATCTGGTCGACCATGTGAGCGACCGAGAAGCCCGCCCTCACATGCGCGAGGCGTGCCGCCGCCTCGCGCGCGGCGGCGTCCGGGTCATCGAGAGCGGCCTGCATGGCAATGCGCAGGGTCTGAGAATCCGCGGCAGGAATGAGGCTCGCCGCGGTGGGGCCGAAGATCTCCGGCATGCCGCCCACGTCGGTGGCGATCACGGGCCGCCCGGCGGCCGCGGCCTCGAGCACGACATAGGGCAGGGACTCGGCGAGCGAGGGGACGACGACGCAGCGGCCGAGCTGCAGCGTGGGCCGCGCCGGCTGCACTCCGAGGAGCTTCACCCGGTCGCCGAGGCCTTCGGCGGCGATTCGGGCCTTGATGGAATCGAAGTCCGGGCCGCCGCCCGCCATCACGAGGCTCGCCGGCCTGCCGTCCGGCGCGCGGAGGTCGGCCAGCGCGTCGAGCAGGTAGGTGATGCCCTTGAGGGCGCGGAACTCGCCGATGAACACGAAATCGGCCGCGTCGGCGGCCGGGGGTGATCGGCTCGAACTCCGCTGGCATGAGCCCGTTGTGGATCACCGGCGCCGGCGCGGCCGGCTCGAGGATGCGGCCGCGGAACTGCGCTTGGGCGAAACCGCTCTCGAAGATGAACCCGTCGGTCACCCCCGCCAGCCGGCGCTCGATCTGGCGGAACAGCCTTCCCGTCACCGAGCCGGGCGCGAAGTGCAGCACCCCGCCATGCGGCGTGTAGAGCGCTACCCGCGTCGGCGCGCCCGCCCGCGCGAGCCGCGCGATGAAGCCGCCCTTCGCGCCGTGGCCGTGCAGCACGTCGACACCCAGCTTGGCTGCCATGCGCCGCACCTGATGCGTCGTGGTCCAGTCCCCAAGCCCGAGGAGGCGGGGAATCGGCAGGGAGTGAACCCCGAGGGTGGCCCGCTCGCCGAGGCGGCCCAGTCGCTCTTCGGTCAGCGCGTCGGTGTGGAGGCTGTCGGCCACGATGCCGACCTCGTGCCCGCGCGCCGCCAGCTCATGCGTCAGGTCGTTGACGTGACGGAACAGCCCTCCGACGGGTGCGCGGAGGATTTGCAGGACACGCAGAGGCCTGGACGTCAGAGCCATCGCTCCGAGATCACCAGCGTGTCGCCCGGGAAGATCGGGAAATCGAGCCCGACGACGCCCTTGACCATTTCGCTGCCCTGGCGCCGGTAGACGATCGCCCGAGTGCGGTCGGCGGTGTCGGAGAACCCGCCGGCGGTGCTGATCGCCGCCCGCACGGTCATGCCGTAGACATAGGCGAACTGGCCGCCATTCTTGACCGCGCCCTGGATGAAGAACGGCCGGTAAGTCTCTATCTCGACTGCAACACTCGGCTCGCGGATGTAGCCAGCGGCCAGCGCTGCGGCGATCTGGGCCGAGGCCCGCTGCGTGGTCTTGCCGCGCACCTGGACCGGCCCCACCAAGGGCAGGGCCACCGCTCCGGCGTCATCGATCGTATAGCTCTTGGTGAGCTCGGGCTCGCCGTAGACGGAGATGCGAACCACGTCGCCGGTATCGAGGGTATAGGGTCCCTTCACCTCGACCAGATAGGTCGAGGGGCGCGCGTTCATGGCGCACGCAGCTAATGGGAGAACGAGCAGCAAAAGCAGAAGGCGCAGCCAGCGCATGGCGATCCGAGACCCCTTATCCGAGGGTCAATCTGGCCGCCTCATGGTTAACATTTTCCTTAGACGCCGGATTTGCCGTTGCATTTCGCGAATGCGGCTTAACCGAATACTTACCACGTCCGTTTCATAGCTTGGGTGGGAACTCCAAAGGGGGCGAGGGCCATGACTTCGGACATTCAGCGCGCCGGCGACCTGCGGATGGACATGGCCGCGCTGTTCCGCGCGCTGTTGAAGCGCTGGCTCAGGGTGCTGCTCGTCACCGTTGTGCTGGTCGCCGCGACGGGCGGGGCGCTGATGTTCGTGCCCAAGACCTATGAGTCGTCGGCGAGCCTCCTCGTCGAGGCGCGCGATAGCGTCTACACGCGGGCCGCCATGGACTCGTCCGGCACGAACTCGGTGAGCGCCGAGGCGATGATGTCGAGCCAGATCGAACTCATCAAGTCGCGCGACCTGCTGCTCGACGTGGTCGAGTCCGAGGGCCTGCGCTCGATCAAGGAATTCTCGGAAGCCCCGCTATCGCCGGTCGGATTCGTCATGCAACTGCTGGGCAGATCGGCCGCCGCGCGGCCGAGCAACGACGAGGTGGTGCTTTCGAACCTCTCGGAGCGCATGACGGTGATCCGCGAGCGCGACTCGGCGGTGATCTCCATCTATGTGCGCTCGACCAGTCCAGAGCTCGCGGCGAAGATCGCCAACGCCATTGCCGCCGCACACGTGAAGCGGCGCGCTGCGCAGTCGGTCGCCGACACCGCGGAGGCGACGGTGTGGCTGCAGCAGGAGATCGACAAGCTGCGCGCCAGGGTGGAGACGGCCGATACCGCGGTTGCGATGTTCAAGGTGGACAACGACCTTTTTCTCGGCGCCAACTCGGTCCTCGTGACCGACCAGCAGATTTCGACGGTGTCGGCCCAGATCGCCGACGCCCAGCAGCGCAAGAACGATGCCCAGTCCCGCGCCGACCTGATCCGCGGCCTCGTCGAATCCGGCCAGTCGCTGGAAAGCGTCGCCGACGTGCGCAATTCCGTGGTGGTGCAGAGCCTGTTGCAGACCAAGGCGACGCTGCAGGGCGAGCTTGCCCAGAGGTCGTCGACGCTCCTCGCCAATCACCCCACGATCAAGGCGCTCAAGGCGCAGATCCGGGAGATCGAAGGCCAGATCGCCATCGAGGGCCGCAAGGTGTCCGCCTCGCTGGATGCCGAGGCAAAGGTCCAGGCGGGGATCGAAGTGAGGCTCCGCACCGATCTCCAGAACGCCAAGGCTTCGGCCGGCACGGCCACCAAGGGCGGCGTGACGCTCGACGGGCTTGAGCGCGAGGCCAAGGCGCAGCGCGACCTGTTGGAGAACTACCTCGCCAGATACTCCGACGCCGCCTCGCGCACCGCTTCCAACTCGGCGCTGCCGGATGTCCGGATCATCAGCGTCGCGGCGCCGTCGAATTCGCCTGCGGCGCCGAAGGTCCCGCTGCTCCTCGGCGCTGTCGCCTTCGTGGCGCTCGCACTGCAGATCGGCGCCATCCTCTTCGGCGAGCTGATGTCGGGGCGGGCGCTGGTGGAGCGTCGGCCGGGACCGGCTCCGGCCGAGCCGGGGCAGCCGGCCCCAGAATATATAGAGAGCACCGTCGTCGTAACGCAGCCGCAACTCGCCATCACCGACGGCGAGGCCGGCCGGGTGGACGATGATCTGGCGCAGCTTTCCACCGCCATGACCTCGGGGCAGGTGCGCATCGTGCTGCTGGCGAGCCTCGCCGGCCGGCGTGAGACGCTGAGCGTCATCGATCGCCTGATCGACGACGCGCTGACGCTGGGGCTCAGCGCCGTGGCCATCGATGCCGGTAGCGCCGAGCCCTCATCGACGCCGGGCATCACCGATCTCGCATCGGAGCTCGTCGAGTATGGCGACGTGGTGCAGCGCGCCTCCAACGATCTGGCCCAGGTCCCTTGGGGGCGGCTCGACGAGATCGACCATCGCTCGCCCAGGCCGCGGACCCTGATCGAGGCCTTGGCCGACGTCTACCACGTCGTGGTGGTCGACACCGGCCTGCTGGGCTCCAGCTCGAACCTCGGGCTGTTCGACCTCTCCGCCGAGGTCGTCCTGGTGACGGGAGAAGAGATGACGGCCGTCGACATCGCCGCCGCCCGCCACGAGATCGAGGCGTTCGGGTTCGAAACCGCTTACGTCCTGCGTGTCGAGGCGCCCCAGGCGAACGTGGCCTGACGGTGCGGGAGATCCAGTACAAGGCCATCGGGGCCGCATTCGAACTGCTTTGGGCCTCGCAGCTGCCGCGGCTGATCCGTCGCCTCTCGAAGGCCCGCGGCATCATCTTCACGCTGCACCGCGTGCTGCCCGAGGATCCGGCGGACTTCTCCCCCAACGCCATCCTGCAGGTGAAGCCGGATTTCCTCGAATACGCCATCACCCGGGTTCGCAAGCTCGGGCTCGAGATCGTCGATCTCGACGAGGCCATCCGGCGGGTGGAAAGCGACGGGCCCACGAAACCCTTTGCCGCCTTCACCTTCGACGACGCCTATCGGGACAACCTGAAATACGCCTTGCCGATACTGCGCCGGCACCAGTGCCCGTTCACCCTCTACGTGCCGACGGCCCTGATCGACGGTGTCGGCATCGTCTGGTGGCAGGCGCTCGAGGACATCGTGGCGCGGCAGAACGCGCTGGCCGTCACCCACAACGGCGAGACCGAGTACCTGCCAAGCGCCAGCCTCAGGGAAAAGCGGCTCGCCTTCGACCTCCTCTACCGACGCATGCGCCTGATGCCGGAGCCCGAGCGCGTGAAGCTGATCAGCGATCTCGCCGTGCAATATGGGCTGGATCTCGATGCGCACTGCCGCGAACTGATCATGGATTGGTCGGAGCTGCGGACCTTCGCCGACGAGCCGCTGTGCACCCTCGGAGCGCACACCGTCCACCACTTTGAACTGGCCAAGCTCGATGCGGCCGAGGCGCGCAACGAGATCGAGCAGTCGGTGCGGATCATCAAGGCGCAGTTCGGCGAGGCGCCCGACGCATTTCAGCTTCCCCATCGGCGACGCCGCCGCGGCCGGCCCGCGCGAGTTCTCGCTGGCGCGCGAGCTCGGCCTGCGCTCCGCCGTGACGACGCGGCCGGGCGGCCTCTACGCCCGCCACCGGAACAGCCTGCATTCGCTGCCGCGGGTCTCCCTCAACGGCAACTTCCAGTCGCGGCGCTATATGGATGTGTTCGCGACGCCGGCGATCTTCTCGCTGGTCGGCGACTAATCCGGCTTGGCCATCCAGCGGATGATCCAGGTGGCGGGGAAGAACCAGGCCATTCCGGTGACGGCGAAGAAGCCGATCAGCAGCCACCACGCCGCCCCGCCCAGGAAGCTCATGTAGATCCACATGATCGCCACGGAGTAGACGACGATCGACAGCAGCACGAGCAGGGTGCCGATGAGTTTGCGGGTGGATTGGGTCATCGCCTCGACGTGATCTGATGCGGCAACGCGGCCATTGTCAGGGCCGGCGGGCAGGGGGTAGTTAGCCGGTCAACGTAAGGATCGCAACTTGACCCTCAGCGCAACCGCACAATCCGCAATCGCTCCCGCCTCGGCCGATCGGCTGAAGCCCGTCCGCGTCTGGCTCTATTTCATGGCGCTGCTGGTGCTGGCCATGGTGGTGGTCGGCGGCGCGACCCGGCTGACCGGTTCCGGCCTGTCGATCACCGAGTGGAAGCCGGTCTCGGGCGTCATCCCGCCGCTGACCGATGCGGACTGGCAGGCCGATTTCGAGCTCTACAAGCAGATCCCGCAGGGCGTGCAGAACGGCTGGATGGGGCTCGAGGACTTCAAGTTCATCTTCTGGTGGGAGTGGGGCCACCGGATGCTGGGCCGGGTGATCGGCTTCGCCTTCGCCATCCCGTTCGTCATCTTCCTGGTGCAGCGCCGCTTCACCTGGAACCTCGCCGCGCCGCTGGCCGGCCTGTTCCTGCTTGGCGGCTTCCAGGGGTTCCTGGGCTGGTGGATGGTCTCGTCCGGCCTCTCCGAGCTGACCTCGGTGTCGCAGTACCGGCTGGCCGCGCACCTCTTCGCCGCAACCCTGCTGTTCGTCGCGCTGATCTGGGTCGCGCGGCGGCTCGGGCCGGCCAAGGTGGAGAGCACGCCGGATTGGCCCATTCCCGTGCTGCTGGGCCTGGTCCTGCTGCAGGTCATCGCCGGCGCCTTCGTCGCCGGACTCGATGCCGGCATGGGCTACAACACCTGGCCGCTGATGGACGGCGCCCTGATCCCCAAGGGGCTCGATGTCATCGATCCGTTCTGGAAGAACCTGTTCGAGAACGCCCTGACGGTGCAGTTCATCCACCGCACGATCGCCTACGCGCTGGTGGCCTACGTCGCCTGGATGCTCTGGCGGCAGAACCGCCGCGGCGGCTTTGCCGGCGTCGCACGCCTGGCTGCCGAGGATCTCGCTCCTTGTCCTGCTGCAGGTCGGCCTCGGCATCGCGACGCTGCTGGCCATGGTTCCGATCTCGCTGGCGCTCGGCCACCAGGCGCTGGCGCTGCATGCTTGCCGGGACGGTCACGCTGTACCTGGCCGACACCACGCCGCGTCGGGCGGGGTAGGGCGCGCGTCCGCGCCCGCCATCTCCGGGCACCTGTACCGCCGCTCTCCGCTGCCGCCGGGATGACATCCGTGGGTGGGGTGAGGTCGACGGTAAAATCAATACTTACGATGTGGTATCTAATACCAAATGCGCAAGCCATTGATTTTACATCACAAAATCTTTCCGCTTGACGCCTTTCCCCCGCCTCCGTATATCCGCGCCACGAATACGGGGCAGGGGCCTCTCTGCTCGCTTCCAAGGAAAAACAAATGAGCACCTACACGGCCAAGCCGGACGAGATCCAGAAGAAGTGGATCCTGATCGACGCGAAGGACCTGGTGGTGGGCCGTCTCGCCTCCATCATCGCCATGCGCCTGCGCGGCAAGCACCTGCCGACCTACACCCCGCACATGGACACCGGCGACCACGTCGTCGTCATCAATGCCGACAAGGTGAAGCTGACCGGCAACAAGCTCGACCAGCGCCGCTTCTACTGGCACACCGGCCATCCCGGCGGCATCAAGAACCGCACCCAGCGCCAGCTGCTCGAGGGCCGCTTCCCCGAGCGCGTGCTCGAGAACGCCGTGCGCCGCATGATCCCGGAAGGCCCGCTCGGCCGCAAGCAGTACGGCAACCTGCGCGTCTATGCCGGTGAGAGCCACCCGCACGAGGCCCAGCAGCCCGAAAAGCTCGACGTCGGCTCCGTTCAACTCCAAGAACGTGAGGGCCAAGTAATGGCCGAGACCATCAATTCGCTCGAAGACCTGGGCACCGTCGCTCCCGCCGCGGTTGCGAACGAGGCGCCCGTCCACGTCCAGAAGCTCGACAAGGAAGGCCGCGCCTACGCCACCGGCAAGCGCAAGAACGCCATCGCCCGCGTCTGGCTGAAGCCGGGCAACGGCAAGATCACGGTCAACGGCAAGGAGTTCAACGCCTTCTTCGCCCGTCCCGTGCTCCAGATGGTGCTGCAGCAGCCGATCGTCGCCACCTCGCGCACCGACCAGTACGACATCGTCGCGACCGTCTCCGGCGGCGGCCTCTCCGGCCAGGCCGGTGCTGTCCGCCACGGCATCTCGCAGGCGCTGACCCACTACGAGCCCGAGCTCCGCGCCGTGCTCAAGAAGGGCGGCTTCCTGACCCGCGACAGCCGCGTCGTCGAGCGCAAGAAGTACGGCAAGGCCAAGGCCCGTCGTTCCTTCCAGTTCTCCAAGCGCTAAGCTCGGATATTCGAAGGCAGGAGGCCCGCAGCGATGCGGGCCTTTTTTTGTTTTGGATATTCCCCGAGCGAGGCGGAGAGCGCGCTGCCCCCATACCTGCGCCTGCCGCCTCAGCACCGCTATTCCTGTAGATGCCGGCGAAATCGCTGGAATGGTCGGGCCGATTTTCCTATGCGTTGCCTCGCCCGCATCTGACCAAGGAGGGTCGGATCGTTACGCCGAAGACCGTTCTGATCGTCACCGACGCCTGGCACCCGCAGATCAATGGGGTGGTGCGCTCCATCGAGCTCGTGAAGCGCGAGATGGAGCGGCGCGGCATCGAGGTGAAGCTGCTCACGCCCGGCCGAGTTCAAGACGCTGCCGATGCCGGGCTATGCCGAGATCCGGCTGTCGCGCACCCTGATGCGCCCGGTCTACGAGAAGATCGAGGCCGCCGATGCGGACGCCATCCACATCGCGACCGAAGGGCCGCTGGGGCTGATGGCGCGACACTGGTGCCGGCGCCACAAGATGCCGTTCTCCAGCGCCTACCACACGCAGTTCCCCGAATACCTGCGCGCCCGCGTGCCGGTGCCGCTGCGCTGGAGCTATCGGTTCCTGCGCTGGTTCCACGGCGCGGCGAACTGGTGCCTGGTCGGCACGCCGCACCTCAAGACGCTGCTCGAGGAACGCGGCTTCACTAATGTCGCGATCTGGCAGAAGGGCGTCGACACCGAGCTCTTCCACCCCTCGAAACGGCAGCAGCTGCCCTATCCGGGGCCGGTCTTCCTCTATGTCGGCCGTGTCGCGGTGGAAAAGAACCTCGAGGCTTTCCTCGACCTCGACCTGCCCGGCACCAAGCTGGTGGTCGGCGGCGGCCCGAGCCTCGAGAAGCTGCAGGCGGACTATCCCGACGCGATCTTTCCCGGGCCGAAGCAGGGGGAGGAACTGGCGAGCCTCTTCGCCTCCGCCGATGTCTTCGTCTTCCCCAGCAAGACCGACACCTTCGGCCTGGTGCTGCTCGAGGCCCTCGCCAGCGGCACGCCGGTGGCGGCCTTCCCGGTCACCGGACCCATCGACGTCATCGGCGACGCCCCGGTCGGCGTCCTCGATTTCGACCTGAAGGCGGCGGCCCTCAAGGCGCTCGACGTCTCGCGGGACGAGTGCCGCGCCTATGCGGAGCGCTTCTCCTGGGCGGCCAGCACCGACCAGTTCCTCGCGGCGCTGCCCGTACGGAAGCCGCAACATTCGTCTTGACGCTAATTAGATGATTGCCTAATTAGCCTGCATCGCAACGCGAGCGGGTCCCATGGGCATCAACGCCGTCTTCGAAGCGCTGTCACATCCGGTTCGCCGGGAGATCCTGCATCTCCTGCGCAACGGTCCGATGTCGGCCGGCGCGCTTGCGGAGCACTTCACCATCTCCAAGCCCACGCTCTCGGTCCACTTCGCCAAGCTCAAGGAAGCCGAGCTGGTGGCGGTCGAGCGGCAGGGCACCAGCCTCATCTATCACCTCAACATGTCGATCCTCGAGGAGGCGCTGTCGGGCCTCCTGAGCTTCAGGGAACCCAAGCCATGAGCCCCTTCCTCACCCCCATCCGCATCGCGCTGCTCGCCGCCTTCGCGATCGTGCTCGTCGCCGGCTTCAGTCCTTGTTCCGGCCGGAGCGATGCTTCCGGTGCACTGGGGGCTGAGCGGGGAGGCCGACGGGTTCCTGCCGCGCGAGGCGGCCCTGCTGATCCCGGTGCTGCTGCTCGCGGCGGTCTGGGCCATCTTCTTCGGTATCGGCAAGTTCGGCTCGCCGCGGGATGTCGCCGCCGGCCGCTATGGCATGGGAGCGGCCCTCACGGCGCTCACCGCCCTGGCGCTGATCCTCGAAGCGGTCATCGTCCTGATCCGGCATCGGCGTCGCCGTGAATGCGGTGCAGATCATCGCCCTGGCCCTCGGCATCCTGCTGATCGTCCTCGGCAACGCCATGCCGAAGTCGCAGCCCAACAGTTTCGCCGGGCTCCGCATTGCGACCACGCTCCGCGACGCGGCGAACTGGCAAGCCACCCATCGGCTGGCCGGCGTGCTGTTCATCGCGGCTGGAGCGATGCTGCTCGTGGCCGCACTGCTGGTCCCGGCGTCCGGGCTCGTCTGGTGGCTGCTCGGCTGCGTGTTTGCGCCAGTCGTCATCGGCATCGCCTATTCCCTGGCCTACGCCCGCCGCTCGCAACGTTCCTGAACCGGAGAGCAGTGAGAGCGGGGGTCAGCGCCCGCCGTCTTGACCCGGCCGGAATCCCCGCCTACACCAGCTTCGTTCTGATCTCGGGACTTGTCATGCCTCAGGGAGTAGCAGCGCCAACCGCTACCGCCGGCTTCGCCGGTGGCCTCGCGCGCGCTAGCGCCCCCGCTCGCTAGCTCTCCCCGATGGCCGCCTGGCGGCCGGGGAGAGCGGATCAAAGCGAGCGCCGCGGCCGATCGAGCTGCTTAACTGAGTCAAAACCACAATTCCGCGACAATCCCCGCCTCATTCAGAGGCGCGCGCACGTGAAGCTGCGTCGCGGGTCACCGAGGTCCCAATGAACGACGATTTCCACCGCATCCGCCGCCTGCCGCCCTACGTCTTTGCCCACATCGACCCGATCAAGGCCAAGCTGCGTGCCAGCGGTGTCGACATCATCGACCTGGGCATGGGCAACCCGGACATGCCCACCCCGGCCCACATCGTCGAGAAGCTCAAGGAGACGGTGAAGGACCCGCGCACGCATCGCTATTCGTCCTCGCGCGGCATTCCGGGCCTGCGCAAGGCGCAGGCGAGCTATTACGGCCGCCGCTTCGGCGTGAAGCTCAATCCCGACACGCAGATCGTCGCGACCCTCGGCTCGAAGGAAGGGTTCGCCAACATGGCCTCGGCGATCACCGCGCCGGGCGACGTGGTGCTGGTGCCGAACCCGACCTATCCGATCCATTCCTTCGGCTTCATCATGAGCGGCGGCGTCGTCCGCTCCATGCCGGCCGACCCGAACGAGGACTTCATGCGCTCGCTCGACCGGGCGGTGCGGCACTCGATCCCCAAGCCCATCGCGCTGGTGCTGAACTATCCGGCCAACCCGACCGCCTATACGGCGACGCTCGACTTCTACAAGGAGGTCGTGGCGTACTGTAAGGCGCACAACATCTTCATCCTCTCGGACCTCGCCTATTCCGAGATCTATTTCGACGGCGTGGTGCCGCCCTCGGTGCTCGAGGTGCCGGGCGCCATCGACATCACGGTCGAGTTCACCTCGATGTCCAAGACCTACTCGATGCCCGGCTGGCGCGTCGGCTTCGCCGTGGGCAACGAGCGGCTGATCGCGGCGCTGGCGCGCGTGAAGTCGTACCTCGACTACGGCGCCTTCACGCCCGATCCAGGTGGCCGCCGCCGCCGCCCTCAACGGCGACGACTCGGTGATTTCGGAAGTGCGCGACATCTACCAGAACCGTCGCGACGTGATGGTCGAGAGCTTCGCCCGGGCCGGCTGGAAGCTGCCGTCGCCCAAGGCCACGATGTTCGTCTGGTCGCCGATTCCGGATCAGTTCGCCGACATGGGGTCGCTCGAGTTCGCCAAGCTGCTGATCCAGGAAACCGGCGTCGCCGTCGCCCCGGGCGTCGGCTTCGGCGAATACGGCGACCAATACGTGCGTCTCGCGCTGGTCGAGAACGAGCAGCGCATCCGCCAGGCGGCCCGCAACATCAAGAAGTTCCTCGCCGCCAAGCCGAGCCACGGCAACGTGGTGCCGCTGACGGCGAGCAAATAGGCCCGGACCGCCCCCGCGGGGTGCATGGCCGGTATCCAGCCCGCTCCTATTGACTAATAGGCCAATTCCTATCCATAGCTCTCGGGTCCTGTTCCGAGAGCTATGCCGATGTCCGATATCCAGTCCTTCCGCCAGTCCGTCGAAGCCTTCATTGCCGCGCGCGGCTGGACGCCGACCCGCTTCGGCCGGACCATCGCCGGCGATCCGCTCTTCGTCTTCGACCTGCGCGAGGGCAGGGAGCCGCGCAGCGATACGCGCGCGCGCATCCTCAAGGCGATGCAGGAGCAGGCCGACGCCGCCTCGGAGGCGCCGCTGAGGATCGGCGTCGCGGGGCTCGGCAATGTCGGTGCCACGCTCGTCCGCATCATCCAGAAGGAGAGCGAGGAGCTGACCCGCCGGCTCGGCCGCAAGATCACCGTCACCGCCGTCTGCGCCCGTTCGCGCAGCCGCGACCGCGGCATCGACGCCACCGAGCTCGAGTGGTTCGACGATCCCGTGGCGCTGGCGAAATCCGACAGCATCGATCTCTTCGTCGAGCTGATCGGCGGCGAAGACGGGCCGGCGCTGGCCGCGGTGAAGGCCGCGCTCGAGATCGGCCGCCCGGTGGTCACCGCCAACAAGGCGCTGCTGGCGCGCCACGGCGTCGCCCTCGCCAGGGCCGCCGAGGAATCGGGCTCGCAGCTCGGCTTCGAGGCGGCGGTGGCCGGCGGCATCCCGGTGATCAAGACGCTGCGCGAGGGCCTCGGCTCGGCCCGCATCGCCCGCGTCTACGGCATCATGAACGGCACCTGCAACTACATCCTCACCCGGATGAGCAACGAGGGCATCTCCTTCGAGGAGTGCCTCGCCGACGCGCAGAAGCTGGGCTACGCCGAAGCCGATCCGACGCTTCGACGTCGAGGGCTTCGACACCGCGCACAAGCTCGCCATCCTCGCCTCGCTCTGCTTCGGCTGCGAGATCGCGCCCGACGAGATCTTCGTCGAGGGCATCACCCGGATCACCCAGGCCGACATCAAGGTCGCCGCCGACCTCGGCTACAAGATCAAGCTTCATGGGCATCGCCCAGCGCTCGCACGACGGCATCGACCAGCGGGTGCACCCGATGCTGGTGCCCAAGTCCTCGGCCGTCGCCGGGGTCGATGGCGTGCTGAACGCCGTGGCGCTCGAGACCGACCACGTGCACGACCTGCTGCTCGCCGGCCCCGGCGCCGGCGGCCCGCCGACGGCATCCTCGGTGCTCTCCGACATCCTCGACATCGCCCGCGGCACGCGCGTGCCGGCGCTCGGCGTGCCGGTGGCGGAGCTCACGCCCTACATCCAGGCGCCGATCCGAGCGCATGAGGGCGGCTACTACATCCGACTAAATGCCAAGGATGTGCCGGGCGCATTTGCCGCTATTGCTTCTCGCATGGGGGAAGCGGGCATCTCGCTCGAGAGTGTCATCCAGCGTCCGGATCTGCGTGTTAGTGAGCCGGGCTATGCGGACACCGAAACCCGAACGGTGGTGCTGCTCACGCACTCCACCATGGAGCAGACTGTCCGGGACGCGCTTGCAGGCGATCAAGGGCGATGGGTTCATTGTCGGCGATCCGCAGATGATCCGGATCGAACAACTGTAACTTGGCCCCCCTTGCGGCGGGGCAGGGGGTACCATGAAGCTCAGCAAGTCCAACGCCGACGCCCAGGCGGCGATCGACCGTTCCCTCACGCTCGAACTGGTGCGCGTCACCGAGGCGGCGGCGCTCGCCGCGGCCGCCTGGCGCGGCAAGGGCGACGAGAAGGCGGCCGACCGCGCCGCCGTCGAAGCCATGCGCGGCGAGATGGGCAAGGTCCACGTCGCATGGCCGCATCGTCATCGGCGAGGGCGAGCGCGACGAGGCGCCGATGCTCTTCATCGGCGAGGAGGTCGGGGCGGGCGACGGCCCCGAGGTCGACATCGCGGTCGATCCGCTCGAGGGCACCACGCTCTGCGCCAAGAACCAGCCCGATTCCATCTGCGTCCTCGCCATGAGCCGAGCGCGGCGGGCTGCTCAACGCCCCCGACGTCTACATGCACAAGATGGCGATCGGCGCCGGCTATCCGGACAACCTCGTCGACCTCGACCAGAGCCCGACGGAAAACGTCCGTGCGCTGGCCAAGGCCAAGGGCGTGCCGATGCACGAGATCACCGCCTGCGTGCTCGACCGACCGCGGCACGCCGCCCTGATCGAGGAACTCCGCACCGCCGGTGTCGCCATCAAGCTGATCTCGGACGGCGACATCGCCGGCATCATCCACGCGGTGAACACCGAGGACACCGGCATCGACATCTACCTGGGCTCCGGCGGCGCGCCGGAAGGCGTCCTCGCCGCAGCGGCGCTGCGCTGCATCGGCGGCCAGATGCAGGGCCGGCTGATCCTCGATACCGAAGAGAAGCGCGAGCGCGCGCTGAAGATGGGCGTGCAGCGAGCCCAACCGCAAATACCGCGCCGACGAACTGGCCTCCGGCGACGTGCTGTTCGCCGCCACCGGCGTGACCGACGGCAGCCTCCTCGAGCGGTGTCCGCTACCGCAAGGACAGCGTGAGGACCAACACGGTGGTCATGCGCTCCTGGAGCCAGACGGTGCGCTGGATTTCCGCGGAGCACCACCGCTAAGGTCCACCCCCGACGTCGACCCTCGCCGGAATGACATCGTGGTTGTAAAAAAGGGCCGCCCCAAGGGCGGCCCTCATTCATTCCCGCAACGTGCCCGTTACGCTTCCTGGATCGCGCTCACCAGCCACTCGCCGGCGCGGTTGGGGCGGGTGAAGGTCCAGAGTTCCGTGGTCTCCGTCGGCGCATCTTCGCCCGAGACGATCGCGCCGTTCGAGCGGTCGCGGTAGATGTCGCGCGAGCGGTAGCGCATCGCCACCGTTGCGTAGTCGCCATTGGGCTCGCTCCAGGCTTCCGCGACGTCGCCTTCCAGCAGCTCCACGTCGAACACCTCGTTCTTGCGGCCCTGGGCGGCGTTCTCGGCCAGCTCCTCGGCGAGATAGCTCATCACCTCGGGCGTGGTGATGCGGCGCAGCGCCGAGTAGTCCTCGCGCGAGTAGGCGTCCTGCAGGTCCTTCAGCCGGCCCTCGAAGATCCCGAGGTCCGCATCGGTGATGCCGATCTCGTCCCGGCGCCCGGCCCGCTGCGAAGCGTTGGAGCGCGGCCCGCGCGCGGCGGACGCCTGGCTGCCGCCGCCACCGAGGCCGAAGTTGCGCGGCATCTGCGGCGCTTCGTACGTGCATGGGGCCGGCCCCGGCGGCGGCCGCCTGGTTCCGGCGCCTGAGGAAGAAGGCGACGATCAGGCCGATCACCGCTACCTGCACCAGCAGCGCGAGCATGCCGCCGAAGCCGCCGAAGCCGAAGCCGAACAGCATGCCGAACAGGCCGCTGAACAGCAGGCCCGCCGAGGATGGCGCCGCCGAGGCCGCCGAACAGACCCGGACGGGCCGCGGCAGCCGGCGCTGTCGCCTGGCCGGCGCGGTTCTGCGTCGTGCCGTTGGTCATCGTCCGCTCCACCGGGGCGGTCGTCTTGGGCGAGACCTGGGTCGAGGGGATGCTCCGCTCGGTGCGGAAGCCGCGCCCGCCGAAGCTGCCGCCGCGCCGCGCCTCGGCGGTGTCGATCGCGACGAGCGAGAAGGCCATGACCAGGGTGGCGAGGAGTGCAGAAAGTCGGAAGCCCCGCGAAGCAAGCATTGTAGTCCCCCGTAAGAGTTGGCGCACATATAGGGGCCATGAGGGCAGTGGCCTAGACCTTGATCGGCCGAATGTCCGATTTTCCAGATGCCCGCTGCGGCGCCGCGGCAGCGGAAAACCCGGCCTTGGCCCTCGACTATGACCGTCGATCCGCTTAGGTCGAGGCATGGACGAGCCCCGTTCCCACTTCCTCGACGTCTCGAAATCCGTTCTCGGCCGCTCGTGGACCGATCGCCTCGATGCCGGCACCTCGCGCACCGCCGCGGCCATCGGCCAGCGCACCGGGCTCTCGGAGATCCTTGCCCGCATCGTCGCGGCGCGCGGCGTCGAGGTGGACGCCGCCTCGACCTACCTGCAGCCGACCGTGCGCGAGCTGATGCCGGACCCGTCGACGCTCGCCGGGCATGGATGAGCTGGCCGAGCGGCTGGCCCGCGCCATCACCGACAGCGAGCCGATCGCGCTCTTCGGCGACTACGACGTCGACGGCGCGTGTTCGACTGCGCTGATGGCGCGCTATCTGCGGCACTTCGGCCTCACGCCCCAGGTTCACATCCCCGACCGCATCTTCGAGGGCTACGGCCCCAACACGACGGCCATCGACAAGCTCGTCGAAGCCGGCGCGAAGCTGCTCATCACCCTCGACTGCGGCACCACCAGCGACGGCCCGATCGCGCACGCGCGGCGAGCGCGGCCTCGACGTGCTGGTCATCGACCACCACCTGACCGAAGGCGACCTGCCGCCCGCCAACGGGGCTGGTGAACCCCAACCGGCCGGACGACATCTCGGGGCTCGGCTATCTCTGCGCCGCCGGCGTCACCTTCATGGTGCTGGTGGCGACCAACCGGCTGCTGCGGCAGCGCGGCGACACCGGGCTCCCCGACCTGATGCAGCTGATCGACCTGGTGGCGCTCGCGACGGTTTGCGACGTGGTGCCGCTCAGGGGCTTGAACCGGGCCTTCGTCGCGCGCGGCCTCGAAGTGGCGCGCCGGGGCAGCAATCGCGGCATCGGTGCCCTGGCGCTGGCGGCGCGGATCTCGGGCCCGCTCAACCCCTACCACCTCGGCTTCCTCATCGGCCCGCGCATCAACGCCGGCGGGCGCATCGGCGACGCGGCGCTCGGCACAAGGCTGTTGTCGCTGGACGACGAGCAGCAGGCGCTGGTGATCGCCGCGCAGCTCAACGAGCTCAATGTCGAACGGCAGCGGATCGAGATCGAAGCGGTCGAGGAAGCGACCCGGGCCGCCGAGGCGGAGATCGGCGACGGCGAGGGGCCGCCGGTGCTGGTGCTGGCTTCGGCCAACTGGCATCCCGGCGTCGTGGGGCTGGTGGCGGCACGCCTGCGCGAACGTTTCGAGCGCCCCGCTTTCGCCATCGCGCTCGCCGTCGACGGCACCGGCACGGGTTCCGGCCGCTCGATGCCCGGCGTCGATCTCGGAAGTTCGGTGATCGCTGCCGTGGAACAGGGGCTGGCGACCAAGGGCGGCGGCCACGCGATGGCCGCAGGGGTGACGCTTAAGCCGGGGCAGTTGGGACCATTCCGGGCCCATCTGGCTGAAACGCTTGGCGACACCGTGCAGGCCGCCAGGGCACTGACCGCGCTGCCCATCGACGCCGCCATGTCGGCTCGGGGCGCCACGCCTGACTTCGTTCGCGAGATCGAGCGGGCAGGGCCCTTCGGCTCCGGCAGCCCGCAGCCGGTCTTCGCCTTCCCGGCCCACAAGGCGCGCTTCGCCGAAGTGGTGGGCAGCGGCGGGCACGTCAGGTTTACCCTCACCTCCGGGGACGGCGCGCGCCTCAAGGCGATCGCCTTCCGCGCCGCGACCACGGCGTTGGGCGAGGCGCTGCTCAGCGCCGGCAACGACACGCCGATCCATCTTGCCGGGACTCTCGGGCTCGATCACTATCAGGGCCGTGAAGAGGTGCAGGTTCGCCTGGTGGATGCAGCCCTGCCGCGCCCGCTATGAGCGCTGCTGCAGGCGAAAACTGTCGCTTGCATATCCACTTGCGGGAGCTAAATTGTACGCGACAGTTCAATCGCATGCGTCACTGCGAGGACCGCACGAAGGTTCGGGCGGTGGCGACAAACCTATTCTTTGCGGCGTCTCAGCCAGAGCGTCGATGGTCTGGAATGTTGCGCATGGATAAGCTCGCAGCCGAACCCAGGGGAACGGCGCCATCACTGTTGACCCATATCCTGTCGACGGTCGCGGCCATCTTCGGGAAGCGCCTGATCGGCCGGCCCCGCCACGGCGCGGTGACCATCACCTTCCCCAACGGCAGGACCCGGACTTTCGGCGACCCCGCGACCGGGCGAGCACGCGCACCTGCGGCTCAACAATTTCAAGGTGCTGCGGGAGACGCTCGAACGCGGCACAGTGGGCTTCGCCCAATCCTACATCGACGGCGACGTCGAGATCGACGACCTGACCACGCTGTTCCGCTACTTCCTGCAGAACCGCGACGTCCTCGATGGTCCCGAGAATTCCTGGTACGGCCGGGCCGCCGCCGACATCGCCTACCACCTCTCGCGCCACAACTCGAAGGAAGGCGCGAAGAAGAACATTTCCGAGCACTACGACCTCGGCAACGACTTCTATGCCGAGTGGCTCGACCCGACGATGACCTACTCGTCGGCCTACTACACCTCCGAGGACCAGCCGCTCGAGGAGGCGCAGCGCGCCAAGTACCGCCGCGTCGCCGAGATGGCCGGCGTCAGGGAAGGTGAGTCGGTGCTCGAGATCGGCTGCGGCTGGGGCGGCTTCGCCGAGACCGTGGCGCGCGACTTCAACGCGGTCGTCTACGGCATCACCCTCTCGGTCGAGCAGCTGAAGTTCGCGCTCGAGCGCCTGCATCGGCAGGGCCTCGACAACCACGCGACGCTGCATCTCGAGGATTACCGCGACACCAAGGGCCAGTTCGACCACGTCGCTTCGATCGAGATGATCGAAGCGGTGGGCGAGGAACATTGGCCGAGCTACTTCAAGACCGTGCACGACCGGCTGAAGCCGGGCGGCACGGCGGCGATCCAGGCGATCACCATCAACGAGGAAGACTTCCACGACTACCGGGCGCGGCCGGATTTCATCCAGCGCTTCATCTTCCCCGGCGGCATGCTGCTCACCAAGACCGCGATGAAGGAGCAGGGCGCCAAGGTCGGGCTGATCCTCGAGAATGTCGACACCTTCCGCCTGTCCTACGCCCGCACGCTGGCCCTCTGGCGCGAGCGCTTCCTCGAGCGCTGGCATGTCATCAAGCGGCTCGGCTACTCGGAAGAGTTCAAGCGCAAGTGGCTGTATTATCTGGCCTATTGCGAGGCAGGCTTCACCGAGGGGTCGATCGACGTCGGCATCTACCAGTACCGCAAGCCGGTCTGAGATCGTCGGTAAGTCCCGTCTTCGCGGAAGCAGTCTTTCGTTGTGGCCAGAACACATCCGGCGCGACAACTGTGCGAAACCGTACCGAATACTCTATAACGGCGCCGAAAATCGATTAGGCTCCTCCCCCGTAGGGGATGGGGGCTATCGGCGACATGGCAAAGGCGCTCTATCTGGTGATCCACAGCCGGGGGGACTGGTGGGTCGACTTCGAGGGCAAGGCGCACGGTCCCTTCAGCTCGCGGGAGAACGCCGCGCTGGAAGCGCGCTCACTGGCGCGTTTCCAGGCGCATACCGGCCGCCACAGCGAAGTGCTGGTGCCCGACGAGCACGGCAAGTACTGGGTAGTCTGGTCCAGCCTGCACGATACCGGCGAGGGCCGGTCGTTCATGCCGCATCGCGTATCGGCATGAACGCGGCCGGCGTCAGCCCTACTGCTTGTCGAGATAGGCGCCCAGCTGGTCCATGAGGTAGTTGGTCCCTTCCTCGCGCTGCGCCGGGGTGTCCAACCCGTCGAGATAGGCGCCGTCTTCCCGCACCACCATCCTCGAGCCGCTGCCGTCCGGCGTGATCTCGATCGTTGCCAGCGACACCGAGATGCGCTTGCCGTTCATCGTCATGTCGTAGGTGTAGACGATGCGATTGTCGGCGATGATGTCCTGGTAGCGGACGTCGAACGTGTAGTTGTCGTCCCCCATCTTGGCTTCGTTGTATTCCCGGCCGCCGACCCGGAAGTCAAAGCTGTGCTTGGGGTTGCCCTCTTCGGGCGAGCCGAACCACTGCCGCTTCTGCGCCGGATCAGCCCAGGCCGCAAAAACCTTCGCGGGCGGGTGCTTGTAGTTGCGCTCGACGGTGAAGGTGCCGTGCGCAATGGAACGTTCGGTCATCTGATAACCCTCTCTTCATTCGGTTGAACTGCTCCGCAGGAGGGACGAACGACCCCGCGGCCGGAATCCCGCCTCCACCTGCCCGATGTCCTTCGCCGTCAGCTCTTCTTGCCGATCCGGCTCGAGCGCATCGAGAAAGGCGCCGAGCCGGTCCAGCCGGCGCTCCCAGCCGACCCGCCGGTCGTTGATCCACTTCTCCGCCCGGCTCAGCGCCGCCGTGTCGATGGTGCAGGTCCGCACCCGCCCCACCTTCTCGGTGGTCACCAGCCCGCTGTCCTCGAGCACCTTGAGGTGCTGCACGATGGCCGGCAGCGACATGTCGAACGGCGCCGCCAGCTCGCTGACCGACGCCGAGCCCCGGCTCAGCCGCTCCACCATCTTGCGCCGCGTGGGGTCGGCGAGGGCCTGGAACATCAGGTCGAGTGGGTCGCTTTGATTAAGCATAGCCTTAAGTAACCCGGCGCACGGGAATAGTCAAGTGAATGCTTAAGTGAGTTCTGTCCCCTTCCGTCTCAGCCCTCCCGAAATTGGAGTCAAAGCAGCTGCCTGTTCGGAACGCTTCCGCAGGAGAAGGCGGGGTATGGCAAGGGGCCTCACAGGTAGTCGGGAGCCACTGGCCCCCGCGAATGCCAAATGCAACCTGGAGATGGCTAGCGATGAAATCGAAACTCCTGGCGCAGAGCCTGGGCGCACTGACGACCACCGCCATGCTGACGGCGGCGAGCGTGGTGCCGGTGGCGGCGCAATCGAACACTGCCGGGTCGGCGGCAACGGAGAGGCCCAACATCCTGTTCATCATGGGCGACGACATCGGCTACATGCAGCCGGGCATCTATCACCGCGGCCTGATGGTCGGGGAAACGCCCAATATCGATCGGATCGGCCACGAAGGCGCGATGTTCACCGACTACTATGCCGAGCAGAGCTGCACGGCCGGCCGGACCGCCTTCATCACCGGCATGAACCCGCTGCGCGCCGGCATGCTGCTGCCGGAGATCCCGGGTAGCCCTTCCTATCTGCGCACCGGTACGCCGACACTTGGCCAAGTTCCTCTACGACCTCGGCTACTCGACCGGCGAGTTCGGCAAGAACCACCTCGGCGACACGACCGAAGTCGCTGCCGACGGCGCATGGCTTCCAGGAATACTGGGGCTACCTCTATCACCTCGACGCCATGCAGGGGGTGAGCTTCCCCGACATCAACAAGTCGCCGACCGAGCAGACCGTGGCGCCGCCCTGCAAGAACACGCCGATCCCCGGCCTTGCCGAGGTGCCCGGTGCCGTCGACCCCGCGACCACGATGTGCCTGACGCCGCCGCGGCCGGTGCTGGCCTGCACGTCCTCGGACGGCACCGCCGCCAACCAGACCTGCAAGGACGAGGGGCCGCTGACGCTCGAGCGGTCGGAGACCGTCGACGAGGAGATCTCGGCCAAGGTCATCGACTTCCTCGACCGGAACGATCCGAAGAAGACCAACAAGCCGTTCTTCGTCTGGTACAACCCGGCCCGCATGCACATCACCACCATGCTGCCCCCGAAATACCTGGACATGGTCGGTGAAAAGGGCGGCAAGGACTGGGGCGCCAACGAAGCCGGCATGAAGCAGATGGACGACAACATCGGCTACGTGCTCGACAAGCTCGAGACAGATGGGCGAGCTCGACAACACCATCGTCGTGTTCACCACCGACAACGGCGCCGAGACCATCACCTTCCCGGACGGCGGCACCACCCCGTTCAAGGGCGGCAAGCTCTCGACCTGGGAGGGCGGCATGCGCGTCCCGCTGCGTCGTCCGCTGGCCGGGCCACATCGAGCCGGGCACGGTCAAGACCGACATGTTCTCGGCCCTCGACTGGCTGCCGACGCTCGTCGACATCGCCGGTGGCCCGAAGGGCGACGAGCTGAAGGCGAAGATCGAGAAGGGCGAGTACCCCGACATCGTCAAGACGACGCTCGACGGCATCGACCTGCGCGACTATCTCGAGGGCAAGGCCGAGCATTCCGCCCGCGACACCTTCTTCTACTATTCCGGCAAGGACCCGTCGGCGGTTCGCTACAAGAACTGGAAGATGTACTTCGCCATGGTGTCGGACGACCCGGCCGGCTTCATCAACGGCGTCGTGCCCTACCACTGGACGCTGGTCGTCAACATCAAGCGCGATCCGTTCGAGACCTCGATCGGCGCAACAGGTCAAGACGCTGTTCGGCATGGGTGGAGCGCTCACCTCGCCGTCCACGGCCTATGTCTATGACTGGAACATGCTGCCGATCGGCCAGGCGCTCTGGCTGAGGGAGCTCAAGACCTACATCGACTTCCCGCCGCTGCAGAAGCCGGCGAGCTACAACCTCGAGCAGGTCATGGCACAGATCCAGGAGATGAAGAGCACCCCGAGCGACTAGGGGCTCGCTTGCTCACGCAGCGGGCGGTATGCCGCCCGCTGCTCCTGGTCGCCGCAGATGCGCCCGGATCAGGGGAAACACTCAGAACGAAGGGGGGTTGGCCAGATCGGCCGTCCCGGCCTGTCCGGACGGTCGATCCTCCGGAAGGACTACAAGATGCGCGCATTCAAGATCCTGATGAGCCTACCACTGGTACTCGCCTGGGCGGTGCCCCTGCACGCCCAGGAGGTGCTGACCGGCGCCGCCGCCTTCGGCACCTGGCAAGCCGATGCCCCCGGCGTCCGGCGGCACATCACGCCGGCCGACCTGCCTCAGCCGACACTGATCGAGAACGATCCCGAGGCGCCGGACTTCGAGCGGGCCGCCGATGTCGTGCCGGCGCCGGAGGGCAAGCTTCCCACCGTGCCGGCCGGCTTCGACGGTGAAGGTCTTCGCCACCGGGCTGAACGCAGCCGCGTGTCATCCGCATCGCCCCCAACGGCGATATCTTCGTGGCGGAAAGCGGCGCGGGCGCGTCCTGGTCTTCCCCGCCGACTCGGCCGCGAGCGAGCCGGCAACGCCGGAGGTCTTCGCCGAGGGCCTCGACCGGCCGTTCGGCATCGCGTTCTATCCGCCGCCGACCCGCGCTTCGTCTATGTCGCCGCGGCCAACCAGGTCGTCCGCTATCCCTACAAGGCCGGCGACCGTAAGGCGACCGCGCCCGCCGAGATCATCATTCCCGATATCCCGACGCAGCGGCACTGGACGCGCGACCTCGCCGTCTCGCCGGACGGCCAGCGCCTCTTCGTCTCCATCGGCTCGTCCTCCAACGTCGCTGCGGCGATGCCCGAGAAGACCGAGGACGAGATCAAGACCTTCGAGAAGACGCACGGGCTAGGTGCCGCCTGGGGCGACGAAGAGAACCGGGCCGTGGTGCGGGTGTTCGATCCGGAAGGCGAGAACGTCCGCAACTACGCGACCGGCCTCCGCAACTGCTCGGGCATGACCATGCAGCCCGGCACGGACACCCTGTGGTGCACCGGCAACGAACGCGACCACATCGGCCCGAACCTGGTGCCCGATTTCCTGACCACCGTGAAGGAGCGGCGGGTTCTACGGCTGGCCCTGGTACTACACCGGCGGCAACGAGGATCCGGCCCATGCCGGCGAGCGCCCCGACCTCAAGGACAAGGTCACCGTGCCCGACGTGCTGATCCAGGCGCATTCGTCGACGCTGCAGGTCGTCTTCTACGACGCCGACGCGTTCCCGGCCGAGTACAAGGGCGGTGCCTTCGCCACCCTGCACGGCTCCTGGAACCGCGAAGACCGGACCGGATACAAGGTGATCCGCGCCCTCATGGAAGACGGCAAGCCAACCGGCGTCTATGAGGACTTCATGACCGGCTTCGTGCTCGACGAGAGACAGCGTCTGGGGCCGGCCGGCCGGCATCGCGGTGGACAAGGACGGCGCGCTGCTGGTCAGCGACGACGCCAACGGCACGATCTTCCGGGTGACTCCTGCCAAGCCGTGAGCGAGGCTCGATGCTCGGACCTGGACGGATGCCCGTTCAGGTCCGGCTCGTGGTGCCGCCGCGATAATCAGCGGCTTGCGGCTGGCCCACGACCCGGGGCTGGCCCGGGACGCCAAGCCCGCATTCGAGCGTCTGGACGTCCCAGCGGCCGAGGTCGGCGGCGGCGCGATAGGTGCTCTGGAGAAAGCGCATGAGTTCCGCCGCCGGGTCGGCCGCCCGCTGCACCGCTTCGTAGGGGAGCAGGTACTCGCCAAGACCACCATCATAATAGGCCGCCGGAGGCTGCGAGCCTCGCGATGCTCGAAGCCCGGCGGCGCCGGATAGGCGTAGGAATAGAAGGCCGGAAAATCGACTCCCGGCGCCGCCCGGCCAGAACCCCGCCGACGATACTTCGTGGCTGTAGGCTTCGCGGGTGACGGCATCGGGCAGGAACGGCACGCCGCCGGGATGGATCGGGCGCCGGGCGTCCCGAAAACCGCGTCACGGCCAGATCGAAGCCGCCCCAGAACAGGTGCACCGGACTGACCTTGCCGAGGAACGCGGTCCGGAACTCCTCGAAGACGTTGGCCACCGCCGACCAGGGCACGGTAGTAGCGGTTGACGGCCGCCGCGTCATAGGGGCGTTCGGCCCTATCCTCGGCAAACGGAACAGGGTCCGGAAGCTCGTTGGGAGAGCCGTGCCATTCGGCCGTGCCGCCGAGCGCCGTGATCAGCCGCTTGCAGTTCCGCGTCGAACGCTGCGACCGACATCGGCCCGAGGTCGAAGCCGCCGCGCCGCCCGTCGCTCGAGGCGCCGAGCACCCGATGCGCGACGAGAGTCCAGGCTCACCTCGATGCCGCCAGCGCCATCGGGCACCAGCCCGGTCGTCAGTCCGGTCGCGTTGGGATAGAGCGTCGCGTGCCACGAGTGGCACAGCCACGGTGTCCGCGCCAGCCGGTACTTGCCGACGATCTGCAGCGTAGAGATGCAGCGCCGTGCAGGTCTCCCGCCACGACCCATAGGGAATCTCCGGCCAGCCCGCCATGTCGCCTCCGACAAGCACGCGCCCGCCTGTCGACCGAATGCCCTCGTCGACAAGCGGTTGCGCGGGCCGTGATCGTTGTGCACGGATATTTCGACTCGAGGCGGAGTCGTAGCCCCAGGCCGGCTCGCCGGCCCAGCGGTGTGCGGCGAGATAGTCGAGGTCCAGCTCGACGCCGAGGCCGGGTGCATCCGAGACCTGCATCCTGCCGTTCTCGATCTTCAGCGGGTTCGGCCCGGCCCAGGGCAGCGACGTGGCGCGCCGCGTGCACTCGATGCGCGGGCAGTTGAAGATCGCGGCCGCGAGCTGCTGGCTCGCGGCGTTGAGCAGCAGGCCGCTGACATTGTGCAGCGTGATCGGGGTGCGATAGAGCGCGGCGAGATCGGCGATCGCCTTGGTGCCGGTGATGCCGCCCGAGTTGACGATGTCGGGCTGCAGGCAATCGACCGCCTGCGCCGTGAGGAAGGGCAGGGCGCCTTCGGCCAGCTCGATGTTCTCGCCGGTCATGATCGGGATTCGGGTCGAGCGGCGGAGCGCCAGCCAGTTCTCCGAGAAGCCGGGCTGCAGCGGATCCTCGAAATAGATCGGCCGGATCGCCTCGACCGCCTCGGCCACCGCGATGGCGCTCGGCGCGTCGAGCTCGTTGTGGCAGTGGACGATGATGTCGATGTCCTCGCCCAGGTGCTCGCGCGCCAGCTCGTAGGAGCGCCTGATCCTGCGGATGTCGCCGGGCGAGAGGCTCGGGCACGTATTCCTGCATGTTGATGCCGATGGCATCGTGGATATCGACCTTGAAGGTCTTGAACCCATGCGGGTCGGACTTGAGGTCCGCCGCCGCGTCGCGCCAGGCGCCCGCGTCGGTGAGGTCGAAATGCGGGGCGTGCGAGTAGAGCTCGATCTCGCTGCGGAACGCGCCGCCGAGCAGCTTGTGCACCGGCTGGCCGAGCAGCTTGCCGGCCAGGTCCCACAGCGCCATGTCGATGCCCGAGCAGACCATCATGTGCGCCGGCCGCTGCCGGTAGGCGTAGAACATGTTGTGGTGGTGCACGCCGATATCGAGCGGATCCTTGCCGATCGAGCTGCAGATGCGGCAGCCGCGCCGCCGCCCTTGGCATGCGTGTGGATCGCGGCCCGCACCAGGTCGCCGTCGAGATCGCCGCACTCGCCATAGCCCGACACGCCCGCGTCGGTATCGACGCGGATGAGGCAGAACCCGCTATCGAGCCGCATCGCCCGGATGTCGGTGATCGTCGCCTGCCCACGGTCGGTCGCGGACAGGTGGCTCTGGTCGGTCTTCAGCATGGCGGTTCCCCCTCGATGGCATCCCTATAGCGGGGAGCAGGCTGCCCTGCACAGGGACGTGGTGGTGCAGTCGAATCGGGGCCACTCCACCCACCGTCGTCATCGCCCGGCTTGTCCGGGCGACCCAGGCCGGGGAGTGGATTGCCCGCATGAAGCGGGCAATGACGACGGAGAGGTGGTGGATCTGACCGGAGCGTACTGCGTGCGCCCAGAAGCGCTGCCACATCCGCTTCGCGTTCTGCAATGAAAGGAAGAATTGGCGCGCCCAAGGGGAATCGAACCCCTGTTCCCGCCGTGAGAGGGCGGTGTCCTGACCGCTAGACGATGGGCGCGGCGGAACTCTTATGGCGACGAACGCCGGCCGCGTCAACCACCCGCCCGAAGGAGGGGAGTGGCGCGCCCTAGGGGAATCGAACCCCTCTCTGCACCGTGAAAGGGTGCCGTCCTAACCGATAGACGAAGGGCGCCGCGGTGGGGTCCGTATAGGGAGGTTCATCCGGGCTGGCAAGTGCAATTTCCCGCCCGCCAAGAGCTTTTAGCAGCCCGAGAAGGTAACCGGCCGGTTCCAGCCGCGCGGCCGGTCGCGCACGTCGATATGGATGAACTGGCGTCCCGGATAGCAGCCGAGGCCGCCCACCAGTCGGGTTGCGCATGGCGAAGGCGATGAGGCGGCCCTTGTCGATTCCGGGCATGAAGAAGTCCACCGCCATGCACTCGACGTGATAGCTGCTGTCCTGGCCGTCGGCGATGATGTTGCGGATGGGGTCGCGGTAGCCGGAGCTCACCACGATCTTGCGGCCGAACTTCCGCTCGAACGAGGCGATGGCCGATTGGAGCTTGGGCGAGATGCAGGAATTGTCGACGTCGCTGGACGCGAGGAACATCCCGTTGCGCTGTCCGTAGCCGCTGTAGGAACCGCTATTGCCCCACAGGGAGCAGCCGCTCAGCAGCAAGGCAAAGCCCAGCGCAGCGATCAGTCGCGTCATCGTCACTTCCCCGGTCGCGCCCTGGGCCGATAGTCCGGCCCTTGACCGGCCAGTGCTCGCGGGGAAGCTACGAAGACTTGGATAACCGCTGCCTAAGCCGATTGGTTAGCCGGTCGGTTACCAGGCGCCGGTATTGGGCATCGAGGCCCAGGGCTCGGCCGGCGCCAGGGCCGCGCCCTTCTGCAGGATCTCGACCGAGATGTTGTCGGGCGAGCGCACGAACGCCATGTGCCCGTCGCGTGGCGGCCGGTTGACCGTATAGCCCATGTCCTGCATGCGCTGGCAGAAGTCGTAGATGTTGTCGACCTCGTAGGCGAGGTGCCCGAAGTTGCGCCCGCCGGTATAGACCTCGGGGTCCCAGTTGTAGGTCAGCTCGACCGGAGTCTCGTGCTGGCCGGGAGGGGCGAGGAAGATCAGCGTGTAGCGGCCCTTCTCGTTGTCCGTCCGGCGGACCTCTTCGAGCCCGAGCCCGTCGCGATAGAACCGGAGGCTGGCGTCGATGTCGGTGACGCGCACCATGGTGTGGAGATACTTCAATTGGCCCTCCCGGCTTGAGTTCGATTCTGCGGTGCGAACTGTACGGTCTACGCCCTGTGGCGGCAACGCGACAGCAGCTTCGCTCGACGTGTATAAGCCCAACAAAATCGTAAACGCTTCTTAACTTCCAAGGCTGAATCGGACAGAGTGCTCACGTCTTGTAGCGTACCCCGAGTAGCGGTGGGGCGAGTACGAAAAGGCTTGAGGCATGGGGGCCAAATTCACTGCCGAGGGTGACCAGACGGGCTCTCCGTCCGTTGATTCCAGCGCGCACGCACAGCAGTCCGGCGTCGATCGTTCGGCCGAGGCCAGTCTCGATGTCATCGAGATCGTCGGCACCATCAAGTGGTTCGACGTCGCCAAGGGTTTCGGCTTCATCGTTCCCGACGACGGCCGGCCCGATGTGCTGCTGCACGTCACCTGCCTGAGGCGCGACGGCTACCAGACGGCCTATGAGGGCGCCCGCGTCGTCGTCGAGGCGCTGGCCCGGCCCGGCGGGCTGCAGGCCTTCCGCATCCTGTCGATGGACGAGTCGACCGCCAGGCACCCGGCCCAGATGCCGGCGTCGCGCACCCACGTGACGGTCGAGCCGACCTCCAAGCTCGAGCGGCTCGAGGTCAAGTGGTTCAACCGCATCCGCGGCTTCGGCTTCCTCTCCGCCGGGGAGGGGACGCCGGACATCTTCGTCCACATGGAAACGCTGCGCCGCTTCGGCATCACCGAGCTCCGCCCCGGCCAGTTCGTGCTGGTCCGCTACGGCACCGGGCCCAAGGGCCTGATGGTGGCGGAGATCCGTCCCGACGGCTGGGGCGACGCCCCGTCCTCGCACTGAGGCGGGGCCCGCGCCCCGCGTTCCCCCTTTCGTCCGGCCTGTCGAGACGTCATGATGGCGGCACCCGCCGCCCCCCGACCCCACGAGACCGATGACCGTTCTGCTGACTGCCCTGCGCGCTGCGCTGATCGCCCTGGTGTTCCTGCCGGTTGCCGCCTGCAGCGCCGACAACCGCCTCGTCATCAAGTCGGCGAACGGCGACCACGCCTTCAATGTCGAGATAGCCGATACCCCCGAGGCGACCGCAAAGGGGCTGATGTTCCGACAGTCCCTCGCCCCCGATGCCGGCATGCTGTTCGACTTCAAGGAAAGCCGCCCGGTGTCGTTCTGGATGCAGAACACCTTCATCCCGCTCGACATGCTGTTCATCACCGCCGAGGGGCTGATCGCCAACATTCACGTCAACGCCCGCCCGCAGGACCCGACCTCGATCCCGTCCGACGGTCCCGTCCGGTTCGTGCTCGAGATTCCCGGCGGGCGTTCGGTGGAGCTCGGCATCAAGGCCGGCGACCAGGTGGTGCACCCTCGCATCAAGGGCGGCGCTAAAGCCGGCTGAGCACCATGCAGTCCAGCACCGCGAGAAGGTGGAGGCTGGCGCCGGCGACGACGCAGCCGTGCCAGATCGCGTTGTGGAACGTCAGTCGCTCCCACAGGTGGAAGACGAGGCCGAAGCTGTAAACTGCGCCGCCGGCGACCAGCAGCCACAGGGCCATGGCGGGCAGGTGCGCGGCCAGCGCCTGGAACATCAGCACGCCGCTCCAGCCCACCAGGTTCGGGGCAGGGTGGTCGTCTCGGCGTGTGCCGTCGGAGCCTCCTCGCAATAAGCTGTGACAATCCGGCCTTCCGATCCCCGCAGTCAAGCTTTCCCCAGCCGGGGCGGCTTGACACGTAACGCAGTAGTTACAACTGTCCCGCCACCTCATTGAGCGGACTGGCGAATGAACGTTGCTGACCTTTTCTCTGCGCTGGCCGACGCGACGCGCATCCGGGTGCTGGAGATGCTGCACGAGCGCTCGCGCCCGGTGCACGAGCTCGCCGCCGCCTTCGACATCAGCCGCCCGGCGATCTCGCGCCACCTGCGCGTGCTGAAGGAGGCGGGCCTGGTCCGCGAGCTCAAGAAGGGCCGCGAGAACGTCTATTCGCTGCAGGCGCAGAAGCTGCAGCCCGCGGTGCAGTGGCTGAAGGCGAACGAAACGCGTGCGCCCAAGGCTGGCAAGCCCGTGGAGAAGATCGCCCGCCCGAAGCCCGTCCGGTCCCCGGCCAAGGCCGTCAGGCCGGCAAGACCGGTCGAGCCGCCGAAGGCGCCGCCGCCGGCACCGGCCGCCCCCGCACCGCAGCTGTCGTTCTTCGATCTTTAGGCCGGCCCGCCGAGTAGCACCCGATGGCGCGTGCCTAAGGCCCCGGCAAGACCTCGTCGATCTTCCCCGCCAGATAATACCCCAAGAGCCCGGCCCATTCGCGCAAGGCGACATTGCTGACGCTCACGTTCTCAGTCGCCTGATCGAGCTTGACCCCAACCCCCTCCGTGCCGGTGGCCAGGTAGTCCGCGGGCCAGGGCAGGGCGGGGAAGCCGGCGCGGCGGAACAGCCCGACCGCACGCGGCATGTGGAAGGCCGAGGTGACCAGCAGCCAGGTCTCTCCCTCGGTGGCAGGCGCCAGTTGCCTGGCATTGATCGCGTTCTCCTCGGTGTTGCGGGACCGGTCGTCGATGAGCAAGCGCTCGGGCGCGATCCCGAACGCCTCGAAGAACCGCCTCGCGGCGAGCGCCTCGGGCTCCTCCTGAACCAGGGCCGGCGTGCCTGCCGCGATCAGGATCCTGGCCTCCGGATGCCGCAGCGCCAGCCGCAAGGTCTCGACATACCGGTCACCGGAGCGGCTGAGCTCATAGCCGCCGCGCACCGAATTGACCTCGCTGTCCATGCCGCCGCCCAGCACGACGATGCCGTCGATGTGCGTCGGCTCCGCCGGCCGCTCGAAGCGCTGCTCCAGCGGCGTGATCAGCAGATAGCCGAAGGTCGTGAAAGTGCAGAGGAAAAGCACGAATGCCGCAAGCCCGGTCAGGACGCGCGCCGGCCAACGCTGCTTGAGGAAGCTGAGCGCAAGCCCGGCAAGCAGCAGCAGCAACACCAGTGACAGCGGCTGCGCCAGCAGCCAGAAAATGCGTGTAAGATAGGGGAACAGGGTAGGGTCCTCCGCTGAGCGAAGCGCACCCTGCCATCGCGCCCAAGAGTCGGCAAACCCAAGGCCTGACAAGCCGCTCCGTTTGCGCTAAACCGCCCGCACGGCCTCGTAGCTCAGGGGATAGAGCAGCAGCCTTCTAAGCTGTTGGTCGGAGGTTCGAATCCTCCCGAGGTCGCCAAAAACCCCTTCGCTCATTCCCAAACTGCTCGCCGACAACGAGCACCTGCTCGGCGATGATATTCGCGGTCTGGTGATGTCTGCATCGTCTCGAGGCTCAACGGCCGCCGTGGAGCGGTCGCGCAGGGCAAGGCGATCATGAGATCCGGCAGTCTCCGCTCACCGGCCGGAATTTCACGCTCAGCAAGTTCTGTCGATCGCGCTACGCTGCGGTCGCCGTATTGCTTAGGCCGGGATCGACTGCAAGTTTTCAGGAAACGGCGAAGACCTGTCAACATTTGCAATTTTCGCGTGAACTCGTAAAAATACAGTACACCATAAAATTCGTCAGGTGACTTCATTTCAATTCTGGACGTGAAGAAATTACGCTCTGTGCGACATACATGCGGTGCCATCGGCATTGTATCAGGGGCGGCAATGATTCCAGAGGCGAGCGCAGCTACTCCCGTCGACATCTTCCGTGCTTGCCGACGGTTTTCTCAACGCGGCGCGAGACACGGCTCGCACGGCCAGAAAGGCGACCGACGGTCCGACGCGGCTGCTCTGCTATCACTCGTGCGAATTGTTCTTGAAGGCGTTCCTGCGAGAGCGGGGCGAAGAAATCGGGACACTGCGGGACTACGGGCACGATCTGGGCAAGATGCTCGACAGCGCCAAGGCCAAGGGCCTGCTGCCTTCCCAACAGGCGGAGAAGGCTATCACCCGCGTCGTGGCGCAGAACGACTATGTCCGCGTCCGCTACATGGTGGTTGAGACCGAGAAGGACCTTGCGTTGGACGAGGTGCTGCGGCTGGCCGAGCGCATAAGGAGGGCGGTGCGGCACGCGCTGCATCTGAACGAGTTCGGCATGCCGCTACGGCAAGCGGCAGAACCACGTCAGGCGCGGTTTGAGGGTAGCTGCCGCGAGCAGGGCCTTGAGTGCACGAGCTCTTCAACCCCCTAAATCCTCCGCGCGCTCTCCCGCACCACCAGTTCCGCCCGCAGCACCACGTGGGCTGGTTCGGTTTCGGGCAGCACGCCTTCGATGATGTCGATCAGCATGCGCGTGGCGCTGCTGCCGATTTCCTCGCGGGGCTGGCGCATGGTGGTGAGCGGCGGGTCGATGAAGCCGCGAGACCGCGATGTCGTCGAACCCGACCACCGAGATGTCGCGCGGGCAGTCGGATGCCGGCGAGCCGCATGCCGGTGGATGAAGCCGATCGCCATCTCGTCGTTGGCGCAGAACACGGCCGTGGGCAGCTCGGCGCAGGCGAGCAGCCGCTCGGCCGCCGCCGCTCCCGACTCGAGGTTGTATTCGCCCTGGACCAGCCATTCGGGGCGCACGGCGAGGCCGGCCTGCTGCATCGCCTCGAGGAAGCCCGCGAACCGCTCGTTGGTCGACTTGTTGCGCGACACGCCGATCACATGGCCGATCCTGCGGTGGCCCAGATCGATCAGGTGCTCGATGGCGCGCATCGCGGCGAGCTTGTTGTCGGTGAGCACGGAGTTGACCTGCGGATCGGGCAGTTCGTCATAGGCCGCGACCAGCGGCAGCGAGGCGCCGTCGCCGAGGCCGTGCAGCCGGTTGGTGTCGAGCGAGCCGTCGAACAGCAGCAGGCCGTCGGCCCGGTTGGAGAGCAGGTAGTCCGACAGCCAGCGGTTGGGATCGTCGCCGATGCGGCTCGCGACGAGCACGCTGTAGCCGCGCGCCGAGGCCTCGCCGATCACCGCCTCGAGGATGGTGGAGTAGAACGGGTTGCCGATGTTGGGGGCGGCCATCAGGATGGTCCGCGCGGCCTTGAGGCGCAGCGAGCGGGCCGCCTGGTTGATCGTGTAGCCGGTTTCGCGCACCGCGGCGTGGACGCGCTCGCGCGTCGGCTCCGATACCCGGTCCGGCATGCTCAGGACGCGGCTGACGGTGGCGGCAGACACACTGGCGTGCCGCGCAACATCTTGAATTGTAGGAGGTTTTCTTAGTTACAACCATGTGATTGCAGCGCTCCCTCCCCGCCCGGCCCCGCTAGGTCTAAATCGACCTTGACACGCGCGCAAGGAATGTCTGACACTCCTGCAATCGATTGCATTGATCTTGTGTAGAGGTTTGTGTAATCGATTACACGCAGCCAGCTCCGGAGGCCACCAAGAGGGCCCCTGCGCGGGCTGGAGGGATTTCGCGAGGAGCATTTCGGCTCCTGGGGAAAGTTGGGAGGACAACATTATGAAGTCAGTCGTGTCGGTGGTGGCCGTGATGGCCGCTGCCCTGCTCGGCAGCACCTCGGTGCGCGCCGCGGACGTCGAAGTCATTCACTGGTGGACGTCGGGCGGCGAACAGGCCGCCGTGTCGGTCTTCGCCCGTGAGTTCGACGCCCTTGGTGGCGACAAGTGGGTGGATACCGCGATCGCCGGCGGCGAGAACGCCCGCTCGGCCACGCTGCAGCGCATCCTCGGTGGCGATCCGCCGGGTGCGGCGCAGTTCAACCCCGGCCGTCAGTACGAAGAACTGATCGCCGGCGGCATGCTGCTCGATCTCACCGATCTCGCGAACAAGGAAGGCTGGGCCAACTTCATCCGTCCGGCGTCGATCTCCGAGGCCTGCCTCGTCGACGGCCACTGGTGGTGCGTGCCGGTCAACATCCACTCGTGGAACTGGGCCTGGGCCTCGATCCCGGCGTTCGAGAAGGCCGGCGTCGACGCTGCCGACCAGCTTCGACGACTTCCTCGCCGAGGCTCCGAAGCTGAAGGAAGCCGGCATCATCCCGTTCGCCATCGGCGGCGAGAGCTGGCAGATCAACGGCGCCTTCGGCGTCATCCAGACTGCGTATGCTCGGCCTCGAGAAACGCGAGAAGATCCTGAAGGACAAGGATCTCGACCTGGCCAAGGCCGAGATGCCGGCCGTGTTCGAGAAGTTCCGCCAGTTCAAGCAGTACACCGACGAAGGTTCGGCCAACCGCAACTGGAACGACACGACCAACCTCGTCGTGACCGACCAGGCCGGCGCTGCAGATCATGGGTGACTGGGCTCGCGGCGAGTTCGGCGTCGCCGGCAAGAAGCCGGGCGTCGACTATGCCTGTCTCGCCCTGCCGGTCGATCACCCGACCGTCGACCACCGGCGGCGACATCTTCCTGTTCCCCAAGCAGTCGGATCCGGCTGTCGAGGCGGCTCAGCTGAAGATGGCTTCGCATGATGGTCAACCCGCAGGTCCAGGCGCTGTTCAACAACGCCAAGGGCTCCATGCCGATCCGCGACGACGTCGACATGTCGCTCGCCGACGACTGCATGAAGAAGGGCCTCGAGATCATCAAGGACCCGGCGAACATCGCCGTCGACGCCGGCCGCTGGCAGTCGAACGACACCACCGGCCAGATGAACGACCTCGTCGCCCAGTTCTGGGCCGACGACTCGATGACCGTCGACGCTGCCGTGCAGCAGTACGTGACGATCCTTCAGAACGCCGACTAACCGGGCTAACATGGCCGGGCGGCACCTCCGCGGTGTCGCCCGGTTGTGCTTCGGCGCAACCGGATGGGGCAGGCATCCGGGGCCGGGTTGTATTCAACAGGCGGGGGAGTAGTCATGACCCAGATCGCCCAGTCCGGCGAGCGTACGGCGTCTGGCTTTGCTGGCACGACCGCGGCGCACAGGCCGCGCACGCGCAGGAAATTCTACATTCACTCGATACTGGGCACCACGCCGATGATCGCCACCGCGATCGGGGTGTTCGTGATCTGCATCATCTTCTCGATCATCTGGTCGTTCACCAATTCCAAGCTGTTCCCGAACTTCAACTTCATCGGCATGGACCAGTACGTGCGGCTGTGGCGCACCGACCGCTGGATCATCTCGGTGCAGAACTCTGGTTCGTGTTCGGGTTCCTCTCGATCACCGTCAGCATGGTCTTCGGCTACCTGCTCGCGGTCTTCATGGATCAGCGCATCAAGCAGGAAGACCTGTTCCGCTCGATCTTCCTCTATCCCTTCGCCATGTCGCTGGTCGTCACCGGCCTCGTCTGGCAGTGGATGTTCGACCCGAACCTCGGCATCCAGTCGGCCGTCCGCCAGTTCGGCTGGACCAGCTTCGAGTTCGCTCCCCTGGTGAAGCAGGAGACGGCGCTCTACGGCCTCGTGCTCGGCGGCGCTGTGGAACGGCGTGGGCGTCACCATGGCCATCCTGCTCGCCGGCCTCCGCGGCGTCGATGCCGAGATCTGGAAGGCCGCCAAGGTCGACGGCATCCCGACCTGGAAGACCTACCTGTTCATCGTGCTGCCGATGATGAAGGGCGCCGTTGCGACCGCCTTCATCCTGCAGTGCACCGGCATCGTGCGCGTCTTCGACATCGTCATCGCCATGACCCAGGGCGGGCCCGGCGTCTCCACCCAGATGCCCGCCGTCTACGTCATCCAGCACATCACCGACCGCGTGAACGTGGGGCAGGGCATGGCCGCAGCCACCATGATGCTGCTGCCGGTCATGTTCCTGATCGGGCTGCAATACCTGTTGCGCTGGAATGCCGGCCGCCGGGCGAGGAACGCCGCATGACCACCGAAGCCCTCTCCACCAGCATCGCTCCAGCCGCCGTCGCGGCCACCGGCCCGCGCGGGCCGAAACCCAAGACCCTCACCATCGGCCGGATCGGCGTCTACGCCTTCCTGATCCTCTCGGCCATCTTCTTCCTCCTGCCGCTGTGGGTGATGATCGTCACCTCGCTCAAGGGCATGCCGGAGATCCGCCTCGGCCACCTCTTCAACTGGCCGGCGCGAGCTGACCTTCGACCCCTGGCTCAAGGCCTGGGACACCGCCTGCACCGGCCGCGACTGCAACGGGCTGAAGCCCGGCTTCTGGAACTCGGTGAAGATCACCGCGCTCTCGGTGCCGGTCTCGATCCTCATCGCCATGGTCAATGGCTACGCGCTGAGCTTCTGGAAGTACAAGGGCTCGGAGCTGCTGTTCGGCATCCTCGTGTTCGGCGCCTTCGTGCCCTACCAGGTGGTGATCTACCCGCTGATCATCGGCCTCTCGAAGGTCGGGCTGTTCGCCACCCTGCCGGGCATCGTCATCGTCCACACCATCTTCGGCATGCCGATCCTGACGCTGCTGTTCCGCAACTTCTTCGCCTCGCTGCCGATCGAGCTGTTCAAGGCCGGCCGCGTCGACGGGGCAGGGTTCTGGCGGCATCTTCTTCCGCATCATGCTGCCGATGTCGGTGCCGATCACCATCGTCGCCGTCATCCTGCAGGTCACCGGCATCTGGAACGACTTCCTGTTCGGCACCGTCTTCGCCGGCCGCGAGAACATGCCGATGACGGTGCAGCTCAACAACATCGTCACCACCACGACCGGTATCCGCGAGTACAACGTGAACATGGCGGCGACCATCCTCACGGCAGCGGTTCCGCTGGTGGTCTATTTCATCTCCGGAAAGTGGTTCGTACGCGGCATCGCTGCCGGTGCGGTGAAGGGGTAACAGCGATGACATCCAGCGTTTCCATCAAGGACCTGAGCCTCAGCTTCGGCAACGTGAAGGTCCTCGAGTCCCTCGATCTCGATATCGACCAGGGCGAGTTCCTCGTGCTGCTCGGGCCGTCGGGCTGCGGCAAGTCGACCCTGCTCAACTGCATCGCCGGCCTGCTCGACGTCTCCGACGGGCAGATCTTCATCTCCGGCAGCAACGTCACCTGGGAAGAGCCCAAGGACCGCGGCATCGGCATGGTGTTCCAGTCCTACGCGCTCTATCCGCAGATGACGGTGGAGAAGAACCTCTCGCTTCGGCCTGCGCGTCGCCGGCATGCCGAAGGACGAGATCGACGAGCGCGTCGCAGCGCGCCGCCGAGATCCTGCAGATCCAGCCGCTGCTGCAGCGCAAGCCGGTCGAACTCTCCGGCGGCCAGCGCCAGCGCGTCGCCATCGGCCGGGCGCTGGTGCGCGACGTCGACGTGTTCCTGTTCGACGAGCCGCTGTCCAACCTCGATGCCAAGCTCCGCAACGACCTGCGCGTCGAGATCAAGCGGCTGCACCAGCGGCTGAAGAACACCATGATCTACGTGACGCACGACCAGATCGAGGCCATGACCCTGGCCGACCGCATCGCCATCATGAAGAACGGCGTGATCCAGCAGCTCGACGATCCGCACACCATCTACAACAAGCCGATCAACCTGTTCGTCGCCGGCTTCATCGGCTCGCCGTCGATGAACTTCATCAAGGGCGACCTCGAGGGGGCGACGCTCAAGGTCGGACGGCGAGGCCAGCATCCCGCTCACCAACTACCAGTTCGCCAACCAGACGAACGGCGCGTCCGATCCTGGGCATCCGGCCCGAGCACATCGCGGTGGGCGAGGAAGCCCGCAAGATGCCGGTGCAGATGGAGAGCGAGATCGAGATCGTCGAGCCGATGGGCGCCGACACCGTCGCCTGGACCAAGGTCGCGGGTCAGTCGCTGACCTTCCGCGCCGAAGCCGAGGTTCACCTCGATCCGGGCCAGAAGGTCCTCATCGGCTTCGACCCTGGTCGCGGCTCTGTGTTCAACGCGGAGAGCGGCAACCGCATCTAAAATATCCTCCGGTCCCGACGGGACCAGGTCTTCCACCACAATCGGCAACGGCCCGCTCCGGCAGCATTGGCGTGGGCGCTTTACCGGAAAGAGGCAATGTCATGGATTTCTCCTTCCAGCTCTACAGCGCGCGCAATTTTCCGCCCCTCGATGACGTGCTCGGCCGCGTCGCCAAACTCGGCTACCGGCAGGTCGAGGGCTTTGGCGGCCTCTACGCCGAGGCCGACAGCCTCGCGGCGTCGCTCAAGAAGCATGGCCTCACCATGCCCACCGGGCATTTCGGACTGCCGCAGCTGAAGGACACCGACAGCGCGCTGAAGATGGCCGAGACGCTCGGCATGAAGTTCCTCTATTGCCCGGCCATTCCCAAGGAGGAGCGCAGCCAGGACGACGGCAAGTGGGTAGAGCTGGCCGAAACCCTGGCGCGGCTCGGCGAAGCCTTCCGCAAGCGCGGCTTCGGCTTCGGCTGGCACAACCACGATTTCGAGTTCCGCCCCACCGACACCGGCAAGCTGCCGATGGACATCATCCTCGAGACGGCCGGCAACAACGAGTGGGAAATGGACGTCGCCTGGGTGGTGAAGGGCGGCCATGATCCGATCGAGTGGATGAAGAAGCACGGCGGTCGCATCAACGCCGTGCACGTCAAGGACATCGCCCCCGACGGGCGAGAGCGCCGATGAGGACGGCTGGGCCGACGTCGGCCACGGCACCATGGACTGGAACGCGCTCCAGGCCGCCATCAAGCAGCATACCAACGCCCGCTATTGGGTGATGGAGCACGACAACCCGTCCGACGTGGACCGGTTCGCCTCGCGCTCGATCGCCGCCGTCAACGCCTGGAAGTAAGGAGCACCTCACATGGATATCGGTTTCCAGCTCTATAGCGCCCGCAACTACCCGCTCGCCGACGTGCTGAAGAAGATCGCGGCGCTGGGCTACAAGCAGGTCGAGGGCTACGGCGCTCTCTATACGGATCCCGCCGCGCTGAAGGCCCAGCTCGACGCCAATGGCCTCACGATGCCGACTGCGCACATCAACCTCGGGCGACCTCGAGAACACCGACAAGACCCTGAAGCTGGCCGAGACGCTGGGCATCAAGGTGGTGGTCTGCCCCTGGCTCGCCCCGACCGAGCGCCCGACTTCGGCCGATGGCTGGAAGCGCTTCGGCGAGAAGCTGCAGAAGATCGGCAAGCCGTTCCAGGATGCCGGCTACCAGTTCGGCTACCACAACCACGATTTCGAGTTCGCGACCTATGACGGCCGCTATGCCATGGACCTGCTGCTCGAAGCCGCGCCGGCGGTGAGCGTCGAGGCCGACGTCGCCTGGATCGTCCGCGGCGGGGCCGATCCGGCGCCGTGGCTCGAAAAGAACGGCGACCGCATCATCGCCGTGCACGTCAAGGACATCGCCCCCGCCGGCGAGAATGCCGACGAGGACGGCTGGGCCGATGCCGGCCACGGCACCGTGCCGTGGAAGAGCCTCTGGCCGATCGTGCGCCAGAAGACCAAGGCGCAGTACTTCATCGCCGAACACGACAACCCCAGCGACATCGACCGGTTCGCCTCCCGCTCGATCGCCTTCATCAAGTCCCTCGGAGCTTAAGACCATGGCAAAGACCTATGGCGTCGGCATCATGGGTGCCGGCAACATCTCGGCCGCCTACCTGCGGCTGGCGCCGCTGTTCCGCAACCTCGAAGTCCGGGCCATCGCCGACATCATCCCCGAGGCCGCCAAGAAGCGGGCAGAGGAGTACAACGTCGCGGCCCAGACGCCGGACGAGCTGCTGAAGAACTCCGAGCTCGACGTGATCGTGAACCTCACGATCCCCTCGACCCACTTCTCGGTGTCCAAGGACATCCTCTCGGCCGGCAAGCACGCCTATTCGGAAAAGCCGTTCGTGCTGTCGGTCGAAGAGGGCATCCAGCTCAAGGCGCTGGCCGACGAGCACGGCGCTCAAGGTCGGCTCGGCGCCCGACACCTTCCTCGGCGGCGCGCACCAGCTGGCCCGCGCCATCATCGACTCGCGGCAAGGTCGGCAAGATCGCCTCGGGCACCATGCACGTGATGAGCCGCGGCATGGAGCACTGGCACCCGAACCCGGACTTCTTCTTCCAGCCCGGCGGCGGCCCGATCCTCGACCTCGGCCCGTACTACATCACCGACCTGATCAGCCTCGTCGGCCCGATCAAGCGGGTCACCGCCTTCACCGGCATGGCCCGCACCGAGCGCGAGGTGACGACCGCCGACTCGCCCGTTCAAGGGCACCTTCATCAAGGTCGGCACGCCCACGACGATCCACGCCATCCTCGAGTTCCACAACGGCGCCATCATCACGCTGGGCGCCAGCTGGGACGTGTCGAGCCACGGCCACCACAACATCGAGCTCTACGGCACCGAAGGCTCGGTCTACGTGCCCGACCCGAACTTCTTCAACGGCGACGTCACCATCACCAACCGCGCCGGCGACAAGGAACTGGTGGCGCCGTGGGACCACCCGTTCGGCGTCGCCAACCAGGGCCTCGACACCGACACGCCGCGCGCCAACTACCGCAACGCCGGCCTCGCCGACATGATGGACTCGATCGAGACCGGCCGCCCGGCCCGCTGCGGCCTCGACGTCGCCCTGCACGCAGTCGACGTCATGACCTCGATCCTCAAGGCCGGCGAGACCGGGCAGGTGATCACGCTGTCGACGACCTGCGAGCGCCCGGCGGCGCTTGGGCCCGAACAGGCCCGCGCGCTGCTGCGGTGATCGGGGCGAGCGGATGAGAAAGGGGCCCGGGCAGTTACTCGGGCCCTTTGCTTTTGGGGAGTTCATTTCTAGCCGACGGCCCCCTCCCATCCTCCCCCATGAAGGGGGAGGTGCCGCTCCGCGTTCCTGGCACCATCGAGCCCCAGCCTCGACTCTTCACCTCCCCCTTCATGGGGGAGGCCGGGAGGGGGCCGTCTGCCGGGGGGAAAGTGGCGGGTGCCGGACCTCGTCCTTCGACAAGCTCAGGATGAGGTCCTCGCGAGACATTCCTGCGGAGTTTCAAAACCCCAGGCTCTTCGATCTCTCACGCCCTCATGGTGAGCTTGCCGAACCACGAGGGCGCTGCACCAAGGGCGCCGCCTCAGATCCCCGCGGTAGCCTCCTTCAGCCACGCCTTCACCTGCCCCTGCACCAGCGGCCCGATCTCCTTGAACACCCGCTTGTGATAGGCGTTCAGCCAGTCGCGCTCGGCGTCCGTCAGCAGCTTCGGCTCGATCAGCCGCGTGTCGATCGGCGCCAGCGTCAGCGTCTCGAACTCGAGGTAGCCCGGGAACTTGCTCTCGATCACGTGGATGAGGTTCTCGGTGCGGATGCCGTAGCCGCCTTCCTTGTAGTAGCCGGGCTCGTTGGAGACGATCATGCCGGGCTCGAACGGCGTCGAGTAGCGCGGCGAGATGCCGACCGGCCCCTCGTGCACGGAGAGGAAGGCGCCGACGCCATGGCCGGTGCCGTGGTTGTAGGTCACCCCGTCCTGCCACAGGAACTGCCGCGCCAGGATGTCGATCTGCGCGCCGGTCGTGCCCTTGGGGAAGCGCGCGGTCGAGATCGCGATCATGCCCTTGAGCACGCGGGTGTAGCGATCCTTCTCCTCCGCCGTCGCGCTACCCGTGAACAGCGTGCGGGTGATGTCGGTCGTTCCCATCAGGTACTGGGCGCCCGAGTCGACCAGCATCAGCTCGCCCGGCTTGAGCTGGCGATTGGTCCGGCCGTCGACGCGATAGTGGACGATCGCCCCGTTGGAGCCGGCGCCGGAGATGGTGTCGAAGCTGATGTCGACGAGGTTGGGGTCCTCGCGCCGGAAGCTCTCGAGCGCCGTCACGATGCCGATCTCGTCGAGCTCGCCCTTCGGCGCTTCGTTGTCGAACCAGTGGAGGAACTTGGCGAGCGCCGCGCCATCGATGCGGTGCGCCTCGCGCATGCCGGCGAGCTCCGCCTCGTTCTTCCGCGCCTTCGGCAGCAGCACCGGGTCGCGGCTGCTCGATCAGCGTCGCTTCGCTCACTCCCTTGATCGCGTTGGCGATGGCGACCGGCACGGTGGTCGGGTCGACGATCACCCGCTTGTCGCCGGCGCCGAGGCGCCGCAGCGCCGCGACCATGGTCTTGACGTCCGCGACCTTCGCCAGCCCCTCGAGCCCCTGCCGCAGCTCGGGCGTGATCTTCTCCTTGTTGAGGAAGATCGTCGGCATGCCCTTTCTGGGGATCAGGGCGAAGCAGAGCACCACCGGCACATGCGGCACGTCGCGGCCGCGCAGGTTGAACAGCCAGTTGATCGACTCGGGAACCGTGAGCACCAGCGCATCGGCCTTCTCGTCCGCGATCACCTGGCGCAGCTCGGCCAGCTTGTCGGCGGCCGACTTGCCGGCGCGGTTGTGCCCGAGGAACTCGATCGGCGCGTTGGGCGGGGCAGGGCGGTCCTGCCAGATCTCGTCGACGAGGTTGGCCGAGGGCACCAGCGTCGCCTTGCCGCTGAGCTTCTTCTCCAGGTCCTCGATCTCGGCGGGCGTGTGCAGCCAGGGGTCGAAGCCGAGCTTGCCGCCGGCCGGCAGGAACTCCACCACCCGCGGCGATATCCCCCCCTGCGTGATCTCGACGACACTGATCAGCCCGGTGTCCGTCTCGGCCGGCGCCTGCAGCGTGTAGCGGCTGTCGACGAACAGCGCCGCCTTGCGCGCTCCGATCACCGCCAGGCCCGCCGAGCCGGTGAAGCTCGTCATGTAGGCGAGGCGCGCCTCGCTCTCCGGCACCGATTCGCCCCGATGGGCGTCCTCCCGCGGCACCAGGAAACCGTCGAGACCGGCTTCCTTCATCCGGGCTCGCAGCGCCCTGATCCGGGGCGCGACGGTCTTGGGGTCGGTGCGGATATCGAAGCTCTGGTAGATCGTCGGGGCGAAGCTGCTGTCGTTCATGTGACCGTCCTGCGAAATGCGGCGCGGACGGTAGCAGAAGCAGCGCCGATTTACAGGTTCAGGCGGCGTTCATCCGTCGTTCAGGTTGCGGGTCCCATTACGGCAGGCGCAGCGATCCATCACCGATTCACCGCCCGTTAAGGCGCCCTGCGGAATTGGCATGGCTGCCCTTCCGAACAGTGACTTACCTCCGGCCCTCGCCGCACCTATGTAGATGCCGGTGGCGATCGCCACCGAAAGAATTACGGGAGACCAACATGCCCGAGAGCAAGAACGATTTCAGCAAGGCGCTCGGCGGCGTCATCGAGGCGCGGGGCCGCGAGGCCGTCCGCAGCATCAGCCGCAACCGCGAGCACCTGCTGCTCGGCGCTTTCACCAAGCGCCCCCACTGAGCCGGCGCGCATTCCGCGCGGGCTCAGCCGGACTATGACCGAAGATCGAATCCCCGGACCTCACGGCCGGGGATTTTGATTCTCGAGGCTAGGCCCTCTCGAGCATGAGCGTCGCCCATTCCTTCTTGATGATCTTGTGCCTCAGCACGATTCCCTGCCGCGCATAGGCCGAGACCACGCGCGGCGCCTGGTGGTTCAGGATGCCCGAGAGGATCACCGTCGCCCCCGGCTCCGCCGCCTTCCGCATGGCCGGCGCCAGCGCCACCAGCGGACCGGCGAGGATGTTGGCGACGATCATGTCGTATGGCGCGCCCGTCGTGATCTGCCGGTGCTCCAGTCCCGTTGCCTCGATGGCGATCACGAACCGTCCGACACCATTGTCACGCGCATTCTGGGCCGTCGTCTTCACCGCGATCGGATCGATATCGCTGGCGATCACCGGCAGCCGGGTGCGCTTGGCCAGCGCAATGGCCAGGACGCCCGTCCCGGTGCCGACATCCAGCAGCGACCGATAGCGCCGGCGCTTCAGCGACCGGTCGATGGCTTCGAGGCACCCGGTGGTGGTCTCGTGATGCCCGGTGCCGAAGGCCTCGGCCGCATCGATGCGAATGGTGGTGAGCCCGGCAGGCGGAGGTTGCGTCTCGTGGCTGCCGTGGACGTAGAAGCCTCCGGCCACCACCGGCTTCAGCCCTTCGAGCGACTTGGCCACCCAGTTCACCGAAGGATCGATCGCATCGACGGAGAACCCCACCGACCCGCCGAGCACCTCCAGCGCCAGCGCCTCGAACGCCGCGACGTCCGGCTCCTCGGTGCAGGTCGCCTCGAACACCCACTCCCCGGTGTCCGGGTCCTCGTGCGCCGAGGCGGTGATCGCGAGGTCGTCGCGCGCCATCACGGCGTCCACCAGCGCATAGGCCTGGTCTTTGGTGAGAGGGCTCGAAAGCTGTGAGAGCGTCATGTGGGGCCTTGTCCGGTTCGGGGCTCTTGTGCGCGACGCGGCGACGAAGTCAACGCCGAAGTGTCGCGGCGTCAGGCCGCCGCCTCCACGCTTTCGTGCGAGAGCTTGGCCCAGACCGGCAGGTGGTCGGAACCGGTGCGTGCCAGCGCCGTGCGGTGGACGCCCGCCGCATCGAGCTTCAGGTCGCGGCTGGTGATGATCCGGTCGAGCTGCAGCATCGGCCGGCGCGCATGAAAGCTGGGGCCGGGCGAGATGACGTTGTGATGGCGCGCGAACTGCGCGAGGCAGCCGCCGTCCTCGGCCCACTGGTTGAGGTCGCCCATGATCACCGTCGGCACCGAGCCCTCGAGCCGCTCGAGATAGGCGACGACCGCCTGGGCCTGCTTGAGCCGCCAGTTGCCGATCAGTCCAAGATGCATGCCGACGACGCGGATGGTTCGCCCATCCAGCAGCACGTCGGCCATCACGGCGCCGCGCGGCTCGAAGAACGGCAGTTCGATCCGCTGGATGTTGAGCACCTCGGTGCCCTTGCGGACCAGCAGCGCGTTGCCGTGCCAGCCGAGGCTATGCAGCCGGATGCCGAAGCGCACCGGCATGTACCTGGTGTGATCGACGATCGCCTCGGCCGACAGCGTCGTCGCGCGCTGCCCGAAGCGGCGGTCGACTTCCTGCAGTGCAATGACGTCCGCATCCAGTTCCTCGAGGATGTTGAGGATCCGGTCCGGCTGGCGGCGGCGATCGGTCCCGATGCTCTTGCGGATGTTGTATGAGGCTACTTTGATCATGGAATTTCAAAGGATTGGCGAGAGGAGACGTGCGGCTTGCGAAATGAAACGCGTGAGGCGCGGGCGCTGTTGCACTTCCTCCATGGTTACCTGCCGGCTATCGGAAAAGTCCTGGATGAGCATTTTCTCGACGGCATCGATCATGGATTGGTCCGGCAGCCACACCGTCATCTCGAAATTGATTGCGAAGGAACGATTGTCGAAGTTCACGCTCCCGACTGCTGCCATGGCGTCGTCCATCAGCAGCACCTTCTGGTGCAGGAAGCCCTCGCTGTAGCGGTAGATCGAGATCGCCGTGCTGGATCATCGCGTCGGCATGAGCGTTGCTCGCGAGCCAGACCAGCATGTGGTCCGGCTTGGTCGGCAGCATGATGCGCACGTCCACGCCGCGCAGCGACGCCGCATAGAGCGCGGTGCGCGTGTCGGTGTCGGGCACGAAGTAGGGGCTCACGATCCATAGTCGCTCGCGAGCCTGCCCAATGATGTCGGTGAAGGCAATGGCGCAGGCCTCGAACTTGTCGGCCGGTCCGGTCGCCATCAGCAGGGCGGAGACCGTGCCGACCTCCTCGACCGGACTCGGGGTGCCGTAGCCCAGTGTCTCGCCCGTCGCCCAGAGCCAGTCCTCCTGGAAGATCAGCGAGAACGACGAAGCCGCAGGGCCCTCGACCCGCAGTTGCGTGTCGCGCCAGCGACCGAAGCGCGGGTCCTCCCCGAGATACTCGATGCCGACGTTCAGCCCGCCGGTCCACGCCACCTTGCCGTCCACCACCACGTTCTTGCGATGGTTGCGGTAGTTGATGCGGGTCGGCCCGAAGATGCGCAGCACGCGATGCCGATGGTTGAACCCATAGATCTGGATGCCTTCGTCGCGCAGGCGCTTCTTGTACGACCGCGACAGCCTGCTGCTGCCGACATCGTCATAGAGCACGTGCACCTTCACGCCGGCCCGGGCCCGCTCGATCAGTGCGTCCGCCAGCCTCTGCCCTAGGGCGTCGTGCCGGATGATGTAGAACTGCACGAAGATGTATTCCCGTGCCGCCGCGATGCCTTCGAAGATCGATTTGAACGTCGCTTCGCCATCGATCAGCAACTCGCACCGGTTGCCGGCGAGAAACGGCATGCCGGAGGCGCGAAGCTGCACGGGCCAGTCCTCACCTGTCTCGCGGTCGATGACCGCCAGTTCCTCGCTGCGAATCAGCCGCGAGTGGCGGACCTGCATCCGCACCTGCGTGTAGCTGTCGAAATGCTTCCAGCCGAAGATGAGATAGATCAACGCGGTGGGGAACGGCAGGAAGGCCAGTGACACGAGCCAGGCGATCGATCCCTGCGAAGTCCGCGAGGCGCTGACCTCGCGCACCGCGCACACTGCGGCCAACACATAGTTGGCGAGGATCAGTGTCGCGATCAGCGAAAGGTTCTCGACAAAGGCGACAATCATGCCGGTCATGTGACGGGAAACCTCACTGCGGCGCACGCTACTGCACTTCGGCAACATCGGCCAGCCAATGGGCCGAATAGCCCGAAACGGGCTTGGGCCACGACGAAGCCGATGATAGTGAAAGAGATATCCCCGCCGACTGGTTGCTCTCCTTGTCCTCGCAAGCCTCACCTTCGCACGCGCCAACGAATGCGCCCGCGGCAATCGGGTTGAAGCTTGCCGCGGTGGCGGTGTTCCTGCTGATGTCGAGCCTGCTCAAGGGCACCGACAACGTGCCGCCGGGCCAGCTCGTCTTCTTCCGCTCGCTCTTTGCAATTCTCCCGATCGTCATCTTCCTCGGCTATCGCCGGGAGCTGCTGGACGGGTTCAAGACCAAGAACCCGCTCGGACACCTGACGCGCAGCCTCGTCGGCGTGGGCGGCATGAGTTGCGGCTTTTTCGCCCTGACCCGCCTGCCGCTGCCGGAATCCATCGCCATCGGCTACGCCACGCCGCTTGCTGATCGTGGTGTTCGGCGCGGTCTTCCTCCGCGAGACCGTGCGCCTCTATCGGTGGGGTGCCGTGCTGGTGGGTCTGGTCGGCGTCGGCATCATGATCTGGCCGCGTCTCAGCGTCTTCAGCGGCGACCTGGGGGACCTCGACGGAGCCGCGCTCGGGGCGATGGTCGCGCTGCTCGGCTGCGTCTTCGCCGGCTTCGCGACCATCACTGTCCGCACCCTGGTGAAGACCGAACGGTCGGCGACGATCGTGCTCTACTTCTCGATCACCTGCACGCTGCTGTCGCTGGTCAGCGTGCCGTTCGGCTGGGTATGGCCGACCCCGACGCAGTGGGCGATGCTCGTCAGCGCCGGGATCGCCGGGGGCATCGCGCAGATCCTCCTCACCGAGAGCTATCGGCACGCCGACGTGTCGCTGGTGGCGCCGTTCGAATACACCTCGCTGCTGCTGAGCCTCGGCGTCGGCTACATGTTCTTCGGAGACGTGCCGACCACCCAGATGCTGATCGGCGCCCTGATCGTCGTCGCAGCCGGGCTGTTCATCATCTTCCGCGAGCGCCAGCTCGGCCTCGAGCGCCGCAGGTCCCAGGAAGTGACGCCGCCGCAGTAGGGGTCAGGCCTTCTGCACGAAGCTGTCGAGCACCTTCTTCCGGCCGGCCTTCTCGAAGTCGATGCTCAGCTTGTTGCCCTCGATCGACTCGATCGAGCCGTAGCCGAACTTGAGGTGGAACACGCGCTCGCCCACCGAATAGGCGGAGCCCTTGCCGACATCGACCGAGCGCGCCACGAGGTCGCCATCGATGGTGATCGGGCCGGGCGACTTGCGCTGGCTCGCCTGGGCGCGCGCTCGCTGCCAGCCCGGGGTCTCGTAAACGGAATCGAACGGGTCGCTGGTGTCGAACCGGCTGCTGGTCCGGCCGCCATAGCCGTAGCCGCCGTAGGCGGAGCCGCTATCCTTTACCTCGACCACATGCGCCGGCAGCTCGTCGACGAAGCGCGACGGGATGGCCGATTGCCAGAGGCCGTTGATCCGCCGGTTCTGTGCCAGGAAGACGCGCAGGCGCTTCCGCGCCCGCGTCAGCCCGACATAGGCAAGGCGCCGTTCCTCCTCGAGCCCGGCGCGGCCGCTTTCGTCGAGCGTCCGCTGGCTCGGGAACAGCCCTTCCTCCCAGCCGGGCAGGAACACGGTGTCGAACTCCAGCCCCTTCGCCGAGTGCAGCGTCATGATCGAGACGGCATCGTCCGCCTCGCCGGTATCGCGCTCCATCACCAGCGAGACGTGCTCGAGGAAGCCGCCGAGGTTCTCGAACTCCTCCATCGAGCGCACGAGTTCCTTGAGGTTTTCCAGCCGGCCCGCCGCGTCGGGGGATTTGTCGAGCTGCCACATCTCGGTGTAGCCGCTCTCGTCGAGCACCTGCTGCGCGAGCTCGGCGTGGTTCACCGTGCGCGAGCGCTCGGCCCAGTCGTCGAACTGCCCGACGAGCTCGCGCAACGTCGTGCGCTGCTTGGGCTTGAGCTCCTCGGTCTCGACCAGCATGCGAACCGTGCCGGTGAGCGAGCGGTCGTGGTGACGCGCGGCGTCGTACAGGATCTTCATCGTCGAGTCGCCGAGCCCGCGCTTGGGCACGTTGACGATGCGCTCGAAGGCCAGGTCGTCACTGGGATTGGCGACCAGCCGCAGATAGGCCAGTGCGTCCCGGATCTCCTTGCGCTCGTAGAAGCGCGGGCCGCCGATGACGCGGTAGTTGAGCCCCAGCGTGATGAAGCGCTCTTCGAGCGAGCGCATCTGGTGCGAGGCGCGGACCAGGATGGCCATCGAGTTGAGGGCTTCGCCGCGGCGCTGGAACTGCTCGATCTCCTCGCCGATCTGCCGCGCCTCCTCCTCGCTGTCCCAGACCGAGGTGACGCCGACGAGATCGCCCGGCTCGCCGACGTCGGTCTGCAGCGTCTTGCCCAGCCGGCCTTCGTTGTGCGCGATGAGGTGCGAGGCGGCCGCGAGGATGTTCGAGGTCGAGCGGTAATTGCGCTCGAGCCGGATCACCTTGGCGCCCGGAAAATCCTTCTCGAAGCGAAGGATGTTGTCCACCTCGGCGCCGCGCCAGCCATAGATCGACTGGTCGTCGTCGCCGACCACGCAGAGGTTCGCCTCCGACGCGGGCTTGCCCTGCGCCAGCAACCGCAGCCAGAGGTACTGGGCGGTGTTCGAAGTCCTGGTACTCGTCGACCAGCATGTACTTGAAGCGCCGATGATACTCGGCCAGCACGTCGGGGTGCTCGCGGAACAGCTTGATGTTGAGCAGCAGCAGGTCGCCGAAATCGGTGGCGTTGAGGGCCGACAGCCGGTCCTGGTACTGCTGGTAGAGGTCGCGCGCCCGGCCGTTGGCGAAATAGCCCGTGTCGGCCGCCGGCACGTCCTTGGGCAGCAGCCCGCGGTTCTTCCAGCCATCCAGCATGCCGGCGAACTGCCGCGCCGGCCAGCGCTTCTCGTCGATATTGGCGGCCTCGAGCAGTTGCTTGATCAGCCGGATCTGGTCGTCCGTGTCGAGGATGGTGAAATCGGAGCGCAGGTTCACCAGTTCGGCGTGGCGGCGCAGGATGCGCGCGCCGATCGAGTGGAAGGTCCCAAGCCACGGCATGCCTTCGACGCCGGAGCCGACGAGCTTGCCGATCCGCTCCTTCATCTCGCGTGCGGCCTTGTTGGTGAAAGTCACCGACAGGATCTCGGACGGCCAGGCGCGCCGAGTGGTGAGGATGTGCGCGATGCGCGTTGTCAGGACGCGCGTCTTGCCGGTTCCGGCGCCTGCGAGCACCAGCAGCGGGCCCTCGGTGGTCAGGACCGCCTCGCGCTGCTCTTCATTGAGACCCCTCAGGTAATCGGGCGCGCCCCGGCCAAGCTGGCTGGTGATCGGCCCGGCGGATGGCCGTTCGAGGCGTTGCGGTTCGGCTGGCATGCGGGATTGACGAATCCTGTTTCGTTCTCATTGCGAATATAGGGAGTGCAGCGCGCGATGTATATGCGCGGGCATTGTCACAGGCCTGTCATGAAGCCGCCACGCCCCGGCTCCGGTCGGTCCCGCATCCTTTGGGCGCAGCGACATAATCGTGACCCTGCAGTTATCATCGTGGCGTGACGGAGGAGGGGGCATTGCCTACACTCCGTCGCAATCTGCGGAGATTCAGGCCACGTGCTCAACCGACTCTACATCGTGCTTGGCGTCCTCGCCATTCTTGCCCTTGCAGCGGCCTTCATCGTGCCCTCGTTCATACCCTGGGGCGCGTATCGCGATCGCATGGCCGCAATCGCGGGCGAAGTCCTCGGCGCGCCGGTCCGCATCGACGGCGAGGTCAAGTTCACGCTCCTGCCGCAGCCCCGCCTGCAATTCTCTGAGGTCAGTGCCGGACCGGCGGACGCGCCCAATCTCACGGTGGCCGGCGTCGTGGCCGAGTTCTCGCTGATCGATTTCCTGCGCGACCGCTACGTGGTCAACCGGCTGGAGCTCGACGGCCCGCAGGTCGTGGTCGATGTGCACCAGGATGGCACGGTCCAAACCGGCCTCGCGCTGCCGCGCCAGGTCTCGAAATCCAACATCTCCATCGCCAATGCCCTCATCCGCAACGGCTCGGTGCAGGTCAAGGACGCCCGGTCGGAGACGACCTATGTCGCCGATCACGTGTCGGGCGAACTGCGGCTGGAAGCCTTGCGCGGTCCGTTCAGCTTCCAGGGAAGCGCCGCCCTGGACGGGATGCGGCACGCGCTTCGCATCACTGCCGGCAAGCTGGACGACGCCGGCTCCGGCCAGCTCTCCGCCAGCCTCCGACCCGAGGACGGACATTACGCTCTGAACATCGACGGGCGGCTGACCACCGGCCTGGCGCCGGCTTTCTCCGGCAACATGACCTACCGGCAGCCGCCCGGAAAACCGGCCCAGTCCGAGTTGCAGGATGTCGGGCAGGGCGACCTCGTGATGACCAGTAAGGTCGAGGCCACGCCATCCAAGGTGCTGCTGTCGGACTACGTGGTCATTCCGGACGAGAACCGGGCCGCGACGCGCCTGCAGGGCGCCGCCGAGATCGCGCTCGGCAAGCGGACTGCATTCAATGCGGTGATCTCGGGCGGGCTGCTTGCCCTGCCGCCCCGCGATGCCACCGCCGAACCGGCCATCCAGCCCTACGAGCTGGTGCGGCTACTCGGCGAGTTGCCGATCCCGCCAGCACCTAGCCTCGAAGGCACGATCGGGCTGGACCTGGCGGAACTGAACCTTCGCGCCTTCTCGCTGCGCAATGTCAGGGTCGATGCGAAGGCCGAAGGTGGCGGCTGGAGCGTGCGCCAGTTCACCGGCCAGTTGCCGGGGGAGACCACGGTCAAGCTGAGCGGCCGCGCCATGGAGGTGGCCGGCCACCCCGAATTCTCCGGCGACATCGCCATCACGACCAAGCACCTCGACGCCCTCTCGACGCTCTGGCGCAAGCCGGCCGACGGCAACCCGCTGTTCGGCATGAGCGGCGGCATCGCGGCCAAGGTGGATCTCGTCGCCGATACCCTGTCGCTGAGCCAGGGCAAGCTGACGCTCGATGGACAGACCAGGTCCTTCGGCGCGCAGATCGGCCTCGGCAACAGCCGGGACATCCACCTGAACGCCGATCTCGGCCAGCTCGACCCGGCACGCAGCGCGGCCCTCTTCGCGCTGGTGCCGGACCTGACGCAGGACATCGCCTTCCCCATCACCTTCCCCAAGGGCGAGTTCAGCCTCGTCGCGGACTCGATGACGATCGCCGGCCTGGACGGCCGGGCGCTGGTCGCCAACGGGTCGTGGGAAGGCGGCGTGCTGGTGTTCGACAAGGTGTCGGCGGGCGATCTCGGCGGCGCGGCCTTCGATGTCGCGCTCACGGCGTTCGGCTCCTTCGCCAAGCCCGAGCTGTCGGGATCGGGCACCATTCGACTGGCGTCCGCAGGTGCCCCGGCCCTCGCGGCGTTGTACGACACCGTCAAGACTCCTCCGGCCGTACGCGATTTCCTCGCCGCGTCGATGCCGGTCGATGTCGCGGTGAAGCTCGCGGCCCCGAGCGGGCAGGGGGCGCAGAGCCTCTCGCTGTCCGGAAGGCTCGGGCCTTCGGAAATCGACGCCGATGCGCAACTGCAGGCGGGCTTCCTGCGCGCGACCTCCAGCCCGCTGAAGCTGCGGCTCGACCTGCGCTCGGCCGACGCGGCCGCTGCATCGGCGCAACTCGGCTTCGGCTCAGACAGCCTGTTCCCGGAAGACCGGCCGCTGCACCTCGTGGGCATCATCGAAGGCAACCCCGGCAACAGCTTCGAAACTACGGTCCGGGTCGAGGGCGGCGAGGACTTCCTCGGCTTCGCCGGCAACATCGTGGTCACCGATCCCGAGGCCTTCACCGGCAAGGGGACGCTCAAGGCGTCGCTCTCGGATCTCTCCCCGCTCGTCGAACGCGTGGGTGCAGGTGGGCTGACTCTTCCCGCGCTTTCGGGTTCTGCCACGCTCGAGTTCAAGGGGCTGAAGTCGGTTCGGCTGGCCGACATCGCGGGAACCTCCGGCGGCGAGACCTTCACCGGCAACCTGAACATCTCGGGCATCGCCGGAACGCCGACCGTCAGCGGCGAAATCGCCGCCGGCAACATGGACCTCGCCGGTCTGGTGGGAGCGCTGGCCGGTCCCGCCGCGCTGCTGAACACCGGTTCGGGCCCGTGGCCCGATGGCCCCTTTGCCACCGGAACGGTGACGCGGGGCACCGTAGGCCGCGTCAAGGTGACGGCGCCGCTGGTCAACCTCGACGCCACCCACGCCCTCAATGCGGTGGCCTTCGACCTCGAGTGGGATGCGACGGCCGCGCGGCTGAGGGGCCTCACCGGCTCGCTCGCCGGAGGAAAGCTGGCGCTCGAACTCTCGCTCTGCTGCGCCGGTCCGTTGAGCGACAAGCAGGCGACCGGCCGCTTTTCGCTCACCGATGTCGACCTCGACAGGATTGTAACACCGGCCGTCGCCGACGCCCTCGGCGGTCGGATCGACGCCGCTGGCCACTTCAACGGCACCGGCGGCAGCATCGCCGGCATCCTGGGCGCGCTGACGGGGGAGGGGACCTACACGGTCAACGGGCTGCGCATCGAACGCCTCGATCCCGGTGCGGTACGCGCGGCCGTGGCCGGCCTCGGCAACGTCATCGACAGCAAGCCCGACGAGCTGGCGGCCATGATCGCCGACAAGCTGGACGACGCGCCCTTCTCGGTGCCGGCGCTGAGCGGCAGCTTCACCATTGCCGGCGGCGTCGTGCGCAGCCCCAATGTCACCGCCGAGGGCGAGGGCGGCGCGCTGTTCGGCAGCGGCCAGATCCGGCTCGCCGACCTCGGCATCGGCGGCAGCTACATCCTCTCGGCCACGGGGGTCGAACCGGCGGCGCTGGTGGACGAGACCGCGGCCAAGGCGACCGCCAACCTGTCGGGTACCTTGTTCGAGCCCCAGCGCAGCTTCGACGTCTCGGCGCTCGTCGATGCCATCATGGTCAAGGCCTACGAGGCGGAAGTGGCACGGCTCGAAAAGCTGCGGGCCGAGGACGAGGCTCGCCGCAAGGCCGAAGCGGACAGGCAGGCCATGCTCGCCGCTGAGGAGCAGGCCCGGCAGGCCGCGGAAGCGAAGCGGCTGGCCGATGAAGCAGCGGCGAAGAAGGCGGCGGAGGAAAAGGCGGCAGCGGACAAGGCCGCGGCTGAGAAAGCTGCCGCCGACAAGGCCGCCGCGGACGAAGCGGCAGCCGCCAAGATGGAGGCGGACACGGCCGCGGCGCGCAGGGCGGCCGAGGAAGTGCTCGCTCCCGACATGAACCCGCCGCTCGATCTCGGGCTCGGACCGGCCTGGAACTAGCCGGCCCGGTCGCGATACCACGCGAGGACGGCGAGGCGCACGGCCGAGGACAGGTTCGGCACTTCGCGCGCCTCGTCGATCTGGCGGATCACGGCGGCGGTGGAGAGGCCCCGGGCCGCCGCCAGTTCCTCGAGGTCCGGACCAGAATTCCGGTTCGATGGCTATGCTCGTGCGATGACCGGCGATGGTCAGGGAACGCTTTTCCACGCGCCAGTGCTATTTCTTGCGGAAGCTATCGAGGCTGACCACCTTCTCGCCCTGTGCCTCCGCCGGAGCGGGAGCGCCCGCCGCGTTCAGTTCGCTGACCGGCGCGGCCGGAGCCGGCTCCTCCTCTTCGTTGCGCCCCCTGCTCGACGTCGAACTGCAGCCCGAACTGCACCGAGGGATCGAAGAAGCCCTTGATGGAGGAGTAGGGAACGATGAGGGTTTCCCCCCTGCCGTCGAACGAGAGCTCGACCTCGAAGCCGGTCTCGCTGACCTTGAGATTGGCGAACTGGTTCTGCAGCACGATGGTCATTTCCTTGTCGTACTGCTCGAGCAGGCGCTGGCTCAGCCGGACGCCGGGAGCGCGCGTGACGAAGGAGATGAAGAAGTGGTGCTCGCCCGGCAGGCCTGTCCGAGCCACCTCCGAGAGCACCTTGCGGACCACGCCGCGCAGGGCCTCCTGGGCCAGAATGTCATAACGGATCAGGTCTTCGGCCATTGTCGTCCTTTAAGGTCCTCGGGAATCCTACAAGCCGCCCATATCAGCGCTGGCCGGGGGACAATTCAAGGCAAAAGGGCTTGAAGTGCAGGCTTCTGTTGCCAGGTGCCTGCGAACCCCGCCTGTCGCCCTGCTAGGAGCGGAGGACTTCTAGTTCAGGTACCGGCGCCGCATTAAGCAGCGACAGCAACCTTAGCATAGTTGTCGTTGGCAACTATTAGGATGGCCCGATATCGGTGGTACCATGCCGAGCAAAAGTCTACCCTTTACGCCCTTGTCGATCCTGTTTCGCCCCCATGAGCCCGCCACGACGGGAAGATCTGGTGGAGGCGCCGGGCACTGCCCCCGGGTCCAATGGGTTTATTACGATAGCCGTTTATCGCCATAGCCGTTGCCGGCAGGCCCTATATAGGGCTGCCGCCGGCCGGATGCAAATGCCGCCGCAGGCCTTTCGCGGCGGAAAGAGACGTGGTGTCGCGGCCGGCGGGCTTTCAAGGACCCTCGTCACCTACTACTCTGCCCGCTCTCCCCAGAATCGAGCCCCCGCCGTATGACTCCCTATCTCGACCTGCTCCGCGACGTCCTCGAAAACGGCACCGATCGGCCGGATCGGACCGGCACCGGCACCCGCTCGGTCTTCGGCCGGCAGATCCGCTTCGACCTGTCGCGCGGCTTCCCGCTGCTGACCACCAAGAAGCTGCACCTCAAGTCGATCATCTACGAGCTGCTCTGGTTCCTGCGCGGCGAGACCAACGTGCGCTGGCTGCAGGAGCGGGGCGTCAAGATCTGGGACGAATGGGCGGACGAGAACGGCGACCTCGGGCCGGTCTACGGCTCGCAGTGGCGCAGCTGGCCGGACGGGAAGGGGGGCACCATCGACCAGATCGCCAATGTGGTGCACTCCATCCGCACCAAGCCGGACTCGCGCCGCCACATCGTCACCGCCTGGAACCCGGCCGAAGTCGACGACATGGCCCTGCCGCCCTGCCACTGCCTGTTCCAGTTCTACGTCGCCGACGGTAAGCTCAGCTGCCAGCTCTACCAGCGCAGCGCCGACATCTTCCTCGGCGTGCCGTTCAACATCGCCTCCTACGCCCTGCTGACCGTGATGGTGGCGCAGGTGACCGACCTCGAAGTCGGCGAGTTCGTGCACTCGTTCGGCGACGTCCACCTCTATCAGAACCACTTCGAGCAGGCCCGGCTGCAGCTCGCGCGCGAACCCAAGCCGTTGCCGCGGCTGACCATCAACCCCGACAAGCGCGACATCTTCGATTTCGACTTCGAGGACTTCATGATCACCGGCTACGATCCGCACCCGCACATCAAGGCCGAGGTCGCCGTATGAGGCAGGACTCGCGACGCCCATGAGCCTCTCTATCCGTGGTGCGACCGAGGCGGATGCCGGGCTGATCGTTCGTTTCATCGAAGCCTTGGCGGAGTACGAGAAGCTGCTGCACGAGGCCAAGGCGACCGAAGCGGACGTGCTCCGCGACCTCTTCGCGCCCGAGCCTCGCGTCTTCTGCGATATCGCGGAGTGGGAGGGCGAGCCGGTCGGCTTTGCGCTCTGGTTCTACACCTATTCCACCTTCCAGGGGCGGCACGGCATCTGGCTCGAGGACCTGTTCGTCAATCCCGAGGCCCGCGGCCGCGGCATCGGCAAGGCCCTGCTGGCGCACCTGGCGCGGCGTTGCAGGCGCGAGGGGCTCGGGCGGCTCGAATGGTGGGTGCTCGACTGGAACGAGCCGTCCATCGAGTTCTACAAATCGCAGGGAGGCGTCATGCAGGACGAGTGGACGAGGGTCCGGGTGGACGGCGAGGCGCTCCTGACGCTGGGTGAGCAATGACGGTCCCCGTCGCGATGATCGCGGCCGTGGCGCGCAATGGCGTCATCGGCTCGCACAACGACCATCCCCTGGCGCCTGCCGAGCGACTTTGCCTTCTTCAAGCGCACCACGCTGGGCAAACCGTTGATCATGGGGCGCAAGACCTTCGAGAGCATCGGCAAGCCGCTGCCGGGCCGGACCAACATCATCCTCACCCGGCAGAAGGGTTATCAGCCCGACGGCGTGATCGTCATCGACGGCCTCGCGGCCGCTCTCGACCACGCCCAGGCGATCGCAGCCGCGGACCGGGCGGAGGAGGTGATGATCGGCGGCGGCGCTGAGATTTATCGCGAGGCGATGGCCTTCGCCGACCGGCTCTACATCACGCATGTGGATGCCTCGCCCGCGGGTGACGCCGTCTTCCCGGATATCGATCCGGCAGTATGGGAGGTCGTGTCCGAGCCGGAGGTGCCGCGCACCGAGCGGGACAGCGCCGACTTCACCGTGAAAATCTATGGAAGGCGCGGCAGCAGCGCACGTTGATCGATATCGAGGCCTTCCCTATATAGGTCCGCACGCCCAACGCGACGGAAAGGTAATAGATGCCCTGGGACAATAATACTGGTGGGGGAGGCCGCAACTCGAATAGTGGCGGTCCGTGGGGCCAAGTCCCAGGCGGTGGTGGCGGCGGTGGCGGTGGACGCCGAGGCGGCGGAACTCCCAGCCTCGAGGACATCCTCTCGCGCGGTCGCGATCGCTTCCAGGGCGGCCTTCCCGGTGGCCGTTGGGCCATCATCGGTGCAGCCCTCGCCGTCGTGGTGTTCTGGGGCCTGAACGCGGTTTACACCATCGATCCGCAGGAAGTGGGCGTCGAGCTGCAATTCGGGCGGCCCAAGCCCGAGCTGTCGCTGCCGGGGCTGCATTTCCATCTTTGGCCGATCGAGAGCGTCGAGCGGGTCAACGTCACCGAGAACCAGACCAGCATCGGTGCAGCCAGTTCCGGTTCCGGTCGCACCGGCAACGACCAGGGCCTGATGCTTTCGGGCGACCAGAACATCGTCGATGTGCGCTTCTCGGTGCTGTGGGCGGTCTCGAACCCGGCCGAGTACCTCTTCAACGTCCGCGATCCCGAGGACATGGTCCGCAGCGTCGGCGAAAGCGCGATGCGCCAGGTCGTCGGCAGCCGTCCCGCACAGGACATCTTCCGCGATGACCGCGCCGGCATCGCCGAGCGAAGTGCGCGGGATCATTCAGGACATCCTCGATCAGTACAAGCTCGGCGTACGCGTTTCGCAGGTTGCCATAGAGAACGTCGCGCCGCCGACCGAAGTTGCCGACGCCTTCGACGAAGTGCAGCGCGCCGAACAGGACGAGGACCGTTTCCAGGAAGAGGCACGCCAGTACGGCAACACCCTTCTGGGCGACGCCCGCGGCCAGGCAGCCAAGCTCCGCGAGGATGCGGCGGCCTATCGCACCCGCGTCGTCGAGGAAGCGCGAGGCGAGGCGGCGAGGTTCCTCTCGATCCACGAGGAATATGCCAAGGCGCCGGAAGTGACCCGCAAGCGTCTCTACCTCGAGACGATGGAACAGGTGCTGGGTAACGCCGACAAGGTGTTGATCGACAAGGACAGCAGCAACGGCGTGGTGCCGTACCTGCCGCTGCCCGCGCTTCAGGGCAAGACCACCACCACGTCCGCCCCGACTCCCAGTTCCGACTCCGCGCCGAGGTAACGCCATGAATCGTCTCATCATCATTGGCGTCCTCGTACTCGGCGCCCTCTACGTTCTCTTCTCGTCCATGTACGTGGTCAACGAGCGCGAGCAGGCCATCGTCATGCGCTTCGGGCAGATCACCGACGTGAAGACGGAGCCGGGCCTCTACTTCAAGGTGCCCACCAACATCGTCGACAGCGTCCAGATCATCGAGGATCGCCTGCTGCGTTACGACATCGCGAACATGACCCTGCAGGTCAGCGGCGGCAAGTTCTACGAAGTCGATGCGTTCCTCACCTACCGGATCGCCAATCCGCGCCTGTTCCGCGAACGCGCGCTGGGTGAGCTCAGGGTGGCCGAACAGCGCATTGCCACGCGCTTCGACGCCGCGCTGCGCCAGGTCTACGGCCTGCGCGACTTCAACGCGGCGCTGAGCAAGGAACGCACCGCCATGATGGCGGATGCCAAGGCGCTGATGGTCAAGGATATGTCCGAGCTCGGCATCGACATCGTCGACGTGCGTATCCTGCGGACCGACCTGACCCAGCAGGTGTCGCAGCAGACCTTCGACCGCATGAAGGCGGAACGTCTGGCCGAGGCCGCACTGCTGCGTGCCCGTGGCCAGGAAGCCGCGCAGACCGCGCGCGCCATCGCCGACCGTCAGGCCGTCGAGATCCTCGCGGCTGCCCGGGGCGACTCCGAGCGCATCCGCGGTGAGGGCGACGCGACGCGAAGCCAGGTCTTCGCCGACGCCTACAACCAGGATCCGGAGTTCTTCCAGTTCTACCGCTCGCTGCAGTCCTACCGCCAGGCGCTCGGATCGAGCGGGACCTCCATGGTGCTGTCGCCCGACTCGGACTTCTTCCAGTACTTCCGGACCGAGGGGCAGGCGAGTGCACCAGTGCCGGCAACCGCTGCCCAGCCGGTCGTCTCGGAGCCCGCTCCGACCAGCACGCCGGCCCCGGAGGAGACCACTCCGGCGCCGGACGCTGCAGCCCCGCAGGAGCCGACTCCTGCGCCGGATGCTGCGGCTCCGGAGCAAGCAGCTCCGACGCTTGAGCTCCGGCTCCAGCGGCCCAGTAGTCCGCCGACTACCAGTCCCGAACCTTGGTTGATGCCGGTGTCGAACCCCTTCGACACCGGCATCAACGCTTTTGTGCGGTCGCACGAGATCGCGCAGGAAACCGACATGTCCTCTTGTCGTTTCTCGTCCCCTTGCCCCATGATGGACGGCGGACCGTAGTTGAGGAGTGGCCCATGGGTATGTTGCGCGGCGGGTGGCGGGTGCTGGTCGTGGCGGCGGGGCTTGCTGCCGGATTCAGCGTCCTGCCCGCGGTTGCCAAGGGCCCGGAGTCCGTCGCGTGGCTGGCCGAGCAACTGTCTCCGGCCGTGGTCAACATCGGCACTTCGCGTCGCGTACCCGGCGGTGGCGGCGTGCCCTTCCCGGATGTGCCCGAGGGTTCGCCGCTGCAGGAATTCTTCGACGAGCACAACCCCAACAACGGGCTCGGCGAGGAGCGGATGCAGGAGGCGCGTAGCCTCGGCTCCGGCTTCATCATTTCCGCCGACGGGACGGTGGTCACCAACAACCACGTGATCGACGGCGCCGAGTAGATCGAGGTGTTCCTCACCGACGGCACCCGCCTGCCGGCCAAGATCGTCGGCACCGACGACAAGACCGATCTCGCGGTCCTCAAGGTCGAGGCCGCGCACCCCTTGCCCTTCGTCGAGTTCGGCGACAGCGACAGCGCTGTGGTCGGCGACTGGGTGATGGCGATCGGCAATCCCTTCGGGCTTGGCGGCTCGGTGACGCTGGGCATCGTTTCGGCGCGGAACCGCGACATCCAGTCCGGGCCCCTACGACCAGTTCATCCAGACCGACGCAGCGATCAACCAGGGCAATTCCGGCGGGCCGCTGTTCGACATGGAGGGCAAGGTCGTCGGCATCAACACCGCGATCATCGCGCAGGGGCGGGGCCTCGCTGGGCATCGGCTTTGCCGTGCCGGTGAACCTGGCCCGGCCGGTGATCGACCAGCTGGCCGAGTTCGGCGAGACGCGCCGCGGCTGGCTCGGCGTCGGCATCCAGGAGGTGAACGAGGACATCGCCGGCAGCCTGGGTCTCGGCAGCACCTCCGGCGCACTGGTCATCGACGTCACCAAGGGCGGGCCCGTCGGAAGGCCGGATCGAGCAGGGCGACATCATCCTCGAGTTCGATTCCAAGCCGATCGTGCGGATGCGCGACCTGCCGCGCGTCGTGGCGGGGACGGAGGTCGGCAAGGCGGTGCCGGTCAAGATCCTGCGCAACGGCGCGCCTCTGACACTCGACATCACGCTCGGCCGCCTTGAGGTTGGCGAGCAGCTCGCCGCGCGCAGCCAACGCCACGGCACCGGCCGAGCCAGCGCCCACCTCGCCCGAAACGGCCGAAGTTCCGCCACCACCGCAGGGGCTGAGCGATCTCGTCGGCTTCGACGTCGCCCCGCTCGACGAAGCCAAGCGATCCGAGTTCGGCATCACGCCCGAGGCGAACGGGCGTCGTGGTCACCGGCGTCAAGGTCGGCAGCGATGCGGATCATAAGGGCTTCATCGCCGGCCTCGTCGTCACCGAGGTGAACCAGAAGCAGATCGCCACCGTCGACCAGCTCAACGAGCTGGTGGGCGAAGCCAGGGAGGCAGGCCGTCCAGCCGTGCTCTTCAAGGTGACCGATCCCACCGGCGCGAGCCGCTTCATCGCCGTCCGGCTGGGCTGATCAGTCGCGCAGGGCCGGATTGGCGATGCGATAGAGCACGTGTGGGCGCAGACGGTGACCGTCGGGAACGTCGGGATGCTGGAAATCGCCGTTCGGATCGTAGCGCATACCGATCTTTTCCATGACGCGCCGGCTGGGCAGGTTGCCCTCGTAGGTGATGGCGACGACCTCGGGCAGCCGCAGCTTCCACCAGGCGAAATCCAGCATGGCCTGCGCGCCCTCGGGCGCATAGCCGTGGCCCCAGAACTCCTTGCCGAGCTGCCAGCCGATCTCGACGGCCGGCGCGCCGGGGATGGCGAGCCGCAGTTCATCGCGGATCGGCGCCATGCCGAGCATGCCCATGAACGCCTGATCCTGCTTGCGCTCGACCGCAAGGAAGGTGAAGCCGACTTCGATCAGCCGCTGCTTGGCCCGTTCGATGCCGGCGTCCGCATCGGCGTAGGTGCCGACCGAGGGGAAGAAGCGCCGCACATCCGGGTCGGCGATGATGGCGGCGTACGGAGGCTTGTCCGCATCGCGCCACTCGCGCAGCACCAGCCGTGCGGTCTCGAGCTTCACCTGACGATGTCCTCTTCCTCGTACCCCTGCAGGTAGAGCAGGGCCGTGAGGTCGCCGAAGTCGATCCTGGCATCCGCCTCCGCCGCGACGTGCGGCTTGGCGTGAAGCGCCACGCCCAGCCCCGCCGCCCGGATCATGTCGAGGTCGTTCGCGCCGTCGCCCACGGCCAGGGTTGCGGCGATGGGGATGTCCCGCTCGGCCGCGAGCGTGGTCAGCCGGTTGAGCTTGGTGGACTTGTCGACGATGGGCGACGCGACGGTGCCGGTGAGGAGGTCACCGTCGAACTCCAGCACGTTGGCCACCGCCTCGTCGAAACCGATGCGCTTGGCGAAATAATCGGCAAAGAGGGTGAAGCCGCCGGAGACCAGCGAGGTGTAGGCGCCGAAGGCCTTCATGGTGTGGACCAGCGCCCGGCCGCCGGGAGCCAGCGTGATGCGCTCGCGGCGGATCTCCTCGATCACCTTGCGCTCGAGCCCCTTGATCAGGGCGACGCGAGTCCGCAGCGCCTGCTCGAAATCGAGCTCGCCGTTCATCGCCCGCTCGGTGATCGCGGCGACCTCGGCCTTGATGCCGACGGCGTCGGCGAGCTCGTCGATGCACTCCTGCTCGATCATGGTCGAATCCATGTCGGCGATGAGCAGCTTCTTGCGCCGGTTGCTCGAGCGGCACCAGCGCCGCGTCGACCGGCTTGCCGGCGATGATCTCCCGCGCCGTCAGCACCGGATCGGCGGCTTTCGGCTCGCGGATCTCGCAGGCGATGCGCTGATGCAGCCAGTTGATCTCGCCATCGGTCTCGTGCTGGATCGCCTCGACCAGCTTGCTGTCGAGGGCGGGATCGGCCGGGTTGGCGATGAGGCAGAGTACCGACATGGTGTGTGAACGAAAGGCCTGAAAGGGATGGGCAAAAGCCCGGAAAAGCGCGCGGTGTTGATAGCGGGTCCGACTGCCAGCGGCAAGTCGGCGCTCGCGCTGAAGCTGGCGCGCGAGCGCGACGCGGTGATCGTCAATACCGACGCGCTGCAGGTCTATGACGGGCTGCGGCTGCTCACCGCACGGCCGTCGGCCGAGGAGATGGCGCGAGGCGCCGCACCGGCTCTACGGCACGGTGTCGCCCGCCCGGCGGTTCTCGACCGGCGAGTGGGCGCGGGCAGCGGCCGCGATCATCGCGGCCGAAGGCGACCGGCCGCTGATCTTCGTTGGCGGCACCGGGCTCTATTTCGATGCGCTGATCAACGGCTTCGCCGACGTGCCCGAAGTGCCGCCGGAAGCGATGGCAGCGGCCGAAGCCGAAATCGCCGGCCTCGACCGCGAGCAGCGCGGCCGCCTGATCGCGGCGCGCGACCCGGCGACCGCCGCGCGGCTCAAGGCGCCCGATCCGCAGCGCGTCACCCGGGCGCTCGCGGTGCTGAACGCGACCGGCCGCTCGCTCGCGAGCTTCCAGGACGAGGCACAGCGAGGCCTGCTCGATGGCTACGAGCTCGAACGGCTGGTGCTGAACCCCGATCGGGAAGTGCTGCGACAGAGGATTGCCCGCCGTTTCGAAACGATGTTCGAGCATGGGGCCGTCGAGGAGGTGCGGGGCACTGCTTGCGCTGCAGCTCGATCCGAGCCTGCCGGCGATGAAGGCCATCGGCGTGCCGGAGATCGCTGCCATGCTGCAGGGCGGAACTGACCGAGGCCGAGGCGATCGAGCGGGCGGTGATCGCGACACGGCAATACGCCAAGCGGCAGCGCACCTGGTTCCGTGGCCGGATGGCGGACTGGACCTGGGTCGACAGCCCCTGATCGGCGCGCCGACCTAGGCCTGCGTCGGGATACCGCGCAAGAGGCCCAGCCGTCCGCGCAGCGCGAAGCGCGCGACGAGCAGCACCGCGACGAAGGCGAGGCCGGCGGCCAGCCCGATCCACACGCCAGTGCCACGCAGGCCCAGCGGGAAGGCGAGGATATAGGCGGTCGGCAGGCCGACGAACCAGTAGCCGAAGATGGCGAGGAACATCGGCGTCCGCGTATCGGACAGGCCGCGCAGCGAGTGCGCCGCCACCACCTGCGCGCCATCGGCGAGCTGGAAGATGCCGGCGATGCCGAGATAGGTCGCGGCGAGCAGCAGCGCCGTGCTGTTGCCGGGATCGGTGCTGTCGAGGAAGATCGACACCAGCGTGTGGGGCAGGGCGAGGAACAGCGTGCAGGTGAGGGCCATGAAGCCCATCCCCAAGGCCAGTGCCGTCCAGCCGGCCTTGCGCACCCCTTCGCTGTCGCCGCGGCCATAGGCGAGCCCGACGCGCACCGTCGCGGCGAGGCCGAGCCCGAGCGGCACCATGAACGCCGTTGCGGCGAGCTGCAGCGCCACGGCGTGCGCCGCCGTCTCGTTGGTCCCCAGCCGTCCCATCAGGATCGCCGCGACCGAGAACAGGCTCACCTCGGCCAGGACCGTCAGCCCGATCGGCAGGCCGACCTTGAAGATCTCGCGGAAGTGCGGCCAGTCCGGCTTCAGGAAGCGCATCAGGATATGGAAGCGCTTGAGCCGGCGGTGCGTCAGCGCATAGGCGAGCAGCGCCAGGAACATGAAGACGTTGACGAGCCCGGTCGCGATTGCCGCGCCGCGCAGCTCGAGCCGCGGGAAGCCGAAATGGCCGAAGATCAGCGCGTAGGCGAGGAAGCCGTTGAGGATCACCCCCAGCACCGTCACCACGAGGATCACCCGCGTCGCCGCGAAGGCGGAGAGGAACGAGCGGAGCACCATGATGCCGAGCGCCGGGTAGAGCATCCAGAAGCCGGCGAACATGTAGCTCTCGGCGAGCGCCGTGACCTCGGGATCCTGCCCCAGCGCGAGGTAGATCGGCCGGATGTTGAGGATGATCGGCACGAACAGGGTCGAGACCAGGATGGTGACCCAGAAGCCCTGGCGGACGATGCGGCGCACCGCCTTGATGTCCCGCCGGCCGCGGGCCTGCGCGACGAGCGGCGCGACGGCGCCGACGATGCCGATGCCGGTCAGCTGGAACGGCATCAGGAAGGCGCCCGCCAAGGTGCCGGCCGCGAGATATTTCGGGCCGAGCCAGCCCATCAGCACGACGTCGGTGGTGAACAGCAGGTTCTGCGCCAGCTGGGCGACGATCAGCGGCCAGGCGAGCGCGAAGCTCGCCCGAAGCTCCTCGCCCCAGCCGCTCGCAGAAACGGACACATCGACACCGGAAGACGGCGCCGTCAGAGGCTCGGTCATTGTAGTCATCCCAATCGCGCCGGGAGCCATAGCCCAACGGGGGTGCCGCCACAAGCGCGGCGGGAACCGTTCTCGGCCCGGCGCATTTGGTGTGCAGGGCTCGCCCAACCTCAGGCTCCTGGAGGACACAATGAAGCCAATACTCTCCGCGGTTGCTGTGCTTGCTACCGCGCTGTCGATGACTGCCTGCACCACAACCGAACAGGCGGTCGGCGTCGGCGCCCTGGCCGGCGGCGTGGTTGGAGGGGTCGCTTCTGGCACCCTGGCCGGCGCTGCAGTCGGCGCAACACTCGGTGGTGTAGGCGGCGCGATCGTTGGCAGCACCCTGCTCGGCCGCTACGCTCAGGATACCACCCAGTGCGTCTACGAGGATCAGCGCGGTCGTCGTTACCTGGCCCCCTGCGGCTGAGGCTAGCGCCATTTGTCAGTCAAGAACGGCCCGGTAGAAACCGGGCCGCTTTGTATTGGTGGCGGCCACGCGATGCATCCGACCGCCTCTCGGCTTCGGAGTTTTCAAAGAACGAAGCGGGGCCGGCGAGGCGGTTGCCCCACGCGGGTAGTCCGCAGATGTAAGAGGCTCGCGCCTCGCCGGCCGGCCGGGGTTTTGGGCGTATGGCACGAGGGCCCGGGCGCATCCCGTGCCGCATCGCGAGGACCGGAGGGTCTTGGCAGGCAGCGACCCCATCGGTCCGTCCCGGCTGCCTCGACCCGCTGCCCTTGCCCGGCAGCTCCCGATCCGTGGTGGAGCGGGCATCGCTCCACCGTCGCGTTGGCTAGCGGCGTCCCCGGCGAACCGGATCGCTCCGCTCGTGCTTTCGGCCTGGCACGGAGCGACCCCCGCACCACCCGGTCTCCCCCGCACCAACCACTCGTCATGATCTCGCTTCGGTGCGGCGGATGGGGGAGAGTTCGCATAGGGGGAAGGGGCGGGGATAAGTCGGGTGCGGTCCACAGGTTGCCCATGACATCGGGGGTGGGGGTCGAGTGGGGGAATTTCAGGGCACATAATCGCCCGCCTGTGGCGGCCCGGTGCGCCGAGCCTCGGGCGTTACCAACATTGGTGGGGTGGGAAACGGCCGGGGCAGGCCAACAGCTGCGCTTTCCCCGGCAACACTTGCGGCCCACGCCGGGGCCGCCTACGTCAAGGAAACGGCGCTGTCCGCCTCGGGCCAGCGGGCGGCCCGAACCAGTTTCGCGCCACGAGGAGCAAGCCATGCCGATCGATCCCGTCCTGCCCTCCATAGTGGCCTTGCGGGCAATGATCCCCGAGGAGGCCTTCACCGCCTCGACCCTGGGCACCCTGAGGGAAGGGCAGCGGCGTCGTCATCCGCGAAAGACGGGCTCGTGCTGACCATCGGCTATCTCATCACCGAGGCGAGCGAGGTCTGGCTGACGACGCATGACGGCCGCGTCATCCCGGCCCATGCGCTGGCCTATGACCAGGAGACGGGCTTCGGCCTGGTGCAGGCGCTCGCGCCGCTCGACCTGCCGGCGCTCGAGCTCGGCAGCTCCAGCGAGGCCAAGCTCGGCGATCACGTGGTGTTCGCCGACGGGCAGGGGCACTCGATCCGCTCGGCGATCGTCGCCAAGCAGGAATTCGCCGGCTACTGGGAGTACCTGCTCGACGAGGCGATCTTCATCGCGCCGGCGCATCCGTCATGGGGCGGCGCGGCGCTGCTCGGCGCCGACGGCAAGCTGCTCGGCGTCGGCTCGCTGCGGCTGCAGATGATCGCGCAACGGCGAGGTCGCCGACATCAACATGGTGGTGCCGATCGACCTGCTGCCGCCGATCCTCGACGACCTGCTGACAGCGCGGCCAGGTCGAACCGGCCGCCGCGCCCCTGGCTCGGCGTGTTCTCGGCCGAGAGCGATGGCGAGGTGGTGGTGATGAGCGTCGCCGACGGCGGCCCGGCCGCGCGCGGCCGGCCTGCGCCGCGGCGACATCATCTCCGACATCCGCGACGGCGCGGTCGAGGGGCTCGCCGATTTCTACCGCAAGCTCTGGGACACCGGCCCGGCGGGTGCCGAAGTGCCGCTGCGCATCGTGCGCGACGGGCGCGAGACCTGGCTGCGGGTCAAGTCGGCCGATCGGAACAGTTTCCTGCACAAGCCAATGCTGCAGTAACTGCTCCGTTGCGACCGGCTTCCTGGTGGGATCGTCGCGTGCAAAAGTCGCCCGAGAATCCATGGGGAGAACACGCATGCCGCCCGCCGCAATCGAAGTCATAACCCTGTTCGTCGACGACATCGCCGCAGCCAAGGCGTTCTACGTCAACGTGTTCGCGCCCGAAATCGTCTATGAGGACGCCGTGTCCGCGGTGCTGAGGTTCTCGGGCGCCATGGTGAACCTGCTCGAGGTCAGCCAGGCGCCGCAACTCGTCGAGCCCCTGCCGATCGCGCCTCCGGGGGCCGGCGCCCGGGTCCTGCTGACGATCAAGGTGGACGACGTGGATGCCATGTGCGCCGACCTCCGCGCCAGGGGCGTGGCCCTGTTGAACGGCCCGATCGACCGCCCCTGGGGCCGCCGCACCGCGGCGTTCGCCGATCCCTCCGGGCATGTGTGGGAAATCGCGCAGGAGTTGGGGTGAGGGGGGGACCCCCACCCACGGCGTCACTCCGGCCAAGGCCGGAATGACACCGCGAGGGTGGTGAGCTCGTGCCTCAGTCCACGCCGCCGTCGCCGGCATAGCGGCGAAGCCGTGCCGCGAGGTTGTGGCCGGTGAGCGAGCCCATGTAGTGGCAGTCGCAGAGCAGGTGATGGGCGTCTTCGTCGCTCATCGCAAAATAGTCCATCGCGTCGCCAAGCGTGTTGCCGGCGAGGCCGTCGCCCCGGAACACCGGGTCGCCATAGGCGATGGCGATCGGCGTGTCGGTGCCGCCGTCATAGGCGCGGCGTTCCGCTTCGGGCAGGTACTCGATGCGATAGAGCGCCTGCATCGGGCCGTTGTGCTGGTCGAGCAGGTCGGCCCAACGATGGAGCCGCTCGCGGCGGGACAGCGTCACGATCGGGTTTGCCGCTACCACAGCAGCCGCATCGCGCAGTTGTTCAGGGGTCTGGTGCTTCATGCTGGCCTCCTTTGGGGCTTGCACAGGCGGGGCCCGGCTCAGAGCGGGGCGTGCCGTGGGTCGCTTATTCCGACGCTGGCCCACAGGGCGACCGAGGGCTGTTGCCCGGTCCTGCTTGCCCGGGCAACGTGAACCAGCAACCCGCCAAAAACACGGCGGGTGCCGAAGACGTGACCCGGAACTGCAAAAGTGATCGGGCAAGGGATGGTGCCCGCCGGAGCCGTCTCCCCTTGACTCCGCCCCCCGGCTCCCGCCATAACAGCGCTCCGAACTCTGTGGAGCACATCGCGTGCACAAGCTTATCGTAGTAGTGGAGCGCATCGAGCACGTGGGGTAAATCCCCGCGAGGGTCGGTGCGCTCGTTCGAAGGTCCCTGACGGGGCCTTTTTTGTTGCCGATTTTCTCGCCGGAGCGGATAGCGATGGCGGGAAGCTGAGAATGGAACTGCCCCTCACCCGGCGCTGCCGCGCCACCCTCTCCCGAGGGAGAGGCAAGAGGGGAGCGGTGAGGAAGGACTTTGAAATGGCCGAGCAGATGACGGGCGCGGAGATGGTGATCCAGGCGCTCACGGATCAGGGGGTCGAGCACATCTTCGGCTACCCGGGCGGAGCGGCGCTGCCGATCTACGATGCGATGTTCCAGCAGGACAAGGTGCAGCACATCCTCGTCCGCCACGAGCAGGGCGCGACCCACATGGCCGAGGGCTATGCCCGCTCGACCGGCAAGGTCGGCGTCGTGCTGGTGACCTCGGGGCCGGGCGCGACCAACGCCGTCACCGGGCTCACCGACGCGCTGATGGACTCGATCCCGATCGTCTGCCTCACGGCCAGGTGCCGACGACGCTGATCGGCTCGGACGCCTTCCAGGAATGCGACACGGTCGGCATCACCCGCTCGCTGCACCAAGCACAACTACCTGGTGAAGAACGGTCGCCGACCTGCCGCGCGTGCTGCACGAGGCGTTCCACATCGCCAATTCGGGCCGGCCGGGCCCGGTGCTGGTCGATATCCCCAAGGACGTCCAGTTCGCGGTGGGCACCTACCTCGGGCCCGAGGAGATCGGCGCCAGCCGGCACAAGAGCTACCATCCCGCGACTCGAGGGCGACACGCACGCCATCGAGGCGGCGGTCGACATGATGCTGAAGGCGGAGCGGCCGATCTTCTACACCGGCGGCGGCGTGATCAATTCCGGGCCGGAGGCATCGGAGAAGCTGCGCGAACTCGCCGAGCTCACCGGCTTCCCGGTCACCTCGACGCTGATGGGACTGGGGGCTTTCCCCGGCTCCAACCCGCAGTGGATGGGCATGCTGGGCATGCACGGCACCTACGAAGCCAACATGGCGATGCACGACTGCGACCTGATGATCTGCATCGGCGCGCGCTTCGACGACCGCATCACCGGCCGGATCGACGCGTTCTCGCCGGGCTCGACCCGAAGATCCATGTCGATATCGACCCCTCCTCGATCGACAAGAACGTGCGCATCGACCTCGCCGATCGTCGGCGACAGCGGCCTGGTGATGGAGGAGATGGTCCGCCTCTGGCGTTCCAAGACCAACGCAGCCCCGCACCGAGGCGATTGCGCCGTGGTGGACGCAGATCGACGAATGGCGCAGCCGCCACTCGCTTCGTTCAAGAACTCCGACACCGTGATCAAGCCGCAGCACGCCGTGAAGCGCCTCTACGAGGCGACCAAGGGCCGGGACGTCTACGTCACCACGGAAGTCGGCCAGCACCAGATGTGGGCGGCGCAGCACTTCCCGTTCGAGATGCCGAACCGCTGGATGACCTCGGGCGGGCTGGGCACCATGGGCTACGGCCTGCCGGCCGCGGTCGGCGTGCAGGTGGCGCATCCGGATGCGCTGGTCATCGACATCGCCGGCGAGGCGAGCGTGCAGATGACCATGCAGGAGATGTCGACGGCGGTGCAGTACCGCCTGCCGATCAAGGTGTTCATCCTCAACAACGAGCGCATGGGCATGGTGCGCCAGTGGCAGGACCTGCTGCATGGCGGGCGCTATGCGCACTCCTACTCGGAGAGCCTGCCCGATTTCGTCAAGCTCGCCGAGGCCTATGGCGCCAAGGGCATCCGCTGCGACGATCCCGAGAAGCTCGATGCGGCGATCCAGGAGATGCTCGACTACGACGGGCCGGTGCTGTTCGACTGCCTGGTCGAGAAGCACGAGAACTGCCTGCCGATGATCCCGTCGGGCAAGCCGCACAACGAGATGATCCTGCCCGATTTCGACGACGACATCGGCGCCGTGATCGACGAGAAGGGCCGCCAGCTGGTTTGAGGAATACCCCCACCCACGATGCCACCCCGGCGAAGGCCGGGGTCCATCACGAGATCTCAGGATGGATCCCGGCCTGCGCCGGGATGACGCGGTGGAGGGGGTGAAATGGTGCCACAAGGCACCGGGAGAAGAAGAATGAACGCACATCTGCAGCCGAGCGGCTCGGCCTACTTTCTCGCCGCGGAAACCCAGAGGCCGGAGCGGCATACGCTCTCGGTGCTGGTCGACAACGAGCCGGGCATTCTCGCCCGGGTGGTCGGGCTGTTCTCGGCGCGCGGCTACAATATCGACAGCCTGACGGTCTCGGAGACCGAGCACGAGAAGGGCCTGTCGCGTATCACGCTGGTTACCGTTGCGACGCCCAAGGTGCTGACCCAGATCAAGCTGCAGCTCGAGCGGCTGGTGCCGGTGCACCGGGTGCACGACCTCACTGCCGAGGGCAAGGAGCTCGAGCGCGAGCTGGCGCTGGTCAAGGTCGCGGGCTCGGGCGAGCACCGGGTGGAGACGCTGCGCCTCGCCGATGCCTTCCGCGCCCAGGTGGTGGATGCGACGACCGAGAGCTTCGTCTTCGAAGTGACCGGCAAGCCGTCGAAGATCGACAGCTTCATCGCGCTGATGGTGCCGCTCGGGTTGGTGGAAGTGGTCCGCACCGGTCTCGCCGCGATCTCGCGGGGCGCCGAGGGCATGTGACGAGCCCGGGGTCGGCTTGACGGCGCCAGCCTGTGACGGCTAGCTGGCGCATCTCCTTCCCGGGTCCGTCATCTCATGTTCCTGACCAGCCATCCGTTTCGCGGCCCCATCTTCATGGTCCTCGCGACCGGCACCTATGTCGCCAACGACACGCTGATGAAGCTGGCGACGGAGGGGCTGCCGCCCTACGAAGTGCTGACGCTGCGCGGCATCGCGGCGCTGCTCTGGGGCATGCCGCTGCTGTTCCTGCTCGGCTACGGCAAGCAGCTGCCGCTGCTGTTCGAGCGCCGCGTGCTGGCGCGCAACCTCGCCGAGACCGGCGCCATCCTCTGCTATGTCGTGGCGCTGGCCAACATGCCGATTGCCGACGCCTCGGCGCTGGGCCAGATCACGCCGCTGCTGGTGCTGCTCGGCGCCTCGCTGCTGTTCCGCGAGCGGATTGGCGGGCTTCGCATGGCGCTGATCGGCTGCGGCTTCATCGGCGCGCTGATGGTGGCCCAGCCGACGGGGCAGGGGATCTCGACCTATGCGCTGCTGGCGCTCGCCAATGCCGTGCTCTGCGCCGTGCGCGATCTCGCCGGGCGGCGGGTGGGGCCGGAAATCCCCGGGCTGATCGTCGCCATGTCCGCCGTGGTGGTGGTGCTGATCGGCGCGGTCGTCGCGCACCTCGCGACGGAGCAGTGGGTGGCGCCCGAACCGCATCACCTGGCGCTGCTTGCCGGCTCCGGGCTGTTCCTGATCTTCGGGCACTTCTTCATCTTCATGTCCTTCCGCGTCGGCCCGACCGGGCTGGTGGCGCCGTTCTATTACTTCTTCACCTTCTGGGCGGTGGTCTCGGGGCTGGTGGTGTTCGGGCACTTCCCCAATGCGCTGGCGCTGGGCGGCATCCTGCTGGTGGTTTCGGCCGGGCTCGCGATCGTGCTGCTCGACGGCCGCAAGCGCCGGCTGGCGCCGGCGTCATGAGGTTGGTCGCCACGCACGCGATCGGCTAAGTGTCGGGATCAACCTCAAGCGGTGCCGCGATGACCCATCTCTCCGTCAACCTCAATGCCGTCGCCATGCTGCGCAACCGGCGCAGCGTGCCGTGGCCGAGCGTCACGGGCATGGCGCGCATCGCGCTCGAGGCGGGGGCGGACGGGATCACCGTGCATCCGCGGCCCGACGAGCGGCACATCCGGCGCACCGACGTGTTCGAGCTGGTGAAGCTGCTGCGCGACGATTTCGCCGGCCGCGAGTTCAACATCGAGGGCTATCCGAGCGACGACTTCCTGACGCTGGTCGAGCGTGCGGCGCCCGACCAGGTGACCTTCGTCCCCGACGATCCGCTGCAGGCCACCTCGGACCATGGCTGGAACATCGAGCCCAACCACGCCGTGCTGGTGCCGGCGATCGAGCGGATGAAGCGGGCGGGCATCCGCGTGTCGCTGTTCATCAATGCCGATCCGGCCGCCCCCGCAGCGGCGGCGCTGGTCGGCGCCGACCGGGTCGAGCTCTATACCGGCCCCTATGGCGGGGCGCTGGAGCCGGAGGTGCAGGCGGTGCATCTGCGCTCGCTGCGGGAGACGGCGGACGCGGCGCGCTCGGCCGGCAGCAACTCGCCGCCGGGGTTGAAGCCGCTGCTGGTCAATGCCGGGCACGACCTCAACCTCGTCAACCTGCCGCCGCTCAAGGCGGCGATCCCCGATCTCGCCGAGGTCTCGATCGGCCACGCCGTCACGGCCGATGCGCTGATCTACGGCATGGCCGACACCGTCCGCCGCTACAAGCTCGCCTGCGCCTGACAAGGCCCGGCCGGCGCCAGTAGCAGCCTCGCCTTAAGCGCAAATCACGCAGTCGGATCAAATGCGACTCAACTGCTGAGACCGGCTTTCATCCAGCATGAGAGGTGGATGACGCACCCTTTGGCTTCTCGGAACAGGGTGGGTTTTCTATGGCTTTGAGTGCAGTGGCACGCGAGCGGCTGATGAGCGATCCGATCAATGAGGCGCTGATCCTCTATACGGGGTTCGGCACGTCGCCGTTCCCGCGCGCCAAGACGCCACAGCTCGTGGCGCGGTTCGGCGAATCGGAAGGGGCGGAACTGAAGCAGCGGATTCTCGCCCTGCTCGAGGAGTTGCAGCAGCCGCTGGACCTGGGCGAGCGGCGGAGCCGCAAGAGCATCACCGAGCGCGCCATCGAACAGTTGCATCCCCGGCACCCGGAACTCGACGACGCCGGCCTTAGGGCGCTCGCCTGGACGTATTCCTTTGGGTTGCGCATCTGACTGTTCTGTTTTCCTGAACAGTGCGTCTGTTCATTGGAGCCGCTGCAATCGAGGCGCCGGGCGGCCTCGCCCCGGCAGGCTGAGATGCCCGGAATCACGCTGGTTACCTCGATGTAATCGCCGACCAATGATGTGACTCGCTCACCCGGGTGTGTCCCTGCGCCAAAAACGTGCCTGCTTGCAGACTCCGACTCCTGGGCACTTATTTGGCCTAGGTCACATTTTGATACTGGAGTGCAGCAAGTGTCCAAACCCAAGATTGCCGTCATCATCGGCTCGACTCGCCCGACCCGCTTCGGCGACAAGCCGGCGGCCTGGATCGCCGATCATGCCAAGGCGCGCGGCGACATTGACGTGGAAATCGTCGACCTCGCCGACTATCCGCTGCCGCTGTTCGACGCCCCGGCCTCGGACTTCTGGATGCCGACCCCGAACGAGGTCGCCGCCAAGTGGCAGGCCAAGCTCAATGAGTTCGACGGCTATATCTTCGTCACCGCCGAGTACAACCGCTCGATCACCGGTGCGCTGAAGAACGCCATCGACTGGGCCTACAAGCCGTTCATCAAGAAGGCGGCTGCCTTCGTCGGCTACGGCTCGGTTGGCGGCGCCCGCGCCATCGAGCACCTGCGTAACATCATGGTCGAGACCCAGGCGGTGCCGGTTCGCCATGCCATCCATATCGGCGGCTCGGACTTCATTCCGCTGATGATGGGCCAGAAGACCTGGGACGAGACCAAGGGCAAGTTCGACATGTTCGTGCCCGACATGCTCGACAACCTGGTCTGGTGGACCAAGGCCACCAAGGCGGCCCGCGAGGCGGACGCCGCCAACGCCGACACCAAGGCGGCCTGAGCCTCATCTCAGTGACATCCCGGGGACTCCTCCTTCGTCCCCGCAAGGGAGCGGCCCAGTGCCGCTCCCTTTTTCTTTGTACGCAGTCTGCCTATGCAACCGCCGCATCGGGCTTCGTGTTGAGTGCGGGCGGGATCGGGTGTAGATCAGCGCCCGCCCGCATACGGAGCTCTATATGGCACCCGTGCAAAACGTTGCCCCACCAGCCGGCGCCGCTACTTCCGAAAACGACGAACTGAACAGAGGCTTGCCGATCCTCGTCATGGGGGCCATCGGCGTGGTCTATGGCGATATCGGAACCAGCCCGCTCTATGCCTTCCGCGAGGCCATGCACGTGTCGACCGCGGCGGGCGCTGCCGTCGACGACAGGACCGTGCTGGGCGTCCTGTCGCTGATCGTCTGGACGCTGATCATCCTGGTGACGGGCAAGTACATCGGCATCGTGCTGCGCGCCGACAACAAGGGCGAGGGCGGGACGCTTTCCCTGATGGCGCTGGCGCAGGCCGAGCTTCGCCAACCGGCCGAACTGGGTGCTGGCACTTGGGCGTGCTCGGCGCCGCCCTGTTCTATGGCGACGCCATGATCACGCCGGCGATCTCGGTGCTCTCGGCCATCGAGGGCGTGCAGGTCGTGGCGCCCTCGTTCGACCGCTGGATCATTCCCGCCACCATCGTGGTGATCATCGTGCTGTTCGCGGTGCAGCGCTTCGGCACGAGCGGCGTCGCCGTGGTGTTCGGGCCGATCACCGCGGTCTGGTTCCTGGCGCTCGGCTATTTCGGGCTCATGCGGATCATCGAGGATCCGGCGATCCTCGCGGCGCTCAACCCGCTCTACGGCGTCACCTTCATCGCCACGCACACCGGCATCGCCGCTCGCCACCTTCGGCGCCGTGTTCCTCGCCGTCACCGGCGCCGAGGCGCTGTATGCCGACCTCGGCCACTTCGGCCGGCGCCCCATCGTCATCGCCTGGTTCGCGCTGGTGTTCCCGTGCCTGCTGCTCAACTATTTCGGGCAGGGCGCCTATGTGCTCGATCACGGCGAGGCGGTGGCGAACCCGTTCTTCCAGATGCTGCCCGACTGGTCGCAACTGCCCATGGTGCTGCTCGCCACCGCGGCGACCGTCATCGCCAGCCAGGCGGTGATCACCGGCGCCTTCTCGCTGACGCGGCAGGCCGTGTCGCTGAACATCCTGCCGCGGATGACGGTGCTGCACACCTCCGAGACCCAGCAGGGGCAGATCTACATGCCGCTGGTCAACGGCCTGCTGATGATCGCCGTGGTGCTGCTCGTCCTGGGTTTCGGCAGCTCGAGCCACCTGGGCGCTGCCTACGGCATTGCGGTCACCGGCGAGATGCTGGTGACGGTCGGGCCTGATCGTCATCGTGATGTACCGGATCTGGAAGTGGCAGGCCTGGCTCATCGCGCTGCTCATCGTGCCGATCGGGGTCATCGAGGTGATCTTCTTCGCCTCCAACGCCGCCAAGTTCTTCCAGGGCGGCTGGGTCCCGGTGATGGTGGCGCTGACCATCGCTGCGACCATTTCCGTCTGGATCATCGGCCGCAACCGGCTGGCGGAGAAGACCCGCCGCGACGAGGTGCCGCTGCGACTTCCTGGTCGACAACCTGAGCAAGAAGAAGCCGACGATCGTGCCCGGCACGGCGGTGTTCCTCACCGCCGACATCGAGGGCGCGCCCACGGCGCTGCTGCACAGCCTCAAGCACTACAAGGTGCTGCACGAGCAGAACGTCATCCTGACCGTGCTCACCTCCTCAGCGCCGCGGGTGGCCGACGACGAAAAGGTCAAGATCGATGCCTATAACGACCTGTTCTACCGGGTGATCGTGACCTTCGGCTACATGGAGACCCCGAACATCCCGAAGGCGCTGGCACTGGCGCGCAAGCTCGGCTGGAAGTTCGACATCATGTCGACCTCATTCTTCCTCAGCCGCCGGTCGCTCAAGGCCTCCGCCAAGGGCACGCCGATCTGGTTCGACCGCATCTTCATCGCGCTCGCCCGCAACGCCACCGACGCGACGGAGTACTTCCACATCCCGACCGGACGGGTGGTGGAGATCGGGACGCAGGTGGTGATTTAGCTGGCGAGCCGCCACTCTCTCAGTCGTCATTGCCCGCTTCATGCGGGCAACCCATGCGGGAGGCTGGGTCGCCCGAACAAGTCGGGCGATGACGACGGAGGGTAGGAGTTCTGGTGGGCGCCCGCTTACGTCTTGGGCATGTCCGGGCAGACGTAGGGGACGTTCGCCGGCACGTACTTCTCCTCCACCGTGTCGCCCGCGAGCTTCAGGCTGAGCACCAGTTCCGCGGCGGTCAGCGAGACGATGTCGGCGGCGATGTCCATGCCGTCCTCGTTCCACTTGAGCGCGGCGTCGGAGGTGAATTCCCACGGGCTCAGCCGGTGCGTCTCCCAGCAGGAATCCTGCACCAGCGTGCCGTCGGAGAGGAAGATCCGCATCACGCCCGGCAGGCCGTCCGGATCCTCCTTGACCCAGACCCTGTCGGTGAGGCCGTTCTTCTGCAGCCTGGCATCGGTAGCGGCATCCTCGGACACCGATTCCTCGGCGAAGCTCGGAACCGGGAGGGTGGAGCCCACTCCCCACATGGCGAGAAGGGCGAAGAGGGCGGCCTTGCTGGTCATCTGCGACTGTCTCCGTATGGCTTCGCACGTGGTGGCGCGAAGCCCGAGCTGCAAGCCTGCGAAGTGAATCAGGCCGAAATGCCGCCGGAGGACTAGGCCGGTTGCCGCAGGCCGAGCACCCGGTCCTTGTCGCGGATGCGGTTGCGGGCCTGCTTGGGCCAGAGGTCGTAGGCATCGCCGCCGCCTTCGAGGACGTGGCGCGCATGCAGCGGCCAGTTCGGGTTCTCGAGGGCGCCGCGGGCGAAGGCCACGAGGTCGGCCTCGCCCCGGGCGATGATCTGGTCTGCCGCCTGCGGGTCATCGATCAGCCCCACCGCCATGGTCGCGATCCCGGCCTCGCGCACCGCACGTGGCCAGCGGCACCTGGTAGTGCGGGGCCGGCTTGAGGCTGTAGCCCTCGAAGCCGCCGGAGGAGCAGTCGACGAGGTCGACGCCGCGGCGCTTGAGTTCGCGCGCCAGCACCACCGAATCCTCGACGCCCCAGCCGCCGGGGCTGCCGTCGGTGGCCGAGACGCGGAAGAACAGCGGCTTGTTCCTGGGCCAGACTGCCCGCACGGCGTCGGTCACCTCGAGCGCGAAGCGCATGCGGTTCTCGCGGCTGCCGCCATATTCGTCGGTGCGGTGGTTGGCGAGCGGCGAGAGGAACTGGTTGATCAGATAGCCGTGCGCGCCGTGGATTTCGACGACGTCGAACCCGGCCTGGTCGGCGCGGCGGGCCGCGGCGGCGAAGGCCTCGATGGTCTCGACGATGCCGGCCTTGTCGAGGGCGACCGGATCCTGGAAGCCGGGATTGTCCGAATGCCGCTCCGCGCTGGGCGCCACCGGCACCCACGTCTCGTAGCCATATTCGAGCTTTTCCGCCTCGGTCTCGTCGAAGCCGCGGCGCCAACCGATCGGCGTCGCCGCCTTCCGCCCGGCATGGGCGAGCTGGATGCCCGCGGCGGAGCCCTGCTCCTTGAGGAAGTTCACGATGCGCGCCAGCGGTTCGATCTGCTCGTCGGTCCAGAGGCCGAGGTCGCCGTAGGAGATTCGCCCCTCGGGGACGACGCCGGTCGCCTCGAGAATGACGAGGCCGAAGCCGCCCAGCGCGAAGCGCCCGTTCTGCACCAGGTGCCAGTCGTTGGCGAAGCCGTGCCTGGCCGAATACTGGCACATCGGCGCGACGACGGTGCGGTTGCGGAGGGTCACGTCGCCGATGGCGAGCGGGGAGAAGAGATGAGACATGTGAGGCGCTGCTACAGGAAGGAAGGGGAGGGAGGTCCGATCCTGCACCGGGCAGCGATCCATCGGCAAGTGCCGATGAAGCTTGGAACCGCAGCGATCCGGCGTGAACGCCGGAACTATTTTCAGGCGGGTTCGTTCCCGAAAGGAGGGCCCAAGGAGAAAAGCAATGAAAATAGTCGCGCTAGTTGCTGTGTCGGCACTTGCGATGATGACGGCTGGGGCCGTCGCGCAGGACTCGCAGGTGCTCACCGGGAAGGCCGCGTTCGGCGACTACACCAAGGACGCGCCTGGCGTGAAACGCCTGATCAAGGCGACCGACCTCCAGCCCCCCGGCGAAACGCAATCGGCTTCCAACGCGCCCGGGACAGTTGCTCGGCCCGACGGCGCGCTGCCCAAGGTCCCGGAGGGCTTCAAGGTCGAGGAGGTCGCCACCGGCATCACCAACCCGCGCGCCATCCGCTTCGCGCCGAACGGCGACCTCTTCGTCGCCAACTCCGAGGACGGGCAGGTGCTGGTGATGCACTTCGACGATCCGAAGAATGCCAAGCCGGCGAGCAAGGAGATCTTCGCCGACGGGCTGACCCAGCCCTACGGCATCGCCTTCTACCCGGCGGAGAACCCCGAGTGGATCTACATCGCCGAGAGCGACGGGCTGAAGCGCTTCCCCTACAAGGCCGGTGACCTGAAGGCCGAGGGCGGCCGGCGAGGACATCCTCACCGGTATCCCGCCCGAGCATCACTGGACCCGCGACGTGGTGTTCTCGCCCGACGGCAAGACCATGTACTACTCGGTCGGCTCGGGCTCGAACGTCGGCCTCGACATGACCATGAAGCCCACGCCCGAGGAGGGCGACGTGGAGGGCTGGGTCGCCTCGCACCCGCTCGGCGTCGCCTGGGGCGGGGAGGAGCGCCGCGCCGCCGTGCTCGCCTTCGACCCGGACGGCAAGAACGAGCGCTACTTCGCCACCGGCCTCCGCAACTGCGCCGGCATGGCGATGCAGCCCGCCACCGGCGACGTCTGGTGCGCGGTCAACGAGCGTGACGAGCTGGGCGACGACGTGCCGTTCGACTACGCCACGTCGGTCAAGGAAGGAGCCTTCTACGGCTGGCCCTGGTACTATATCGGCGACAACGCCGACCCGCGCTGGAAGGAAACGCCGCGCGAGGACCTGAAGGGCCAGGTGACGGTGCCGGACGTGCTGTTCCAGACCCACTCGGCGCCGCTGAACATCGCCTTCTACACCTCCGATGCCTGGGGTCCCGAGTACAAGGACGATGCCTTCGTCACCCTGCACGGCTCGTGGAACCGCGGCTCGCGCACCGGCTACAAGGTCGTGAAGCTCGATTTCGACGAGAGCGGCAAGGCGACCGGCGAGTACGAGGACTTCATGACCGGCTTCGTCGTCGACGCCGCCAATGTCTGGGGCCGTCCGGTCGGCGTGGCGGTCGCTCCGGACGGCTCGCTCTTCGTCTCCGATGACGGCAGCGGCACGATCTGGAAGGTCAGCAAGTCGGAATAGGCGGACAGAAGACCGCCTTCAGGGGCGCCCCGGCCGCAAGGCGGGGCGTCCTTCCTTTTTGGGGAGGGCGCCGACATGGGCCGGCGCCCCTTCGATCAGAAGTTGAAGTCGTCGATGTTGGAGGCGTCGAACGTCGTCAGTTCCGCCTGGGTGTTCATCACGTTCTTGTCGCCGATGGTGATGCTGCCGAGGTTCGGCACTTCGAACGTCTCGCCGACTTCGTTCTTGATGGTGCCCTTGATGACGCCATCGGCGAAATAGGCCGCGAGCCAGCCTTCATTGTAGGGCGACCAGAGCTGGAACGCCTTCACCGTGCCGTCCTTGACGAAGTCCCGCATCTCGCTCGGCAGCCCCAGGCCGGTGACGTGCACCTTGTCGGCGATGCCGCGCGACTGCACCACCTGCGCCGCCGCTGCAACGCCCACCGTCGTAGGCGCGATGACGCCGACGAGGTTGGGATAGTTGGAGAGCAGCGCCTCCATCTCAGTGGTGGACTTCTCGGGCTGGTCGTCGCCGTAGACGGTGGCGACGAGGTTCATGTCCTTGTACTTCGGGTTCTCCTCCAGCGTCTTCTTCATCGCCGCGATCCAGGTGTTCTGGTCGGGCGCCTCGGTGGTGGCCGAGAGGATGGCGATGTCGCCCTTGTAGTCGATCAGCGAGCCCATCAGCTCGACCTGGTTCGGGCCGGTCTTGGTGAAGTCGACGGGCAGGATGTTGGCGTCGCGGTGGCTCTCGTTGCCGACGAGGTCGCCGTTCACCGCCAGCACCAGGATGCCCTTGGAGCGGGCGTCGTCGAGCACCTGGTTCATGGCGTCGGGGCTGTTGGGGGCGATGGCGATGACGTTCACGCCACGCTGGATCTGCGCTTCGATGAAGGGAATCTGCGAGGTCGCTTCGGCAGTCGCCGGGGCAACGAACTCGAACTCGCAGCCGAGCTGCTTGCAGGCATCCTGGAACCCGCCGGTGATCGAGTCGAAATACGGGTTGCCGGTGTTCTTGCCGATGTAGACGATCTTGATCGGATCCTGCGCCAGGGCGCCGGTGGCCATGGCGAGGCCGAGCGCCAGGCCCGCTATCAGAGATTTCTTGAACACTTCCTTCTCCCTTTTGTTGCCGGTTCGATCCGGCGGAACAGCCCGTCACCGCTGGGTGCGGGAATAGATGAAGTTGGTCGCTATGATGGAGACGATGAGCAGCATGCCGAGCACCACGAGCTGCACCGCGGGCAATACGTTGGCGACGATCATGCCGGTCGAGACGATGACCAGCAGCCAGGCCGCGAGGAAGGTGCCGAGGATGCTGCCGCGGCCGCCGAAGATGTAGGTGCCGCCGAGCATCGCCATCAACACCATCTGCAGTTCGCCGCCGAGCCCGAGATCGTAGCGGACGGAGCCGAGGCGCGAAGCGGTCATCATCCCGGCGATGGCAGCGACCAGCCCGATGAGCAGGAACAGCGCCAGCTTGATCCGGGCGGTGCGGATGCCGGCGTGGCGCGCCGCGACCTCGTTGGTGCCGATCTGGTAGATCTGGCGGCCGAATATGGTGCCGCCGAGCACGATCCCCAGTGCGATCGCGAGGATGACGAAGAGCACCACCGGCAGCGGGATGCCGGCCAGCATGATCTTGTCGATGCCGATGAACCACTCCGGCACCCGGATGGATTTGTCGCCGGCGATGATCTGCGCGAGGCCGCGATAGAGCGTCAGGGTGCCGATGGTCACGATGATCGAGGGCAGCTGCAGGCCGATCACCATGAAGCCGTTGATCGCGCCCATGACGAGCCCGGAGGCGAGGCCGATCACGATGGCGATCGGCATCGGCACCCCCGCCTGCTGGGCGAAGGCGAAGATGCATGCCGAGAGCGCCATGTTGGCGGCAGGCGAGAGGTCGATCTCGCCCGAGATGATCACCATGGTAAGCACCAGCGCAACGATCGCGAACTCGGAATAGAGCGTGAAGCTGCGCAGGATGTAGGAGAAATCGAGGAAGAACGGCGAGAGCAGGCTGCCGGCGAAGATGCCGAGGATCAGCAGGGCGAGCGTCATCGTCTCGGGCCGGATGAGCACGACCTGCCAGCGCGGGCGCGGGGGCGCAGCGTCCTGCGGCGCCGTGGACTCGTGGGTCTCGACGGCGCTCATGCCCGCACCCGCTTGAGCCCGGCAATGCCCTGCTGGCGCACGGTGCGGTCGATGACCAGCGCAATCAGGATCACGGCGCCATAGATCGCCGCCTGCGAGGTGCCGGGAATGCCGAGCAGCGGCAGCGCCGCGGCCACGCAGCCGAGCAGCAGGACGCCGAGCACGGTGCCGAGCACGGTGCCGACGCCGCCATTGATCGACACCCCGCCGATCACCACCGCGGCGATGACCTGGAATTCGAAGCCGGTGCCGGTGTTGGACGGGTTCACGAAGCCCCAGCGGCTCGCGTACAGGATGCCGGCGAGCCCCGCGAGGGCGCCCGACAGGGTGAAGACGAGCAGCGTCACGCGCGTCACGTTGATGCCGCGCAGCGGCGCGGCGACCGGGTTGGAGCCGAGGGCGTAGATCTGCCGGCCGACGCGGGTATGCATCAGGAACAGGTAGGTGAGGATCGCGACGCCGAAGGCGATGAAGATGATCCACGGAATGCCCTGGCCCTGCGACAGCGCCTTGAGCTCGGACGGGATCCACTGCCGGTCGATCTGCTTGGCATTGGAGATGATGAAGGTGAGGCCGCGATAGAGGCTGAGCGTGCCGAGCGTCACGATGATGGCCGGCAGCCGGAACAGCTGGATCAGCAGCCCGTTGATCAGCCCGAGGCCGGCGCCGACCGCGACCGATAGCGGGATGCCGGTCCACCACGGAACGTTGAACCCGAACCAGCTCTCGTCGAAGCGGTAGAGCATGCCGCTTACCATGGCCGAGAAGCCGAGGGTCGAGCCGATGGAGAGGTCGACGTGGCGGGCCACGATCACCATCATCTGGCCCATGGCGCCGATCATGATCAGCGGCGTCAGCAGCAGGATGATCCGCGCCTGGTCGAGGGTCAGGAACTGCGGCTTCACCGCTCCCACCGCGAGGCAGAACAGCACGATCATCACGGCGATACCGGCTTCCCGGCGGCGGAGCAGGGTGGCGAGGAAGCTCATGCTGCGGCCTCCCTGGCCTGCGGGACGGCGGCCGCCATGATCCGCTCCTGCGTCGCCTCGGCACGCGGGATGTCGGCGGTGAGCCGGCCTTCGGACATCACCAGCACGCGGTCGCAGAGGGCGAGCAACTCGGGGAGTTCGGAGGAGATCAGCAGGATGGCGCGGCCGCTGGCGGCGAGCTCGCCGATCATGTCGTAGAACTCGGCCTTGACGCCGATGTCGATGCCGCGGGTCGGCTCGTCGAGGATGAGGACGGTGGGGTCGGTGAGCAGCCAGCGCGCGAGGATGGTCTTCTGCTGGTTGCCGCCCGACAGCTCGCCGATCGGCTGGCGCGGCGAGGCGAGCCGGATGCGGAGCTTCCGGATCGAGTCGGCGGCGAGCGCCTTCTCGAGCGCACGGCGGATGAAGCCGCCGGGCGCGATCTTGTTGGGCACCGCGGCGGTGACGTTCTGCTCGACCGCGAGGGTTCGGAAGATGCCGGCGAGGGCCCGGTCCTCCGGCACGAAGGCGAGGCCCAGCGCGATGGCCTCGGAAGGGTTCTTGATCTCCACCGGCTTGCCCGCGACCTTGATCCGGCCCGAGCTTGCCGGGGCGACCCCGAAGATAGCGCGCGCCACGTCAGTGCGGCCGGCTCCGACCAGCCCGCCGAGCCCGACGATCTCGCCCTTGCGGACCGTCAGGCTGATGTCGTTGAAGACGCCCGGCAGCGTCAGGTGCTCGAGCTCCAGCGCCACCTCGCCGATGCTGGCGCGCTGCTTGTGCATGTATTCCTTGAGCGGCCGGCCGATCATCAGCCGGATGATGTCGGCGTCCGTCAGCTTGCCGATCTCCTCGGTGGCGATCTTGTTGCCGTCGCGGAAGATGGTGACCCGGTCGCAGAGCGCGCGCACTTCCTCGAGCCGGTGCGAGATGAAGACGATGGTGCGGCCCTCGTCGCGCAGGCGCCGGGCGATCGTGAACAGCGTCTCGACCTCGTTCGGGGTCAGCGGCGCCGTCGGCTCGTCCATGATGATGAGCCGGCTGTCCGACGCGAGCGCCCGCGCGATCTCCACCATCTGCTGGTCGGCGATGGAGAGGCCGCGCATCGGCTTGGTGACGTCGATCCGGACGCCGAGCAGGTCCATCAGCCGGCGCGCCTCGCGCGTCATCTCGGCCCAGGGCACGCGCGCCAGCCAGCCGCCGTCGCCGCGCCCGAGCACGAGGTTCTCGGCCACCGACAGGTCCGGGAAGGAGATCGGCTCCTGGTGGATCAGCGTGATGCCGAGCTTCTGCGCGACGATCGGGGTGGCGACGTCGACCTGCTGTCCGTTGAGCGTCAGCGTGCCCCGCGTCGGCCGGTGGACGCCCGCGACGATCTTGGCGAATGTCGACTTGCCGGCGCCGTTCTCGCCCAAGAGCGCATGGATCTCGCCCCGCTCGAGATCGAGGTCCACGTCACGCAGCACCTCGACCCCCGCGAAGGCCTTCGAGATGCCGCGGGCGGAAAGCAGGGGGCCTTGCGTGTCGGTCCGGTCGGTCATCAACTGGCCCTAGTTGCCCGTCGGGACGGGCGCATCACTCTCGATCAGGTTGTCATTCTTCAGGTCCGACCAGAAGCCGGCCGGGATGTCACTTTCCAGCGAGGCGACGTTCTGCGTCACTTCGCTCGGACGCGCGGCGCCGGGGATGACCGCGACCACCGCCGGATGCGCAAGAGGGAACTGCAGCGCCGCCGCGCCGAGGCCGACGCCATGGGCCCGGCACACCGCCTCGATGCCGCGGACCTTGGCCTGCACCTCCGGCGGTGCCTTGGCATAGCCGTAATGCGCGCTGCCGCTGGAGCCGGTGACCAGGATGCCCGAGGCGAAGGGCGCGCCGACGATCACCGAGACGCCGCGCTCGACGCAGGTCGCCATGCCGGTATGGAGGCCCGGCTGGTCGAGCAGCGTGTAGGGCATGGCGACGAGGCAGAAATCGAGCGGCACCTGCGTGGCGACCGTCTCGAGCGCCTCCTCGGTGTTGATGCCCATGCCGTAGGCCTGGATGTCGCCGCGCGACTTCAACTCCTGCAACGCCCTGATGCCGCCTTCCCGCAGGTTCTTCTGGTGCTGCACGAAGGCTTCGGGCGCGTGATAGGCGTCGTCGAGGTCGTGGATCACCAGCGCGTCGACGGTGTCGAGCCCGGTGCGCTGCAGCAGGTCCTCGTAGGACCGCATGATCCCGTCGTAGGAATAATCGAAGTGCACCTCGAACTTCAGCCCGCCGGCCCACGGCGAGGTGTCGAAGGTTTTGGGGTCCTTCGGGCGCTTGAGGATCCGTCCGACCTTGGTGGTGATCTGGAATTCGTTGCGCGGCTTGGTGCGCAAGAACCCGCCCAGCCGGTGCTCCGACAGGCCGCGGCCATACCAGGGGGCCGTGTCGAAGTAGCGGACGCCGGCGTCCCATGCCGCCTCGAGGGTCGCCCGGGAGTCGGCCTCGTCCACCTTGCCGTAGAGCTCTCCCAGATGCGCCGCGCCCATGCCGAAAACCGGCAGTTCGAGCGCCGTGGCGCCAACCCTGCGACGCGTTGAGACACTGAGCTTCACGGTATTGTTCTCCCTGATCCGACCGGACGCGCTGCTCGAAATCTGTCAGACAACGAATAGCTTTGACAAGCCGCTGCCCGGTGACCAACGTCGTGCGGCGCGAGAACACCAGCCCTGAGGAGCCAATGCCCGAACGCATCGCCTTCCGCATGAACCTCAACCCCGGCCAGGCCGCCGAGTACGAGAAGCGCCACGACGAGATCTTTCCCGAGCTCGTCGCAGCGCTGAAGGAAGCCGGCGTCTCGGACTACACCATCTGGCTCGACCCCGAGGACAACCACCTCTTCGGCATCCTCACCCGGTCGGACGACCACAGCATGGACCGGCTGCCTGATACCGAGATCATGAAGAGCTGGTGGAAGCACATGGCCGACGTGATGGAGACGCATCCGGACAACGTGCCGGTGCAGGTGCCGCTCAAGCGCGTGTTCTACCTGCCGTGAGCAAGTCGTTCCGGATAAAGGACCTTCGGGTCTATACCCTCGCCCCGGCCGCCCAGGCGGGCACCTATTTCAAGCCCGGCGAGTCGACGCACTGGCTGGTCGACACCCTCATCTCCAACCCGATGTCCGGCTACGCCAAGTACCGCGAGAAGCGGTCGAGCTGGGGCATCGGGGTGATCGGCGCGCTGGTCGTCGAGATCGAGACCGAGGACGGCACCGTCGGCGTCGCGACCGGCAGCGGCGGCGTGCCGGCGGCGTGGATGATCAAGCACCACTTCTCGCGCTTCGTCGTCGGCCAGGATGCCCGCAACGTGAACCTGATCTGGGACCAGCTCTATCGCTCCTCGCTGCCCTACAGCCGCAAGGGCCTGCCGATCATGGCGATCAGCGCGGTGGACCTGGCGCTGTGGGACCTCAACGGCAAGGTGCGGGAGGAACCGGTCTACAACCTGATCGGCGGGCTGAGCCGCGACGAGATCACCTTCTACTGCACCGGGCCGGACGCGCTCGCCATAAAGCAGCTCGGCTTCTGGGGCGCCAAGGTGCCGCTGCCCCACAGCCACTTCGATGGCGAGGAGGGGCTCAGGCAGAACGTCGAGTTCCTCGCGAGGCATCGCGAGGCCGTGGGGCCGGATTTCCCGCTGATGGTCGATTGCTACATGTCGCTGACCGTCAACTACGCCATCCGGCTCGCCGAGGCGGCCAAGCACCTAAATATCCACTGGTGGGAAGAGGTGCTGTCCCCGGACGACGTCGAAGGCTTCCGCGAGATCAAGCGCGCGCACCCCTTCGTCAAATGGACCACCGGTGAGCACGAATACACCCGCTACGGCTTCCGCCGGCTGATCGAGGAGCGCACGCTCGATATCGTGCAGCCGGACGTGATGTGGGTCGGCGGCATGACCGAGCTGCTGAAGATCGCCGCCCACGCCTCGGCCTACGACATCCCCGTCGTTCCGCATGGCAGCGGCCCGTACTCGTACCACTTCATCGCCAGCCAGACCGGCCCGGCATTCTGCGAATACGTGGCCGCCAGCCCCGATGGGCGCAGCATTCATCCGGTATTCGGCAACCTGTTCGTCGGCGAGCCGATGCCCCAGGACGGGAAGCTCAGGATATCGGATGCGCCCGGTTTCGGCATGGAGCTGGCGGATCGCAGCATCCTGGTGCCGGTAGAGTAGCCGACAGGACGGAATCTTGCGTCGGTGCAACCCGATAGTGAGGCGAGACATTGCTTATCGGCGGTATAAGTCCCAATACTATGGGAATCACCCCTCGGAGATTTCCGCCTCACTAAAAGAAGCTGTTACCACTTATGAATTTCTACCTGTTGCTGCTCCACCTTGGTGGAGCGATCGCCCTATTGCTGTTTGCCGTGCGTATGGTGCGTACCGGAGTGGAACGCAGTCATGAGCCGGCGCTGCGCCGGGCGCTGCGCGACAGCAGGGGCGGCAGGTTGCGCGCGGCAGGCATCGGCACCTTCGTCTCACTGCTGCTGCAGAGCTCGACCGCGGTCGGGGTGCTGGCGCAGAGCTTCCTGACGGCCGGCGCGCTGAGCCTCGAGACGGGCCTCGCGCTGATGCTCGGCGCCTATGTCGGCTCGGCGCTGGTGGTCTTCGTGCTGTCCTTCGACCTGAGCCTCCTCGTGCCGGTGCTGCTGATCATCGGCGCCGCGCTATTCTTCAAGGGTTTTGCCCGCGAGCAGCGCCAGCTCGGCCGCATCCTGATCGGCGTCGCGCTGACCCTCATCTCGCTGCAGATGGTCGGCGAGGCGACCGAGCCGCTGCGCGATGCCGGAGCGCTGCCGCAGATCGTCTCCTACCTGTCGGGCGATTTCTTCTCGGCCTTCCTGATCGGCGCCGGCTTCACCTGGCTGGTCCACTCGAGCGTCGGGTCGACGCTGCTGATCGCAACACTCTGCGCCAGGGGCCTCGTGCCGCTCGAGCTCGGCGTCTCGCTGATGCTGGGAGCGAACCTCGGCGGCACGCTGACCGCCTTCGGCCTGAGCCGGATGGCGAGCCCCGCCGCCCAGCGGCTCGCCATCGGCCAGATCGCCTTCCGCGGAGTGGCGGCGATGTTGGCGTTAATCGCGTTCCATCTGCTCGATGCGGGTCACCACGTCCCGGGCTCCGGTGCGGGGCAGCAGGTGATCGCGCTGCATGTGGCGTTCAACCTGGCGGTGCTGCTGATCGGCCTGCCGTTCTGCGGCGTCGTGGCGCGCCTGCTCGACCGCTACATCCAGTTCCGGTCCGCCGACGCCCTCGATCCGCTGCCCGAGGCCACGAGCTGCCTCGACCAGGCGGTGGTCGGCGTTCCCGCACTGGCGCTCGCCAGCGCCACGCGCGAGCTGTTGCGCATGGCCGAGATCATCGAGCGCATGCTGCAGCCGCTGATGGAGCTCTACGAGACCGGCGACACCGAGAAGATCCGCCAGGCGCGGCGGCTCGAGGAAGCGGTCGACCAGGCGCAGTCCGAGATCAAGCTCTACCTCGCCAAGATCGACTACACGGGCGAGATGGAGGCGCAGCGCGGGCATGAGCTGTCCAACTTCGCCATCAACCTCGAATATGTCGGCGACGCCATCTCGAAGACGCTGCTGAAGCTAGCCGAGACCCGCCGCGACCAGAAGCTCTCCTTCTCACCGGAGGGCTGGCGCGAGCTCAACGAGTTGCACCACCGGGTGATGACCAATATGCACCTCGCGCTGAACGTACTGGTTTCCAAGGACCGCGAGTCCGCGCGCCTGCTGCTGATCGAAAAGGATGCCATGCGCTCGGCCGAGCGCGAGAGCTATCACCAGCACCTGAGCCGGCTGCGGACCGGCGCGGTGCAGAGCATCGCCACCAGCAACATCCACCTCGAGACGGTGCGGGCGCTGAAGACCATCAACTCGCTGTTCGCCAGCGTGGCCTACCCGATCCTCGCCGAAAGCGGCGACCTGCTGGACAGCAGGCTGGCGAAGGATAGGGGGTAGGGGATCACGCCAGCGTCCGCAGCGTGATCGAGTAGCGGGTCTCGGCGACGGGCGGGATGCTGTGCTCCCAGGCGGAGCGCACTTCGCCGCTGAGGAGGTACACGGAGCGCGGTTCGAGCTCGAGGTTCTTGCGCTCCCACTTGCCCTCGCCGCCGCGGCGGAACCGCATCGTGCAGGCGCTGCCGAGCGACACGCCGACGATCTTGCCGAACACGCGCTTGTCCTTGTGCCAGCCGATGGCGGCGCCGGGACCATATTCGGTGACCAGCACCTGCCGGAACGCATCCGCCGCGACCCCCACGGCAGCACCGGCCGTCTCGCTCAGTTCGACAAGGAAACCTGGCACCGGCTCGACCTCGCGCAGGCGCTCGGAGCTGAAGTCGTACTTGAAGCCGAACGACACCACTCGGCGCTTGCCTTCGAAGCCGTGGAACTCGAACGCCTTGAACGGCAGGCGGGAGACCTGCTCGAGCACCTCACGTTCCTCGTCCACGGAGAGGACGCCCGGCTTGTAGACGAAGCCGGGCGGATAGTCGGTGGCGCCGAACAGGTCGAGGGTCATGCGGCGAGAACTCGGGCGCGGGGCGGCGGTTCCGTCGGCGTGATCAGGCCCTCGGCGTCGGAAGCAACCCATGTAGTGTTGCAGATCAGATGAGGTAGGCCGACACGCCAGTCCTCGCGGGCGCCGATCGCCAGCCCGATCTCGTCGAAGAGGTGCACGAACGGCTCGGGCATGCCGATGCGGATGGTGTCGCCGCGCTTGGCGCCGCTGATGCCGCGCAGGGCGGCGGTGAAGGGCTCGCCCGACTTGCGCACGGCATGGACGATGGTCTCCGGAACCGAGGATCTCGGTGGTTTCGACGCGTGACCTCGAGCGTGCCGCCGCTGGCTTCGGCGTGCTCGGGGCGGATGCCGAGCGTGACCGGCGCGCCCTCGGGCAGGGCGACGGAGCGGCCGGGCAGGGCGACGGTTATCGCCCTCCTCGAGCACGACGCCGAGCGGCGCCGCCGTTGCGGCAGATCGTGCCCTTCAGCATGTTCATCTGCGGCGCGCCGAGGAAGCGCGGCGACGAAGCTGGTTGCGCGGCCGGGCGTAGAGCTCGATCGGCGTGCCGACCTGCTCGACGACGCCGTCGCGCAGCACGACGATGCGGTCGGCCATGGTCATCGCCTCGACCTGGTCGTGGGTGACGTAGATCATGGTCGACGCCGAGCCGCTGGTGCAGCGCGACGAGCTCGCCGCGCATCTTGACGCGCAGTTCGGCGTCGAGATTGGAGAGCGGCTCGTCGAACAGGAAGGCCTTCGGCTCCTTGACGATGGCGCGGCCGATGGCGACGCGCTGGCTCTGGCCGCCGGAGAGCTGGTTGGGCCGGCGCGTCAGCAGGTGCGCGATCTGCAGGATCTCGGCGGCCTTGGCGACGCGCGCGGCGATCTCGGCCTTCGGCAGCTTCTGGTTCTCGAGGCCGAAGCGCAGGTTCTGCTCGACGCTCATGTGCGGGTAGAGCGCGTAGGACTGGAACACCATGGCCATGCCGCGGGCCGACGGGCAGCAGATGGTCGCAGCGCGCGCCGTCGATATGGATCTCGCCGGCGGTGACCTCCTCGAGCCCGGCCATCATGCGCAGCAGCGTCGACTTGCCGCAGCCGGAGGGGCCGACGAAGACGGTGAAGGAGCCGTCCTCGATCGCGAGGTCGATGCCGTGGATGACCTCGAGGGTCTGGAAGCTCTTGCGGACCGACTTGAGTTCGATCTCGGCCATCATGCAGCTCCAGCAGATCCGCCGGCTTCGACGAGTGCGGTTGCGCCGATGGATCGCTGCCCGTCGACCATGAACTGTCTGTGCACGGCGAGCGTGCCGCCGAGGACGCTCGAGCGCTGATCGCCGTCGCCGATGCGGGTCAAGGTCGCCCAAAGCGGTGCCCGCCGACCAGAACAGCCGGTAGTCGCCCTCGGCCTTCGGAGCGAAGCTCGATGCGTGCCGTCGACGAAGTCGGCGTGAAGCCCGGACCAGGCGTTGACCAGCTGCCAGGCCGACATCGAGCGGGCGTAGTAGGAGCCGCATTCGATGTCGTTCCACGGATTGCGGCGCGAGCCGTCGTGGCGGTCGCGGGCGGCGCGGACGATGTCGAGGCCCTCCTCGACCAGGCCGTGCATGATCAGGTGCGAGGCGGACATGTACTCGATGCCGGTCCACACCTCCTCGGCATAGGGCGCGGCGACCATCGGCTGGCGGATGCCCTCGGGATAGGTGGCGATCAGCAGGCCGCCTTCGTCCTCGTAGGCGTAGTTGCGGCAGGGGTTGAAGTGGTCGGCGAGGTTGGCGCGGAAGTTGTTGGCGTGGACGGACTGCAGCGCCGTCTCGACCTTGTCCTTGTCGAGGAAGCCGCCGATGCCCGGCGACCTCGGCGTGCCACTGGCCGAGGATCTGGTCGGTGATGCAGCCTTCGCCGATCTGGTACTTGAGCTCGCCGATACTCGTCCGACCAGTAGGTCTCCATGAAGCCGTCGGCGAGCACGCCGGCGTTGCGGCCGGTGTCGAAGGGCGTCGAGCACCGACTTGTCGCGAGAGGTCGATCTTCTGGATGAAGCAGCGGCCGTTGAAGAGCTCGCGTGTCGATGTAGTCGGCGCCGGCCTTGCCCAGCGCGCCGGCATTTGTCGGCGAAGTCGCGTCGTCGCCGAGCGCCGCGGCCATCTCGGCGCGCGGCGAGCAGCGCCGCGACATACATCGAGCCGAGCCAGGAGTTGGGCCCGAACAGCTCCATGTCGAGCGTCTGGTGCTGGCGGCCGGAGAGGATGCCGGTCTGCGTCGGGGTCCCAGCGGTCCGGGATTCTCCGGCGACCAGGCGTATTCGATCGCCCGCTTGATGCTGCGGCCAGTAGCGGCTGCAGCCAGTCGGTGTCGCCCGACAGCTTCCAGTCGCGATAGGTCTTGATGATGGCGCCGAAATGCCCGTCGGCGCAGGGGCCGATGATGTCGAAGCCGGAGCCGAGCGGCAGCTTCTGGCGGAAGGTGAGGCCGCCGGTCGGCAGCTGGTTGTAGGTGAACTCGGTCTCGCGCAGCGTCCGCTCGAGCGCCGGGAACAGATGCGACAGCGCCTGCTGGTAGTTCCAGACATGGGTGCAGGAGCCCTCGCAGGAGCCGTCGCTGGTGTGCTGGCCCTCCCAGGCCCAGAGCTCGCCGCCCTCGAGGCGGATCACGGTGGCGGTGCGGAGCAGCGCGAGCGTCGCGCGACGCGGCGTCCTTGATCTCGGCGGGCAGGGTGGAGCCGAAGAGGCCGTCGCGGAAGGCGATGGTCTGCGCCTGCGAGCTCGTCCCAGCGCGCGAGCGCCTCGCGTGGCGCTGGCGCGCGAGTCCGCCCATTGCGTCGCGTAGTAGTTGCGTCCAGGTCGGCGTCGCGCTTGTCGGGGATCGGCGCCGTCGGGCTTGGTGCGGAAGGCCCAGTAGATGTCGCCGTGCGGGAAGCTCCAGGAGATGACGAAGCGGACCGTCTTGCGCTCGCCGGCCGGCACGGTGACGCGCGCGCCGAGCGTGCCGTGCTCGGGCTGCTGGCTCATGTGCCGCGTGGCGCGCGGCTGGTCGTAGTGCCGCTCGGGCAGCGGGCCGGGCCGGGCGAACTCCTTCCAGTACACGGCGAGGTCGTCGAACCACTGGCCGCGAAAGTGGTGGTCGGTGTGCTCGACATCGTCGGCGTCGGTGGCGATGGTGAGGTCGCCGCGCTCGCGTCGGCGGCAGGTCCGTGTCGGACGAGGTGAGGTGCAGCGAGCTGATGCCGCCGTGCCTGCGCGAAGGTGTGGACGCCGCTGTTGGCGCCGTAGTTGCCCGAGCGTGCCGGCGAGCGTGTAGGTCGATCGCTCGCCGGTGTCGTTGGCGATCTCGAACGCGAACATCGCGACCGGCATCGAGCTGTCGCGGTCGTTGTGCGGGATGAAGGGCGAGAGCGCCGTCATCCGCACGCTCGCCGGGGAAGCGCTCGTCGTGGAAGACGAGGTCGGCGGTCGGGAAGCGGCCGTAGAACTCGACGTCGCGGAAATGCGGCACGCCCGCCAGCGTCTGGCGGTTGGCGCCGTGGCCGAAGCCGTCGAACATCTTGCCGCAGGCCCGGCGCGCCGGAGGGGTTCGAGGTCGTAGGGGCCGTTCAGCACGCGCGCATCGACCAGCTTGCCGTCCTGCTCGGCCTTGATGGCGAAATGCGAGTAGCCGTTGTAGCCCTGCAGCGCCGGGCGGTTGCGGATCGACCAGTCGACCAGCCGGCCGCTGCCGGAGAGCGAGAAGCCGCCCGAGCCGATGCCGCCGAGCGGGAAGGCGACGTAGCGGCGTGCGCTCGCCGCGTGTAGACGAAGCGCGGGTCGATGGCGGCGAGGTCGTCCCACATGCGTCACATGTCCTTGGAACTCAGTTCTTGATGCCGCTCATCGTGATCGCCTTCGATCACGAACTTCTGGGCGATGAGGAAGAGCAGGATGACGGGCAGGACCGACATGCTCATCGCCGCCATGACCACCGAGAGGTTGCCCGAGGCCATGTAGCCGCGCAGCACGTCCATGGCGATCGGCAGGGTCATCGACTCCTGCGGCCCGAGCAGCACCTTGGCCTGGAAATAGTAGTTCCAGGTCTGGGTGAAGGTGATGATGCCGAGCGCCGAGAGCGCCGGGCGGAGCTGCGGCAGCGAGATGCGCCAGAAGATCTTGAAGTAGCCGGCGCCATCCATCAGCGCCGCTTCCTCGAGCGCCTTGGGCTGGCTCAGCATGAACTGGCGCATCAGGAACACGCCGAAGCTCGAGGTCAGATACATCAGCGCCAGCCCGATCGGCTGGTTGAGCAGCCCGACTTGGCGTAGCCGAGATAGATCGGGAGGATCGTCACCTGCGCCGGGAACATCAGCCCGACCAGCAGGATGAAGAACAGGCTGTCGCGGCCGCGGAAGTTGAGCCGGGCGAAGGCGAAGGCGGCGAGCGTGCAGGTGACGAGCTGGCCGACGGTCACGATGACGCGCGATCAGCAGCGAGTTGAGGTAGATCTGCAGGAACGGCACGCGCGAGTTCAGCACCGCGACGATAGTTGGTGAAATCGAGGCTCGGCGGCAGGAAGCTCGGCGGCATCTTGTAGGCGTCGCCGACGGCGCGGAACGACATCGAGAACAGCCACAGGAAGGGCAGCAGCATGCAGATGCCGAGCAGCGGCCATCACCGCGATGATCGCCCAGTCGATCCAGCGCTTGCGCCGCGCGGGTCTGCAGCAGGCTGCTCCATCACTGCACCCACCGGCGCGAGAGCGAGCTGCTGGATGGCGGTGATGACGAGGATGATCGCCGTCATCACCACCGAGATCGACGCGGCATAGCCGATCTGGAAGCTGCCGAAGCGCCTCCTCGACGATGAGGATCGACATCGAGCGCGTCGCGTCGCCGGGGCCGCCCTGGGTCAGGATGACGATCGATTCGAACACCTGCAGCGCGCCGATCGAGGCATAGACGATGCAGAAGAAGACCACCGGCGAAATCCAGGGCAGGGTGATGCGGAAGAACTGCCGCCAGGCGGGCGTGCCGTCCATGACCGCCGCCTCGATGATCGGTCTTCGGCACGCCCTGCAGCGCGGCGATGAAGATGATCATGAAGAAGCCGGTGTTCTTCCACACGTCCATGATGACGATCGAGGTCATCGCCTGGTCTGGCGTCGGTCAGCCAGTGCACGCCGGGCAGGCCGATCGAGCCGCAGGTAGTAGTTGATGACGCCGAGGTCGTCGCCGTAGAAATAGCTCCAGACGATCGAGACGAAGGCCGCCGCGATGATCACCGGCAGGAAGAAGGCGAGCCGGAAGAAATAGAGCAGCCAGCCCGGCATCGCCCGGTTGAGCGCCAGCGCCAGCAGCAGGCCGACCGAGACGTTGAAGGTCACCGCGAAGCAGCGCGAAGCGCAGCGTGTTCCAGAAGATCTGCAGCGAGCGCCGATCGGTGAAGAAGCGCGTGAAATTGTCGAGCCCGACCCAGTGCGAGCCGAGCATCGGGTCGTAATAGGCGAAGCGCAGGACGACAGGTGACGATCACCGGCGCGAGCACGAAGGTGAGATAGAGCAGCGCCGGTGGGCAGGATGAAGAGATAGCCGGCGCGCGCCTGGGCGCGCTGCAGGTCGGATGCGGCGGTGCGCGATCGTCGGTCGTGGCATCGGCTCGATGCTCCTCGCATCGACTGAGCGGCGGCCGCGCCGAGAGCCGTCGGCGGCAGGCCCCGCCCTGGCGGTCCGGCGACGGAGCGCTGGTGATCAGCTCAGCCGCAGCGCTGCTTCAGCCGCGCGAACGAGTCGTTCAGCTCCGCGTCGGCCTGCTTGCACGCCGTCGGCGATCGACATCTCGTCCGCCATCATCGCGGTGTAGTAGCGGATGAAGATCTTCTCGACTTCCTGGAAGTTGGCCGGCGAGGGCACCGCCTTGGTGTGCGGCAGCGTCTCGTAGTAGAGCGCGGCGCTCGGCGGGAAGGCGAGGAACTCCGTCGGTCTCGGCGGCCGACTTGCGGCCGGGCACGCCGCCGCCGCCTTCGCCTTCCTCCTTCTGCGTCTCGACGCTGGTCAGCTCGGCGACCAGCGCCTTGGCGAGCTCCGGGTTCTCGGCTGGTCTTGGAGACGCCATAGCCGCCGAAGCCGATCACGGTGTTGTCGGTTTCCTTCGGCGGCGGCATCGGCGATGTCCATGTTGAGCTTGGCGTGCTTGGCGTTCTGGACGATCCAGTGGCCGCGGGTGATCATCGCGACCTGGCCGGCGAAGAACTGGTTGTCCATCGTGTCCTTGCCGGGGATCGGCGAGACGCCGTCGACATGGATGAGGTCGTGAGGAACTGCAGCGTCTCCGGCGACCTTCGGGTCGAGCATGTTGGAGGCGGTCCAGTCGTCGTTGAGCGACGCCGGTGCCGTTCGAGAAGAACCAGGGCTGGATGAAGAAGTTCTGGTTCGGCACCTCGTAGCCGAACTGCGTGACGTTGCCGGAGGCGTCCTTGACCGTCAGCTTCTTGGCGACCTCGCGGAACTCGTCCCAGGTCCAGTCGTGCTTCGGGTAGGCGACGCCCGCCTTGTCGAACAGGTCGCGGTTGTAGTTGATCATGATGTTGTTCCAGCCGATCGGGATGAAGTAGATCTTCCCCTTGTAGCAGGCCTGCTCGAACAGGCTCGGCGCGAAGTCCGAGATAGCTCGGGTTCTTGGCCTTGACGTAGTCGTCGAGCGGGATGAACAGGCCGCGCGACGCGAAGGCCTGGAAGGTCTCGATGGCGGTGCCGTAGACGTCGGCCGCGTGGCCGGCGTTGAACTGGCCGAGCACCTTGGTGACGTAGTCGCCCCAGCCGGTCGAGATCGGGTCGATCGCGACCTCGACCTTGACGTTGGGATATTTCTTGTTGAAGCGCGCGATGGCGTTCTGGATCGACGGCGAGCTGCGCGTCGCCGCCGAACGCCTGCAGCTTCAGCGTGGCCGAGACGTCGGACTGCGCGAACGCCCGGCCCACGCCGATGCCGGCAGCGAGCGCCGCCGACGACAGCAGCAGGCTGCGCCGTGAAAGCTTGTACATGAAGTCCCTCCCTGTGCGCCGCATCCGACGCGTTGATGTTCGCCGGTAGTCGGTCGAAACGTTTCGCCTGCATCCGCCGGATAGGGCAGCGGCCGGGTCCCTCTCCCGTGCCGCCGCAGCGGATTTGCCTACACGAAACGTTTCGGATAACAGCATCACGGATGCGACTTGGCAAGAGGGGCGAGGCGCGAGGGAGGAGGTGGCGTGGCCACCATCAAGGATGTCGCGAGGCGGGCAGGGGTCGCCATCTCCACCGTGTCGGCGGTGATCAACCGCTCGGCGCCGGTGAGCGAGGAGGTGATCGCCAAGGTCGAGCGAGGCGGTGCGCGAGATCGGCTACGTGCCGCACGGCGGCGGCGCGGAGCCTGCAGGATGCGGCCAGTCGCGGCTGATCGGGCTGATCCTGCCCGAGATCACCAACCCGCACTTCGCCACGTGGCGCGCGTGGTGGAGATCGGCCTGCCTCGAGGCCGGCTACATGGCGGTGGTGTACTCGACCAGCGAGGACTACGACCGCGAGAGGCAGATCCTGAAGATGATGCGGATGCAGCGCGTCGCCGGGCTGATCATCATCCCGACGCGCTCGGATGCCGAGCATGGCGCGCGGCTGGTCGAGCAGATCCACGTGCCGACGATCCTGCTCGACATCCTATGTCGAGGGGCTGCCCTATGACGTGATCAAGCTCGACAACGTGCGGGCCGGGCGGCTCGCGACGGAGCACCTGATCGGGCTCGGGCACCGGCGGATCGCGGTGACCACGGGGCGCGACAACATCGTCACCGGCGACGACCGGCTGCGGGGCTATCTCGAGGCGCTGGCGGCGCACGGGATTGCGGCCGATCCGGGGCTGCTGCTGGCCGGGCGCTTCGACCGGCAGGTGGCGCATGACTCGACGCTGCGGCGCATGCGCGAGGCCGATCCGCCGACGGCGATTTTCGCGCTCTCCAACATGATGATGCTGGGGGTGCTGAATGCGCTGCGCGAACTGGGGCTAGCGGGTGCCCGCCGACGTCTCGGTGGTCGGCATCGACGATTTCGACTTCGCCAACATCATGAGCCCGCCGCCGACGGTGGTGGCGGCGCCGGTGGTGGAGATGGCGCAGCGGGCGATCGAGGCGCTGTTCGACGAGATCAAGCGCAAGGAGGCGCCGAGCGGGAGCCGGGAGCTGTTCGAGCCGCGGCTGATCGTGCGGGAGTTGGCGCGGGCGGTGTGAGGGGCTCTTCCCTGGGGGCGGTAGCCGGGTCGGTGAGGGAAGTGAGCATCGGCGTGTGGCCGCCCCCTCCACCAGCTTCGCTGGTCCCCCTCCCCCGCCACGCGGGGGAGGATCAGCGGCGGCACCACCTCGTATCCTCACCCGCGCAGCGGGGGAGGGGGACCGCCGTAGGCGGTGGAGGGGGCGGGACGGGGCCGCTATATGTCTTTGCAAATGCATTCACAAATCCATTTGCAAATGCATTCACCCACCGCTAGCGTCCCCGCCAATGAGTACGATAAGCAAAGTCGCGGAGCGGGCGGGGGTGTCGCGGACGACGGTGTCGCACGTGCTCAACCATGCCGACCGGGTGTCGAAGCCGTTGCGGGAGCGGGTGCAGGCGGCGATCGAGGAACTGGGCTATGTGCCCAATCCGCAGGCGCAGTCGCTCAGGACGGGGCGCACCAATCTCGTGGCGGTGCTGATCCCCGATATCCTCAACCCGTTCTATCCGGAGCTGGTGAAGGTCATCCAGTCCGAGCTCGAAACCGCCGGGCTCGATACGCTGATCTTCAACACCGACGTGCCGGGCGGCCATTCCGTCGAGCATGGGCGCGAGTACCTGCGGCAGATCCGGTCGAAACGCGTCGACGGCATCATCATCGCCGACTTCGCCTTCCACAACATGGCGGAGGACCTGCTGCAGCTGCCGGTGCCGGCGGTGTTCCTCGGGCACCTACCGAACCGCGCCATCGACTCCGTCGGCTTCGACGACCGGGGTGGGGCCTATGCGATGGGCAAGTACCTCGCCGAAGCCGGCCATCGGCGGGTGGCGCATGTCACCGGACCGTCCTTCTTCCACCAGGCCGGGGTGCGTCGGGAGGCGTTCGAGCAGGGGTTCGCCGAGCATGGCGGCACGCCGGACCCGGCGCTCAGCTACGAAGGCACGTATCTGGTGCCTTCGGGCTACGAGGCGATGGAGTGGCTGCTCGAGACGCACCGGGCGGACCTGCCCGGCGCGGTGTTCTTCGCCAACTCGCTGATGGCGCGCGGCGGGCTCGCGGCGCTGCACGACCGGGGCGTGCGCGTGCCGGACGACCTCGCCATCGCGACCTTCGACGATTTCGACCACCTCGACTACGTGCGGCCAAAGTTGACCCGTATCGGTGGAAAGCCCTCGCGGCTCGCGACCATCGCGGTCGGAATGCTGCGGGACCGGCTGGAGGGCCGTTGGGAGGGGGAAGTCCGCTCAGAAATCCTGCCTTGCACCTTGCGGAGGTTCGACACCGCCTGAGGGGAGGCATGAATGCGCCGGCGGCAACGCCGGAGCGCGACTGCAAAGAGAAAGCTTAATGGGGAGGAGAAACCATGAGCCTGATGACCAAACTGCCCGCCGGCTGGTCCCGGCGGTCGATACTGAAGGGCGGTGCCGCACTCGGCGCCGGCCTCGCCGCCGCGCCGCTCTTGGGCCGCTCGGCCTTCGCGCAGGATGACGCGCTGAGCTTCTGGCAGTTCTATGCGCCGGACGGCACGGTGAAGAGCCAGGTCGACTGGTTCATCAAGATGGTCGACGACTACAACGCGGCGCACGATCCCAAGGTGCACCTCGAATACGTGGTCAACACCGAATACATGAACGGCACCAAGCTCGCGACGTCGTTCGCCTCGGGGCAGGGGCCGGACATCTTCATCATCTCGCCGGGCGATTTCCTGCGCTACTACAACGGCGGCGTACTGGCCGACCTGACGCCCTATATCGAGGACGCGGCGAAGGCCGATTTCCCGGAAAGCGTCATTGCCAACCGCATGGTGGACGGCAAGATCTACGGCATCCCGATGGAAGTCGAGCCGATGGCCTTCTACTACTCGGTGAAGGCCTTCGAGGACGCCGGGCTCAGCGAGAACGACGTGCCCCAGACCTGGGACCAGTTGCTCGAACTGGGCAAGAAGCTGACCACGGCGGACCGCTACGGCCTGCTGTTCGAGACCGGCCCGGGCTACTACCAGAACTTCACCTGGTACCCGTTCATGTGGCAGGGCGGCGGCGAGTTCCAGACCGCCGACGGCAAGTCGGCCTATGACTCGCCGGCGACGGTGCAGGCGCTGAAGCTGTGGCAGGATGCGGTCAATTCCAATGCCGCGCCGCGCCAGGTGCTCGGCGGCGGCGGCGGCGACATCGTCGCCAACCTCGGCGCCGGCTATTGCGCGATCCAGAACGTCGGCATCTGGGGCATCTCGGCGATGGAGAACAACGCGCCCGACGTGCCCTACGGCATCTTCAAGCTGCCGGTGCCGGCCGGCGGCAAGTACGTGACCGTGGGCGGCGGCTGGGCCTTCGTCGCCAACTCGAAGGGCAAGAACCCCGAGGCCGCGGCGAAGTTCATCGCCTGGGCGCTCGCCTCGATGGCGCCGGACTCGATCCAGCGCGTCGTCGACTGGTGCACGGTGGCGAAATCCGACATGCCGCCGCGCAACTCGGCGCTCGAAGCCGGTGGCGAGGCGTTCAGCAAGGGCAATCTCGGCATCTTCTCCAAGGAGATCCATCCGGGCACCCGAGCCGAGCCGCGCGTGCCGCCCGAGGTCTACAAGATCATCTCGGACTCGATCCAGGCGGCGATGCTGGGCGGCACCGATCCGCAGCAGGCGGCAACAGCCGCTTCGCAGCAGCTCGACGCCTTCCTCGCCAGCTACAGCGGGGCGCCGCTGCTCTGATGGCGGTTGTCGAGACACAGACCACGGTGGCGGGCGCAAAGCCCGCCGCCACGGGTCTATCCACCCGGCAGCGCGAGGTGCTGGCGGGCTATCTTTTCGTTGCTCCCGACGCGCTCGGCCTGCTGCTGTTCATCGGCCTGCCGATGGTGCTGGCGCTTGGCATCTCGGTCTTCGAGGTGGATGGCTTCGGCGGCTTCAAGTTCGTCGGCCTCGCCAACTACAACAAGATGCTCGCCGACCCCCTGTTCTGGTCCTCGCTGCGGGTGACGCTCAGCTTCGCCGTGATGCTGGTGCCGCTGCTCTACGTCGTGGGCCTCGGCCTCGCGCTGCTGGTGCAGCGGACGAGCCGGGTGAACACGGTGCTGCGCGCCATGTTCTTCGCGCCGCAGATGGTGAGCCTCGTGGTCGTCGCGCTGGTGTTCCAGTTGATGGTCGTCGACAAGCTTGGGGTGCTGCCGCGTTCGCTGTCGGTCCTCGGCGTCAGCGGCCTGTCGCTGCTGGGCAACCCGAACCTCGCGCTCTTCACCGTCACCGCCGCCGCTGTGTGGTTCCTGATGGGCTTCTATATGCTCATCTTCCTAGGCGGGCTGCAGGACATTCCGAAGGAATACTACGAGGCGGCGCGCATCGACGGGGCCGGGCGGGTGCAGAGCTTCTGGTTCATCACGCTGCCGCTGCTGCGGCCGACGAGCTTCTTCGTGCTCATCGTCTCGACCGTCGCGGCGGTCACCGGCTCGCAGGCCTTCGACCTCGTCTACGTGATGACCAAGGGCGGGCCGGCGAACTCCACGTCGCTGCTCATCACCTACATCTACCAGCAGGCCTTCCAGTATTCGGCCTTCGGCTACGCCTCCGCCATGGCGACGCTGCTCGTCGTGCTGCTGCTCGTCATCACCGTGGTGTTCTTCCTCATCACTCGCGGGGGGAGGTTCCAGTATGACTGACACCGCCGCTCCGATCCTGCCGCAAAGCCGCATGCGGCTCGACACCGTCGGGGTCGTGTGGATGCTCGTCGCCGTGGTGCTGGCGCTGATGGCGATCTTCCCGCTGCTCTACATGCTGTCGATCGCCTTCAAGGGCCCGACCGAGGTGTTCCAGCCCAACCTGCTCCCCAACAAGCCGAGCCTCGACAACTTCGTCTACGTGCTGACCGAGGTGCCGTTCTGGCGCTACCTGATCAACACCTTCATCGTCTCGGCGGTGGTGACGGTGGCGGCGCTGTTCTTCCACACCATGGCCGGCTACGCGCTCGCGCGGCTGCGCTTTCCGGGACGAGAGACGATCTTCCTCGTGATGTTCTCGACCTTCCTCGTGTCGCTGCCGGTGATCATCGTGCCGCTGTTCATCCTGGTGCGGGCGCTGGGCATGCTGAACTCGTGGTCGGGCCTGATCATCCCCGCGATCTTCAACGCCTTCGGCATCTTCCTCCTGCGGCAATACTACCTGTCGCTGCCGCGCGAACTCGAGGAGGCGGCGGTGATCGACGGCGCCGGCTACTGGCGCATCTACTGGAGCGTTATCCTGCCATTGAGCCGGCCGATCATCGCGGCGCTGGCCATCCTGTTCTTCCTCGCCAACTGGAACGGCTTCCTCTGGCCGCTGACGGTGGTGAGCGACCAGAAGCTCTGGATGGTGCAGGTGGCGATCGCCAACTTCAAGAACCAGTATTCCGCCTCCTGGAACTACACCATGGCCGCCTCCACCATCGTGGCGCTGCCCATGCTGATCCTGTTCCTGGTGTTCCAGCGCCAGATCATGGATTCCATCAAAACCAGCGGCCTCAAATAGGCCGCTCCCGTCCACCGCCTCACACGGAAAATCTCAATGCCAAGCGACTTCAATGGCCTCGGGGTCAATCTCTCGAACCTCTACCGGCTGTCTTCGGCCAGGACCCGCTCCATCTCGCCGGAGAACTTCACCGGCGAGAAGGGCAAGGGCGGCATGGCCACCGAGGGCACCGGCAAGGTGCACGCCCGCGGGCTAGGGCCCGACGGCTCGGGCCAGGGCTGGAAGGTCTCGCCCTCGATCCGCATCGAGCCGGGCGAGACGCGCGTACTCGCCGACATCAAGGGCATGGGCGCCATCCAGCAGATCTGGCTGACCTCGGCCAACCTGCGCTGGCGCGAGATGATCCTGCGCATCTGGTGGGACGACCAGGAGCACCCGTCGGTCGAGGCGCCGCTCGGCGACTTCTTCTGCTGCGGCTGGAACCAGTTCGCGCAGGTGAGCTCGCTCGCGGTCTGCGTGAATCCGGGCCGGGCCTTCAACTGCTACTGGGAGATGCCGTTCCGCAAGGCGGCGCGGATCGAGATCGAGAACCGCGATCCGGAGAATTTCGGCATCATCTACTACCAGATCAACTACGCGCTGACCGAGGTGCCGGAGGACGCGGCCTATTTCCACGCCCAGTTCCGCCGCACCAACCCGCTGCCGTTCAAGGAGGATTACACCATCCTCGACGGCGTGGCGGGGCAGGGCCACTATGTCGGCACCTACATGGCCTGGGGGGTGAACAATTCCGGCTGGTGGGGCGAGGGCGAGATCAAGTTCTACATGGATGGCGACGGCGAGTTCCCCACCATCTGCGGCACCGGCACCGAGGACTATTTCTGCGGCGCCTACAATTTCGACGGCGGCGTGGTCGACGACACGATGGACAGCCGTTATCGCGAATTCACGACGCCGTATTCCGGGCTGCCGCAGGTGCTGCGGCCGGACGGCACCTACCGCAGCCAGACCCGCTTCGGCATGTACCGCTGGCACCTCGGCGACCCGATCCGCTTCGAGCGGGACCTGCGGGTGACGATCCAGGCGCTGGGCTGGCGGACGGAGAAGAAGGACCGGCGCTACCTGCCGCTGCAGGACGACATCGCCTCGGTGGCCTTCTGGTACCAGACGCTGCCCACGGCGCCGTTCCCGGAGCTGCCGGATCGGGATTACCTGGAGATTATTTGATCGGCGGCCGGAGCCCCTTGCCGCCCCCTCCACCGCCTACGGCGGTCCCCCTCCCCCGTAAACGGGGGAGGATCAGCGGCGGCGCCACCTCGTCATCCTCACCCGCGTAGCGGCGGAGGGGACCGGCGAAGCCGGTCGAGGGGGCGGCCGCGTGCGATTACGCCACGGCCAAAGCCTCGTCCGCCGTCATCGCCGTCTGCGCCGTGCCGGTGATCGATCAGTTCCAGGATCTCCTGCTCGGTGGTGTGCTTGATGTAGCGGTCGCCGACGTTCTCGCCGCGCTTCAGCACCATCACCCGGTCGCCGACGGCGAAGATGTCGACCAGGCGGTGCGAGATGATGATCTGCGCGACGCCCTGGCGCCTTGAGCTCGAGCATGGTCTCGAGCAGCCGCTCGGTCGCCATGACGGAGAGGTTGGCGGTCGGCTCGTCGAGGATCACGACCTTGGGGTTGAACGAGATGGCGCGGGCGATGGCGACCGATTGCTGCCGGCCGCCCGACAGGCTCTCGACCTTCTGGAACACCGAGTTGACGTCGACCTTGAGCCGCTTCAGCACGCCGCCGGCCTCGGCATACATGCGGCGGCGGTCGACGAAGATGCCGCGGCGCGGCCAGCGGCCGAGGAAGATGTTCTGCGCCGACGTCCATGTTCCCGCACAGCGCGAAGTCCTGGTAGATCATCTCGATCCCGCAGCTCGCGGCTCTCGTGCGGGCTGTGGAAATTGCGTCGGCCGGCCCTCGACCAGCACCTCGCCGCTGTCGCGCTGGTAGGCGCCGGTCAGCACCTTCATCAGCGTCGACTTGCCGGCCGAGTTGTCGCCGACGAGGCCGAGGACCTCGCCCGGCGTCGAGGTGGAAATTGACGTTGCGCAGCGCCTGGACGGCGCCGAAGGCCTTGGAGATGTCGCGCATCTCGATGACGAGGGGCCTGGTGTTCGTGTCAGACATGTTCCGTTTCCCTGCGGCGCCAGCCCAGCCGCTCGGCGAGGCTCTGCAAGATGCCCTGCTGCCGGATCCAGATGTCGGCGACGCACGGCGACGATCAGGATCAGGCCGATGAAGACGTTCACCCAGTGCTGCGGCAACACGAAGGAGCCGGTGGCGGTGATGATCTGCAGCGACAGCAGCGCCCGGATCAGCGTGATCACCGCAGCGCCGGCGAGCGAGCCGATGATGGTGCCGAAGCCGCCGAAGATCGAGCCGCCGCCGATGATCACCGCGGCGATGGCGTCGAGCTCGCGGAGCTGCCCGGCGGCCGGGTTGAAGGCCTTGAAGAAGGCGATGTAGATGCACGCCCGCGATCGCCGCGCAGAAGGCGGAGAACACCAGCGACCAGAAGCGCACGCGGTTGGTGTTGATGCCGGCATAGTCGGCGGCGCGGCGTGTTGCCGCCGGTCGCTAGACCTTCTGCCCGACGGTCGTGTAGCCGAGCACGATGCCGGCGACGATCGCCACGATGGCCATGATGATGGTCTGGACGCTCACCGCCGCGGCGATGTCGTAGAGGAGGCTCCCGGTCTCCGGCGCGATGTTCCAGAAGCGCAGCAGCTCGATCAGCTTGCGGCCGATCAGGTTGAAGCTCTCGGCGGAAAGCTCGAGAGCTGCGCGCCCGGCGACCAGCCAGGCGCGCGACGCCGCGCGCCATGTAGAACATGCCGAGCGTGGCGACGAAGGCCGGCAGCCTGAAGCGCGGTGACCAGCACGCCGTTGAGCATGCCGGCGAGAATGCCCGACCAGCAGTGCCGTGAGCACCGCCGGGGCCGGGCTCGAAGCCGAGGTCCTTCATGCAGAAGGCGGCGGTCGCGCCCGACAGCGCCAGCACCGAGCCGACCGACAGGTCGATGTCGCCATTGGCGATGACGAAGGTGAGCCCGATGGAGAGCAGCGCCACCTCGGTGAAGGCGAGCAGCAGGTTGAAGCTGTTGTCGAGGCTGCCCCAGAAATCCGGCCTGAGCAGCAGCCCGACGAGCCACAGCAGCACCGCCAGGATGATGGCGGCGGAGTCGCGGCGGTAGAAGAAGCGCGCCAGGCCCTTCGCGTCCATGGCGCGGGCGGTGGCGCGGGCCCCGAAGGTCTGCGCTCCCTGGATCGCCACTCCGCCGGCATCGGCGATCAGCGGCGGCGGCAGGCCGCGCAGCCGGGCCCAGAGCCGCTGCGGCAGCTTCTGGCGGATGACGTAGGGCTCGATCAGCACGGCGAGGATCAGGATGAGGCCGAGGAAGGCCGGCACGGCGCCGGGCGGCAGCTGGGCCACCGCGCGCATCGACATCTCCTTGCCGTTGACCACCTGGATGCGGGTGATCGGGAAGCCTTCGCGCAGCACCTTGTCGATGAGCACGACGAGGATCGCCCCGAGGCACGCGCCGATGATGCGGCCGCGGCCGCCGGTGATCGAGGCGCCGCCGACGATGACCGCGGCGATGACGATCAGCTCGAGCCCCTGGCCGGAGGCGGCGCGATGCCGCGATCCTGCGCCACCGCCATCAGCCCGGCGATCGTGGCGCAGGCGGCCGAGAGGATGTAGGCGCGCATCCGGACCCAGTTGGTCGGCATGCCGGCGTAGCTCGCCGCCAGCTCGTTGCCGCCGGTGGCGAAGGTCTCGTAGCCCCAGCGCGTCTTGCGCCAGCACCACCGCGCCGAGGAGGACGAGGACGAGGAAGATCAGGATCTGGTTGTTGAAGCCCGAGCACGTTGTTCTCGCCGATGGCGAAGAACAGCGGATCGCTGTTGGCCTTCTGCAGGAACGAGATGGTCTTGCCGCCCGAGAGCCCGGTGACGAGGCCGCGGCCGATGAACAGCATGGTCAGCGTGGCGATGAAGGCCGGCACCTTCAGCACGGTGACCAGCGTGCCGTTGACGACGCCGACGAGCAGCCCGGCCGCCACTGCCCAGAGGATCGCGACGATCAGGCTCGAGTCGCCGAGCGCCGGGGAGTAGTTGACCGAGAACACGGTCGCGACGAGCCCGTAGATCGAGCCCACCGAGAGGTCGAGATCCTTGTTGACGATGACGAAGGTCATGCCCACGGCCATCACGCCGTAGCGGGAGGCATCGCGCAGCACGGAGAGCGATGCGTCGCCCGAGCCGAAGAACTTCGGGTTGATCAGCGCTGCCGCCACGTAGAGCAGCAGCATGAAGATGATGATGCCGACCTCCCAGCCGCCGACCAGCGTCAGGGGCAGCCGCTTGCGCAGCGCCGGCATGCTCATGGTGTCCTGTCCGATGGCCAAGGGTCCGCTCTCGCGCCTGTTGCCTCGTTCGGCTGAACAGCTGGCGGAAGGAGGGTCCTCCTTCCGCAGCTGCATGTCAAAGCGAAGCGCTAGTTCTCGAAGCGCTTGCCGACCTTGTCGACGTCGTCCTTGGTCACCAGCTGGGCGCGCGTGTCGACGTTGGCGGCCTGCACGCCGCGGTCGATCTGCAGGTAGAGCTGCATCACCGGCCAGAAGCCCTGGAGGAAGGGCTGCTGCCCGAGCGAGCCCGTCAGCGCGCCGGTGCGGATGCCTTCCTGCTGCTTGGGTCCGAGATCGTAGCCGAAGGAGCAGATGTCGTTCTGCCGGCCAGCCTGGGTAACCGCGTCGACGATCGCCGGCGTCACCGCCGCCGTTCGATCCGAAGACGCCGACCACGTCGCCACGCGACTCGAGATAGGTCACGATCGAGCTGGCGATGTCGTTGTCGTTGACCGGGATGCCGATGTTCTCGGGCCCCGCGTCGATCGTGAAGTTGGCGAGTACCCCGGCCTTGTCGAGGGCCGCGGTGACGGCATTGAAGGCGAAGGTCACGCGCTGGTTGACCTCGACATTGCCCGCGGTGGTCTGGCTCGGGAAGATGATCGAGCCCGAGGTCTTGCCGGAGTCGATGATGCACTTGGCCAGGGCCTCGCCGCCGATCGCCGCCGCCGAGGCGCTTTGCCCGGTGTGGCTGATGCCGTTGCGATCGTAGATCGTCGGATCGAACGAGTTGGTGGTGGCGACCGGGATGCCCTGGTCGAGCATCTTCTTGACGATGTCGTCATAGGCGCCCTGCTGCGGCGTGGTCAGGATCAGCCCGTCGATGGTGGGATCCTGGATGATCTGGTTGAGGATCTCGATCTCGCGCGGGATGTCGTCGACCGCCGCTTCCGAGCCGAGACGCACCAGGTTGATGCCGAAGGCGTTCGCGGCCACCTGCGCGCCGATATAGACCGGGTCGAAGAAGCCGTTGCCGGCAGTGTGGGTGACGATGGCGAAGGTCAGGTGGCCATCGGCCGAATGGAAGTTCTTGGTGTCCGGCGATTCCTTGGCGGCATCCTCGAAGGAATAGCCGCCGACCGCCGAATTGACCGACTGGGCCAGCACAGCCGTCCCACCCGTGGCCAGCAGCGCAATGCCGCTGATGCCACACAACAGGTACTTCATGTGCATCCTCCCTTGTGCAAGCGAGGGTTAGTGCTCGCTTCCGACAGGAAGTATCTATCTTATTGTTGGCTGACGTGGAAGTTGCAGGGGCAATATACGCGGTCGTTAAGACAGTTCACGCCGCTAGCTCTTTGGTGCTAGCTGCTTCGAGCTAGCTCGCGGGTGGCGGGTCGATGCCCACTCGGCAAGCAAATGCAAGCAATATTACTGTAATTGAAACGGTCGCGATCACGCCATTGACTTCTGGCGTTTGCGGTCCGGCTCCCCGCTTACCGGGCTGCCGAAGAACTGCGCCTTGAGCCATGGGGTGAGCGGGCGCAGCCGGTGCAGCCTTCTCAGCGACTGCAATAGCGTTCGTTCCTTGCTGAAGATCTGCGCCATCAGGCGCGCCGATCCGCTGTGCGCTCCGGCGTGGCCGATACGGTAGACGGCACCGGCAAAAGGCAGCTGCGGAAGGGGCGTGCCCACGCGTCGCATCTTGTCGAACAGGGCGCCGTGGCTGCCCAGCATCCGTATGTAGTCGTCCTTGGCGTCCTCGATCCGCTCGGGGAGGCCCAGGAGATCGCTGCGGATGATGAACGAGGTGCCGCACAGGTTGGAGAAGTCGTTGTGCAGGAAGACCACTCGGCCGCCATCCCAAAGGTACCCCGTCCTGATGTCCCAGCCGAGGCCGCCGCGGTGGGCGCTGACGAAGCCGGCGAGGCGGCGGCTGACGAAGTCGTCGTCGTCGACGACCATGAAGTACGCGCTGTCGCGCGCCGCCATCATGCCCGACAGCGTGCGGCGGCCCTTGTCCAGTCGGAAGGCTTCGTAGAACGCTTCCCGGTCGGCATGGCCCTGCTCGTGCAGCGGGTTGGGGGGATAGGTGACGCGCACCACCTGCCAGTTCGGCGGCATTGGGGGCAGGGTGGCCCCCTCGTTGACGACAACGATACCACGCCAATCCCCGTGATCCTGGGCCGAGACGGACCCGATGGTCTGCTGCAGCCGCTGCGTAAGCTTGTCCCAGTCGACGGCATTGTCCTGGTGGCGAACCGGGACAATGAAACTCAGCAAGCTACCGGTCACTCCGTTCTCCGTGCGAGGCGGGACCTTGGACCATGCAATGCAGCGCCAGGAGGGCGAGCCGCCCACCGCTGCAGCGAAGCTGGCATGAATTGCGGTTGCTGTACAGCGGTTGAGAGGCGGGTGGGCGGGCCTCGTCCTTCGACAGGCTGAGGATGAGGTCCGGGGGGCGGGGTGAGGGGAGCAAGATTCCGTGCCGCAGTGTCCTTCTCCCCTTGAGGGAGAAGCGGCGCGGTGGAGGGATGATGCCGGGAGCCTACTCAGCCGGCTTCCAGGTGGTGGAGGGGAGGCGCCAGTTGGCCAGGGTGCGGTTGGGGAGCTGGTGGGCCGCCGCGGCGGCGGCGGCGCGGGAGGGAAAGGGACCGTCGACGACGCCGTGGTCGTCGCACACCAGATAACCGCCGTTCGGCGCTTCACGCACCTGCCAGCCATCCACGATATCCAACACCTTGGTCAATATGGTTCTCCTGTGGGCAGGTCGAAGGCAACCTGCGGCCGGGATTTTGCGGGCCAACTGTGGCCGACGATAGTCAGAATGACATCCTTCATTTCGTCCGATGGCGGACGAGGTCTGGACGAAAACGGACGGAACCGAGCTAAGGCGGGCGCGGCATGGCGGCCGCCGGCGCAAGTCTTCCGCAACCGGTTGAACCAGCCTGCGTTCTGTCCCGAACGGAGGGTCCCATGCCGCGGTTTTACTTCGACATTCGCGACGGGCACGGGATCGAGCATGATCCGGTTGGGCTGGACTTGCCGGACCTCGATGCCGCCCGGACGGAGGCGCGGCGCGCGCTGGCGGAGATGACGCAGGAGGAGATCAATGCCTCTGGGCGGGGGGTGATCTGCATCGAGATCCGCACCCGCCGGGGCGAGCCGCTGGTGGAGCTGGTCTCGGTCGCGGACGAACGCGAGATTGACGGCGGCTAATCTTCCGGTGTCACGACATAGCCTTCGGGAAAGCTGAAATCGCCCCTGAGCACCCGCATCGGTCCGGTGTCGGGGAAGTCGCCGCTGTCGTCCTGCTGCACGGTATAGAGCTTCTCGTCCCGGAAGGCGCTGGCGACCACCTGGGTGGTGGTCTTCGGGATGCCGCCAAGCGCGATGCTCGCTTCCTCGAGCGCGGCGACGGCGCGGGCCTCGCCGGTCGAGTTGGCGCGGACGACGACCTCTCCCTGGTTGATGGAGAGTCCCCAGGCGGGATCGTCCGCAGGAGCTGTGGGGATGAGCCTGAAGATGGGCATATCGTTTGGCTCCCTTGCAGGCGAAAGGCTGCCAGCGGTACCGGCAGCCTTCAAAATGTTCCTAGCCGGTAGGGCTCTAGGCCGCGCGACGTCCGCGGATCGCCCGGTAGATCGCGATGAGCAGGCAGGCTCCCACGACCGCAACGATCAGCTGGCCGACGATGCCACCCATGGTGGCCCCGAAGATCAGCATCAGGATGAAATTGCCGACGACGGCGCCGACGATACCAAGGATGATGTTCAGCAGCAGGCCCTGGTTCGAGCCCATCACCTTTTCAGCGATCCAGCCGGCGAGCGCGCCGATGATGATCGCCATGATCCAACCCACACCTTCCATCTGTCTTCCTCCTTAACGCTTTGAAGTCTCAGGTCGTGACGACCGTGCTGTTACAATCGCTGAGAAGCCGGTGTGTTCCATTCGCACCGCATTTCTGCCGAGTTCATGCCACCCGCCATGGCCGCGCGCCGCGCCGCCGGAACCATTCGAGAGGTCAACCGCTGTATTCGGCGACCCGAGCAAGGAGGCTGAAATGGCGAACAGAGGATTGGACATGGGTACCCCCGCGATGGCGCTGCTGGCGACGCTGGCGGTGGCTGGGTTCACGCATCGGGAGCAACTGGGCAAGATGCTCGGCGATGTCCTCGGCAACCGCGGCCAGAGCCAAGCTCCCGGCACGCAGGGAGCGGCGGGCGCCGCCGGCACCGGGCAGTCCGGAAGCGGCTCCGGCGATTTGATGAGCAGCCTCGGCGGCCTGCTGGGCGGCGCGGGGACGGCCGGCGCCGGGACCGGCGGCGTGCTGAAGGATGGGCTCGACGGGCTGCTCGACCGCTTCCGGCAGGGTGGCCATGGCGAAGAGGCGGAATCCTGGGTCAAGGACGGACCCAATCGGTCGATCGACGCCCACGGCCTCGAGGAGGCACTCGGGCCGCAGGTCATCGACCAGTTGCAGACGCAGACCGGCCTCACCCGCGAGGAGTTGCTGCGCCGGCTGAGCACCAACCTGCCGCAGGCCGTGGACACGCTGACGCCAGAGGGGCGCGTGCCGACAGTGGAGGAAGCGAGCGGCTTCTCGTCGTTCCGCACGAACTGAGTATTCGGTCACCACGCCTGCAAGACGCTTCGGCTCCCTTGGTCTCCCTCCCACTAGCGGGGAGGGGACAGGGTGGCCGTTTCTTCGATGTTGCAGGTTTGTGCCGAGCCCACTACCGGTGATCAGCCCGCAGCCTCCTTCAGCCCGCGTTTGACGGCGGCGAGCGCGCAGGCGGCGTCGCGCCGCGCCAGGACCTTGACCGTCTTGCCGTCGCGGCGGCCACTCCAGATGAAGAAGGACTCGAGGTCCTCGAGTTCGCCGGGCGGCACGGCGTTGATATCGCTCACCTTGCGATCCTGATGCGGGGCGATCGGCACGGCGAGCAGACGGTCGTTGCGCACGGTTTTCCGTGACTGGTCGGTCTGCTCTACCTCGAGCGCGCCGATCAGCCGCGCCGGCACGATGGCTCCGGTGGGCGGGTCGAGGTCGGTGAGCAGCAGCACGTCGAGCGGGTCGCCGTCCTCACCCAGCGTCCCCGGGATGAAGCCGAAGGGGAACGGATAGGCGAAGCCCATGGCGAGCGCCTTGTGCAGTTCGAAGGCGCCGGAACGAGGCTCATACTTGTACTTGGCGCGCGAGCCGCGCGGCGTTTCCACCACGACGTTGATGGTGCCGTCCGCATCGCGGAAGGCCGCGAGCCCGGCTATCCCGGTCATCGGAAAACTCCTCCTTAGGCGCGACCTCAACGCGGCGCTGCGGGGTGGGTTCACGCTTCTGAGGTATAAATGGTGATTTGCGCCGGCCGGAAAGGTCCAAGCATCTACAAATACAGTGGAAATGCTTCTCGAATCCAATCGATGGTCAATAACCAGTCTGTCCACTTTCGTACTAGGCCGAAACCGGAGCTTCACTTTGGCGTTCAGCAACAAGGACCAATGATCCAGCGAGATGGCCGCGATGAAGATTGCCCAGGTTGCGCCGCTGTTCGAGAGCGTTCCTCCAAAGCTCTATGGCGGTACCGAGCGTGTGGTCTCCTACGTGACCGAGGAGCTGGTCGCGCAGGGGCACGACGTCACGCTGTTCGCCAGCGGCGACTCCGAGACCGCCGCGACGCTGGTCCCGTGCTCGCGCGCCGCGCTGCGGCTCGACCCGGCCATCGAGGACGGCTTGCCCTACCACATCTCCATGCTCGACCAGGTTATGCAGCGCGCCGACGAATTCGACATCCTGCACTTCCACACCAACCTGATCCACATGCCGATGGTCCGGAGCTTCCAGGGGCGGACGCTGAGCTCGCAGCACGGCCGGATGGACTATCCCGACCTCGAGCCGTTCTACAAACACTTCACCGACATCCCGCTGGCCGCCATTTCGGCCGACCAGCGCCAGCCGATGCCGCATCTCAACTGGGCCGGCACGGTGTACAATGGCCTCCCAGCCGACATGCTGCAGTTCGGCCGCGGCGAGGGCGGCTACCTGGCCTTCCTCGGCCGTATCTCGGACGAGAAGGGGCCGGATACCGCCATCGAGATCGCCGCGCAGGCGGGCCTGCCGCTGAAGATCGCGGCCAAGATCGATGTCATGGACCGCGCCTACTGGGAGGCGGTGGTCGAGCCGCTGGTCCGGCGCTACCCCTTCGTCGAGTATGTGGGGGAGGTGACGGAGCGGGAGAAGTCGGAATTCCTCGGCAAGGCGGCGGGGCTCTTGTTCCCGATCACCTGGCGCGAGCCGTTCGGGCTGGTGATGATCGAGGCCATGGCCTGCGGCACGCCGGTCATCGGCTTCCGCAAGGGTGCGGTGCCGGAGGTGATCGAGGACGGAGTGTCCGGCTTCGTGGTCGATACTGCCGCCGAGGCGCTCGCCGTGCTGCCGCGCCTCTTGCAACTCGATCGCCGTATGGTGCGCGCTGCCTTCGAGCGCCGCTTCACCGCGGCCCGGATGGCTGCCGGGTACCTGAAGATCTACGACGAGCTTCTCGCCGCCGACAAGCAGCTGACCGCCGTTCGTGCCAGGGCCGCAGACCACAGCCTCAGGATCATCACCTCTAACTAGAGGGAGCCCGGTCGATGAACGAGATAGCTGCCGACCTCGAGGTTGGTGCGGGGATCATTCCCGCGTCCGTGTCCCTGGCGGAACGGCGGACCCGTACGCTGAAGCACGACGACACGTTTGCGGTGTTCGACCACAATGGCGACGCGCTCTCGGCGCCGGGGCGGCCCGAGGGGATATTCAGCCACGACACGCGGCACCTGTCGCAGCTCTACCTGACGATCAGCGGGCAACGCCCGCTGCTGCTGAGCTCGAGCCTCCATGCCGACAATGCCATGCTCACCTGCGACCTCACCAATCCGGACTTCGTGCCGGTACCGGGCGAGGCGATGCTGCCGCATGACCTGATCCACATCCGGCGCTCGAGGTTCCTGTGGAAGGGCGTGTGCTACGAGCGGCTGGCGGTGCGCAACTTCGACCAGGTGACGCACAGGTTCTCGCTTACCATCTGGTTCGCATCGGACTTCGCCGACCTGTTCGAGGTCCGCGGCGCGCACCGGCCGCGCCGCGGCACGCTCAACCCGCCGCTGGTCGATGCCTCCGAAGTGCAGCTGACCTATGTCGGCCTCGACGGGGTGTCGCGGCAGACCGTGCTGCGCTTCGACCCCAAGCCCAGCCATCTCGCACCGCACGAGGCGACGTTCGAGCTCGAGCTGCCGCCGGACGAGCAGGTCTCGATCTTCGTCGAGGTGCATTGCGGTCCGGCTGACAACGAGCCGGCGGGACGCACCAAGTTCTTCCGCGCCCTCAAGGAGTCGCGCCGCGCCACGCGGTTCTCCATGTCCCGCGCCGCCGTGGTCTCGAGCTCGAGCGAGGTGTTCGACGCCGTGATCGATCGCGCCCGCTCCGACCTCTACATGCTGGTCACCATGACCCAGGACGGTCCCTATCCATATGCCGGCATCCCCTGGTTCAGCACCATGTTCGGCCGCGATGCTCTGATCACCGCGATGGAGACCCTGTGGGTGGACCCGACGATCGCGCTGGGGCGTGCTGCGCAACCTCGCGGACCATGCAGGCCACCGAGGTCGATCCCGAGAGCGAGGCGGAGCCGGGCAAGATCCTGCACGAGACGCGCGGCGGCGAGATGGCCGCATCTCGGCGAGGTGCCCTTTGCGCCGCTACTACGGCAGCGTCGACTCCACCCCGCTCTTCGTCATGCTCGCCGGCGCGCTACCTCGACCGCACCGGCGACCTCGAGTCGATCCGCCAGCTCTGGCCGCAACATCGAGGCGGCGCTGGGCTGGATCGAGAACTATGGCGACCGCGACGGCGACGGCTTCGTCGAATATGGCGCGGGGCCGCGCCGGCGGGCTCGCCAACCAGGGCTGGAAGGACAGCCACGATTCCGTCTTCCACGCCGACGGCACGCTGGCGCCGAGCGCCGATCGCGCTGGTCGAGGTGCAGGGCTATGTCTATGCCGCCTACCAGGCGGCCAGCCACATGGCGCGCCGCGCTGGGCCACGAGGAGATGGCCGGCGACCTCGCGCGACCGCGCCAACATCTTGCGCGACAATTTCGACCGGAGCTTCTTCGATGCGGAACTCGGCACCTATGTGCTGGCGCTCGACGGCGAGAAGCAGCCCTGCCGGGTGCGGACCTCCAATGCCGGCCACGCGCTCTACTCCGGCATCGCCTATCCGGAGCGGGCCGCGCCGGTGGTCGCGGCGCTGATGGCGCCGAACTCCTATCGCGGCTGGGGCATCCGGACGCTCGCCTCGACCGAGACCGCTACAACCCGATGAGCTACCACAACGGCTCGGTCTGGCCGCACGACAACGCGCTGATCGCCGCCGGCTTCGCCCGCTACGGCTTCCGGCGCCAGTCGGCCCGGGTCCTCGAAGGGCTGTTCGCCGCCGCGGCCTATACCGACCTGCGCCGGCTGCCGGAACTGTTCTGCGGCTTCCCGCGGCAGAGCGGGCAGGGGCCGACCTCCTACCCGGTCGCCTGCTCGCCGCAGGCCTGGGCCGCGGCAACGCCGTTCTCGCTGCTGCAGTCCTGCCTCGGGATGGTCTTCGACCCCCAGCCGCACGAGATCACCTTCCACCACCCGGTGCTGCCGAATTTCCTCAACGAGCTGGTGCTGCGCAAGCTCGCGGTCGGCGACGGCCGGCTCGACATCGGGGTGCGACGGGCGGGAGCCGAGATCGCGATCAACATCGTCGAACGCTTCGGCCCCGCCCGCATGATCGTAAGGGGCTGAGGCTTCCTGCTCTTCGAGTTCACCGGTTCCACCTCTCCGTGGTGGAGGAATCCATGGGTCCCCGGGTCAAGCCCGGGGATGGCGGAGTTTGGTGGAGCTCTTTTGTACCCACACCCACCGTCATCCCCGGGCTTGACCCGGGGACCCATGCAAGACGCGCCTTCAAACAATCATTGCTCAGGCGCCGTCCGGCCTGTCCCAGAACCTGAGCGCGCCGCAGGCCTGGATGAAGGGCTTGGCATCGGCGGCAGTGCGGAGCGGGAAGAAGGCCTCGTCGAGATCCTCCGGCAGGCCGGCCTTGGCGAAGAGCTTCTTCGCCGGCTCCGAGAAGGCGACGAACTTGTAGTGCGCATAGGCGTCGGAGACGAAGTCGCGGGCCGGGGGCATCTTCAGCAACTCCAGGATGCCCTCGGCGCCGGGCAGCACCGCCACGGCATCGAACAGCACCGACGGGCCGCCGTCGAGCTGGTGGTCGGCCACGATCATCGTGCCGTCGGCGGACGTGACCCCGCCGACCATGGGCGCGATCACTTCCAGCATCGCCCCTTGAGCGGTCGACGGCCGACCTCAGGGCCTCGACGAGGCTCGCGTCGACGCCATCGGTGACCAGCACGCCGAGCTTGCGGCCCTTGAAGTTGCCGGGACCCCGCTTGAGGATGCTGAGGGCATCCGAGGGCGGCAGGTCGGTGCGCGGCTCCACGGCCGGCGTCGCCGGTTCGGGCATCTGCATCAGGCCGAGCCCGTCGGCGACGGTCTGCGCCAGTTCCGGGTGGATGTTCATCAGGTGCGACACCATCCGCTCGCGGATCGCCGGCACCTCGCACTTGCTGAGCTCGAAGATCAGCGCGTCACCGATGTGGCGCTGCTCGACCGGGGTCTGGCTGATGTAGAAGAGCCGGGCCTGGCTGTAGTGGTCGGCAAAGCTCTCGGCCCGGATCCGCTGCTTGGGACCTTCCGCCTCCTCGGGAAAGGTGTGGAAGCCGGTGGCCGTCTCGCGCGGCCCGCCGATCTCCGTCCCCCACGAGTTGGGCTCGTAATTGGCCCGCCCCTTCGGGTTGTGGAAGGCCATATGCCCGTCCTGCTGGAAATTATGGAAGGGGCACTTGGGCGCGTTGATCGGCAGGTGGGTGAAGTTCGGGCTCCCCAGCCGCTTCAGCTGCGTGTCGAGGTAGGAGAAGTTGCGCCCCTGCAGCAGCGGGTCGTTGGAGAAGTCGATGCCCGGCGACGACGTTCTGCGTCATGAACGCGACCTGCTCGGTCTCGGCGAAGAAGTTCTCCGGCATCCGGTCGAGCACCAGCCGCCCTACCGGCCTCGCCGGCAGGATCTCCTCGGGGATGATCTTGGTCGGGTCGAGGATGTCGAAGTCGAAACCGTCGGCGAACTTCTGGTCGAAGGTCTGCAGGCACAGGTCCCACTCCGGGAAGTCGCCGGCCTTGATGGCGTTCCACAGGTCGCGCCGGTGGAAGTCGGGGTCGGCGCCGTTGATCTTCACCGCCTCGTTCCACACCACCGACTGCAGCCCGAGCCTGCGGCTTCCAGTGGAACTTGACGAAGGTGGATTTGCCCTCGGCATTGACCAGCCGGAAGGAATGCACCCCAAAGCCTTCCATGAAGCGGAAGGAGCGGGGGATGGCGCGATCCGACATCACCCACATGATCATGTGCATCGATTCCGGGCGTGAGCGAGATGAAGTCCCAGAAGTTGTCGTGGGCGCTCTGCGCCTGCGGGAAATCCTTGTCCGGCTCCTGCTTCACCGAATGGATGACGTCGGGGAACTTGATCGCATCCTGGATGAAGAACACCGGGATGTTGTTGCCCACGAGGTCCCAGTTGCCCTCCTTGGTGTAGAACTTCACCGCGAAGCCGCGGACGTCGCGGGCGAGGTCGAACGAGCCCTTGTTGCCCGCGACGGTGGAGAACCGCACGAACACCGGGGTGCGCTCGCCGGCGCGCTGGAAGATGTCGGCCCGGGTGAGCTCGGTGAGCGGTTCGCAGCGTCTCGAAGATAGCCGTGCGCCCCGTAGCCGCGCGCATGCACCACCCGCTCGGGAATGCGCTCGTGGTCGAAGTGGAAGATCTTCTCGCGGAAATGCGCGTCCTCGATCAGCGACGGGCCGCGGGCGCCCTGCCTCAGGGTGTTCTGGTCGTCCCAGACGGGCGTGCCCTGCTGGGTGGTGAGGACTTCGTAGCCTTCCTCGGCGGTCTGGTGCGTCTCGCCCCCGTTGCCACGGGCGACGGTCTGCTCACCATAGGTTCCCGTTGCGGCCGGCTTGCCTGTCGCTTTCGCCATCATCTTCTCCTGCTTGGTCTGTTGGAGGGGCCGTAGGCAAGAGCGCCGCAGAGAGTGAAATGTTCCAGCCAGGCCGGAAGCTAAATCTGCTCAGCCGGCCGCTGCCGCATGCCGGCCCGGGCTGCGCGTGGCGGAGAGCTGTGGCAGCACCTTCGCTCCGAAAGTCTCGATGAACGCCTCCTGGTTGCGCCCGACCTGGTGCAGGTGCAGTTCGGCCGGACCCAGCTCGATGAGCTTTGCGATCCAGTCGCGGTGCCGCTCGAGGCTGGCGGAAACCGGCAGGCAGTTGCGCATGTCCGCCTCGCCCACCAGCTCGCCGGTGAGGTCGAAATCGGCGGGCCGCCGCAGGTCCCAGGCCGCTTCGCCGCCGAGGACGCGCGACCCCCACTGGTGCATCGCCTCGGCGATGGCCTGCGCCTCGGTCGGCGCCCAGCTCAGCGCGGCCTGGATGACGACCGGCTTGCCCTCGCCGCCGCCCTCGCGGAACGCCTCGATGATCCGCCGCACCTCGTCCGGCTTGTCGCCGCCCACCGTCAGCAGCCCGTCGGCCCAGGAGCCGGCGAGCCGCGCGGTCGCCTCGCTGACGGCCGCGCCGTAAAGCGGAACGGGGCGCGAGGGGCGGCTGTAGAGCCTGGCCTCGACCACGGTCACGCGGCCGCGGTGCGTCACCGTCTCGCCGGCGAACAGGGCGCGGGTGATCTCGACGCACTCGAGCAGCCGCGCGTTGCGTTCGCTCTTTTCGGGCCAGGCCTCCCCGGTGATCGCCTCGTTGATCGCCTCGCCGCTCCCGAGCGACAGCCACAGCCGGTCGGGGAACATCTCGGCGATCGTCGCCGCAGCCTGGGCGAGGACGGCCGGGTGGTAGCGATAGCCGGGGGCCGAGATCATGCCGAAGGGCAGGCTGGTTGCCTGCATCGCGGCCCCCAGCCAGCTCCAGGCGAAGCCCGACTGCCCTTGGCGTTCGCTCCAGGGATGGAAGTGGTCGGAGGATTTCAGGCAGGCAAAGCCGGCCGCCTCGGCGAGCCGGACATAGCGCAGCAGGGCGCTTGGCGCGAACTGCTCGTGGGACGCGTGATAGCCGATGCGGGTCATGCCGCAAGCAACCGACGAGGGGCGTACTGGTTCCGCCGGATGCGCTGCCCCGGAGCGGGAACCAGGGTTCACTGCCGAGGTTAGGTATGACGTTGTGCAGCAGCGGCATACGCAAATGTGGACCTTCAAGAAGTACGGTTTCGTCTGGATTACCGTGGGCTTCTTCCTCGTCAGCCTTGGGGGCCACTGGCTCTTCGGCTGGTTCGCCTACAGCGACCAGCAAGTGGCGCTCAACGCGCAGGCCACCCTCCACGGCTACGCCGTCGGGATGTTGCGCGACACTTTTGAAAACTGGCAGTCGGACTTTCTGCAGCTGCTCTGGCAGATCGCCGGGCTGAGTGCGCTTCTCTACATCGGCTCGCCCCAGTCGAGGGACAGCGACAGCCGCCGGGAAGCCAAGCTCGATGCGATCCTGCGCAAGCTCGATCCGCAGGAGGCCGAGGCCACCATCAATTCCCTCAAGCAGAAGTATCCCCACCAATGACCATTGAACTCGACACTCGCTTGATCCCCGCCGCGCAGGAGCCCACTTCCGAACGCACGCGGCAGCGCTATCGTTTCGGCCCGATCGTCGACGGGAACGAGACCCTGTTCCGGCTCTGGGCGCCCTCCGCCCGCAACGCCCATGTCGTCGTCAAGGGACGCGATCCCGTGCCGATGCGGCGAGTTGAGGATGGGTTCCTCCACGCCACTGTAAAGGACTGCGGTCCCGGGACCCGCTATAAGTTCCGGGTCGGGGACCTGGACTTCCCCGACCTCGCCTCGCGGCAGCAGGATGGCGACACCGCCGGCTGGAGCATCGTGCGCCGGCCGCTGCCCGAATCCGGGCGCGACACGCCGCTCCGCCCCTGGCACGAGACGGTGATCTGCGAGGTGCATATCGGCACGGTCACGCCGGAGGGCACCTTCAACGGGCTGCGCGAGCGGCTCGAGCACTTCCGCGACGCCGGCTACACCTGCCTCGAGATCATGCCGATCAACGAGTTCCCGGGCGATCGCAACTGGGGCTATGACGGCACGCTGATCTTCGCGCCGGAGAGCTCCTACGGCACGCCCGAGGAACTGCGCGCGCTGGTCGACCGGGCGCATGAGCTTGGGCTCTGCATGGTGCTGGACGTGGTCTACAACCACTTCGGCGAGCTTCGACAATTTCGTCCAGACCTATGCGCCTGAGTGGTTCAACCCCGAGGTGAAGACGCCCTGGGGCCCGGGCATCAACTTCGATCGCGAGGAGGTGCGGCAGTTCTACTACGAGAACGCGGTGATGTGGCTCACCGAGTACGATTTCGACGGACTGCGCTTCGACGCCGTGCACGAGATCAAGGCCAAGGACCGCGACCAGTTCCTCGGCGACCTGGCGAAGACCGCGATGGGCGCCAAGCATCACGCCAAGCTGATCATCGAGAACATGGACAACAAGGCCACCTGGCTGGATCGCACGGCGGCCACCAACCAGCCGGTGAACTTCGTGGCGCAGTGGAACGACGACATCCACCACGTGCTCAACGAACTCGTCACCGGCGAGGGCAGGGGCGGCTACGACGAGCCGGACCGTGACCCGATCGCCGACCTCGAGAAGGCGCTGGCCGACGGCTTCGTGCACGACGGGGAGGTTGAAGGCCCGACCGACGGGCGCACCCGCGGCGAGCCGGCGAGCCGGCTGCCGCCGGATGCGTTCATCACCTTCGTGCAGAACCACGACCAGATCGGCAACCGCGCCGACAGCGCCCGGCTGGCCGAACGGATCAGCGCCGAGAAGCTGGACTTCCTGCGCTTCGTCGCGCTGATGGCGCCGCAGATCCCGCTGTTCTTCATGGGCGAGGAGGCGCACCTGCGCTCGCCAGTTCCCGTACTTCATCGACCTGCCCGAAGACGTCGCGAAGAAGAAGGAGGAGGACCGCTACGACCAGATGGAGAACATCTTCAACGAGGATGTTCCGCAAGGCGGACTGCCGGATCCGAACGACCCGGCCACCTTCGAGATGGCGAAGCTGCGTTGGGAGGACTTCGAGCAGCCCGAGGCCCAGGCCGCGCTCGAGCGCACCCGCTACCTGGCGAAGATGCGCCGGGAAGTGGTCTGGCCGCTCGCCGCCACCTTCTGTCGCGATGCGAGGAGCACCCGGCAGGGCACAGCCCTGCTGATCGAGTGGGAGTTCCATGCGGGCACCCTCGCGATGGCGCTCAATCCCGGCGACATGCCGACCGACATCAGCTGCCTCATCTGCGGCGATCCGGTGACCACCGGCGAGTTCTCGCAGCATGGCGAGGTGCTGCGGCTCGGCCCCTGGAGCGCGGTGGCCTGGCGCAAGTGAGGTTGGCGGCGCGGGGTGCAACTGCCGGGCCGCAATCTCGTTAGCCGCTGACAGCGGAGGGCCATCATGGACGACAAGACCAGGCAGCGAGAGCACGAACCCCATCGGGGCCGGGAGGCGGAGGCGCCGCAGCAGATCCCGCCTCGCGGCTGGAAGGACGTGCTGTGGCGTACCTGGGGCGAGATCAACGACGACCGCGTGACGCTGGTGGCCGCCGGCGTCACCTATTTCCTGCTGCTGTCGCTGTTCCCGACGCTCACCGCCTTCGTCTCGCTCTATGGCCTGTTCAACGATCCCTCGACGGTGGCGAGCCAGCTTTCGCTGCTGGCCAACATCGTCCCAGCCGGCGGGCTCGAGGTGATCAACGACCAGCTGACCCGGCTGACCCAACAGGGCGGCCTGACCCTGGGGGTCGGCCTCATCGTCTCGCTGGCGATCGCACTGTGGAGCGCCAGCACCGGCATCAAGAACATGTTCGAGGCGATGAACATCACCTATGAGGAGCGCGAGAAGCGCAACTTCTTCGTGCTCAACGGCTTGGCGCTGCTATTCACCCTGGGCGGGCTCCTGGCCGCCATGCTGATGATCGCGGTGGTGGTGATCCTGCCGGCGGTGCTCAGCCTGCTCGGGCTGGCGCAGGGGTTCGAGTGGCTGGTTCAGGGGCTCGGCTACCTGCTCGTCGCCGCGGTGCTGTTCGGCGGCATCCTGGTGCTCTACCGCTGGGGGCCGAGCCGGCAGGGGGCCAAGTGGCGCTGGCTGGTGCCCGGCGCGCTGTTCTCGGTGGCCGTCATCCTCATCGCCTCGCTGCTGTTCTCCTGGTACAGCGCCAATTTCGCCAACTACGAGAAGACCTACGGCTCGCTCGGTGCACTGATCGGCTTTCTGACCTGGATCTGGATCTCGGTCACCGTGGTCATCGTCGGCGCTGAACTCAACGCCGAGATGGAGCACCAGACCGCGAGGGACTCGACCGTCGGCGCCGACGCCCCGATGGGCATGCGCGACGCGACCATGGCCGACACCCTTGGCAAGTCCACCGGGGAGGGCGGCGACGCCGTCGAGATGGAGGACAAGCCCGCCGCCTGGCGCGAGGGCTACCGCGCCGGCCGCAAGTCAATGCCGCGCCGGCATCTGTCGGCGGGCAGCCTGATCTTCGCCGTCCCGGTGGCCCTGGCGCTAACGTGGCTGGAGCGTCGCAGGCATGGCCATCCGGCCAAGGGATCGCCGGCGGAGTGAGCTAGGTGGCGGCGTCGAGTCGAGGCCGGATGGTCTCGAACGTCCGCTGGTAGTGGGCGATCAGCAGCGACACCGCCGTCGCGGTATCTCCCGCGAGCGCTGCGTCCGCAATGGCGGCATGCTCGTCCTCGGGACGGGGCTCGAGCGGGTGCGGATCGTCGCTCTCGGTGATGAAGCGGTAGGAATCCACCCGGTCGCGGATCTCCTGGCAGTAGCGCAGCAGCAGCGATGAGCGGCAGGCGCTGATCAGCACGTGGTGGAAGTGCTTGTGCCGGCTCTCCCATTCCTGGTTGAGGACGGTGCGCCCGGCGTCGCTGTAGCGCTCGGTGCGGGTCAGCCAGTGCAGCGCCAGGACGAGCTGCTCTTCCCACTCGACCGTCCGGTTGGCAATGGACTCGGTCAGTGCCCGCTCCTCCAGCCAGCACCTGGTGCGGACGAGCTCCTCCAGCATGTCGATGGTGAAGGCGGTGACGAAGAAGCCCCGCCGCTCCTCGCGGTTGACCAGGCCCTCGGTGACGAGCCCGCTCAGCGCCTCGCGGATCGGGATGTGGGAGATCTTGTAGCGGGCCGCCAGGTCCTCGATGCGGATCTTGTTCCCAGGCTTGAGCATCCCGGTCAGGATGTCAGCCCTGAGGTGCGTGTGGATCCGCGCTACCGATGCGACCGCGCTGCCATCCTGCGCGCGGTCGCTGTGTTTGGAGAGATTGGGCACGAAGGAGCATCCTGCATGGACTGCTCTAACCATAACCCCAATCCAGGGCCGACGGTGATTCTACCTACTGCGCCTTGTTGTCGCCGCAGGCCTCGTACTCGCCGTCCGGACCGTTGCCGTCGACCAGCGCGACCACCAGCGACCTGGCCTCGGGGCCCTCGGTCACGGACAGCGTGCCGCGGATCACTTCCTCATGGCCGCTTTCGCAGGCGATCTTGACCTGCCAGCCCTTCGCGCCATCGGCGCCGGGAGCATCCGTCACGCCCGTGTACGAGCACATGTTGCCGCCGAAGCGCATGTTCGAGGGGGTGAGCAGCGTCGTTTCCTCGCTGCCGCTCGCACTGCCGCCGGCGTTGCACGGCGCAGCCGTTCGGCGAACCGTAGCTCGAGGCGAGGGGAAGGCTCGCGGCCTGCGCCGCGGTGGCGGCGAGCACCAGCCCGACCGCCAGGGACATCCTGAGAGGCACTTGCATCAACTCCATGCTAGCGGTCGTCTTCGCCCATCATGTCGCCGCCGATGCGCGAATCGAACGCCTCGGCCACGACGAGCTTGCCGTCCGACAGGCCGAGCTTGAGCTGCGGCAGCTTGCGCACCGCCGGCCCGTTGGCCACGGCACCGTTGTTGAGCGGATCGAAGCGCGAGCCGTGGCAATCGCAGGCAATCAGCTTGTTCTTGAGCTGGGTGCCCACCGGGCAGCCGGCATGCGTGCAGATGATGCTGTAGCCCAGCACGCCCTCTGCCGACATGGCGGCGGTTTCCTCCGGCAGCTCGGCCGGATCGTAGCGCATCAGGAGGATGGTGTTCTCGTAGTCGCTGTTGCGCACGACCCCATCGGGCGACATCGCGACGGCCTCGATCGGGCTGCCGTTCGAGCCGGATCTGGTCGGGCGTGAGCGGGTTGGTGCCGGAGGGCGTGACGAGGAAGTCGCCCGCCTGGGGCGGCATGGAGTCCGGTGCCGCCGCATACGAAGGCCCGATGCCCGCAGCCACGCCCGCTGCCGCAAGTCCTCCCAGCACAGTGCGGCGGCTCACCCTCGCACACCCGCACCCGCAGGAAGCGGTTTCGGCCGCGACTCGCGGCTTCTGGACATCGTCTGACACGTCGAATTCTCCTTATAGGGAAGGCCATGCCGCAAGGCAGGCCTGGGCTCCGCCGTGCAGCAAACGCGCGATCATATACAGATCTGCAGCAACGGCTATGCGCATATCGTATATACGTCTTTTGGCTGTTTGGTATCGACCCGGCGAGAGGCGGCGGGCTACGATACCGGCGCCGGGATTTCCGACCGGGGGTATCTGATCGGAACCCGGATTTTCGTTAACAGAGGGAATAAGACGGATGTCATTCTCGCGCTTGAGCGCCAGCCTGCTGCTTGCAGCGGTGACCCTCGTGCCGCACGCCTGGGCGGCCGAGGTCACGCATGAGCGTCTGGTGGACGCGGACAAGGAAACCGGTAACTGGCTCATGGTGCACCGCACCTATGACGCGCACCGGTACAGCCCGCTCGACCAGATCAACAAGGAAAACATCGACAAGCTGTCGCTGGCGTTCGTCACCCAGTTCGACCAGGCGTCGGCCGGTGGCCGCTATGCCAGCGCCCGTAACGAAGGCACTCCGCTGGTCGAGGACGGCTATGTCTACGTCCAGGCCGGCTGGAGCCGCGTCTACAAGGTCGACGTGCGGGACGGCAAGTTCGGCCGCATCCTGTGGAAGGTGGACCCCGAAGTCGATCGCCAGTGGATCTCCGATGCCACCTGCTGCGGCGCCGAGAACCGCGGCATCGCCTTCTGGAAGAACGACGTCATTGCCCTGACGCTCGACGGCCGCGTGATGTCCATCAACAAGGACTCCGGCGAGGTCAACTGGGAAACCCAGCAGGCCGACAAGGCCCGTGCCGAGAGCTTCACCGTTGCACCGCTCGTGGTCGGCGACGTGGCCATCTACGGCCCGGCAGGCGGCGAGTACGGCATCCGCGGCTGGCTCGAGGCGATCGACCTCAACACCGGCAAGCCCAAGTGGCGCACTCACCTGATCCCCGAGCCCGGCGAGCCCGGCAGCGAGACCTGGAAGCGCGAGGATACCTGGAAGACCGGTGGCGCCTCGATCTGGCAGACCGGCAGCTACGACCCCGAGTCCGGCCTGACCTTCTGGGGCACCGGCAACCCGGCGCCGCAGATCGACGCCGAATATCGTCCCGGCGACAACCTCTACGCCTCCAGCCTCGTCGCGCTGAACGTCGAGACCGGCGAGATGAAGTGGCACTTCCAGTTTACGCCGAACGACCCCTATGACTACGACGAAGTCGGCGAGACCCAGCTGATCGACCACGAGGGCCAGAACCTGGCGTTCCGCGCCGCGCGTAACGGCTTCTCCTACGCCTTCGATCGGGCGAACGGCGAGCTGAAGCACGCCACGCAGTATGTCGACGACCTGAACTGGACCACCGGCATCGACCAGAAGACCGGCCTGCCGCTGAACTATGACCCGGCTGCAGACCTGCAGAAGTACGCCGAGGGCACCGTCGGCACGCGTGACGAACTGCCGGGCATCTACTGCCCGACCCTGGGCGGCGGCAAGAACTGGCAGCCGGCCTCGTACAGCACCAAGACCAAGCTGGTGTACTTCGCCTCCAACGAAGGCTGCTCGGCCTACGTGCCGACCGAGGCTCCGAACCCGACCATCACCGGCGGCGACTATGACGTCGTCACCGCTCAGCGCGAGTGGAACGGCCGTCTGCCGGCTCCGGAAGGCACCGAGTTGCCGGCCCAGTCGTCGGGCTCGGTCGTCGCGGTCGACCCGGTCACCGGCAAAACTGTCGCCAAGGCCCATGTGCTGGCCCGCGGCAACGGCATGCTCGCCACCGGCGGCGGCCTGGTGTTCGGTACCGACCGCGCCGGCTGGGTCTATGCCTATGACGACGAGACCCTCGAGGAAGTGTGGAAGTTCAACATCGGCACCTCGATCGGCTCGCCGCCGATCGCGTATGCGGTCGATGGCAAGCAGTACGTCGCCGTCTTGGCCGGCGCTGCGCCGAGCACCGCGCAGATCAATGCCGACCCGGCGCTGAAGTACTTCGTGCCGATGGACGCGATGTTCGTCTTCGCGGTCAACTAAGCCTTGGGCGCAGCGGGGGAAACTCCGCTGCGCCGTTCGTTGCTTCCATGAACTGTCGAGTCCAATGAAGCCCCTTTTCTACCTGCTGCCGCTCCTCGCTGCGGCCGGATTGGCAGCCGAGGTGCAGTCGGCGCCGCTGCCGCCGGACTTCCGCACCCTGGCGATAGGCGAAACCGCGTCGACGCTCACCACCGAGGGCTATGAGGCCTTCGCCTGCGGCAGCAACGGCGGGCCACCGCTGGCTTCGCTGACGGGCTGGACCGACTACGCGCAGTGCGCGCCCGACCAGAACGGCCTCAGGGAGGTCAAGGTCGAGTTCGGCCGGCGTTTCGGACAACTGGCCGAGCGCTTCGAGGACCAGTACGGCGAAGACCTCTGGATCCAGCGCTTCGGCGGTACGCGGCTGGCGAATTTCCCCGTCGTCCTGTCGCTGCTTGTTCGACGAGAACGGGGTGGTGCGCGGCTTTCGGGCGGTCACCGATGACCGGGCTCCGATGGCGGACCGCGGCCGGGCGTACCTGTTCAGGTTCCGCGTGTACGAATTTTACGGCGCAGACGGGTGGGATTGTGTCGATCTGCCCCCGGCGCCCGGCGAGACCGGCGTCGGCGAGATGTTCGTCAAGGAGGTTTGCCGCAAGGACGTGGACGGCAAGCAGGTGCGCGTCGAGGCGCACTATTTCCGCAAGCCCGGACAGACCGGCGTCGACATCAACGGCATGTTCGAGCCTGGGCAGTACAAGTCCTTCACCCGGTGGGAGGCCTTCGACGCCACGCTCGACCTGCTCGGGGACGGCTGATGCTGCGGCGGTCAGCAATCGTGCTCGGGCTGCTGCTGGCCGGTGTCGCGCAGGCCGAGACAGCCACGCCGCCGCCCGACCCGGCGGCGTTCCTCGCGGGGACGACGGCGTCCTGCCCCGGATGCGCGCTGCATGGCGCGAACCTCAGCGATCGCGACCTCAAGGGCGCCGACCTCTCGGGCGCCGACCTGACGAACGCCTACTTCTTCCAGGCCGATCTGGCGGGGGCCAACCTCGCGGAGGCGAGGCTCGTGGGCGCGGACTTCACTTCCGCCAAGCTCACCGGCGCGGACCTCTCGTCCAGTGCGCTCGATAATGCCGTGTTCTTCCGGTCCGTGCTGACGGGGGCGACCCTGTCGGGCGCGAAGGGGCAGAGCGTCAACTTTCGGCGTGCCATCCTCTCGAATGCTACCTTCGCCGGTGCCGAGCTGCCCTTCGCCCAGTTCGAGGAGGCACGGTTCGGCGGCGTCAAGGCGCCGGACGCGGTGTTCTCGGGCGCCAGCTTCCGCGGCCTCAACATGCAGCGCGTCGACTTCACCGGTGCCACGATCCACGGCGCCGACTTCACCAACGGCAATCTCGAGCACGGCAAGCTGGCGCGCGCAGACCTCTCCGGATCAGACCTCTACGGGGCCCGGCTGATCGGCACGGACCTGTCGATGGCAAATCTCTCCGGGACGCGCCTCTTGGCGGCCAACCTGCGGGATGCGGTGGTGGAGGGGGTGACTTGGGATCGTGCGCTGATGCCGGATGGGAGTTACCGGTAGGGGGTTGGCGGGCCGCCAGAGGCGGCCGAGGCGCCGGGCACGAGACTTCCTCTCACCCGGCCGCTACCTTGGCCACCCTCTTCTTTGAGGGGAGAGGGTGGCCAGGGGCTACGCTCCCTTCACGCGAACAGGAAGTCGTTCGCGGCCAATTGCTGGTTGTCGAGCACCGTGATCGTGTCCGCCACGTCGAAGCGGATGACGCTATCGGCGCCGACCAGCTCGATGTTGAGGTCGGCGAAGGCGTGGATGCCGCTCGTCGCGAAGGCGGTGAGGTCGATCTTGTCCCCGTGGGTGAGCGCGGTGATCGTGTCGTTGCCGTTGGGCGGCGCGAAGACGAAGCGGTCGGCACCTGCGCCGCCGTCCATGATGTCGTCGCCCACGCCGCTGACCAGCGTATCCCGACCGCTGCCGCCATGGAGCTCGTTGTTGGTGCCGCCGAACACGGTGAGCACGTCGTCGCCGGCGCCGCCGGAGAGGAAGCTGGTCCCCTGCGAGTTGGCGGCGATGGTGGCGGTGAGCACGTCCTTGCCGTTGCCGCCGTCGAGGTGGTTCGAGAGCAGGTTCGCCGGCAACTGGAGTGCGAATTCCGCGTAGGCCGTGAGCTGGTCGTCGCCGTTGCCGCCGCTCAGCCAGTTGGCCGCGGTGGAATCGGGGCTCTGACTTGCATCGGGAGCAACGACGAGCGTGGCGTTGAGCGTGTCATTGCCGTTGCCGCCGTCGAGGGTGTTAGAGGCTTCGAGCGACGGGCGGTTCAAGCCGGGGAACCCTCCTAGCGCCAAGGCCTCCAGCCTCGAGGTGAGGTTGTCCGCGCCGTTCCCGCCTTCGACCAGGTTGTGCGACGAAACGGTGAAGCCTTGCGTCAGGGTGTCGAGGCTGACGACATCGTCTCCCCTGCCGCCATCGAAGTGCGCGCTGTCCGTCGCGAAGATCGCGGCGAGGGTGGTGCGCCCGACGCCGGTGAGCACGTCGTTGCCGTCGCCGCCGCGTACCTCCATGATGCTCGTGGGCGTACCGCTATTGGAGTTCACCTGGTTGGTGACGTGCACTTCATCATTGCCGTTGCCCCCGTCCACGATGTTGGAGGCAAGGCGGTTGAACTCCGATTGCGCAATAGCAGTGGCGTTGACGAAGTCGTCGCCGTCGCCGCCGCTCACCTTGTTGCTGGCCTCGCCGAGCGAGGCATTGAACTCACTCTGGGCGGTGACGGTGATGCGGTCCGCACCGGCGCCGCCATCGACGACATTGGAGACGATGCTGTCGAACAGCGAGCCACGGCCGTCGGAGACCACATCGATGATGTCCTGTCCCTTGCCGCCGAAGACGAAGGTCTGGATGTCGATGCTGGCCAGCGAGATCGGGTTGCCGCTCGCCCGCGTCGTGATCTGGTCGCTGCCATCGCCTCCGTCCTGGATGATCAGGATGGAGCGGTCGCCCTCGGTACGCTCAGGCGCCGTGGTCGCCGCGTAGCTCACACTGGCATTGAGCGTATCATCGCCCTTGCCGCCCGACTGGAAGGCCAGCCCCTGGGTCGCTTCGTCGCTGGCGGGCATCACCACCGTCGTGGTCAGCGTGTCGGCATCGCGGCCGCCGAACAGCAGCGTGCGGTTGAAGGCGCTGCTGAGCTGGTCCATGCCGCCCAGCCCGAAGATCGAATCCCCTTCGGCCTGGGTACTGAGCACGTCATCGCCATTGGTTCCGATGATCGGGAAGTTGAAGGGGGCGAACGCTGCCAGCAAATCCAGTATGTTACAAAGACCAGTTGATTTGATGAGGGTGCCTGATGAAGTGAGTATGGTCGAATTCAGCATTTCCCGCGATAAAGCAAGGGTCGTCAGAGGGTCGTTTGACATCTGTCGATCTCCATCCGCGTTTGCTTGGGCGGACCAAGTCAAGCCGAGAGAATGGCAGTGGGGTCCGCGGCAAACACGTTACCATGACTTCGCTAGACCTCGAAGTAATCACTTCAATAGGGACAAGAACAACAGCGGTTACGAATCCAAGGCCCCGCGCCCGGCCTCCGGCAAAGGCGCCTCGATCGCCCTTGCATCCCTGCCTTGCGCAAGGAAAATATCCCCGCCCATCAGGAGGTCCAATGAACAGGCATCGCATCTATTCGGTCAGCGTCGCGAGCGTTTATCCGCACTACGTCGCCAAGGCGGAGAAGAAGGGGCGGACGAAGGCGGAGGTCGATGAGGTGATCCGCTGGCTGACGGGGCACAGCCAGGAGACGCTCGACGAGGAGCTGGCCAAGAGCACCAGCTTCGAGGATTTCTTTGCCGGGGCGCCGCGCATGAACCCGTCGCGCTCGCTGATCACGGGGGTGGTCTGCGGCGTGCGGGTGGAGGAGATCGAGGAGCCGGTGATGCGGGAGATCCGCTACCTCGACAAGCTGATCGACGAGCTCGCCAGGGGCAAGGCGATGGAGAAGATCCTCCGGCAATAGCTCAGATGCAGGTGCTGGTTGAAGGTGACTGGGAAGAACACCAGCACGCCGGCCACCAGCGCGGCGCGGTTGGCCCAGCGCGCGGCAATGGAGAGCGTCGTCGCCGGCTCACCGCTCCGGTTGAGAGGCAGGAGCGCGAGGCCGAGCAGCGGCAGCAGCGTGGCGAGATAGGCGACGACGAGGATCGTCCGGTGCCCGGGCCATTGGTAGGCGCAGCCCAGCGCCTGCGAGCGCGTAGAGCAGCCCAGCGGGCGTCAGTCGAGCCACGGAAACCTGTCCGGATCGGCGTTGGAGCGGGCCAGGACGGTGTCGTCGTCATGGCCACGAATCTGGTCGAGCAGGGGGAAGTCGTCGGGTGCGACGGCGATGCGGGCGAGCGGCGTGACGGGCTGGAGGCTTGCCCACTGCGGGATGTGTGCGCGCAGCCCGCCGACGGAAAGCGGCGGGATGGCTTCGACGAGGAGAAGGGTTGTGCGTCGCACACGGCCCGAAGAAGGCACTGGCGGTTGGCAGGAACGCCGACATCACCAGTTGGCGATGCGGCCGTCCGGCAGCACGGACTCGATCGCCGGGATCACTTCCGGCGCGAACGGGTACCTTGCGGCCGCCTTCTCGTCGATCTCGATGCCGAGCCCCGGCGCATCCGGGATCAGCCAGGAGCCGTTGTCCAGCTTCAACGGGTAGAGCGAGCAGATCTCCTCGAACCACGGCACGATGCCGACCGCCTCTTCCTGGATGACGAAATTGGTGGTGGCGGCGTCGAACTGCAGCGCCACGGCGCCGGCGACCGGACCCATCGGATTGTGCGGGCAGACGCCCATGTGCGCCGCCTCGGCGATGGCCGCGATCTTGCGGCCGCCGCTGATCCCCATGCAGTGCGCGAGGTCCGGCTGGATGTAGGCGACGGCCCGCGTCTCGGCCACCTCGGCGAACTCGCGCGGGGTGAACAGGCGCTCGCCGGTGGCGAGCGGACAGTCGACGCGGCGGGCGATGTCGGCCATGGCCGGGGTGTCGCCGGGCTGGATCACCTCCTCGCAGAACAGCGGCTTGATGGGCTCGATCGCCTTGATGTAGGCGATCGCCGCATCGAGCGAGTCCGGCCGGCCGTGGAAATCGGTCATCACGTCGACGCCGTCGCCGACGCGCTCGCGCACCGCGGCGGCGAGCTTTTCGACATGCTTCACCGCCGGCAGCGGCGCGTCGTAGCCGGTATAGGGCACGAAGCCGAGCTTGACCGCGTCGTAGCCCATCTCCACCGTCTCCTGCACCGCGTCGCAGAAGGCGCTGATGTCGGTGTTGGAAACGCGGGCCGACGTGTCGCCGCGGCGCAGGTGGGTGTAGACGCGCACCCGGTCGCGGACCTTGCCGCCGAGCAGCTGCCAGACCGGCACGCCGAGCGCCTTGCCCTTGATGTCCCACAGCGCGTGCTCGATGCCCGACACGGCGGTGAGCCCGATCGAGCCCAGCGGCCAGAAGCTGAAGCGGGTCATCTTGTTGACCAGGTGCTCGATCCGCATCGGGTCCTCGCCGATGACGAAGGGAGCGAGGTCCTCGATGGCGCCCTTCACGGCGCGCGTCTTCCACTCGAGCGTCGCCTCGCCCCAGCCCCAGAGGCCGGGCTGGTCGGTCAGCACCTTCACGAAAATCCAGTTGCGGTGCACGGCGTTGACGACGACGGTTTCGATGCCGGTGATCTTCATGGCTGTCCCTCCCCAGGACATGAGCTGTGGATTGCTGGAGCCGGGTTCGGCTGGATTGCGGGCCGCCGGCGCTAGGCCGTCCTGATCTCGTTGGCCTCGAGGTAGTCCCGGTTCATCTCGATGCCGAGGCCGGGGACGCGCGGCAGCTTCAGGGCGCCGTTGGAGTTGTCGAGCCGGGTGTGCATCAGCTCGTTGTAGCCGCTGAGGTCCCAGCGCGAGGTCTCGAGCTTGTAGAAGTTCGGCACCGTCATCATCACATGCGCGCCGGCGAGCACGTTGATCGGCCCGCCCGCGTCGTGCGGCGAGATCGGCACGTAATAGCCCTCGGCGAGGATGGCGATCTTCTTCATCTCGCTGATGCCGCCGGTCCAGGTGACGTCGGGCATGATGTAGTCGGCGAGCCTGTTCTCGAGGATGGGCACGAAATCCCACTTGGTGTGGGCGCGCTCGCCCACCGAGATCGCCGCGTTCACCTTCTCGCGCACCTGCCTGAGCGCATCCAGGCTCTCGGGCGGCACCGGCTCCTCGAACCAGTCGATCTGCCCGGCCTCTTCGAGCGAGCGGCAGAGGCGGATGGCGGTGGGCACGTCGAAGCGGCCATGCGCGTCGATCAGGATCTCGACCTCCGGGCCCGGCCGTCTTGCGGATCAGTGCCGTGAGCTCGGCGGCCTTCCTCTCGTCGGCGCGGGTCAGCATGCCGTCGAGATAGCCGTCGCGCTTCTCGCGATCTGCCCTGGTAGGGGAAGGGGTCGAACTTCAGGGCCGTGTGGCCCGACTTCACGATGTCGGTGATCTCGGCGACCACGGCCTCGTCGGAGGTGAACTTGCTCTGGTCGGGGTGCGTGTAGAGCGCGATCTCGTCGCGCACCGCGCCGCCCAGCAGTTCATAGACCGGCAGCCCCAGGACCTTGCCGCGGATGTCCCACAGCGCGATGTCGATGGCGCTGACGCACTCGCAGGCAGCGCCGCGGCTGCCCATGTAAGTGAAGCTGCGGAACAGCTTGTGCCACAGGCGCTCGATGCGGCTCGGATCCTCGCCGGCGATCTGGTCGCTCAGCTGCCTGAGGATGGCGCAGAGCGCCCGGTTGGCGATCTTGGTGGTCGAGGTGATCTCGCCCCAGCCGGAGATGCCTTCATCGGTCGTCACTTCGACGAACAGGTACTCGCCCCAGTACGAGGTGCTGGCCTTGACCAGCCAGGGGCGCACGCCGGTAATCTTCATGGAACTCCTCCTCAAAATTTCCTGGTGGCGTGCCCCTCCGCACGCCCTGTGAACGGCTCAGCCGGCGCGCGCCGAAGCTGGCGGCGCGCATCTGCTCGAGCACATGGCGGCCGGCGCCCTCGACATGCTGGGCGATCAGCGCAGCCGCCCCTTCGGCATTGCCGTCCTTGACCATCCGGATCAGCTCGCGGTGATCGCGGATCACCTGGGCGCGCCGCGACAGGGTGAAGCTGTAGCGTCGCCCGAGCGCGCGCAGCACCTCGCGGTGCTTCCACCAGAGCTCGGCCGCGAGATGGTTGTAGTGACGCTCGTACATGACGGTGTGGAACTGGGTGTCGAGCTCGCTGTGCAGCACCGGGTCGGCGAAGTTGTTCGCCTCGATCTGCTGCTGGATCCGTTCCAGCTCCGCGATGTCGGCGGGAGTGGCCATGTCGACGAACCAGCGCACCATCGAGGGCTCGATCAGGACGCCGATCTCGTAGACGTCGCGCACGAAGTCGCGGTCGATCGGGCGGACCCGGGCGCTCCTGTTATGCACGAGCAGCACGAAGCCCTGCGAGCGCAGCAGCTGCAGCGCCTCGCGCACCGCATTGGCGGGCGCGTCGTGCCGCTGCGACAGCTCGGCCACCACCAGCCGGGCATTCGCCTCGAGCTGGCCGGAGATGATCTCGTCGCGGATGAGCTCGTAGACGGCGGCGCCTTCCTGGGACACTCCGGTCGGATCAATGCCTACCGGCGGCCGCGCCTTGAACTCGCTCATCTAGGGGATTTTCTCCGGGTCTTCTGCTGCAGCTTCGCCGAGTTTCAGCAAGAACTCCAGAGAGATGGAAGAAATTTCGCGAAATTCCGGTTGCCTGTGCGGAAATCCGGGCGTTAACTTGGCTGCCGGCTAATTGCCGGCCAGGCATTCTCGGCCTGCGCGAGGGGCGCAGGACGCGGGTGGGAGGAGGGACTTCATGTCAGAACACGGAATTGGCCGTGCGCTTGCGCATGGCGTGGCGTCGGCTGCCCTGGCGGCCAGCCTGCTGACCTCTACGGCGTTGGCCGAAGGCATCGACCTCAGCAAGTGGTCGCCGGAATACGTGCGTTCGATCGCCGGCACGGAGGAATTCGATACCGTCGGGCACTGCAACTCGATCACGCCCACCGACTACAAGGGCAAGCTGACCTTCTGGTACCAGGGCATCTTCGAGGCGGATCCGCAGATCATGCGGGACAACTACCGCGACTTCTTCGCGGCGTTCCGCGCCACGTACCCCAACATCGAGCTCACCGAACAGGGCATCACCTACAACGAGCTGCTCGACAAGTTCCGCACGGCGCTGCTCGGCAACGCCGCGCCGATGACGATCCGCCTGCAGATCCTCGGGCGGCACCGAGTTCGCGGCCAAGGGCTACCTCGAGGAGCTGAAGCCCGAGGATGTCGGCTACAAGACCGAGGACTTCTGGCCGGGCGCCATGAAGGCGGTCACCTGGGACGGCAAGGTCTACGGCATCCCCACCAACAACGAGACGATGGCGTTCATCTGGAACGCCGACCTCTTCAAGCAGGCGGGCCTCGATCCGGACAATCCGCCGGCCACCTGGGATGATGTCGTCGCCTATTCGAAGCAGATCCACGACAAGCTCGGCATCTCCGGTTACGGCCTCGTTGCCAAGCAGAACGCCGGCAACACGCCTTATCGCTACATGCCGCAGCTCTGGGGCTATGGCGGCGGCGTGTTCGACGAGGCCGACCCGAACCCGACCTATGGCGAGGTGCGGCTCGACAGCCCGGAGAGCATCCGCTCGCTGCAGGCCTCCTACGACATGTATGTCAGGGACAAGTCGGTGCCGGTCTCGGCGCTGACCAACACGCAGGCCGAGAACCAGGCGCCGTTCATTTCCGGGCAGCTGGCGATGATGATCTCGCACCCGTCCGAATATGCCCGGATGATCGAGCTCGCCGGCCAGGCGACGGGTGCCGACAAGGCCAAGGCCGAGAAGGTCCTCGAGAGCATGCGCTACGGGCTGATCCCCACCGGCCCCGACGGCAAGCGCGCCGTGGTGTTCGGCGGGTCCAACATCCACATCGTCAAGCCCGAGTTCGTCGAAGGCGGCAAGGTCGACGAGCCGGCGGCCAAGGCGCTGATCTGCATGTGGACCAGCCCCGAATGGTCGCTGAAGCTCGCCTGGTCGGCGTCCAACCCCGGCAACGTCAACGGCTTCAGGACCAAGTGGATGAAGGAACGCCTCGACACCATCAAGTTCCTCGACGTCACGACCTCGATGCTGCCCAACGGCATCCCGTTCCCGGCCCTGCCGGAGGCGCCGGAGATCATGAACATCATCGTCCCCGACATGATGCAGAACGCGCTGACCGGGGCCATGACGGTCGAAGAGGCGGCGAAGGACGCCGCCGAAAAGGTGAGGGGGCTCCACGGGGGCGGGGGTCTTTAGAAGTCTTGCGGGCCGGGCAATGATCGCCAAGGACGCCGCCGAGAAGGTCAGGGAGATCCACGGCGGCGGGGGCCTCTAGGAGTAGAGGGGCCGGGCAACCCTGCTCGGCCCCTGCTCGTCCAAATGCGCTCGAGGAACAAGCCATGCACCAGCCGGCGCCGCATATCTCCTGGCGCACTGCGGACGTTGCCAAGCGTCCGCTTGTGGCGCGCTGAGCGGGCTGCTCGATGACGAGCAGGGCGTTCCCCCGTCGGCTCGCAGGGTTATCGTCCTGGCGGTCCTACGCCCTCGGATCACACAAGGGTACGTCAACTACTGTTCTTGGTTCGGTAGACGATGAGAGCGCCAGCTGCGGGATGGGCTAGGCGATCATCAAGTTTGCGCGATGCGATTATTCAATCCGGCTCGCCGATAAAGATCTTTGATCCGTCAGCTGTCGGCGTAGCGTCGATGAGTTTAAAGCCTGAAGCGCTGAATAGCCTTTCGAACTCCGCGCGCGTGCGCTGGCGCCCAGCGAATAGCGTCATCATGATAACGTCGAGGAGCTTGCCCCACTTTGGTTCGTCCCCTTCGCCGACATCTGCCTCGATGACCAGAAGTCGGCTGCCCGGCGCTGCGTTGCGGCGGATGGTCTTGAGGATGCGAGCGCACTCATCGTCGCTCCAATCGTGCAGCACCTCCATCATCAGCGTTGCGTCTCCGTCCGGAACAGTCTCGAAGAAGCTGCCGCCGGCGAACTCCAGCCGCTCCATGCTGCCGCGGTGAGGTCCACCAGGTTCAGGCCGCTGAAGTGAACCCCGTCTTGGCCGGATCGCCGGCCTAGCTGGTTTGGAGCTGGCGAACAGAACTCCCTCGGCTCTGGCACTGGAATACGAGAGGGGCAGCTCACACCGGTCCCTCCGCAACCCAGCCCCGCCCCATCCCTCTTGCGCCGAACCGTACGTTACGGTACGCGTAGCCGAGCAACGACGCGAACCGGCGTGCGCTTTTGTGCGCATCGCGGCGCCCGACGAAAGGGAGAGAGCATTGGCGGTGGCGATGGCGCATCGCGAGGAGAGTTTCACGCCGCGGCAGCAGCAGGTGCTGACGGCGGCGCTCGACCTGTTGGTCGAGCAGGGCGACCGGCTGACCATGACGTCGGTGGCGCGCCGGGCCTCGTGCTCGAAGGAAACGCTCTACAAGTGGTTCGGCGACCGCAACGGGCTGCTGACCGCGACGGTGCAGTGGCAGGCGGCGAAGGTGCGCATGCCGCAGGTCGATCGGCGCCGGCTCGATGCCGCGTCGCTGCGCCAAGCATCGAGCAGTTCGCGCGCGACCTCCTCGGCACCATCGCCGGCGAGGTGTCGGTGACGCTCAATCGGCTGGCCATCACCCATTCGGTGGCCGAGGCGAGCGGGCTCGGCGCGATCGTCCTGGAGAACGGGCCGCTGGCCATCAGGAAGCGCCTGAAGCCGGTGCTGGAAGCGGGGCGCGAGGCGCGGCTGCTGCGCTTCGACAGTTCCGAGCAGGCCTATCGCAGCTTCTTCGGGCTGGTGGTGCGCGACGTGCAGATCCGCCTGCTGCTCGGCGAGGCGATCCATCCGACCGATGCCGAGATCGCCCGCGACGCGGCGCAGGCGACGGAGCAGTTCTTGGAGATCTACGGGTGCGGGCCGTATAGTTGCCCACCCACCGGCGTCATTCCCCGCGAAGGCGGGAATCCCTGCGGCGCCGAGAACCAAACGGAGGTCCCCGCTTTCGCGGGGATGACCCGGTGAAGAATGGCACGCCGGGCCGCAACCAATCGGCCGTCTTGGCCAAACGCACGAAAGGGAGACACTCCATGCGCGTCTATTACGATCGCGATGCCGATCTCAACCTCATCAAGACCAAGAAGATCGCCATCGTCGGCTATGGCTCGCAGGGCCATGCGCACGCGCTGAACCTGCGCGACTTCGGGCGTCAAGAACGTCGTCGTCGGCGCTGCGTCCGGGCTCGGCGTCCGCCAAGAAGGCCGAGGCCGACGGCCTCAAGGTCATGTCCGTCGCCGAGGCCGCCGCCTGGGCCGACGTCATCATGATGCTGACCCCGGACGAGCTGCAGGCCGACATCTACAAGAACGAGATCGAGCCCAACATCCGCGACGGCGCCGCGATCGCCTTCGCGCACGGCCTCAACGTCCACTTCAACCTGATCGAGCCCAAGAAGACCGTCGACGTGATCATGATCGCGCCCAAGGGCCCCGGCCACACCGTGCGCGGCGAGTACCAGAAGGGCGGCGGCGTGCCCTGCCTGATCGCCGTCCACCAGGACGCCACCGGCAACGCCCAGGACATCGCCCTGGCCTACGCCTCGGGCGTCGGCGGCGGCCGCTCGGGCATCATCGAGACCAACTTCCGCGAGGAATGCGAGACCGACCTGTTCGGCGAGCAGGCCGTGCTCTGCGGCGGCCTCGTCGAGCTGATCCGCGCCGGCTTCGAGACGCTGGTCGAGGCCGGCTACGCGCCCGAGATGGCCTATTTCGAGTGCCTGCACGAAGTGAAGCTGATCGTCGACCTGATCTACGAGGGCGGCATCGCCAACATGAACTACTCGATCTCGAACACCGCCGAGTACGGCGAGTACGTCTCGGGTCCGCGCATCATCACCGCGGAGACCAAGGCCGAGATGAAGCGCGTCCTGGACGACATCCAGTCGGGCAAGTTCACCTCGCGAATGGATGCAGGAATACAAGGCCGGCGCCCGCGCTTCAAGGCCACCCGCCGCCTCGCCGACGAGCACCAGATCGAGGAAGTCGGCGAGAAGCTGCGCGGCATGATGCCGTGGATCAAGGCCGGCGCCCTGGTCGACAAGGCCAAGAACTGAGGACGGCCTCGCGCCATCCGCAAGCTGTCGGGAAGGGGCCTTCGGGCCCCTTCCTTGTTCACGTCTTCCCCTCCCCCTTCTCGAGCCGCTCCTTGGTCAGCACCTCCAGCAGGCCGACGAGCCTGGTGATGTCCTCCTGGCGCAACAGGTCGATCTTTTCGTGCAGGGCCTCGATGTCGAGCTCGGCGCGCAGGTTCACGTCGTAATCCAGCTGTGCCTTGTGGCGGTCGATATCGGATTGCCGGTTCTGCGCCATCATCAGCACCGGCGCGGTGAACGCCGCCTGGAAGGAGAGCACCAGGTTGAGCAGGATGAAGGGATACGGATCCCAGTGCTGCACCCAGCCGACGATGTTGAGAACGATCCAGAGCGCGAGCAGCGCCGTTTGACTGAGGATGAAGCTCCACGACCCGACGATCGCGGCGATGCGGTCGGCGAGGTATTCGCCGTAGGTCCGCGGCTTGGGGGTGGGCTCGACGTGGCGGAGACTGAAGCGGCGGGCCGCCTCGTGTGTTGCAGAAGGGCTTGATGTGGCGCTCATCGGATGCCTCGCGATTTCTCGGCCCTCAGCCTATCAGCCGGACCCCGTCGAGGCCCAGAATCATGAAGGGCTCCGGCGATCTGGCGCGGAGCCCTTCACTTCCGGATGCCGGCGGCGGCGCAATCACTCATGGTCGCGCGACGGCGATCCGTGGTTGCGGCGCTTGCGCATTTCGACGACGCCCGAGCGGGTGAGGCCGATATCGCGCAGCAGGTGGTCGTCGAGCTTCAGCAGGTCGCTGAGCGCCCGCCTGCGTTCCGCGCGGCGGAACAATGAGGTGAAGTAGTTCATCGTGGGTCTCCCTCTCATGGCGGAGGCCCTTGCCACCGCCAGGGCGCGGCTTATGAGTGAGGCGACGTGAACCGCGACTGAACAGCTGTGTCAGGGAACAGATGACCAGGATCGAATTGCCGGATTTCCCCATCGAGGGCGGCTGCCTCTGCGGCGCGGTGCGCTACCGGATCACCGGCGCGCCCCTCGCCGTCTACAATTGCCATTGCCGTGACTGCCAGAAGTCGAGCGGCGCCACGCACTCGATGTCGATGCCGGTCGCGCGAGAGCGCCTCGAGCACCTGAGCGGCGAGCTCACCGCCTACGACAAGCCGGCCGACAGCGGCCGCACCGTCCGGATGCTCGCCTGCGCCAGGTGCGGCACCAAGCTCTGGAACGAGCCCTTGGCCTCGCCTTCCATGCTGATAGTGAAGCCGGGCACCCTCGATGACCCGAGCTGGGCCACCCCGGTCGGCAACATCTGGACCGACAGCGCGCTGCCCTGGGCGACGATCGATGCCGGGTTGGCGAACTTTCCCGGCCAGCCGGCGGACCGGCAGCCGTTGTTCGATGCGTTCTCTGTGGCGACTGGAGGGTGAGCACTCAGTGAGCGCCTGGGCCTTGCGCCGATGAATCCAAGAGAACGCTTCAAACTGAGTGTCTCCGTCTTCGGTCTGGTGCGCCGTGGAAACGACGTCCTCGCTCTACGTCGATCCTCCACGGGCTGGCTTGATGGCTATTGGAGCGTTCCCGCAGGCGCCATAGACGGCAACGAGTTGCTCGCTGCCGCTGCCGCTCGCGAGCTCGCAGAAGAAGTGGGTCTCACCGTCCCCGCGACGGCAGCCGAGCTCGTCCACGTGCAGCACGTGTTCATGCCCGATGGCGAATGGCTCGGCTTCTACTTCGAGTTTCCGAACGTGACCGAAGCCCCGCGGAAGATGGAGCCCCACAAGCACGATCGAATGGAGTGGCTCGACTTGCCGCGGCTCTCGGAGCCGGTCGTGCCCTACGTCGAGGCGGCCCTGGGCCAGATCGCCAGCGGCTCGAAATTCTCGACCTTCGTCGTCCGCGCCCCCCACCCTTGACCCCGCTCCCCACCCGACCTCTCATCCTCCCCGCACAGGGAGGGATTCGCATGTCCGTTGAAGACGATATCGCGCTCGTGGCGGAGCAGGAGCGGCGGCTGGCGTTGAAGGGTTTTGACGAGCGGGACGCGTTGGCCGTGGGCAACACCATCCGCCAGCTGGCCGAGGCGGCGGGGGAGGCGCTGGCGATCGATATCCGGCTGTGGAACCGGCAGCTCTATTTCTACGCCATGCCGGGGACCAGCGACGACAATGTCGACTGGATGCGGCGGAAGAGCAATTGCGTGAAGCGCTGGGACCGCGCCTCCTACGCCATGACGCTGCGGCTCAAGCGCAACGGCCGCGGCTTCGCGCCCGACGCCAATGTCGACGATGCCGAGTATGCCGCGCATGGCGGTTCCTTCCCGATCCGCATCGAGGGGGTAGGCGTCGTCGGTGCGATCACCGTCTCCGGCGTGCCGGGCCGGCGCGATCATGGCTATGTGGTGAGCGCGATCTGCCAGCACCTCGGCATCGACCCCGCGCCGCTGACCCTGCCGCCCGAGGATTGAGCCGCAGCGCCTTGGCGCCGCAGTATTTTTCGAGTGCGAGCCAGCCTGCCGCTTGACACCCGCTTTTCCGCTGCCGCAACTGCTGAGCATTTGCGGAATTGACGAGAATGCGAACTCAACTACCTGTTGCTCGACGTGTTCACCACCGAGCCGCTGAAGGGCAACCCGCTCGCGGTGGTGATGAAGGCGGACGGCCTGCTCGACGACCAGATGCAGGCCATCGCCGGTGAGTTCAACCTCTCCGAAACGGTGTTCATCCAGCAGCCGCATTCGGTGCGGCACAGCGCGGCGGTGCGCATCTTCACCCCGCGGGTGGAGCTGCCCTTCGCCGGTCACCCCACCGTCGGCGCCGCGGTGGTGCTGGGGCTGCAGAACCGCAACACGGCCATCCGGCTGGAGGAGAAGATCGGCGTCCTCACCTGCGTGATCGAGCGGGTCAGCAAGAGCGTCGGCCAGGCCCGCTTCGGGCTGCCGCGGCTTCCGGAGGAGGTGGGCAAGGCCCCGAGCAAGGCGGAGATCGCCATGACGCTGGGCCTCGATCTCGAGGATATCGGCTGCGGCCCCTACGAGCCGGCGCTGTTCTCGGCCGGCGTGCCGTTCTACCTCGTGCCGGTCAAGGACGCGGCGGCGCTCAGGCGGATCCGGCTCGAGCGGCGCGGCTGGGACAAGGTCTACCCGGAGGGGCACAACTCGGTCTACGCCTTCACCCCCACCCCCGAGGAGCGCGGCAACGACTTCGCGGCGCGGATGTTCTCGCCCGGCATGGGACTGGGCGAAGACCCGGCCACCGGCTCGGCGGCCGCCGCGCTGATCGGGCTTATCGCCCGCACCAGCCCCGACGGCCAGAGCGAGTTCCGCCTGCGCCAGGGCCACGAGATGGGCCGCCCGAGCCTCATCTCGCTGCAGGTGCGCAAGGAGGACGGCGTCCTCACCCACGGCGGCATCGGCGGCCACGCGGTGATCATCGGCGAGGGGACGCTGGACCTGGGGGAGTAGGGCCCAGGGTGCTGGGGGGCATTCACGCCACTATCCGCGCGGCGTCTAGTTATGGGTCCCCGGGTCAAGCCCGGGGGGCCCCTCCTCCCCGGGCTTGACCCACGGCTGTCCGGTTCAGATTTGGAGGGTGAGCTGTTGTGAGTTTTGAGGTGGGGGTTTTGGTGGTTCGAGGAGTTGGTGGATGTGTCGTTTGTGCATGAGGTTGGCACGGACGAGGCGTGTGAAGGCGAGGGGGCTCGGGACGAGCTGCGACGCCTGGTTGGCGAGTTTGAGGATCAGGTAGGCGATCAGCGCGACGGCGATCTGGATGCGGACGGCGTTCTCGCTGTGGCCCACGAAGTGCCTGATCCTGAGGGTCTGCTTGATCCAGCGGAAGAACAGCTCGATCTGCCAGCGGCGCTTGTAGAGCTCGGCGATCTCATGGGCCGGGGCATCGAGGTCATTGGTGACGACGCGCAGCGCCTTGCCGCTCTCGAGCAGGACGCCGATCTCGCGCACCGGGTCGTGGAACGGGTTGTGGCGGGTCGATGAGAGGCGCTCGGGCAAGGTGCCGATGCGATCGTAGAGCAGGCTGGAGCCCTCGGGCAGCGCCTGCTCGGCGACCAGGGTCAGCGGCGTATTCGCCTTCAGCCGGCTGACGATGCGGCAGCCGGCGTCATTGAGCTTTGCCCACCAGCCATAGTCGTAATAGCCCAGATCGAACACATAGGTGGCGCCCGGCTCGATGGGCATGGCCTTGGCCACGGTGATGTCGTTGACCCTGGCCGTCGTCACCTCGACATAGAGCGGCTCTTGGGCGTCGGGGTCGTAGATCATGTGGGCCTTGGCCCCCTGCACCCCCTTGCAGAAGCGGGCCCATTGGGTCGCCAGCCCGCACAGCCGGATGCCGGTCGAATCGATCAGCCGCACCGCATCGGCGCTGGAACGGCGAAAGCCGCGGCCGGCCATGCCGGCCATATGGGCGAACAGCCCCGAGAACACCGCATGCGAGCGCTGCCCATTGGCATCGGCCAGCGTCGAGCGCGACACCTGCCGCGCCCCCAGATGGTACAACCCGCCAGCATGGCTGGCCATCGCCGTCTCAATCTCGCGCAGCGAGGCAGCTCCTGCCAACTGACCATACAGCAACGCCACCAGTTGGCTGCGCGTCGACAGCCGCCGCACCCGCGCGTCAGTCTGGTGCGTCTCAACAAGCGCTTCGAACTTCGACCACGGCACGTACTTCAGAAGCCCGTGCAATACGCTATTATGGTGCGGCATGGCATTGATCCCTTCTATGTCCAAAACACCGCCAAGTGCTTGAAACATAGTAAAATCAATGTCGTGCAACCTGTCTACTCACATCGAACCGGACAGCCGTGGGCTTGACCCGGGATCGAGACGCCTCACCTCGCGCCGGCCAGCACTCCGCCAGGAAGCCTTCCAGCGCTTCAAGGATCTCGCCGATCGCAAGAAGCACGTCTACGACGCCGACATCGTCGCGCTGGTCGATGACGAGGCGGGCTCGATCGACGACCGCATCAAGCTCGTCGACATGGCGGTGGTCTCCAAGACCGGCGGCGTGCACCATTGCGACATCACCATGAGCATCGACGGCGCCGAAGTGCTCGGCCGCCTACGACGGCACCGGCTCGGTGGATGCGATCTTCAACGCCATCAAGCAGGCCGTGGGCAAGGACCCGCATCTCGTCCTCTACGCCATCGACGGCGTCACCGGCGGCACCGACGCGCAGGCGAGCGCCCATGTCCGGCTCGAGATGAACGGCCGCATCGTCTCCGGCAACGCCGCCGAGCCCGACACCCTCGTCGCCTCCGCCCGCGCCTACATCAACGCCTACAACCGCCTGCTGCTCGAGCGCGGCGCGGCGGCGCAGGGCGCTACCGAGGCCGTGGCGAGCTGATCGTCGCCGCATAGCAAGTGCATCGGTAGCCGCCCCTCGGGGCGGCTTCTTTCATTGTGGGAGGGTTGATTGGGTTACGAACTGCGCGAACTGGCGACGCCCGAGGACTGGGAGGCGATGCATAGCATCCGGCTGCAGGTGCTGTTCACGCCAAGAGCGGCACCCCGGCATCGTCTACAATCGGGCCCACCCCGACGACACCAACCCGGCGCACACGAAATTCTTGCTGCTGCGCGACGGCGTGCCCATCGGCACCACTCGGCTCGATCCGCGCAACGACGGCGGCATCGTCCGGCTCGTCGGCATCGTGCAGAGCGCAGCGGCAGGGGCATGGCTCGGCCATCGAGCGCCTACTCATCGAGCATGCCCGCGCCCGCGGCATGACCCGGCTGTCGCTCGAACGCCGCCCGCCAGTCGGTCGGCTTCTACGAAAAGCTCGGCTGGTCGCCGGAGGTGTGGGATGAGCAGGAACTCGCCAATGTCGGCAGCGATCTGCGTGCAGATGACGAAGGGGCTGTGAGGGGGGGCGTCGGTTCGACAGGCTCACCATGAGGCCCGGAGGGATCGGGGTGGGTTGCATCCGAGGTTGTGCGGGCCGATCCGTGGGTCCCCGGGTCAAGCCCGAAGTGGATAATGCTGTGACGATGATTGTTAGTTATGCGCCATACTGTCATTCGGGATTGACCCGGGCAACTGTGTTCATGTCGCGAAGGGCTGGCCGGTCTTCAGGATGGCGTTGGCCGTGACGATGAGTTTGCGGGCCACGGCAATGAGGGCGAGTTTGGCTGGCTTGCCGCGGTCGGTCAGGGCGGCGTAGCAGGTGGCGAAGCGGGAGGTGGAGCGGCAGGCGGCGAGGGCGGCCATGTAGAGGATGTTGCGCACCTCGGCGCGTCCGCCGGCGATGGTGCGCTGACCGCGGAACTGGCCGGAATCGCGGTTGATGGGGGCGAGGCCGGCGAGGGCGGCGATGGTCTTGCCGGAGCGTTGGCCGAGCTCGGGCACGAGGGCGAGCAGCGCCGTCGTGGCGACCGGACCGATGCCGGGGATCGAGCGGAGCAGGTGGGCGGCCTGGGTGAGCGCGGCCGAGGCGCGGATCTGGGCGGCGATCTGTTGGTCGAGCCTGTGGATCTGGGTATCGAGCCAGTCCAGGTGGCTGGCGATGCCGGGGGCGATGGCCGGGCTGGCGGTGTGCAGGCGGGTCCGCTCCTGCTGCCGGCAGGCGACCAGTTGCGCCCGGCGCCGATGCAGCTCGGCGAGCGCCTGCCGCTCGAGGTCGGCCGGCGGCCGCGGCGTGAGCGGCAGCGCCTGGGCCATGGCCGCCAGCAGCCGGGCGTCGATGGCGTCGGTCTTGGCCAGCCGCCCGGTGGCGCGGGCAAAGGCGCGGGCGTGCAGCGGGTTGACCCGCACGAAGCGGAGGCCGGCGGCGTGCAACTGCAGCTGCAGGCTGCGGTCGTAGCGGCCGGTCGCCTCGAACAGCACCAGCCGCGGCGGCTCGAGCCCGCGCAGCCAGCCCGCAATCGCCGCCGGCGTGTTGGCGATCCGCCGGGCGCTGCCGTCGAAAATGTCGAGATGGTCCTTGGAAACGTCGATACCGATAAAGCCAGGTGCTATGATCATGGGCCTGTCCCTGTGCTGCGAGGTCCGATGCAACCGGCCTCGTTCAACTGTTCAGGTGCGTAAACACGCAGTCGGGAGGCGACCCGAGCCCGGTTACGGTCGCAAAGACCAGGGACCCAACGGTCTGCCTCCCGACCCCACGGTGGGGCTCCAACTGCTGCCAAGTGACGCGTCAACGTCTTGAACACCAGTCGAATCAACACCGTGCAACCTGTCCACCAAAACTCAACCGGACAGCCGTGGGTCAAGCCCGGGGATGACGGTGGATAAATGGCTGTGACGATGGGTGAGTGGGAGTTAGGCGCTCAACAAACTCCGTCATCCCCGGGCGAAGACCCGGGGACCCACGGATTCCATCCCCCTGGAGAGGGTAGGGTGTCGGCATCGATTCATTCCTGAAGGTCTCCCTGACCGCATCCCGATCTCTCCGTGACCTCATCCTGAGCCTGTCGAAGGACGAGGTCACTCCCCCGGAGCTCACCCCCGTCCCCCTCTAGCCTATCTCCACCCACCCCGCTAAGCTCCGCCGCTTGCTGGAGAATTCGGTTTGCTGCGCGAGTCGAGAGGGGCGATTACCGCATTTGCACTGGTCGTCTGCGCCATGCTCGTGGCCGTCAGCGTCGACCTGGGCGTGCCCGGAGAAGCGATCCTGCAGTCGCTGCGCTTCCATATCGCGGCGGGGCTGCTGCTGCTCGTGGTCATGCTGCTCGCCACCGGCGCCTGGTGGCGAGCGCTGTTGTTCCTGCTGCTGGCGGGGCTCAGCCTCGGTGAGGGCGCGCAGATCGTCTACGGACAGCAGCAGTTGCGCGGGGCGCTCGACCGCCAGCCGCACCGGCCGCTGCTGAAGCTGTTGAGCTTCAACCTTCTCAACCAGAACGAGAACGGCGCGCAGATCGCCGATTTTCTCGCGGGTTCGGATGCCGATGTGGTCTTCCTGATGGAGGCGACGCCGATCGACAGCCATCTGGCCCAACTCGCCGCGAGTTTTCCCTATCGCGTCGGCTGCGACGAGGTGGCGACCTGCGACACGGTGATGCTGTCGCGCACGCCGCTCGAGGACGTCGCGGTCCGCTCGCTGAGCTCCATCTGGACCAACCGGTTGGTCACCGCCACGAGCGTAATCGGCGGAGAGCGCATCAACCTCGTCGCCGTGCACATGGTGAAACCCTATTTCGACTATTTCGCGTACGAGGAGGCCTACATCCTCAACCAGGTGCTGGCCGAGATCGAAGGGCCGCTGCTGCTTGCCGGGGACCTCAACGCCGCGGCGTGGTCCGACAACATCGCGCGCCTCGCCAAGGACGCCAAACTCATTCCCGGCCCGCTGTATCCGGCGACTTGGCCGGTGCGGTTCGGGCCGCTGGGCGTGCCGATCGACAATGTCTTCACCCGCGCGCCGCTGCTGATCGAGCGGATCGAATCGCTCGACGATGCGATGGGCTCGAACCATCGCGGGCTGGTGGCGGAGATCGCGCTGGCCCAGTGAGGGGCCAGGGCGTTCAGGCGCGCTCCAGCACTGCCGACCGAGAGCCGGCGGGAGCCTGCCCGGGACCCTCGAACAAGCGGGTGGTCAGGTCGACCATCAGGTCGGCGCTCATGCCGTTGCGGTCGAGCAGCGGATTGAGCTCCACGAGGTCCAGCGAGCGGACGCGACCGCTCCGGTGCAGCAGGTCCATCACCGCCGTACCGTCCTCGAGGGTGAGGCCGCCGGGAACGGTGGTGCCCACGCCGGGCGCGAGGCTCGGGTCCATGACGTCGATGTCGAAGGAGACGTGAAGGTGTCCATGGGCTGCCTCGACCCGCTCGAGGAACGGCTGCAGCAGGTGCTCGACGCCAGCGAGCCGGATCGTATCGGCGTCCAGCACCTCGACGCCGCGCTCCTCGATCAGCTCCGCTTCCTCGCAATCGAGCGAGCGGGCGCCGAAGATCAGTACGTTGTCGGGATCGACCTGCGCGAACCAGCTCGGTGCATTGTCGAAGCCGGACTCGCCGCAGAGCCGGGCCAGCGCCATGCCGTGGATGTTCCCGGTTTCCGTCGTGGACTTGGTGTTGAAGTCGCCATGCGCATCGAGCCACAGCACGAACAGCGGCCGCCCGGCCTCGCGGCAATGGCGCGCCACCCCGGCCACCGAGCCCATCGAGATCGAGTGGTCGCCGCCGAGGAACACCGGCTGCGCCCCATATTCGAGGCAGCGATAGCCGGCATGGCTCGCAAGCACCGCCAGCGCGTCGATCTCGGCCGCGGGCGGCACACCGCGTTCCACCGGGAGATCGCCGAGGTCCTCGACGCGGTAGCCGGCTCGAGCCAGCCGTCCGGCAAGACCGGCAGCCCGCAACGCTTCGGCCCCGAGAGCGGCCCCCCGGCAGGAGGCGCCGGCATCGGTCGGCAGGCCGATCAGTGCGATGCGGTTGCGCGGGAACAGGTGATCGGCGCGGGCCCTGTGCAACATTGAGTCCCCTCGATTCAGTAACGCGATGATGTGGGGATCGAGGTCTGCTGACGAAAAGACCGAATAGTGCCAAGAATACCCGGTGGAGTGAGCAAACTGTCGGCATGAGATGACAAACGGCACACCCGGCCTCGATGATCTCGACCATCGCCTGCTGGCGCTGCTGCGCACCGACGCCCGCACGCCGGTGGCCAAGCTCGCCGCCGAGCTCGGCGTCGCCCGCGCCACCGTCACCGCCCGGATGGAGCGGCTGGAACGCTCCGGCGTCGTCACCGGATATACGGTCGTCGTGCACGCGCCGGGGCGCGAGGACGCCGTGCGCGCCGTTACCATGGTGGAGGTCGACGGCAAGAACTCCGAGCAGGTCATCCGCCGCCTCGCCGGCTTCCCCGAGATCCGGCGCCTGCACACCACCAACGGCCGCTGGGACGTCGTCGCCGAGATTGAAAGCGCCACCCTGCACGAGTTCGACGAACTGCTCGGCAAAATCCGCCAGATCGACGGCATCGCCAACACCGAGACGAGCATCCTGCTGACGGCGCGGAAGGAGCTGGGGTGAGGGGAGGAGGGAACTCTCAGAGGCCTTTATGGTGAGCTTGTCGAACCAGGAGGGCAGGGCACCGGACCCGCCACCTCCGCACTATTCTTTGTGTTGTGCGTGACGCGGCAGAGGTCCATTTATTTCCCATCATCTGGAGGGGTGGAAATGTTCAAGAAGAATGCGCTGGCGCTCACCGTGGCTCTTGCGGGCGTCTTGTCGCTGACTGGAGCGCAGGCCGCCGAGACCGCGACGGCCATTTTCGCGGGGGGCTGCTTCTGGTCGGTGGAGAGCGATTTCGACCATGCGCCCGGCGTCATCTCCACCACCTCGGGCTATATCGGCGGCCACGTCGACAATCCCACTTACGAGCAGGTGGTCACCGAAACCACCGGGCATCGGGAAGCGGTGAAGATCGAGTACGACCCGACCGTCACCAGCTACGCGGAGCTGGTCGACACCTACTTCCACCTCATCGATCCGATCGAGACGCGCGGCCAGTTCTGCGACTTCGGCGAGAGCTACACCACCGCCATCTATGCCGGCAGCGAGGCCGAGCTGAAGGAGGCCGAGGCCGGCAAGGAAGCGACCGCCGCCGCGCTCGGCAAGCCCGTCGCCACCCTGATCGCCATGGCCCCCACCTTCTGGCCCGCCGAAGCCTTCCACCAGAATTTCTGGGAGGGCAGCGAGCGGCTGGTGAACGGCCTCACCCGGGCCGAGCACTACGCCCGCTACCGCGCCGGCTGCGGCAAGAATCAGCAGGTGGAAGCGATCTGGGGCAAGGACGCCTTCCGCGGCTTGGATGGGCACGCGTGAGGGGGAGGTGAGCGGACCTCGTCCTTCGACAAGCTCAGGATGAGGTCCGGGGAGATTGGGGCTTACCCAAAACTAGCCCTAGTGGTGAGCCTGTCGAACCACGAGGGCGGTCCACCCGCGAGAATCACCTCACGTCAGGTCGGGCGTCGCTCCCCCGGGTGTCTGCGTGTGCGGGTCGGCGGCCACAGTCACCTCCGCATGCTCCTCGCCCGAGACCAGCAGCTTGTTGATGGCGAGCTTCGTCTTCTCGGTGAGGTCCCGCAGTGCCGGCAGGTATTCCGGCGTCGGCACCCAGGTGCGCATCTGCAGCACGATCTTGTCGCCGGCGAAGCTCTCGACATGAACGGTGGGCGGCGGGTTTGCCAGCACGCGCTTGTCCGAGGTGGCGATTCGCAGCATCGTCCTGCGGGCGTGGCCGACATTGATGGTGTCCGGCACCGTGATGTTGACGTCGATTCGCCGCCGCGGCTCGCGGCTGTGATTGGTGATGGCCGAGTTCCAGAGCTTCTGGTTCGGGGTGAAGATGTAGAGCCCGCTGGTCGAGCGCAGCCTGGTGCCGAAGAGCCCGATCTCCACCACCACGCCGGCGACGCCGTCGCCCACGATGTACTCGCCGATGGCGATCGGCCTGAGCCACACCAGCATGATTCCCGCCGCGATGTTGGCGAGCGTGTTCTGCAGCGCCAGCGCGATCGCGAGGCCGGCGGCGCCGAGCACGGTATAGACCGAGGCGCTGGGCACGCCGACATAACCGAGCGCCGTCACCAGCGCGAAGATGATGATTCCATAGCGCGCTGCCTGAGCGAGAATCGGCGCGAACGTCTGGTCCACGCCATGGGCGCGCGGCAGATATTGGGTGATCAGTCGAAACGCGAGGCGGGACAGATACCAGCCGAACCCCAGCACCAGCAGGGCGCTGACCAGCGGCATGGCATTGGCCTGCAACCAGGCGAGGGGCACGCTGAAAAGGTCGTCCGGGGGCATCGGTACATCCGTGAGGGTGGGATGGGCCCGTTAGGGTAGCAATCTGGCGAAAGCACGGAAGTGCAAAAAGGATTTGATTGGGTGCTGGACAAGCACCCGGCACCCTGTTAGTCAGCCGCCGGACCGGGTGCGTAGCTCAGATGGTAGAGCAGCTGACTCTTAATCAGCGGGTCCACGGTTCGAGTCCGTGCGCACCCACCAATCCCCTCCAGTATCGAGGAATTGGCCCTCTTGTCGTCCCGACCAGAGGGCGGCGGTGAGGTGGTCGGCCAGCTCCAGCCCGTGTGGGATGGTGGTGGATGCAATGTCTCTTCAGGCGCTTCGGACCTGCTCTTGCTCGGCCTCGGACCAGCGGGTGATCAGGAGGCCGGCGAGAGTCAGTCCTGCCGCGGCATAGATGAAGCCCGCCGGCACCCACATGATGATCCCGGCCAGTTGCTGGTCGAGGAGCGGGTCGGTTCCGAGCCTCGCCGCCAGCCGCGCCTGGGTCGGGTAGAGAGGCTGCCGAGCCATCGCCAGCAGCACGCCGAGCACACTGGTATGGAGGCCGGTGACGAACAGGCAGGCGATCGCCACGCCGAGCCGCCGCCGCGTCGAGAACAGCGCCCACCAGAAGAACATCGCGGTGACGAAGAAGCTCAGGTGCTGCAGCCAGTGCAGCACCTCGTTCTCGAGCGCCGCGTCGAACAGCGCCGGTACGTGCCAGATCCAGATCGCCGCGGCATGGAGCGCGGTCGCGACCAGCGGGCGGCTCAGGAACTCCCAGCCGATGAGATAGGCGAAGGTCTTGCCGGCGCGCGCCACGTTCGGGCGCCAACTCGCGGGAAAGGCCCAGAGTAGCACGGGCAGGGGGCGCGATAGCACCAGCAGCGGGGCGGCGATGGCCATCACCAGCTCATGCTCGATCATGTGCGCGGTGAAGAGCTCGCGGCTGAGCGCATGGAGCGGCGAGGCGAGGGCCGCTGCGGCGCAGAGCCAGCCGGCAACGAAGCTCGCGACCTGCCAGTAGCTGGCGCCGCGGCTCGGGCCGGCGCTGCGCCACAGGCGCACGGTTCCCGCCATGTAGAGGACGAGCCCGAGGGCGAGCGGCGCAAGGATCGCCGGATCCACCGTCCAGCCGGCGATCCGGGCAGCAGCCGGAATCGAACCGCGCAAGCCTTCCTCCACACTTCGCCGCAACGTCGAAAGCCGCAGGTGGTTCCGGTGCCTTCAGGCGTCCACTGCTGCGGAAATGTGCTCGGGGGGACTTCACAGCTTCGCGACCCTTCCCTACATAGCGCCGATCAGACAAAGCTTCACGGAGACTCAGAAGAATGCCCTTTGGCCTAGACCCCTCGGCGTTCGCGGCATTCTTTCAAGTCATCGTCATCGATCTGGTATTGGCTGGCGACAACGCCGTCGTCATCGGGCTGGCGGCGGCCGGGCTGCCTTCGGACCTGCGCAAGCGCGCCATCCTCATCGGCATTGCCGCAGCGACTATTCTACGTATCGGGTTCGCCCTCATCACCACGCAACTGCTGCAGCTCGGCGGCGGCCTGCTGATCGCTGGCGGCCTGCTGCTGCTCTGGGTCTGCTGGAAGATGTATCGCGAGCTCGGCTCGCACGAGAATGAGCACGAGGCCCAGGAAGCTCTCGAGGGCTCCGCCCTCGATGCCGACGGCAAGGTCGCCGGCCGGGCGCCCAGGAAGACGCTGCGCCAGGCGGTGCTGCAGATCATCATCGCCGACGTTTCGATGTCGCTCGACAACGTGCTGGCCGTCGCCGGTGCGGCACAGCACCATTTCGAGGCGCTGATCTTCGGGCTCGGCCTCTCCGTCGTGCTGATGGGCCTAGCCGCCTCGTTCATCGCCGGCCTGCTCAACCGCCACCGCTGGATCGCCTGGGTCGGCCTCGTGATCATCCTCTACGTGGCGGTGCGCATGCTCTACGAGGGCGCCGACCAGCTCCTCGACCACTCGCTGCCGATGATCCCGCTGATCAAGGGCGCGCCACCCGTCGCAGTGCATTGATTGCGGCTACCTTCTCCTAACCAGTCGGAGCGTTTTCGCGCATCCCTTTGGTTCGAGTAGGGAAATCGTCAGCAGCGGATCGCTAGTTTGCCCCCGGTCAAGTACCGGGGGTTCGCATGTCGCTCGTAGACTCTCCGCCATCCGATATCGGCGAAAAGCCCGTCCGCCGGGGCCCGCGCCAACTGGCCATCCGCCGGCTCGCCGTGGACGAGTGGGACGCCGCGATCGCCGACTTCGACGGCGTCTGCCAGGAGCAGCTCTACACCTTCGCCCGGGCCCGCTGGCCCGGCGTCGTGCAGGAGCCGCTGCTCTTTCTCGACGGCGAGACCGTGGTCGGCGGCTGCCTGATCATGATCCAGCCGCTGCCGCTGAAGCTCGCGTCGATCGCCGTCGCCAAGTGGGCGCCGATGCTGAAATCCGAGCAGGACGCCGATGCGCCTGCCGTCTATGCCGCGATGATCGAGGCGCTGCGCGCCGAATATGCCGAGCGGCGCGGCATGATGCTTTCCATCCTGCCGCGCGCCTCGCTCACCGAACGGAACGCGCAGTACGAGCACCTGATCGCGCGAGGGCTTCCGGAAGGGCGCGACGCTGCTCTTTCCCAACCGCTACATCGTCAACCTGCGCCTGAGCGATGCCGAGCAGCGCGCCAGCTTCCACCAGAAGTGGCGCTACCATCTCAACAAGGCCGACAAGGCCGGGCTGAGCTTCGAGCATGCCGAGCCGGCGGCCCTGCCGGAATTCACCGCGCTCTACGAGCAGATGGTCGACCGCAAGAAGTTCCCCGACCACTCTGCCTACGACACCGTCGCCGACCTGATGGCGATGCCCGATCCGCTGCTGCGGCCCGAACTGTTCTTCGTGCGCCACGATGGGGCGATCGTCGCGGGCGCGGTGATCTTCAAGGCCGGCGACCGCGCCGTCTATCTCTACGGCGCGACCAGCGATGCGGCGCTCGAGCTCAGGGCCGGCTATTTCCTCCACTGGCACGTGATCCGCTGGTTGCGCGACAACACCCGCGCCACCTGGTACGACCTCGGCGGCACCGATGGGTTCCAGGGCCTGCACCAGTTCAAGAAGGGCATGGTCGGCGACCGGGGCGTGATCCAGCCGGTGCCGCCGGTCGCCAACTTCGCCGCCCGCTGGTGGCCGCGGCTGCTGGGCGAGGGGGCGTTTGCCGCCCGCGACCTGCTGCACCATGTGAAGCGCCACATCGACCGGCTGCGGCCCGACCGCGCCAATCCCGACCTGCAGCGTCCCTCCGGGGACGCTTGATGGATCTCAAGCAGCGGCTGCTCTCGCAATCGACGGTGATCTTCGCCGCGCGCGTGTTCGGCGCCGGCGTGATCTTCCTCGCCCAGGCCGCCATCGCGCGCTTCTGGGGCGCCGGGCTGCTCGGGGAATACCTGCTGATCATCGCGACGGTGAACATCCTCGCGATGCTGCTGCCGCTCGGCTTCCAGACCGTCGGCACCTATTTCGCGGCCGAGTACCGGGCCCGCGGGGAAGGACGGCTGCTGCGCAACTTCATGCGGCGCACCTACAGCCACGCCGCGGCGATGACGCTGCTGCTGTTCGTCGCCGGCTATCCGCTGGCCGGCCTCTTCGGTGAGCCCGGCAAGGTGCTGATGGAACATTGGCTGCCGGCCTGCATCATGGCCTTCGCTACGGCGGTCGTTACTTCCAACTGCACGCTGTTGGTCGGCCTGAAGCGCCCCTTCGCGGGCTATTTCGCCGACACCATCTTCCGGCCGCTGCTGATCGTCGCCTGCTTCGTCCTCTCGGGCTTTGCGCTCGGGACGGCGGCCAAGTTCGCCGAGATGATCTGGTTGCTGGCCATCGGCTTCGCCATGATCGCGGCAGTGCAGTTCTGGTGGGTGCTGCGCGCGACGCGCGAGATCGCGGAGGGCACGGCGAGCGTCGCCTCCGACTGGAAGCGGTGGTGGCGCTTCGCCGCGCCCTGGGTGCTGATCGTCCTCGCCAGCGACTTCTTTTTCGATATCGACCTTTTGATCCTCTCCAACCTGCTCGATCGCGAAAGCCTTGCCGTCTTCGGCGTGACGACCCGCGTCTTCTCGATCGTCGCCTTCGGCGTCGCGGCGGTCTATGCGGTGACGCTGCCCGAGATGTTCGAGAGCCGTGCCGCCGCCGACCGATCGGGCTTCATGCGCCAGTTGGGCGAGGCCAACCTCGTCGCCGCCGGCATCTCGGTGGTGCTGTTCATTGTCGTCGTGGCCACCGCGCCGCTGCTCCTGCTGCTGTTCGGCCCCGATTTCCAGGCCGGCACGGCGCCGCTCGGCGTGCTCTGCCTCGCGCTCTGTGTCCGCTCGCTGTTCGGCCCCGCCGCCCTGGTGCTTTCGATGCACGACCGGCCTTACGCGACGCTGCCGGCGATCGGGCTCGGTATGGCGGTGCTCGTCGGCGCCAACCTGCTGCTGGTCCCCGCGCACGGCCTGATTGGCGCCGCCGTGGCGGCGCTGCTCGCACAGAGCATCTGGTCGGCCGCGATGTGGATCACCGCTCGGCGCTATGCCGGCATCGACGTGTCGATCTGGCCGACGCTGAGGGAAATGCTGGCGCGGCCAAGGGGCTCGGAAGGGCAGGGGTGAGGGCAGTGCCTAACCCCCCAGCACCCGCTCGAGTCCTGCCTTAAACCGCGCGAGCCGCCCCATGCCCATGCCGGAATCGTAGCCGTCCGTGAGCTTGGTGTAGAACTTCTCCATCACCACGTAGTCCTGCCCGAAGATGTGCTGGCGCAAGAGCGCGGCCTGCTCGTAGCCGTAGCGGCGGAGCAGGGCGAGCGCGACCTCGTTCTCGGGGCGGACGAAGGTGAAAGCCTTGTGGAACCTGCCCTTGTCCCAGTGCTCGTCGAAAATCCGCATGCCGTGGAGCCCCAGCCGCGTCTGCCGGTGCGAGGGGAAGATCCAGCTCCAGTAGCGGAAGATCGAGCCGGTCTCCGGCCCCGAGATCAGCCCGCCTCCGGGCACCCCGTCCGCCGTCAGCACGATCACGTGGAACGGGTCGACCCGCTGCAGCGCGCGCAAAAACCCCTTGGTCATTCGCTCCTTCTCGTGCGCCTTGAAGCGCTCCGAGTAGTGCGGCGACTCGTCGATCACCGCCATCAGTTCGCGATGGACGAGGTCGAGGTCGGCAGGTGATGCGGCGCGATAACCCAGTTCCGGCATGTGAGGCCCCCTTCACGGCCTCATTCTGACGCCAAGGCGCCGACAAAGGGTTTACAGCCAGGGTTTCCATCCGGCTAAAGGCGGCAATTGGTGTCCTTGCCGCGCGCTTCCCGCTTGACTAGAAGAGGTCGAAGCCCGCGAACAAGGGCGCCAGGGGAGAGTTTTCGATGAGCGACTCGTTGGTTTTCGAACCCAGCAAGACGGCCGTTGAGCGCACGCGGACCACGGCCAGCCAGTACGAGGCCGATTATGCGCGTTCGCTGAGCGACCCGAACGGCTTCTGGAAGGATGAGAGCCGCCGGCTCGACTGGATCAAGCCGCCGACCATCATCAAGAACACGTCCTTCGCCTTTCCGGACGTGTCGATCAAATGGTTCGAGGACGGGGTGCTGAACGTCTCCGTCAACTGCATCGACCGGCATCTCGCGGCGCATGCCGACGAGGTCGCCATCATCTGGGAAGGCGACATTCCCGGCACCGACAAGAAGATCACCTACCGCCAGCTTTCGGACGAGGTGAACCGCTTCGCCAACGTCTTGAAGTCGCTCGAGGTGAAGAAGGGCGACCGCGTCACCATCTACCTGCCGATGATCCCCGAGACGGCCTACGCCATGCTGGCCTGCGCCCGCATCGGCGCGGTCCACTCCGTGGTGTTCGGCGGCTTCTCGCCCGACTCGCTGTCGGGCCGCATCAACGACTGCGACAGCCGGGTGGTGATCACCGCCGACGAGGGCAGGCGCGGCGGCAAGACCGTTCCGCTGAAGAAGAACGTCGACGAGGCGCTGGCCGACGCGCCGGGCGTCGAGAAGGTGCTGGTGGTGCGCAACACCGGCGGCGACATTGCGATGAAGGGCAGCCGCGACGTCTGGCTGCACGACCTCGCCCCCACCGTCGAGGCCTGGTGCGAGCCCGAGCCGATGCAGGCCGAGGACCCGCTGTTCATCCTCTACACCTCGGGCTCGACCGGCCGGCCGAAGGGCGTGCTGCACACCACCGGCGGGTACCTGCTCTGGGCCGCCTACACCCACGACAAGGTGTTCGACTACAAGCCGGGCGAGATCTACTGGTGCACCGCCGACGTCGGCTGGGTGACCGGGCACAGCTACATCGTCTACGGGCCGCTCGCCAACCGCGCGACGACGCTGATGTTCGAGGGCATCCCGAGCTTCCCCGATGCCTCGCGCTTCTGGCAGGTGATCGAGAAGCACAAGGTCAACATCTTCTACACCGCCCCCACCGCCATCCGCGCGCTGATGGGCGCCGGGCCGGACTGGGTCGACAAGTACGAGATGAGTTCGCTCAGGCTGCTCGGCTCGGTGGGCGAGCCGATCAACCCCGAAGCCTGGCTCTGGTATCACAAGCATGTCGGCAAGGGCCGCTGCGAGATCGTCGACACCTGGTGGCAGACCGAGACCGGCGGCATCATGATCTCGCCGCTGCCCGGCGCGATCCCGACCAAGCCCGGCTCGGCGACCCGCCCGCTGCCGGGCGTGCAGCCGGTGGTGCTGTCCCCCGAGGGTCGCCTGCAGGAGCAGACCAAGGCCGAGGGCGTGCTCGCCATCAAGGACAGCTGGCCGGGCCAGATGCGCACCCTCTACGGCGACCACGAGCGGTTCGTTTCGACCTACTTCACCCAGTACAAGGGCTACTACTTCTCGGGCGACGGCTGCCGCCGCGACGAGGACGGCTACTACTGGATCACCGGCCGCGTCGACGACGTGCTCAACGTCTCCGGCCACCGCCTCGGCACCGCCGAGGTGGAGAGCGCGCTGGTCGCCCACCCCAAGGTCTCCGAGGCCGCCGTGGTCGGCTATCCGCACGACATCAAGGGGCAGGGGATCTACTGCTACGTCACCCTGATGGCCGGCGAGAATGGCGACGAAGCCCTGAAGTCGGAGCTGCGCAACTGGGTCCGCAAGGAAATCGGCCCCATCGCCTCCCCCGACCTGATCCAGTTCGCCCCCGGCCTGCCCAAGACCCGCTCCGGCAAGATCATGCGCCGCATCCTGCGCAAGATCGCCGAGAACGACTACGGCTCACTGGGCGACACCACCACGCTGGCCGATCCTGGCGTGGTGACGGATCTGGTGGAGCACCGGCAGAACCGCTGACGCTCCGAATACCGCTCCGCGTCGAATGGGTCCCCGGGTCAAGCCCACGGCTGTCCGGTTCAGATTTGGAGGGTGAGCTGTTGTGAGTTTTGAGGTTGGGGTTTTGGTGGTTCGAGGAGTTGGTGGATGTGTCGTTTGTGCATGAGGTTGGCACGGACGAGGCGTGTGAAGGCGAGGGGGCTCGGGACGAGCTGCGACGCCTGGTTGGCGAGTTTGAGGATCAGGTAGGCGATCAGCGCGACGGCGATCTGGATGCGGACGGCGTTCTCGCTGTGGCCCACGAAGTGCCTGATCCTGAGGGTCTGCTTGATCCAGCGGAAGAACAGCTCGATCTGCCAGCGGCGCTTGTAGAGCTCGGCGATCTCATGGGCCGGGGCATCGAGGTCATTGGTGACGACGCGCAGCGCCTTGCCGCTCTCGAGCAGGACGCCGATCTCGCGCACCGGGTCGTGGAACGGGTTGTGGCGGGTCGATGAGAGGCGCTCGGGCAAGGTGCCGATGCGATCGTAGAGCAGGCTGGAGCCCTCGGGCAGCGCCTGCTCGGCGACCAGGGTCAGCGGCGTATTCGCCTTCAGCCGGCTGACGATGCGGCAGCCGGCGTCATTGAGCTTTGCCCACCAGCCATAGTCGTAATAGCCCAGATCGAACACATAGGTGGCGCCCGGCTCGATGGGCATGGCCTTGGCCACGGTGATGTCGTTGACCCTGGCCGTCGTCACCTCGACATAGAGCGGCTCTTGGGCGTCGGGGTCGTAGATCATGTGGGCCTTGGCCCCCTGCACCCCCTTGCAGAAGCGGGCCCATTGGGTCGCCAGCCCGCACAGCCGGATGCCGGTCGAATCGATCAGCCGCACCGCATCGGCGCTGGAACGGCGAAAGCCGCGGCCGGCCATGCCGGCCATATGGGCGAACAGCCCCGAGAACACCGCATGCGAGCGCTGCCCATTGGCATCGGCCAGCGTCGAGCGCGACACCTGCCGCGCCCCCAGATGGTACAACCCGCCAGCATGGCTGGCCATCGCCGTCTCGATCTCGCGCAGCGAGGCAGCTCCTGCCAACTGACCATACAGCAACGCCACCAGTTGGCTGCGCGTCGACAGCCGCCGCACCCGCGCGTCAGTCTGGTGCGTCTCAACAAGCGCTTCGAACTTCGACCACGGCACGTACTTCAGAAGCCCGTGCAATACGCTATTATGGTGCGGCATGGCATTGATCCCTTCTATGTCCAAAACACCGCCAAGTGCTTGAAACATAGTAAAATCAATGTCGTGCAACCTGTCTACTCACATCGAACCGGACAGCCGTGGGCTTGACCCGGGGACCCATCGGATTTCGCCGCATTCGGCTGCCACAAGGCGTCGCCGAATCGTAGAGAACCCAAAACATGCGCCTCGCCACCACGCTTCTCGCGGCCAGCCTGCTTTTCGCCGCCACCCCCGCCTCTGCCCAGTCGCTCGAGCAGATGGCCGGCCAGATGATCGTCGTCGGCTTCACCGGCACTGACGCATCCGACAAGTCCGTCGTGGCGCTCCGCAAGGAGATCGCGGCGGGCGACATCGGCGGGGTGATGTTCCTCAAGACCAACGTCAAGAGCCGCGCCGCCGTCGAGGCGATGAACGCCGCCTTCCGCGAGGCCTCGCCCGGGCTGCCGCCCTTCATCACCCTCGACCAGGAGGGCGGCCTGGTCGAGCGCCTGACCTCCGCCGTCGGCTTCACCGAGATCCCCGATGCGGCGACCGTCGCCGCCGAGTACTACGCCGGCCGAGTCGCGCGCCATCTACGATCCGCTGGCGAAGGGCATCGCCGCCTGGGGTTTCAACGTCAATTTCGCGCCCGTCGTCGACCTGGCCGTGAACCCGGACAACGCCGTGATCGCCAAGTACGGCCGCGCCTACGGCAAGAGTGCCGACGTGGTCGCCGGCTACGCCGCCGAAGTGATCGCCGCCCACCACGCCGCCGGGCGTCCTCGACCTCGCTGAAGCACTTCCCCGGCCACGGTTCTTCGACGGCCGACAGCCACGAGGGTTTTGTCGACATCACCCGCACCTGGAGCGAGACCGAGCTCGAGCCCTATCGCGCGCTGATCGCCGGCGGCTACCGGGACTTCGTCATGATCGGCCACCTGATCGACACCAATGTCGATCCCTCCGGGCTGCCGTCCAGCCTGTCGAAACCCTGGATCGAAGGCGTGCTGCGCGGCCAGCTCGGCTTCGAGGGCGTGGTCATCACCGACGATCTCGAGATGGGCGCGATCCGCGACCATTTCGACCTCGCCGAGACGGTGGTCAAGGCCGTGGAAGCCGGCGTCGACGTGCTGCTGTTCTCCAACACCGTCAAGCCGCGCGTCTCGCTCGGCGACGAGGTCCGCGCCATTCTCGTCGCGAGGGCCGAGGCCGATCCTGCCTTCCGCGCCCGGATCGAGCAAAGCTACGCCCGCATCGTTGCGCTGAAGCAGCGCATCGGACGCTAGGACGCGCGGATTTCCTGTCGCGGCAAGGCCAATCCCCCGGTAAGAAGCGCACCGGGTTTTCCCCATCTTGCGTCCGTGCTGCTCCGAATTGAGTGCGCGCGGCCGAGTCGATGGGGTAAACTGACAGCTCCTCTCCACAACAAGGGAACCACAGCATGACCGAGGCGAGCAGGGAGGTGCGGCGGTTTCGAGCGCTGTTCATCTCCGACGTGCACCTGGGCATGCGCCCCACCCGCATCGACCAGCTCAACGATTTCCTGCGCTGGCACGATGCGGAGACGATCTATCTCGTCGGCGACATCGTCGACGGCTGGCGACTGGCCAAGGCCTGGTACTGGCCGGCCGAGTATCACCAGCTGGTCGAGCTGCTGCTCGAGAAGGCCGCTCGCCGGCACCCGCATCGTGGTGCTGCCCGGCAACCACGACGAGTTCCTGCGCGAGTATCTCGGCACCTATTTCGGCGAGGTCGAGTTCGTCGACCGCACCGTGCACACCACGGCGCAGGGCAAGACCTATCTGGTCATCCACGGCGACCAGTTCGACGTCGTCGTCGCGCACGCCAAGTGGCTCGCCCATGTCGGCGACTGGGCCTATCGCTTCGCGCTGCGCGTCAACGTGCGTGATCAACTGGGTCCGCCGCCGGCTGGGGCTGACCTACTGGTCGCTCTCCGCCTGGGCCAAGCACAAGGTCAAGAACGCCGTCAGCGTCATCGGCCGCTTCGAGGAAGCGCTGACGCTCGAAGCCCGCGAGAGCGGCGTCGACGGCGTCATCTGCGGCCACATCCACTATGCCGACATGCACGACCGGCTGGGCATCCACTACGTCAACACCGGCGACTGGGTCGAAAGCTGCACCGCCGTCGCCGAAACCAGCGAGGGCGTGCTCGAGCTGGTCAAATGGACCGAAGCCCCGCTCCCCCGCAAACCCCGCCGCCTACGGCTACGCCGCGTACCGGTGGCCCCCGGGCAGTAGCGGTGCTCCCCCTCTCCCCTGAGGGGAGAGAGTAGCGCAGCTAGGAGCGCCAGCGACGTAGCGAAGCTTGGGTGAGGGGTTCAGCCTCTCATCGTCGCCCCGGGCAAGGGGCAATACCCCCAGTTGATCTTTCCCCCGGCATATGCACGTTCGCTCTCGTGCGGCGGATTCCCCCGCCGGGAGCGCTCCGGATGTCGTTGAATGCCGTTGCGTCGCGTTTCTCCCCGGAGTTGCGCGCCGCCATCTACCACTTTTCGGTCTTCGGCACCGCCGGCGTCAGCTCGGTGTATTTCGCCATCTGGCTCAGCCAGCGCGGCATCCGGCCCGACGAGATCGGCGTCATCAACGCCCTGCCGGTGCTGGCGATGCTGGCGGTCAACGTCCTGGTCGGCCGCATCGCCGACCGAGCCAAGGATTGGCGCAGCGTCATCATCGCGCTGTCGCTGATCGCGGGCGTGGCGCCGATCGGGCTGTTCTTCGTCAACGGCTTCTGGGGCATCCTGCTGGTCTGGACGCTGACCATCATCCCGACCTTCGGCGCTCGTGCCGGTGGTCGATGCGGCGACGCTGCAGGATGACGCAGCGGCGCGGCACCGATTTCGGCATCGTGCGCGCCTGGGGCACCGTCGGCTACATGGCGACGGCCTTCGCCGCCGGTCCGCTCATCGGCTGGCTGGGCGATGGCGCCTTCGTGCCGCTGTTCGTGGCCTTCGCGCTGCTGCGCGCGCTGCTGTCGCTGCAGCTGCCGGCTTTCCGCGCCGGAGCGCATGAGAAGAAGCCGCAGCGAAGGGCGCGAGCCGGCTCAAGGACGTGCTGAAGCCGTGGTTCGTGCTGACGCTGGTCGGGCTGGGCGTGCTCTACTCGTGCAACGGCGCGCTCAGCATCTTCGGCGCGCTGCTGTGGCGCGAGCAGGGGATTTCGGAGGGGCTCATCGGACCGCTGATCGCCGTGATGGCGGCGTCGCGAGGCGGCGATGATGTTCGTCTGGAGCCGGCTGAAGCTAAAAATCTCGGCCCGCGGGCTGATCCTCTTCGCCTCGCTGGTCGCGGTGGTGCGCTGGACGGCGATGGCCTTCGCGCCGCCGGTCTGGGTGCTGTTCGGGCTGCAGATGCTGCACGCGATCACCTTCGCGCTCGGCTATCTCGGCGGCATCTACTTCATCGCCAACTGGACCAGCGAGGACATCGCCGCCGAGGCGCAGGGTTTCTCCTACGTGCTGCAGCAGACCATGTCCTTCATCGCCTTCGTCGGCATGGGCTGGTGCATCGGCGCCTTCGGCCAATGGGCCTGGGCCGTGCTCGGCGCCTACGGCCTCGTCGGGGCGCTCCTCGTCTGGATCTCGATCCGCTACAGCCGCGCAACACCAACCCGGTCGCGGCGGATGAGCTGGTGGTCACGGAGCCGGCGCCTTAGGCGCCCCGATGCACACGTCCCCTGCCACCATGCTGCCGGGCGTGATCCCCCAAAGAAAAGGCCCCGCGAAAACTCGCGGGGCCATCCAGTGAGGTCAACCTGGTGGTCAGCCGAGGCGGCCGCTGGCGTGGGCCAGCATGGTGTAGACGCGGCCGCGGTCGGAGAGGAGGTACTCGCGGGTTTCCCCCGCCGGGTTGGAGCCGGTCGCGGCGCGCTTCAGCAGTTGCTCGAACTCGGCCATGTAGGTCGCCGCGGTCTTTGCGAAATCCTGGTCGCGCTGGATGCGCCGGCGGACCTCGTCATAGGTCGCCTGGCCGGTGAGGGTGTAGATGCGGCGCGAGAACACGTTCTGCTCGCCGCTCTGGTAGCGCTGCCAGGCCTCGGCCAGCGCCGCCGCGTCCATCGACTTGGCGATTTCCTCGGTCAGCGTGTTGAGACCGGGCTGCGGGGCAGGGGCTGCCGGGCGCGCCGGGCTCGAGGCATTGCGCAGCACGTCGCGAAGCCAGCCGCCGCCTTCCTCGCTGCGTGAGGCGGGCCGGGCTTCCGGCGCGGCCGGAGCCTGCGGGCGGAGGCCAGTGGCCGCGGGCGCCGAGGCCGGGACGTCCGGCATGGGCGTGAAGCGCGGCGGCGGCACGGCCGGGCGCGCGCGGCTCGGGACGCGGGGCCTCGGCCGGGCGGGGCGCCTCGTAGCGGGCGGCCGGAGCCTCCTCGCGGGCCGGAGCCGGACGGGCCGGCGGGGCGGCGCGGCGATCGTTGAGGTCGTGCGTCGCCGGCTGGGCGCGGACGATGGCGTTGAGCTCGGCCAGCGCCTCGATCTGCTCGGCCACGACGCGGCGCATCGCTGCGGCGCTCGACTTGGTCTCCTCGGGCAGTTCCATCACGCCGCGAGCGAGCTCGGAGCGGGTGGATTCGAGCTCGGCGCCGACTTCCTTGGCCGTGGCGCGCATGGCGGCCGCGGTCTCGGTGAAGCGCTGCGTCGCCTGCTCGAGCGCCGACTGCATCTCGAGGATCATCGTCGCCTGCGTCTGGCGCAGGGCGTCGGCGGCACGCTGGCTCTCCGAGCCGGCGGTGTTGGTGAACGAGCCGAGCTGGGTCGCGACCCGCTGCGAGGTGCTCTCGAGCGCTTCCTCGAGCAGGTTCGTGCTCTGGCCCAGCACTTCCTGCACCTGGCTGGTGCTGCTGGACAGGGCGCTCTGCAACTGCTCGGCCGTAGTGGCCAGGCCGGTGCGGACCTGCTCGTTGGTCTGGGCCAGCCCGTCCGGATCTGCGCGTTGGTCTGGTCGAGGCCGCTACGGACCTGCTCGTTGGTCTGGGCCAGGCCCGTCCGGATCTGCTCGTTGGTCTCGGCGAGCCCGGTACGGACCTGCTCATTGGTCTGGTCGAGCGCGGACTGCACCTGCTGGGCGGTCGAGGTCAGGGCAGAGCGGAGCTCGTCCGTGGTCCCGCTCAGCACCGAATGCAGCTGGCCGGTCGTGTCGGACAGCACGGTCTGCAGCTGCCCGGTTGTGTCGGTCAGCATGGTCTGCAGCTGGCCGGTGGTGTTGGTCATCGCCTCGTTGATGCTGCCCGAAGTGTGCTCGAGCGTGGCGGCGACGTCCGAAGTGGTGGTCGCGAGCACCTGTTCCATCGTCTCGCGGGCAGCGAGCAGGCGCTGCTCGGTCTCGTTGACGGTATCGGCGATGGAGCGGGCGAAGCCGCGCATGCGCAGGTCGATCTCGTCGGCCCGGGCGGCGAAGCTCTGCGCCAGGCTGTCCATGGCGCTGCGGCGCTCGTCCAGCATGGAGAGGGTGAGGTTGCCGGTCGAGCTCAGGTTGTTGGCCGCCTGGTCGAGGCTCTGCGCCTCGGCGTTGAGGTTGCCCAGCATCGAGCCGAACTCGGTGACCATGCCGGAGATGGCGCCCTGCAGCGCGCCGACATGCTCGGTGACCAGCCGGCCGGCTTCCTCGGTGGAGCCGATGGCCTCGCGCACCGTCGCCGAGTAGGTCTCGGTCTGCTGCGCGACGCTGGTCTGCAGGTTGGCGAGGTTGGCCGTCGAGGCGTCCAGCACCTTCTGCAGCAGGATGTTGGAGTCGTTGAGCTTGCCCAGCGCCGCCGTCACGTCGGTGAGGATGCGCGAGGTGGACTGGCCCATCAGCTCCTCGGCCTCGGCCGCATTGGTGATGAGCGCCTGCGCCAGCACGTTGCCGTGGTTCTGCAGCGCCGTCTCGAGCTGCGCCGAACGATCGTTCACCAGCGTCGCGAACTCGTCGGTCCGCTCGGTGACCGTGCGGTTGATGTCCGACAGCCTGGTATCGATGGCATCGGCCGCGGCCACCGCCTTGATCGAGATCAGCTCGTCGATGTTGCGCGAGGCGTGCTGGATCTGGTCGAGCGCCGTGCGGACGGCGACGTCCATGCGGTCGGCCGTGGTGGTGACGTCGTCGGCAATGGTCTGCGTCGCGGCGACGATGCGGCGCGAGATGGTGTCCTCGATCCGGTCGGCGCCGGCCTCGAGGTCGGTCATCGACTGCACCAGCGCGGTGTTGATCGCGGTGTTCAGCGAGGCGAGCCGCTCCGCCGTGATGTCGGCGCGCGCGGTGATCGCGTCGGGCAGGGTGCCCAGCCGCTGGTCGACCATGTCGGTGATCGCCTTGCGGGCGGAGTTGACGCCGGTCTCGATGATGTCGGCGGCCTTGCGGGCGCTGTCGCCCACGGTCGAGGCCGCGTTTTCGATGCGAGCGTTCACGCCGGATTCGGCGTCGGCGATCCTCAGGATCGCGTTCTCGATGCCGCGGCCGAGGTTCTCGTTGACCTCCGCCACCTTGGACTGGATCAGCGTCGAGACCACCTGGGCGCGGTCGGCCATGGCGTCGGAGACGTTCCTCAGGCTGGCGTCGATCTTGTCGCGCGCCGCGGTGCCCTGCGCGTCGATGGTGCGCGCCAGCTCGGTCGTGCGTTCGCCGAGCGCCGATACGAGGCCCGCCGTGTGGCTGCCCAGCGTCTCGGAGAGCTGCTGCGCGCCCGAGCCCAGGGAATTGGTGATCGCCCGCGTATGCTGGCCGAGCGCCGCGTCGAGGGCCTCGGTGTGCCCGGCGACGGACTGCGTGATGTCCTGGCCCCGAGCCGACAGCATCTCGTTGAACTGCTCGGCGCGGTCGGCAAGCCCGGTATCGAGCGCCTGCGCATGCGTCATGATGGTGCTGTCGAGCGCCTGGGCGTGACCCGAGATGGTCTTGTCGAAGGCGCTGACGTGCTGGCTCAGCGTATGGTCGAGCTCGCGGGTGCGGCCGGCGATGGCCTCGTCCATCGTGCTGGTGCGGCTGGTGAGCGTCTCCTGCAGCTCGCTCGTCCGGTTGGTCAGCGACTCCTCGAGCTCGCCGGTCCGGGTCCGCAGCGCCACTTCGAGGTCGTTGGTGCGGCTGGTCAGCGCCAGCTCGAGCTCGTGCGTGCGGCTCAGCAGCGCCTCGTCGATTTCGCGGGCCCGGCCAAGCAGGGTCTCGGAGAAATCGACATTGCGGTTCTGCAGCGTCTCGTTGAGCAGTTGCGTGCGGCTGTCGAGCGCTTCGGCGATGACCTGGGTCTGGCCCTCGAGCGCGTCGGAGAACTCGCGCGAGCGGCCGGCGATCGTCTCGGTGATCTGCTTGGTGCGCTGCCCGAGCGTCTCGGTCATCTCGCGGGTGCGCTGCGAGACGATCTCGTTGAAGTGCTCGGACTTCTCGTCAAGCGCCATCTCCAGCACGTTGGCCCGGGCCGAGAAGCCGGCATTGTGCTTGTCGAGCGCCGCGATCAGCTTGTCGCCGCGGTCGCCGATCACGCCGTCGAGCGAGGACAGGCGGGTGTCGATCGCCACGGCGATCTCGTCGAGCCGCGCGTCGAACTGCGCGAGGTTCTGCGAGCCGGCGCCGGTCAGGGTGACGCGGGCGCGCTCGGTGGTGTCGTCGAGGGCGCCGCTCAGCTCGATCATCGCCGACTGCAGCCGCGACTCCATCGAGTTGACCTGGATCTGCACCTGCTCGTCGAGCTGGGCGGAAAGGCCCGAGAGCAGCTGCTCCGCCTCGCGCGAGCGGCCGGTGATGTCCGAAGCGATGCGCGAGCCGATCATGTCGAGCGCGCTCGAGACCTCGTGGCCGCGGTCGCGGAGCTGGTCGAGCAGGGTGATGCCGCCCTGGCTCAGCAGCTTGGCGAGTGAAGAGGTCCGGTTGTCGATCGCGTCGGAGAGCGTGACGGTGCGGCTGTCCAGCGCCTCGGTCAGCGACTCGAGCCGGCTGTCGATCACCGCGCTCAGTTCCTGCGTGCGGTTTTCGAAGGCGCCGGAAATGGTTCCGGCCCGGTCCTCGAGCGTGATGTTGAGGCGCGAGGCCGAGTCGTCGAGTGCGACCAGCAGGTTGGAGGTGCGCTGGTCGATCAGCGACACGAAGCTGTCGGTCCGCTCGCCGAAGGCGCCGTTGAGCGAGTTGCCGGCCGTCTCCAGCGCCTTGGTCAGGTTGCCGCCGGATTCGACGATGGTGCCGGCGATGCGCTGGCTGATCATGTCGAGATCGAACACCAGGCCGGTGTGGCTCTCGGTGATCGCCTCGCGCACGCGTTCGGTATTGGTGATCACCGCCTCGCGCTGGCTGGCGAGTTCCTGGATCAGGGCGCGCATGCGCGATTCATTGTCGGAATAGGTGCGTTCGAGCGCGGTGACCTCGTTGTGGATCATCACCTCGAGCTCGCCGGCGCGCGACAGGGCGCGCTCCAGCCCGTCGCCCAGCGCATTCACCTCGCGCCGCACGGCCTGGCCGACCGAGGCGACTTTCTCCGAGGCGGTGGTCTCGGGTTCCGCAAGACGAAGCGCCGCCTGCGCCACGGCCGAGGCCGCGTTGCGCAGGTCCTGCGCGCGGCGCACCAGCGTCGCGACCGCGAAAATGCCGATGACGGGAACGACGGCGAGCACCACCAGGCCGAGGAAGTCGTTCGAGCCCCAGAAGGAGCCATTGCCGATCTGGCTGCCGTTGCGGATCAGCGCCACCAGCGCGATCACGACCACCCAGCCCAGCGAGACGAGGCCGGCGACCATGTTCGGCGTGCCCGATGCCTTGGCGTTCAGCCCGTAGAGGATACGCGCGGGAGGGAAGCGGTCGTCATTGGCCACCGAGCCGGTCTGCGCCGCGATCTTGTCGGCCGCCCGCTGCTGGTCGCTGCGCGCCGAAGCCGCCCGCGTCGTGGTCTTCTGACCGTTGTCGCGCGCTTCCTCGGAGGGCTGGTCGATGCCGGCGAATACCGAGTCTTTCAGCGCGTCTTCCACAGCCGAGAATGCCAGGGTTGCAGGATCGTTCTGGGGGGTCGAGGACTTCTTAGCCATACTCGTTACAACTCTCGCATCGGCACAATTCGGGCCTTGTGAGTAGGCATTGAACCACCTCCCGATGCCGGGAGGTCATCCAAATCGGGTAAAATGCGTTTCAAATGCCCCGCAGTTTCGCCCTTAACCCACGCCGCCGCACGCTTGGTGGACTTCGGTATATACAAACAATTTTATGCAAACCGAACCCTTTCTTAATCGAAGGTTAATTTCGTGGCGGAACGGAGGCCGCCGGTGCATACTCTGCCTTATATCCCACGATTTAATCGGCTGTTCATCCGGACCGCATAGCGTCGCATCCGCCCGGAATGTGGGCAAAGGCGAGCAAGGTCGCAGTTATGGTAAAGAGTACTGCGCTGGACGCGGGGATGGAAGCGCCCCGCCAAGGTAATGCACATAGTCCGATCGACATGGAGCACCTGGCGCTCCAGTCCCTGGGCGATCCGGGGCTGCAGGACGAGGTGCTGCGCATTTATGCACAGATGTCGGTGGTCTATCTCCAGCGGCTGGAGGCGAGCACAACAGTGCCCTCGCTGCTCGAGCACCTGCATACGCTGAAGAGCGCGGCGGCTGGCATAGGCGCCTGGGGCGTCCGCGATCTCGCCGGCCGTGCCGCCGAAGAGCTGCGCGCCGGCCACCCGGTGAACCCCGAGCGGATCGACGACATCGCCATGGCGGTCGCCGAATGCAGCGACTTCATCGCCCGCCTGGTCGACGAGAGCATCGACGAGTACACGGACTAGGGGCAGGGCACGGGAGCATGCAGCGGCCGAGATACGTATCCGACGGGATCGAGATTTCGGCCAGCGGCCTCCACGTCGGGACCTACGGCGAGTTCCGGCTGTGCGCGGCCTACCAGCCGATCTACCGCGTCAAGGGCAAGAGGCTGAGCCTCGCCGGATACGAGGGGCTGATCCGCCCCACGCTCGACCAGCAGCCGCTGCCGCCCGATGCGTTCCACGACCGCGTCGAGCCCGGACGACCGGCTCCATGTCGAGTGCATGTCCCGGGCGCTGCACCTGCGCAACTACCGGCAGGCCGCTCCGGCCGGCCGCGAGCTCTACATCAACGTCAATCCCGCCATCTACGAGTTGGTCGAGGTGATTGAGCGGGAGTTCGAGTTCATGTTCTCGATACTCGCCGAACATGGCCTCTCCCCCGAGCTGCTGGTTTGCGAGCTGGTGGAGGAAGAGGCGCTCAGCAATGATGTGCTGGCTCGCATCTGCCGCAAGTTCCGCGATCACGGCGCCCGCATCGCGCTCGATGACTTTGGCTCGGGCGCGTCGGGCATGGAGCGCTACCGCGCGCTCCAGCCCGAGGTGGTGAAGGTGGACGGCCCGATGTTCCGCGAGCTCTGCCGCACGGCGGGCGGGCGGCGGATGCTGGGGGCCATCGCCCGGACCTTCGTCAAGGACGGCACCTCGATCCTCGTCGAGGGCGTCGAGACGCAGGACCATCTCGACATGGCGATCGGCATCGGCGCCAGCCTGGTGCAGGGCTACGGCCTGGCGCGGCCGCACCTGCTGCCGTTCAGCTTCCCCGAGATCCCCCAACTACACCCCACGCCCGAGGCCCTGTCGGCGCGGCGGGCCCGGGCCGGGTAGCTGCGACACCCCACGCGCTTGTTCCGCCGCCCCGCCGTGTTATATGCGACCAACCCTACACGGCAGACACTTCCCCATGGCGCACATCACCTACATCGAATCCGACGGCACCCGGCACGAGACCGAGGGGGAAACCGGCTCGACGGTGATGGAGACCGCCATCATGCACGGCGTGCCGGGGATCGTCGCCGAATGCGGCGGCGCCTGCACCTGCGCCACCTGCCACGTCTATGTGGACGACGCCTGGGCCGACATCGTCGGCGGCCCCTCCATGATGGAGGAGGACATGCTGGATTTCGCCTACGCCGTGAAGCCGACCAGCCGCCTGAGCTGCCAGATCAAGGTCAAGGACCAGCTCGACGGGCTGGTCGTGCACGTGCCCGAGCGCCAGGGCTGATGTCCGCCGATCCGCCGCATGCTTCGGCCTGCGGCCGCATTTGCCTGTTGCCACAAGCAGATGGCGTGACCACTGCTTTCGTCGGCCCTGAATTCTGCCCAAACCGGCTGCAGCTCGGGTTGCGAGTCCTTCGTTCCACCATTCCCGAGTCGGCTGGATTCTTTTGCCGGGGCGGACTACGCAGTCCCAACTGCTTTCTAATCTCGTGCTGCTACGGGAAACATTAAAGCTATTGAATTTCAATGGCTTGTGTCGAGTTGCGGACGCCGGTATTTCTGGGGCTTCGAAAGGTCGCGAATGGGTGAACTGGCAACATTTCCTGTCAGCTACAAGGTCGAGGGTCAGCGCATCGTCATTGTCGGCGGTGGAGACGAAGCCCTCAACAAAGCCCGGTTGGCCACTAAGACGACTGCTTCGGTAGTCATTGTTTCCCGCCACATCGAAGCTGACTTCTCGGGGCTGCAGCTCACGGTTCACGAACGGCCGTTCGAGCCCGGCGACCTCGTGGGCGCGGCGCTGGTCTTCGTCGCCGATCACGGACCGGACGGCGAAGCGGCCAAGATCGCTGCGCGGGCGCAGAAAATTCCGCTGAACGTCGTCGACGTGCCGGAGGAGTGCGATTTCTACACCCCGGCGATCATCGACCGGGCGCCCGTCACCATCGCCGTCGCCTCAGAGGGCGACTGCGCCGGTGCTGGCGCGGCTGATCCGCTCGCGGATCGAGGCGATCCTGTCGCCGAACCTCGGAGCGCTGGCGAGCCTTGCCGGCTCGATGCGCGACCGCGTGGCGACGCTGCTGCCCGGGCGCCCGCGCCCGGCGCTATTACGAGGAGCTGGTGACTTCGCCGGAAGTCGAGGTCGCCGTGGTGCGGGGGCAGGGTGCCCTGAAGGCCGAAGAGGTGCTCGCGCAGCATGTGGCAGAGGGCGAAGCGCCGGGAGTGGTCTGGCTGATCGGCGCCGGCCCGGGCTCCGAGGACCTGCTGACGCTCCGCGCCCAGCGGCTGCTGCAGGAAGCCGACGTGATCGTGCACGACCAGCTCGTCCCCGACGCGGTGGTGGAGATGGGGCGCCGCGACGCCGAGCGCATCTCCGTCGGCAAGAAGAAGGGCCATCACTCCTTCACCCAGGCCGAGATCAACGCGCTGATCGTCCGGCTCGCCAAGTCCGGCAAGCGCGTGGCACGGCTGAAGGGCGGCGATCCGATGGTGTTCGGCCGCGCCGGCGAGGAGATCGAGGCCCTGCGCGCGCACGGCCTGGCCTTCCATGTCGTGCCGGGCGTGACCGCGGCGCTGGCCGCGGCGGCCGATACGGCGACGCCGGTGACGCTGCGAAAGGTCTCCGCCGGCTTCGTGCTGGCGACGGCGCATGGCGCCAATTCCGAGGAACTGAAGCACTGGGCGGCCCTCGCTTCCGCCGGCCTGACGCTGGCGCTCTACATGGGCAAGTCCGTCGCCGCGGAGACCTCCGCGCGGCTCATCGCCGAGGGCGCGAGCCCGACCATCCCGGTCGGCCTCGTGGTCAGCGCCGGACGCAAGAACCGGGTGCTGTATCGCGGCACGCTGGCCGATCTCGCCGCCGGCGAAGTCGAGCTCGAGGACGGCCCGGCAATCATCTTCGTGGGCGAAGCGATCGCCCATGGCGACTGGAGCGAGGCGATCGAACTCGCCCGCTCTGAATTCAAGGTGGCATAGGTATGGAAATCCTCACCGGCAATGAGCTGATGAGCGGGGCGACGGTCTATCTCGACCGCGCCGGCAACTGGGTCGAAGAGCTGCAGGCGGCGCGCCTGTTCGCCAAGGAAGAGGCCGAGGCGAGGGATGCCGCCATCGCGGCCAGCAAGAACACGCAGCGCATCAATTCCATCGAGGTCGAGACGGTGACGCTGCGCGACGGCCAGGTCTATCCCGACCGCATCCGCGAACGCATCCGCGCCGAGGGCCCGACCGCCCCGCGCTTCGACCGCCAGCATCTCGACGAGGACGGCCATGTATCGATATGACGAGTTCGACGCGGCCTTCGTGAAGGACCGCACGGCGCAGTTCCCCGACCAGGTGGCGCGCCGCCTGACGGGCGAGCTCACCGAGGACCAGTTCAAGCCGCTGCGGCTGATGAACGGCCTCTATCTGCAGCTCCACGCCTACATGCTGCGCATCGCCATGCCCTACGGCACGCTGAACTCGCGCCAGATGCGCAAGCTGGCCCACATCGCCCGCACCTACGACAACGGCTACGGCCACTTCACCACGCGCCAGAACATCCAGTTCAACTGGATCAAGCTGCGCGACATGCCCGAAGATCCTCGAGCGACCTGGCCGACGGTCGAGATGCACGCCATCCAGACCTCCGGCAACTGCATCCGCAACATCACCACCGACCAGTTCGCCGGCGCCACCGCCGACGAGATCGATCGATCCGCGCCCGGTCGCCGAGATCCTGCGCCAGTGGTCGACGCCTGCACCCGGAATTCAGCTACCTGCCGCGCAAGTTCAAGATCGCGGTGACCGGCTCGCCGACGCGACCGCGCCGCCATCCGCGTCCACGACATCGGCCTGCAGGCGACGACCGACGACGAGGGCGAGATCGGCTGCGCAGGTCTGCGTCGGCGGCGGCCTGGGCCGCACCCCGATGATCGGCCAGATGATCCGCGGCTTCGTGCCGCACGAGCACCTGCTCACCTATCTCGAGAGCGATCCTGCGCGTCTACAACCGCTACGGCCGCCGCGACAACATGTACAAGGCGCGCATCAAGATCCTGGTCGCACGAGGTGGGCATCGACGACGATCCGCGCGCCAGGTCGAGGAGGAGTTCAGCCACGTGAAGGGCGGCGTCCTGCACCTGCCGCAGGACGAGCTCGACCGCATCGCCGCCTATTTCGCCGCGCCGGACTTCGAGCTGCTCAACCAGACCACCATCGACGTGGCGCGGGAGAAGATCCTCGACCCGACCTATGGCCGCTGGCTCGAGCGCAACCTCCACGCCGCACAAGCAGCCGGGCTATGTCTCGTCACCATCTCGCTGAAGCCGATCGGCGGCACGCCCGGCGATGCCACCGCCGAGCAGATGGACGTCGTCGCCGACCTGGCCGAGCGCTATTCGCTATCGACGAGGTGCGCGTCACCCACGAGCAGAACCTCGTCCTGCCGCACGTGAAGCTCGACGACCTGCCGGCCGTCTACGAGGCGCTGGTGGCGCAACGGGCTGGCCGACGGCCAATGCCGGCCTGATCACCGACATCATCGCCTGCCCGGGCCTCGACTATCTGCGCCCTGGCCAACGCCCGCTCGATCCCGATCGCCCAGGAGATCTCGCAGCAAGTTCGGCTCGCCCGAGCGGCAGGCCGAGATCGGCGAGCTGAAGATCAAGATCTCCGGCTGCATCAACGCCTGCGGCCACCACCACGTCGGCCACATCGGCATCCTCGGCGTCGAGAAGAAGGGCGAGGAGTTCTACCAGATCACCCTCGGCGGCGACGCCACCGAGAACGCCGCCATCGGCAAGATCCTCGGCCACGGCTTCGTCGCGGACGACGTGCCCGGCGCCATCGAGCGGCTGGTCGAGGCCTACCTCGCCCGCCGCGAAAGCCCCGACGAGCCCTTCCTCGACGCCTATCCGCCGCCTCGGCGATGCTCCGTTCAAGGAGGCGCTCTATGGGAACGCTTGAGGGAGCCTTCCACCATGCTTGATCTCGCCACCTCCGGCGTCCGCGCCCACAAGCCGGACCACCTGCGCCAGCTCGGCATCATGTCGCTCAACGGCATGTTCGACGAGATGGACGGCACCGCGGTGCTGCGCCAGGCGGTCACCGAGCTGCTGCCCGGCGACATCGCCATCGTCTCCTCCTTCGGTGCCGACTCCTCGGTGCTGCTGCACATGGTCTCGGAGGTCGACCCGTCGCTGCCGGTGTATTTCCTCGAAACCGGCAAGCACTTCGCCGAGACGCTCGACTACGTCGAGGACCTGAAGCGCCGCCTGGGCCTCACCAACGTCATCGCGCTCCGCCCCGACGACAAGGATGTGCTGCGCTTCGATCCCGAGGGCGACCTGTGGGAGACCGACCCGGATTCCTGCTGCCACATCCGAAAGACCGAGCCGCTCGATGCCGCCGTCTCCGGCTATGGCGGCTGGGTGACCGGCCGCAAGCGCTTCCAGACCAGGGAGCGCGGCGTGCTGCCGCATTTCGAGCTGACCAGCGACGATCGCATCAAGGTCAACCCGCTCGCCTACTTCTCCGACGCCGACATCGCCGCCTACAAGGCCCGCCATGGGTTGCCCGAGCACCCGCTCTACAATATGGGCTACAAGTCCATCGGCTGCGCGCCCTGCACGAGCGTCGTGGCCGAGGGCGAAGATCCGCGTGCCGGCCGCTGGCGCGGGCTCAACAAGAAAGAGTGCGGCATCCATTTCGATTTCAACGGAGCGATCGCCAAGCCCATGGCCGCCCAGGATCTCACTCTGTGGAAGGATGGCGCCTTCATCGCCGACCCGTTCCGCGCATGGACGGAAGGCGACGATCCCGCCACCGGCGCGCTACACCCATGTGCCGCTGCCGGTGTTCCTCGAAAACCGCGAGGCGATCCTCGCCAACCCGCACCCGCTCGGGCTGCTGGTCTCGCCCGGCGACCGGGTCGAGGACGTGGCCGCCGACCTCGGCCGCTTCGCCTCGATCGCCATCAGCTTCCCGGCCTTCACCGACGGCCGCGGCTACTCGACGGCGCGCCTCGCTCTCCGAGCGCTACAACTACGAGGGCGAGCTCCGCGCCGTCGGCGACGTGCTGCACGACCAGGTGTCGCACATGCTGCGCTGCGGCATCACCGCCCTCGTCGTGACACACCAGCCGACCAGGAAGGCGCTGGAAGAGCGCAAGCTCGCCACCGTCGAAGTCTTCTACCAGCCGGTCGGCAAGACCGAGGTGCCGCTCGGCACCCGCCCCTTCCTCCGCCGCCGCGCGGTGGAGATCGCCTGAACCAGCGACCCGACCTCCGCGCGTCATCCCTGCGACAAGCGGGGATCCAGGCTGCGGCGATTGCGCTGTACTCAGGAGACAGCGATCTCCAGCCTCGCGGGGATGACACTGCGAACGATCGAAGGCCTGGCAGCAGCCTTCAGCCAAGACGAGAAGCGAATGTCGAACGAAATCGTCACCGACGTGGTCATCATCGGCGCCGGCCCCGTGGGCCTGTTTGCCGTGTTCGAGCTGGGCCTGCTCGACATGAAATGCCACCTGATCGACATTCTCGACCGGCCGGGCGGCCAGTGCGCCGAGCTCTATCCGGAAAAGCCGATCTACGACATTCCCGGCTTCCCGGTGGTCACGGGGCAGGGGCTGGTCGACAACCTGATGCAGCAGATCGCGCCCTTCGGGCCCGAGTTCCACTTCAACCGCATGGTCACCGGGCTCGAGAAGCTCGAGGACGGCACCTTCCGCCTCACCACCGATGCCGACGAGGTGTTCCTCGCCAAGGTCGTGGTGATCGCCGCCGGCGGCGGCTCGTTCCAGCCCAAGCGCCCGCCGGTCGACGGCATCGAGGCCTACGAGAACAAGTCGGTGTTCTACGCCGTGCGCAAGATGGACGATTTCCGCGACCAGGACGTGGTGATCGTCGGCGGCGGCGACAGCGCGCTCGACTGGACGCTGAACCTGCAGCCGATCGCCCGCTCGCTGACGCTGGTGCACCGCCGCGACGCCTTCAAGGCGGCGCCGGCCTCGGTGAACAAGATGAAGGAGCTGGTGATGGAGGGCAAGATCAGCTTCCTCCTCGGCCAGATCGGCAAGATCGAGGGCGATGACGGCCAGATCGACCACATCCACATCACCATGGATTCGGGCGATATCCCGGTGCCCGCGACGCGCCTGCTGCCGTTCTTCGGCCTCACCATGAAGCTCGGCCCGGTCGCCGACTGGGGGCTCGAGCTCAACGACAACCTGATCACCGTCGACACCGAGAAGTTCGAGACCTCGATCCCGGGCATCTTCGCCATCGGCGACATCAACCACTATCCGGGCAAGCTCAAGCTCATCCTCTCCGGCTTCCACGAAGCCGCGCTGATGGCCCAGGCGGCCAAGGCCATCGTCTCGCCCGGCGAGCGCGTCGTGTTCCAGTACACGACGTCGAGCACCAAGCTGCAGAAGAAGCTCGGGGTGGTGTGAGGTGAAGATCCTCGTCACCGACCAATCCGGAACCGAGCACGAGCTCGAAGGGCTCGACGGCTGGCGCGTCATGGAAGTGATCCGCGACTGGGGCCTCAACATCAAGGCCGAGTGCGGCGGCGCCTGCTCCTGCGCCACCTGCCACGTCTATGTCGATGACGCCTGGCTGGCGCAGCTCCCGCCGCCCAGCGACGACGAGGAGGACCTGCTCTATTCCACCCTCGACCAGAGGCCCAACTCCCGCCTGAGCTGCCAGATCCTGCTGAGCGAGGACCTCGACGGGCTGAGGGTCACGCTGGCGCCAAGCGCGGCAAAGGACTCCGAAGCGGCGTAAGCTCCGCTCTCGCACCTCCGCCCCCCTCCCGCGCCGCTCCCGCCCCACCACCGGCCGTCATCCCGGCGAAAGCTGGGATCCACCGATCCACAGGCGCGGGCGGCGAAATGGTTCCCAGCCTTCGCTGGGATGACATCGTAGAGGTGGCCCGAGCTAGCCCGGTGTGTAGTTGAGCGGCGCCTCTGAGCCGCTATTCAGTTTCCATTCACTATAAAGGGCTTAGCTGGCCCGCCTGGACAATCGTCCATGAATGGAGGGGCTGAATGGACATCTACACAATCTTCAAATTCCTGCACATTGTAGGCGCGATCGCCTGGATTGGCGGCGGCGTCACGCTGTGCGCCATGGGAATCTTCGCCGAGCGTGCCAGGAACGGCGAGGAAATGCTCCGCGTCCTGGGCGGCATCGGCCACATGGCGAACCGCTGGTTCATGCCGGCCTCGCTGCTGACGTTCATCTGCGGCATCGTCATGGTGGTGGTCTACAACCTGTGGAGCGAGGCCTGGATCGTGCTCGGCCTGGTCGGCTTCTTCGCCAGCTTCGCCACGGGCCACTTCGTGCTCCGCCTCCGCGCCATGGCGGTGAAGAAGCATGCCGATGCAGGCAATATCCCTGCGGCCATCGCGGAGGGCAGGAAGCTCCTCGACGTCGCCAAGTTCGACTACGTCATGCTGTTCATGGTGGTCGCCGACATGGTGCTGAAGCCGAGCTGGACCGACTTCGTCAGCCTGGGCTTCCTCGCTGCCGTGCTGGCCGCTGCCGGCTGGTTCTTCCTCATCAACGGCTTGCGCAAAGAGGCGGCCGCGGCCTGAGACCTTTCGACCGGCGCGGTGATGAAGGGGAATGGGTGCGAGGGGAGGTGGCCGCAGCAGCCAGGTGAGGGTGGAGCAAAAGGCACCACGCTGAGCCGACTGGGCCACGCTCTCCCGCCCCACTACCGGCTGGCATCCCAGCGGAAGCTGGGATCCACCCATCCACAGGTACGGGCGGCGAAATGGATCCAGCTTTCGCTGGGATGACATCGTAGAGGTGGCCGGAGCCGGGTCCTGCGCATGGCTGCGAGCTGCTGCCCGGGCCTTCCCTCTCCCCTTGAGGGAGAGGGTGGCCGCGCAGCGGCCGGGTGAGGGGACGTATCGGTCTCATCGTCGGCACCCCCCAAAGAAACAGCCCGACCTCCTGGCCGGGCATCCGATCTACAGGCGCCGCTCAATCGTCGTCGTCGTCATCCTCATCATCGTCGTCCTCGTCGTCCTCTTCATCCTCCTCGCCCGAAACATCCATCAGCTCGCCGATCTCGACGGTGCCGTTCGAGGCGAGGATCGGGCATTCGCGCGCGATGACGAGGGCCTCGTCGAGGTCCTCGGCTTCGATGATGGTGTAGCCGGTCACCGGGTCGCCGGGCATGCCGCCGGTCGTGCCATCGGAGCGCAGGGTGACGTTGCCCACCACCGGGTTGCCGATGTCGACCATGGCGTCGTCGTTGGCCTCGATCCAGTCGTTCCAGGCCTGCATCACCTTGACCTGCTCGTCTGCAGTCGTGGGCGTACTGCCGCCATGAAAGGCCAACAGATAGTTGGGCATGCTCACCTCCATCGCTGCCGGCCCGGTGCCGGTGCGCCAAGAGGTAGCGGCTGCGTACGGCGCTTGTGTGAAGCTCAGGCGGTCTTCAGTGCGGGCTCGGCCTCGACCTGCGAAGGGTTACCAAACCGGGCGATCCACTCGCTGAAGCGGTCGACCCAGATGCCGAGGTTGGTGCCCATCCGCTCGTCGGTGACGTTGCCGTCCTCGTCGATGGCGCCGGGACGGGACTGGAAATAGATCTCGGGCGCCCCCATCACCGCCATGCCGAGGACCGGCAGGATCGAGCGCAGGTGCGCCTGCGCCGCGGCGGTGCCGCTGACGCCGCCGGTTGCCCCGGCGATCGCCGCGGGCTTGCCGGTCCACACCCCATCGCCATAGGGCCGCGAGGGCCAGTCGATGGCGTTTTTCAGGATGCCGGGGATCGATCGGTTGTATTCGGGCGTGACGAACAGCACCGCGTCGGCCTCGGCGATCTCGCGCTTCAGGCGCAGCACCTCGGCCGGCGGATCATTCCACAGCGCGTCGTCGTAGAAGGGCAGCGAGGCGATATCGACGTAGTGGAAGCGAAGCTTGCCCGCGGCGATCTTCTCCAGCGCCTTGGCCAGCTTGAGATTGGATGACGTCGGTCGCAGCGATCCGACCATTACAGCGACTTGGTACAAGAAGTGTCCCCGGTTACGATATGATACTGGGGCTACATATGTGACCAAATCGGGCATATGCAAGGCGGCACATGCATGTAACCGGCTCCGCTCAGCCACGCTTCTCGGTGTTCAGCACGTTCGCCAGCTCGGGGATGAAATCCTTCACCATTGGCTGCGGCGTCACCTCGAAGGGCAGGGGACGGACCACGCGCATCGCCGCGATCCCCACCCGCACGGTCATCAGCCCGTTGACCACCCCCTCGCCGAGCCGCGCGGAGAGCTTTGCAGCCAGTCCCTGTCCGACCAGTTGCTCCACCACGCCATCGGTCAGCACCAGCCCGCCGGTGACGGCCAGATGGGCGAGGATCGCGCCGATGAGCCGCCAGGTCCCGAGCAGCCCGGGCCGCGCGCCGTAGAGCCGGGCGATGTCGCCGCCCAGCCGGACGCTCTCGAAGATGACGAAGGCGATGTCCACCAGCGCCCGAGGCGACACCGTGGTCACCAGCGCCACCCGCCGCGCCGAGGCCGCCGTCAGCGCCCGTGCCCTGGCGTCGAGCGGCGCCATCAGCATGCGCTCGGCGAGCCGCACCTGCTCCGCGCCGTCGAAGACGTGGCGCGAATTGGCCTCGAACGCCTCGCGGGCGCGGGCAAGGTCGGCGCGCCGGGCATAGATGTCGAGCAGCTCGCGACCGACGGCCGCGCCGTCCTTGTTGCGATCGCTGACCAGCGCCGCGACCGCCTGGTGCCGGACCTTGTCGAGCGTCCTGAGCCGCCACACCGAGCCTGCCTCGCGGATGACGATCGCCACCAGCGCGATGAGCAGCACGATCACCAGCGCGACCGCCACCCAGCCCAGCCAGGGCTGCGTCGCGAACAGGTCGGCCACCAGCCGCTCTGCGGCAAGCCCCAGCGCCAGCGACACCAGCAGCCCCCCGGCGGCCCAGGCGACGCGTGCCGGCCAGCTGGTGAGCCGCGGCGGCTCGGCGATCTCCTCGCCGGCCGGCGGCACGTCGGTCAGCGGCTCGATGGTGGCGGGAACGGCGGCCGCTTCGCGCGGTGCGAAGGCGCGAGGACTGCGCGCGGCCGGCGTTTCGCTGCCAGCGGAGCCGACGGCACGGGCAAAGGGCTGCTTCATCTCAGCCGGTCTCCGATCAGGAAGTCGATCGCGCGGTCCAGGCGGATGTGCGGCAGCACCACCTTGCCCTCGGCGTTGCGCTCCAGGTGTTTTGGCGGCTGGAAGCGCAGGAAGCTCAACGCCACCGGCCGGCCGTTCTCGAACAGCGTCTCCGGATTGTCGGGCAGGTCGCCCGGGAACAGCGCGATCTCGGTCTTGCCGTCATAGACGACGCCATCGAGCGTCTCGCCCTTCTGCGGCGTGCCGACGATCACCTCATGCCGCTCGCCGCCTTCCTGCACCACGCTTTCGCGCGTGGCGCGCACCGAGGCAAGCGCCACCGAGCGGGTCTGCGCTCCGGCGAAACGGGCGCGCCGCGCCGCGTCGGCCACCAGGCGGCCCATCACCCCCTCCAGCCGGTCGTGGCTCGACGAGTGGATGTGGTCGGCCTTGGTGGCGGCGAACAAGATGCGATCGATCCGGCGCGCGACGAGACGGCTGATCGGATTGTTGTCCCCCTGCCGGAAGCAGGAGAGAATATCGGTAAGCGCGCCTTCTAGGTCGCTGACGGCCGCCGGCCCGGCATTCAGCGCGCGGAGGGTGTCGACCAGCACGATCTGGCGGTCGAGGCGCGCGAAGTGGTCGCGGAAGAACGGCCGCACCACGATCGACTTGTAGGCCTCGTAGCGCCGCTCGAGCATGGCGTAGAGGCTCGACGAGCGCACCGGGCCCTTCGGCGGCGGCAGCGGCGCGAAGGTGAGGGCAGGGCTGCCCTCGAGGTCGCCCGGCATGAGGAAGCGGCCGGGCGGCAAGGTGCTCAGCGCCCGCCCATCCTCGCGGCTCAGCCGCAGGTATTCGGTGAACGCCGCGGCGAGCCGCTCGGCGTCCGGGTCGGTCGCCTGCCCGAGCGGATCCGTCTGCTGTATCTCGTTCAGGAACCGTTCAGCCTCGGGCCGGGAATGCGGCAGCGCCGCTCGCCGCAGCGCCTGCTCGCTCCACTCGGCGAAGCTGAGCGACAGCAGCGGCAGGTCGAGCAGCCACTCGCCGGGATAGTCGACGATATCGAGGTTCAGCGTTGTCGGCCCGAGCATGCCCGTCAGCCAGCGCTGCGACTGGAACTTCAAGGTCATCCGCAACTGGCTGATCTTGCGCGTCGATTCGGGCCAGCGGGGCTCCTTGCCGATCAGCGACGCCAGGTGCTGCTCATAGGCGAAGCGCGGAATCCCCGCATCCGGGCTCTCCGCCAGCTGCGCCCCGATGAACCGGCCCTCTGTCATCGCGGCAAACCCGGGCAAGCGCCCGCCGGTCAACAGGTTGTGGATCAACGCCGTGATGAACACCGTCTTCCCCGACCGGCTGAGCCCTGTCACGCCGAGGCGCAGGGTGGGCGTGAACGGCGCGGTGGCGGCGTCGGCGAGGTTGCCCAGCGCAATCCCGATCTCGTCGGTTACGGTCGTCGGCGATTGCGGCACGGAAACCCTCTTCGTCTGGAGCGGAAGGTAGGCGGTCGGAGGCCGATTGCAAGCGGTGCGCAACCCTGCGGCAAGGTCGCCCGTTCCTCGTCTGAAGCTAGGAGGAGCCGATGCACAAGCCCGTGGTCGAAGTGAAGACCGAGATTGCCGCGCCGCCGACGCGCGTCTGGGGCGCCATGAAGCAGGGCGCCATGTTCCCCGGCACCAGGATCGAGACCGACTGGAAGCTCGGCCACCCCATCGTCTTCAGCGGCGAGTGGAACGGCAAGAGGTTTACGGACCGGGGCGAGATCCAGACCCTCTCCGAGGACAAGGAACTGAGCTTCACCCACTGGAGCGACACTGACGGCAGCGGCAAGCGCCCGCCCAGCTACCATCTCGTGCGCTACCGGCTCGAACCGACGGGCGAGCGGACCAGGGTCACCCTCAGCCAGTTCAACGAGGGCCAGGAGACGCAGGTGGACGCCAAGACCCGGGCCGAGTTCGAGAAGAACTGGACGATGATGCTGGAGGGACTGAAGACCACGGTCGAAGGCAAGTGAGCCCCTCGGCCCAGCGGCAGGCCGAGGGTAATGGTGCTCAGACAGCCGGCTCGCTGCTCCGCATCCCGACCTGGTTCAGGTCGTACGGCGTCGTCTGGTAGATCTCGTTGATCCAGTTCTGGAACAGCAGGTGGCCGTGGCTGCGCCAGCGGTTCTCCGGCTCGATGCTGGGGTCGCCGCCTGGGAAGAGATTGACCGGCAGGGCAGGCTTGAGCCCCGTCTTCACGTCGCGTTCGTACTCGTCCGCCAGCGAGCGGTTGTCGTACTCGAGGTGGTTGAGCATGTAGAGCGCCGGCCGCGAGCGGTCCTGCAGCATGCAGACGCCGATCTCCTCCTGGTCGATCAGCACCTCGAGGTCCTCGCCGAGGCTCGCCCGGTCGATGTCGTTGTAGCGCGACACCGGGATCATCGGGCTGTCGGAGAACCCACGGAGCCATGGGTTGGGCGGCCCGGTCAGCTTGTGCCGATAGACGCCGAAGGCCTTCTGCGGCATGCGATAGCGTCGCGCGCCGTGGAAGTGGTGCAGCGCCGCCTGCGCGCCCCAGCAGATGAACATGGTGTGGTGCACGTTGGTGCCGGTCCAGTTCATGATCTCGACCATCTCGGACCAGTACTTCACGTCCTCGAACGGAATATGGGCGACCGGTGCGCCGGTGATGATGAAGCCGTCGAACTTGCGTTCGCGCACTTCTTCCCAGGTCGAGTAGAAGGTCTTGAGGTAGTCCTCGGACGTGTTCTTGCTCTGGTGGTCGGTGATCCGCACCAGCGTGAAGTCGATCTGCAGCGGCGTCGAGCCGACGAGGCGGGCGAACTGCGTCTCGGTCCGCTCCTTGTTGGGCATCAGGTTCAACAGCCCGATCTGCAGCGGCCGGATGTCCTGGCGCGCGGCGCGGGAGGAGTCCATCACCACGACGCCCTCGGTCTCGAGGGTCTTGCGGGCGGGCAGGTGGTCGGGAATGCGAATGGGCATGATTGGCCTCTGAATTGGATGCGATCGGGTGGGGAAGCGGCGCCGTTTCGGCGCTATCGCATTCGCTTGCCGATCGCGCCCGCCACCAGGTCGAGGAATTCGTCGCCGTCGCGCACCGTCGCGAGATCGGCGGCGTCCACCGTATAGCCGAAATTGTCCGCCAGCGCCTGGTAGCGCGGCAGGCGGTTGTGCAGCAGCGCCTCGAACCCCCAGGCGCCGAAGGCGTCGGGGTCGACCGCGGCGTCATCGGCGACGCCGTTGAGCTCTTTGAACTCGGTCCATTTCTGCACCAGGAAGTGGGGCTGGTAATACATCGGCTTGGGGTTGCGTGCAAAGCGGCGGATCAGTTCCTCGGCGTCGCCTTCGGTACCGCGGATGTAGAGCAGCGCGGTGTCCCTGGTCAGTGCCTTGATCACCGGGTCCTCGGCATCCGTGGGATCGATCACCTCGATCAGCGAGCCGCCGGTGTCGGCGATGAAGTTCGAATAGCCGTAGAGCGTGTCGGCGCGCTCGATGAAATAGGGGACGTCAGCCAGCGCCGCGATCTCCGCCACCCGGTGCTGCTCCTGGCGCCTCTGGTACTCCGCGAGTGGCAGCCCGCCGCGCTTCGTGTCGCCGGGCCGGCCCAGGTAGGTGGAAAGCGGGTCGAGGTTGGCGAAGGTGATGTTGCTCTCGATCTTGATCGAGTCCGAGCGCAAGAGGTCCCGCAGGAACGGCACCTTCATGGCCTCAGCCTTGAAGTTGTCCACGATGAACTCACCCATGTAGCGCGTGCCGATGCGGTAGTCGGCCGAATAGTGGAACCAGTGGTCCTTGCGCAGCAGGGCGGCCAGACGCGTCTTGCCGACGCCGGCCATGCCGAACACCGTCACGGCGTGACGCGGGGCGTTCAGGAACGCTTCGGGCGAGTCGAACAGCATGGGTCGGGTCCGGTGAGGTGCGGCGTATGCGTTTAGACGATGCGCCGGGAGGGAACAAGGGTGAGGGGTGTCGCGCCGGCCCGGCAAAACCTGCCGCTTGACCCGGACTCTTTTGCCCGATTGTTGCCGCAGTTTGCCGTCTGATCATGCTTTCGCAAACAAATTCAATGACTTCGTAGTCTGGCATCGCGCTTGCATCGTATCTCCCGAACCCGCGTCCCAGCACGCGAAATGGGGGTTACGGAGTCAACATGGGCATCTACGGCGCTCTTTCCACCGCAGTCACCGGGCTTCGCGCCCAATCCTTCGCGCTCGAGAACATCTCGGGCAACATCGCCAACAGCCAGACCACCGGCTTCAAGCGCATCGACACCGATTTCGTCGACCTGATCCCGGACGCGGCGATGAAGCGGCAGACCGCCGGCTCGGTGCTGGCGCAGTCGCGCTCGACCAACAACATGCAGGGCGACGTCAAGGGCGTCACCACCGAGACCAACATGGCGATCAACGGCAACGGCTTCTTCGTCGTCGAGCCGCCGATCGGCAGGTCGGATGGGGCCGCGATCTTCTCGGGCGCCAACTACTACACGCGCCGCGGTGACTTCGAGCTCGACAAGAACGGCTTCCTGGTCAATGGCGCCGGCTATTATCTCAAGGGCCTGCCGATCGACCCGGCGACGCAGAACATCTCGGGCTCGGTGCCGCAGGTGCTGCGGGTCTCGAGCTCGTTCCTGCCGGCCCAGCAGACCACCCGGGTCAACTATGGGCTCAACCTGCCGCAGCTGCCGCAGACGCCCCAGTACAAGCTCTCCCAGACGGCCGGCAGCGAGCTCCTCAGCCCCGGTGACTTCATGACTGTGGCTCCCGACATCACCGCAACGCGGACCGGCGCCGCCATGTCCGGCGCGGCGAACGCCAACACCGTGATGGGGTACGGCAACTCGCTGACAGTGAACGTCAACGGCAACCCGGTGACCTTCGACTTCTACGACGGCAACGCCGGCGCCTATGCCGGCGGCAATATCGGCATCGACGTGCAGACCACCGCGCCGGTGGACATCACGACCGCACTCGCCGCCATCCAGGCCGGCCTGCGGACGAACGGCGGGCCCGCGGCGGCGGATGCTACGGTCGGCATTTCCGGCGGCAACTTTACCATCACGATGGGCACCAACACCTCGGCCTCGTTCACGACGTCGACCAACGCGGTGGGACTCGGCATCCCCGCCGCAAGCACCAGCACGGCGCCGACGAGGCCCTGGCTCACTGCGCGTGTCGCCCAGGTCCAGGCGCAGCACGCCGACGCCTTCGCCTCGCAGTCGGTCTCCGGTGGCGCCATCACCGTCTACGCCGGCAACGGCGCCCCCGCCAACGTCCAGATGCGCTGGGCCAAGGTCAATTCGACCGCAAACGGCGGCCAGGAAGTCTGGAACCTGTTCTACCTGATGGACAACAACGCCACCGGCGGCGCACCGGCGTGGCAGAACGTCGGCGTCAACTACACCTTCGGCGCCGATGGCTCGCCCAACCCCCCGATCGAGTACACCGACCTCAACAACCTCACGGTCAACGGCGTGCTCATCGGCAACGTGCGGCTCCAGCACGGCGCCCACGGCCTCACCCAGTTCGCCGACCCGAACGGCACGACCGAAGTCACCACGCTCTACCAGAACGGCTATGCCGCGGGCGAATTCGTCTCGGCGGCGGTCAACGACAACGGCCGCGTGGTGGTCTCCTACAACAACGGGCAGCAGCTCGAGATCGCCCAGGTGGTGACGGCCAACTTCAACGCCATGAACCAGCTCAAGCGCATGGATGGCGGCGTGTTCGCCGCGACCTCGGAATCGGGCGAGCCGATCTTCGACAACAGCGGCGGCGTCATCGGCTCCTCGCTCGAAGCCTCGAACACCGACATCTCCGAGGAATTCACCAAGCTGATCGTCACGCAGCAGGCCTACGCGGCCGGGACGCGCATCGTCTCGACCGCCGACCAGATGCTGCAGGAAGCACTGAACATGGTCCGCTGATCGGACCGACGAACCGATCCGGCGCGGACTTCGCGACGGATCTTCCTAAGGCGGGGAGTAGGGTTGAATGGGGCTTTCAGTTACCCTGAACAATGCGCTGAGCGGCATGCGCGTCGGCCAGAAGGCGCTCGACGTCATCTCGACCAACGTCGCCAATGCCGGCACGCCCGGCTACCACCGCCGCTCGATCAGCGTCATCGACACGCTGGGCGTCAACTCGAGCTACGCGCGCGAGGGCGCCCTGTCGCGCGCCTTCAACCAGAGCCTGCAGCAGCACTACACCAAGGCGGTGGCCGAATCCGGCTTCTCCAGCGTCCGCGCCACCTATCTCGACCGGCTGCAGGCGTTCTTCGGCAAGCCCGGCACGCTGGGCTCCGTCGATACCGCCTTCAACGATTTCCAGACGGCGCTGGCCAAGGCGGCCACCGGCTCGGACAACTACGCCAACCGCGCCGACGTCGTGCAGAAGGCGCAGACACTCGCCGGCACCCTCAACCGGCTCACCAAGGACATCCAGTCGCTCCGGCAGGAGATCGAGACCCGGATCGGCAACAATGTCGACGTGCTGAACACCCAGATCGAGGCGCTCGAGCGCATCAACAACCGGCTCGCCGACCAGGGCATCGACCTCGGCTCGCGCGCCACGCTGATCGATCAGCGCGACCGCATCGTCGAGAGCCTGTCGCGCCAGCTAGACCTGCGCGTCGACTATCGCAGCGACGACACCGTGGGCCTGATGACCCGCTCCGGCATCGGCATCCTCGACGTCCGCCGCTCGGTCCTCTCCTTCGAGAGCTCGGGCGCGCTCTCCGCCACATCGCGCTTCAACCCCGACAGCAGCCTGAGCAGCGTGGGCAAGCTGAAGCTCCTCACGCCGGCCGGGCTCGAGATCGATCTCGTGCAGCAGGGCATCCTGCAGTCGGGCGAGCTCGCCGGCCTCATCGAGCTGCGCGACAAGAACCTGGTGCAGGCGCAGGACCAGCTCGACGAGATCGCCGCCGGCCTCGCCAAGGCGATGTCGACCAGCACCGCGGTGGGCACGGCGGTCCCGCCTCTCCCCCCGGGCGGCTACGAGGTCGATATCGCGGGGCTGCAGCGCGGCGACGAGTTCAACTTCAAGTACCTGCAGAACGGCGCACAGAAGACCGTCCGGGTGGTCAATGTCGCCGGTGGCGCGCTGGACTATGTCGACGCCAACGGCGCGCGGGTGATCGGCATCGACTTCGCCGCGGGCGAGACAGCGGTCGCGAGCCAGCTGCAAGCGAAGCTCGGGTCGGGCCTTGTGGTCTCGAACCCCTCCGGCTCGATGCTTCGCATCATGGACGACGGCGCCGCCGGCACCACCGACATGCTCTCGCTCGCCGCGCAGAGGACCGTCTCCGGCAAGACCGCGGGTGACCTGCAGAACGGCGACACGGCGCTGGCGCTGTTCGTCGACTACGACGATGCCTCGTTCACCAATGCGCTGGAGGGCACCGGGCAGAAGCTCGGTTTCGCCGGACGTATCCGCGTCAACAGTAACATCCTCGCCGACAACCGGCTGCTCGTGCAGTACACCGCCACCACCTCGATCGGCGACACGGCACGGCTCGACCAGATCGCCGACAACCTCAACGGCATGCGCTTCGCCGGCGGGCTCGGCGGTGGCGCGAGCAATGCGAGCTACAGGCTCGCCGGCACGGTCAGCGACCTGATCTCGCAGACCCTCAACTACCAGGGCAACGCCGCGGCCAACGCCATCTCCGACAGCGACACCCAGACGCTGACGCTCGACGCGCTGGCCCAGCGCCTCGATGCCGAGTACGGCGTCGATGTCGACGAGGAGATGGCGCGGCTGATGGAACTGCAGAACGCCTTCGCCGCCAATGCCCGGGTGCTGTCGGTGGTGCAGGAACTGATGGACCAACTGATGCGGCTGTAGGAGCCACGCAATGACCGCGATCGGCAAGACGATGTTCCCGCTGGCCAACGGCATCAAGAACATCACCACGATGAAGGCGCGCTACGACGCGCTGCAGACGCAGCTCTCGACCGGGCAGAAGGCGAGCACGCTCGCCGAGATGGGCTCGGACCGCTTTTTCGACCTCGCGCTGCGGCAGCGCCTCTCCCGCATCGGTGGGTTCCAGCAGAGCATCTCCACCGTGAACCTCCGCGTCGAGGTGCTCAACACGGTGATGACCCGGCTCCAGACTATCGAAGCCGATGCGCGCGCCGGCGCCGTCACCGGCGGCGGCGGCACGGCAGGCCCCAACTTCCAGACCGCCCCGACGCTCGCGGCCTCGCGGCTCGACGAAGTGCTGTCGCTGATGAACAGCGACATCGCCGGCCGATACCTCTTCGCCGGCAACAGCACCGAGAACAAGCCGGCCGCCAGCGCTTCGGACGTGCTGAACGGGGTAGGGGGCAAAGCCGGCTTCATCAAGGTGGCCGGCGAGCGCAAGCTTGCCGACATGGGCGCCTCGCCCGACCATCTGGGCCGCCTGACCGTGACTCCTCCCGCCGCCGGCACCGGCACCCTCACCATCGACGAGGACGGCAACCACCCGTTCGGGCTGAAGCTCTCGACCAGCTCGAGCTCTTCGGCAATCACGCTCACCTCGACCAACACCCAGCCTCGGAAACTCGAGGTGCAGTTCGGGGCCGCGTTGCCGGTTGCCGGCGACAAGGTGACCGTAGGCTTCACGCTGCCCGACGGCACCGAGGAGCGCGTCACCCTAACCGCCACCACAGGCACGCCGGGGCCGGGCGAGTTCCAGATCGGCGCCGATGCCGACACCACGGCCGCCAACTTCGGCACGGCCTTCAAGGGCGCCGTGAAGAACTTGTCCGAGGGCGTGCTGGTCTCCGCATCGGCCTTCGCCGCGGCCGGCGACTTCTTCAACGGCATGCCGGTCAACGGCGTCGGTGGCCAGCCCATGCGCATCGACGGCCCGCCGTTCGAGACGGCGACGAGCATGGTGCCGGCGACGGCGGCCGACACGGTGCTCTGGTACACCGGCCAGAACAGCGAGAACCCGCGCGACACCGTCACCGCCCGGGTGGGGGAGGGCTCGACCGTCGCCTACGGCGTGCAGGCCACCGAGAGCGGCATCGTCAACCTGGTGCGCACCCTGGCGGCGCAGGCGATCCAGAGCTTCCCGGATAGCGATACCACCTCCAGCACCCGCTACGATGCCGCTGATGTCCCGCGCTGCCTCGCGCCTCGCCGCGAACCACAACCAGCCGGGCGCCCTCTCGGTGATCAGCGTCGAGATCGGCATCGCCAGCGCCACGGCGGGAACCATCGACGAGCGGCATACGTCGCACAAGGCGCAGCTCGCCAACATGCTCGAGCAGATCGAGGCGGCGCCCACCGAGGAGATCGCCATGGAGATCCTGGCGCTCAAGACGCGGCTGGAGGCGAGCTACCAGGTGACCGCGCTGCTGAGCCAGCTGTCCCTGGTCCACTACCTCAGGTAGCCGGCACAAGCCGTTGCATCAAAAGCAAAGGCCCGCGTCGAGCGGGCCTTCTGCATTCCAGCGGTAGGGGCGGGCTCAGCCGCGGTCGGCGCGAAGCCCGGCGGCGATCTCGCGGTTGATGTTGATCAGCACGGTGAGCTTGCCCGCCTCGGGCGCCGCCTGGATCTCCATGGTCTGCTTCATAACGAACAGCCCGAGATTGGCGATGTTCTCGCGCAGCGGCTTGGGCAGCGGGCTCTCCTCGCCGGTCACCGAGCCGAGGAACACCGTCCAGAGCTTGCGATTGAAGGTGAGTGCGCCGAACAGCTCGCTGCGGGCGCCCTCCCAGTCGTCGCGCACGCGTTGCAGCTGGGTGGCGGCGCGGGAGAGGAGATTGGCTTCAAGAACACGCGGGCTAACGGTCTGCGTACCTACCTGCTGGTAGGCTAACGCCGCACTATTTTGCATTTGCTAGAAGTTCCTGCTCGTACTGGATCAGCTTTTTCGCGGCCTTCAGAGCTTTGTAGAGGGAGCCGGTTAATATCTCGTTATTGATTTCGTCAACAATCGGGGTAGTTGATGGCGCCGCCGTGACGATGTCGTTGACCAGCGCGAAATAGTCGGAGCGCAGCTGGTCGATGTCCTCGTGGATGTACATCAGCTGCACCGCCAGGTAGATGCGCTTGGCCGGGCTGTTGGCCGTCTCGAAGGTCAGGATGTCCTTCTCGCGCAGGATCGGCGCCTTGCCGTCGATGAAGAGCCGCGTGCGCTGGTCCGAATTGGTGATGACGCAGTTGCCCACCAGCAGCCGTTCGCCCGGCTTCAGTTCGACCTTGAGTGACATGACGCGCCCCGCCGTTGTGTGTGATTCCCGGCGCCCACAATAGCGCAGGGGGGCCGCGATCAGAACGCGTTGCTGATCCATGGGCCCGATAACGAAAAAGGCGGGCCGAAGCCCGCCTTTTCCAATGCGATGTCGCGTCGGCTTAGAACAGCCGCAGCACGGCCTGGTCGGACTGCGAGGCCATCGACAGGGCCGACGAGCTGAGCTGCTGACGGGTCTGCAGGGCCAGCAGGTTCGCCGCTTCCTCGTTGGTGTCGGCAAGCGTCAGGTTCGCCGCACCGGTCTCGAGCGTGTTGATCATCCGCTTGGTGAAGTCGGTGCGGTTCTCGACGACCGAGAGGTTCGAACCGAAGGTCGAGGCCTGCGAGCGGAGGGTGTCCAGGGCGTTCTTCAGCGTGTCCAGCTTGCCGTCGATCGTCGTGTCGGTGTCGAACTCGCCGCCGTTCAGGGTGTCGATCTTGAGGGTGCCGTTGTTGATGGAGGTAGCGGCACCGCTGGTGTCCTTGGCCTGGATCTCGATGGTCGAGGTCCCGGTCTCGTTGAACGTCAGCTTCAGCTTGTCGCCGCGCAGCAGGTTGATGCCGTTGAACGAAGCGTCGTCGGCGAACTTGTCCAGCTGGTCGCGGAGATCGTTGAACTGCTTCTCGAGGTTCTTGCGGACGTCGTTGCCGCCGATCTTCGCGGTGTTCGACGTGCCGGTAGTACCGTCGACCTTGCCCGAGCTGCCGACGCCCTCGACGCTCAGCTCCTTGGTCGAGAGGTTCTCGATGCGGAGCTTGCCGTTGTCGTTGGAGGCGCGAACGGCGGTGTTGAGGCCGGTGGTGCCGTTGATCTCGGTCACCAACTGGTCCACGGTCTTGGTGGCGGCAGCAGCGCCCGCCGTACCGTTGGTCGAGCCCGTGCCGCTGAAGCCGATGGCAGCGCGCAGAGTGGCATCGCCGCTGATGGCGATGGCGGTACCGTCGGCCTTGGAGATGGTGATCCCGTACCGTCGTTGCCGACGGTGTAGCCGGTGCCGAGCGCGGATCGATGTCCGCCTGAACGGTTGCCAGCGTGGCGTCGAAGCCGGAATACCGTTGGTCGACTGGTTGGTCGCCGAAGTCAGGCCAAGTTGGCAGCGTCGCCGACGTTAGCGCCGCGATGTCGACGCCGTCACCGTTGGCCGTCACGATGCTGAAGGCTCGTCGGCGTTGAGGTCGGTGTACCCGGCTCCAGACGGTCTGATCTTGGTGCAGCCAAAGCCCGAGTGGTCGTCCGAGGAGCCGCTAGCGGACCGCTGGAATCGATCGTGATCGCATCGTCGCCGCACGACCGGCCTTCGCGGCACCGCGTGACGGTATGGCCGGCGGTCGCCACGGTCGCCACGATGGCCACGTTAGTGCCGTCGATCGTGAACGAACCGCTGGCAAAGTTGGTGCTGAACGTGCCGGCGCCACCGGTGAAGGTCGTGGGCGTAGAAGTGCCGGCGAGGGTGTTGAGGTTGATGCTCGTGCTGGAACCGAGGGCGCCGCCGCTGAAGTTGAGGGTCTTCACCGTTCCGCCAGCAGCAATCGCCGTGGTGTCGAGCTCCATCGACTGGGTCTTGAACGACTTGTCCTGGCGCGCCTGGCGGAGCGTGGACTGCATCGACTCGACGGTCTTGGTGATCGACTTCAGGCCGTTGTCGGCGGCTTCGATGGTCTTGATACCCGAGGACATCGAGTCCAGCAGGTTGGCCATGTCGCCGGCGCGGCTGTTGAGGGCCGAGGCGGTGAAGAAGTTGGACGGATTGTCGAGAGCGGAGTTCACCTCGCAGGCCGGTGGCGAGACGGTTCTGCGTCTTGGCCATCTGCGCGGCGGTGGACTGGAGCGAAAGCAGGTTCGAACGAACCGCCTTCGAAAGATTTCACGTCGGCCATTTGCATGGTCCCTTTCTGGGTTCCGAATAGGATGCGGCTCTTCCTGAGACGCGTGCACCAATATTGCGGGCACTCCGTAAAGAAGTCCTAATCGGAGACCGCAAAGGCCGAGATTTTTTGTAGCGCTTTCAAAGGGTTAACGGAGCATTTCCAGCTGTGCCAGAACAGTACAGCGGCGCACAAATAAAAAGGCGGGCCGAAGCCCGCCTTTCCTTGATCGATGTTGCTATGCTTAGCCGAACAGGCGCAGCACGGCCTGGTCGGCCTGCGAGGCCATGGAGAGGGCCGTCGAGCTGAGCTGCTGGCGGGTCTGCAGCGCCAGCAGGTTCGCGGCTTCCTCGTTGGTGTCGGCGAGCGTGAGGTTCGCCGCGCCGGTCTCGAGGGTGTTGATCATCTTCTTGGTGAAGTCGGTGCGGTTCTGGACGACCGAGAGGTTCGAGCCGAACGAGGAGGCGAGGGACCGCAGCGAGTCCAAGCGCCTTCTTGAGCGCATCCAGGCGGGAATCGAGGTTGCCGTCGCTGTCGAAGTCCGAGGCGTCGGCCAGGGCGATGCCGAGGCCGCGTTGTTGATCGCCGTGCGGTTGCCCGACCTCGTCCTTGGCCTCGATCTCGATGGTCGAAGTCCCGGTCTCGTTGAAGGTCAGCTTCAGCTTGTCGCCGCGCAGCAGGTTGATGCCGTTGAACGAGGCGTCGTCCGAGAACTTGTCGAGCTGGTCGCGCAGGTCGTTGAACTGGGTGACCAGGTTGCGGCGCACGTCGTTGCGGCCGATCGTGTCGTTGTTGGCGCGTATTGCCGGTGACGGCAGTGCCCTGGACGCCGTCGATCTGCAGGTCCGTGGTCGAGAGGTTCTCGATGCGGAGCTTGCCGTTGTCGTTCGCCGCCCGGACCTGGGTGCCGTAGGTGTCGTTGATCGCCTTGACCAGCTGGTCGAGCGTGTTGCGGCCGCCGGTGCCGCGGAACGGCAACCGTGCCGCCGCCGATGGTGACGTTCGTGCCGGTGCGGCTGATGCTCGCCGCCGTTGTCCACGAGGCCGATGCCGTCGAGGAAGCCGGTGCTGGAGCCGGTGATGGTGATGTTCTCGCCGGTGATGTTCGTCAGCTGGAGCTGGCCGGTACCATCGTCGGCGGCAGTCACGCCGGTCCGGCCGGTCTCGCCATTGATGGCGTTGACCACGGTGCCGAGATCGGCGTCGGCAGCGACCGAGATGGCGCGGCCGTTGATGGTCAGCGTGCCGCCGACGACAGTGCCGCCCGCGCCGAAGGTGGCGCCCGAACCGGCTGCGTCGACGCCGACCGCGGTCACCCCGCCCACCGCGGCCTCGGTGAGGTCGATGCTCGGGGTAGTGGCGCCGAACGCGCCGCCGGAGAACCTCAGCGTGCCGGACGCGCTCAGGGTCCCGTCGGGATTGGTCGGGATGGTGTAGGACTGCGACTTGAACGACTTGTCCTGCCGCGCCTGGCGCAGCGTCGACTGCATCGTCTCGACCGTCTTCACGATGGAGGAGAGGCCGTTGTCGGCCGCCTCGATCGTCTTGATGCCCGAAGACATCGAGTTGAGCAGGTTGGCCATGTCGCCGGCGCGGCTGTTGAGCGCCGCCGCGGTGAAGAAGTTGGTCGGGTTATCGAGCGCGGAGTTCACCTTGAGGCCGGTGGCCAGGCGCTCCTGCGTCTTCGCCATCTGGGCTGCGGTGGATTGAAGGCTCAAAAGGTTCGATCGAACGGCTTTTGAGAGGTGAACGTCCGACATGAGGTTTCCCCTTCTGGCTAACTCATCCTGAGATTGCCCCGAGATTACCGGCCGCTTTCTTAGGAATGGTTAACAAGGTGCTGCCGGATGCGGTTAATTTTCTCTTCTGCCGCGCAGGGCGGGTCGACTGCTAACCTGCTGGAAAACCAGCGTAATCGGTTCGGCGGGCAAAAATTGCCCTGTCCCGGTATGGGCCGTTTCCGTTAGGGAATTGATGTTCCTGCTCGCAAAATGCGAGAATTGTCAGACGAGGCGATCGTGGAGGGCCAGCGAGCCCTGGGCCGGCAGGTCGGCGCTGCCAAGGCGCAACTGCAGTTCCCGTTCGGTCCGCGGCCTCGGCGGCAGCTGGCCGCTGATCAGGCCACCGCGAAGGCGGCGCCCGGCGGCGGCGTTGGGGCAGGGACGGGTGGCAGCAGTGGCTGTTGCGCAGGCGAGCGCGGGTAGGCGGCACCGGGCTTCGCCTCGGATCCGGGATAATCGAGCCTTGAGCGCGAACGATGGTCCGCGACGGTTCCGGCTCCTGCACTGATCGGCTCGGGCGCTATCCTGGCGCTCATGACCGGCGTTCCTCTACCCACGTGAATGGGAAGGTGGCGCCCAGGCCTTGCCGCCCCATTTGCCGGGACGGCAGCGATTTTAATCGAATTGTGCGGGATCTACAGCGCCCGGTTGATCGACACGCCGCTCGCCGGCGCCGCGGCCGGCGCCGTCACCTGGCCCGTGGCGCCATAGGTCCTCGGCCGGGCCTTGGCGCTGATGGCGGTCGCCACATCGTTCAGCAGGTCCTCGGTCACCGCGCGGGCAGTCGCGATCACCCTGAGGTTCTCCGCCATCTGCGTCGCGAGCTTCTCATGGCCCAGCCGCAGCGCCTCGACGGAAGCCGGTGCCTCGACCCGCAGGCGCTCGAGCTGCCGCTGCACGGATCGGGCGAAGCCCATGTAGTCCTGCGCCAATCGCGTCTTCTCGGGCGTGAGCTCGGAGGCGTCGCGGGCGCGGCCGGCGCGCAGCAGCGTGGTCTCCTGGTTCAGCACCTCGACCAGCCGGTCGAGAGTGGAAAGCGCCAGCCCGCAGAGATCGGCGGCGGGCAGGGTGTCGATGGCGGCAATGCGCTCGGCGGCGTTCATCTGTAGCGTTCCGTTCAGTTGAGTTCGTGCGGTCTGGGCGGCCTCCTGCGCGGCGAGGAGGTCGGGCAGCAGGGCGTCGGCGAGGCCGATGCCGCCGGCTTCAGCGACGGTGTTCGCCAACTGCTCGGCCTGCATGTCGCGCCACGTCGCCTCGCCGAAGCCGCCGCCCATGGCGCCCTCGTCGGCGTGGAGCGACGCGAACATCTCCTTCATCAGGGTGTTGAGGAAAACGCCCTCAAGCTCCTGCGCCTGCTGGCGCAAGCGGTCGATCATGGGTGGCGAGGCGGTGCCGCGGCCGATGGGGATGAGATCATCACAGCACCTCGATATCGGCTTGCAGGGCGCCCGAGGCCTTGATCGCCTGGAGGATGGCGATGAGGTCGCGCGGGCTGATGCCCAGCGCGTTCAGCCCGTCGACGAGTTCCTGCAGGCTCACCGACTCCGAGACCATGGCGAGCCGGCTGTCGGTGGTGTTGACCTGGAGATCCGTCCGCGGCTCGACTGCCGTCTGCCCCAGGCTCAGCGGATTGGGCTGCACCACGTTGGGGCTTTCGGCGATGGTGACGGTGAGGTTCGACTGCGCCACGGCGACCGTCGACACCCGCACATCCTTGCCCATGACGATGATGCCGGAGTTCTCGTCGATGACGATCCTGGCCGGCTGGTCGGTCTCGACCACCAGCTGCTCGACGTCGGTTAGCAGGTCGACGATGTTGCCGTTGAAGTTCTTCGGCAGGTTCACCCGCACGGTCGCCGGGTCCTCCGGCGTGGCGCTGGGGACGCCGATGAAGTCGTTGATCGCGAGGGCGACGCGGCGCGAGGTGGTGAAGTCGGGGTTCTTGAGCGCCAGCCGCAGCGAGCGCTGCGCGCCCAGCACGAAGCCGATCTCGCGCTCGATCAGCCCGCCCGACGAAATCCGGCCGGTGGTCGGCACGCCCGAGACCACCGAGGCGGCATCGCCGACGGCGGAGAAGCCGTTGATCGTCACCGAACCCTGCGCGATCGCATAGACCTCGCCGTCCGCGCCGAGCAGCGGGGTGACCAGCAGGGTTCCGCCCTGCAGGCTCGAGGCGTCGCCGAGCGCCGCCACGTTCACGTCAAGACGCGAGCCCTGGGTGGCGAAGGCCGGCAGGTTGGCGGTGACCATCACCGCCGCCACGTTGGCCGTGCGCATGTTCTCGCCGCGCGTGTTGACGCCCAGCCGCTCCAGCATCGCCTGCAGGCTCTGCTTGGTGAAGGGGGAGTTGTTGAGCCCGTCGCCGGTGCCGTTGAGGCCCACCACCAGGCCGTAGCCGACCAGCTGGTTGTCGCGCACGCCCTCGATATTGACGATATCCTTGATGCGGGCCGACGCGGCCAAGCCCGCCGTGGGCTGCAGCAGCAGCGCCGCTGCCAGCAATCCGGCCAGTGCGCGCCTGAGGTGGAATGTGAGCATCTCGAAGTCCCCGAACTTTCGACGCATCCCCATGCGCCGCATTCGGAACCCTCATTGCGAAATCCGTGCCAGATCGGCACAGCGTAGCTAAGCCACGGGAAACACGGTGGAAAACCTGCCCGCCTCACGCGATGGCCAGCCGCACGGGGCAGTTCCTGCCGGGCCCGTTAACCCTTGCTTAACGGATGGCGGCAGAATTTGCCGCCCAGGAACAAGGGCAGGCGAGTCCGGTGCGGGTCGACAGCAATACGCGGGTAGGGAACGTGGCGAGCCGGCCGGCGGCCGGGCGCAGCGCGTCGACGCCGGCGTTCTTCATCGACGATGGTGCGACGGCGAGCGAGGCGCGCACCGCTGCATCGATCTCGGCGCCGGCTTCCGTCGATGCGCTGCTCGCGTTGCAGTCGGTCGAGGATCCGCTTTCGCGGCGCCGCAAGCTTGTCCGCCGCGGCACGCGGATGATCGATGCACTCGAAGGGCTTAGAGCCGAACTACTGGTGGGCCGAATATCCGGCGATCGGCTGCAGGAATTACTGGCCGTGCTCGCCGAAGCGCGGAACCGGAGCGAACCGCGACTCGATAGTTTGATTGACGACATCGAACTGCGGGTGCGCGTGGAACTGGCCAAATACGGGCATTTCCCGGCGTGATGCTATCGGGTTGACAGTGTTCACGTATTAATCACCAACCTTTTCGGTGCTTGCCTGCTGCCCCCTTGCGCCACTATAAGCCGCGCATTAGGGGCGTTATGGATCGAGTTCAGGGATGTCGATTGAAGTTCTTGAATACCGACCCACGGCTGATGAGCCGTTCATGAACCCGCGGCAGCGGGACTATTTCCGGCAGAAGCTCGAGCGGTGGAAGGAGGACATCCTCCGCGAAAGCCGCGAGACACTCGAAAATCTCCAGGAAGAAAGCCAGAATCACCCGGATATGGCGGATCGGGCTTCCTCGGAGAGCGACCGGGCCCTCGAGTTGAGGACCCGCGATCGGCAGCGCAAGCTGATCAGTAAGATCGACGCGGCGCTCAAGCGTATCGATGATGGAACCTACGGCTATTGCGAAGAAACCGGCGAACCAATCGGTATTGCCCGGCTCGATGCAAGGCCGATCGCGACTCTTTCGCTCGAGGCTCAGGAGATGCACGAGCGGCGTGAGAAGGTCTACAGGGACGAGTAGTCAAAAGGCCCGCTTCGCAGCGGGCCTTTTCTATTCGGCAAGCAGCGGCGCGTATTTCGCCGCCGCGACGACTTACGCGCCCGTAACGCGCCAGATCACGTCGCCCACATCATCTGCGACGAGCAGCGATCCGTCGGGGCCGATGGTGACGCCGACCGGCCGGCCGTACGAGTAGCGCTCGTCTGACGACAGGAAGCCGCTGAGGATCTCCCGCGTCGGGCCGGACGGCTTGCCGTCGACGAACGGCACGAACACCACCTTGTAGCCGCTCAGCGTGCTGCGGTTCCACGAGCCGTGCTGGCCGATCACCATGCCGTCCGGGAAGCCGGGCAGCGTGCCGGCTGGCAGCCAGCAGAGGCCGAGCGAGGCGGTGTGTCCGCCGAGCGCGAAGTCCGGCTGGATCGCCTTGGCGACCATGGCCGGGTCCTGCGGCACGCGGTCGTCCACCGTCTTGCCCCAGTAGCAATAGGGCCAGCCGTAGAAGCCGCCATCCTGCACCGAGGTCAGGTAGTCGGGCGGCGTCTCGTCGCCGAGGCCGTCGCGCTCGTTGACCACGGTCCAGAGCGAGCCCTTGGTCGGCTCCCAGGCGAGGCCCACCGGGTTGCGCAGGCCGGAGGCGAAGATGCGGGTCTTGCCGCTCTCGAGGTCGTGCACGTGGATCGCCGCGCGGCCTTCCTCCTCCGCCATGCCGTTCTCGGCGATATTGCTCTGCGAGCCGACGCCGACGAACAGCTGCTTGCCGTCCGGGCTCGGCAGGATGCTGCGCGTCCAGTGCCCGCCGGGCTTGAAGCTCGCGATCTTCTTGCCCTTGGCGGTGATGCGGTCCTGCCCCTGCTGGTACGGGAAGGCGACCAGGCCGTCGGTATTGCCGACATAGAAGGTGTCGCCGACGAGCGCCATGCCGAACGGCTGGTTCAGGCCGTCGAGGAACACCTCGCGCGTCTCGGCGACGCCGTCGCCGTCCGCGGTCGCGCAAGCAGGGTGATGCGGTTCGGGCTCTCGCCGACCGCCGCCGCGCGCTTCATGGTGCTGAAGATGGCGTAGTCGAAGGCGGTCTTGACCTTGCCCGGCACGCTCAGCGCCTCGGCGGTCAGCACGTCGCCATTGGGCAGGACGTGGATCCAGCGCGGATGCTTCAGCCCGGTGGCGAAGGCATTGACCTTCAGCCCGGGCGCCACGGTCGGCACGTGCCCGGCCACCCAGCCCTTCGCCGTCGGCATCTTCAGCGTCGGGATGTTCTGCGGCTTGGCCTCGGGGATCACCGGGCTGGCGCCGAACGCCTGCTGGAAGCCGCTGTTCTCGCGCCGCCGCATCAGGATGGCGCCGGCGCCGATCAGCGCGACGACGCGCGCGAAAATATCTGAGAAACTCATTGTACCCCCATTCGAATTGTGGCGCGGACCGTAACCGATGCAGGCCGGCGTTGGAACCGGCCATATGGCCTACGTCAGCCGCCGAGCGCCACCTCCTTCGTCACCCCGATCGCCTCGAGGAAGGCGCGGTCGTGGCTCACCACCAGCAGCGCGCCGTCATAGGCACGCAGCCCCGCCTCGACCGCCTCGATGGCATGGATATCGAGATGGTTGGTCGGCTCGTCGAGGATCAGCAGTTCGGGCGGCCGCGCTGCCGCCGAGCACGCAGGCGAGCCCGGCCCGCAGCATCTCGCCGCCGGAGAGCGAGCCCACGACCTGCAGCGCCGCATCGGCCCGGAACAGGAAGCGGGCGAGGGCCGCCCGACAGGCATTCTCGTCGTCCTGCGGGTTCATCAGGCGGAAGTTCTCGCGGATCGAGAGGGATGGGTCGAGCAGGCTCACCGTCTGGTCGAGCATCGCGTGCCGCTCGACGATCCGCACCTGCCCCGCGATGGGAGCGAGCTCGCCCGTCAGCAGCCGCAGCAGCGTGGTCTTGCCCGAGCCGTTCGGCCCCGTCAGGCGACCCGCTCGGGCCCAGTGATGGTCAAGTCGAAGTCGCGGACGATGGGTTCGTCGGAAGCGCCGCCCGTCAGGCCCGGAGCACTGCAGCACCACCTTGCCCGCCGACAGGCCGGAGGAGGGAACCCGCAGCGCGACTTTCTCGAGGACTTCGATCCGCGCTACGGGCGTCGGCCGCCTGTCCTGCCGCCTGCTGCCGCTGCTTGGTCGCCAGCCGGGCGGACTCGCCGGAACTGTTCTCGGCGTTCTCCTTCATGCCCCCGAGCAGGATGCGAGGGATGCCGCCACTTGCGGCCTTGCGGGCCCCGCGCCGTCGCGCCGCGCCTTGCGTTCCTTCTGCTGCTGGATCTTGCGGTCGATCTCGACGACGCGGCGCTCGGCGCTCGGCGAGGTCATGCTCGGCGGCTGCCAGCTCGAGGGCCTTCCGCTCCTGGTAGGCGCTCCAGTTGCCGCCATAGGTCTTCGCGCCGAGGCTGGTCAGCTCCACTATCGCATCCATGTGTTCCAGCAACTCCCGGTCATGACTCACGATTATCGCGCCGCCCGACCAGCTGCGGAGCAGCTCCGCCACGGCGCTCGCGGCCGTCGCGATCGAGGTTGTTGGTGGGCTCGTCGAGCACGATCATGTCCGGCTGCTCGAGCATGAGCGCCGCCAGCGCGACGCGCGTCCGCTGTCCGCCGCTCAGCGTCCGGAAGGGCCGATCGGGCGTGAGGTCGGAAATCCCGATCGCCGCCAGCGTTGCCTCGAGCCGGGCGGGCAGGGTCCAGTCGGCCTTGTCGAAGTCGGCGAGCTCGGCCGAACCCGGCCTCGATGGCATCGAGCAAGGCCAGCGCCGGGGCGATGCCCATGGCGTCGGCGACGGTCTCGTCCTCGCCCACCTGCACGGACTGGCGCAGGAATCCGAGCCGACCGTCGATCGCGATCGCCCCGCCGGTTGCGGGAAGCGTCCCCTCGATCAGGCGCAGCAGCGTCGACTTGCCGACGCCGTTCCGGCCGATCAGGCCGGTGCGGTGGGGACCGAAGACGAGGTCGAGGCCGCTGAAAAGCGGAGTGCCGTCAGGCGTGGTGTAGGAAAGGTCTCGCAGGGCGATTGAAGCAGGCATGGGCGGATTCCAGGTGAGCGATGCGAAGGGAGCGATCGATCGACTTGGAATCCATTGCGAACCTGCCTGTGGAATTGCGGACCGGGTTTACATGAGGCCGGTGGGGCAGGGTGTCAAGCGGAGGCGGCGGCCCGCGGGGAGTCGTCCAGCGCCCCGACCATGTACTGCACCAGCTCCTGGGTATCGGTTTCCGAAGCCCGCTTCTCCGTCACCTTGCGGCCCCGGTGCATCACCACGATCCGGTCCGCCACGGCGAACACGTCGGGCAGCGTGTGGGTGATGAGCACCACCGGCACGCCCTGGTCGCGCAGCTTGCGGATGAGCTCGAGCACCTTGTGCTGCTCGGGCACGCCCAGGTTGTTGGTCGGCTCGTCCATGATCATCAGCCGCGCCTGCCAGTAGACGGCGCGCGCGATGGCCACCGCCTGCCGCTGCCCGCCCGACAGGCTCTCGATCGGTTGGCTCAGGTTCGGGAAATGGATGTCGAGGGAAGCGAGCCCCTTGTGCGCTTCCTCGAGCATGGTTCGGTCGTCGAGCGTGTTGATGAGGCCACCGAGATAGCGCCGCTTCACCTCGCGTCCGAGGAAGATGTTGGCGGGAACGTCGAGATTGTTGGCCAGCGCCAGGTCCTGGTAGATCGTCTCGATCCCGACCCGCCGCGCGTCGATGGGGCGCGGAAAGCTCACCGGCCGCCCCTCGAAATAGATCTCGCCCTCGTCGGGCAGGTGCACGCCCGAGACGCACTTGATCAGCGTCGACTTGCCCGCCCCGTTGTCCCCGAGCAGCGCCACCACCTCCCCGGCATGGATGTCGAGGCTCACGTTCCTGACGGCCGTCAGGCCGCCGAAGCGCTTCACCATGTTGCGGATCGAAAGGACGGGTTCGGTCATGTCGCGCGGTTCCCGCGGCGGCCGAGGATCAGGTCGCGCGACTGGTCGATCAGCACCGCGACGATCACCACGATGCCGACGACGATGAACTGCCAGAACGCCTGCACGTTCAGCATCACCAGCCCGGTGGTCAGCACCGCGATGATCAGCGCCCCGATCACCGTGCCGATGATGCTGCCGGCGCCGCCGAAGAGGCTGACGCCGCCGATGATCACCGCCGCGATGGACGAGAGCAGCAGCGGATCGCCGATCACCGCCGAGCCCGCCGTGAAGCGCAGCGTCGACAGGAACCCGGCGATCCCGGCGGTCACCGCGCTCAGCATGTAGAGCTTGATGATGTGCCGGTCGACCGGGATGCCGGTCCGCAGCGCCGCCTGCATGTTGCCGCCGATGGCGTAGGTGTGGCGCCCGAACTGCGTTCGGTGCAGCAGGAACATGCAGATGAGCACGACGATCGCGGTGATCACCACCGGCCAGGCGAGGATCCGGTCCATCGACCTCAGCAGCGCGCCGGTGACCTCCGGCTTGTCGAGCAGGTAGAAGCCGCCGCCCTCGCCGCGCACCCAGTAGAACAGCGACTCGTTGCCGTAGTCGCGGATGCCCTCCGGCAACCCGATCACCGTGGTGTTCTCGGAGAACAGCAGCGCCATGCCGCGCACGATGAAGCTCGAGCCCAGCGTCACGATGAAGGCCGGCACCTTCAGCTTGGCGATGATCAGCCCGTTCACCAGCCCGACGCAGGCCGCCCCGGCCACGGCGGCCAGGAAGCCGAGGATCACCGCGATGGGGAGCGGCACGCCGGCGTTGAAGGAGGCGCGGATCGCATGCGCCGACAGCACCGACGCGAGGCTCATCACCCAGCCCACCGACAGGTCGATGCCGGCGGCGATGATGACGAAGGTCTGCCCGAGCCCGAGCAGCAGCACCGGCACGATCGCCATCAGGATGTTCTGGCTGTTGCGGACGGTGAGGAAGGTGGCGCCGCCGAACAGCGGCACGGCGATGATGAAGAACGCGATCATCAGCGCGAGGAACACCCACGCCCAGAGCTTGCTTGCCGTCACGACCAGGCGCTTGCCGGGCGTCAGGGCGGGCCCTTCGAAGCCTGCCACAGCCTTGGTGTCCGTCACGCGCCCCTCCGGATCGCTAGCTCGAGTTCGACACCGGGGACGTTTCGCCCCCGGTGTGTGTTGCCCGGCTGGGTCAGTCGCCGACCTTGTAGATGAAGCGCGAGTAGTCCGGATTGCTCACGTTGTCCTTGTCGATGATCGCGAACCCGGTCTCGACGCGCCGCGGCAGGCTCGTGACGCCCGCCGCATCGGCCGCGGCGAACTGGACGGCCATGTAGCCCATGTCGAACGGCTTCTGCGCGAGGACGAGCGAAACCACGCCCTTGTTCAGCAGTTCGATGGCCTCGGCCGTGGCGTCATAGGCGACCACCTGCACGTGCCCGCCGAGGCCCGGCGGTCACCACTGCGTTGCCCGCACCGCCCGCGCTGAACACGTTGGTGCCGAACACGCCGGCGAGGTCGGGATTCTGCTCGATCACCGCCGCCGTCTGCTGCGCCGCCTTGTTCTGGTCATCGAGGTTGTAGTCGGGGCCGATGACCTTGATGTCCGGGAACTCCTTGGCCATCACCTCCTTGAAGCCCTGCTCGCGGCCCTCGACGGAGCTCACGTTGGGGTTGGTGGAGTTGATGTAGACCGTTCCCTTGCCGCCGATCGCCTTGGCGAGGCCGCGCGCCGAGATGCGGCCGCCCTCGACGTTGTCCGAGCCGATATAGCTGATCGGGAACTTCACCGGCCCGTTCACGTAGTCGCCGTCGCCGAGGAAGGTGTCGACCGTGATGACCTTGATGCCCGCATCGAGCGCTGCCTGCAGCGGGGCGACCATCTGGTCCTTCTCGACCGGCGCGGTGATGATGTAGTTGAGGTCGCCGCGCGCCACGAGCGCATCGAGGATCGGCGTCTGCGCCTCGACGCCCCAGGTTGGCGGCACCTGGGTCACGACCTCGATGCCGAGGTCCTTGGCAGCGGCCTCCACGCCCTTCTGCATCACCTGGTAGAACGGGTCGACGACACCGGGCAGGAACCCGATCTTGATATCGGCAGCCTGGGCCGCACCGGCCCAGAGAAATACGGTGCCCAAAAGGGCGACAGATAGTGGCGACGCGCGACGCATCGAAATCCTCCCCTCGATTGTTGTCGCCCGGAGGGTCCTCCAATACTCGCCCGCCGGTCTCGAGGACGATAGGCCCGCGATACCGTATTTGTAAACTGCGTGGACTAATGGCGCCGGCGGCGACCCGTCAGGCGAGATAGCGCCGCTTCAGGTGCTCCTCGAAGTGCGCCGACGTTGAGCTTCTCGCCGGTCGCGCGCTGCAGCAGCTCCGGCGTCGAGTACTTGCTCGCCTCCTGCCAGACGTGCTCGCGCCGCCAGTCGTTCAGCGAAACGAAGCGGCCGTTGCGCATGTCCTCCCGGACATTCGGGTTCTCGCGCTCGATCGCCGCCCACAGCTGCGCCGCGATGATCGCTCCCAGCGTGTAGCTCGGGAAGTAGCCGAGCGCGCCGGACGGCCAGTGCACGTCCTGCATCGGGCCGTCCTTCATGTTGTCGATGGTCGAAAGCCCCAGGTACTCCCGCATCTTGGCGTCCCACACCTCGGGCACGTCGCGCGCCGCGAGCCGCCCCTCGATCAGGTCGCGCTCGATCTCGAAGCGCAGGATCACGTGCAGCGGATAGGTCGCCTCGTCGGCATCGACCCGGATCAGGCCGCGCTCGATCAGGTGGATGTGCGCCAGCACGTCCTCGAGCTCCCAGCCGGCCAGCGCCTCCTCGCCGAGCTGCTCGCGCACATGCGGCAAGGCCCATTCCCAGAACTCCGCCGAGCGCGCGATCTGCTTTTCGACGAACAGGCTCTGGCTCTCGTGCATCGCCATGCCGCGCGCCCGTCCGACCGGCCAGTGCGTCCACTCCTTGGGCAGGTTCTGCTCGTAGAGCCCGTGCCCGGTCTCGTGCAGGATGCCCATCAGCGAGGTGATGAACTCGGCCTCGGTGTAGCGGGTGGTCATGCGCACGTCGGTGGGCACGCCGCCGCAGAACGGATGGTGCGAGACGTCCAGCCGGCCGTGATCGAAGTCGAAGCCGACCGCCTCCATCATCACCAGCCCGAGCGCCTTCTGCCTGTCGATGGGGAAGGGGGCGTTGAGCGGCTTCAGCGGCCGCTGCGCGAGCTTCTCCTCCTGGCGCGCCAGCGCCTCCGGCACGAAGCCCTTGAGGAAGCTCTTGAGCTGGTCGAACACCGGGCCGATCTCGGCGACCCGGTTGCCCGGATCGTACTGCTCCATCATCGCATCGTATGGCGCGAGCCCCAGCGCCTCCGCCCGCAGCAGCGCCTCTTCGCGCGCCGTCGCCACCACGCCCTCGAAGGCGGGGAGGAAGGTTTTCCAGTCGCCGGTCGGCCGCAGCTCGCGCCAGAGCTGCTCCGACCGGATCCGGGCGTTCACCTGCTTGCGCACGAAGTCGGCCGAGAGGCACGTCATGTTGGTGTGGACGCGGCGGAACTCGCGCACGGCGGCCGCCTGCATCTCGTCCAGCGGCTCGGCCTCGGCATCGCCCAGCCAGTCGCCCACTTCCGGCGCGGTCGCCATCTCGTGGTACATGCCGGCCAGCGTCGCCATGGTCTCGGCGCGCTTCTCGCCTCCGCCGACCGGCATCATCACCGCCTCGTCGACGCCCAGCATGGACTGCGCATGCTCGATCGCCTCGAGCTTGCGGCAAAGGGCATCGAGCTTGGTGAAGGCGGAATTGGCGGACATGGTGGCTCCTCGGCTGGGGCGAATTGGTTAGCCTGCCGACCGGTGCGGGCAAGCGTGGCGTCTCCCAATCAGGCAGGGCCGCTGCTGGCGATGTAATGGCGCTGGACGTTCGCACCCGTGATCATGTCCTGCAGGTCGGAAGATGGTCCCTCGCCGCGGAAGGCCAGCAGCGCTTCCTCGCTTTCCCAGTGCTCGAGGATGTTGACGAGGTCTTCCTCGATCGGGTCGGCAGCCACGACGAACGCCTTGCACCCGGCGGTTTGCCTCGCCTGCATCATGGCCGGACGGGAGCTCTCGATGAACCGCTCGCGTTGGCCGAGGCCTCAGGCGAATCCACCCGGAAACGATGATCATTCAACTGCCTCGCTGCTCTGCGACGCCGGCAACCGTGATGGTGCGCCAAGCCTTCCCTTGGTCGGCGTCCACATTGGCGCCGAACAGGAGAAGGGCGCAGCCGGGGAGACTGCGCCCTCTCTTGGTGGCGGGCCCCTTCTGGAACCTGCCGAGTGCTGCCGAAGCCAATGGGGGAATGCCCCGGCAGCGAATTCGCTGTGTCTAGAAAGGCAGGATCGCGTCGGCGATCTGCTGGCCGTAGCGCGGCTGCTGCACCGCCGTGATCTGGCCGCGGCCGCCGTAGGAGATGCGCGCCTCGGCGATCTTGCTCGAGGGGATGGTGTTGTCCGAATGGATGTCCTCGGGGCGGACGATGCCGGCGACGATCAGGTCGCGGACCTCGAAGTTCACCCGCACCTCCTGGCGCCCTTCGATCACCAGGTTGCCGTTGGGCAGCACCTGCACCACCACCGCGGCGACCTGGGTCTCGAGGCTCTCCTTGCGGTTCACCGAACCGGAGCCGCCATCGGCGAGACCGCCGGAGGTCGTGATCTTGCCGGAGGCTTCGACATCGGCCAGCGGCACCTTGCCGCCGAAGATCGAGCCGAGCACACCGCCCACGCTGCCCTCGGAGGAGGAGCTGCGCTGGCGGTCGGTGGTGTTGGACATCTGGGCGCTGTCGTCGATGGTCACCATCACGGTCAGGATGTCGCCGATCTTGTGCGCGCGCTGGTCCTTGAAGAAGCCGCGGGCCTCGTTCGAGAACAGCGAGTTCGGCTGGTACGAGGCCGCGACCACCTGCGGCATCGGCATCTGCACCGGCCGGTAGCCGGCCTGCGCCGTCGGGTTCGAGATGGCGGTGAGCCGGGGCTGCTCGCCCACCGAGGCGAGCTGGTCCATGGTGGAGCAGCCGGCGAGCAGGGCGGTGAGGGCGAGCGTGGCGACGATCTTCAGCATCTGCATTATCCTGTTCCTTCCGCCCATCAGCGCCGTGCGACCTGGAGCCTGGCGGTCGCGATCTCGACCGTGCCCCTGGCGGTGGCGACGCCATTGAGGATCTTGCGGGTGACCGAGTTCATCACCTGCACCGGCTGGCCGACGCTGGCATCGCCGAGCGCCTGGCCGATGACGGTGAGCGTCATCGGACCCGTGCGCAGCAGCACGGCCACCTGGCTGTTGCGACGAACCGCGAGCGGCTCGGTGACGTCGGCCGCCTTCAGCATCAGCCCGGCCCGCGCATTGCGCTTGAGCTCCTTGCCGACCAGCTCGTCGAGGCTGCCGACGCCGCTCGCAGCGGCATAGTCGAACGGCACCTTCTTCATCTCGATGTCTGCCGGGGCCAGCACATCGCCGGCCTTGAGGCTGGTCGCGAGGTGCGGCACCTCGATCACCATCTCGATCCGGCCGGTGACCTCGACCGGCGTATCGACGCCGGCGATCTCGAAGCGGGCGGCGAGGTTCGCGGCGCCGGGCTGGTAGCGCAGCGCCGACCAGCCGAGCCGGCACCGCCACCGCCTCCGCATTGAAGCTGAGGCCCGCCTGGTTGAAGCGCGTCTCGACCTCGGCGCCCACCGGCACGAGGCCGCGCGCCCTCAGGTCCGCGGCGATCAGCTGGCCCAGCGCGGCGGCATCGACGATCGCGACCTGGCGCTCGACCCGAACCTCGTTGAGGCCGCCCCGCTCGAACTCGCCGAGGCCCGCCTTCGCGGCAGCGGCGCGGATCGCGTCGAGGCCGACAGAGCCGGCAGTGCCGGGAGCCGGGGCGCGGAACATCGGGCGGGTGGCGAGGGCGCCGGCATCGGCGAACATGTCGCCGACGGTGACGACGGGGCCGACGACCGAGACTTCGGCGCGGAGCACCGGCGCCGCAAGGGCGCTCGAGGAGGCGAGGGCGACGACGAGGGCGGCGAGGAGGGACTTGCTGTTCATCTATTCTCTCCCGGTCAGCGCAGCTGGCTCGTCGCCTGCATCATCTCGTCGGCGCCGGAGATGACGCGGGCGTTCATCTCGTAGGCGCGCTGCGCGGCGATCAGGTCGGCGATTTCGGTGACGGAGTTGACGTTCGAGCTTTCGAGATAGTTCTGCAGCAGGTCGCCCATGCCGTCGGCGTTCGGGGCGCCGATCTGCGCCGGGCCGCTGGAGGCCGTCTCGACGAACAGGTTGTTGCCCGCCGACGCGAGCCCCGCCTTGTTGACGAAGCGCGCCAGCTGCAGCTGCCCGAGCTGGGTGGGCGCGCTGTCGGTGGCGAGGAACGCCTCGACCGTGCCGTCGGGGCTGATCGAGATCGAGTTGGCGTTCTGCGGAATGGTGATGCCCGGCTCGATCTCGTAGCCGTCGACGTTGACCAGCTGGCCGTCCGGCCCGCGCTCGAACGAGCCGTCGCGGGTATAGCCGGTGCGGCCGTCCGGCATCTGCACGATGAAATAGCCTTCGCCGCGGATCGCGACGTCGAGTTCCTTCTCGGTCGGGCTGACCACGCCCTGGCTCATCACGCGCGGCGTCGCCGCGGTCCTGACGCCCGAGCCCACCTCGATGCCGACCGGAACCATGGTCCCGGCCTCCGAAGTGGTCGCGCCGGCCCGGCGGTACTGCTGGTACAGCAGGTCCTGGAACTCCGCGCGCTGCCGCTTGTAGCCGGTGGTGCGCATGTTCGCGATGTTGTTGGAGATGACTTCGACATTGCGTTCCTGCGCCGCCATGCCGGTCGAAGCGATGTAGAGGGCTTTCATCCGATTTCTCCCGTCAGGCGTTCAGGCTGCCGAGCCGCTGGATCGCGGAACGGCGGATTTCGTCTTGCTGCGAAATCAGGCTGGCGATGCTCTGGTAGGAGCGCTGCACCCGGATCATCTCGGTCATCTCGCCGACGCCCGAGACGTTGGATTTCTCGATGGCGCCCTGCAGCACCCGCGTTGCGGTGGCCGGCGAGCGGCGTGCCGCCCGAGAACAGGTTGTCGCCCTCGCGCACCGTCTCCTGCGGGTCTGCGAACTCGACCAGCCGCAGCCTGCCCTTGAGGCCGGCGCTGGAGCTGATCGTGCCGTCCTGGGCGATGGTGACGTCGGTCTCCGCTGCGGCGAACCTGACCGGCCCGGCGTCCGAAAGCACCGGATGGCCGTCGAGATTGACCAGCGTGCCGGTGGCGTCGATCTGCAGCGAGCCTGCCTTGGTCCAGCGCTGGCCGGCCGGTGTCTCGACCACGAGGAAACCATCTCCCTGGAGCGCCACGTCGAGCGGGTTGCCCGTCTGCGTGATGGCGCCCGCCGACATGTCGTGCACCGTCGACCAGTCCTGGGTGAAGCTCAGCCGCTGGTCGGGGACCCGGAAGTCCCGGTCCCGCGCCACCGGCATCAGGTACTCCTCGAACAGCAGCTGCTCGGATTTGAAGCCAGTCGTGTTGATGTTGGCGATGTTGTTCGCCACCACATCCATCTGCCGCTGCAAGGCGATCTGCCTCGAGAGGCCGATCAGTTGCGCATTTTCCATGGCGCAGGTCCCCGTTAAGTCCGCGAACCGTCCGACCTCCCCAGGCCGTCGGGCTCGCCATTTACGGAGCAGAAACCATGCCAGTCCGGAAAGCTATGCTATTTCAATCGCATAGCTAAACAGCCGACGCGGCAGAGCCTGCCCGGCGGTCGCCCGCCTGGCAAAAACTGCCCGGCAAATTGTGCCGCTTTGATCGGCTTCGTAACCAATCGTTAACCCTCTGCCGATTAGCTCGACCGGAGCCGGAATCGTCCGGCATCTCGGGGTTTTGGGGGCATGACGGCGGAAGCGGAAGTCGAGGCTGGGGAAGTCGCCCAGCCGGGCAAGAAGAAGCCGTCCAAGATGCTCATCGCGGCGGCGGTGGCCGTCGTGGTCCTGCTCGGTGGCGGGGCCGGCGCCTATTTCACCCTGTTCTCGGGTGCGAAGGACCCGGCGGACCTGGCGGCGGTGCCGGAATCCTTCATCTTCAACCTCCCGCCCATGACGGTGAACCTCAACACCGATGACGGCCCGCCAGCATTCATGAAGCTCACCGTGGCGCTCGAAGTGGCGAACGAGGAGGTCATGACCGAGATCCAGCCGCGCATGGCCAAGGTGGTGGACGCCTTCCAGGTCTACCTGCGCGAGCTCAGGAAGAGCGATCTCGAGGGCTCGGCGGGCATCTACCGCCTCAAGGAAGAGCTGCGCCGTCGCGTCAATGTCGCGATCTTCCCGGCCCAGGTCGAGAGCATCCTGTTCAAGGAAATCCTGGTGCAGTGATGGCCGGACCCGGGGAACAGGACAAGCTCAGCGACGAATGGGGCCTCGACGAGCTGCAGGCGGAGAAGACCGAGGAGACGCTGAGCGCCGAATGGGCGGCGATGCTCGATGCCGACAAGGCCGAGGCTGACGCAGACGGCGGCGACCGCGTCCTCAACCAGGACGAGATCGACAGCCTGCTGGGCTTCGACCCCCATGCCGGCGGCGTCGCCGAGCTCACCGGCGTCCAGGCGCTCATCAACTCCGCGCTGGTCTCCTACGAGCGCCTGCCGATGCTCGAGATCGTGTTCGACCGGCTGGTCCGGCTGGCCACGACCTCGCTGCGCAACTTCACCTCCGACAACGTCGAGGTGGCGCTCGAACTCGATCTCCTCCGTGCGCTTCGGCGACTATCTCAACTCCATTCCGCTCCCGGCCATCCTTTCGGTGATCCGGGCCGAGGAGTGGGAGAATTTCGGGCTGCTGACCGTCGACTCCTCGCTGATCTACTCGATGATCGACGTGCTGCTCGGCGGTCGAAGGGTAGGGGGCACGATCCGGGTCGAGGGGCGGCCATACACCACGATCGAGATGGCGCTCGCCCGCCGCATGATCGAGGTCATCCTCGAGGACACCCACAAGGCGTTCGAGCCGGTGACCGAGGTCAACTTCAAGATCGAACGGCTCGAGACCAACCCGCGCTTCGCGGCGATCTCGCGCCCGGCCAATGCCGCGATCCTGATCGAGCTCCGGATCGAGATGGACGATCGCGGCGGCAAGGTCGAGATCCTCTTGCCCTACGCCACCATCGAGCCCATCCGCGAGCAGCTGCTCCAGATGTACATGGGCGAGAAGTTCGGCCGCGACCCGATCTGGGAAGGCCATCTCGCCACCGAGATCTACGCCGCCGACGTCGAGGTCGAGGCGATCCTGCACGAGATCAACCTGCCGCTGAGCCGGGTGCTCAACATGAAGGCGGGCGACACGGTGATGTTCGAGCGCTCGCCGAACGATCCGGTGCGGCTGAGGAGCGGCAACGTCGAGCTCACCGAGGGGATCATGGGCCATATCGGCAGCCACGTTTCGGTCCGGGTGTCGCGTCCGCTCAACCCGCCAAAGGTCACGATGGCCGCCTTCGAGGCCATCGACGAAAACAAGGAGGGGCGCTGATGTTCGGCCTGCCACTGGGCTTTGTCGTGGAAGCGCTGGTCGCGGTTCTGCTGGCCACCACCATCGGCTATTGCGTGATCCTCAACCAGCGGCTGAAGCGGCTCCATTCCGATCGCGGCGAGCTGAGGCAGATGGTGACCGACCTCGTCGCGGCCACCAATCTCGCCAATACCGCGATCCGGGAGCTGAAGAGCACCGCGCTCGAGGCCGAGCGCGAGCTCGAGGCGCGGCTCGACGAGGCGGAGAAGCTGGGCGTCCAGCTCGCCAGCCACGTCAACGCCGGCCAGCAGGTCATGGAGAAGATCGTCAGGATCACCGCCGTGGCGCGCAGCGGCCAGCCCGATGACGACCGTTTCGAGGAGCCGAACAAGGTGCAGTCGGCGCTGGCGCAGCTCTCCAGCCGGCCGCGCATCCGGGGCAACGCCGCGTGAAGACTCCGCGCCTCCTGCCCGTCGTCATCGCGGCGGCGACCGCGCTGCTGCTGTTCAAGTCCGTCGGCCTCGTGACCGGCGGCGGCTACGTGCTGACCGGCGCGACGACGGCGATGGCGGCAGGAGGCGGGCACGGGGCGGTGGCGCGGCCGAGGGGAATCCGGCGATCCGACGATGCAGCTGCCTCCGGACGCCACCATGGTGGACGTCAGCCCGGTCCTCGCCGGCAAGGAGCCGACCCTTCCGCGTGGGCTGGCCACGGCGCCGCCGACTCCCACGGCGCGACGAAGCACAATGCGGCGGCCGAGCAGAACGCGGCGCACGGCGCGCCCGAGCAACCGGCGCCCACGCAGCCTTGCCCCGCGAAGCCCGACGGACGAGCGCCCAAGTCGACAAGCTCGAAGGCTTCAACTTCGCCACCGACCCGGGCTGCAAGCCCGATCCCGGCGTCAACGCCGCCGGCGACGCCTTGCCCCTGATCCAGAACGGGCAGGGCCAGATGGTGCCGCTCGCCGAGCTCGACCCGGCCAGTGACAATGCCGCGGCGATCGTCGAGCGCCTGGGCGAGCGGCGCGAGGCGCTCGACCAGCGCGAGCAGGAACTCGAGATGCGCCAGGCCCTGGTCGAGGCTGCCGAAAAGCGAATCGATGAGCGAGCTTCGACGCTCAAGGCATTGGAGGATAAGATCAATTCGCTGCTCGCCGAGAAGAAGACGGCGGACCAGCAGCAGTTCGTCAGCATCGTCGCCATGTACGAGACGATGAAGCCCAGGGAAGCGGCGGCGATCTTCGACAAGCTCGACATGTCGGTGCTGCTGCAGGTGGCGCGCGCCATGAATCCGCGCAAGATGGCGCCGATCCTCGCCCGGATGGACCCGGTGGTCGCCAAGACCCTGACCGCCGGCCTCGCCGCCGACGACCCCAAGGCCGAGGATCGCCTGAGCCCCGACGACCTCGCCTCGCTGCCGCAGATCATCGGCCAGTAACCGCCTGCAGAAACAAGACTTCTGCGCATTTCCGATCATCCGGGTTAGGCGGTCATTAAGCGCGGCCGCCTATGCTCGCCTGCCTCGGAAGACTATGGGGCGGGCAGAAGCCGGCATGATCGGGCGCGAGGAAGGCGGGCAGGGGGCGCACTCCTTTCGACGCATGGGGGCATTGCTGCTGCTGGCGGCGTGCGTTCCTCATGCCGTCCATCGCCGTTGCCGCAGGAGCGCGCCCAGATGCTGGCGACCCAGGAGGAGGGCTTCGGCCGTCTGGTCATCAGCTTCCCGCAGCGCATGGACCTGCCGGCCTATCGGGTGAAGTTCGACAACGGCGTCCTCGCCATCGAGTTCGACGCCGCCCTCTCCGTCCCGCTGCCCGACATCTCGCAGGCGATGCCGCGCTACGCGACCATCGCCCGGCGTCGATCCCGATGGCAGGGGCATCCGCGTCGGGCTCCGCTCCAAGTTCACCGCCAACACCCATGCGGCCGGCGAGAAGCTGTTCATCGACCTGCTGCCGCCCAACTGGCAGGGCCTGCCACCGTCGCTGCCGCCCGAGGTGATCGTCGAGCTCGCGGAGCGGGCGAAGAAGGCGGAGCAACTCGCTGCCGAGAAAGCCCGCGCCGAAGCCGCGAGGATGATCCAGCCCGTCGCTACCGTTCGGCTCGGGCGCAACCCGACCTTCCTCCGCCTGCAGTTCGACTGGAGCGTCGACACCGGGGCCGAGTTCGCGTTCAGGGACGAGCGCGGCACGCTGACCTTCGACTGGCCCGTGCCAATCGATCTCTACCCGCTCAAGGCGGACGTGCCGCCCGAGTTCAAGGGTGCGGCGAACGCCGTCACCGCCGCCGGCAGCCGCGTCACCTTCGAGGTGGCGGAAGGCGTCGTCCCCCGCTTCTACAAGCTCTCGCCCCGCCAGTACGTGGTCGATATCGACACCTCGGCCGAAGAGGGGCTCAAGGTGGCGCTGGCGGCGGAAGAGGAAGCGCGCAAGGCCCGCACCGATGCCGGGATCATCGCCGCCGGACAGAACCGGGCCGGCCTCGACGCGGATGGCGTGGCACCAGGGGAAGGCGAACCCTATGCGACGCCAGGCGGCGCCATCACCCCGATCGTCTCCACCGTGGGCAACACCATCCGGGTGTCCTTCCCGTTCGATGAGGACACGGCGGCGGCCGTGTTTCGCCGTGGCGACACGGTGTGGATGGTGTTCGACACCACGCAGTCCATCCTGCCGCCGCCCCCATCCGAGGCGCTGGCGCAGGTTGCGAGCAAGGTGGAGGTTCTGCCGGCCGGCGAGACCAAGGTCGTCCGCATGGACCTCGCCGTCGACCGCCTGGCGACGCTCGGCTCGGAAGGTCGCTCCTGGGTGCTGTCGCTCGGCGACGTGCTGCTGAACGCGACCGAGCCGATGCAGCTCACGCGCGAACGCAACCGGGAGGGCCATCTGGAGATGGCCGTCAACCTCGACCGGCCCGGCAAGCTCCACGTGCTGCGCGACCCGGTGGTCGGCGACATCCTGGATGTCGTCACCGTCCTGCCGCCCGCCCGCGGCCTCGTCCGCAACCTCAGCTTCGTCGACTTCGACGCGCTGCGCTCGGCCCATGGCCTGGTGATCCGCCCGCGGACCGACAATCTCGGCGTCGAGATCGCCGACAACAAGGCCGTCATCTCCGTCAAGGGCGGCCTGACGCTCTCCGCCGTGGAGTCCGTCCGGTCGTTCGATGCCGGCAACGCCCCGCAGTTCCGCGAGAGCTATCTCGACCTCGCCATCTGGCGCGAGGAGGACCCGCTCAAGTTCAGCCGCCGCCGGGAGGAGATCATCGCCCGGGCGGCCGGCGCCGAAGGGCGGCTGCGCGAGGTGGCGCGGCTGGAGCTGGGCCAGTTCCTCATCGGCAACGAGTTCTCCTTCGAGGCGATCGGCGTGCTCAAGGTGCTCGAGGACGAGCTCAGGAGCGAGGACCTGCGCAAGAAGCTCCGCCTCTCGCGGGCCATCGCCGACACCGCCGCGAGCCGTCCGGCGGAGGCGCTGGGCATCCTCAACTCCGGCACCTTCCCGGAAGAGACCGACGCGCTGATGTGGCGCGCCGTGGCCCGCGCCGAAGCGGGAGATTTCGCCGGCGCACGGGCCGACGCAGTCGCCGCCGATGCCGCGTCTACACGAGCTATCCGCGCTGGGTACGCCACAAGTTCCTGTTCGCGGGCCTCCGCGCCGCGGTCGAGACCTCGGACAACCAGCTGGCCCAGAAGCTGCTGCCGCTGGTGGAGTTTCCCAAGCTCGACCCCGAGGAGGTGAGCCTCTACCAGCTGATGCAGGGGCGCATCGCCGAGAGCGACGGGCCGCACGCAGGAAGCCATGGATGCCTACGGCCAGGTGATCACCGCCGATATCCGCCCGACCCGCGCCGAGGCCGTCTATCGCACGCTGCGGCTGCTGCAGCAGGAGGGCAAGCTCGACCTCGCCAAGGCCACCGCGACGCTCTCGGCCGAGTCCCTGATGTGGCGCGGCGGCCGGCTCGACTCCGAGATGCAGAAGCTGCTGGCCGAGCTCTACTTCGCCAACAAGGACTACAAGCTCGGCTTCGAGACCGCCCGGCAGGCCGCCGCGACGCTTCCCGGAGAACGACTCGATCAACGATCTCATCCAGCACGCCCAGGCGACCTTCGAGGATCTGTTCCTCAACGGCGCCGCCGACGGCCTGCCGGACGTCGAGGCGCTGGCGCTCTACTACGACTTCCGCCAGCTGACGCCGCCCGGTGCCCGCGGCGACGAGATGATCCGCAACCTCGCCCGGCGCCTCGTCAAGGTCGACCTGCTCAAGCAGGCCGCCGACCTGCTCGAGTACCAGATCGACAGCCGCCTGCAGGGCGTCGGCAAGGCGCAGGTCGCCGCCGACCTCGCCGTGATCCGCATCGCCGACCGCGACCCCGAGGGCGCCCTGCGCGTCCTCAACCGGACCCGCATCGCCGATCTCTCGCCGCAACTCGAGCGCCAGCGCCGCATCCTCGAGGCCCGGGCGCTGATCGACGCCGGCCGCCAGGAACTGGCCATCGACCTGATCTCGCGCGTCGACGGCCGCGACGCCGACATGCTGCGCATCGACGGCTACTGGAAGTCGAAGAACTACGGCATGGCCGCCGACCTGCTCGAAGTGCTCTACAGCCCGACCCCGGGCGGACCGCAGCTGACCCAGGCGGCACGCATGAGCGTGGTCCGGCCGGCGTCGGCTACGTGCTCGCCGGCGACAAGCTGGGGCTCAGTCGCCTGCGCTCGAAATTCTCCGAGCAGATGGCGAACTCGGCCGAATGGCCGCTCTTCGAGTTCGTGACCCGCGACATCGCCCCCAAGAGCCTCGAGTTCAAGCGCCTCGCCGCCGAGATCGCTGGCCTCGACTCCCTCGACGCCTTCCTCACCTCGTACCGCGAGCTCTACGCCGGCCGGGACGCAACGATGCTGCCGGACAGCGCTCGGGCGCCTGGCGCCGCCTAACCGCTGCGAAGCTGCGGATCAGCGATCCCGCGACCAGGTGCCAGCCGTCGACCAGCACGAAGAAGATCAGCTTGAACGGCAGCGAGATCACCACCGGCGGCAGCATCATCATGCCCATCGACATGAGCACCGAGGCCACCACCATGTCGATGATGACGAAGGGCAGGAACAGCAGGAACCCGATCTCGAAAGCGCGCCTGAGCTCGGAGATCATGAAGGCCGGGATCGAGGATCTGCAGCGGGATCGCCGTGCGCCTCGGCGGGCGGCGGCTCCGAGGACATGTCGTAGAAGAGCTGCACGTCCTCCTTCCGCACGTTGGCCGCCATGAAGTCGTGGATCGGCACCGACGCCCGGTTGAACGCCTCCTCGATCGGGATCGTGCCCGCGATCAGCGGGGCGATGCCGTCGTCGTAGCTCTTCTGCAGCGTCGGCCCCATGACGAACAGGGTGAGGAACAGCGCGAGGCTCACCATCACCGAGTTGGGCGGCGCGGTCTGCAGCCCGATGGCGGTGCGGAGGAGCGACAGCACCACGACGATCCGGGTGAAGCTGGTCACCATCACCAGGATCGACGGCGCCAGCGACAGCAGCGTGATCAGGCCGACGAGCTGGACCGCCCGCTCGGTGATCGTGGCGTCGTCGCCGAAATTGATGGAGATGTCCTGCCCGAAGACGAGCGTCGGGACCAGAATCAGCGCAGCGAAAAAAGCGAGAACGGCAGCCAGGCGCGTCAGCGCCGGGCGGTCAATGCTCCGCCGAGCCGGGTTCCCCGAGTTTGCGTTGAGCCCCAAACGCTGTCCGCCCATTTCCTTCGATACTCTGGGCGGTTGTAGCTGAGTTGGGTTTGCCACGGCCGGAGTTATCCCCAGCCATCGGCTGCATCGGGATCACCGCCGGCTCCATGATGCTGACCGGACGCAGCAGGCCGGTCTGGCGCAGCGACGGCGAGCGGCTGGCAGGTGCCGCGCGGCCCAACTCCTTAAGCCGCTCGAGATGCGGCCGCAGCACGGCGGGCTGGGGCATCTCCGGCCTGGGCTCGGGCGTCGGCTTCTGCGACGGCTGACGCAGCACCGGCTCGGGCTCCGGCTCGACCTCGGGTTGCGGCCGGGGCGGGACGCGAGGCTGGGTTCGCAGCGGCGCCTGCATCGGCGGCCGGCGCACCGGTTGCGCCACCTTCTCCACCGGAATGCCGCTCTCGACCACGAGATCCTGCGCGCCGCCGGTGAGGATCACGTGCTCGACGCTGTCGCGGCGGATGATGAACAGCTGGCGCTTGGCGTCGAGCTGGATCTGGTCGACCACCTGCAGCCGCCGGCCGCGCGCGCGCACCACGGTGCCGGACTTCATGATCAGCTTCAGCAGCCACAGCCCGAGCACGACCAGCACCAGGACGACACCCAGAGCCAGTATCGAGGTGAGGAGGGTATTCCCCGACCCACCCAGGACGCTGCTCAGAAACTGCATATGAACATTCTCCTGGCGGTGCCGGTGGCCTCGGCACGAAGCAGTGCAATTCTTGCCGACTATAACCTCCTGAATGTGCAAAATGCGAGGCGGGAGGGCGGGGTTCCACGTGGTTAACGCCTGGTTAACCTTCAGTCGGCAGGATTTGCCCAGTTGATCGGAGATTCTGGGCTCACCCGATGAAGCTGCCGCTGCTTGACGCACTGACCGCGAAGATGAAGTGGCACCAGGTCCGGCAGGGCCTGCTGGCCGAGAACGTCGCCAATGCCGAGACACCCGGCTACCGCGGCCGCGATCTGAAGGTGTTCGGTTTCGACGATCACCTCCGCAGCGTCTCCACCGCCACCGTCGCGACCACCGCGACCCAGCCGGGCCACTTCAGTATCAGCAGCAGCGATGCCGGCGCCTTCGGCGCGCGGCCGCTGAACAGCTTCGAGATCACGCCTGAAGGAAACGGCGTAACCCTCGAGGACGAGATGATGAAAGTCGCCTCCAACCAGATGGACTACCAGGCGATCACGACGCTCTACAACCGCTCGCTCAAGATCCTCAAGACCGCCATCGGCAAGCAGGCCTGACGATGACCGACTTCCTCTCTTCCCTGAAGATCGCGGCCACGGGCCTGCACGCACAGACGGCGCGGATGCGCGTCATCGCCGAGAACCTCGCGAACGCGGACTCGGCCGGCAAGACGCCGGACGAGGATCCCTACCGGCGCCGGATCCCGACCTTCAAGGCGGTGATGGACAACGAGATCGGCGGCAATGTCGTCCAGATCGGCCGCATCGCCCTCGATCAGTCCGACTTCACCTCCCGCTACGAACCCGGCCACCCGGCGGCCGACGCCAGCGGCTATGTGCGCTACCCCAACGTCAACACGCTGATCGAGACGATGGACATGCGCCAGGCACAGCGGAGCTACGAAGCCAACCTCAACGTCGTCACCGTCACGCGCCAGATGCTGGGCTCCACGCTCGACATCCTGCGCGGCTGATATCCGGAGCTGAACCATGGCCATCCCCGTCAACGCCGCCACGGCTGCCTATTCGAATGCCGCCAAGCTGCTCGGCCAGTCGCAGAAGCCGGCGCTGCTCAACCAGGTCGCGGAAGCCGGGCAGGGGCCCGACTTCGCCAAGCTCCTCGGCCAGGCCGTGCAGGGCGTCGTCGACTGCGGCGCCGTCGCGAACACGCGGGCCATCGACATGGTCAACGGCAAGGGCGACATGGTCGACGTGGTCACCGCCATCAGCCAGACCGAGCTCGCCATGGACACCATGGTCGCCGTCCGCGACCGCGTGATCTCGGCCTATGAAGAAATAATGCGGATGCCGATCTGATCTGGGCAAAAGGGCGCTTTCCCATTCCGGCGACTCGCGATGTGCTTCTACCACTGGGTCATCCCCGCGAAAGCGGGGACCTCCGTTTGCGGTGGTTGCACAAGCATAGGAACAGAGGTTCCCGCTTTCGCGGGAATGACTTCGTGGTGTGAGACAGGAAAAGCCAGATGACCGGTGACGCGGTTCTCGATCTCGCCCGCGAGGGCATCTGGGTGATGATCATGGTCGCGGCGCCGATGATGATCGTCGGCCTCGTGGTCGGCGTCGTCATCGCCCTGTTCCAGGCGCTGACCCAGATCCAGGAGATGACCCTGGTGTTCGTCCCCAAGATCCTCGCCATCTTCGTCACCCTGCTGCTCACCCTGCCGTTCATGGGCGCGGTGCTGAGCGGCTACATGGCCCGGCTTGCCGACATGATCATCTCCGGCGGCTGAGCATGATCTCGCTGAACTGGCTGCCGACCACCGCCTTCCTCTACATCCTCATCTTTGCGCGCGTCGGCAGCTTCCTGATGCTGGTGCCGGCGCTCGGCGAGTCGACCATCCCGGCGCGCCTCAGGCTCTCCTTCGCGCTGGTCTTCGCGCTGGTGCTCTATCCCATCGTCTCGCCGCGCCTGCCGCCGCTGCCGGCCGAGATGTTCGGCGTCGTCGCACTGGTGATCCACGAAGTCATCATCGGCCTCATCATCGGGGCGATCGCCCGGCTGTCGGTGATGGGGGCGCAGGTCGCCGGCGCCGTCATCGCCTCGTCCGCGGGCCTCTCCGTGGCGCAGGCTGCCGACCCGACCAACGGCGGCGTGCAGGGCGCGCTGATCGGCGCCTTCCTCTCCCTGCTCGGCGTCACGCTGATCTTCGCGACGGACCTGCACCACGTGGCCCTCTCCGCCATTGTCGACAGCTACATGATCTTCTCGCCCACCGAGCCGCTGATGTTCGGCGACGCGGCCCAGACCGTGCTCGAGACGATCGCCGCCGCCTTCGCCATCGGCGTGCAGATGTCAGCGCCGTTCATCGTCTTCGGCCTGGTCTTCAGCCTGGGGATGGGCATCCTGTCGCGGCTCATGCCGCAGCTGCAGGTGTTCTTCATCGCCATGCCGGCGACCGTCGGCGTGGGCCTCGTATCTGATGGCCCTGCTGCTTACCATGATGATGGGCCTCTACCTCATGCACTTTGAGCGCGTCCTCGCCATGCTGCGGGGCGTCGTGTGAGCGACGAGGCCCCGGAACAGTCTTCGAAAACCGAAGACCCCACCGAAAAGAAGCTGCGCGACGCGCATCAGCGCGGCGACGTGGTGAAGAGCCAGGAGGTCAACACCTGGTTCATCCTGTCGGGTTCGGCGCTGGTCTTCTCCATGCTCGCGGTCCCCACCAGCAGCAGCCTGATGCAGAGCTTCCGCGTCCTCATGGACAACGCGGAGAAATATGAGGTCGGCAGCCAGGCGCTCACCGCGTTCTGGAACAACCTCGCGGGCTCGATCCTGCTGGTTGCGCTGGTGCCGTGCATGGCGCTGATGGCCTTCGCGATAGCCGCCAACCTGGTCCAGCACCGGCCGCTGCTGTCGCTCGATCCGATCAAGCCGAAGTTCTCCAAGGTCAGCCCGCTGCAGGGCGCCAAGCGCCTGTTCTCGCAGGAGGCGCTGGTCAACTTCGCCAAGGGCCTGATCAAGCTGGCGGTGGTCTCCGCCGTCCTGTGGTTCGTGCTCTGGCCGGAGATCGACAGCCTCGAGGCGATGATCATGCTCGAGCCCGGCAGCATCCTCGCCGAGTTCATGAACCTCTCCCTGAAGATCTTCGGCGCCGTGCTGGCGGTGATTACGGTCGTCGCCATCGGCGACTACCTCTACCAGCGCAACCGCTGGTGGAACCGCCAGAAGATGACCGTCCAGGAGACGCGCGACGAGTACAAGCAGCAGGAAGGCGATCCCCAGATCAAGGGCCGCATCCGGCAACTGAGGATGGAGCGCGGCCGCAAGCGCATGATGGCCGCCGTGCCCGACGCGACCGTGGTGATCACCAACCCCACCCACTTCGCCGTTGCGCTGAAATACGATCGCGACATGTCCGCGCCCCAGTGCGTCGCCAAGGGTGCCGACGCCACCGCCTTCCGCATCCGCGAGCTCGCCAAGCAGCACGACGTCCCAATCGTCGAGAACCCGCCTCTCGCGCGCGCCCTCTACGCGACGGTGGACATCGACGAGACCATTCCGACCGAGCACTTCAAGGCGGTGGCCGAGGTCATCGGCTTCGTGATGCGGCTCAAGCAGAGGTCCGGCTGGAAGGCGGGTTAGGGGCCTTCGCCTTTGCGCCCACGGCTTCGGCTTGCTAGAAGCCGCTGTTCCGAAGCGAAGGTCCGCGTCCGTTGCCCCAGTTCCTCTCCGACGGCATCGCCATCGCCTACGAAGTGCACGGCGAGGGCCGGCCGATCCTCCTGATCCACGGCTTCGGCTCGTCCGGCAAGGTCAACTGGATCGACACCGGCTGGGTCGAGACCCTTACGGAGGCCGGTTACCAGCCGATCACCTTCGACAATCGCGGCCACGGCGCCTCGCGCAAGCTCTACGATGCCAGCCTCTACTATGCGCATGAGATGGCGGGCGACGCGCTGCGGCTGCTGGACCACCTCGGCATCGGGCAGGCGCCGGTGATGGGCTACTCGATGGGTGCCCGCATCGCCGCCTTCCTCGCCCTCAACCATCCCGAGCGCGTCAGCGCCGCCGTGTTCGGCGGCATGGGGGCCAATCTGATCTCCGGCCTCGAGGACAGCGAGGAAATCATCTCGGCGCTGACTGCGGAGTCGCTCGAGCAGGTCACCGGCCGCAGCGGCCGGCAGTTCCGCATCTTCGCCGACAACAACAAGGCCGACCGCGCCGCGCTCGCCGCCTGCATGGTCAATTCCCGCGAGCCGATGGCCGAAGACGACGTGCGGCGGATCGAGGTCCCGGTCCTCGTCGCGGTTGGCGAGAACGACGAGATGGCCGGCTCCCCCGAGGCGCTGGCTGCGCTGCTGCCGCAGGGGCGAGGCTTTCGTCATCCCGCGCCGCGATCACATGCGGGCGACCGGCGACCGCGAATTCAAGCGGGCCGCCCTGGAATTCCTTTCGCGCCACCCCGCCGCCTGATAGTAAGCACCCTCCGGCCATAGCCGTCCCACGAACCTTTTTATGCGCCAGGGGTTGGTAATCGAGAACGCATCGGCTTATATCGGCATTTGCCGATGGAGATTTGCATGAGCACCGCCAGAAGTCGCAGAAGTGACCATGATGGACCCCGTTTGGGATGCCGTGACGTCTGGTGCTCGCCAGATCGCCCGCAACGAACCTTCCCTCGCCAACCTCGTCTATTCCAACGTCCTCAACCACGAGACATTCGAGGGCGCCCTCGCGCATCGCATCGCCGAACGGCTCGATCATCCCGATGTCTCGGCCGACCTGATCCGCCAGGCCTTCAACGACGCGCTCGACATGCGCCCCGAGATCGGGCTCGAGGCTCGCGCCGACCTCGCCGCGACGCTCGAGCGTGACCCGGCGCTGCACAAGGCCGTCGACGGCTTCCTCTACTTCAAGGGTTTCCACGCCATCCAGACGCACCGCTTCGCGCACGCGCTGTGGCAGGGCGGACGCAAGGATTTCGCGCTTTACCTGCAGAGCCGCTCGAGCGCCGTGTTCCAGGTCGACATCAACCCGGCTGCGACCATCGGCAAGGGCATCATGCTCGACCACGCCACCGGCTTCGTCGTCGGCGAAACCGCCTCGATCGGCGACAATGTCTCCATCCTGCAGGACGTGACCCTGGGCGGCACCGGCAAGTCCGAGGAGGATCGCCACCCCAAGATCGGCAACGGCGTGCTGATCGGCGCCGGCGCGATCGTGCTCGGCAACATCAAGGTCGGCGACTGCGCCCGCATCGGCGCGGGCTCGGTGGTGGTGAAGGAAGTTCCGCCGCGGGTCACCGTCGCCGGCGTCCCCGCCCGCATCATCGGCGAGGCGGGCTACGCGCATCCGGCTTCGGTCATGGACCACGTCGCCACTGTCAACGATCTCACCGGCTGATTTCCGGCACGCCGTATTTCCGCCATTCGTCGCGGGAAAAAGGCCCCACCGGGATTGCGAGGCGGATCGTTCTGCCTAATGTGGCGTTCCGTTGTTACCGAGTCTGGGAGCTACCGCGTGAACCACCCCGAAATCATCAAGCTCCAGAAGTTCCTGCAGCAGAAGTTCAGCAACCGGAACATCGACGTCCGGCCGCGGAACAAGCAGAACGACAGCGTCGAGGTCTACCTCGGCGAGGAATTCCTGGGCCTGATCTACGTCGACGACGAGGACGGGGACCGGTCCTACAACTTCCAGATGGCCATCCTCGACGTCGATCTCGACGAGATCCACTGACGGCACGGGGCGCTACAGCGCCCCGATCTGCTTCATCCGCTCCCTGAGCGTCGGATCGAACGCCCGCCAGTTCGCCGAGCACTGTGCTCGGGGAAGGCGTAGATCGCCGCGATCCCCGTCGCGAGGAACACCGTTCGAACGCACTGCACCTCTCCCGCATCGGCGGTGAGCCGGCTGCACTTGGCGACGAACGGGTCGGCCGAGAGGGCGTCGTACCACACGGTCTCGCTCTCGTAGCCGCCGGCCGGCTGCAGCGGCTTTCCGACGAGGCCGGGCGGGCCGCTCAGCTGCTCCGCCTGGAACAGATGCAGGTACACCCCATCGAGCAGCACCGAGCTCGGCCGCACCCGGCTGCGCGGCAGCAGCGTCACGTCCACCGTCTCCGACCTGCCATCGACGCCGAGCGGCAACGCGAGGCGGAGCTCGATCTGCCGTGCGAAGCCGCTCGCCGGCTGCTCCTCATCGCGGAACCAGGCGAGCGGAATCTCGAGTTCATGCCCGCCAAGCGCGCGGGTGAGCACCGTCTCGGTATCGAGCCGGTGCGCCACGGTGCGCGAGGAGCGGCTCGCCGCATCGAGGACATAGGCAAGGGCGAGCGCCAGCCCCGTCAGGATGAGGACGATCGCCCACAGATTGAAGCTCACGCTGCCTTGCGGGGCTTGGCGGGCCGGTGCGTTGTCGACCATTTCCACAGTTAACCAGTGCGTCGGGCGGGACGTGACAGGACACTGGGCGCCTCATATGATTAACGATGAGTTAACAATGCCATGGCTGCTTTGGGGGCAGATATGTTGCGCGAGTTGGTTTTGGCCGGGTTCATTATGTCGGTCGGCCTGTGCGTCGCCGGGATGGGGACGCATCTCTACCAATGGCTGAGCAAGCAGCAGGCGATGCTGCGCTACGACGGCCAGAGCCTGCTGCACTGTTTCGGCAACGTCGCCGTGAGCTTCTTCTGCGGCCCCTACATCATGCTGCAGATGGGCTGGCACCAGGAGCGGGGCGGCACGCTGTCGCTGTCGATGGCTCTGATTTCGGCTTTCGTCGCCTTCGGCTGGGCCTTCATCACCGGACTTCTGGTGCTGGGCACCTATTTCGCCATCACCGGCTGACCGCCCGGGTTTAGCGCGACGCGACGAAGATCGTGCGGTCGTCGAGGATGTCGACCCAGCGGTCGGCGTTCTGCTGCGACTGGCGCTTCAGGAAGTGGTAGGGCGTCTCGTTCCACAGCAGCACCCGGCCATCCTGATTGTCGAGCACCAGGTCGCCGCGATCGGTGCGGACCATCAGCACGGCATGGCCATTGCCATTGCTCTCGCGGACCACGGTCATCAGCAGTGTCGAGGGGTTCCAGCCATTGGCGATGAGCAGCTTGCGCTTCGCCAGCGCGAAATCCTCGCAATCGCCGTAGCCGTCGGGATAGGTCCAGTACTCGGAGACCTTGTAGTAGTCCTCGTCGCTGACCGGCACCACCGAGGCGTTGATGGCGTTGTTCACGTCCACCAGCTGCTGCCAGCGCTCCGAGGTCAGGACCATCGCCGCCACCGCGTGCTTGTTGGTCCCGCAGTCGCTGCGATGGACCTTGCAGAACTCCGATGCGCCGACCGGGACGCTGGTCGCCTTGCCGGTCTGGGCGAAGGCGGGATTGGCGAAATCGACCGTGTCGGCCTGCACCGGCGCCGCGAGGATGAAGGACATCCCGATGGCGATGCTGGCGGCGATGAAGGATTTGAACGTCGGCATGGCAGTCCCCTTGACGGAGACCACGATGCCGGGGCCCGCTTGCCCCGAAAGAAAAACTGCCAGCTAGTTTTTAGCTGTATTCGACCGATGCTGGTGAGGTCTTGTTAGCCATGCGCCGGAGTGGCTAGGTCGGGCAGGTCTCAGTTGATCCTGAGGTTCTGCTGCACCACCGTCAGCATCTCCTGCGACGCGATGAACTCGACCGCCACGCCATCCTGGAAATGCCGCACCACCCGCGCCCGCATGCGGCCCAGCGTCACCGGCGTGCCCATGGCGGGACGCACCGCGAGCTCGATCGCGGCGCCCGACAGCGAGATGTCGATGATCTTGCAGTTGTAGCGCCGCCCGTCGTCGAGCACGACGGTGGAGTGCCGGTTGTCCGGAACGACGCGCTCGTGCCGGCGGTCTTCCGGCATGTCGAGCAGGTCCTTGTTGGCGAGCCAGGTCAGCTGCGCCGCCATCTTGTCGCGCTTACGCGGGGTCGCGGCCACGTCCATCATGAAGCCGCCGTCGATCAGCTCGTTGATCGCACCTTCGATGCGGCCGATATGGTCGAGATAGGCGACCACCCGTTCCCCCGCGACCCCGGCCACCGGGGCGATCACCACGGCATCGCCGGGCGACATCTCCAGCACCTGGCACGGGAACTCGCGCCGGTCGGTCAGCATGTAGCGGCCGAGGATCGAAACCCTCACGCGCTGGAATCGCGGCATCTGCGCATGGCTGCGCGCCGGTCTGGCAAGAGTCTGTGTAGCTGTTTCGTCGGTGAGCATCTGGCGTGCCGGCTGGGCCCAAAGCTTGATTTGAGCAAGGCTAAGCCAGTTTTGGTTAACTGAAGGTGAGCTAAATCGAGACGCAATTGTCTCGAAATGAAAATATCAGCTGCGGCCGCCGTCGATTACAGCAAGATGCGCGTATCGGCGGGCGGAACGGCCGTAAACCGTGGCCGAAAGCGGGGAGGGGATCCCCGCATTGGCGGCGGCGAACGCCATGTCCTCGTGATGGTGCGGCACCATGCCGGCGACGTCGCGCGCCATCTCGGCGATCGAGACGTCGTCCGGCCAGATCAGCCGCAACCCGGTGATGCGCTGCTCCATGATGGGCTGCACGCCGAACCAGTAGGGCTCGTCGAGCGCCGTCATGGCGCCCGAGCAGCCGCGTGTTGGTCGTGCCGTTGTGGCGGAGCGGCAGCAGGATGGTCTCGACCGAAAGCCGGGTATGGACGGCGGTCGTCCCCTGGAAGGTCACCAGCGCCACCGCATGATCCTCGGTGACGGCGCGGACCAGCGTTTCGATCGCATCGCGATCGCGCTCATGCCAGAGTCGCGTGAACGAGCGCCCCTTCAGTTCGCGGGAGTAGGCGGAGCAGAGGTGCGAGCCGGCGAGACGGAAATCGAACTCGTTCTGCTCGTTGAGCTCGAGGATGAAGGTGTTGGCCAGGGCGGAGCGAATCCGAGTCGGGTCGATATCGCGTCGGTCGGGGGCGGAGCGGGAGCCCCGCAAGGCGTTCCAATAGTCGAAGAGCGCTTTGGTGCTTGCCTTTTGCATTGCTCGAACCCGTTTCCTACAACCCCGGCTGCCTGGTGAGGACGGGCAGCGACACAGCACGCACACTTACAAGAAGGCCGTCCGAAATCGCCATTAAAGAATTGTTAGGGTTAACGTGGCAGCGGCCGTGTGGATAACTTGGCGAATTGGCTACAAGGGCCGGCAGTGCAGGAAAACGTTATGAGCGAAGCACCGGAAACCCAACAAAATCAAGGCTCAGCGCCTCGCGAGCCGGCCATCCTGCTGCCCCCCGTGATCTCGGGCCTGCTGGCCGTCCTGGTGGTGATTCACCTGCTCCGGGAGTACGTTCTTAACGAAGTGGCGAACGAAAAAGTCATTGTGTGGCTTGCCTTTGTGCCGGTCCGCATCCTCGCCGGGGACCAGATCGAGGGGGGTATCTGGCCGCTCCTGTGGACACCCTTTACCCACGCCTTGCTCCATGCCAGTTGGGAGCATCTGCTGCTCAACTGCGCCTGGCTCGCGATCTTCGGCACGCCCGTGGCGCGTCGCTACGGCACCTACGGCACGCTCGCGCTGTTCTTCCTCAGCGCACTCGCCGGGGCGCTGCTCTTCGCCGTCACCACCCTGCCGGCGGTCCAGTTCCTCGTCGGCGCCTCGGGGGGAATCGCAGGGCTGACCGGCGCCGCCTGCCGCTTCATCTTCCAGCCGCTCGTCACGGCGACAGACCCGGAAACTGGGGAGCGTCACATCCTCGGCCGGCACCTCGCCACGCTCCCGGAACTGAGGCGCGACGGCCGGGCGATGTTTTTCATCGCCATCTGGTTGATCCTAAACGCCGCTGTGCCGTTCCTCCCCATGCTGATCGGCGAATCGATCAGCATAGCGTGGCAGGCCCATCTGGCAGGATTCCTCGCCGGACTGTTCCTCGTTCCACTGTTCGAACGCCGTCCCAGGGAGCAGGCACCATGAGCACCGACTACAACGCGCGAATCGAAAAGCTCGAGACCACCGTCGCATTCCAGGACCAGACGATCGAAGACCTGAACCAGGCGCTGGCCTTGCAGTTCAAGGAGATCGAGACGCTGAAGCGCGAACTGCACAACCTCGGCGCGCAGCTCAGGGACGTCGAATCACATCCCGCCCTCACGCCCGTGCAGGAAGCCCCGCCGCCGCACTACTGAGGCTTGTAGACCTCGGTAGGGTCGAACAGGCGCGGCTCGCCGCTATCCCGCAGCGCGCCGGCGTCATCGACGATTCGGTAAAAGCAACTCTTGCGCCCGGTGTGGCACGCCGCGCCGCGCCCGGTCTGCTCGACCAGCAGCAGCACCGCATCCTGGTCGCAGTCGACCCGCACCTCGACGAGCCGCTGCACCTCGCCCGAGCTTTCGCCCTTCTTCCAGATCTTGCCGCGCGAGCGCGAGTAGTAGTGGACCACGCCCGGTCTCGAGCGTCAGCCGCAGCGCCTCGGCATTCATGTGCGCGACCATCAGCACGCGCATCGAGCCGTCTTCCTGCGCAATGGCGGTGACCAGCCCCTGCGCGTCGAACTTCGGCGCGAGGATGCTGCCTTCCTCGCGCTCGTCGTGGCTCAGGCCGTTGGGGTCGGCGAAGATGGTGCTCATGCGCGGGCTTTTAGCCCGCGCCCGCCGTTTGCACCAGATTTGATCGCCATGCGGTCAGCGCTTGCCGATCAGCGCGAAGAACCGGTCCTGCTCGATCCGGTCCTCGGCGAACACGCCGGTGAAGCGATGCGTCACGGTGAGCGCGCCATGCGCCCGCACGCCGCGCATCGACATGCACATGTGCTCGGCCTCGATCATCACCGCCGCGCCGCGCGGATTGAGGTTCTCGTTGATGGCGTCGATGATCTGCGCCGTGAGGTTCTCCTGCACCTGCAGGCGCCGCGCGTAGACCTCGACCAGCCGCGCCAGCTTGGAAAGCCCCACCACGCCGTTCTGCGGCAGGTAGGCGATGTGCACCTTGCCGACGAACGGCACCATGTGGTGCTCGCAGTGCGACGAGAACGGGATGTCCTTCACCAGCACGATGTCGTCGTAGCCGCCGACATCCTTGAAGGTGGTCGAGAGGATTTCCTTGGCGTCCTGCTCGTAGCCTCCGAAGAACTCGCCGAAGGCGTCGGTCACCCGGTGCGGCGTATCGAGCAGGCCCTCGCGGGCCGGATTGTCGCCGGCCCAGGCGATCAGCGTGCGAACGGCCTCCTCGGCCTCGGCCCGGCTGGGTCGGCGCGGTTCGATCGGCTCGACGACATGAATGTGCTGCGGCTTGGCGCTAGCGTCCATCTTGTCTCTCCCGGTCAATTTCAAGCGACAGACTGCTGCCGTCGCCTCACGGTTCACGGTTCGGTCAGTGACGATGGACGCCGCTGACTTGTTGGATCCCCAGTCACTATATAGAGATCATATAGAGCGGAAGCGTTCCCTCTCAAGAAACAGTTTTATGTCGCCGATGGACCTGAGCGATCTCTATTCCTCGAAAATCCTCGAAATCGCCGGGAATCAACCAATCCCCGGCCGGCTCGCCCGTCGCCGGATGCCAGCGCGCGCCGAGTCAGCCGCGTCTGCGGCTCCAGCATCGAGGTGGATATCGAGGTGCGGGACGGCGTGATCACCGGCTACGGCCACGACATCCAGGCCTGCGCCCTCGGCCAGACCTCCGCCGCCATCGTCGCCACCCACGTCGTGGGCACGCCGGCGTCCGAGTTTCGGCGGCTGCGCCAGGAGATGACAGCGATGCTGAAGGCCGGCGGCCCGCCGCCCGCCGGCGAGAAGTGGTCCGACCTCAAATATCTCGAGCCGGTGCGCGACTATCCGCCCCGCCACACCTCGACCCTGCTGGTCTTCGATGCGGTCTGCGACGCGCTGGACAAGGTCGAGGCAAGCCAGGTCGCCTGATGTCGCCCGCGCGCCTCTTCTGGACCATCGTCGACTGGCCGTTCAAGCTGGCCTCCTACGTGCTGATCCAGGGCTATCGCTATTCGCTCAGCATGTTCATGGGCCGCAGCTGCCGCTATGCGCCGACCTGCTCGGAATTCACCCGCGACGCCATCTGGCGCCACGGCTTCTGGCCCGGCGGCTGGATGGGCCTCGCCCGCATCACCCGCTGCCGTCCCGGCGCCGCCCACGGCTACGATCCGGTCCCCGACGAGCTGCCCGAGGACGCGCACTGGTACGTGCCGTGGAAATACGGGCGCTGGGCGTAGCTGGGGCAGGGTCCGCCCCGGCAGTGAGCCGGGGGTGCGACCACGCTTATGGAGCACCGGCTCCGCCCCATCCCCCGTCATCCCCGGGCTTGACCCGGGGACCCATGGACGCGCCACGATTTCGAGCAGCGCATGGGTCCGCGGGTCGAGCCCGCGGATGACGGAGTTTAGTTGCTGAACCGGTTCCCGGGGCCGCCCTAGGGCTTCACGGTCGCGAGCTTGTCCAGCAGCGCCTGGCGGTCGGCAAGCGACTTCAGCCGGATGGTCATGGTCTCGGTCTTGATCGGCGTCTGCGGCGGCAGCACGAACTCAACGGTCGGGACATGCTGCTTGGCCCAGTTCTCGAAGCGCTGCAGCTTGTTGCCGCCGGCGATGGCGAAGGTGAAACCGTACTTGAACGTCATTGGATCAGCTCCAAAGCTGGTCGGCCGCGTCCTCCCGTCGCGCGCAAAGGCGCGGCGCGGAGCGACCCGGCAGATGAGTGAGGATTAGGGGTGACCTGCGATCCTGGTGCAGCTCTTGCTCGCGCAGGTAGCCACACCAGGTAATCAGCCTATGAGAAGGCTGCCTTTGCGAACGGAGCTGAGGGCAAAGGAATGGCTATGCATGCCCTGCTTGTCGGCCACCGGGCAGTTTTTGTCAAACCGAGGTCGAGGAGGCCGGGGGCCCATCCCTAGATGACAGCCTCCAGCGCTGACGGACGCATCTTCCCGCGGTGTCATTCCAGCGAAAGCGGGAACCTATGTTTTCCCGTCGGCATCGCAAACGGAGGTCCCCGCTTTCGCGGGGATGACCCGGTGTGGAATTGCAGCACTCGGCATTACACCCGAGAGAGTAGCATGCCACCGCTCCCTTTCCTCCTACTCCCCGCCATGCTTGTTGGCCCCGCTTCGCCCGTGCTAGACACGCCGCCTTGTCGGCATGCCGCCGGCGCTGATCCCAATTCTGGAGATGAAAATGATCAAGGTGACGTTCCCCGACGGTGCAGTACGCGACTATGCGCGTGGCACCACCGGGACCACCGTGGTCGAGGGCATCTCCCCCAGCCTCGCCAAGAAGACCGTCGCGATGAAGTGGAACGGGGTCCTCTCGGACCTTTCCGATCCGCTCGAGGACGACGGCACGATCGAGTTCGTCATGCGCGACAGCGCCGACGGCCTCGGGCTGATCCGCCACGACGCCGCGCACGTCCTCGCCGAGGCGGTGCAGGAGCTCTGGCCCGAGACGCAGGTCACCATCGGGCCGGTGATCGAGAACGGCTTCTACTACGACTTCAAGCGCGAGACGCCGTTCAGCGAGGACGACTTCTCGACCATCGAGAAGAAGATGGGCGAGATCATCGCGCGCGGCGCCGCCTTCACCAAGGAGGTCTGGAGCCGCGACGAGGCCAAGCGCGTCTTCGCGTCCAAGGGTGAGAACTTCAAGGTCGAGCTGATCGACGCCATCCCGGCGGACCAGTCGATCAAGATCTACAAGCAGGGCCAGTGGTTCGACCTCTGCCGCGGCCCGCACATGCGCTCGACCAAGGACGTCGGCTCGGCCTTCAAGCTGACCAAGGTGGCGGGCGCCTACTGGCGCGGCGACAGCCGCAACCCGGTGCTGTCCCGCATCTACGGCACCGCCTTCGCCACCCAGAAGGAGCTCGACGAGTACCTCCACATGCTCGAGGAGGCCGAGAAGCGCGACCATCGCAAGATCGGCCGCGACCTCGACCTGTTCCACCTGCAGGAGGAGGCGCAGGGCTCGGTGTTCTGGCACCCCAAGGGCTACGTCCTCTACAACCAGATGGAGGAGTACATCCGCCGCCGGGTGAACGCCAACGGCTACAACGAGGTGAAGACCCCGCAGCTGATGAGCTCGAAGTTCTGGGAGGCCTCGGGCCACTGGGGCAAGTACCGCGAGAACATGTTCGTGGTCCCCGACGAGATCCCCGGCACCGAGGAAGAAGGCCCGGTCCTGTCGGGCAAGGCAGACCTCATGGCGCTCAAGCCCATGAACTGCCCGGCCCACATCCAGATCTTCAACCAGGGTATCAAGAGCTACCGCGACCTGCCGATCCGCATGGCGGAATTCGGCTGCTGCCACCGCAACGAGGCGCACGGCGCGCTGCATGGCCTGCTGCGCGTCCGCCAGATGACCCAGGACGACGCCCACATCTTCTGCACCGAGGAGCAGATCCAGTCCGAGACCGAGCGTTTCGTGCATCTGCTCTATTCGGTCTACGAGCACATGGGCTTCGAGAACGTGGTCATCAAGCTCGCCACCCGCCCGGAGAAGTTCGGCGGCACCATCGAGCGCTGGGACGCGGCCGAGAAGGCCCTGGGCGACGCGCTCAGGGCCACCGGCTACGACTTCGTCATCGCCGAAGGCGAGGGCGCCTTCTACGCGCCCAAGCTCGAGTTCCACCTCAAGGACGCCATCGGCCGCTCCTGGCAGGTGGGCACGCTGCAGCTCGACTACGTGCTGCCCGAGCGTCTGGGCGCCATGTACGTCGCCGAGGACGGCACCAAGAAATACGCGGTGATGCTCCACCGCGCCATCCTCGGCTCGCTCGAGCGCTTCATCGGCATGATGATCGAGCACTATGCCGGCAAGATGCCGATGTGGCTCGCCCCGATGCAGGTGGTGGTCGCGACCATCGTCTCGGAGGCGGACGACTATGCCAGGAAGCTCGTCGACCAGCTGAAGGCCGGCGGCATCCGGGCCGAGCTCGACACCCGCAACGAGAAGATCAACTACAAGGTGCGCGAGCACTCGGTGCAGAAGGTGCCGCTGATGTTCGTGGTCGGCAAGCGCGAGGCCGAGGAAGGCACCGTCTCCGTCCGCCGCCTCGGCACCGAGGGCCAGAAGGTGATCCCCGCGACCGACGCCATCGTCGACCTGATGGCCGAAGCCGTGCCGCCCGACCTGAAGCAGAAGGCGGCGGCCTAGGCCACTCCGCGTCCTAGGCCACGCGGAGCCGAAGGACGGACTGACGACTTGCCTTGTGCCGCTTGATTGAGACGGCCCCCTCCCGACCTCCCCCATGATGGGGGAGGTGCAGAGTCGAGGCTGGGGCTCGATCCTGCCACGAACGCGGAACAGCACCTCCCCCTTCATGGGGGAGGATGGGAGGGGGCCGTCCACCTGCCGCTATTACGCCGCCGCGATCCGGATGCTGACCCTGCGCGCGCGGCGTTCCGGCGCCAGCGGGGCGGTGCGGCTCAGGAGGCGCGCCACGTCATTGCCGGGATTGCGATAGGCGAACCAGGCGCCCGGGGGGATGCGGACGAAGGACCCCGCCTTCACCACCCCGGTCGCGCCGTTGACCATCACCTCGACGGTTCCCGACCGGATGACCAGCACGGTCTCGGCGGTGTCGTGCTTCTGCGCCTCGACCTGCTCATCCGGGAACAGCTCGCTCGCCTGGGCACGGTACTGCAGGCCCGCGCCCGCGGCATTGGCGATATGGATGACCCGGTCACCCGCAATGAAGAAAGCATGCCTCGTCATGGCTACCCCTCCGGTGAACCATATCCCCGTCGACAACCAGGCAGCTAGTCCTCGGCGCGTGAATTGATCCGGAAGCCAGCGTTCAGGTGCCGTTCAGCGAACGGAGTCGGCGAACTGCACGCCCAGTTCCTTCAGCGACCGCCAGACCACCTGGCAGGGCTGCGGGCGCACCTTGGGAACGAGCAGGTCGAAGTTGCGGGGGATCCGGGCGACGCCGCCGGCGAACTCCAGCTTGGCGCCGGTCTCCGACAGGTTGCGGATCACGCAGGGGAGGCGGGTGCGGCCGCCATCGAACACGATGATCGCCTCGATCATGGTGTTCCGACGCGGCGACAGGCGTTTTTCCAGGCGGATATCCAAAGTCGGCAGTCCTCGAATCGGCGCGAACATGCCGCGCGATCGTTAGGAAATCCCTTCCGATTTCCATCGAACCTTGCGACGAACTCAGGTGAGCCCGGCAAGCTTCAGCCCCTGCAGGTAGCGGGCGAGGAGCGACGGGTTCATGAAGCGCAGTCCGTCGCCGATGGAGCGCAGGCTCACGTCCGGATGGTGCTTGCGGAACCGTGCGAGGGCATCCGCGGCGGCGGCGAGGTCGCCGTGATGGGCGTAGTAGACCGCGAGGTCACGCAGCGGCCAGATCAGCGCCGGCCGCTCCGCCATCGCCCGTTGCGCCCAGCGGATCGCCTCCTGCGGCCGGCCCGCGGCGAAGTTGGCGAGCCCCATGCCGAGATGCACGTTGAACGCGAACGGATCCATCGGCGAGAGCCGGGCCGAGCGCTCGAAGGCGGCGAGCCCCAGTTCGGCATTCCCGAGATAGACCTGGCCCCAGCCGCGGCGCATCCAGGCCCAGGCGTGGTTGGGATCGAGCTCGAGCGCCCGGTCGGCATAGGCGGCGGCCTGTGCCACATTGCCGCCGAGCATCATCATCGCCGAAGCGAGCGCCGTCAGCGCCGTGGGGTCATCCGCAACCGTCAGCGACGCCGTTTCGAGCAGCCCCGCCGCCGCCTTCCGCTCGGCGTCGAAATCGGTGGTCCAGTTGTAGGCGACCTGCTGCCCGTGCGCCCACAGCGCCAGCGCCGCCGCGAGGCCGTAGTGCGGCTCGAGTTCCAGCGCGCGCCCGAGCAGCGTGATCGCCTGCTGATTGTCCTCGGGGCTGTGCGCCCAGAGGTGCGGGAAGGCGTGCATGACCAGGTCGTAGGCCGCCAGCGTATCCGGCCGCTTCTTCCTCGCCCGCTCGATCTCGGCGCGGCGGATCGAGGGCTGGATGGCGCTCGCCACCTCCGCCGCCATGCGGTCCTGCAGGTCGAACAGGTCGGCCACCGGCCCGTCCACCTTGCCGGACCAGATGTGGCTGCCCGCCTCGGCCTCGACCAGCTGCGCGGTGATCCGCACCTTCTCGCCCACCCGGCGCACCGAGCCCTCGACCACGTAGCGCACGCCGAGGTCGCGCCCGACCTGGCGGACGTCGATGCCGGCGCGGCCCTTGTAGGCGAAGGCCGAGTTGCGGGCGATGACGAAGAAGTCCTTCACTCGGCTGAGCGTTGCGGTGATCTCCTCGACCACTGCGTCGGCGAAATAGCTCTGGTCGGCCTCGCTCGAGAGGATGTCGAAGGGCAGCACCACCACCGACGGTCGGTTGCTCGGCGGCGGCGGCGGCGCCTCCTCGTTCTGCTGCCGCGCCACCCCGGCCGGATGCCAGGTATAGATGCGCACGGTCTTGGCGAAGTTCTTGAGCTCGGTCGGCCCCATGTCGGTGAAGTCGAGCTCGATGGTGCCGTCGAGATACTGGTACATCCACTTGGTGATGCACATGCCGCCGGCCGGCGAGTGGCTCTGCACCCGCACCGCGAGGTTGATGCCGCTGCCGTAGAGGTCGTTGCCGGCGACCAGCACGTCGGCGAGCACGATGCCGGCCCGCACCTGCAGGAGTTCCCCACCGGGAGCGTGAATCCGGCGCTGGTAGATCTCGCGTTGCAGGTCGGCCGTCCACTGCACCGCGGCCACCACGCTGTTGAATTCGGCCAGCAGGCCATCGCCCATGGTCTTGAAGACCTTGCCGCCGGCCGGCCCGATGGTGCGCGCGATCAGCCGATCGTAAACCCGCTGCACGAGGCGCAGGGTTTGACGCTCATTGCGCTCGACAAGGCGGGAATACCCCACGATGTCCAGCGATACGATCGGGACCAGTCGACGGTCGGGTTGAACCATTAATGTGTGCTTCTGCTGCAAGCACTTGTCTTATAGCACCGGCTATTGTCATGGCGGTAGCGGTGGAAGTTCTTCCGCGTGATTTGTTGGTGAATAGGGGCTGGCGTCTTCGCCGAGGCTAGATCGCCGGCTGGCACGCCGCCGCCCGGTCGAGCAGCAGGATGCGTTCGCGCTCGTTGCGCGTCAGCGACGCCGCCCGCTCGAACTCTGCGCGCGCCTCCCCGAGGCGCCCGAGCTTGAGCAGGAAATCGCCCCGGACGCTGGGCAGCAGATGGTAGGACTTGAGCGCCGGATCGCCAGCGATCCGGTCGAGGATCTCGAGCCCCGCGGCGGGACCATGGGCCATCGAGTGCGCAACTGACCGGTTGAGCTCGACAACGGGGCTGGGCGTTGCTGCCGCGAGCAGATCGTAGAGCGTCGCGATGTGCTGCCAGTCCGTGTCTGCGGCCTTGCGCGCGCGGGCATGGCAGGCGGCAATGGCGGCCTGCAGCGCGTATGGTCCGCGCGCGCCGCCAAGCTCCACGGCCCGATCGAGTGCGGCAAGGCCACGCTGGATGAGCAACTGGTCCCACAGCGACCGGTTCTGGTCGAGCAGCAGCACCGGTTCCCCGTCCCGCCCGCTGCGCGCGGGCAGCCGAGAAGCCTGCAGTTCCATGAGCGCGAGCAGCCCGTGGACTTCCGGCTCCTGCGAAGCGAGCCCCGCGAGAATGCGGCCGAGCCGCATCGCTTCCTCGCAGAGCTGCGGCCGCATCCAGTCGGACCCGGCGGTGGCCGTGTAGCCCTCGTTGAAGATCAGGTAGAGCACCTCGAGAACCGAGCCCAGCCGCGCCGCCCGTTCCGCGCCCCGCGGCACCTCGAACGGCAGCCCTGCCTCCGCAAGGCTCTTCTTCGCCCTGACGATGCGCTGCGCGACCGTGGGCTCCGCAACCAGATAGGCGCGGGCGATCTCGTCGGTGGTGAGACCGCCGATGAGCCGCAGGGTCAGCGCCACCCGCGCCTCCGGCGAAAGCACCGGGTGGCAGGAGGTGAAGATCAGCCGCAGCAGGTCGTCGCCGACATCGTCGTCGAGCGCGCTGTCGAGGTCGGGCGTCCGCGCCTCCTCCTCGCGCAGGCCATACCCCAGCTCGTCGAGCTTGCGGGTGGCCATCTTGTTACGCCGGAAGTAGTCGATGGCCCGCCGCTTGGCGGTCTGCATCAGCCAGGCCCCGGGGTTGCGGGGCACGCCGTCGGCGGGCCAGTTGCGGAGCGCCACCACCAGCGCATCCTGCGCCAGCTCCTCCGCCAGCCCCACATCGCGCACGATTCGGGTCAGGCCGGCGATCAGCCGGGCCTGCTCGATGCGGAACACCGCCTCTATGGCGCGATGGGTCTCTATTTCGGTCACGGCGGCGGATCAGACCAAATCCGATCCGCCGCGGCAAGCATCTCATCCCTGGTTGGCGAGCGCCTCGCGTGCCGCCTCCTTGCTGGCCATGGCCTCGGTATAGGCCTCGCCGAAGTCCTCTTCGGTATAGAGCCGCCGGACCTCGAGCTCGACATTGCCGTGCCCGTCGAGCTTCGGCCACCCCTTCAGCCACTCGATCGCCGCCTCGAGCGAGGGCGCCTCGATCAGGGTATAGCCGGCGACCAGTTCCTTCGCCTCGGCGAAGGGCCCGTCGACCACGGTCGGCTTGCCGCCATTGAACTTGACCTTGGCGCCGGCGGAGCTCGGCCACAGGCCGGCACCTCCCACCACGATACCCGCCTTCGCGGCTTCCTCGTGGAAGCTCGTCATGTCGGCAATCAGCTGCGCGCTCGGGGCGACGCCGGCCTCGGTCTCCGGGTCGGCCTTGCGGAAGATCATGAAACGCATGGGAATTCTCCTGGCTGGTTGGTTCAGCTGCCGATCGGCTTCTGGGTGGCGTCGCGCCAGGCCTGCTCCTTGGCGATCTCCTCGGCCGGCACGACATCGGCAAAGTCCGCCGCCTCGAAGACGCGGCGAAGCTCCACTGTTTCGCCCTCGTCGAGCGGGATCCGCTTCACCCACTCGAGCGCCTCTTCGTGCGACTTGGCGCTGATCAGCCAGAAGCCGGCGATCAGCTCCTTGGCTTCGGCAAAGGGGCCATCCTTCACGATGTGCTTGCCGTTCTGGAACGTTACGCGGGCCCCCTTGGAGGAAGGATGAAGCCCCTCCGCCGCCAGCAGCACGCCTGCTGCGATCAGTTCCTCATTGAACTTGCCCATGGCCTCGAACGCCTCCGGTGGCGGCATGACGCCGGCTTCGGTATCAGGCGTCGCTTTGACAATGATCATGAAGCGCATTGGATTCTCCTCTCGCTGGGGCCCGCGGCGGGCGCTGTCGATATCACGACGAGCAGGCCGGGTAGAAATCGACACCAGGAATGGGAGAAAGTTTTGGTCACTCCTCTGCGAGCCTGCCCGGTGCGGCGTCCCGCAGCGTTGCGTTGCGCCACGAACGCGTTAAGACAGGCGCGCAGCTAGGAGGCTCGATGGAAGGGTTTTCATTCCCGCTGGTGTTCGGCGCCGGGGTGCTGAGTTTTCTCAGCCCGTGTGTCCTGCCGCTGGTACCGCCGTATCTGACCTATATGAGCGGCGCGAGCTTCGACCAGCTGCGCGCCGATGGGGCCAGCGCTGGCGCGCTGTGGCGGCGCAGCGTCTTCACCTCGCTGTTCTTCATCGCCGGCTTCTCCATCGTCTTCATCCTGTTCGGCGTCACGGCGACGGCGCTGGGGCAGGTGTTCCGGCAGGCGCTGCCGCTCCTGATGCCGCTCGCCGGGCTCTTCATCATCGCCATGGGGCTGCATTTCCTCGGCGTCTTCCGGATCGGTCTCCTCGACCGGCAGCTACGGCACCAGGGACCTGGAGTGGCGAGCGGACCGGCTGGTGGCTTCCTGCTCGGCCTCGCCTTCGCCATCGGCTGGACCCCGTGCATCGGGCCGGTGTTAGCCGCCGTCCTTGCGGTGGCATCGAGCAAGGACACGGCGCTCGACGGGGCAGCGCTGCTTGCGATCTACTCGCTCGGACTCGGCGTGCCGTTCCTCCTCGCCGGCATCGCCATTGGCCCCTTCCTCAGCTTCTTCTCCAGCTTCAAGAAGCATCTCGGCACGGTCGAGAAGGTGATGGGTGGGCTGCTTGTCGTGACCGGGCTGCTGTTCCTCACCGGCCAGTTCACCCGCATCTCCTACTGGTTCCTCGAAACCTTCCCGGTGCTGCAGGCCTTCGGGTAATCGGCGCTTAACCGTTGCCGAGCCTTTTTGTCCTATCTACTTGGCGTCAACGGCGGATTCACCTTGGCCGGCCAGTATTCGCGGCATGGGCAAGGGGAGCTCGATATGGCAGTCGACGCCGTGAGTGGCGATCCGGTCACGGCGTGGCCGATGCACGGCTTGCCGGCCGTGACCGTCAGGCTGACGCACAGGATCGACGATGTCGCTCCCACCTGGTCCCGCCTCGAGGCACAAGGGATCGATTCGCCCGGCCAGAGCCTCGCCTTCATCCGCACGTGGATTGCCGCGCTCGGCATCCCCGAGTCCGACCGGTTCTTCCTGACCGCCGAGATCGAGGGAGAGGTCGTGGCGCTGCTGCCGCTCTGGCGCCGCCGCTCCAGGGGCGTGCGGCTCCTGACCTGGTTTCCCGGTCCTCATGTCGGCTGCAATGCGCCCCTGGTCGATGTCGAGCGCCTGGCGCGACTGGGCCCGGCCGGGCGGACCGCGCTCTGGTCCGCGATGGTGCGGGAAATCCAGGGTGCCGACCTCGTGTACCTCAAGGCAGTCCCTCGCGCCGAGGGCAACGATCTCTTCGCTGAGCTCGGCCAGTCCCTGGACGCGGAGACGCTCTACCGCGCCGAATTCTCGTCCTGGGAGGAGGCGAATGCGACGCAGCGCTCGAAATCCCGGCGCAAGCACGACCGCCAGCAGGGCGAGCGCCTCGAGGCGCTGGGGCAGGTGGGTTTCGAGGAGGTCCGCGGCGGCCCCGATACGCTCCCGCTGCTTGAGACTCTGTTCCGCCAGCGGGCGGCCCGTTTCCTCGCCATGGGCGTGAAGGATCCCTTCGCCGAACCGTGCATCCGCCGCTTCTACGAAGCGACTATCGAGCCGGAGTCGGGCGTCGACGTCCGCTTCGACGTCCTGCGCCTCGACCGCGAGATCGTCGCGATCCGCTACAACATTGCCCACGGTAACCGGCTCTTTTGCCTCATCTCCTCGATGAGCGATGATCCGGCCATCCAGTCCGGCTCGCCCGGCAAGCAGTGCCTGCTGCGCGTCATGCAATCGGTGTTCGATGCCGGCTATCGCGTCTTCGACATGGGCGCCGGGTTCACCGACGAGAAGCGCCACTGGTGCAACGTGCAGATCCCGCTGCGACAGCACTACCTGCCGCTGACCCCGGCCGGAGCGGTCGCCGCGAAAGCGCATCTCGGCTGGCAGCTGCTCCGCCAGCGGATCAAGGCCAACAAGCGCCTGATGGGGGTGATCAAGGGCGTCCGCAGCCGGCTCCTGCGCCGCGCCGCCGAAGAGCGCGACGCCTAGATCAGCTTCAACCCCTTTAGCGAGGCGTGCCCGTTGCGACCGATGATGATGTGGTCATGCAGCGTGATGCCAAGTGGTCGCGCGATGTCATTGATCTGCCGGGTCATCTGAACGTCGGCCGATGACGGGCTGGGGTCGCCAGAGGGATGGTTGTGCACGAGGATCACCGCGCTGGCGGAGAGCTCCAGCGTGCGCTTGATCACCTCGCGCGGATAGACCGGCGTATGATCCACCGTGCCCACCTGCTGCACCTCGTCGGCGATCAGGCGGTTCTTCTTGTCGAGGAACAGGATGCGGAACTGCTCGACATCGCTATAGGCCATCTGCGCACGGCAATAATCGATCAGCGCCGACCACGAACTGAGCACGGGCATGTCGGGGAGCACGCGATCCTTGGCGAAGCGCTGGGCCGCCGCCTGGATGAGCTTGAGGTTCGTCGCCGAGATCTCCCCGAGCCCCTTGACCTCCGCCAGCCTCGCGGCGGGTGCCGCGAACACCCCCGAGAACGAACCGAACTTCTGCATCAGTTCCTTGGCGATGCGGCTTGGTGTCGCGGCGCGGCACGATGATCTGCAGCACGAGCTCCAGCAGCTCGTAATCCTGCAGCGCTTCGGGACCCACGGCGATGAACTTCTGCCGTGCCCGTTCGCGGTGACCGAGATAATGGGGACTTGCCGCCTCTCCGAGCCCGTCCGGCGATGCCTTGTCCCCCCGCGCCATCGGCTAGCGGCGCGCGTCGAGCGGGTTGAACAGGCCGCGCGGCGAGAGGGTGAAGATCTCGCAGCCGGTCTCGGTGATGCCGATCGAGTGCTCGGCCTGCGCCGAGAGCGTCCGGTCGCGGGTCACCGCGGTCCAGCCGTCGGCCAGGATCTTCACATGCGGCCGGCCGAGGTTGATCATCGGCTCGATGGTGAAGATCATTCCGGGCTTGAGCGCCACGCCGGTGCCCGGCACGCCGAAATGCATGATGTTGGGCTCGTCGTGGAACAGCTGCCCCACGCCATGGCCGACGAAATCGCGCACCACGCTGGTCCGCTGCGCCTCCGCATGGGCCTGGATTGCCGCCCCGATGTCGCCGGTGGTGTTGCCGGGCTTCGCCGCCGCGATGCCCGCCTCGAGGCTCTCATAGGTGACGTCGATGAGCCGCTCCGCTTTCCGGCTGATCTCGCCCACCGGGTACATGCGCGAGCTGTCGCCGTACCAGCCGTCGACGATCAGCGTCAGGTCGATATTGACGATGTCGCCCTCGCGCAGCGGCCGCTCCTCGGGAATGCCGTGGCAGACCACGTGGTTGATCGACGTGCAGATCGAATGCCGGTAGCCCTTGTAGAACAGCGTCGCCGGAATGGCGCCGTGGTCGCGGGCGAACTCGTAGGCCATGCGGTCCAGCGCCGCCGTGGTGACGCCCGGCTGCACCGCATCGACCAGCAGGTCCAACGCCTCGGCCGTCAGCCGCCCGGCCTTGCGCATGCCGGCGAACCCGGCTTCGCCGTGCAGCGGGATGACGCCCGAGGTGCGGCGATTCTTGGTTTCGGCATCGACATAGGTGATCATCGGCAACTCCGTTCAGGAAACGAAAATAGGCGTTCATGTGGATGAAGGGAAGGGTGTCTGGGCACCTCCCGCATGAGCAGCTTGTGACAATTGCCCCGGATTGCTTGACCTTTCGGCCCTTGCTGGGGCAATGCATTGTGCCTCGCGCCATCGCCGGATCGCCCATGTCATCGTCTGATGCCGTTACCGCCGCTCTCGTCGTCATCGGCGACGAAATCCTGTCGGGCCGCACCAAGGACGTGAACATCGGCACCACGGCCGATTTCTGCACTGAGCTCGGCATCGAGCTGAGCGAGGTGCGCGTCGTTCCGGACGTCGAGGAAGAGATCGTTGCGGCGATCAACGCGGTGCGGGCCCGCTACACCTATGTCTTCACCACCGGCGGTATCGGCCCCACCCACGACGACATCACCGCCGATGCCGTTGCCAAGGCCTTCGGCGTGGCGCTTCCCATCAATGAGGAAGCGCGGGCCATGCTGGAGTCGCGCTGGAAGCAAATGGGCACCGAGATCAACGAGGCCCGCCTGAGAATGGCTCGGATCCCCGAGGGCGCATCGCTGATCGTCAACTCCGTCAGCGCCGCGCCGGGCTTCCGCATCGGCAACGTGCACGTGATGGCCGGGGTGCCGGTGATCATGCGGGCCATGCTCGAGGCCATCGCGCCCACCCTCGAGGGCGGCCGGAAAGTGAAGTCGGTGACCATTCGGTGCCGGGTAGGCGAGGGGGGCATCGGTGGGCCGCTGGGCGCTCTGCAGGCCGAGTTCCCGGACGTCAAGATGGGCAGCTATCCGCAGATGGGCCAGAACTTCGTCATGACAGAACTGGTGCTGCGCTCGTCGGACGAAGTCCCGGCTGGCTGCGGCGGCGGAGAAGGTCAAGGCAATGGTCGCGGAGGCCCACCGCAAGGCCGGCCTCGCCCCGGACGTCGAAGCCTATTGATTTCGGCGGTGCGCCGCCAAGGAGAAGAATGTTGAACCAGACCGCTCAAAAGTCCTTCCCGGTGACCTGGGACCAGTTCCACCGCGACAGTCGGGCGCTGGCCTGGCGGCTGCAGAGCGTAGGTCCGTTCGAGGCGCTGGTCGCGATTACCCGCGGCGGGCTGGTGCCGGCGGCCGTCGTCGCCCGCGAGCTCAACATCCGCGTGGTGGAGAGCGTGGCGGTGAAGAGCTACGACCACCAGAACCAGGGCGGCGTGAAGGTGCTGAAGCCGATCACCGACGAGCTGCTCCAGAAGGCGAAAGCTGGCGCCAAGATCCTCATCGTCGACGACCTGGTCGATACCGGCGCCACGGCCCGGGCGGTCCGCGAGATGCTGCCGGGCGCCCACTTCGCCACGGTCTACGCCAAGCCCAAGGGCCGCGAGATGGTGGATACCTTCATCACCGAGGTCAGCCAGGACACCTGGATCTTCTTCCCCTGGGACCTGGACGTCGCCTACGTGCCGCCGATCTCGGGTGGAACCGACTGAATCTGCTCCCCCTGGTTCCAACGCGCCCGAGAATATGGCACAGCGGTCGTCCGGGCGGGCGTGATGGAATGGTAGACATACGGGACTTAAAATCCCGAGGGTGTACACCCGTGTGGGTTCGAGTCCCACCGCCCGCACCATCCTCGAGGAGGCAGCCGTGCTGATCAAGTTGGAGGTTCTGGAGGCGATCAGGCGCGGCGACATCACCGTGCAGTTCCGGCGCTGGACCAGGCCCTCCGTCAGGGCGGGCGGCACGCTCAAGACCAAGGTCGGGTTGCTGAAGATCGGCAGCATGGAGGAGATGTCGCCGGGCGCGGTGACCGAGGCCGATGCCCGGCGCGCCGGTTTCCGCGACCTCACCGACTTCCGCAAGTGGCTCTCGACCATGAAGGAGGGGCCGCTCTTCCACCGGATCGAGGTGAGCTTTGCCGGCGATCTCCCTGAAGGAGAAGCCCGCTAGGCCCGCTTGCGCTCCAGCAGCCAGGGTTCTGCGGCGAGCGCCGGTCCGGTCACCGCGACGCTGGACAGTGTCCGGTCGAGGGTGCGCTGCAGTACCATCATGGCCCGTACCCACTCGGTGTAGAGCCGCCGCGACCGCCTGACATGCGAGAGCACCACCATCCTTGCCGGCCTGGTGTGCCAGTCTGGCCGCTCCGCCAGCCGGGCAAAATGCCGGATGATGCCGGCATGTGCCGGCGGTAGCGCAAGCACCGCCCAGTAGACTCTCACCGCGTCCGGGTCCGCCTCGGCGGAATGTTCGACGTTCTGGTCGCGAAACGCCCAGGTGAGGACGTCCTCGATATCCATGCTCGGGGTCATGGCTTCACACATAGGCCATTCGTGTCGGTCAAAACGGGCGGCGGAGAGGCAGGGTTTCGGCTCGGCGAGGCATTGCGAATCCGCTGGTTAGCGCCTGATGAAACAGTCACGCGCAAGGGTGAGGGATCCGGGCCAGTCGCTTGGAGCGGCGCATCTTTCGCGGCGCCCCCCTCACGTCCATTCGGTTATGCACAGCAAGGGAGCGGCAAACCCGGCCCGGTTTGCTGCCCGCAGCCAACTTGGCTAACCTCACGATCGGGCGGACGTGACTGAGGGTGACCACGGTGTGGGGGCTTTCAAGTGGGCGGGCGTTGGGGCCGACAGGCAGGAGACTGCCTTTCCCGCCGTGGCAACTCGACGCCCTTCCCCGACCTCCCGCCGGATGCACTCGCCTGAGCAAAGCAGGGCGGACATGAGTTCGCGCAACGACCCGCCGGGCTGGAGCGAAGCCCCGGTGCATGCCCCTTGGGCCGCTGCCGCACCGCAGCCGCGTCAGCCGCCGGCGCCGAAGCAAGTCGTGTTCCAGGTCGACTACGGCATGATCGGCCACGGGCTCGCGCCCCTCTACATCGACGGCCAGCCGACGGAGCTATCATCCTGGGGGCTCTCGAGCGACATCGTGCGGCGCCTCAAGCGGCTCAACGAGCTCTATGACCGTCAGCTCGATCCTCCCGGCGAGCCGACATGGCGCCCGTCCGAGCGCGACCGCAACGAGTTCAACGCCTTGCTGCCCTTCGTTGTGTCGGAGCTGCAGGTGGCGCTGGGCGAGCGCTGGCAGATCGTGGTCGAAAGCCGTCCGCTCTAGTCGAAGGCGTAGTGCAGCCGAACGCAGCCGCGGTCCAGCCCCTTGGCGGAGATCAGCCGAACACTCCGCTCGAAGCCAGTCGACGGAAAGAGCGGGATCCCACCCCCGAGCATGTAGGGGATGACGTAGATCTCGATTTCGTCGAGGGCACCGCGCTCCATGAAGGCCATCTGCAGCCGTCCGCCTCCGAGCATCCACACATCCCCATCATCCAGCGCCCGCAGCTCTTCGATCAGCGCATCCACGTCAGACCGGGTCTCGAGCGGGCCCTTGGGGTCGGGGATGGGATGCGAGGTGACGACGATGACGCGATTGTCGCCATAGGGCCAAGGGCTGCCTTCGTTGGCCAGCCAGTCATAGGTGCTCCGCCCCATGACCAGCGTGCGGACGCGCTTGATGAACAGCCGATAGTCGTACTCCCCGAGGTCCGCGGGGCCGTGCTCGAACAGCCAGTCAAGCCGGTCGTCGCTGGTCGCGATATAGCCATCGAGGGTGGCGGCGATGTAACCGACGATGCGTGCCATGACGAAAACTCCCGACCGTGTTGGATCCGGGTTTATTCGTCGATTCGGACCCGCTAGTCTTGAGCATGCGCTATCGACTGCTCGATACCAAGCTTGGCTCAATCGCGATCGCCTGGACGGACGAAGGCATCGTCCGAGTTCTGCTGCCCGGGGACACGCCGGAGGCCATGCACGCCAGGATGCAGGGCAGGGGCGCACTGGAGGACGCGGCTGGCCAGCCGGTGACCTCCGAGCGAATCCTCGCCTATGCCGGCGGCGCCGCTGACAATTTCGCCGATGTGGCGCTCGACCTTGCGGGTATTTCCGACATCAACCGCCGCATCTACGAGCATATCCGCGAGCTCGCCTGGGGCGAGACGACCACCTACGGCGCCATCGCCCGCTGGCTCGGCGATGTCTCGCTGTCCCGGGCGGTGGGGGCCGCGATGGGCGCCAACCCCATTCCGCTGATCGTCCCGTGCCACCGCGTGCTCGCGGCCGACGGCCGGACCGGCGGGTTCTCCGCCCCGGGCGGCGTCAGGGCGAAGATGCAGATGCTGGCGCTCGAGCACGCCGCCTCGCCCACCGGCCAGTTCTCGTTCGGTTTCTGAGGGCTACTGCCCCCGCTTGAACACCTTCAGGTGCGTGAGTTCCTTCACGACCTTGCTCGCGATCGTTTCCACCGGATCGGTCACCGGCACGGCGAGTACGTTCTCATCCGGGGTGGGGCGCTCGAGCGTCGCGAACTGGCTGTCGAGCAGCTTGGGGTTCATGAACTCGTGCCGCCGCGCCTCGATGCGCTTGCGGATCGTCTCGATGTCGCCGTCCAGGAAGACGAAGAGGACCGGCTCACCCGCCCTCTCGGTGAGGAAGTCGCGATAGGCGCGTTTCAGCGCTGAGCAGGCGCCGACGGCGACGCCCTTCTGCCCCGCCGCCTCCTTCAGCGCCCCGGCCAGCGTCTCGAGCCAGGGCCAGCGATCCTCGTCGACCAGCGGGATGCCGGCGCGCATCTTCTCCTTGTTCGCTGGCGGATGGTACTGGTCCCCATCGAGGAACGGGGCATGCAGCCGGCGCGCCAGGGCCGCGCCCACGGCGGATTTGCCGGACGAGGACACCCCCATCGCGATGATGATGCGGGCGGGTTCAAACCGTCGCGGTGAAGGCGCCGTCGACATAGAGGATGTGTCCGTTCACGTAGTTGGAAGCATCGGAAGCGAGGAAGACCGCGGCGCCGCCCAGTTCATCGGGCTCGCCCCAGCGCCCCATGGGGGTGCGCTTTTCGATCCAGGCGTTGAATTCCTCGTTCTTGAGCAGCGCCTCGTTGAGCTCGGTGCGGATGTAGCCCGGCGCGATGCCGTTGATGTTGAGGCCGTGCCTGGCCCAGTCCACCGCCATGCCGCGGGTCAGGTTGGCGATAGCGGCCTTCGATGTGGAGTAGGGCACCACGGAGGTGCGGGCGAAGTTGCTCAGCACCGAGCAGATGTTGATGATCTTGCCCTTGCCACGGGCGATCATGCCCCGGCCGACCGCGCGTCCCACGATGAACGCCGACGTGACGTTGGTCGCCATCACCTGCTCGAACTTCTCCAGCGGGAAGTCCTCGAGCGGGCTGCGATGCTGCATGCCGGCATTGTTGACGAGAATGTCGATCGGGCCGATCTCGTTCTCGGCATGGGCGACGGCATCCTCGACGCTCTCTTCGTTCGTCACGTCGAAGGCCAAGGCCTTCACCGTCGCTCCCGATTCGGCGATCCGCGCCGCCGCTTCGCCCAGGGCCCTCTGGTCCCGCGCATTGAGGATGATCTCGGCGCCGGCTCCCGCCAGGGCCGTAGCGATGCCGAATCCGATACCGCGGCTCGAGCCGGTGACCAGCGCTCGCCGGCCGGCGAGACTGAAACGAGACAGGTAGTCCAAGTGCGATGCCTCCCGAGGTTGAAGCGGCGCGAGCCTATGCGATGCCGCGCCGCTTGATAAGGCCATCGCGCCATGACCTTCGTGGGGGCAATCCCGGGCAGGGGTGGCATTCGCCATTGCTGCGTGGCAAAAAGCCGCCGAGAAAAACCAATAACTCCCAAAGGAGGAAGTAATGGCGTCCGCCGACATCGGCCTTATCGGGCTCGCAGTCATGGGGTCCAACCTGGCGCTCAACATTGCCGAGAAAGGCTACACCGTCGCCGCCCACAACCGCACGACCGCCAGGATCGATGACTTCGTCCGCATGGCGGAGGAGCAGGGACTCGGCTCCCGGATCATTCCGGAGCCCGATCTCGCCAAGTTCATCCAGGAGGTGAAGCGCCCTCGCTCGATCATCATCATGGTGAAGGCGGGCAAACCCGTCGACGAGATGATCGAACAGCTGCTGCCGCATCTCGAGCCCGGCGACGCCATCCTCGAGTGCGGCAACTCGCTGTTCACCGACACGCAGCGGCGCTTCGACTATCTGACGCCCAAGGGCATCGGCTATCTCGGCATCGGCGTCTCGGGTGGCGAGGAGGGTGCGCGCCACGGTCCGTCCATCATGGTCGGCGGCGCCGAGGAGCAGTGGAAGAACGTCCAGCCGATCCTCGAGGCGATCTCCGCCAAGTTCAACGGTGAGCCCTGCTGTGCCTATCTGGGCCCCGGCGGCGCCGGGCACTTCGTCAAGACCATCCACAACGGCATCGAATACGGCGACATGCAGATGATCGCCGAGGTCTATGGCGTGATGCGCGACGGGCTTGGCATGGACCCCAAGGCAGCGTCCGAGGTGTTCAAGGACTGGAACAAGGGGCCGCTCAACTCGTACCTCATCGAGATCACCGGCTACGTACTGGAAGCGATCGATCCCAAGACCGGCAAGCCGCTCGTCGAGCTGATCCTCGACAAGGCCGGGCAGAAGGGCACCGGCGTCTGGTCAGCCATCGTCGCCCAGCAGCTCGGCGTGCCGGCGACGGCGATCGAGGGCGCCGTAGCGGCGCGCTCCATCTCGTCGCGCAAGGACGAGCGCGTGGCGGCCGAGGCGGTCTATGGCAAGCGTGCGGGCGGCAAGGCCGACGTATCGCTCGATGAGCTCGAGCAGGCGCTGCTGGCGGGCAAGATCGTCTCCTATGCGCAGGGGTTCGCCGTGATGGCAAAGGCGAGCGAGGAGTATGGCTGGAACCTGCCGCTGGCGACGATCGCCAAGATCTGGCGGGCCGGCTGCATCATCCGCTCGCGCTTCCTCGACCAGATGTCCGCGGCCTATGCCAAGGGCGGGGCGGCCAACCTGCTGATGGTTCCGGACTTCGTCACCATCATGAAGGACGCCAACAAGTCGTTGAGGAAGGCTGTCGCCGCCGCGGCCATCGGCGAGTTCCCGATGATCTGCCTCTCCGCCTCGCTCGCCTATTTCGACAGCTACCGGCAGGCGCTCGGCACCGCCAACCTGACCCAGGGGCAGCGGGACTTCTTCGGCGCGCACGGCTTCGAGATGATCGACCGTCCGGGCGAGCAGCACGGCAACTGGCCCTCGACCCTCGGGAACTAGGACAGCCCCGCGCTCTGCGGTCGGGGCCTACTCCCCGACCGGACGAACCACCGGTTCGCCGTTCTCGTCATGCGGCGGGGTGGCCTGCTGGCCGGGCTGCCCCATGTCGTGGATGTGGGGCTTCTTGGCGACCGCCGGGCGATGCGTCAGGTCGAAACGCCAGACCGTGTAGATGAACAGCGCGGCGGCCACGACCACCAGGATGCCGGCGCCGAGAAACGGCGCGCCGGGGAAGTAGCCGGGCTGGCCCTTCTCGGGCTGGGTGAAATAGCTGAACAGCTGCGTGGCGAGCAGCGGCCCGAGGATCGCTGCCAGCGAGTTGGTGGCATTGATCGCGCCCTGCAGCTCGCCCTGCGCATCATCCGGCACCTGGCGCGACATCAGCGAGTTGATTGCGGGGCCGGCAAGGCCGGCCAGCGAACCGAACACCAGGAAGCCATAGAGGGGCAACTCGGAGTGGATGAAGGCCGTGCCGGTAAAGGCGATGGCGGCCGCCAGCATGCCGAGGAGAACCGTCGGCCACTCGCCGATCCGCTTGGTCACCGGACCGATCAGCAGCGCCTGGCTCATGGCGAAGCCGACGCCGAACGCGCCGAGCGCGATACCGATCTGCGACGACGAAAAGCTCAGCACCTCGATGGTGAAGAAGTTCCACACCGAGGGAAACGACTGGCTGGCGAGGACGAACAGGCCGAGCACTGCCATCAGCCACAGCACCACCGGGTTCTTGCTGAGGCTCCAGAGCACGCCGAACGGGTTGGCGCGGCGGATATCGAAGGGGCGGCGCTTGTCCTTGCCGAGGCTTTCGGGGAGGACGAAGAAGCCGAACAGCAGGTTCGCGCCGGCGAGCACGGCGGCGGCATAGAACGGCCAGCGCGGCCCGATTTCACCCAGCAGCCCGCCGACCACCGGTCCGATGATGAAGCCCAGGCCGATGGCTGCCCCGATCAGGCCAAAGCGCTGGGCGCGCTTTTCGCGCGGCGTGATGTCGGCGATGTAGGCGGTGGCGGTCGCGACCGAGGCGCCGGAGATGCCGGCGATGGTATGCCCGATGAACAGGAACAGGATCGATGGGGCAAAGCCCATGATGGTGTAGTCGATGGTGAGGCCGGCGAGCGAGATCAGGATGATCGGGCGCCGCCCGAACCGGTCGGAGAGGTTCCCCAGCGCCGGGCCGAACAGGAACTGCATGAGCGAATAGGCGAACACCAGGTAGCCGCCGATCACTGCCGCGTGCGCCACGCTGCCGCCGGTCAGCTGTCCGATCAGCTCGGGCAATACCGGCAGGATGATGCCGTAGCCCAGCATGTCCAGCAGGATGGTGACCAGGACGCAGGCGAGCGTGAGTTTGGATTGCGGCGAAACTGACATGCGGGGCGCTTGATCCCTTCTGATGGGCGTGGATTGACACATCGCCCCGTAACGAGGCAAGCGCCAAACGGGCTCAGTGTACGTCGTGTCGCGGCCTGCGGGGGGCGGCGGGCAGACCCTGCGGGTCCGGTGCCGCGTCGTAGCCGTAGAGCCACTTCAGACGGTCCAAATGCCCGCGAGGGCCCTGTAGTTTCACCACCGCGTTGCGCGCGAGGGTGAATGGCCACTCGAGGTGGAAGGCGAAGCCGTTGAAGCTCGACAGCCGCCGAACCCGCTCGACCCGAGGTTTTCGCAATGCCTGGTAGCGCTTGAGCGCCGAGGCTGCATTGGCCTCTGTCATCAGCAGGGGGCCGAGGATCGCCGCATCCTCGATCGCCATGACGGCACCCTGCGCCTGGAAGGGGAGCATGGCGTGGGCTGCATCGCCGATGAGCGCGATGCCCTCGTCCGCCCATCTGTCCGCCTCGACCGTGGACACGGGCCAATAGCCCCAGTCCTCTCCGGCGGCCTTCAGAATTGCCTCGAACTGTGGGCTCTTGAGCACAGCCCAGGGCAGGTGAGGGGCCCTCGGCGGCTCCGCGGCGAAGGCCACCTTGGGCTTGGCCTTGGCGAACAGGACCACGTTCATCTGCCGGCGATGCGGTAACGGATAGGTTACGGCATGGTAGCCCGGACCCCAGAGGAGGCTGGTCCGATCGGAGGCAAGGACATCCGCCAGCTCTGACTGACCCAGGGTGACGCGCCAGGCCACCATCCCGGAATAGACAGCGGCGGAGCCCTTCAGGAGCTCGGTCCGTGTACGCGAGTTGACCCCATCGGCCCCGATGAACGCGAAAGCCCGAGCCGATCGCGACTTGCCGTCGGCCTCGTCGACCGTCACCGAAACGCCCCGTGCGTGGGTCACCACATCGTAGGCGCGAACTCCAAACAGGATGTCGATATTGGCGAAGCGCTTGCACGCACGATAGAGCACCTCGGCCAAGTCCGCCCGGTGCATCACGGAGTAGGGCGCCCCGAACCTGCTACTAATACTGCGGCCGAGCTCGAGCGTCAGTCAGCGGCTTGCGCGCCCCGTACGGATAGACGTCGATGCCGCTCGGCTCGAAGGCCTTGGCGGCCAGCGCCCGGTCGAGGCCCAGGCGGTTGAGGATCTTGCGCGCGTTCGGACTGAGCTGCAGCCCGGCGCCGACCTCCTGCACCCTCGCGTTCCGCTCGAGTACCACGACGGTCGCACCGAACTTCGCGAGCGTCAGCGCCAGCGTCATCCCGGCGATGCCGGCGCCGGCGATGTAGATGGTGCGTCCGTTGCCGGACATGGCAGGAATCAAGCGGCTTCGGACTGGAAGACGGCCGACAGCGGGTCCGAAGTGCCGGGGGCGAGGTCGGAGCTGTAGACATAGAGGGTCGAGCAGTAGGGGCAGACGATCTCGGTGCTCTTGCCCATGTCGAGATAGACGTGCGGATGGTCGAACGGCGGCAGCGCGCCCACGCACTGGAATTCCTTGGAGCCGATCAGGATGCTGCGAAGCCCTTCGGTGTTGTGGAAGTGCGGGGTGCTCTCGTGCGCCATGGTACGTATCCGGGGTGTTTGATTTTGCCGCGAACATAAAGGAGGGGCGGGGGGAAGGGAAGGCTCGCCACCGCCTGCCGAGGGTCGCAGGGGTTGCAACCCCGCCCCGATCCGGTAAAGCAGAACGCCTCTCCGACGGCAGGTTCCCATGCTCGACATCAACTGGATCAAAGCCAACCCCGACGCATTCGATCGCGCGCTCGCCGAGCGCAAGAATGTGCCGTTCAAGGCCTCCGAGCTGATCGCCATGGACGAGTCCCGCCGCACGGCAATCGCCGCCGTGGAGGAAGCGCAGGCCAAGCGCAACGCGCTCTCCAAACAGATCGGCCAGGCCAAGGCCCAGAAGGACGAAGCCAAGGCCAACGCCTTGATGGAAGAGGTCGCCCAGCTCAAGGACGCGATCCAGGCCGGCGATGCCGCCCGCAAGGAAGCGGAGGACGCCCTGCGCCAGGCGCTGCTCGTCATTCCCAACCTCCCGCTCGAGGAAGTGCCGCGCGGCGAGGACGAGAGCGACAATGTCGAGTATTTCGGCCTCAACGGCTCGCCCGCGACTGCCGCGAAGGCCCGCCCGCCCAAGCCCAGCTTCAGCTTCCAGCCCAAGGAGCACTTCGAGACCGGCGAAGCGCTCGGCGAGATGGACTTCGAAGTCGCAGCAAAGCTCTCGGGCAGCCGCTTCGTCGTGCTGAAGAGCCACCTCGCCCGCCTCGAGCGCGCCATCGGCCAGTTCATGCTCGACCTGCATGTCGACGCGCACGGCTACACCGAGGTGCAGCCGCCATACCTGGTGCGCGACGAGGCGCTCTACGGCACCAACCAGCTGCCGAAGTTCGCCGACGACCTGTTCTTCACTCCGCACGGCGAGGGCAGGCTTGCCCTGATCCCGACGGCGGAAGTGCCGCTCACCAACTTCGTCCGCGAATCCATCCTCGCCGAGGACGCAGCTGCCGCATGCGGCTGACCGCGCTCACCCCGTGCTTCCGCTCCGAAGCCGGGTCGGCCGGGCGCGACACGCGCGGCATGCTGCGCCAGCACCAGTTCAACAAGGTCGAGATGGTGGCGATCACCACTCCGGAAGCCTCGGCCGACGAGCACGAGAAGATGCTCTCCGACGCCGAGGACGTGCTGAAGCAGCTCGGCATCCACTATCGGGTCATGCTGCTCTCCACCGGCGACATGGGCTTCGGCGCGCAGAAGACCTACGACCTCGAAGCCTGGCTGCCGGGGCAGGATACCTATCGCGAGATCTCGTCGGTCTCGGTCTGCGGCGACTTCCAGGCCCGCCGCATGGATGCGCGCTTCAAGGGCAAGGACGGCAAGATCCGCCACGTCCACACGCTGAACGGCTCCGGCGTGGCAGTCGGCCGCGCCCTGATCGCGGTGATGGAGAACTACCAGCAGGAAGACGGCTCCATCGCCATTCCCGAGGTGCTGCAGCCCTACATGAAGGGCCTCAAGTCCATCGGCGCCCGCTCGTGAGGATTCTCATCACCAACGATGACGGCGTCGACGCACCGGGCATCGCGGTGATGCGCGAGATCGCCGCGACGCTCTCCGACGACGTCTGGGTGGTGGCGCCCGACGGCAACCAGTCCGGCGCCGCGCACCGCTTCACCTTCGGGCGCGAGCTGGGGCTCGAGCAGCGCGGCGAGCGCGTCTTCGCGGTCGTCGGCGGCTCGCCGGCCGACTGCGTCGTCGCCGGCATGACCCACATCTGCGCCGACCTGCAGCCCGACCTGGTGCTGTCGGGCGTCAACAACGGCCAGAACCTCGGCGACATCCTCAACTGCTCCGGCACCGTCGCCGGCGCGCGCGAGGGGGCGCTGCATGGCGCGCTCGGCATCGGCATCTCGCAGGCGGTGAACTACGAGGCCGGTACCGAGGTGGACTGGACGAACTCGCGAAAGTTCGGCGCCAGCGTGGTCCGGGAGCTCGTCCGCGAGGTCGACCGGCGGCGCGACGTCTATTTCAACGTGAACATCCCGTTCGCCCCGGCGCACGAGGTATCCGGCATCCGGGTGGTCCCGTCGCAGCGCTTCTCGCGTTCGCCGATGGCCTATTACCCGAGCGACAACGCCGGGAAGTTCTTCATCTCCATCCCGCGGACGCCGGCGCCGCTCGATCCTGACAGCGATTTCCACCTTTTGATGCACGACAAGTCCATCACTGTGACCCCGCTCATGCTGCAGCAGACCGATCGCGCGGTCGCAAAGGGGCTCGACGGCAGGCTGGTTCTGCAGGCCTTCCGGCCTTAACCCTACCGACCCCTGAATCTTGCGGCCGGATGCGCCAAATCGCATCGAGTTTAAGTCAGTTTTTACCTTAACGGCCTAACCTCATCCCCATTGAGTACCTGCGTACGAGTGGACTGATGAGTAAACGCGTTTCCGGTAAGGCGCTTAGGACCGCGACGATCGTGGGGCTGGTCGCCGGCGCCACGGCGCTCTCTGGCTGCAGTTCGCTGGGCAGCCTCAACTTCGACAGGACAACGACGGGTTCCGTCAACGCTGCGGCCTCTCCGGGCTTCAGCCAGCCCATGCCGGGCTCGTTGTCACGGCCGACCCAGGTCGCGGCCGGTCCCTTCATCCCACCCAACAATATCGGCGGCGGTTCCGGCCCTGCGTCGGCCTTCCGCCGGCGCCGGCGAACCTGCAGCCCTTGGGCTCGGTGTCGACCGAAGACTTGCCTGTGCTCACCTCATCAGCGAACGGAAGCAATCAGATGATGCCCGCTGCCCAGCCCCTGAGCCCGGTCGCGGCGACGCCGAAGCCGGCCAACCCCACGCTCGTCGCCGTCCCCTCCGATGCCTATGTCCATGTCATAGAGAGCGGCGAAAGCCTCTACACCATCGCGCGCCGCTACAACGTCACGGCGCAGGCGATCGTCCAGGCCAACGGCTTCTCGTCGCCCGACAAGATCTTTGTCGGCCAGAAGATCGTCATCCCCGGCCGCGCCGATCTCCTCGCCAGGATGGGTCCGACCAAGGTCGCGGACACGGCGCCCGACTGCCGCTCCCAATCCTACGCCGGTGCTGAAGCCCGTGGAGATGGCGGCCCTCGACACCAAGGCCCCGACTCTCGCTCGCAGCCCCCAAGCCGCTTGCCCCGCCTGCGGCGGAAAAGCCGGCCGAGACCGTCGCCCTGGCGAAGCCGCTGGAGCAGCCGAAATCCGAGCCGGTGCTGTCTGGCGCCGACAAGTTCCGCTGGCCGATCTCGGGTCGCGTGATCACCGATTTTGCCAATTCCAAGGGAACCGGCATCAATATCGAGGCGCCTGAAGGTGCTGCGGTCCGGGCCGCCGAGAACGGGCAGGTGATCTATGCCGGCTCGGGCGTCGAGGGCTACGGCAACCTGATCCTGATCCGTCACCCCAATGGCTACGTGTCGGCCTACGCCCACCTGGGGAACATGAACGTCGCCAAGGGCACGATCGTGAACCGCGGCGACAATATCGGCACCGCCGGCAAGACCGGCTCCGTGTCGAAGCCCCAGCTCCACTTCGAGCTCCGCAAGGGCGCAACCCCCGTCGACCCGATCCCGCTGCTGGCCAGCTGAGACGGGACGTACGGAACAGTCTACGGCGTGACCCCCGCGAAAGCGGGGGTTTCCGTTTTGGCTCAAGAGCAACTGCCGGTTCTGATGGCGTCGCTACGCCGCCATCGCCCGGATCGAGTGCCTGATCTCCAGCGGCTTCGCCGGGTCGATCCGGATCGAGGTCGCGACGCCGCGCGAGCTGATCGGGTTCGGGTTGGCGGACAGATCGGTGTGGCAGTCGAACGCCGAGGCGATCGGCTCGAGGCCGACGGCGCGGAACTGGTTGTTCCAGGGCTCCCCGCCGATGCCGCCGATCCGTGTGCCAGATCATCAGCGAGGGCAGCAGGGAGCGATCCCAATCCAGCTCGATGGCAGCTCCCTCGTCCAGCCACGTGGCGAGCAGGGGTCCCCGCATGCCGCAGAGCTGCACGTTGCGGTCGGTGCGTGGCGAGAGCGGGATGTGCCCCATGTCCACGGTGGCGCCGTCCTTGGGCACCGCCGCGAGGCTGGAGAACTCCATCGGCTCGCCTGGGTTGACCTGACCCGGATGCACCAGGCCGAACTCGAAGTCCGCCTTCAGCTCGAGCCGGCCCGGTTCTTCTGGCATCCGGAAGTTCGGGTGGAGGCCCGCGGATATGGAGGCCGGGCGGCGGGCGAAGATTCGCATGACGAAGTCGAGCGCAGGCTCGCCCTGCCGTGCCGTGATGACCCGCTCGATCTTCTCCACCGGCGAGTCGGCGTCGTAGTCGAGCGACAGCGTCACGCTGCCCTCGTCGCCGGCGACGAAGGTCCAGTCACGATCGGCGGCGGGGCCGTGGATCGGGTGCAGCGGCTCGTGCGTCATCAGGCTGGCCCACTCGGGGGGAGCGTAGTCGCGCCGCCGCCCGGCGCCGAAGGGCAGCCCGACGAAATCGCCCGCCAGCACCCGCAGATGGCCGATGATCGACGGATCCTCGACCTTGCCGAGCCACGGCGCGCGGGCAAATGGCTGGAACGGCCCGTTCGGCAGCACGAAGCTGCAGTCGGTGAGCATCGCAGCGGTGCTGACGATGGTCGCCTCGCCGTGCGACCAGCGCAGTTGATGTGATTTCATGGTGGTCCCCCCCTAGATGGACTTGCCCTGCTCGCCTGCGAGGGCCCTCACGAACTGGATGGCCACGCGTCCCGAGCGCGCGCCGCGGGTCATCGACCATTCGACGGCCCGCGCCCTGAGCGTCTCGTCATCGATCGTCGATGCCGTATTCGTCGCAATAGCCGCGGATCATCGACAGGAACGTCGGCTGATCGCAGTTGTGGAAGCCGAGCCAGAGTCCGAAGCGGTCGGACAGCGACACCTTCTCGTCCACCGCCTCGCCGGGCGAGATCGCGGTGGCCCGCTCGTTCTCCACCATCTCGCGCGGCATCAGGTGCCGGCGGTTGGAGGTTGCGTAGAACAGCACGTTCTCGGGGCGACCCTCGAGGCCGCCGTCGAGGATGGTCTTCAGCGACTTGTAGCTGGTCTCGTCCTTGTCGAAGCTCAGGTCGTCGCAGAAGACGATGAATCGCGCGTCTTCCCTGGCGATCAGGCGCATCAGCTTGGGCAGCCCCTCGATGTCCTCGCGGGCGATCTCGATGAGAATCAGGCGCTTGAGGCCAGAATCCTCGAGGCCGTTGATGTGGCCGTGCAGGGCCTTGACCAGCGAGCTCTTGCCCATGCCCCGCGCGCCCCAGAGCAGGGCATTGTTGGCGGCATAACCATGGGCGAACTGCAGCGTGTTCTGCAGCAGGATGGCCTTGACGTCGTCGATGCCCTTCAGCATGTCCAAGGGCACGCGCGACACCTTGGATACGGCCATCAGGGTGCCGGAGGTCGCGTCCCAGTGGTAGGCGTCGGATTCACCGAGCAGCGGGCCCGTGGGTGTACGGTCGGGCCTCAGGGCCTCGAGTGCCTCGGCGATGCGGTTGAGGGCCGAGGCAATGGCGGCCGGATCGTCGTCGGTCATAAGGTGCTTGATCTCCCGGGGAACGGCTCGTTGTGCCGTACCCCGATTGGCTTTGCAATCCTTGTGCTCCGCCACTATATTCCGCCCGATTTTTGCCGGGTTGGCCTGCCCATCGCCGGAAAATATGCCCTTTCTGGGTTCATCCCGCGGCCATCCGACGAGCCGACAGCCATAAAGCAAGGAGCTTCTATATGTTCGTGACCCCCGCCTACGCGCAGGCAGCCGGTGCAGCGCCCTCCATGGGTGCAGGGGACCTCCTGGTCCAGTTCGCGCCGATTCTGCTGCTCGTCGTGATCTTCTGGCTGCTGATCTTCCGTCCGCAGCAGAAGCGCATGAAGGCGCACCAGGCGATGCTGACGGCCATTACACGTGGCGACACCGTCGTGACCGTCGGGTGGCCTGGTCGGCAAGGTCACCAAGGCCGTCGACGGCGAGGATCTCGAGGTGGAGATCGCCCAGGGCACCCGCGTCAAGATCGCGCGTTCTGGTGTCACCGACGTGCGTTCGAAGTCCACGCCGGTGAACGACAACAAGGCTTCGTAAAGAGGCAAGGACATCAGCCGGCAAGGGCTCGCACAAGCGTGCAGCCGGCTGACGCATTTCTGACATAGAGGCGGAGCCATTGGGCACCGCCGCCTCCGGGCACGACACAGGACCCCGCTCCGTCATGCAGTTTTCGCCGATCCGCACAGCCACCATCATCCTCGTTGCGGTGCTGGGTATCCTGTTCACCATCCCCAGCTTCCTGCCCAAGAATGTTCTTGATGCCTGGCCCGGCTGGCTGCCCAAGCAGACCGTGGTGCTGGGACTGGACCTGCAGGGTGGCTCGCACCTGCTGCTGCAGGTGAACCGCGACAGCATCGTCGCGGAGCGGATCAAAGGCCTGCGGCGCGACGTCCGCAACGTGCTCGCCAACGAGAACGGCATCGGCAACCTGATCACCACGCAGCCGGAATCGATCACGGTCGAGCTCACCGATCCGGCCCAGAAGGATGCCGCGATGGCGGCCATCCAGAAGCTGCAGAACAACATCAACGGCAGCGCCTTCGGCGTTGGCGGCGTTCCTGAACTTTCCTTCTCCGAGACCCCGGACGGCAAGATCGTCATCGCCCTGACGCCGGACGGCGTCAAGGAGCGCATGTCGGCGCTGGTCCAGCAGTCGATGGAGGTGATCCGGAACCGCGTCGACCAGGTCGGCACCACCGAGCCCACCATCCAGCGCCAGGGCCAGGACCGCGTGCTCGTCCAGGTCCCGGGCTTCGAGGATTCGACGCGCCTCAAGGAGCTGATCTCCCAGACCGCGCGCCTGACCTTCCACCTCGTCCATCCGACGATGACGGCGGCGCAGGCCGAGGCCCAGGGCATTCCGTCCGGCTACTTCATCCTGCCGAGCGCCGATGGCGGCAAGGAACTCCTCAACGAGAACGTCGAGCTCGGCGGCGAATCGCTGACCAACGCGCAGCCGGGCTTCGACCAGCAGACCTCCCGTTCCGTGGTGAGCTTCCAGTTCGACACCCGCGGCGCGATCACCTTCGGCGAGATCACCTCGAGGAACGTCGGCAAGCGCTTCGCCATCGTCCTCGACAACCAGGTGATCACCGCCCCGGTCATCCAGCAGCCCATCACCGGCGGTTCGGGCCAGATCAGCGGCAACTTCACCCCGCAGAGCGCGAGCGACCTCGCGGTCCTGCTCCGCGCCGGCGCGCTGCCGGCTAGCCTCGACGTCGTGGAGGAACGCTCGGTCGGCCCGAGCCTCGGCGCCGACTCGATTCGTGCCGGCATCACCGCCGGCGCCGTGGCAGCGGTGCTCGTCCTGACGTTCATGGTCATCGCCTATGGCCTGTTCGGCGTCTTCGCCAACGTCGCGCTGGTCCTCAACATCGTGCTGATCCTCGGATCGCTGTCCGCCATCGGGGCCACGCTGACGCTGCCCGGCATCGCCGGTATCGTGCTGACCATCGGCATGGCCGTGGACGCCAACGTGCTGATCTACGAGCGCATGCGCGAAGAGCAGCGGGCGGGCAAGTCGATCCTGGCCTCCCTGGACGCAGGCTTCCATCGCGCCTGGGGGACGATCATCGACTCCCACCTGACGCAGCTCATTGCGGCGATCGTGCTGTACTTCCTCGGTTCGGGTCCGATCCAGGGCTTTGCCGTCACGCTGGCGCTCGGCATCCTCACCTCGCTGTTCACCGCCTACACGGTGACGCGGCTCTTCATCTCGCTCTGGTACCGCTGGCGGCGCCCCAAGACGCTGCACATCCAGCATTTCCGGTTCATTCCGGACGGCACCAAGATCGACTTCATGAAGATTTCGAAGAAGGCGATCATCCTGTCGGTCATCCTGACGGTGATCGCCATTGGCTCTGCCTTCTTCAAGGGTTTCGACCTCGGCATCGACTTCGTCGGCGGCTCGGCCATCGAGGTCCAGCACACGGCCGAGGGCGATGCGGACCCCGCCCAGGTGCGCGCGCTGCTCGACCCGCTGAACCTCGGCGAAGTCCAGGTCCAGAGCTTCGGCAACCCGCAGGACCTCTTGGTCCGCATCCAGCTGCAGCCCGGCGGCGACGCCGAGCAGCAGGTGGCCGTGCAGAAGGTCACCGAGGCACTGGCGACCGAGCACTACGAGGTCCGGCGCACGGAGGCGGTGAGCGGCACCGTGTCCGGCGAGCTTGCCGTCCACGGCACGATCGCCGTGCTGGTCTCCCTCGTCGCGATCCTGCTCTACGTCTGGTTCCGGTTCGAATGGCAGTTCGGCCTGGCAGCCGTCACCACGACGGCGCACGACGTGATCATGACGGTGGGGCTGTTCTCGCTAACCGGCCTCGAGTTCAACCTATCGTCCATCGCTGCGGTGCTGACGCTCGTCGGCCTGTCGCTGAACGAGACGGTCGTCATCTCCGACCGCGTGCGTGAGAACCTCCGAAAATACAAGAAGATGTCGGTCGGGGACATTATCAACCTGTCGATCAACCAGACCATCGTGCGCACGTCGCTGACGCAGTTCACGGTGCTCCTGGCGCTGTTCCCGCTGGTGTTCTTCGGTGGCGAGTCGATCCGCGGCTTCACCATCGCCATGACCTTCGGCTCGATCTTCGGCATGTATTCCTCGATCTTCATCGGCGGGCCGATCCTCATCCACTTCGGCCTCAAGCCGCGCAGTGAAGCGGCGGAGGCGAAGGAGAAGCGGGCCAAGGAGCAGAAGCGAGCCGACGGGGCCGTGGTCTAGCCGGTGGCGGAGCCGGGGCAGGGGTTCTACCCCTATCAGGCGCCGATCGAGGCCTATGGGAACGGCGGCTTCCGCTTCGCCGGCATGTCGCACCGGGGTTCGCTGCTCTGCCTGCCGAGCGGCATGCGCAAGTGGGACGTCGCGACGCCCGCCGGGATCACCCTCGACAGTCTAGCGCCGGTGTTCGAGGCGGCCGCCGAACTGGACGTGCTGCTCGTGGGCCTCGGCCAGGAAATCGCCGGCTTCGACACAGACATTCGCGCGCAATTGCGCGCCAAAGGCGTGATCGTCGAGGCCATTGCCACCGGTGGGGCGGTGCGGACCTACAACGTGCTCCTGGCCGAGGACCGCGCCGTCGGCGCCGCCCTGATCGCCGTCGAGAACGCCCGATGAGCGAGGCGGGCGACTACGTCGCCAACTATCTCAGGGAAGCAGACCGCGACCGCTATTTTGCGACCCTTCTGCTGAAACCCGCAGAACGGCAGGCGATCCAGGCCCTCTACGCCTTCTCTGCCGATATCGCTTCCATCCGCGACCGCTCGCGCGAGCCGGCCCCAGGCGAGATCCGCCTGCAGTGGTGGGTGGATGCGCTCAAGGGCGAGGGGCACGGCAATGTCCGCCAGAACCCGCTGGCCGCCGCGCTGCTGCGAGGCTGTCGAGAAGTACGGGCTGCCCGCCGGTCCGTTGCAGCGCCTCGTCGCCGCGCGCCGCTTCGACCTCTACCACGACCCGATGCCCGACGTGGCGAGCTTCGAAGGCTACGCCGGCGAGACCGTTTCCGTGCTGTACCAGCTCGCCGCGATGGTCCTCAACGGCGGCGCCGAAGTCGACACCGGCGATGCCGCGGGCCACCTCGGCGTCGCCCACGCCTTTATCGGGCACCTTCGCGCCTTCGGCTACAATGCCTCGCACCGGCCGCATCTTCCTGCCCATGAGCGTCTTTGCCGCCAACGGCGTCACCGACCGGGAAATCCTGGCCGGCAGGGAGAGCGAGGGCCTGTTCGAAGCGCTCGGGCAAATTGGGGACTTAGGCGCGGGAACATGCGGAGAAGGCTCGGACGGCCATAGCGCTGCTGCCCAGGCCCCTTCGCCCCGCCTTTGCGCCGATCGCCATCCTCGAGGGCCAACTCGAGCGCGCGGCTGCCGCCCGTCGCCCATTCGCCGCCGCGCCGGACATGCCCGACTGGCAGAAGATCGCCAGGATGGGCTGGTGGGCGCTCCGCGCCTGACCGGCCGCTAAGCCCAGGCCGCCAGGTCCGCCAGCGCGCGTGAGGTGATGGCGCGCTTCTTGGCGATCGACTTGTCGGTGGATTTCCACCGCCCGACATGGCCTTCCGGCTTCGTGATCGAGACCGGCGGGAACAGGCCGAAATTCACGTTCATCGGCTGGAAGCTGCGCGCCCCCGAATAGGCCTCAGCCTCGAGGTGACCACCAGTGATGTGGTTGATCAGCGCGCCCATGGCGGTCGTCTCCGGTGGGATGTCAAGCGTCGAGCCCTTCGCTTCTGCCGCGGCCATCCGGCCCGCCAGCAGCCCCACCGCTGCGCTTTCGACATAGCCCTCGACGCCGGTGACCTGCCCGGCGAAGCGCAGCCGCGGCATGGCCTTGAGCTTGAGGTCGGGGCGCAGCACCTTCGGCGAATTGAGGAAGGTGTTGCGGTGCAGCCCGCCGAGCCGGGCGAACTTGGCGTTCTCCAGTCCGGGGATCATGCGGAAGATCTCGGCCTGGACGCCGTAGCGGATCTTGGTCTGGAAGCCGACCATGTTCCATAGCGAGCCGAGCGCATTGTCCTGCCGGAGCTGGACGATGGCGTGCGGCTTCACCAGCGGATCGCGCGGATTGGTGAGGCCCACCGGCTTCATCGGCCCCCAGCGCAGCGTGTCGCGGCCGCGCTCGGCCATGATCTCGATCGGCAGGCAGCCGTCGAAATAGGGCACCATTTCCCATTCCTTGAACTGGTGCAGCGGCGCGGCGAGCAGGGCATCGATGAAGTCGTTGTACTGCTTCTCGGTCATCGGGCAGTTGAGGTAATCGGCCCCGTTGCCCATAGGCCCAACCTTGTCGTAGCGCGACTGCGCCCAGACGATGTCGCGGTCGATCGAGTCCCCATGGATGATCGGGGCGATGGCGTCGAAGAAGGCGAGCGCGTCCTCGCCGGTCAGCTCCTGGATGGCCGAGGCGAGGGCAGGGGAGGTCAGCGGCCCCGTGGCGACGATGACGTTGCTCCACTCCTCCGGCGGGAGCCCGGCGATCTCGCCGCGCTCGACGGTAATGTTCGGGTGGCCGTGGATGGCCGCGGTCACTGCGTCCGAAAAGCCGACGCGGTCCACCGCAAGCGCGCCGCCGGCGGGCAGCGAGTGGCTGTCCGCTGCTCGCATGATCAACGAGCCGCAACGGCGCATTTCCTCGTGCAGCAGCCCCACGGCGTTGTGCTCATGGTCGTTGGAGCGGAAGCTGTTGGAGCAGACGAGCTCGGCGAGGCCCTCGGTCTGGTGGGCATCGGTCGTCGTGACCGGGCGCATCTCGTGCAGCACGACCGTGGCGCCAGCCTCCGCCGCCTGCCATGCTGCCTCGGATCCAGCGAGCCCGCCGCCGATGACGTGGATGATTTCGTTCGCGTGTTGGGACATGGCGCGCCAGATAGCAATCTGAGCCCCCGGGCGCAATCGCGGCGATGGCCGCAGGGTGACGCATCGCCCGGTTCGGGAGTGCATAGCACTCCCGGCGGGGCTCACCTAGTGTGGAGGCGGATGGAGATTCTCATGACCGTCGAAAACCGCCAGCCCCGACTCGCCGTGCTGATCGACGCGGACAACGCCTCGGCCAGGATTGTCGATGGCCTGTTCGAGGAGATTTCCAAGCTGGGCGAGGCGAGCGTACGGCGCATCTATGGGGACTTTTCCGGCACGCGGTCAAAGGCGTGGACCGATGTGCTGGCCAAGTACGCGATTATCCCGCAACAGCAGTTTGCCTATACGACCGGCAAGAACGCCTCGGACATCACCCTGGTGATCGACGCCATGGACCTGTTGCATTCCGGACGTTTCGACGGTTTCTGCCTCGTGTCGTCGGACAGCGACTTCACCCGCCTCGCCGCACGGATCCGCGAGGAGGGTGTCGACGTGTTCGGCTTCGGCGAGCAGAAGACCCCGGAAAGCTTCCGCCAGGCGTGCCGGCGATTCATCTACACCGAGAACCTTCTGCCCCAGCCTGCCGCTGCTGAGGGTGCGCCGGCAACAACCAAGGCGCTGGAGCCGATCTCACATGCTTCCAATCTCATCATGCGGGTCATTTCCGAGATGGACACCGACGGCGGCTGGGCATCGCTCGGCGGGCTCGGCAGCCAGCTCGCCAACATCGCGCCGGATTTCGATCCGCGCACCTATGGCTTCAAGAAGTTGAGCGATCTCGTACGCAAGCTGACGGCACTCGAGGTGATGGAGAACGGCGGCCACCTGCGGGTGCGGGTGAAGCCGAAGCCGAAGAAGGCCGGGAAGGCGTAGGCAATTGACATGACCGATCCTCGTCCTTCGACAGGATGAGGGCCGCCGGAGATCGGGACAGTTGTTGCCCGTTAGTCTAGGCGGCGCCCTGCTGGCCGGAGCCGGCGATGTTCACCATCCAGTTGATGCCGAACCGGTCGGTGCACATGCCGAAGGTGTCGCCCCACATCTGCTTGTCGAGCGGCATGACCACCTGACCGCCCTGGCTGAGCTTGTCCCAGTAGCCGCGTAGTTCCGACTCGTCATTGCCGGACAGCGAGATCGAGCCGTTGTTGCCGCTGTGCTCCATCTGGTTGGGGGTATCGGAGGCCATCAGCGTGAAGCCGCTCGGCGTCTTCAGCTGCGCGTGCATGATCTTGTCCTGCTCGGTTGCGTCCTCGCTGGCATGATACTCACCGAAAGTGTTCATGTTCAACTCGCCCCCGAACACGCCCCGATAGAACTCCATCGCTTGCCGGGCATTGTCTCGAAAGCTCAGATAGGGGTTCAGTATGCTTGGCATTATGCGTCCTCCTCTTTGGGCTGAGGCAGAAGCTAGCATTGCTGGTGTGACCGGGGAAAGGCAGCGGGCACGCGCACGGTGCCCTTTAGGAGGGTGGACGTGCTCGAGCTCAGCTTCCAGGCGACCGTGATCCATTGGCGCGGGCCGGCCCCCTTCTTCTATGCCCGCATCCCGCCCGGCATCGCGGTTGAAATCAGCCGGGTCAGGAAGGCGGCAAGCTACGGCTGGGGAGTGATCCCGGTCGAGGCGACGATCGACGGCGTGAGCTTCGAAACCTCCCTTTTCCCAAAGGATGGAACCTACCTGCTCCCTCTCAAGGACGCCGTACGGCAGCGGCTGGGGATCACCGTGGACGACAGAGTGTCGGTGGAGATGACCGTCGGCCGACGCGATTGGCGGGAGCCGGGAATGTGAGAGGCGGCTGACACGAGGCAAATGCCTCTCTGGCGCCGGGCCGGCTATGCCGAGTTGGAAAGGGGAGCCGCTTCAGCAACTTCCCTCCACTGACTTGTGCCCGTTGTGACAGGCCATGCAGCCGGGGCTGCATGGCCCTTGTGTCAGCCGGCGTAGACGGCCTGCTGCAGGCCGCGGATGTAGCCGATGGCGTAGAGGCGGCCGAAGGCCGAGTAGCCGGCGTCCTCGTTGGTGTCGCCCTCCACGGTCGGCACGTGGTCGGGGCGCAGCACGCCGTCGAAGCCGATGTCCTTGTAGGCCTTCATGCAGGCCAGCATGTCGGTCTTGCCGGCGTCGTGCCAGGTCTCCTCGAACTTGGTCGGCACGCCGCGCACGTCGCGGAAGTGCACGAAGCTGATCTTGTCGCCAAAGCGGCGGATCTCGCGCGGCAGGTCGTCCGTCATCAGGGTGAAGTTGCCCTGGCACAGCGTAACGGTGTTCATCTTGCTGGGGACCAGCTCGAGCAACCGGTGATAGTTGTCGACGGTGCGCATGATGCGGCGAGACGCCCTTGATCGGGGTGATCGGCGGATCGTCCGGGTGCATCGACATCTTGACGCCGGCCTTCTCGGCCACCGGCAGCGTGCGCTTGAGGAAGTACTCGAGGTTGGTCCAGAGCTCCTCCTCGCTGATCGGCGGGTTGGAGGTGATGTCGTCGGGTACGTCGTCGGCGTTGAAGCTGGTCACCACCGAGCCGCCGCGCGACGGCGTCGCCATGTTGGTGCGCACCCAGTTGAAGTCGGTCATCCACTCGTAGCACCAGACCGGGATGCCGAGCTTGCCCATGCTGGTGAGCATCTCGCAGACGACGTCGATCTCCTCGTCGCGCCCCTCGAGGCCGCGCTTGGCCTTGTTGAGCGGCGGACGGGCCTCGATGACGCGGATCTCGAAGCCGCCAGCCTCGTAGTCGGCCTTCATGCGCTGGAGCGGCGCGAGGTCACCGACCTTCTCGCCGGAACGGAGCGTGTCGAAGGGCAGGCCGGCAACCGCGAGGTTGACGCCACACTGCTGCGCCAGCTTCCAGACCGGCGTGGGCTTGGGGGCGATGAATTCGGCAATCTGAATCATGGCTTGGGTCTCGGATGAAGTAAGGGGTCAGGCGGCGACGGCGACAGGCGCGGCGAGCGCCTTGCCGTCGGGGTCGAAGAGCAGCGCGCGGGACGTATCGAAGCCGACGCCGATCCGGCTGCCCTTGGCGGCCCCGGTTTCGTTATCGAGCTTGGTGACCAGCGCCTCGCCGCTGCCGATGTCGATATGGGCGATGGCGTGCTCGCCCAGGCGTTCGATGTTGGTCACGGTGCCGACGAAGCTCGCCTCCGCCTCGGCTACTTCGCGCAGATGCTCGGGCCGGATGCCGAACTGCACGTGGCCCGACGCCGAGTAGCCGGGGAGGGCGGCCTTGCGGCCGTCGGCGAAGGTGATCTCGCCGCCCGCAGCCTTGACCGGAACGATGTTCATTGCCGGCGAGCCGATGAAGCGCGCGACGAACGTGTTGGCCGGACGGTGATACAGCTCCATCGGCGTGCCGACCTGCTCGATGCGGCCGGCGCTCAGCACCACGATCCGGTCGGCGAGCGTCATCGCCTCGGTCTGGTCGTGGGTGACGTAGATCATGGTCGTGCCGGGCAGCGCGTCCTTGAGGTTGGCGATCTCGACGCGGGTCGCGACGCGGAGGGCCGCGTCGAGGTTCGAGAGCGGCTCGTCGAACAGGAACACTTTCGGGTCCCGCGTGATGGCGCGGCCGATGGCGACGCGCTGGCGCTGGCCGCCCGAGAGCTGCCGGGGCAGGCGGTCGAGATAGTCGGTCAGCTGTAGCATGCCGGCGGCCTTGCGCACCCGGGCGTCGAGCTCGGCCCTGGGCACCCTGGCCAGCTTCAGTCCGAACGCCATGTTCTCGTACACCGTCATATGCGGGTAGAGCGCATAGGACTGGAACACCATGGCAATGCCGCGATCCGACGGCGGGATGTCGTTGGCACGCTGGCCGCCGATCTCCAGCGTGCCGCTGGAAATGACCTCGAGGCCGGCGATCACCCGCAGCAGCGTGGACTTGCCGCAGCCGGACGGCCCGACGAAGACGACGAACTCGCCGCTCTCGATATCGAGGTCGATGCCCTTGAGCACCTCGACTGGCCCGAAGGACTTCTTGATATCCTTGATGCGTACATCGGACATGGACGAATTCTCCCTGTCACCGCCCGGAATACCGCGGTGAGCACCTGGATCGGGTTGGAAGCCGGCCCGGAGCACCGGCCGGCTTCCTGTGCGTTATCAGCTCTTCAGCTTCTCGATCTCGGCCGTGGCCCAGGCAACAGCCTGCTCCGCACTCTCGCCGTCGACCAGCATGCGCTGGATCGATTGCGACACGATCTTGGCGTTGAACACGGCGGCAGCCCAGGCCGTCGGGGGACCAGCGTAGCCGTCGACCACGCCGTTCTCCGCCATGTCGCCCAGTTGGGCGAAGTCCGGGTTGTCCTTGAACAGCGGCATCGAGGCGAACAGCGAGGGGTAGATCGGCAGCCAGCGGCCACCCACGGTGTCGATGATCTGCTCGTAGCGGGCTGGCTCGAAGAAGTAGGAGAGCCATGCCTTGGCGTCATCCGGACGATCGGTGTCCTTGCTCACCAGCCACATGAAGGCGCCGATGCTGGTCGCCGAGCGGCCCTTCTCGCCCGGGCCCTTCGGCATCGCCACCAGCGCGGTGTCGGCCAGGAGGTCGGGGTCGTTCTCGACCATCCACTGGTAGACGCTCGGCGGGTTCATGATGAAGGCGGCACGGCCCGTCTGGTAGGCGGTGTTGTTGCCGGCATCGTCCCAGGTGAGGGTCGAGCGGGGGATCGTGCCTTCGGCGAACATGTCGGCGATGAACTGGTAGCCGGCGACGGTCTCGGGCGAGTTCCAGGTCACGGTGGTGGCGGTCTCGTCGAACATCTCGGCGCCGTAGGACCACAGGATCATGCGGTGCAGCGACTCGGCGTCGTTGGCGGTGCTGGTCGGGTGGCCGAAGGCCGAGATGGTCGGGTCGGCGGCGAGGATCTTCTGCGAGGCGAGGCGGAGCTCCTCGAGCGTGGTCGGGACCTCCATGCCAATCTGCTCGAGCAGGTCCTTGCGGGCGAACATCGGCACCACGTCGACTTCCAGCGGAATGGCGTGGACCTGGCCGTTGTACATCGCGGCGGAGGTGGTCGACTCGTAGATGCCGCCTTCCTGCGCACGCATCTCGGCCAGGGTCTCGTCGAGCGGCAGGGTCACGCCGAGGCTGGCGTAGTACTGCGCCTGCTGGCCCACCTGCATGAAGATGTCGGGGGCGGAGCCGCCCTGGATGGCCGCGGCGAGGCGCTCGGTCAGCACGTTGGCGGGAACCACAGTGTACTCGACCGAGATGCCGCGCTCGGCGCCGAATTCCTTCGCCATCTTGGCGATCAGGTCGTCGGCCTGCTGGTTGAAGGCCTGCAGCGCCCAGATGTCGAGGTCCGCGGCCGTGGCCGAGATCGGCAGCACAGCGGCCGCCGAAGCCATGAGGGCGAGGGAAAGCTTCTTCATTGTATCTCCTCCGAGAGTTGAAGCTGAGATTGGGTGTGGTCATCCCTTCACGCTGCCGGCAGCGAGGCCTTCCACGATGTAGCGCTGCGCGCCGATGTAGATGGCGAGGATGGGGATGATGGCGATCACCGAGCTCGCCATGAGCTGACCCCAGATGAAGGTGTCGCCCATGATCAGGCCGGTGAGGCCGGCGGTGAAGGTCTTGGTGTCGTTGGAATAGGCGAACACCAAGGCATAGAGGAACTCGTTCCAGGCGTGGGTGAAGGCGAACAGCGCCACCACGGCGAGGCCGGGCTTCGCGATCGGCAGCACCACGCGGATCAGCGTCTGGAAGCGGGTGGCGCCGTCCATCAGGGCGGCCTCGTCCAGCTCCTTCGGAATGGTCCGGAAGTAGCCGATCAGCATCCAGGTGCAGAACGGCACGGTGAAGGTCAGGTAGGCGAGCGACCAGGCCGGGCTTGCTGTCGATCAGCCCCATGTTCTGCAGCACCAGGAACAGCGGGATGAAGAGCAGCGACGGCGGCAGCAGGTAGGCGGTGATGATGATGCGCGCCGTGACGGCGCGGCCCTTGAACTCCATGCGCGCCACCGGATAGGCGGCCAGCGCGCCGATGACGGCCGAGATCAGGGTCACGGCAAGTGCGACCTGCGCGCTGTTCCAGACGAACTGCAGGAAGTTCGATTTGAACATCGCCTGCTCGAAATTCTGGAAAGTCAGCCGCCGCGGCCACAGCGTCGGCACCGCGGAATAGATCTCGCGGGAGGTCTTCAGCGAGGTGACGACGATCCAGTAGATCGGGGCCAGCGACCAGAACAGGGCGACCAGCACTCCGATGGTGGTGACGATGCGGCGAACCAGCTTTTCCGTGGCGCTCTGGACCATCGCTCGCCTCCTAGCTGTCGTTCCGGAGCATGCGGCGGGTCAGCAGCACGATCAGGATCAGGAACACGGGGATCACGGACACCAGCACCGCGGAGCCGAGGCCGAGCTGGCTCTGGGTGATGCCGTACTCATAGGCGAGCGTCGGCAGGATGTGCGTCCGCATGGCGGGGCCACCGCCGGTGAGGATGAAGACCATGTGGAAGGAGTTGAAGGTCCAGATGGTCGAGAGCATCACCGTGACGAAGATCACTTCGCGCATCTGCGGCAAGGTGACCGAGAAGAAGCGGCGGATCGGCTTCGCCCCGTCGATGGCGGCGGCCTCGTTGAGGTCGGCCGGGATCGAGGTCAGGCCCGCGAGGAACATCATGGTGAAGAAGGGCAGACCGTGCCAGACCATGGCGATGCCGATCGACCACAGCCCCAGGCTCGGATCGGAAAGCCAGTAGACCGGCCGGTCGGAGAAGCCGAGCGCGATGGCGAGATAGCTGAGCACGCCGGCCTGCTCGTCGAAGATCCATTTCCAGCTGAGGCCGGCGATCAGCCCCGGCACGGCCCAGGGCAGGAAGGCCAGCGCCCGAATCAGCCCGCGGGCGGGCATCGGTTGCGTCAGGACGACCGCGAAGGCCATGCCCAGCACGCACTTGATGGCGACGACGCTGAGCGTCAGCATCACGGAGTTCATCGCCGCGCGCTGGAAGTGCGCATCCGAGAACAGCCTCAGGAAATTGGCGAACCCGACGAAGTCGCCTTCCCGGCCGACCACCTGGTTGCTGAAGGCGGTCGTGATTCCGTCCGCCAGCGGGTAGGCGATGAAGGCGGCAAAGATCGCGGCGGCTGGCGCGAGGAAGATGTAGGCGACCAGCCAGTCGGGCTTGCGGCGGCTCTGGCGGACCGGGACCGGTGGGGCGGTGAAACCGTCAGGCACGCGGTCGTTGGTGGACGCGACCGAGGTCACGCGCATGCTCCCCAGGCAGGTGACTCACCTGCGCTTCGGTTCATAGCGGACAATGGCATCAACTCCCCAACAGCGGCGGTCTTGATGGCCGCCGGTCCCCCCGCAGGCTCCAGCTGCCTGACACCGGTTATTATTTGAAACTCGAAGTGTCAGGTGATAACCGTCTTACAGTCAGGCGGGAGATGTCAAGTGATGGACGACGCTGACCTCGCTCGGCATAACAGGAATCCTGCCATCGAGCGGATGGTCGCCATCCTGGACGAACTGGAGAGGGCGCCGAACGGCCTCGGGCTCAAGCGCCTGACCGAAAAGACCGGCGTAACCCGTTCGACCGTTTACAGAATTCTCAATTCCCTGCTGGCTCACGGAATCGTCCGGCAGCTGGAGTCCTCGGACTATGTGCTGGGTCGCCGGCTCCTGAGTCTCGCCGATGCCGTGGTGTCGCCAACCGCGGGCAGGCTTGCCGAGATTGCACAGCCTCACCTCGATGTCGTTGCCCGCCGACTGGGCGAAACCGCCAAGGTCTCGGTTTACGACCGTGGCCAGGTGCTCGTCGTCGCCATCGCGGCCGGAAGCCTGTCCCACGCACTTCACGCGGTGGTCGGTGAACACCTTCCAATCCATGCCGGCGGCGGCAGCAAGGCATTGTTGGCCGGCCTTCCGGAATCGGATCTGGAGCGGGTTCTGTCCCGACCCCTGACGCGCTTCACGGAACGCACCATCACCGATCCCGCTCGGCTGCGTGAGGAGATCACGAAAGTGCGCGAGCAGGGCTTCTCGCATGACGATGGCGAGTTCAGCCTGTCGGTCAATTCCTACGGCGCGCCGATTTCCAGCGGCGGACAACTGGTCGGAGCCATCAGCATCCCCTTTCTCGCCGGAAGGACGCCGGAATACGAGGGGCTGGTGCGGGAAGCCGTCATCAGCCTCGCTAAGGCCATCGGCACCGACTTCGAGTAGGCGGGTCAGGAGGGAGATTCACCCCGCCACGGCGTCAGTCGCGGCAGCCAGCGGCGCACATTGGCGGCAAGAGAAACACGATCGAGCCGAGGACGGGCATCACGCGGAGAGAGGAAAGCCGCTCCATGACGGGCCTCCATTGCTTTGACGGCCATTGAAGCACCGGACAGGGACGCACGCCGTTTCGAATTGCTCCCCGGGGGCCTCTCAGCCGCTGACGCCATTGCAGGTAAGGACTCTCATGCCGCTCAACTCTGGTGTGAGCGTGAATTCATCCGGCAGTCGGTCGGTGACCAGGCAGGAGAAGGCCGAGAAGGGAGCGACGCGGACTGCGGCCGCGCTGGTCCATTTGGTCAGGTCCGCGGCGACGTAGCGGTAGTGCGAGTTCTGCAGGATGGCGTTGGTGATGTGCCCGTCCTCATAGCTGAAGTCCAGGACCCCGCTGGTGGGATGCAGCGCACCGGCGCCGACGACGGAGTGCGTCGCTCGGAACTTCTCGAAGAATCGCGCGGTTTCGAGGCCGACCACATCGTGATCGTTCGGGCGCCACAGGCCACCGGTGAGATGCAGCTCCAGCCCGGGTGTCGCCCCAAGCATCACGGCGACGTCGAGGTTGTTTGTCACCACTCTCAATCCGGAATGGCCGCGCAGCGCCTGGGCGGTGAAGAAAACAGTCGTTCCGATGCCGAGGAAGACCGTGGCGCCGTCGGGGATGTCGGCCGCCACCCGCGCCGCGATCTGGCGCTTCGCCTCGACGTTCAGCCGGGAGCGCGCCTGGATCGAACTGTTCTGCGGCATCACCGGCAGGCCGACACCGCCATGCAGGCGCCGCGCCAGGCCGAGGGCGCAGAGCCCGTTTATGTCGCGGCGGATGCTCTGTGCGGTCAGGCCGTACCGGCGCGACAGCGACTCGATTTGCTGCGCGCCGTCGGACATGATCAGCGCGAGAATCTCCTGTTGCCGCTGCGACAGACGATGGTCGTCCATTTAGTCGGTGCGCCGTCCACTCGCCTTGTTGAAGGGATGCAGTTCGTCGGTGCGCACGTGAAGCTCGAGCTTGTCGCCCTCCTTGACGGTGGTGCGCGCCGGCACCGCGGCGACGATCAACTGCTCGTTGCCCTCCAGCCGCAGATACAGGTGGGTTTCGCCGCCCACAGGTTCGTAGAGCTCCACCGTGGCGTTTATGCGAATGCTCGGCTGTCCGGGATCGCCAACATGAATGCTGTCGGGCCGGATGCCGACCAGGTCGGTGTCGCCCGGCAGGCCAAGCTGTGCCCCGCGCGCCCTCAGATAGTCGAGGTCGATGAGGTTCATCGGCGGCGAGCCGATGAAGCCCGCGACGAACAGCGTGGCCGGGCGGGCATAGAGCTCGAGCGGCGCGCCGACCTGCTCGATCCGCCCGGCATTCATCACCACCAGCCGATCGGCCAGCGTCATCGCCTCGAGCTGGTCGTGGGTGACGTAGACGCTGGTGGTGCCGAGGTTGCGCTGCAGCCGCTTGATCTCGATCCGCATCTGGCCGCGCAGCTTGGCGTCGAGGTTGGACAGCGGCTCGTCGAAGAGGAAGGCCTTGGGCTTGCGCACGATCGCCCGGCCCATCGCGACGCGCTGGCGCTGGCCGCCCGACAGTTGCCTCGGGCGCCGGTCGAGGAAGGGCTCGATCTCGAGGATGCGCGCCGCTTCGCTGACGCGTCGATCGATCTCCGGCGCGCGGCGTGCGCTGGTTCTTGAGCCCGTATTCGAGGTTACCGCGCACCGTCATATGCGGGTAGAGCGCATAGTTCTGGAACACCATGGCGATGTCGCGCTCGGCCGGCTCCTTCCGGTTCACCACGTCGCCGCCGATGGAGATCTTCCCGTCGGTGATGGTCTCGAGCCCGGCGATCATGCGCAGCAGCGTGGACTTGCCGCAGCCCGAGGGCCCGACCAGCACCACCAACTCGCCGTCCGGAATGGCGAGTTCGAGGTTGTGGATGGCGGTGACGTTGCCCGGATAGACCTTGCGGACACCTTCGATGTCGATGCTTGCCATTGCGCTTACTTCTCGGTTTCGACCAGGCCTTTGACGAACAGGCGCTGCATGAGGATGACGACGAGGACGGGAGGCAGCATGGCCAGCATGACGGCGGCCATGACGAGGTGCCACTGCGGCTCGGCGTCGGCGGTGGCGGCCAGCCGTTTGATGCCCATCACGATGGTGTAATAGCGGCTGTCGGTGGTGACGAGCAGCGGCCAGAGGTACTGCACCCAGCCGTAGATGAAGAGGATGACGAACAGCGCCGCGATGTTGGTGCGGCTGAGCGGCAGCAGGATATCGCGGAAGAACTTCATCGGCCCGGCGCCGTCGACGCGCGCCGCCTCCATCAGCTCGTCAGGCACGGTGAGGAAGAACTGCCGGAACAGGAAGGTGGCGGTGGCCGAGGCGATCAGCGGGATGGTCAGGCCGGCATAGGAGTTCAGCAGCCCCAGGTCCGCCACCACCTTGAAGGTCGGCATGATGCGCACCTCGACCGGCAGCATCAGCGTGATGAAGATGACCCAGAACGCCAGCAGCCGGAACGGGAACTTGAAGAACACGATCGCATAGGCGGAGAGGATCGAGATGGCGATCTTGCCCACGGCGATCACCACCGCCATAAGCAGCGAGTTGGCGAGCATCGTCCAGAGCGGCGGCGCGCCGGACGAGGTCAGCCCCTCCGTCAGCATGAAGCCGTAGTTCTCGGCGAGATATGGCCCCGGCAGCAGCGGCACCAGCCCGCGCAGGAAGTCGCCGCCGGAATGCGTCGAGGCGATGAACGCCAGGTAGACCGGGAACACCACGATGGCGACGCCGACGATCAGCACCAGGTGCGTCAGGAAGGCGAGGACGGGTCTGTTTTCAACCATTGCTTGCTCGCCCCCTAGTACTGCACGCGCCGCTCGACGAAGCGGAACTGGATGGCCGTCAGCGCGATCACGACGAGCATCAGCACCACCGATTGCGCCGATGACGAGCCGATGTTGAGCCCGAGGAAGCCGTCGGAATAGACCTTGTAGACAAGGATATTGGTGGCCTGCGCCGGGCCGCCCTGCGTGGTGGCGTCGATGATGCCGAAGGTGTCGAACATCGTGTAGTTGATGTTGACGATGAGCAGGAAGAACGTCGTCGGCGAGAGCAGCGGGAAGACGATGGTCCAGAACCGCTTGAACGGTCCCGCCCCGTCGATGGCCGCCGCCTCGAGCAGCGACCGGGGCACCGATTGCAGCCCCGCGACGAAGAACAGGAAGTTGTACGAGATCTGCTTCCAGCTCGCGGCCATCACGACCAGCAGCATGGCGTCGGTGCCGTCGACGCGGTGGTTCCAGTCGACGCCGAGCGCCCGCAGCAGATAGGGCAGGATGCCGATGGTGGGGTTGAACATGAACCACCAAAGGACGCCCACCACGACTGGGGCCACCGCATAGGGCCAGACCAGCAGCGTCGTGTAGAGCCGGTTGGTGCGCAGCACGCGATTGACCGCCACCGCGAGCAGCAGCGACAGCGTCATCGCGAGCAGCGTGACGCTGGTGGCGAAGACGGCAGTCTTCCCGGCGGAGCTCAGATAGGTCGGCTCGGCGAACAGCCGCCGGTAGTTCTCGAACCAGACGAAGGTCGTCTTGAAGCCGAACGGATCCTCGCGCTGAAACGAGGAGATAAGCGCCTGCAGCGCCGGCCAGATGAAGAACACCAGCGTGACGGCCAGCTGCGGCACCAGCAGCAGGTACGGCAGCAGCTTGTTGGGAAAGATGGTTCGCTTGCTCTGCATGGCCAGGAGGGTCCGGTCGCGTCGGGAGATGTCCCACCCTCGGCATGAGGGTGGGACGGGACTGGTCGAGCCTGCCGGTCGGACCTACTGGTTGGCCGCTTCGAAGTCGCGGAGGATCTGGTTGCCGCGTTCCACCGCGGAATCCAGCGCCTGCTGCGCGGTCTTGCTGCCCGCCAGCATGGCCTCGAACTCTTCATCGACCACTGTGCGAGCCTGGGTCAGGTTGCCGAAGCGTACGCCCTTGGAATTCGCCGACGGCGTGCCGCGGGTGATCTGCTTGATGGCGATGTCCGAGCCCGGGGTCTTCTCGTAATAGCCCTGCGACTGGCCGAGGTCATAGGCGGCGTTGGTGATCGGCAGGTAGCCGGTGAACTGGTGCCACGCGGCCTGCACGTCGGGCTGGCTCAGGTAGGTGAAGAACTTGGCCACGCCCTTGTAGACGGCAGGGTCCTTGCCGTTGAGCACCCAGAGCGTCGCGCCGCCGATGATCGAGTTCTTCGGGTCGGTGGTGACGTCGTCGTAATAGGGCAGGGGGCCGAAGCCGACCTCGAACTCCTTGGCGTTGTTGATGACGCCGGCACGCGAGGCCGAGGAGTTCATGTAGATGGCGCATTCCTGCGCATAGAACTTCGGTGGCGCATCACCGCCGCCTACCGGACCGCCATAGCGGAAGAGACCCTCATCGGCCCACTTCTTCAGGTTCTCCCAGTGCTTGACCTGCACCGGACCGTTGAAGGTGAACTCGGTGCCGAGGCCGCCGAAGCCGTTCTCCAGGGTGCCGAAGGGCTGGTCGTGGATGGCCGACAGGTTCTCGGTCTGCACCCAGGTGATCCAGCCGCTGGTGAAGCCGCAGGGGGCGGCGCCGGATTCCACGATCTTGCGGCTCATGCTCTCGAGCTCGGCCCAGGTCTTGGGCGGCGTGTCGCGGTCGAGGCCGGCTTTCTCGAACACGTCCTTGTTGTAGTACATGATCGGCGTCGACGAGTTGAACGGCATCGACAGGATGTTGCCGTCGGTGTCCGAATAATAGCCGACGACCGGGGCCAGGAAGCCCGACGGATCCCACGGCTCGCCATTGTCGGCCATCAGCTGGTACACCGGGTACACGGCGCCCTTGGCCGCCATCATCGTACCGGTACCCACCTCGAACACCTGCACGATGGCCGGCTGCTCGTTGGCGCGGAACGCGGCGATCGCGGCCGTCAGGGTCTCGGGATAGGTACCCTTGTAGCTCGTGACGACCTTGTATTCGGTCTGGCTGCTGTTGAAGCCCTGGGCGATCTCCTCGAGCTTCTTGCCGAGCTCGGCGTCCATCGCGTGCCACCAGCTGATCTCGGTCTGGGCATGGGATGCCGACGTGTACGAGATCGCGGCGAGCAGGCCGGTCAGCGTCAGCGCTAGCTTCTTCATAGGTCGTTCCTCCTCCGTGGATGCCGGGACTCTTGTCCTCGCGCCCCTAAGTCGTAGCAACGGATGTTCGTTTGGCAAACCCGCTATGTTCGTTCGAACACGGATTTCGAGCGCAAACCGAAAATCTCTTTGGAAGTATGGCTTGGCCGAAGGTTCACATGAACCAGCTAGACGGCCAGATGCTCCCGGCGCAGGTCCTCGCTTTCGAGCACGGCCTTCGCCGATCCCACGAAGGCGACCTGGCCCGTGTCGAGGATGACCGCGCGGTCCGCCAGCTGCAGCGCGGCGAGGGCGTTCTGCTCTACGATGATGGTAGTTATGCCCAGTGTCTTGATCTCGCCGAGGATCTTCTCGATCTCCTGGACGATGACCGGCGCGAGGCCCTCATAGGGTTCGTCGAGCAGCAGCAGCTTCAGGTCGCGCGCCAGTGCCCGGGCGATGGCGAGCATCTGCTGCTCGCCGCCCGAGAGGGTGACGCCTTCCTGCCGGCGGCGCTCCGCGAGGCGCGGGAAGTGCGAGTAGATGCGCTCGAGCTCCCAGCCGTGGCCGGGGGCGACGCGGGCGAGGTTGAGGTTCTCCTCGACGGTCAGGCCCTGGATGATCCGCCGGTCCTCGGGGACGAGCTGGATGCCGGCGCGGGCCGCCTCGAAGGCCTTCATCTGGTGGATCGGCTTGCCCTCGAGCCAGATCTCGCCGGCCCTGAGGGCCGGAGTGTCGACCCGTGCGATGGAGCGCAGGGTGGAGGTCTTGCCGGCGCCGTTGCGACCGAGCAGGGCGAGGATTTCGCCATGCTGCACCTCGAGCGACACGCCCTGCACGATGTAGCTCTCGCCGTAATAGGCGTGGATATCTCGGACGGAGAAGAACGGGGTCTCGCGCGGCACGGCCTGCGCGGCGGCCTGGGCAGTGGCGGTGACGTCAGTGTCCATGGCGAGCGCGCTCATCAATGGGCCTCGAGCCGGTGGGCGCCGCCGAGATAGGCCTCCTGGACCTTGGCACTGCCACGTACCTCGTCGGGCATGCCCTCGGCGATGATCCGGCCGCCCGAGAGGACGGAGATCCTGTCGGCCAAGGAGAACACCACGTGCATGTCGTGTTCAATGATCACCTTGGTCATGCCGCGCGCCTTGATCTTCTTGAGCAGTTCGATGGTCGTATTGGTGTCGTGTCGGCTCATTCCCGCCGTCGGCTCGTCGAGCAGCAGCAGGCGCGGATGCTGGATCAGGCACATGGCGAGCTCCATCCGCCGCTTGTCGCCGCGGCTCAGCGCGCCGGCGTTCGAGGCGCGTCGCTCGAACAGGCCGACATCGGCGAGGATCGCCTCGGCCTCCTCGCGCACGGCGTGCTCGGTCTCCAGCGACTTGAAGATATTGATGCGGAACGCACCGTCGCGCTTGGCGAAGGCCGGGGCCATGACGTTCTGCAGCACAGACAGCTCGGGGAAGATCTCCGGCGTCTGGAACACGCGGACCACCCCCATCTGGTTGATCTCGTGCGGGCGCTTGCCGGTCAGCACCTTGCCGTCGAACACCACGGCGCCGCGGCTCGGCGGTAGGCGGCCGATGATGACGTTGAGCAGCGTCGACTTGCCGGCCCCGTTCGGGCCGATGATGGCGTGGGTCTTGCCCTCCTCGACCTGCAGGTCGATGTCGGAGAGGGCGTGCAGGCCGCCGAAATTCTTGTGCACGTCGGCGACGTGGAGAACGACGTTGTTCGGGGGCTTCGGCCATGGCGCTCACTCGGCGGGCTGGGCGCGGAGGGCGCCGGGGGTGGCAGGCGGCGTGCGGCGGCGGAACAGTCGAACCGATCCGCCGCACGCCTTCCATGATGCCGCCGGGGAGGAACACGACGACGAGCACGAAGAGCAGCCCGAGCGTGAGATTCCAGCCTTCGCCCACGAACTTCGAGGCGACGGCCGTGACCGGATCGGCGATTTCCGCGGGCAGGAACGCGAAGAAGCGGTGCACGACGCTCTCGTTGAAGGCCGAGAAGATGTTCTCGAAATACTCGATGAACCAGGCGCCGATCACCGGGCCGACCAGCGTGCCGACGCCGCCGAGGATGGTCATCAGCACCACTTCGCCCGATGCCGTCCACTGCATGCGCTCGGTGCCGGCCAGCGGGTCGGTGATGGCGAAGAGCGCGCCGGCGAGGCCGGCGAACATGCCGGAGATGACGAAGGCGGTGAGCGTGTAGGGCCGGGTGTTGAAGCCGGTGTAGTTCATGCGCGTCTGGTTGGATTTGATGGCGCGCAGCATCATCCCGAACGGCGAGGCGAAGATCTTCTGCGTGATGAAGAAGGCGATCAGCAGCACCACGGCGCAGAAGTAGAAGCCCTCGAGGCCGGAAAAGGTGTGGCCGAAGAGGCTCGCCGAGGGCAGACCCGGCCGGGCGCGGCGCCAGCGCCGTGTCGATGATGCGCGGATCGCCGAGCGTCAGCTGCAGCGAGGTCTCGCCATTGGTGATCGGGGTGAGCACCGAATAGGCGAGGTTGTAGCACATCTGGGCGAAGGCCAGCGTGAGGATCGAGAAGTAGATGCCGGAGCGCCTGAGGCTCAGGTAGCCGATGACCAGCGCAAACAGCCCCGAGACGACGACGGCGAAGAAGATCGCCGGCAGCGCATCCATGGTCAGCAGCTTGAACGACCACACGGCCGTGTAGGAGCCGACGCCGAGGAACGCCGCATGGCCGAAGCTCAGGTAGCCGGTGAGGCCGAACAGGATGTTGAAGCCGATGGCGAAGATCGCCGAGATGACGAACTTCTGCATCAGCGCCGGGTAGGCGGCGCCGAGTGGCTGCAGCCAGAGCGGCATGGCGAGGACGACCAGCGCGAAGGCGGCGAAGACGATCAGGTCGCGGCGCGGCATGACGAGCATGTCCATGTCAGGCCTCCATCACGCCGCGGCGGCCCATCAGGCCGCGCGGCCGCACCAGCAGGATGACCACCGCGACGAGGTAGATGATGATCTGGTCGATGCCGGGGATGATCTGCTTCACCTCGCTCATCGAGGCAAAGCTCTGCAGGATGCCGAGCAGGAAGCCGGCGACGACCGCGCCGGGCAGCGAGCCCATGCCGCCGACGACCACCACGACGAAGCTCAGCACCAGAAAGTCCATGCCCTGGTGATAGTTGGGCGGCAGCAGCGGCGTGTACATCACGCCGGCGAGCCCCGCGACCACGGCGGCGAGGCCGAACATGATGGTGAAGCGCCGGTCGATATTGATGCCGAGCAGCCCGACGGTCTCGCGGTCGGCCATGCCGGCGCGCACCACCATTCCGAAGGTGGTGAAGCGCAGGAAGGCGAAGACGGCCCCGATGATGCCGAGCGAGAAGAGGAAATAGATAAGGCGCCAGAAGGGGTAGGTGAGGGCGCCGGGCGCGAGGCCGAGCAGGGCGCCGACATCGAAGGCGCCGCGCACCGGGCTCGGGATCGGCTGGCTGATTGGGTTGGGCCCGAAGATCGCCTTGACCACCTCCTGCAGCACGATGGCGAGGCCGAAAGTCACAAGGATCTGTTCGGCATGCGGCCGCTTGTAGAAGTGCTTGATGATGCCGCGTTCCATCGCGATGCCGATCACCAGCATGACGGGGATGGCGAGCAGGATGGAGAGCGGCACGGAGAAATCGACGAGCACGGCGCCGAAATCGCCGAACCAGGTCTGCGCCAGCGGCGTGCGGACTTCCAGCGGCGCGCCCCAGGGCGAGAGTTGCTCGGGGTCGATGACCACTGTCTCCATCGTGATCAGCTGGCGGAAGCTGACGGCGCAGAAGGCGCCGAGCATGAACAGCGCGCCATGCGCGAAGTTGACCACGCCCAATGTGCCGAAGACGAGCGTCAGGCCCAGCGCGATGAGCGCATAGGCGCCGCCCTTGTCGAGGCCGTTGAGCAGTTGCGCAAGGATGGCGTCCATGGTGGTTCCAGTGCCGCTGTGGTCGGTGTGCCCGGACCTCGTCCTTCGACAGGCTCAGGATGAGGTCCAACGGGCACCGCATCCTCAGCAGACCTCATGGCGGGCGTTGTCGAACCACGCGGTCATGGCGCCGTCCCGGCCGGGGAGAGACCGGCCGGGACGGCCAGGGATCGTCAGCAGGCGGCCGCGGTGTCCGGGCCGAGTTCGCCGCCGAAGATCGCCGGGTCGTAGGTCACCGACTCCTTGGAGGCGGTGGCGACGACCTCGAGGAGGTCGAAGGGGTTGGAAGGAGCCTCCTTGCCCTTCACCGCATAGACCTCCTTGAAGCACTGGTGGTCGGCGCCGCGATAGGTGGTCGGGCCGTTGCCGAGGCCGTCGAAATCGTAGTCCTCGAGGGCCTTGATGACCGCAGACGGCAGGAAGGTGCCGGCCCGCTCGCAGGCATCGGCATAGAGCAGCACCTGCGCGTAGGACGTCTGCGCGATCTGGCTCGGCGGCTGGCCGTACTTGGCGCCGAACGACTTGGTGAAGGCCTTGGAGGCCTCGTCGCCCAGTTGCCAGTCCCAGTTGGCGGTGCCGTACACGCCCTTGATGGCGTCGCCGGCGCCCTTCGCCATCAGGTCGGAGACCAGCGGCAGCACGATCTCGAAATTCTTGCCGTTGACCTGCTTGTCGCGCATGCCGAACTGCATGGCCTGGGTGATCGAGTTGACGCCGTCGAAGCCGTAGTGGTTGAGGATCAGCACGTCGGCGCCGGAATTGAGCACCGGCGTCAGGTACTGGCTGAAGTCGCCGGCATTGACCGGGGTGCGGACCGGGGGCAGCGTCTTCCAGCCCAGCGCCTCGGTGGCCTTGATCATCGACTCTTCCTGGGTCCAGCCCCAAGTGTAGTCGGCGGTCAGGTGGTAGGCGACGCGGTCCTTGCCATAGGCTTCGCCGAGGATCGGGCCCAGCGCGATGCCCGACTGGTAGGCGTTGAAGAAGTGGCGGAAGCCGAACCGCTTCTTGTCCTTGCCGGTGGTGTCGTTGGAATGGGTCAGGCCGGCCATGTAGATGATGCCCTTTTCCTGGCACAGGGCCTGCTCGGCGATGGCCACGCCGGAGGACGAGGCGCCGCTGATCATCAGGGCGCCGTCGCGCTCGATCATGCGGCGTGCGGTGTCGCGGCCGGCATCGGGCTTGGTCTGGTCGTCGCCGGTGACATAGGCGACCTTCTTGCCGAGGATGCCGTTGCCCTTGAGCGTCTTGGACGAGAAGGTCGGGATCATGCCGCCGTCGCCCTCGCCGTTGAGGTGCTCGACGGCGAGCAGGAAGGCGCGCTGCTGGTCGGCGCCTTCGTCGGCATAGGCGCCGGTCAGCGGCATGACGAAGCCGAGGGTGACGGTGTCGCCCGTCGGGGCGTTGCAGAATTCCTGCGCGTAGGCGCCCCTCGAAAGTATCAGCGGCGAGACGCCGGTCGCGAGGATGCCGGCGAGCCCACCCTTCAGCACGCCACGGCGGCTAAAGCCTTTCAAGTTGGTCATTTTTGTCCCTCCTCATGCGCGGGGGACCGGTACATTGCCGACACCTCACCGCCTCCGGTTACGATGCGATGGGGAGCAAATGACTGCAATATGTCGCTGATATCATTGACAAGTTCTGTAAAGCCTTGGACCTTGAGCTGCTCACATCTGTAAAGATGTTGACAAGAGGGAGGGGAGGGATGCGGGCTCCGATCGGCTTGCGCATCAGTTCGCGGCGGCGCCAGCTGGGGATTTCGCAGGCGGCGCTGGCGCAGCGGGCCGGCATTTCCGCGAGCTATCTCAACCTGATCGAGCACAACCGCCGGCAGGTCGGCGGCGCGCTGCTGCTGCGGCTGGCGCACGAGCTCGGGGTGGAGATCGGCGAGCTCTCGGGCGAAGCCGAGTACCGGCTCATCGGCGACGTCGAGGAGGCGCTGGCCGACCCGGTGCTGCAGCGAAACGAGCTCCGGGCGCTCAGCGCGCGCGACCTCGTCGCCCAGCAGCCGGCAGCCGCGATGGCGATCGCCCGGCTGCATCGCGCCTATCTCGGAGCGCAGGCCAATGCCGACGACCTCGCCAACCGGCTGCGTACCGATCCGCTGCTGGCGGAGCTGCTGCACCGGGTGCTGTCGGGGATCACGGCGGTGCGCTCGAGCGCCGAGATTCTCGAGGATGTGCCCGACCTCGAGGAGGGCGAGCGCCGGCGCTTCCTCGCTTCGATCACCCGGGAGACGCGCGGGCTGACCGACGTGGCGCATAGCCTGATCGGGCAGTTCGAGCAGGAGGCGAAAGGGCCGGCGCTCGCTGTCGCCCATGCGCGAGCTCGATGACCTGATCTTCGAGCGGGACAACTATTTCCCCGCGCTCGAGGCGGTTGCGGCGGACCTGAGGGCCGAGATCGAGCGCGCCGGGCCGTTCGGCGAGCAAACTCTATCCACCCTGCTGGAGCGGCGGTTCGGCGTCCGCGTGGTGCGCAGCGGCGGACGCGAGCTCGATGCGCTCGGCTTTCCGGGGCAGTACCACTTCAATCCCGAGACGCGAGTGATGTGGTTCCAGACCAGCGCCAACGCCTCGACGCGACAGTTCCAGCTGACGCGGCTCTATGCCGAGCTGGCGGCGCCCGCCGCGATCGAGCGCGAGGTGACGGCGCCGGAACTGGCCTCTGCCGACATCGCAGCGCCTCGGCCATCGCGCGCTCGGCTCCTATCTCGCCGGCGCGATCGTCTTCCCCTACGCGGCCTTCCTCGCTGACGGCGGAGCAGGCGCGCTACGACATCGAGGCGCTGCGCCAGACCTACCTCGCGAGCTTCGAGCAGGTGGCGCACCGGCTGGTGACGCTGCGCAAGCCCGGGGAATCGGGCGTGCCGTTCGGGTTCCTGCGCTCCGATCCGGCAGGGCGGCTGACCAAGCACTTCCCGCTGCCGGGCCTGACGCTGCCCAGCGCCGGCCACGCCTGCCCGCTCTGGGCGGTCTACGAGGCGTTCCGGACCCCCGAAGCGCTGGTGCGCCAGGTGGTGCAGTTCGCCGACGGCTCGCGCTACCTCTTCATCGCCCGGGCGCAGGCGCGGCGCGTCGCGAGCTTTGCCGACCGGCGCGCCATCCATGCCTCGGTGATGCTGGCCTGCGACGTGCTGCACGCCGACCGCACCGTCTATGCGGCCGGGCTCGACCTCTCCGATGCCTCGGCCGACGTGCCGGTCGGCCCGGCCTGCCGGCTCTGTCCGAGGCGCGACTGCGCCGACCGGCAGGAGGAGGCGCCGATGCCGGGCGGCCAGCCCGCGGCGGTGCGGGCGCCATTGGTGCCGCGCGGTTTCAATATTGGCGAAGCCGATTGAGTGTGCGTTACTGTCCGGACTGGGGCGCCGATGGGAGGTCGGCGCGGGAGGGGCAATTGGGCGTCGACGTTCTCATCGCCGAGGATGAGCCGAGCATCATGGCATCGCTCGACTTCATCCTGCGGCGCGCCGGGTTTTCGATCGAGTCGGTGACGGACGGCGATGCGGCGCTCGCCGCCATCCGCCGCGAACCGCCGCGCCTCGTGGTCCTCGACGTGATGCTGCCCAAGCGCTCGGGCTTCGAGGTGCTGAAGCAGATCCGCGCCGACCAGGTCACCTGCAACCTGCCGGTGATGATCCTCACCGCCAAGGGCCAGGCGCAGGATCGGCAGATCGCCGAGGAGCTGGGCGCCTCGAGCTACATCACCAAGCCCTACGCCAATGCCGACGTGGTCGAGCACCGTGCAGCGCCTGCTGGCGGAGGCGCCGGGGTAAGAGCGATGGAACGCCGCAAGCTGGTGAGCGCAGCACTGTTCCTCACCCTCGCCGGGGCGCTGATGTTCATGCCGCCCATCGCCTCGGTGTTCCAGATTCAGCGGCTGCTGCTCGGCGTTCCGGCCGAGGTGATCTACCTGTTCCTGTGCTGGGTGCTGCTGATCGTGGGCGCCTGGTGGCTCAGCACGCGGCTGCCGCGCGAGGGCGAGGACGAGAGCTGATGATGCTCAGCGCCGACCTCGTCACCGCGACCGGCGTTGCCTATGTCGGGCTGCTGTTCCTCATCGCCTATGTCTCCGACCGGCAGGCGCGGCGCACGCAGTCCGCGTTCCTCCGCTCGCCCTTCGTCTACACCCTCGCGATCTCGGTCTATTGCACCAGCTGGACCTTCTACGGCGCGGTGGGCTCGGCTGCGCGCAACGGCCTCGAGTACCTGGCCATCTACCTCGGGCCGACGCTGGTGTTCGTCGGCTGGTGGTTCATCCTGCGGCGGCTGGTCCGCATCAGCCACAACCAGCGCATCACCTCGATCGCCGACCTCCTGTCCTCGCGCTTCGCCAAGTCGAGCCGCCTCGCCGTGCTGGTGACGGTGATCGCGGTGATCGGCATCGCCCCCTACATCGCACTGCAGCTCAAGGCGGTGACCTCCTCGATCCAGGCGATCGCCGAGGCGCGCGAATACGGGCAGGGGAGCCTCCGCGGCATCGACGATGTCGGCCTCGCCTTCGGCGTCGCCGCCGGCATGGCGCTGTTCACCGTGCTGTTCGGCACCCGCAACGTCGATGCCAAAGAGCAGCATCACGGCGTCGTCGCCGCCATCGCCTTCGAGGCCGTGGTGAAGCTCGCGGCGCTGCTCGCGGTGGGCCTGTTCGTCGTGTTCTCCGGCGGCGGGTTCGAGGCGATCTTCTCGCGCGCCGAGGCGCAGGGCCTCGACATCTACTCGACCGGCACCTTCGACGACCGCTGGCTGGCGATGAACGTGCTGTCGATCGCCGCCATCATCTGCCTGCCGCGGCAGTTCCAGATCACGGTGGTGGAGAATTCCGACGAGAGCCACCTGCGCACCGCGGCCTGGGCCTTCCCGGCCTACCTGCTGCTGATGAGCCTCTTCACCCTGCCGATCGCGCTCTACGGCCTGACCACCATGCCCGCCGGCGCCAACCCGGACATGTTCGTCCTCACCCTGCCGCTGGCCGCCGACCAGGAGGGGCTGGCGCTCTTCGCCTTCATCGGCGGCTTCTCCTCGGCCACCTCGATGATCATCGTCGAATCCATCGCGCTCTCGATCATGGTGTCGAACCACATCGTCATGCCGATCGTGCTGCGCTTCACCAAGGGGCAGGGCGTCTTCGGCGACGGACAGGGCGTCAGCCAGCTGCTGCTCTACTCGCGCCGCTTCTCGATCGCGCTGATCCTCAGCCTCGGGTTCTTCTACTTCTACCTGACCCGCGGCAGCGATGCGCTGGCGCCGATCGGGCTGATCTCGTTCTGCGGCGTGGCGCAGTTCCTGCCCGCGATCATCGCGGCGCTGTTCTGGAAGGACGCCTCGCTCAAGGCGGCGACAGCATCGGTGGCCGTGGGGTTCGTGGTCTGGGCCTGGTCGAGCTTCATGCCGTCATTCCAGTCCGCCTCGCCGCTCGTCGCCCAGCTGATGGCGGACGGGCCCTGGGGCATCGCCTGGCTGCGGCCCGAGGCGCTGTTCGGGCTCGACAGCCTCGACCCGCTCGCCAACGCGGTGTTCTGGAGCCTGTTCCTCAACACCGCGACGCTGGTCGTCGTTTCGCTGTTCACCAGCCAGTCGGCGCTCGAGCGGGTGCAGGCGACGCTGTTCGTCGACCTGTTCCGCCGCCCGGCGCATGCGGGCACGGCGCTCATCCGCGGCTCGGCGACCTCGAATGACCTCCGGTTCGTGGCGCAGCGGGTGCTGGGCATCGAACGCGCCATGGTCCTGTTCGAAAGCGCCGGCGCCGAGGCGGGGACGGCGACGAGCGAGCCGACGCCGCAGTTCATCGACCGGCTGGAGCGCGAGCTCGCCGGCTCGATCGGCGCCGCCTCGGCGCATGTGATGCTCGGCCAGGTCGTGTCCGGCGGCGCGGTGTCGCTGGAGGAAGTGCTGCAGATGGCCGACGAGACGCAGCAGGCCATCGAGTATACGCAGAAGCTGGAGCGCACCTCGGCCGAGCTGCGCGACACCGCCCGCAAGCTCGAGGCCGCGAACCGGCAGCTGCGCGAGCTCGACAGCCAGAAGGACGAGTTCCTGTCGCAGGTGAGCCACGAGGTGCGCACGCCGATGACCTCGATCCGCTCCTTCTCCGAGATCCTGCTCGGGGAGCAGCGGCTGGATGACGGAGGAGCGGCAGAAGTTCCTCTCCACCATCTACAAGGAGAGCCTGCGCCTCACCAAGCTGCTCGACCAGATCCTCGACCTCAGCGCGCTTGAGCATGGCGAGCGCGGCTGGCGCAACGTCGCGACCGACGCCGACGCCGTCCTCGACCGGGCCGTCGAGGTGTGCACGGCGCTGGCGCGGCAGCGGAACATGCGCATCATGGTCCAAAAGGAGGCGCGGCGCGCCTGGGTCGACGCCGATGCCGACCGGCTGAACCAGGTGCTGATCAACCTCGTCTCGAACGCCATCAAGTACAATGACGCCGACGAGCCGGTGGTCGCGGTGCGTTCGCGCGCCTACCGCGGCAAGTACATTCTGGAGGTGACGGACAACGGTTCGGGCATCGCCAGCGATGAACAGAACGCTGATCTTCGAGAAGTTCGCGCGGGGTGCACAGGGGGCGGTCGCGGCGCCTGGGGCCGGGCTGGGGCTGGCGATCTCGCGCCAGATCATCAGCCGCATGAACGGCAAGCTGGAACTGGTGCCCAGCGACACGCGCGGCGCCTGCTTCCGCCTCACGCTGCCCCTCTCCAAGCGGCCGGCGCCGGAAGGAGTTCTGATCACCGCTGCGTGCTGCCGCGCGCCATGATGGTCACCCCGAGATCGACCACCCGCGGCTGGTCGGTGACGCCGTCGACCGCGTCGCGGATGGCGTGCGCGGCGGAGTGGCCGCACTCCCAGCGCGGCGTGCGGCAGCTCGAGATGCCGGGCTCGGCCGCCGCCGCGATGTCGAGATCGTTGAAGCCGGCGATGCCGAGGTCCTCGGGCACCCGCATGCCGCGGCGCTGGCATTCGAACAGCACGCCCATGGCGAGCATGTCGTTGTTGCAGAACACCGCATCGAGGCGGGGCACCATCTCGAGTGCCTTGGCCAGCAGCGCGCGGCCGGTGACGGGACTCGAGAAGCGGATCCAGTCGTCCGGATTGCCCGGGTCCGCCGAGGGTGGCGCGCCGTCGAGCAGGCAGACCAGGTCGGGGTCGTAGAGCCCCGCTGCCTCGAGCGCGTCGCGATGACCGAGCAGGCGCCCGTTGGACCGCTCGTTCAGGTAACCGCCGAGAAACGCGATCCGACGGTATCCGGCATCGATCAGATGCTCGGTCATCCGCCGTCCGCCCTCGCGGTGGGAGAAGCCGATCACCCGGTCCACCGGATCGTCGGTCAGGTCCATGATCTGGACCACCGGGCATTCGGCCGCCTCGAGGGCGCGACGGGCCGTCGGCGTCTGGTCGATGCCGGAGACGATCAGCCCCGCCGGCTTGTGGCGCAGCATCTCGAGGATGCGCTGTTCCTCGAGCTCCCGGCTGTAGCGCGTATTGGCGAGCTCGACGCGCAGGTTGGTCTCCTCGACCCCGTCGTAGATGCCGCGCAGCACGTCGGTGAAGATGTTGGCGGTCAGTGCCGGCACCAGCACGCCGACCAGGTCGTTGCGGGCCGAAGCCAGCGCACGCGCATTGAGGTTCGGCGTGTAGTTGAGTTCGCGCACCGCGTCCTCGATGACGCGGCGCAGGGTCTCCGACACCTGGCCGGGATCCCGCAGGGCGCGCGACACGGTGATCTTGCCGACGCCGGCCCGCATGGCCACGTCAGCGATCGTCGGCCGGCCATTTCCACGGCGCTTCCGCACCCTCGGCGTTCCTTCTCGACCGGGCTCGATCGCCGGCTCTCCTGTCCCGCACCGATAGACCGGGCTGAACGCGGCGTCTTGACTCTGCCGCCGGATTTCCACCATGCGGAAATTAGCCGCGCCGGGTCTCACCGGCCAGCCGGAAACGTGTTCAAGGAGGCGGTGCAGGCAGTTGATGAGAGAACCGATCGTGGCGAGTGAAGCCGGATCCACCCGTCGCGACTGGACCAATCTCGAGGCCGCGCTCCAGGCCATAACCTCCACCTGCATCTTTGCCCTCATCTTCATGGCCGGGCGCTTCACCGGCGACGCGGCATCGCCGCTGCAGATCATGTTCCTGCGCTATGCGGGGGGACTGATCACGGTGATCATCATCTGCCTCGCGCTTCGGAAGACCTGGGGCGAGCTGCGGAGCCCCTATCCGGTGTCGCAGCTCGGCCGCGTGCTGACCGGGGCAGGGGGCGCGGTGGCCCTCATCTACGGCAACGCCAACATGCCGCTGGTCGATGCCAACGCCATCAACCTGCTGCGAGTCGTCTTCCTCATCGTGATGGGGATGATCCTGCTCGGCGAGCGCCTCAGTTCCATGCGCACGCTCGGCATCCTCGTCTGCGTTGCCGGGGCGGTGCTCATCATGCTGGCCCGCGGCGCCTTCTCGGGCTTCGGCGTCGAATACCTCATTCCGGCCGGCGTCGTGCTGCTCGGCAGCGTGCTGTTCGCGGCCGAGGGCATGTTCATCAAGGTCCTCGCCACCACCGACAGCCCGCTGGTCACCATCGCGCACGCCAATGCCTTCGGCGTGCTCATCCTTCTGGTACCGGCCGCGCTGACCTGGGGATCGCTCGGCTGGGTGAGCGTGGCCCTCCTGCTGCTCGGCCCCTTCGCCATCCTCGGACAATACCTGACGATCCGCGCCAACGCCCTCGCGTCGATCTCGGTGTTGGCGCCGCTCTCCTACACGTCGCTGGTCTTTGCCGCCTTCATCGGCTGGGCGTTCTTCGCCGAAGTCCCGACGCCGGGGGTCGCCATCGGCGCCGCCACCATCGCCGCCGGCGGCATCGTGCTGGCGCTGACCCGGCGCTAGGCGGCCCAGCCCTTTGTCGGACTTTTTTCACGATGCGGAAATCTCCGCGGTCGCTTGGGACCATGCCGGGCTTCGCCGCTAAGGTGCGCGCCGGACCGCGAACGACCGCGCGCGGCGACAGGAGGACGTACTTTGAAGATTACCAAGGTCGAGACATTTCAGCTGGCCTGGGACGAAGCCGGGAAGTCCCGTGCCGCTTTTGTCCGCATCGAGACCGAAGACGGCCTGTTCGGCCTGGGCGAGGCCTCGCCGATGCAGGGCGGGCTCGCTTCGCTCACCATCATCGCCGCCGACATGGCGCCGTTCCTCGTGGGCAAGGATGCGCTCGACCATGCCGTACTGCTCGACACGCCTGTTCCATAAGTGCGTGAAGCTCGGGCCGGAAGGCGCGGTGACCGGCGCGCTGGCGGCGATCGACATCGCGCTGTGGGACCTCAAGGGCAAGCTGCTCGGCCAGCCGATCCACAAGCTGCTCGGCGGCGCCTGGCGCACCGAGCTCACCTGCTATGCCTCGATCGGCGGCAACGCCTGGCGCACCGTCGACGAGGTGCTGCGAGGTGGTCGCAGCGCCGCGTCGAGAAGGAAAAGCCGGCGGCGGTGAAGATCCGCTGGGACGGCGACCGGACCAAGGTGGACGTCGACATCCCCGGCGACATCGCCAAGGCCAAGGCGGTGCGCAAGCTCCTCGGCGACGACTTCGTGCTCGGGTTCGACGCCAACAACGGCTACTCGGTCGGCGGCGCCATGCGGGTCGGCCGGGCGCTCGAGGACCTGGGCTTCGCCTGGTTCGAGGAGCCGGTGCAGCACTACCACGTCGCGGCGATGGGCGAGGTGGCGCAGCGGCTCGACATCACCGTCTCGGCCGGCGAGCAGACCTACACCCTGCAGGGCGCTCAAGGACCTGATCAACGCCGGCGTGCGCATGGTGCAGCCCGACATCGTCAAGATGGGCGGCATCACCGGCATGATGCAGTGCGCCGCCATCGCCTATGCCCATGGCGTCGAACTCGTGCCGCACCAGACGCAGCCCTCGCTCGGGCACCTGGCCAACCTGCACGTGCTCTCGACCATCATGCACCTCAACAAGCCGGTGGAGCTGGCCGACGGCTGGGAGCGCGCCTCGAGCGTGTTCACCAACCCGTCCGAGCCGAAGGACGGGCTGTTCCACCTGCCGACGGCGCCGGGGCTGGGCGCCGAGTTCAATGCCGACGAAATGCAGCGGAGACGCATTCCGATCTCCGCCTGAAGCCATCACAAGGGGAGGAAACCTTATGGCCCTATCGAGACGTGACTTTCTGAAAACGGCCGGCGCGGCGGGTGCCGCGGCCGGCATCGGGCTCCACATGCCGGCCGCGCTGGCGCAGGACTCCGAGATGATCACCATCGCGCTGGCGGCGCGCGCGCCGAGCGGCATCAACCCGCAGCAGACCGGCCTCACCGGCGGCGACAACTGGACCATCTACCAGGTGTTCAACACCCTGGTCCGCGCGCCCGACGGCCGCTTCGCCACCCGGCCCGAGGAGTTCGAGCCCAGCCTCGCCGAGAGCTGGGAGAGCTCGGCGGACGCCAAGACCTGGACCTACAAGCTCCGCCAGGGCGTGCAGTTCCACAAGGGCTACGGCGAGATGACGTCGGAAGACGTCATGTTCACCTTCGGCCGCCAGCTCGACCCGAAGCTGGTCACCGGCGGCAAGGTGCAGTTCAACAACATCGAGTCGATCGAGGCGCCCGACGCCTACACCGTTCGTGGTGAAGCTGAAGCGCCCCGACCCGCTGTTCAACGGCTCGGCCGCCTCGGTGCTGTCGCGCCAGCATCATGAGCAAGAAGGCGTTCGAGGAGAAGGGCGACGCCTTCAACTTCGACCCGATCGGCACCGGCTGCTACCAGGTCGAGAGCGTGAGCGAGACCGAGGGCGTGACCCTCACCGCCTTCCCGGAGTTCTTCGGCGAGCAGCCGGCGACCTCGAAGGTCCGCGTCTCCTACATCGCCGACACCACCGCGCGCACCCTCGCCTTCGCCTCCGGCCAGATCGACATGATCGAGGGCGTGCGCGCGCCGGGCTGGATCGACACCATGAAGCAGCGCTCGGCCGCGACCGAGTTCGACATGACGGCGCCGGGCAGCTTCAACTTCCTGCACCTCAACCTGACGCGCGCGCCGCTCGACAACATCAAGGTGCGCCAGGCCATCCGCTATGCCCTCGACAGCGAGGCGCTGGCCTCGGCCTACGGTCCGATGGCCAAGCCCATGGTCGGCATCATCGCCAGCCAGTTCGAGGGCTCGGTCACCCGCGAGGAACTGCCGGAAGAGCTGCAGTACAAGCCCGATCCGGAGAAGGCCAAGGCGCTGCTCGCCGAGGCCGGCTTCGCCAACGGCCTGACCATCCCGTGCTACACCAGCCAGCGCGAGGACTATGCGGCGATCATGCTGATGATCCAGGAGCAGCTGCGCGCCGTCGGCATCACTCTCGACCTGCAGATCATCGACCACAACACCTTCCACGCCGACAACCGCAACGACAAGAACACCATGCCGCTCAACTCGTCGAGCTATGGCCCGCTGCCGATCAACGTCTTCCTGCAGCAGGTCTCGGCGGCGGCGGAGGTGAAGGCCGACGGCACGGGGCAGGGCAATTTCAGCCACTACGGCGTCGCCATCCCCGGCATCGACGACCTGCTCACCCAGGCGCAGGACGAGCCCGACTTCAACAAGCGCACGGCGATCTTCAAGGAGATCGAGAAGAAGCTGCTCACCGACCTGCCGATCCTCGGCGTCATCACGCTGAGCTACGTGATCGCCCGCAATCCGCGCGTCGACCTCGGCTTCCCGGTGCAGTCGGGCTATGCCTACTGGCCGCTGAACAAGGCCAAGAAGACGGCCTGACGGCGTCAAGTTTCGGAAAAGGGAAGGGGGCGCATCCACCGGATGCGCCCCCTTCTTGCTGACCGGGAGGAATGGTCAGCGGGAAGCGATCTCGACGACCTCGTGGTCGAGGATGGAGCCGACGGTGAAGACCAGCTGGTCGCCCTCGCGGCGAGCCGGCACCGATTTCCCCGCAACGCGCAGGCTGACCTCGGCCGGCGCCGCGTCGCCGACCCGCAGCGCGCACTTCCACCGGACCGATCGGCACGAGGTCGTACTGGCGTCCGGGCACGCGCGACAGCAGCAGCCGGTTGTTGAGATGCAGCACGTGGCGGCCGTCCTGGCGGTAGAGCTCGGCGGTGATCACCCCGTGCGTGCCCTCGAGCGTCACCTTGGCGCGATCGCCGAGCGCCCAGCGCACCGCGTTGGCGAGCAGCAGGGCATGCTCGAACTGCTCGTCGCGGGCGAAGCACCGGTCGAGGTCGGCGACGAACCAGACCAGCTTGCCGCCAGCCGGCGAGGTCTTCACCGGTGATCGCCGGGATATCGGTCTTCGGCTGCCGCATCCACGAGGTCTCGGGCGGATAGATCGGGAAGTCCGGGATGTAGGTGGCGAGCACCTCGACATCCGGATCGACCGTGACCACCGGCAGGTAGCCGCCGAAGGGCAGGGTGTCGGCCTCGTCGAAGCCCGGCGAGCACCGGATGGCGGCTGCCGCCGGGCGCCGGCGCGGTGGCATCGCGCGAACCATAGACGCCGGCGCGGTTCTCGGGCGAGAGGCGCAGATAGGTGTGCCGGGCGTGGGTCTCGAGGTTCTGGTCCGGCGGACCCTCGCCGCCGTGGCTGCCCTCGGCGCGATGCACCCCGAACAGCTTGCCGAGCGCGAAGTCGCCGCGCGGATCGCCATACTCGGTGGCGACCGAGGTTTCGCCCGTGGCGATCACCGAGCCGCCCGCCGCGACGAAGCTCTCGATGCCCTTGATCTGCTCGTCGCTCAGCCCACCGACATTGGGGAGGATGATGACGGAGAACCGGTCGATCGACTTCGCGATGTCGTCGGCATGGAGCGGCACGTAGGGGATCGCGTGCCGGTCCATCGCTTTGACCGCGCCGCGATAGGGCGCCATGGTCTTGGTGCCGGCGGCGAAGCGCCGAAGTCGCGGCCGAAGAAGTCCTGGTTCTGCTGCGACCAGACGATGCCGACATCCGGCGTCAGCGTGCGGTTGACCAGCAGGTCCTGGTTGGCCTCGTGCCAGGTGAAGATCGGCTCGGCCGTGCTGTACTGGCGCCGGTCCTCATGCATCGAGCCGATATGGTGCCACCAGGGCTGGATGCCGCCGGCGAAGCCCGAGGACGACCAGAGCCGCACTTCCGCCGGCGGCATCGAGGCGAGCCGGAAGGCCGGCCCGCCGAGCTGGTACTGCGGCATCGACTCGGGGATCAGCTTGTCCCAGCCGGCGATCTCGTGCAGCCGCTTGCCGGCCTCGGTGTTCTGCTCGAACCCGTCATAGGGGTTGCGGCGCTGGTGATCGAGCATGACGATCGCCGCCTCGGGCAGGATCTGCTGCAGGTCGATGAAGCGGGCCGAGTTGTAGAGCGTCTCGCCGCCGATCATGCCCGACCAGATGCAGTCCGGGCCGCCGGCCTTGCGCGTCACCCGGTTGTTGAGCTTCCACAGGTCCGTGCGGCGCTGGAAGTTCCAGCGGATCCAGTCGCGATAGCGACTCGCCCTGCCAGTCGTGCTCCGTGCGGCAGGTCCTTGCCGGCATAGGCGCGGAACTGGGTCTTGCAGTTGTCGCAGTAGCAGATGTTGTTCCGCGGCAGCCCGGCCCAGGAGTTGTCGGAGAACCCGTCCGGGTGGCTCCGCTCGATGATCTCCTCCATCACCGCGGGCAGGTACTCGCTGTAATAGTCCGAGCCGATGCAGGTGATGTACTTGTCGGCCTGCATATAGGGCGAGCCGTCGGCCTGGCGGCAGATCCACTCCGGATGCGCCTCGTAGAAATCCTGCGCGACGCGGTTCGAATCCATGCGCGCGATGACGCGGATGCCATCCTCCCGCGCCAGCTTGACGATCTCGCCATAGAGGTCGCGGTCGCCGAGCTTCTCGGCGCGGTGGTGCAGCGGGAACTTCGAGGGATAGTAGGCGACGATGCCGCCGGCATTGACGATGATGCCCTGCACGCGCGTCTTGCGCCAGTGCTCGCGCCACCACTCGGCGTCGTAGCGGGCCGGGTCGGCCTCGACGAGGTTCGTCTGCCCCCAGCGCAATGTCGTCTTGTACCAAGGCGCGTCTGCCATGATCCCCTCCCGGACTTCGTTCATCCGGTCAGAGCTAGCCCAAAGGTTCGGACGACGTCGGCAGGCCTCGCTCGCGTCTTTCCGCGATGCGGAAGCCGGCGGCGCCGCTTCCACGATGCGGAAAACGTTGAGCCGTTCCTTGTCCGCCCGGCGCGCCTCGTTACCGTTCACGCTCGGGCAGGGCCCCGGGGACAGACGGAGCGGCCCGCCTTGGAGGAGGACAGCATGCAGGTCAACAGACGCAGTTTCATCGGCGGCTCGGCCGCCGCGCTCGGCAGCGCGACTTTGCTCGCTGCATTCAGCGGACAGGCCCACGCGCAGGGCAGCGACACCATCAAGATCGCCTTCGCGGCGCGCGGACTGCGGACGATCGATCCGCACAAGTCGATCCAGGGTGTCGACAACTGGGCGATCATCGCCATCTACGACAAGCTCGTCGATCTGCCGCGCTGGAAGTTCCCGGCGTCGCTCGACGAACTCGTGCCGCGCCTCGCCACCAGCTGGTCCGGCTCGGAGGATGCCAAGACCTGGACCTTCGAGCTGCGCCAGGGCGTGCAGTTCCACAAGGGCTACGGCGAGATGACGTCGGAGGACGTCAAGTTCACCTTCGACCGGGCGACGGATGCGCCGCGCGTCGGCGGTGTGCGCGCCAAGTTCACCAATATCGCCAGCGTCGATACCGACGGCCCCTACAAGGTGACGTTCAACCTCGAACGCCCCGACCCGCTGTTCCCGCTCGGCGTGCTGAGCGACTATGACGGCGCCATCATGAGCAAGAAGGCCATCGAGGAGAAGGGCGAGGAAGGCGATCAGCACCGACCCGATCGGCACCGGCGTCTACATGCTCGAAAGCGTGGCGACCGACCCGGGGCAGGGCATCACCCTGGCAGCCAACCCGGACTACTGGGACACCAAGGCGGCGACCCCCAAGCTGCAGTGCATGTACATCGCCGACACCACCGCGCGCACCCTGGCGATCCTCTCCGGCGACGCGCACATGATCGAAGGCGTCCGCGCGCCCGGCTGGGGCGACTCGATCAAGCAGCGCGATTCCTCGCTGCTCTTCGACGTCGTCAGCCCGGGCAGCTTCTTCACCATCCAGTTCAACGTGACGGTGAAGCCGTTCGACGACGTTCGCGTGCGCCAGGCGCTGTTCTACGCCATCGACCGCGACGAGATCACCACCGCCATCGCGCCGATCTCGAAGCGCACCTACGGCCTCAACCCGCCCTCGTTCCCGGGCGGCTTCACCGCCGAGACGATCCCGCCGAGGTCGCCTACAACTACGATCCGGAAAAGGCCAAGGCGCTGCTCGCGGAAGCCGGCTTCCCCAACGGCTTCACGTTCAAGAACGACACCAGCCAGCGCGAGGACTTCTCGGCGATCATGCTGATGATCCAGGACCAGCTGCGCCGGATCAACGTCAACATGGACCTGAACATCAAGGACCACACGGCCTTCCATGCGGACCAGAACATCGGCACCAACACGCTGAGCCAGCAATCGTCGGCGATGCCGCCGGTGCCGACGCAGGTGATCGTCACCTACCTGCCGGCCGAGGCGGAGGTGAAGTCCGACGGCAACGGCGGCTCCAACATGAGCCACTATGGCGTTGCCATTCCGGGGATCGACGACCTGCTGAACCAGGCGCTCGAGGAGCCGGACCTCGAAAAGCGCATCGCCATCGTGCAGCAGATCGAGGTCAAGGCGCTGACCGACGCGGTGATCCTGCCGGTCTCCAACAACGGCTTCCTCATCGTGCGCTCGCCCAAGGTCGACCTCGGGTTCCCCGTCGAGTCCGGCTACGTCAACTGGCCGCTCTCCCAGGCCGCGTTCGTCTGAGCCAGGCACGGGCGCCCTGGGCCGTTGGTCCAGGGCGCTCCACCGGCCCCATGGAGACTTGATCGATGAGTGGTGCCGCAACCGTTGGTATCCTTCTGCCGCCTTCGCTCGAGGGCGACGCGACAGTCGCCTGGGCCGTCGGAGAGTTGCAGCGTGCCCTGACCGCGCGTGATTTGACCGTGAACGTTGGCCGCGCGGATGCGGATATCCTGGTGGAAGTCGCGGAACTTGGCTCCGAGGTTCAGGGCCTCACCCTGCCGCGCGTCGCCGAGGGGTTGGCGCTCGTCCGCACTGGCGACCGCATCACCGCCTGGGGGCATGACAGCCGCGGGCTGGTCTACGCGCTTACCGAACTCGCCGACCGGGCGCGCACCGTCGCCGGCGACGATCCCTTCGCCGGCACCTTCCCCCTGATCGAGCAGCCGACCGCCCGCATCCGCTCGATGGCGCGGCTGTTCTGCTCGGAGGAAGAGGACAAGGCCTGGTTCCATGACCGCCAGCAATGGCGCGACTACCTCACCATGCTCGCGTCCAACCGCTTCAACCGCTTCGCCCTGACGCTGGGCATGGGGTACAACTACCCCTACCACAACCCGTGGATCACCGACGTCTACTTCTACTTCCCCTATCCGTTCCTGTTCGCGCTCGATGGCTTTGCCGTCGACGTCAAGGACCTGCCGGCGGAGGAGCGCGACGCCAACCTCGAGATGCTGAAGTTCATCGGCCGCGAAGCGAAGCGCCGCGGGCTCGAGTTCCAGCTGGCACTGTGGACGCAGCGCTACGATTTCGACGACGTGCCGCGGGCCAACTACACCGTGCGCGGCATCACCGACCAGAACCTCGCGCCCTATTGCCGCGACGCCATCACCCGCCTGCTTGCGCGAAGTGCCGGAGATCACCGGCCTCACCTTCCGCGTGCATGTCGAAGGCGGCATCGCCGAGGGCGACTACCCGTTCTGGGAAGAGGCCTTCGCCGGCGTCGCCGCGGCAGGCCGGCCGGTCGAGATCGACATGCACGGCAAGGGGCTCGATCACAAGATGATCGACATCGCCCGCCGCTCGGGCATGCCGGTCGCCGCCTCGCCGAAATACCTCGCCGAGCACATGGGGCTGCCCTACCACCAGTCGGCGATCCGCAACAAGGAATACCCGCCGGAGGTGGCGAAGTCGGAGCGCGAGCAGCTGAGCGAGGGCTCGCGCAAGTTCCTGCGCTACTCCTATGGCGACCTGCTCACCCACGACAAGGACTACAAGGTCATCTACCGCATCTGGGCCGGCACGCAGCGCGTGCTGCTCTGGGGCGATCCGGCATTTGCCGGCGGCTACGGGCGCAGCTCGATGTTCGCCGGCTCGGACGGGGTCGAGTGGCTCGAGCCGCAGAGCTGGAAGGGCCGCATGGGCACGGGCATCCCGGGCCAGCGCTTCACCTACCAGAAGCACGGACTGGCCGACGAAGCAGGACTGGCGCAAGTACGACTATCAGTACCGCGTGTGGGGGCGGCTGCTCTACAACCCGGAGGCGCCGCGCCAGAGCTGGATGCGCTGGCTGGAGCGGCAATGCGGCGACGCCGCCGAGGCCTGCGAGAGCGGGCTGTCGCTGGCGAGCCGGGTGCTGCCGCTGATCACGCTGGCGCATGGGCCGTCGGCGTCCAACAATCACTACTGGCCGGAGATCTACACCAATCTCGGCCTGATCGACGGATCGGGCAAGCGCGCCTACGCCTTCGACATGGAAGGCCCGGTCCGCTTCGGCAACGCCCCTACCTTCGACTCCGAGCTCTTCGCGACGGCACGCGAATATGCCGAGCTGCTGCTCGCCGGCAAGGCGTCGCACCGTTACACCCCGCTCGACGTCGCCGACTGGCTCGAGCGGCTGGCGGAAGGCTGCGAGACGGCGCTGACCTCGGCGCGCTCAGCCCGCGACTGGGGTCGCGCCGAAGTGCAGCGCATCATGACCGACGTGGCGATCCTCGCGGGCATCGCACGGCACTTCGCCGAGAAATTCCGCGCCGCCTGCTGGGCCGAGCTGTTCGTCGCCACCAAGGCCTCGGTGCTGATCGAGCCGATGCTCGACCATGCGCGCCGGGCCGTCCTCGCCTGGGAGGGCATCGCCGCGATCTCGCGCGACCTCTACCACGACGACATCACCTACGGGCCGCAGAGCTGGCTGCGCGGTTCCTGGCACGACCGGCTGCCCGAGATGCGCGCGGAGCTGCTCGACCTCGAAGCGATCCGCGGACTGGGCGGCACCGAGTCCGTGGCGGCAAACGACGCCACCAATGCCGCCATCGCCGCGCTCCGGGCCCGCCGCCCGACCCGCGCCGAGCCGATCGACATCGGCGGCGGCGGACGCTTCACGGCGGGCGAGCCCGTACCGGTCAGCATCGACGTCCGCGCCGACGCGGCGCCGGTGCTGCACTACCGGCACATCAACCAGGCCGAACGCTGGCGCTCCGTTGCCGATGGAGCCCCGGGGCGACGGCTACGCCGCTGAGATCCCCGGGGATTACACCGCATCGGCGTTTCACCTGCAGTACTTTGTGAGCTTCAATCGTGACGGGGAATCGGTTCTCGTGCCGGGTCTGGCCGACGATTTGGCGAACGAGCCCTATGTCACGCTGCTGCGGAACTGAGTGCGGCCCGGTCACGCCGGGACGCCATGATCGACGCCGACGGGCGGGGGGAGGTTGAGAGATGGCACGCTACCTGGTGCTGCGGTTGCTGGACGCGATCCCCACCGTGTTCCTGGTGCTGCTGCTGGTGTTCATCGCCATGCGCATCCTGCCGGGCGATCCCGCGATCGCTGCGCTGGGCGACATGGCGACGACCGAGCAGCTGCAGCTGTTCCGCGAGAAGATGGGCCTCAACGAGCCCCTGTGGATGCAGTTCATCAACTTCCTGATCGGCGTGCTGACCCTCGATTTCGGCACCTCGATGATGAACAACAAGGATGTGCTGGGGCTCATCCTCTACAACCTGCCCTACACCATCGAGCTCACCATCGTGGCCGTGCTCATGGGCGTCATCGTCGGCGTGCCGCTCGGCGTGCTCGCCGCGACGAACCGCAACAAGCTGCCCGACAGCAGCGTGCGGGTGTTCTCGCTGATCGGCTACGCAATCCCCGATTTCTATCTCGGCGCGCTGCTGCTCATCACCTTCGCGCTCAACCTCGGCTGGTTCCCGATCAATGGCGGCGGCGATGGCTTCCTCGACCGCATGCACCACGTATTCCTGCCGGCGCTGACGTTGGCTTTCGTCAAGTCGGCGTTCATCGGCCGCCTGACCCGCACCTCGCTGCTCGAGGTGCTGAGCAAGGATTTCGTGCGCACCGCACGCGCCAAGGGGGCCAAGGAATCGCGGGTGACCTACCGGCACGGGCTGCGCAACGCGCTGCTGCCGCTCACCACCGGCCTCGGCCTCTCGACGCTGGCGACGCTCTCGGGCTCGGTCGCCATCGAGCTGGTGTTCAACCGGCCCGGCATCGGCAAGCTGCTGATCAGCGCCATTTCCGAGCGCGACTATGCCGTGATCCAGGGAGGCATCGTGGTCTTCGCCATGTTCGTGGTGCTGATCAACCTGCTGATGGACCTGCTCTACATCATCGTCGACCCGCGCATCCGGATGCAGTGATGACCATTCTCTCCGAAACCACGACGCAGCTGGCGCCCGAGCAGAACCGCCTGCAGGTCCTGAAGTCGATCATCCTCGGCCGTCCCGGCACGATCGCCGGGGTGGTGATCATCGCCGTCCTCTGCTTCATCGCGCTGTTCGCGCCGCTGCTGGCGCCCTACGACCCGCTGACGCAGTCGATGCTGAAGATCAACCGCATGCCGACCTGGGAGAACTGGCTCGGCACCGACCAGTTCGGCCGCGACGTGCTTTCGCGCATGATCTACGGCTCGCGCAACTCGCTGATCTTCGGGCTGGTGTCTCGCCGTCTGCGCGGCGATCATCGGCACGACGCTCGGCGTCATCGCCGGCTATTTCGGCGGCATCACCGACCGCATCATCTCGCGCGTCATCGACCTGCTGCTCGCCTTTCCCGAGCTGCTGCTCGCCATCATGATCGCGGCGGTGCTTGGCGGCGGCTTCTGGAACGTCATTTTCGTCATCACCGTGGCCTTCGTTCCCGGCTTCGCCCGCGTCGCCCGGGCGCAGACGCTGGCGGTCAAGGAGGAGCCCTATGTCGAGGCGGCGATCTCGGTGGGCGTGCGCACGCCGGTGATCATCTTCCGGCACGTCATTCCCAACATCATGGCGCCGATCGTGGTGCTGATGATGCTGTGGGTGGCCTCGGCCATCCGGCTCGAGGCCTCGCTGAGCTTCCTCGGCATCGGCACGCAGCCGCCCAACCCGAGCTGGGGCAACATCATCCGCGACGGGCTGAACAACATCTTCGGCTCGCCCTGGCCGATCATCGGCGCGGGGGCGGCGATCACCCTCGTCGTCCTGGCCTTCAACCTTGTCGGCGATGCGGTGCGCGATGCGCTCGATCCGTCGACCGCAAAGTACTAGGCGGAGGTGCAGCTCATGACCGACATCGCTGCAGCCGCCCCCGGCACGATCGCCGGCGCCGAGCCGGTGCTCGCCGTGCGCGACCTCAAGACCGCCTTCCGCGCCGGCGACGGCTGGACCCAGATCGTCAAGGGCATCTCCTTCGACATCGCGGCGCGCGAGACCCTCGCCGTGGTGGGCGAGTCCGGTTCGGGCAAGAGCGTCACCGCGCTCTCCATCATGCGACTCCTCGATCGCGAGGCGAGCCGCATCGAAGGCTCGGTGAAGCTCGGCGGGCGGGAGCTGCTGGCACTGCCCGAGGGGCAGATGCGGACCATCCGCGGCCGCCGCATCGGCATGATCTTCCAGGAGGCGCTGACCAGCCTCAACCCGCTGGTCTCGATCGGCGACCAGATCGCTGAGACGCTGATCATCCATGGACTGGGCGGCGGCGACGCGCAGGCCGAAGCCGTGCGCATGCTCGAGCGCGTCCGCATCCCGGGGGCACGGCAGCGGGCCAAGGACCTGCCGCACAATCTCTCAGGCGGCATGCGGCAGCGCGTGATGATCGCCATGGCGCTCGCCTGCAAGCCGCAGCTGCTGATCGCGGACGAACCGACCACCGCCCTCGACGTCACCATCCAGGCGCAGATCCTGCAGCTCATCAAGCAGCTGCAGATCGAGGAGGAGATGGGCGTTCTGTTCATCACCCACGACATGGGCGTGGTGGCCGAGATCGCCGACCGCACCGTAGTGATGCTGGGCGGCGAGGTGGTCGAGCAGGGCCGCACCGAGGACATCTTCGCCTCGGCCCAGAGCACCTACACCAAGACGCTGATCGCCGCGGTGCCGCGGCTGGGCAGCAGCGGCAGCGGCAAGCCGCAGCATTTCCCCGTCATCGACCGCAAGACCGGCGAGTTGAAGGTCGCGCCGGTGCGGCCGGATACGGTCGATCATGCCACCCAGCCCGTGCTGTCGGTGCGCAACCTCGTCAAGCGCTACGACCTGGGCTCGGGTTTCTTCGGCAAGGTGCACGGCCGCGTGCACGCCGTGGAGAACGTCTCCTTCGACATCCACCCGGGCGAAACGCTGTCGCTGGTGGGCGAGTCGGGCTGCGGCAAGTCGACCACCGGCCGGGCCATCATGCGCCTGATCGAGCCGCAATCGGGCGAGATCAGCATCGCCGGAACCGACATCCTGGCGCTCAGCCGCGAGCGGATGCGCGATATGCGCCGGCACATCCAGATGATCTTCCAGGATCCGTTCGCGAGCCTCAACCCGCGCATCCGCGTGGGCGAGGCGATCGCCGAGCCGTTCCTCACCCACAGGCTCGGCACCAGGGAGCAGGCCCGGGCCAAGGTGGCCGACCTGCTGCAGCGCGTCGGCATGGATCCCGCCGTCGCGACGCGCTACCCGCAGCAGTTCTCGGGCGGGCAGCGCCAGCGCATCTGCATCGCCCGGGCGCTGTCGCTCGAACCCAAGGTAATCGTCGCCGACGAGTCGGTCTCCGGCCTCGATGTCTCGATCAAGGCGCAGGTAGTCAACCTGATGCTGGACCTGCAGGAATCGTTCGGCCTCTCCTATCTCTTCATCTCGCACGACATGGCCGTGGTGGAGCGCGTCAGCCACCGCGTCGCGGTGATGTACCTGGGTGAGATCGTCGAGATGGGCCCGTCCTCGGCCGTCTTCGGCAATCCGCAGCACCCCTATACCAAGCGGCTGATCGCCGCCGTGCCGATCCCAGATCCGGCGCGGCGCAACCAGGTGCGGACCATCGCCAACGACGAGTTGAAGAGCCCCATCCGGCCCGCCGACTACGTGCCGCCCAAACGGACTTACCGGGAGGTCTCGCCGGGGCACATGGTGCAGGAGTGGGACGGCGAGTGGACGCCGTAAGCGCCGCCGTCCCGGCTGCCGAAAGCCTTGCTCCCGTCGCCTCGCGCCCGCCGGCACTTCGCCTTTTGGCTTAGTCCCGACGCCCCTCCGCGTCGTTGACGATCGGCTATGGTAGCGCTACCAATTCTCTATCAAAGGGGCGATGACGGCAGGGGGGACTGAGTGCCGAAGGACCTTAACGGGCGGGTGCAATCCGTCGACCGCGCGATGCTGCTGCTGGAGGTTCTGGGCGAGGAGAACCGCGGCCAGCGCCTCACCGATCTGGCCCGGCGTACCGGGCTTTCCCTCACCACCGTGCATCGCCTGCTCACCACGCTCGAGCAGCGGCACTTCGTGCAGTTCTCGCTGCGCGACAACCTCTGGCATGTCGGGCGGCAGGCCTACGTGGTCGGCTCAGCCTTCGTCCGCGATCGGCATTTCGTCACCCCGGCGCTGCCGTTCCTGCGGCGCCTGCGCGATCTCACCCGCGAGACCGCCAATCTGGGCGTCGTCGACAATGGCGAGATTATCCTGGTGAACCAGGTCGAGAGCCGCGAAATCGCGCGCTCCATTTCCGGCATCGGCGGCCGCACGCCGATGACCGCGTCCGGCATGGGCAAGGCGATCCTCTCCTGCTACTCGCACGAGGAGGTCTCTTCTGTCGTCGAGGTCAACGGCATGCGCAAGGTGACCAGCCAGACCATCACGACGCGCGAAGACCTCGATGACGAACTGCAGCTCGCCCGGGACAACGGCTATTCCATCGACAACGAAGAATTCCTGCCCGGCCTTCGCTGCGTCGCGGCTCCCGTCTATGACAGCCAGCACGAGGTGGTCTGCGCCATCTCGGTCTCCGGCCTGCCCAACCGCATGCGGCCCGAACGCATGCCCGCCCTCGGCCGGCTCGTCGCCCAGACCGCTGCCGAGTTGACCGCTGCACTGAGCGGCACCCCATCGCCCCGTACGCGGGAGGTGTCAGTGGGCGTGAGGTGAGGGCAGGGGGCTTGCTGAGGGATCGTGCCCTGGCCCGCCCCGGCGGAGGTACCGGCGGCGCTGCCCGCGCGTTGCCGAGAGCAATACGAGGCGCGAGATGACCACGAGATGACAGGTCAAAAGCGTCGACGAGGCGGTGAACATGCGGGCCAGTAGCAGGCTCGAGACGGGAGAGCAGCGGTGCTGCCCAAGACCGCGGCAACGAGGGGAAGGCAGGACTACCGGTGGCGGCGCGCCTGGTATCTTCGCACCACGGCGCCGTTGCACAGGTCAATCCAATGCCAGCCTCGACAGGCCGCGCTGTATGGCACTAAAGGTCAGGGGTACAACAAGCGCGCTGCGCTGCGGCGGCGGGCCGGATGGTCCGTCCGAGAACGCCGCAGTCGACACGTGATGACGCAATTGGGAGAGTTTCATGCATCTGAATATCGGCAGGACGTTTCTGGCCGGCGTCGCGATGGCGACGCTGCTTTCCGTCGCCGCCGCCCCGGCTCAGGCGGCGAGCCTGCGCATGGCCTGGGCCCAGGACGCTACGGGGCTCGATCCTCACAAGCAAACGGCATTCTCGTCCCTGCGGCTGCTCGAGCTGATCTATGAACCGCTGGTGCGCCTCGACGCAGAGCTCAACGTCGTGCCGGCGATCGCCGACAGCTGGGAGTTCTCGGCCGACGGCAAGACGCTGACCTTCAAGCTCAACCCCGCCGCCAAGTTCTCCGACGGCGCTGCCGTCACCTCCGCCGACGTGAAGGCCTCGTTCGAGCGCCTGCTCGACGAAGCGACCGGCGCCGCGGCGCGCTCCAACTTCCTGTCGATCGCCTCGATCGATACGCCCGACCCGCAGACGGTGGTGTTCAACCTCAGCCAGCCCGACGCGCCGATCCTCGTCGCCATGGCGACGATCAACGCCGCCGTGCTGCCGGCCGCGGCGATCACCGCCGGCACGGTCGAGACCAAGGCGCTCGGCTCGGGTCCGTTCAAGCTCGACGAGTGGGACCCGAACTCCAAGGAAGTGCTGAGCGTCAACGCCGACTGGGCCGGCGGCAAGGTGGCCTATGACGGCATCACCATCTCGGTGCTGCCCGACGAGACCGCCATCCTCGCCTCGCTGCGCGCCGGGCAGACCGATTTTGCGCTGCTCAACGACCCGCTGGTCGCGACGCTGGTGCCCAACGAGGCGAACCTGCAGCTCAACTCGATCCCCGGCCTCGCCTACAACGTGCTGCAGCTCAACCCGTCGCGCCCGCCGATGGATAACCTCAAGGTCCGGCAGGCCATTTCCTGCGCCGTCGACCGCGACGAAGTGCTGGAAAGCGCGCTCCTCGGCGAGGGCAAGGTCACCGGCCCCCTGACCATGCCGGCCTATGCCTCCGACCCGAGCACGCTCTTCTGCTACAAGCAGGACGTCGAGAAGGCCAAGGCGCTGATGGCCGAGGCGGGTCATGCCGACGGCTTCTCGGCCAAGGTGATCGCCGCCAACGGCGAGCCGCCGGTCGCTGCATCCGAGGCGCAGGTCCTGCAGGCGCAGCTGGCGGCCATCGGCGTCAAGCTGGAGATCCAGATGATGGAGCTCAACGTCTATGTCGACACCTGGCTCAAGGGCGACTTCGACATGGCGGTGGCGCAGAACGGCGGCCGGCCCGACCCGTACCCGATGTACAACCGCTACTTCACCAAGGACGGCAACCTGCTGAAGGTCTCGAACTACGTCGATGACGAGCTCGACAGCCTGATGCAGCAGGGCCGCGTCGAGACCGACCCGGCGAAGCGCAAGGAGATCTTCCAGAAGTTCGAGGCGCACCTCGCCGAGATGTCGCCCTGGATCTGGCTCTCGACCTCCAACACCTACACCGCGCAGCTCAAGACGCTCTCGGGCTTCGAGCCTTCGCCGACCGGCACGCTGTTCGGCCTCACCAAGGTGACGCTGGGCCAGTAACCATTGCGGGGCGGGCCTCGTGTCCGCCCCATTTCGTCCGGGTCTTTCCATGAGCTATGTGGCACAGCGGCTGCTGACCTTTCCGCTGATCCTCATCGGCGTCTCCATCCTCGTGTTCTTCTCCATCCGGCTGATCCCGGGCGACGCGATCACCGCGATGCTGGGCACCGAGGCCGGGTTGCTGACGACCGCGCAGCGGGCCTCGCTGGCCGAGTATTTCGGCATCGACCAGCCGGTTCACGTGCAGTACTGGCGCTGGTTCACCGGCCTGTTCCAGGGCGACCTCGGCATTTCGGTCACCTATGGCAAGCCGGTGCTGCAGGTGATCCTCGAGCGCTTCCCGCTGACGCTGGAGCTGGCGCTGCTGTCGATGCTGATCGCGCTGTCGGTGGGCATTCCGGCCGGCGTGTTGGCCGCGACGCGCTCCGAGCGGCCGTCGGACCTCGTCGATCCGCATCCTCGCCATGCTGGGGCAATCGACGCCGAGCTTCGTGATCGGGCTGGTCATCATCTACGTGCTCTCGGTCTATTTCGGCTTCGTGCCGGCGATGGGCACGTTCACGCCGCTGTTCATCGATCCGCTCGCCAACCTGAGCCAGCTGATCTTCCCTGCCATCACGCTCGGCTTCGCCTTTGCCGCCTCGGTTACCCGCATCTCGCGCTCGGCCATGCTCGATGTGCTCAGCGACGACTATGTGCGCACCGCGCGCGTCCAAGGGCGTTCCGGCGCGCGAGGTGGTCTGGCGGCATGCCCTGCCCAATGCGCTGATCCCGGTGGTGACGCTGTCGGGCGTCGAGTTCGGCTACCTGCTCGGCGGCGCGGTGATCGTCGAGCAGATCTTCGCCCTGCCCGGGACTCGGGCGGCTGACGCTCGATGCCATCAGCCAGCGCGACTATGCGCTGGTGCGAGGGCGCCGTGCTGTTCATCGCCTTCAACTTCCTCATCGTGAACCTGCTGGTCGATCTCGCCTATGTGGCGCTCGACCCGCGCATCCGGCTGGGTGGACGATGATGCGGTTGATCAAGGCCATCGCTGCGCATCCCAGCGGCCGCATCGGCGCGGCGATCATCCTCGTCTATCTGTGCTGCCGCGGTGCTGGGCGCCCTCGGCCTCACCCCGCACGATCCGCTGCAGCAGTTCCGCATCGACCGGCTGAAGCCGCCGAGCGGCAATTTCTGGATGGGCACGGACCTGCTCGGCCGCGACACCACGAGCCGGCTGATGGTCGGCATCGGGCAATCCTTCATCGTCGCCTTCGCGTCCGTCGCCATAGCTACGCTTGCCGGGACGACTATCGGGCTCTTCGCCGCGTGGTGGGGCGGCTTCGCCGATGGCGTGCTGATGCGGATCATGGACGTGCTGCTGTCGTTCCCGGCCATTCTGCTGGCGCTCCTGATCATCGCCATCGCGGGGCCGGGGACGTTCACCTCGATCGCGGCTATCGCGCACGGTGTACACGCCGATCTTCGCGCGGGTGGTGCGGGGGCCGGCGCTATCGCTGAAACGGCGCGACTTCGTCGATGCGGCACGCACCTTCGGCAGTTCCGCAGGGCTTCATCCTCACCCGGCACCTGCTGCTCAACCTCGTGGCGCCGCTGACGGTGCAGATCTCGCTGGCGCTCGCCTGGGCGTTGCTCACCGAAGCCGGCCTGAGCTTCCTCGGCCTCGGCACGCAGCCTCCGTCGCCCTCGCTGGGGCTGATGATGAGCGACGCGCGCAACCTGATGCAGCAGGCGCCCTGGTTGCTGTTCTTCCCGGGCCTTGCGGTGATGCTCGGCATCCTCGGCTTCAACCTGTTCGGCGATGCGCTGCGCGACATCCTCGATCCGCGCACGCAGCGGAGGGGCGCATGACTGCGCTCCTCAGCGTCCGCGACCTGCGCGTCGGCTTCGGCAGGCGCCCCGAGGCCAATGAGGTGGTCAAGGGCGTGAGCTTCGCGCTCGCGGCCGGCGAGACGCTCGCCATTGTCGGCGAGAGCGGCTCCGGCAAGTCGGTGACGGCGCTCTCGGTGAACCGTCTCGTCGATTTCGGCGGCGGCCGGATCACCGGCGGAACGATCGATCTCACCCGCACCGATGGTAGCGTGCTCGACCTGACGACGGCCGACGAGCGCGTGCTCACCGGCATTCGCGGGCGGGAGATCGGCATGATCTTCCAGGAGCCGATGACCTCGCTCAACCCGGTGCACACGGTCGGCGCGCAGATCGAGGAAGCGTTCCGCCTGAGCCGCGGTCTCACCGGTCGCGCCGCGACGCTGGCGGCCAGGGAGGCGCTCGAGCGCGTCCGCATTCCCGACGCGGCGCAGCGGCTCGGCTACTATCCGCACCAGCTCTCGGGCGGCATGCGGCAGCGCGTGATGATCGCCATGGTGATCGCCGCCAACCCGCGCCTCCTGATCGCCGACGAGCCGACCACGGCGCTCGACGTCACCGTGCAGGCCCAGATCATGGCGCTGCTCGCCGAACTGCGCGCCGAAACGCAGATGTCGATGATCTTCATCACCCACGATATCGGCCTCGTCGCCGGCATCGCCGACAAGCTGATGGTGATGCAGAACGGCGTCGCCGTGGAGCAGGGGGCGCTCGACGCGGTCATCGACCATCCGCAGCACGACTACACGAGGCACCTGCTGAGCGCCGTCCCGCATTTCACCAGCGGCGCGGCGGTGCGTGGCGATGGCGGGCGCGTCGAGGCGAAGCCGCCGATCGTCAAGGTCGAGGACCTGGTGATCCGGTTCCCGGCGGCGCGCGGGCTGTTCGCGCGCTCGTCCGGCGCGGTGCATGCGGTGGACGGCGTCGATTTCGACCTTCGTCCCGGCGAGACGCTCGCCATCGTCGGCGAAAGCGGCTCGGGCAAATCCACCACCGCCCGCGCCATCCTCGGACTCACGCCGGCAACGCGCGGGCGGATCGCCGTCATGGGGCAGGGGCATCGCCCGGTGCAGATGGTGTTCCAGGACCCATTCGCCTCGCTCAACCCGCGCCTCGATGTCGAGAGCCTGCTCGCCGAGCCAGCGATCGCCGCCGGCCAGCGCGTCGATGCGGCGCTGCGGGAGCGGATGGTGTCGCTGCTGCAGCGCGTCGGCCTGCCCGAGGACGCGCTGAGCCGCTACCCGCACCAGTTCTCCGGCGGGCAACGGCAGCGCCTCTGCATCGCGCGGGCGCTGATGCTCAATCCCGACGTGGTGGTGCTGGACGAAGCCGTGTCCGCCCTCGACGTCTCGGTGCAGGCGCGTGTCCTCGAACTGCTGATCGACCTGCAGCGCGAGTTCGGCCTCGCCTACCTGTTCATCTCGCACGACATGGCGGTGGTGGAGCGTATCGCCCACCGCATCGCCGTGATGTACGCCGGCCAACTGGTGGAGATCGGCGATGCCAGATCGGTTCTCGCCGACCCGCAGCACAGCTATACCCGCCGCCTGATCGGCGCCGTCCCGGCGATAGGCCGGCGGCGGCAGCACTTTGCCGTCGACAACACGCAGGTGCCCTCGCTGCTGAAGCCGCGCGGCTACGAACCGCCACCGGCGCGCTGGCGCGAGGCAGGCGCCGACCATCGCGTGAGGCTGGAGGAACAATGAGCGCTCAAGCCATCCTCGAGCGGGCCTTCCCGCCGCTCGAGCAATCGGTCGCGGCCGGCCGCATCCCGGGCGGGATCCTCGGTGTCGTCGAGGCGAATGGCGACCGCGCCACGCGCGTCATCGGCGAAGCGCAGCGCGTGCCGCAAAGCCGCCCGATGACCGAGGAGACCTGGTTCGACCTCGCCTCGCTTACCAAGGTGATCTTCACCACGCCGCGCATCCTCGCCCTGGCCGAGGCCGGCGCCATCGATCTCGACGCGCCGCTGATTTCGGTGATGCCGGACTTTCGCCAGTACAACCCCGACAACTGGGAGCGGAAGGTCACCTTCCGCCAGTGTCTCGGCCACCAGACGCCGTTCCCCGGCGTGTTCCCGATCTACACCTATGGCACCGACCCCAACCTGCTGCGCGCGTTCGTGCTGCAGCACGAGTGGCCGGCCGGGCCGGCCGTCTATTCCGACATCAACTTCATCCTCCTCGGCATCGCGCTCGAGCGGCTCACCGGCAAGCTGATCCGCCAGCAGGATCCGGGCCCCGGCTTCGCCTGGTCGGCCGATCCGGCCAATGCCGCTGCCACCGAGCAGGACCCTTGGCGCGGCCGCGTCGTCGTCGGCGAGGTCCATGACGAGAATTGCTACGCGCTGCAGGGCTCCGGCCATGCCGGCCTGTTCGGCACGGTCGGCTCGGTGCTCGACTATGCGCAGTCGTTGCTCACGGCCAAGGGCGTCTCATCCGGTGTCGTAGAACTGATGCGCAAGCGTGTCGGCGGCCGGCGTACGCATGGCTGGGAGATGCCCTATGACGGCTGGTCGGGCGGCGACCACTGCGGTCCCGACACCATCGGCCATACCGGCTTCACCGGCGTCGGGCTCTGGATCGATTTCGCCCGCGGCCGCGCCTGGACGCTGCTCACCAACCGCGTGCACCCCACGCGCCATTTCGACAGCGGTATCGTCACCCTGCGCCGCGCGGTCGGCGACCTCATCAACGCGGAGTAGAACATGGACCCCATCTGGACGGTCGGGCTGATGACCGGCACCGTGCTCGACGGCAATATCGACGTCGCGCTCCTGAAGACCGACGGCGAGCAGGTCACCGAGTTCGGCCCCTACACGCTGGCGCCCTATCCGCAATCCATCCGCGACCTGCTGGAGGAGACATTGGCCCAGGCGCGCCGGTGGAACTTCGAGGGTCCCGAGCCGGCGATCTTCGCCGAGGCCGAGGATGCGCTGACCCGCGCCCAGTCCGAAGCCGTGCGGCAGCATGTCGAGGCCTCGGGGCTCAGGATGTCCGACATCGGCGTGGTCGGCTTCCATGGCCAGTCGGTGCTGCATCGCGCGCCGCAGCCGGGCCGGATCGGCGCCACCCGGCAGCTCGGCAACGGCCAGCTGATGCATGAACTGCTGGGTGTGAAGGTCGCCTACGATTTCCGCTCGGCCGACGTCAGGGCGGGAGGGCAGGGGGCGCCGCTCGCCGCCATCTACCACCAGGCGCTGCTGCGGGGGCTCGGCACTGCCGGCGATACGGCGGTGCTCAACCTCGGCGGCGTCGCCAACGTCACCTATTGGGATGGCGCCGACACGCTGATCGCGTTCGATACCGGTCCCGCCAACGCGCCGCTCAACGACTTCATGAAGGCGCACGGTCTCGGCGACATGGACCGCGACGGCGCCTTCGCCCGCACCGGCAAGGTCGACGAAGCGCGACTGGCCAAGCTGCTCCAGCACCCCTACCTCGCGGCCAGGCCGCCGAAATCGCTCGATCGCTTCGATTTCACCGCCGCCATGGCTGACGGTCTCGATCCCGCCACCGGCGCCGCCACGCTCACCGCCTTCACCGCCGGTGCCGTGGGCAAGGGCCTCGACCTGCTGCCGACGCGGCCGAAGAAACTCATCGTCTCCGGCGGCGGCCGGCACAATCCGCTGATGATGGAAATGCTCGGCACCCGCGCGGGCGTCGAGGCCGTTCCGGCCGAAGCCGTCGGCTGGCGCGGCGACGCCATCGAGGCCGAGTGCTTCGCCTTCCTCGCGGCCCGCGTGCATGCGGGGGTTGCCGATCAGCTTCCCGACGACGACGGGTGCGCCGTATCCGCTGCAAGGGCGGCCGGCTCGCCGGCTAGAGCCGCTTCTGCAGGAAGGTGCGGGTGCGGCCGATGGGGAAATCCTGCAAGCTCGCCGAACGGCACGTAGCCGGCGCGCTGGTACACCTTCAGCGCGACCGGGCTGAAGGTGTCGATATAGGCGCTGTGGCAGCCGCGCGTCCGCGCCTCGGCTTCCGCGGCCTCGAGCATGCGGCCCGCGAGGCCGGTGCCGCGACTGGCCTCGGCGACCCACAGCCACTGCACGTAGAGCCAGCCCCAGGCGGTGTAGCCGGAGATGCCGGCAACGACTTCCCCGGCCTCGTCGCGAACGACGACGGCGATTGTGCGCCGGTCCGCCGGACCGACATCGGCCTCGTTGAAGCTGGCGAGGCCGTCGCCGATGGCGGCCAGCTCCTCCGAGGTTGGCGTGCCGGTAACTGTCAGAGAATGCGGCATGTCTTCATCGCAAGTGCTTGCATCGGGGTCCCGTCTCGGTATCACTAAGGATCATAATGGTTCGCTGTGCCCTATGGATTTGCTCGTAAACCTCTATTCGCGGCGTATGGCCGCGCTGGCGAAGCGCGTCGAGGGCGTCGAAGCCACGATACGCCCGGCACTCCCACCCGAGTTGCACATCATCCAGCGCTGGGTGCGCGAGAATTTCAGCGACTACTGGGTGAGCGAGCTGACCGTGGCGATGTCGCATCAGCCGCCGGGTTGCCTCGTTGCCATCGTCGACGGCGAGCTGGTCGGCTTTGCCTGCTATGACGCCACGGCGCGCGGCTTCTTCGGCCCGACAGGGGTGGCGGAGAGCCAGCGCGGCAAGAACATCGGGCTGGCGCTGCTCTATCACACCCTCGCTGCGATGAAGGCCCGGGGCTACGCCTACGCCGTCATCGGCGGGGTCGGGCCGGTCGAATTCTATGCCAACGCGGTGGGGGCCGTGCCGATCGAGGCGGACAAGGAAGACATCTACCAGGGCCTGCTGCGCGTCGCGCCGGCTGCCGCTGAAGTTCAGTAGCAATGTCCGGCACGCCGCTCGCGCTGTTCGTCGGTATCGAGGGCCTGGAACTCGCCGCGGACGAGGCCGCGTTCCTGCGCGAGGCGAACCCCTACGGGCTGTTCCTGTTCCGGCGCAATCTCGACAATCCGGACCAGGTGCGGCGGCTGTGCGCCGCGGTTCGGGAGGCTGTCGGCCGGGCCGATGCGCCGATCTTCATCGACCAGGAGGGCGGCCGGGTCCAGCGCCTCGACAACGGCAACTGGCCGAGCTTCCGCAGCCTCGGCGCCTTCGGCGCGCTGGCGCGGAAGGACCTCGAACTGGCGAAGCGCGCCATGCGGCTGTCGACCCAGGCGATGGGCGCGATCATGACCGATCTCACCATCGACAGCGGCACGACGCCGGTGGTCGACCTCGCCCGCAAGGGCACGCACGACGTGATCGGCCAGCGCGCCTTCGGCGACGATCCGGAGCTGGTCGTCACCATGGCGCGCGAAGTCATCGAGGGCATGCTCGAGGTCGGCGCGCTGCCGATCATGAAGCACATTCCGGGCTATGGCCGGGTGACGGTCGATCCGCATTTCGACTGTCCGATCGTCGATGCCAGGCTCGACGATCTGCGCGACGACCGACTTCCAGCCCTTCATCGCCCTGCGGGACACCCCGTGGGCGATGGTCGCCCATCTGATCTTCACCGAGATCGACCCGGAACGTCCGGCCTCGGTTTCGCCGCTTGTCTGCGATCTCATCCGCGAGGACATCGGCTACGACGGCGTGCTGATCACCGATTGCCTCAGCATGGAGGCGATCAAGGGCACGCCCGGCGGAGCGGGTCGCCGCGGCCCTCGACTGCGGGCAACGACATCGCGCTCCTGAGCCAGGGCGGCCTGCCGGCCAGCGAAGGCGGCCGCCAAGGGCGCTCGTCCGCTCAGTGCGGAAGCGCTCGAACGAATTGCCCGCGCCGAACGCAAACGCGGTAACCTCCGCGTCGACGTCGCGGCGCTCCACGGCGAGGTCGAGCAGATTTTCAGGGAGAACGGCATCGCCTGAGGCGGTGCCGGGTTCAATAGAGGGAGATCCGAGAGTGTTGAAGAGCAAGCTGATTGCGGCGGCCGCGCTGGCTCTGGCGATGACGGCGCCGGCGAGTGCCCAGACGGTGCTGACCGTCAGCTCCGAGCAGACCACGACCTACGTGCGCAACTTCAACCCGTTCAACCAGACCTCGGCCCGCGCCACCACCAAGGACTTCATCTACGAGCCGCTGGCGATCTTCAATCGCCTCGCCGGCGCCAAGTGGGAGTACCGGCTGGCCGAGAGCTTCGAGCTGGCCGACGATCTCAAGTCGATCAGCTTCACCCTGCGCGACGGGCTCAAGTGGTCGGATGGCCAGCCGCTCACCGTCGACGACGTGGTCTTCACCTACGACTACCTCAAGAAGTTCCCGGCGCTCGACTTCAACTCGGTCTCGGCGCTGATGGAGTCGGTGGAAAAGGTCGACGACCGCACGGTTCGCTTCAACCTGATGCAACCCAATTCGCTGGTCGCCACCACCATCGTCGGCATGCCGATCGTGCCCGAGCACATCTGGAAGGATGTCGCCGATCCGGTGACCTTCGCCAACGAGACCCCGGTCGGCTCGGGCCCGCTGACCGAGATCAGCCGCTTCACCCCGCAGGTCTACGAGCAGTGCCGCAATCCCAATTACTGGGACGCGGCGAGCCTGCATGTCGACTGCATGCGCCTGCCGCAGCTCGCCGACAACCCGCAGGTGCTCGCGGCGCTGGCCGACGGCACGCTCGACTGGGCGACCAGCTTCATCCCGGACATCGACAACACCTTCGTCGCCAAGGATCCGGAGCACAACAAGTACTGGTTCCTGCCCTCGAGCCTCGTCGCGTTCACGCTCAACCTCGAAACGCCCGACGCGAACAACAAGAAGGCCTTCAACGACGTCAACTTCCGCCGCGCCGTCAGCATGCTGATCGACCGCCAGTCGATCATCGACATCGCCGGCTACGGCTACCCGGTGATCAACGAAGACCCGGCCATGCTGGGCTCGTTCTACAAGGCGTTCGGCAATCCCGAGGTCGTCACGCAGTTCGGCCAGTACGGCAAGTTCGACCTCGATGCCGGCAAGGCCCTGCTGGAGAAGTCCGGCTACGTCGACGCGGACGGCGACGGCTTCCGCGACAATCCCGACGGCACGCCGATCGCCATCGACATCGAGATTCCCAACGGCTGGACCGACTGGATCGACGCCGTTCAGATCGCCATCGAGACACTGAAGGCAGGCCGGGCTCAACGTGAAGATGAGCACGCCCGAGGAATCGGTGTGGGCCTCCGACCTGATCGACGCCAAGTACTCGATGTCGCTCAACGCCATCGCATCGGCGGCCAACCCCTACTTCCCCTATATCCGCTCGTTCAATCCCGCCGATTTCGGCAAGAGCCGCACCTCGGCCCAGCGCTGGACCGATCCCGAGGTGGTCGAGATGCTCAACAAGTACACCCAGGTGAAGGACCCGGCCGAGCAGAAGTCGATCATGGACGCCATCCAGCTCAAGGTGGCCGAGGCCATGCCGGTCATCCCGGTCTACAACAGCCCGTCGTTCTACCAGTACAGCACCAAGCGCTTCACCGGCTGGGCCAATGCCGACAACCCGATCACTTCGCCGGTTGTCTCCAATGCCAATCCAGGCCGCCTGATCCAGCTGCTGGCCCTGCGGCCGGTCGCCCAATAGCTCTGGAAACGGCGGGGCGCGCCGGGCGCGCTCGCCCCCACCCAAGTCAGATAGGACTAGCAGCCGGATGGCCTTTCTGCTCCGGCGCCTGGCGTTCTACCTTGCGGCCTTCATCGCCGCGGCGACGATCAACTTCTTCCTGCCGCGCCTGATGCCGGGCGATCCGATCCAGAAGATGTTCGCCGGGGCCGGCTCCGAGCTGTCGCTCGAAAACCTCAACGCGCTGAAGCTCACCTTCGGCTTCATCGATGCGCCGATCGGCGAGCAGTATCTCGCCTATCTGAAGAGCGTGTTCACCGGCGATCTCGGCCGCTCGATCAAGTACTTCCCGCTGCCGGTGACCGACCTGCTGGGCCGGGCGCTGCTCTGGACCGTCGGCCTCGTCGGCATCGCCACCCTCGTCAGCTTTGCGGTCGGCACCTTCCTCGGCGTCATGGCCGCCTGGCGTCGCGGCACGCTGTTCGACACCATCGTCTCGCTCACCGCCGATCTTCTCGAGTTCGGTGCCGGCGGTGGTCGTCTCGCTGATCACGCTGTTTGCCTTCGGCTACACCCTGGGCTGGTTCCCCAACGGCTACGCCGCCGACCCGATGCTCGATCCGTCCTGGAGCTGGGACTATATCTCGGAGCGTCCTCTACCACGGCACCCTGCCGATGCTGACCCTGGTCGTCGTCCTGACCGGCGGCTTTGCGGTGACCATGCGCAACAACATGATCAACCTCCTGGGCGAGGACTACATCGTCATGGGCCGCGCCAAGGGCCTGTCCGACCAGGGCGTCATGCTCTGGTACGCGGCGCGCAACGCCCTGCTGCCCACCGTGTCGGCGCTCGCCATCTCGCTGGGCGCCGTACTCGGCGGCTCGCTGGTGACCGAGGTGGTGTTCAACTATCCGGGCATGGGCAACACGCTCTACCAGGCCATCCTCGCGCGCGACTACCCGGTGATCCAGGGCGCAGCTGCTGATCATGACGGCGGCGATGCTCGCGGCGAACTTCGTCGTCGACCTGAGCTACGTGCTGCTCGATCCGCGACTGAAGCGGGCCTGAGCCGATGAAGCTCCTCACCCAGCTGCTCCACAACAAGAAGGCCCTTGTCGGCGTGACGATCCTCGCCATCGTCATTCTCGTCGCGGTCTTCGCGCCGCTCCTCACCGAGTACAGCCCGACCCAGCGGGTCGGCCGCCCGCACCAGCCGCCGTCCGCCGACCATTGGCTCGGCACCACGCGCCTCGGCTACGACGTCTTCACCCGGCTGCTCTACGGCGCCCGCGTCTCGCTCGCGGTCGGCTTCGGCGCCGGGCTGCTGATCACCGTGATCGGCACGGTCCTCGGCATCATCGCCGGCTACAAGGGCGGTCGTGGTCGACGAGGTCATCACCTTCTTCACCAACATGGTCCTCGTCATCCCGAACCTGCCGCTGCTGCTGGTGCTCGCGGCCTTCATCGGCCAGGCGAGCCCGCTGGTCATCGCCATCATCCTCGGCTTCACCTCGTGGGCCTGGGGCGTGCGCGTCACGCGCTCGGAAACGCTGTCGATCCGGCAGCGTGACTTCGTCAAATCCAGCGAGATGCTGGGCGAGCCCGGCTGGCGCATCATGGCGTTCGAGATCTTCCCCAACCTCATCTCGATCGTCGGCATCAACTTCATCGGCAGCGTCATCTTCGCCGTCATCACCGAGGCGACGCTCGAGTTCCTCGGCCTGGGCGATCCCAACACCGTCTCGTGGGGCATCATGCTCTACAACGCGCAGAACTCCTCGGCCCTCTCGGTCGGCGCGTGGTGGGACCTCCTCACCCCTTGCGTGGCGCTGGCCGTCCTCGGGCTCGGTCTGGCGCTCATCAACTTCGCCATCGACGAGATCGCCAACCCGCGCCTCAGGACCGGCGGCATGCTCGCCCGCTGGACCGGGTTGATCCGGCGAGGGGAGGGCAGGCTGTGAGCGACCCGGTCCTTTCGATCCGCAACCTCTCGATCGACTACATCGGCGCCGAAGCCGACTTCCATGCCGTCAAGAACGTCAGCTTCGATATCGGCCGCGGCGAGTTCTTCGGCCTCGCCGGCGAGTCCGGTTGCGGCAAGAGCACCATCGCCTTTGCCATCAGCCGCCTGCACCGCCCGCCGGCCCTCATCCGCTCCGGCAGCCAGATCCTGCTCGACGGGCGCGACGTGCTGAGCCTCGACGACGCGGCCCTGCGCAACCTGCGCTGGCGCGAGGTGGCGATGGTGTTCCAGAGCGCGATGAATTCGCTGAACCCGGTGCTGACCATCGAGCGTCAGTTCTACGATGTGCTGAAGACCCACACCGGCATGTCCCGCACCGCGGCACGGGCCCGCGCCGCCGAACTGCTCAAGCTCGTCGACATCCCGGCCGACCGCCTCTCCGCCTACCCGCACCAGCTCTCGGGCGGCATGCGGCAGCGCGTCGTCATCGCCATCTGCCTCGCGCTCAATCCCAAGCTGCTGATCATGGACGAGCCGACCACCGCGCTCGACGTGGTGGTGCAGCGCGAAATCCTCGAGCGCATCCACAAGCTGCGCCAGGAACTGGGCTTCTCGGTGCTGTTCATCACCCACGACCTGGCCCTGATGGTGCAGGTCTCCGACCGCATCGGCATCATGCTCGAGGGCGAACTGGTCGAGGTCAACGACGCCCAGGCGATCTATCGCACGCCGCAGCACGACTACACGCGCAAGCTCTGGGCCTCGATCCCGCGCCTCACTGGCGAACGGATAGTGCAGGGGGCCACTCCATGAGCGATACCGCGCCAATCCTCGCCCTCGACAATGTCAGCAAGGTCTTCCACCGGGCCGGCGGCACGGTCCACGCAGCGCGCTCGGTATCGTTCGCGCTCCACCCCGGCCGCACCCTGGCGCTGGTGGGCGAATCCGGGTCGGGCAAGACCACCGCGGCCCGCCTGATCATGCGCGAGTACCGGCCCGACGAAGGTCGCCTGCTTGTTCCGCGGCACACCGGTGGAAGGCGGCCAGTTCGGCAGCCTCAAGGCCTACCGCAGCGCCGTGCAGATGGTGTTCCAGGACCCGTTCTCATCGCTCAATCCGGTGCACACCATCCGCCATCACCTGGAGCGGCCGCTACGGCTGCACCAGCCCGGCCTGAGGGGCGCCGCGCGGCAGGCGGCTGTCGCCGAGGTGCTCACACGGGTGAAGCTCGACCCGGCATTGATCCTGCCGAAATATCCGCACGAGCTCTCGGGCGGCCAGCGCCAGCGCATCAGCATTGCGCGTGCCCTCGCGGTCAATCCCGAGGTGATCATCGCCGACGAGCCCACCTCGATGCTCGACGTCTCGGTCCGGCTCGGCATCCTGAACCTGCTCAACGACATGAAGCGCCAGCTGGGGCTGGCGGTGCTCTACATCACCCACGACATCGCCACCGCCCGCTATGTGGCGGAGGACATCATGGTCATGTATGCCGGCCAGATCGTCGAATGGGGCGACACCGAGAGCGTGCTCGGCAACCCGCAGCACCCCTACACCCGCCTGCTGCTCTCCGCAGTGCCCGATCCCGATCGCCGCTTCACCGACACCCGCTTCGGCGACGAACTCGGCCGCATCGACGTGATCCGCCGCCAGTCGGCCATCGTCCAGGCCGAGGTGCGCGAAGTCGCGGCAAACCACTTCATCCGCCCGATGCCGGCCTAGCGGCTCATATCCGCCGCTGGGCCGTCGGCTCGCCGCCACCGCGGCTGCTGATCCGCGCCACGGCCTCGGCCAGCGGCTCGATCACCACGGCCATGTGGAAGGAGTTGGCGTGGATGATGTCGGTGGCGCTGGTCATGAGAGCCACGTGGCCACGCCAGAACACCAGGTCGCCGCGGCGCAGTTCTTCGACCGGCTCGCCCATCGCCGCCTGCTGGTCGCTGTCGCGCGGGCAGTCCCGGCCGCTGGCGTAGAGCGCCTGCTGCACCAGCCCCGAACAGTCGAGCCCCAGGCTCTCGCGTCCACCCCACTGGTATGGTGTGCCGACGAACCGCTCGGCGACTGCCACGAAGTCAGGCGCGGCTTCGCCAACGGGAGCAAGGTGCTCCGCCACGAACCAGCCGCCGGCCGTCTTCACGAACCGCCCCTCGCGCCCCTCGGCCGCAACCAGCGCGTTCATCGAATAGAGCCCGGTCGGCGTCGCCTTGATGTCGGGCGCACTGAACCCGTAGGTCCGTAGCGCCCGTACAATGTGGGTCGGAGCCGGCCCCGGCGCCCCGAGCGCTGCGGCCGCGACATAGCCCACGTAGCCGTCACGCATCGCCTGCCCGAAAGCCCAGCCATCCGCCTCGTCGAGCACCTGGAACAGCTCGCCGTACAACAACTGATCGAGCTGCTCGGCATCGGGGAGGGCGCCCGCCGCAACGTGGCCGAGGGCACCTTCGCCTGTCGCAAAGTCGTGTCGACATAGCGCTCCGCCACCACGGTTCCCTGGAGCGACCGCGCTGCTATTCCGTCCCGTGCCAGAGTTACGCGGGGATCAAGCAATGCGCGGTTCCACCCACAGATGGGCAGCGATGTCGCTGGCAATGGACGAGACCTCGCTCATGTCCGGAGGGTACCCTCACGGCAGCGGGGTGTCACCGGGTAGGCGGCGTCAATCAGGAAGCCGTCGAAGGAAAAGCCACGTATGCTCATGTGTCCGTGGGCTGGGAGGGATTCGACGGATGTCGCAGATCGAGGCGCGGGCCGTGTCCAAGCGGTTCCGGCAGCACAGGCGCTTTCCGGGATTCCTCGGGGCGCTGAAGACCCTGGTGACGGCGGAGTACACCGAGGTCACCGCCGTAACGGACGTGAGCTTCGACATCGCGGAAGGCGAGGCCGTGGGGTATCTCGGCCCCAACGGCGCCGGCAAGTCGACGATGATCAAGATGATGACCGGCATCCTGGTGCCCAGCGCCGGCAGCATCTCGGTGCTCGGGCGCACGCCGCACGAGAAGCGGATGGAGATCGCCCGGCAGATCGGCGTCGTGTTCGGGCAGCGCAGCCAGCTCTGGTGGGACCTGCCTGTCATCGACTCCTTCGCGCTGCACCGGCGCATCTATGACATTGCCGAGCCCCGCTACCGGGAGAACCTCGAGCGCTTCTCGCGGATGCTTGATCTCACGAGCTTCCTCGACCGGGCAGTGCGGCAGCTGTCGCTGGGCCAGCGCATGCGGGCCGAGATCGTGATGGCGCTGCTGCACGACCCGAAGGTGCTGTTCCTCGACGAGCCGACCATCGGACTGGATGTCGTGGCCAAGGACGCAGTGCGGAAGTTTCTCGCCGAGGTGAACCGCGAAAGTGGCGTCACCATCATCCTCACGACGCACGACCTGCAGGACATCGAGACGATCTGCCCCCGGCTGATCATGGTCGACCACGCCAAGCTCATATTCGACGGTGAACTCAACAGGCTTCGCTCGGCACTGGGTTCGGGGCGGCGGGTAATGTTGGAGTTCGGCAGCGACCCCGGGCCGCTCAACCTCGCTTGCGCAACGCTGATTGCCGACGAGGGCCTGCGCAAGCACTACAGCATCGGGCGGAGCGAGGTGTCGCTGATGGACGTGCTCGGCGAGATCGGCAACGGGCAGGATCTCAAGGACGTCTCGATCGCCGAGCCGACCATCGAGGAGGTGATCCGCGGCTTCTACCAGCGCCGGAACGCGGCGCCGGCGGTTGTCACATGAGCGTCTATCTGGCTTTCGCGCAGAGCGCGTTCCAGACCCAGCTCGCCTATCGGCACGAAGTCTGGGCGAACATGTTCGGCAAGCTCGTGCAGGTCTTCGCGCGGGTCGCCATCTGGCTGGCGATCTATGCCGGGGCGACCAGTATCGACGGGGTGAGCCTGCAGCAGATGGTTACCTACGCGCTGCTGGGCGGCGCCGTGCTCGGCGCGATCCGCTACGAGCAGATCATCGGTGGCATCGGCGAGGGGCTGAGGACGGGTCAAGTCGCGGTCTGGCTGGTGAAGCCGGCGAGTTTTCCGCTCTACGTGCTGAGCAGCGAACTCGGCCGGGCGGCGTTCCGGCTGGTGTTCCTGGTGGTGCCGACGGTGACGGTAGTGGCGCTGGTCTATGGCATGCTGCCGCCGGCGACGCTGCTGGATGGGGTGATGTTCATCCCTTACCTGCTGCTTGCCTATACGATCTGCGCGCTGGTGTCGGCGCTGTTCGGGCTGATCGCCTTCTGGCTGCTGACGTCGTTCTCGCTCGAATGGGCGTTCCAGGCGATCCTGAACCTGCTCTCGGGCAGCCTGATCCCCTTCTGGTTCTTCCCGCAGCCGTTCGGGACCGTGGCCGCGTACCTCCCCTTCGCCTGGATCGTCTATTATCCCTCGGCGGTCTGGATCGGCCGGCTGACGCCGGGCGAGAACCTCCTCTGCTTTGCGATCGGGGTGGGCTGGGCGGTGCTGCTGGCCGTCGCTGTGGCGCTGCTGTGGCGCAAGGCCTCCACCAAGATCATCGTGCAGGGAGGCTGAGATGCTGCCACGGCTGCGCATCCTGCCGCACCTTGCGCTGATGCACCTGCGCTCGCAGCTGGAGTATCGCGGCGCCTTCTGGATCGATCGCGTCGCGCAGATCATCACCTATGCGAGCTCCTTCGCGATGATCTGGATCCTGGCGGACCGCTTCGGCGGCATCGCCGGGTGGGACTGGTCGGAGCTGGCGCTGCTGTTCTCGTTCCACCTGCTCGGCTACTCCCTCGGCGCCTGCCTAAGCTTCACCCAGATGCGCCAGCTCGAGGAGGCGGTGCGACTTGGCACCCTCGACACGCTGCTGACCAAGCCAATCAGCCCCTGGGCCTACATGGTGTTCGCGGGGCTCAACCCCGGCTATACCGGCCATGCGCTGCTCGGCATCGCCATGATGGGGTGGTCGCTGACCATCGTCGAGGTGCCGTGGTCGCCGGGTTGGATGGCCTACTTCATCCTGGCGCTGCTCAGTGCGGCCATGGTGACCGGCGCCATCCTGACGATCATCGGCGCCACGGCGCTGATCTGGACGCGATCGAACCACCTCTATTCGCTGTTCTTCGGCTTCTGGGAGCTCTCGCGCTATCCGCTGACCATTTTCCCGGTGGGCATCCAGGGCGCGATGCTGACCATCGTACCGCTCGGCTTCATGGCGGCGGTCCCGGTCGCGGTGCTGCTCGGCAAGCCCATCCCCCTCCTTGGCGACTGGGCCGGTCCCCTGGCACTGCTCGCCGGGCCGTTCTTCGTCCTGCTCGCGATTTGGCAATGGCGCTATTGCATCGGCAGATACCAGGGCGCGGGGGGCTGAGATCAGCCGCGGACGGCGCCCTCCGCCGGTCGCATCGGCCGGCTGATGAGCACTAGCTCGGCGGTGCCACGTCCTCCCAACGGTTGCCTCCGGCCGACAAATCTGACAAACGCATCCTACTCATCCCGGACCCGGTGCAATTCCGGGTGGCTCTTCCGGCCGCCGATCCGCCGGACACTTGAGCGATGCGACTGCGATTGGCTTGCCAATCGCGAACCTCGCCTGCTCGCCTGTACCCCTTCTCATGCTCTTGTCCGACCGCCTTCGCCGTGACTGGCTCTCCAACGTTCGTGCCGACGTTCTCTCCGGAATTGTCGTAGCCCTGGCCCTTATCCCCGAGGCCATCGGCTTTTCGATCATCGCTGGCGTCGACCCCAAGGTGGGGCTCTATGCCTCCGTGGTCATCGCCATCGTCATTTCCTTCGCCGGCGGCCGTCCCGCGATGATCTCGGCGGCCACGGCCGCCACCGCGGTGCTCTTCGGCTCGCTAGTGCGCGAGCATGGGCTGCAATACCTCTTGGCCGCCACAATCCTCGCTGGTGTGATCCAGATCGGCGCCGGGTGGCTGCGCGTCGGTTACCTGATGCGCTTCATCTCGCGCTCGGTGATGACAGGCTTCGTCAACGCCTTGGCGATCCTCATCTTCATGGCGCAACTGCCGGAGCTCATCGGCGTCACCTGGCAGACCTACGCCATGATCGGCGCGGGCCTCGCCATCATCTACCTCTTCCCGCGGGTGACGAAGCTCGTTCCCTCGCCGCTGGTCTGCATCCTCGTCCTGACGGCCATCGCGCTCGTCTTCGGTATCGATACGCGCAGCGTCGCCGACCTCGGCGAGTTGCCCAACGCCCTCCCGCTGCTGCTGCTCCCGAACGTGCCGCTCAACCTGGAAACGCTCTGGATCATCCTGCCTTACTCCGTCGCCGTGGCGGCGGTCGGGCTGCTCGAAAGCCTGTTGACGGCATCGATCGTCGACCAGATGACCGACACCCGCAGCGACAAGAACCGCGAGAGCGTGGGGCAGGGCATCGCCAATATCGCCAGCGGCCTGTTCGGCGGCATGGCCGGCTGCGCCATGATCGGCCAGTCCGTTATCAACGTGAAGTCGGGCGGCCGCACCCGCCTCTCCACCTTCGTCGCCGGCTCGTTCCTGCTGTTCCTGCTGCTCGTCCTGGGCGACTGGGTCGGGCTGATACCGATGCCCGCGCTCGTCGCCATTATGGTCATGGTCTCGATCGGAACCTTCAGTTGGGCGTCGCTCAACGATCTGCGCAAGCACCCGCGCCGCTCGAGCATTGTCATGCTGGCGACAGTGCTGACCGTGGTCGGCACGCAGAACCTTGCGCTGGGCGTCGGCGTGGGCGTGCTGCTCTCGGGTATCTTCTTTGCCTGGAAGGTCTCGCAGATCTTCCGCGTCAGTTCGATCCTCACGCCCGATGGCAAGACGCGCGACTACCACATTGAAGGACAATTGTTCTTTGCCTCGGCGGACAGCTTCCTTGATTCCTTCGATCTCGCCGAGAAGGTCGAGGTGGTTCGCATCGATCTCACCAGGGCCCACATCTGGGACCTGACCGGCGTCAATGCCGTCGACAAGGTCGTGCTCAAGCTCCGCCGCGCTGGCGTGGAGGTCGAGGTTCTCGGCCTAAACGACGCCAGCGCCACCATCATGGACAAGCTGGCGGTCCACGATCAGCCGAACGCCATGGAGAAGGTGTTGGGTCACTAATGGGCTAGGTCGGGGCGGCGACTGCGGCGACCGTCGGCAGCACCCGGCCTTGAAACGATTGGCCGGCATGGTACTTACCTGGGTCTCATCGCCGCAGGACCCAGCCATGGCCGACCAGGCATCCGCCGACCTCTTCCTGCCTGCACACAAGAAGGCGTGGTTCGAGCATGACCGTTTCGGCATGTTCATCCACTGGGGTGTCTATGCGCTGGCGGCGCGGCACGAGTGGGTGAAGAGCCGCGAGGAAATCGACGACGCGGGCTATCGGAAGTATTTCGAGCATTTCGATCCCGACCTCTACGACCCCCGGGAGTGGGCCAGACGCGCGCGCGCCGCGGGGATGAAATACGTGGTGCTGACCGCCAAGCACCATGACGGCTTCTGCCTGTGGGATACCAAGACCACCGACTACAACGCGACCCACACGCCTCATGGCCGTGACCTGATCGCGCCCTTCGTCGAGGCGTTTCGCGCCGAGGGGCTGAAGATCGGCTTCTACTACTCGCTCCTCGACTGGCAGCACCCCGATTTCCCCATCGACATGTACCATCCGCTGCGCAACCGCGAGGATGCGGCGTCGCTCAATGCCGGCCGCGACATGAAGCGCTACGCCGCCACCATGCGAGAGCAGGTGACCGAGCTGCTGACCGGCTACGGGCCGATCGACATCATCTGGTTCGATTTCAGCTACCCCGGCCGCACCTACAAGGGCCTGCCGGGGAAGGGGGCGGAGGACTGGGAAAGTCTCGAGCTCCTGAAGCTCGTTCGCCGGCTCGCGCCCGACATCATCGTCAACAACCGGCTCGACATCGAGACCGACATTCCCGACGTGCTGACGCCGGAGCAGTACACGCCGCGCACTCCGCCGACGATCAACGGCCGCAAGGTGACGTGGGAGATGTGCCAGACCTTCTCCGGCTCCTGGGGTTACCACCGCGACGAGGACACCTGGAAGAGCCCGGCGCAGCTGCTGCAAATCCTGATCGACGGAGTGGCGCTGGGCGGCAACCTGCTGATGAACGTCGGGCCGACGGGTCGAGGCACGTTCGACCAGCGGGCCATCGACGCGCTCGACGCCTATGCCGGATGGATGAAGCTCCACAGCCGCGCCATCCACGGCGCCGGCGCTTCGGCTTTCACGGCTCCGGACGGCTGCCGGCTCACCCAGCGGGGCGATCGGCTGTACCTCCACATCTACAACTGGCCGAACCGCTTCGTGCACCTCGACGGGCTCGCGGGCCGGGTCCGCTACGCGCAATTGCTGCACGATGCGAGCGAGGTGAAGTGGATCGGCGCCAGCGACGACCCGCATTTCGTGCCGCCCGTGGGCGAGACCACGCTCACCCTCGACCTGCCGGTCAAGAAGCCCGACGTGGTGGTGCCGGTGGTCGAACTGTTCCTCAAGGACGCCTGACATGACCTCCGGCCCGACCAGCATCCGCCAAGAGCGCATCACCCTCCTGGCCGCTCGGCTGGGACCACCCAGCAACCTGCCTCGGTTCCGCTGGCAGCAGCCCATGCCCAACCGGCCGACGCCGCCCAATCTGGGGCTGACGGAAGAGGAAAGCGCCCACGGCTTCAACTGGGGCGAGGACTCGATCCTGCCCTACCAGGTCTCGGACGACTACGACCGCGAACGGGTGCCGACGGAACTCGACTGCATCGTGATCGACAACGGGTGGCTCCGCGCCGTGGTCGCGCCGTCGCTGGGTGGCAGGCTGCTCGAGCTCAAGGACCTCGCAACCGGGCGCGACCTGGTGTTCCGCAACCCGGTGTTCCAGCCGGCGAACCTCGCGGCCCTCAATGCCTGGTTCTCGGGCGGCATCGAGTGGAACGGTCTCGTGCCGGGGCATACGCCATTCACCTGCGCGCCGGTCTTCGCCGGGGTTCGGGAGACGCCCCAGGGGCCGATCCTCAGGCTCTATGAGTTCGACCGGATCGTCGAGGCGACGTGGCAGGTCGATTTGTTCATGCCGGCCGGCTCGGCGCAGCTTTTCGCCCACGGCCGGATCGTCAACCCGTCCGATGCCGAGCGGCTTGCCTATTGGTGGACCAACGTCGCGGCACCGATGGAAGACGGCACGCGCGTGCTGAGCCCGGCCGAGTATTCGGTCGAGCACATCTGGCCGGGAAACAACCTGGGACGCTGCGACTTTCCGCGGGCCAACGATCCGTCCTATCCGGACAACTGGGAGAACGCGACCTCGGTGTTCTTCCGGGCGCCCGCTGCCCCGCGGCTGTTCATCGCCTCGGTGGACCGCGCGGGCTATGGCCTGATGCAGACCAGCACGGCTCAGATGCAGGGCAGGAAGTTCTTCTATTTCGGCAGCGCGCCGGGCGGCCAGAACTGGATGGACTACCTCTCCAGTCCGGGCGAGGGGAAGTATCTCGAGATCCAGAGCGGGATCGCGCCCACGCAGAACCAGCGCTTCGCGCTGGCGCCGCATGAGGAGCGGGAGTGGACCGAAGTGTTCATGCCGATCCAACTCGATGCGGCGCGGGCGCATGACGGGGATTATGGAGTGGCGGCTTCACATGCCGCCGTCAGGTTGGACGAAGCCGTTCCCGCCGCGGAACTGGAGCGGGTGGGTGCGTTCCTCGCCGAAGAGGCGCGGCTGCCGCTCACCACCCGCTGGTCTGCGGGGGAACCCTGGGGGATGCGGCAGGAACGGCTGCTGCACCGCAAGCTGGCGGCGGGGCTCGACTTCGACCTGGAGCCGAGCGGCGATTTCTGGGATGACATCGCCGCGGGCGGCGCGGTGAGTGCGGAAAACTTCGATGCACTGCCGCGCGGCGTTGCCGTCTCGGACCTCTGGGTCGAGCGGCTGAACGCCAGCGCGGCGGCAGAGGGCATGTCGTGGATCCACGCCCTGATGCTGGCGGTCGCGGCGCTCGATCGTGGCGACCGCGGCGTCGCCCGCCAGCACACGACGCAGTCGCTGTCGGTTCGGCCGAGCTGGCTAGGCTACCGGCTGGAGGCGCTGCTCAGCGAGGAGATCGATGCCGCCATCGCCAGCTATGCCAGGGCCTGGGGCATGGGCGATGCGCCGCCCGAGCTGGCCGTCGAGATCGCGCAGTTCCTGATGGCCGCCGAGCGGCCGGCTGAGCTCAGGAAGTTCGTCGCGGCGCTGCCCGCCGACATCGGCGACAATGAGCGGATACTCCTTGCCCGCGCCGTGGTGGCGGCAGACGAGGAGGATTTCGATTCGCTCGAACGGCTGTTGCTGAGCCGGCAGTTCGCCACCATCCGCGAGGGCGAGACACTGCTGTCGGACCTGTGGATACGGTTGCGGCGCGGACGGCTGGCCGCGGTGTTGGGCCGGGCGCCGAACAGGGATGAGGTGAACGCCGATCTCATGGCGCATCCATTGCCGCGGACGCTGGATTTGCGCATGCACGTGCTGGAGGAGAGCTGAGGGCTCAAGTAGCACATCGGCCGAGGGGCCTACCTCTCCCCTTAGACACTCGCTCTCGCAGCGTGCTCCGCAATCGATGCGATGATCCGCTGCACCATCGCCTCTTCGACGCTCACATTCGCGCTGCGCAACGCCAACACGACGGCGCCCACGGAGCCATCCTTCACCAGCCGGATATCCGGTGTCTGTCCCGCGGCCGCGGATGATCTCGCTGATGGCACCCGGCAGGCCGGTGAGATGCGCGATGATGCCGCCGCCGAGGCCCACGGGACCAGGCATGCCGGGGTCGAAGACCATGCTGAAGTCCTGGAGCAGGTAGCCCTCGGCCTCGGCGAGCAGCCGGGCGGCCACCGGGTCGGCGCGGTTGGCGATCACCAGCGGCGCAAAGCGCGCGAGTTCGATCGGCCGCATGGCGTAGATGGCGTCGATGAGGCGGCGAAGCGGATCGGGCCGACTGTCCGCGCCCGCGTTCGTCAGAAAACGGGATATCGAGCGAAGCCAGCAGCGCCGGGGTCAATGCAGTCCTCTCGCCGCGGCCTTCGATATCGGCGGTGACCGCCCGCGCCGCCTGGTGGCCCAGCCAGTAGCCGGAGCCGGCGTCGCCCAGCAGCCAGCCTGCCGCGTCGACCACGGCGTCGATCTCGCCATCGCGGAGGCGCACCGCGCCGGCGCCGGTGCCGCACACGACGCAGTAGCCGTCGGTGGAGGAGGTGACGGACGCCAGCATCGCCTGCAGGTCGCCGGTGAAGAGCAGCGGACCGGCAAGGCCCAGCCGGGCGAGGCCCGCTTCGAGCTGCGCCTGTGCAACGTGGATCCGGGGACCCGCCATGGCGATGAGGGCGAGCTCGATCCTCGGCGATTGCAGGCCGGCATCTTCGATCGCCGCCTGCGCGGCGGCGACGATCGCGGCGGCAGCGAGGTCCGGCGGGTTCGAGCCGGGATTGCCGCCGCGGTTGCGGCCCTGTCCCAGGCAGTTTCCGGCGTGATCGACGAGCGTGGCACGCGAGGTGGAGCCGCCTACGTCGATGGCGAGCAAGGCTGTTTTCATTCGCTACCGGACCGCTTGCAAAGGGCTGCCGTCGTGGGTAAGAATTGTTTTCAACGATGGGTCGCAAGTTATGATAGCGATTTTCAAGGCATCGGCTGTAGCATAGATGACCGCCCTGGCAAAGACGTTCAGAATCCTGGACCGCATCGAGACCTACCAGTCTCAGATGCCGCCGACGATGGGCAAGATCGCTGCGCTGCTTCGGGAAGATCCGAAGGCGCCGCTGACGCTCTCCATCACCGAGCTAGCCGAGCGCGCCGGAACCTCACCGGCCAGTGTCACCCGCTTCTGCCGCATGCTCGGCTTCGACGGCTACTCGCAGTTGCGCGTCGACATTGCCGAGGATGTTGGCCGCGGCGGGGCCAAGGCCGCCTGGATCGCCGATATCGGCCGCTCCTTCGGCCCCGATGATCCCCCGGACGGCATCCGGAACACCCTACTCAACACGCATGTGCTGTCGCTGCAGCGCACCGCAAGCCTGCTCGACCTCGAGACGGCGATCCGGGTTGCGGCGGCCATCGTCAAGGCGCGCCAACTCGACGTCTATGGGGTAGGGGGCAGCGCCCTGACGGCGCTGGAGACGGAAGCGCGGCTCTACCGGATCGGCATCAACGTCCACACCTGGGCCGAGGTCCATAACGGTCTCACCAGCGCCGCCATCCTCGACGACCAGTGCGTCGCCATCGGCATCTCCAACACCGGCCGCACCGACGAGACCATCCAGATGCTGACGGTCGCCAAGGGCACCGGCGCCCACACGGTGGCGATCACCGGCAACCCGGATTCGCCGCTGGCGCGACTGGCGGACGACGTACTGATCGCCACCTCGCCCGACGGCTACCTGCAGCCGGCCGACCTCTCGGCCCGGCACTGCCAGTTGTTCGTCGTCGACCTGCTCTACCTGCTCATCGCCCAGTCGAACTTCGAGCGCACGACGCGCCTGCTCGCCGCTTCCGGCGCAGCCGGTGGCACCGCGCCGCCGTCCGATGCGCGGCGCACCCGCAGACTGCCTCGCCACGACCCAGATCAAACCGAACCGAGTGAAGATGACCGACCTGACCAAGCAGTTCCATACCGAAGTCGCGACGCGCCTTGCCAAGCTGGCGTCCGACAACCAGGCGATCGACGACGCGATTGCGCTGGTCGCCGACGCGGTCGCGGCAGGTGGCGTGATCCAGGCCTTCGGCACCGGTCACTCGGAAGCCTTCGCCATGGAGATCGCCGGCCGCGCCGGCGGGCTGATCGCCGCCAACCGCATCCCGCTGCGCGCCCTGGTGCTGCGCGGTGGCGAGGATGTCTCGATCCTCGGCGGCGCCGCCCTCGAGCGCGATCCGAGCGTCGCCGAGAAGCTCCTCGCGCTGTTCGAGATCGACCGGAACGACGTCTTCATCATCGCCTCGAACTCGGGCGTGAACGGCTCGATCGTCGGCCTCGCACTCGCCGCCAAGGCACGTGGCCACAAGGTGATCGCAGTGACGAGCTTCGACCACACCGCGAAAGTCACGCCCAAGCATCCGAGCGGCA